>CBFGKH010000001.1:0-385880 GCA_965649295.1 Caldifarciminota bacterium
CCCCCTCGGCCAACCAACCGTGGGGGGGGGGGCCAGGGCCCCCCCACCGCGCTTTTCTGCTGTTTCTACTGTCCAAGAGATGATTGCCAATCCCTTGGTCAGCTTGACATTGTAGGCCTTCTGCCCTATCATTTTATGGCAGCACAACTTACAGGGTGGTCAAACCAATTCTACCAACCGGTTGGCTGCTAGAGACCAACGGGCGCAAGGTTGTCTGTCGCTATTTTGATTATTCAGCATTGGGAGGCAAGCATGCTTAGAGCATTGTTTGGCGCCGGACCAGCCCTCGGTTCGGCAAAGGCAAGAAGGGGTTACAGTCCGTTCACCAACGGGGCATTCGGCTATCTAATCATCCCGTTCCTGCTTCTGGTTAGTAGTGTCGCTGCTGCCAAGCCACCGGTCTGGGAAGACCATCAAGGAACAAACGATGTCCGGCCGATGCGCCCACGCACCCGTCCCAAGTCCTCTCTACTCAGCCGCGACATCAGCTACAGCATCGAATGGCGGATGCCTTTGCGCGACTCGGTCTGCCTTGGTCTGACGCCAATCAACGACACGTTGCTCTGGGTTTCTTCGGGCGGGGCAAACAGTTCGGACGACCCAAACCGAGTACTCGTTTACAACCTGCGTACGCGCACGCTCGTTGATTCGTTTCTGCAGCCAACCACGACCGAGTATGGCTGGCGTGATATGAGCCGTATCGGCAACTCGGTCTTCGCTTCCGATGAAGATGGCGTTTATGAGATTTCCATCCCCACTCGGGCCGTGGTCAACACCTTCATCCCTGACACCGAGCTTGTGCCCCATCGCGCAATGGCGGCTGTCCCTGGCGAGTCACTGCTTTCTGCCAACTGGAACAGCCGTATCTGGAAGTTCCACCGCACCGGCAACAATCCTCACGCCTACGACAACGAGCTTCAGATTTACGGCATGGGTTATGACTCGCGCGGCTTTGTCTGGGCCTCAACTCAGGAGATTGGTGGCCATCCGGAGATTGCCAAGCTCAGCTATCCGAATCTCGTTCCGCTCGATTGGACTGAACTGCCGTCGCCACCCGGTGATGTCTCTGGTGGATGTGAGATGTGGCGCGACTCTTTTCTTCTCGTTCTCAGCCAGAGTACGACGACTGATGAGGTAATCTGCGTCCGGCTTTACTTCGCCAATCGCGACATTGGTGTCGCCGAGATTCTGGAGCCATCAATGCCTTGGGTTGGCAAACCAACGACTCCCAGGGCTTTGATAACAAACTATGGTATCTCTACGGTCGGCAGCATCGCTGCCACTTGCAGTATTTTTGGCACTGCGCGTACGCTTCGTTACCAACGCGACACAACAATTACGCTTACTGGCGGCGCTACTGCCACTGTCACCTTCGGCACTTGGACGCCCACCAACAAGGAGTCCTGCCTCGTCAAGGTTACAGTTCAGGCAACTGCTGACCCTAACCCCAACAATGACACGCTGACACGTTCGGTTCTTGTCCGCCGCCGAACCCACACCGGCGGCCCAGACGCTAACCTCTACCTCTGGGTTGATTCTGACACCGCTGACCCCAATGCCCCGGTTTTCTCCTGGGTTGACACCACCGGTGGCGAGACTCTGCCGATTGCTGGTGATGACGAAGGTGTGGTCGTAACACCTCCGTTCCCGATTACCTATCGCGGTGTCCAGTATGAGACTCTCTACGTCTGTTCCAACGGTTGGATTCGATTTGGCGGGTCGCCGGGTACAAACCAGTGGGTCAACGTCGCCATGCCCAATTCGGCTATACCGAACAACATCGTTGCTCCGTTCTGGGATGACTGCCAAGTCGGCGGCGCCTATAACGGCGCTGTTGTCACCAAGACAATTGGCAACCCGCCCAATCGCCGGTTCGTCGTCACCTTTCAGGATGTCGAAGTCAATTTCCGCACCGGCGACTATATGAGCTTCCAGGCTCTTTTCTCTGAGTCATCCGAAGACATCATCTTCCAGTATGACGATGTGGTCGTCGGCTATCCGACATTCGACTACGGCCGCTCAGCAACAGTCGGCATCGAGAACAGTACTGGCACAGTCGGTCTCTGCTACCTGCACAATGGCGACCCGGACGGTAATATCCTTACTTCCGGCCTCGCCATCCGTTTCTGGCGGCCGCCGCCACCCGATCATGATATCGGTGTGACAACAATTGCGTCGCCCACTACCGCCGGTGTCCCGATGCGGCCGCGGCCAGTAACCATCAAGGCGACGATCCGCAACTTCGGCACGTCCCTCGAAAACAACATCCCGGTCATCTGTTCGGTATTCGGCGAAGAGAACCAAGAACGCTGGAACGCCTTCACCGTGATTCCGTCCGTCCCCGCTGGTGAGTCGGTCACCGTGACTTTCGACGGCTGGCAGCCCACTGTCATCGAACGGGCGACAATCGGCATCTACACGGCACTGATCGGCGACGAGCTGCCGTACAACAATAACCGGTTGCAGGTCTGTCCGGTGTTCCGAGCCTATTTCACCGGCGGACCCGATGCCATGGGCTATCGCTTCATTGATTCCGACACAACTGGTGGCCCAACCTATAGCTGGTCGAACATCACCTCCTCTGGTACGCCCATCACCTTCCCATCCAGCGATGACGGTGCGGTCACGATACCACTGCCGTTTACTTTCTACTTCTACAATGCTGCTCACAATAGCATCAGTGTCAGCACTAACGGTCTGCTTTCGTTCCAACCCGGTGGCCTTAGCGGTACTGAAACCGAAAACGACCTGCTACCCAACCCGCAGGCACCCAACTATCTTATCGCTCCGCTCTGGGACAATCTTGACCAGGTCGTGCCAGGCCGCTGCCGCTATGCCACCCAAGGAACAGCGCCGAACCGGGTCTTCATTATCTCCTACGACAGCATCAAGTTCTGGGGTGCGGCCAATCCATTCGGCACCGGGCTTGCGTTCCAGGTCAAGCTCTACGAGACTAGCAACCAGATTCTCTTTCAATACCGCAAAATCGCACCCGGTGCCCCGGCCCATGACCGTGGTGCCAGTGCCTGTGTCGGTATCGAGAACGCCGATGGTACTGCTGGCCTAACCTATGAGAACAACGCTTGGCCTTCCGGGAACTTGCTTGACAGCGCTCGGGCAATACGCTTCTACCCCACCCATGATGTCGGCGCTGCTGCCTTCAACGTCCCAGCCAACCAATCTGTCCTTGCGCCGGGAACAGCCGTATCGCCTTCAGCCTACGTCCGCAACTACGGCAGTTGGAACGAAACTTTCCAGGTACAATTGACCATCGCCGGACCGGCTGGGTTCAACTACACCAGCACCCAGAACGTCACTAATCTGCCACCAAACACCCTCCGCTTGGTCAACTTCTCGCCGGCGACGCCCGGCCTTGCCCAGGGCTACTACACAATGAAGCTGAAGACGTTGCTGGCCGACCCCTATCCCCAAAACGACTCTATTCTTGGCAGCTTCATCGTTATGGGCGCTCCTACTGGCCTCTCGCCAAACGGGCCCAATGTCTGGCTTACTAGCCCGTTCGTCAACCTTGACTGGGATGACCTGGCTGGAGCCGAAAGCTATCAGCTCGAAGTCGCACTCGACCCCGGATTCGCCGCGGTGGTCTTCAACGCCTCCGGGCTGACTGCTTCGCAGGCGACGACCGACTCACTGGCCGATGGCAGTTACTACTGGCGTGTTCGCGGTATGAGTGGCAGCATCAACGGGAATTGGAGTGCCACTGCCCAGTTCAATGTTGACGCAACGCCGCCCGCTGCACCGGTGCTGCTGACCCCTCCGGACTCGGCCACTGGCGTCTCGCTCCGACCCACATTCACTTGGACCGAAGTTGAATATGGTTACCAACCAGAACACCGCCAGCTTGAGAAGGAAGGTCGTGACGAAGTCGAATACTACGATATTCAGGTTGCCCGCGATTCAGGCTTCACCGACATCATTTTCACTGCCACACCCCAGACCAACTCCTACACGCACATCGTTGACCTTGCCTACTCCACCACCTGCTACTGGCGAGTCCGCGGCATAGACTACGCCGGTAACACCGGTCGTTGGGGTGGTCCGTCGGTATTTACTACTATTCATCCAGCCGCACCTACTTTGCTCGCGCCCACCAATGGCGCTTATCTCAACAACCGCACCCCGACGTTCAGCTGGAGGTCCTCAACCGGAGCCAACTACTACGAGCTTCAGGTTTCTGTTGACTCGCTGTTCAGCACTCGTGTGATTGACGTCGGCCTCCCCGAGACGACATACGTACCATCGTCGAGCCTGGCTGACGGCCGCTACTATTGGCGTGTTCGTCCTTCGGCCAACTCTGGCAACACTTGGGGCGATTACTCGCCAGTTTTCAGCTTCAGCCTTGACGCAACCGCGCCGCTCGCCCCAACACTGCTTACCCCGGAACCGGCCGCAGTCAACGTTTCACTGGTACCGAACTTCACTTGGACCGAACTCGACCTTAATCAATTGGGTCACGCCAAGTCTCCGGCCCTTGATCTCTTAGACCACTACGACATCCAACTGGCAACTGACCCTGGATTCAGTAGCCCCGTCTTCAACGTCACTACAACCATCCCTGCATACACTCATTCTGAAAGCCTCGCCTATCTCACTAGGTATTACTGGCGCGTGCGCGGTGTTGACGACCACGGCAACATCGGGCCATGGGCCACTGACAGCTTCACAACCATCATTCGGGTACCAACTGCCCCGGTGCTGGTTGCGCCACCGAACGGCACGGTCAACCATCCTCGCGCCGGCGACCTCATCTGGCAACCTGCTGCCCGTGCTGCCTGGTACGATGTCTATCTTGACATTGTTTCCCCACCGGTCGAACGGATTGCCACTGGTATCACGACAACGACACTTCACGTTGAAGACCTCGGTGGCGACATCACCTACTACTGGCGCGTGGTTGCCATCAATGCCGGTGGCGACAGTAGCTCCGCCATCTGGAGTTTCACCACCGTGCCTGGCCCACCAGCACGCCCGACTCTTGTCGCTCCAGAGAGTGGTGCTGTCAACGTACCAGTCAATGGCATTCTCGACTGGCGACCGACCGCGGGCGCAACCAGCTACGACGTGTATCTGGACACTGTCAACCCGCCGGTCTCACTGGCTGCAACTGGACTAACTGAAACCCAACTTGACTACTCTGGACTCAGTCACCTAACTTGGTACTACTGGAAGGTAGTCGCCACCAATGCTGGCGGCAGTACTGAGTCACGAGTTTACTCCTTCCGAACTGTGATTGCTGCACCGGCAACCCCCGAGTTACGGTTGCCTGCCGACCGTGCTCGCAACGTCGCCCGCAATGGCACTCTTGTGTGGTTCCCTGCCGAACGCGCCGAGAATTATGACGTTTACCTTGACCAGCAGAACCCGCCGTTAGTCTTGCTAGCCAGTGACGTCTCGGAGGTATTCCAATGTTACGATAGCCTGGCCTACGGTACGACCTACTTCTGGCGGATCGTTGCTAAGAATGTCGGCGGAACAGCCCAATCGCCAGTCTGGTCATTCACAACCATTGCCGATATTCCCGGGGGTTGGACTCCCCGTCCCGAAACCCTAGTCGGGACTCCAGTGAAAGATGGCGGTGCGCTCGCTTACGACCCTGAGCACGAACTCATCTATGCCATCAAGGGCAACAAGACCAATGAGTTCTGGCAGTATTCGGCAACAGATAGCACTTGGACCAGACTACCTGACGTCGGCGGAACACTGCGACCGGTTGGCAAAGGCGCTGGCATGGCCTGCGGTGGTGGGTATGTCTTCGTCATCAAAGGCAACAATACGAATGATTTCTACCGGTATAGTATCACTGAAAGAACCTGGACCCCGCTACGTCCCATTCCCCTCTCGCGTGACCAGACCGCGACCCGCGGTAAGAAAGTCAAAGGTGGCAGCAGTCTCGCCTATGTCTGCAAGAATGACTCTAGCTTCATCTATGTTCTCAAAGGTTCAGGCACGAACGATTTCTACCGCTATGACATTGCTGCCGATACCTTCCTGACTCTCGAACCGGCGCTGTACAATACCCGACCGAAATACGATAAAGGTAGCTGGATTGTCTATGACGGCAGCCAGTTCATCTACTTGATGCAGAACAAATACAATGCGCTCTTCCGCTACGATGTTCGAACTGGTCAGTGGCTCCCAACACCAACTCTGGCTGGTATGCCGCTGGACAGTCGTGTGACCGGCAAGACCAATAAGAAGGTTGGCGACGGCGCTGCCGCCGCCTGGGACGGAAGTGCCATCTATGCCTTCAAAGGCAACAACACGAACCAGTTCTGGAAGTACCTCCCTGGCGTTGACAGCGATACTTGGATTGAACTCGAATCACTGCCGCAGACGTACCCTGGCGATGCTCGCAAGAAGAAAGTTAAGGCCGGCGGTGCGATTGCCTATCACCTTGGCCAGGGTGTCTTTTATGCATTGAAAGGCAACAAGACAAATCAGTTCTGGCGCTACAAACCATCCGGCAATGTCCTTGCTCCCCCAGGCCGGACGCGGGGAATCGCCGCCTTGGAAAACCGCCAGACGCCGCGGACGATGCTGTCCATTGCTCCCAATCCCCTCACCTCGCGCTTCGTTACAGTTAGACTGGCTGTGCCCCTAGCACTACCAGGACTGCAGCCAACCATTTCCGTATTCGACGCTGTGGGCCGGAAGATTCCTGTCCGTCTCGCTTCGTCTGATGATGCCACGTTCACGATCGACCTGCAATCAATCCCTGCTGGCGTCTACCTGCTCCAAGTCAACACCAGCACGGCCACGTTCACAGAGAAACTCGTCATCCAACACTGACCTCGGTCTGGGTACTTTTCGGGCGGCAGCGGCGTCGTGCCGCTGCCGCCCGGTTCGGTTGGTTTCTTTCCGTCGCGTTGCAGACCCTCGTTGACTCTGCGTCTCCCTATAGCAACCACGTATCTCGGACAATTGACACTCAGCCGATTGCTGCTATCCTGTCCCAAGAACAACTCAACTAGGAGGAACATTGGCTCGGCATTGTGAGATTTGCGGCAAGACTGGCGCAGTCGGTAACACTATCAGCCACGCCCACAACGTGACCCGACGCCGTTTTGACCCTAACCTGCAACATGTCAAGATAAAGGAGAACGGTACTGTCCGCCGTGCTTGGGTTTGCACCCGTTGCCTGCGGTCCGGTCGCGTCACCAAGGCTTGAACCAGTATTCTGCCTTGGAACTTTTCTAGTCTAGGAGGCTTCGTGAGGTACCTCATTACCGGTATTACCGGCTTTGCTGGCAGCCATCTCGCCGAATACCTACTCAGCCGCAACGACGGTGAAGTGCATGGCATCCGACGCTGGCGTTCCCGCATGGACAACATTAGTCACCTTGAAGGCAAGGTAACTCTTCATACCTGTGACATCCGTGATGCCACGGCGATGTATGAGCTCATCAACCGACTCCGGCCTGACCGCATCTACCACCTAGCTGCCCAGAGCTTTGTACCGATGTCCTGGATTGCCCCGACCGAGACGCTGACCACCAATATCATTGGTCAAACCAATCTGCTAGAGGCAGTCCGCACCTGTGCCTGTCCGGCCCGTATTCAAATCGCCTGCTCTAGCGAAGAATACGGGCTGGTCCGACCAGAGGAAACCCCGATCAAGGAATCGAACCCACTTCGTCCCCTCTCACCTTACGGCGTCAGCAAAGTCGCTCAGGACCTGATGGGCTACCAGTATCACCAAAGCTATGGTATGTTTATCGTCCGCACACGCGGCTTCAACCACACCGGCCCGCGCCGCGGCGATGTGTTCGTCACATCAAACTTCGCCCGGCAGATTGCTGAGATCGAAAAGGGCCTGCGGCCGCCCGTGATTCATGTCGGCAATCTTGAGGCTATCCGTGATTTTACCGACGTCCGCGATACCGTTCGTGCCTACTATCTGGTGCTCGAACAGGGCGAGCCTGGCCAGGCCTACAACGTTGCCACTGGCAAGGGCTATCGTATCCGCGAGATGCTCGATATCCTGCTCGGTCTGAGCCACGTCAAGGTTAGCGTTGAACCTGACCCCCAGCGAATGCGACCCAGTGACGTCGAACTGCTCATTGGCGACAGTACCAAGCTTCGTCAGACAACTGGCTGGCAGCCCACGATTCCCTTCGTGCAGACGATGAGCGACTTGCTCGACTACTGGCGCCAACGCGTGTGAGAAGAGCTCTCATAACCGGCATCGAAGGTTTTGTCGGTAACCATCTCGCCCGGCAATTGACGGCCGACAATTGGCACGTAATCGGCCTTCACCTTGCCGCTCCCCGGGCTAACCTTCCGGCAGAGCTTCATCCTGGTGACATCACCGACTTTGAGCTCGTCAAGAGACTACTGGCAGCTACCAGGCCCGACGCTATTATCCACCTTGCTGGAGTCAGTTCGGTTGCTGCCTCCGAAACACACACCCTTGCAACTTATCAAGTCAATGTTCTGGGTACGCTCAATCTGCTTGAAGCCGTACGCCGTCTGACTCTCAGTCCGCGCATCATTCTGATTTCTTCCGCCGACGTCTATGGCCGCACTAACGTCGGTCGACCGCTCCGTGAGTCCGAACCGGCACTGCCACTCAGTCCCTATGCTCTGAGCAAACTCATGACTGGCGACGCCGGTCGTTTCTACCACCGAGCATTCGACCTGGACGTGGTCGTGCTCCGACCATTCAGTCATACCGGTCCCGGCCAAGCTGAGAACTTTGTCTTTCCCAAAGTTGCGGCTGGCATCGCCCGCGCCGAACGACAGCTAGGCGCGCCGGTTATCGAGATGGGCAATCTCGACATCCGTCGTGACTACACCGATGTCCGAGACATTGTTCGTGCCTACTCACTTGCCATCGAACGCTGTGTTGCCGGAGAGACGTACAACGTGACCTCTGGCCGACCTGTGGTCTTACGAGAGGCGGTTGATGAACTCTGCCGCTTGGCTCGAGTACGTGTCGAAATCCGAAGCTCACCTGCTCAATTCCGGCCGCACGATATTCCCGTTTTGACCGGCGATCCAGCCAAGTTTATGACGGCGACCGGTTGGCAGCCACAGATACCATTTTCTCAAACTCTGGCTGACCTGCTCGAGTACTACCGCGCGCTCGTCGGATGAGGCCAACGTCCGACTCAGCCGGTGCAGAGACCCGCTCTCACGCAGGTCAAGGAAAACCACGCCTGTCAATCATAATTGTCACTTGGAACAGCGCTGCCGATATCGAAAACTGTCTCGACTCAATTACGTTCGACGGCAACTTTGAAGTTATCATCATCGACAATGCTTCCACTGATGATACGGTCGCTCGCGTCCGCCGCTACAACCAGTTTGTCCTTGTCGAGAACAAGGTGAATCTCGGCTATGCCCGAGCCAACAACCAAGGTTTGGCTATCGCCAGCGGTCAATACGTCTTGCTCCTCAATCCCGACACTGTACTCAGCCCCGGCGCACTCGAGGAACTCTGCCGCGAGCTCGATGAAGTTCCTGATGCCGGTGCTGTTGCGCCGCGGTTGGTCAATCCAGATGGCACTGACCAAGCTTCGATTCGCTCACTGCCAACGGCCACAGCTGTTTTCTTTGAGATAACAGGCCTCTCCTCACTCTTTCCTGGTAATGCTGTTCTTGATCACTGGCGCTTGCGTAAGTTTGACTACAATACTGCGCAGGATGTTGAACAACCGATGGCCTCGTGCTTGCTGTTCCGTCGCGCCGTTTTGATGGAGCTTGGCGGTTTCGACGAGAGATTCCCGATCTTCTACAACGATGTGGACATCTGCCAACGACTACTGACCGCTGGCTGGAGAATCCGCTACTTGCCGACGGTCAAAGTCATGCACCGCCGTGGCGCGAGTACCAGTCAGGTCAGACTGAAAATGATTAGGGAAAATCACCTCTCCCTCTTTCGCTATCTAAGTAAGCACGACCGAAGCAAATGGTTTTGGCTCAAAGCGGTCTGGCTACTGCCAACCCTTGAACTTGCAACACTTGTTAGAACGATGCTTTGGCGACTACGCGGCAACAGACCGAAGTCTCGATAGTTCATACCCATCCGGCCTTACCGGCAGGTCAGCAAAAAAGGAGCCGCTCTAACCTGCGAGCGTCCAAGAGTGCCAATTTCTTATGAGAGGCGGCATTCTCTTCCAGTGCGAACGACCTTCAGGTGTAGAGCAGCCCCAAACAGTTGAGGCTCGTCGGGCAGCATCATGAGAGGATTGGGGGGCCGTTTACGAGGACTTGGGGCGCGGGCTACGACCCAAGAAGGAGGCTATGATGCCGGCCCCCGCTGATGCGAGCCGGTGCTGTATCATGCGGACCCACTCCAGATTCGCTGATGCTATAGTCTTTCGGCACCAGAGTACTGCCTGAAGTCCGCTTCCTGTTTCCCCGGTCATGGAGCGGTTATCCCTGCTCTGGACCTTCCCTAACCAATTGCGGGCGAATGGCACGAAGAGGTTCAAGCTGTCTGAGGCTTGGGACAACGGCGAGAGGCTGAGATGGCAGAGAGACCCTTGGTGTGATGCGCCCTTTCATAGAGCATTCATCGCCTTCGTCCATTCGCCAAATCTTACTTCAAAGGCGAACAGGATGCTGCCCGACGAACCGTAAACTCCAGTTTGTCAAAGAACCACCGACCAATCTCCGGAAGGGGATGCTTGCCCACAGCCATCGCGGTAACCAAACGGAGGTACCTAATTGTCACCGTCAAGCACCCCCTCCCAGTTCCATTCGTGTAACCCGCCCATCAAATTGCATCTGTCGTGCCAAACACTCCAAAGGCCTCCTAAGAATACAACACCCTGACAAATGGACACTTAGCCGTGCAACCACAGATACCAGCTTGAGGTGCGACATGTCTGCGACATGCGTGGATTAGACCCTAAGGCTTTGGCAATCAATGAATTAGCTCGTTGCGACCGAACACCGGTTGCAGAACTACGGACACTCTCCTTGACTCTCTCAAGGCTGAGACTATAATCCGGTGATGGCCGGAACAAACCATCAGGCCCTTCGTGACGTAGCGGCGCTTGTTGCCGAGCAGTTCGGCGTTGTTCTCTATCACATGGAGACAACGGCTGTATCAACTCGGATTGAGATTGACTCGCCGACTGGAGTGTCACACAACATTTGCTCAAGATTCCTCCGTTCCTTCACTCAAGAAGCCGAGTCACGCGGACTGCTACCACGTGGCTACACTTTGGAAGTGTCTTCACCCGGTATCGAACGCAACCTGTATCAACCGCGCGATTTCGCCGCCGCCATGGAGCGCCGTGTCAAGGTTTGGACACGAACCGGAGTTACTGAGGGAACAATTTCAGCTGTTGACGATATCGGCTTTCTGCTCCGTCGGAGAACGAACGAAGGTGAACAACACCAACGTATCGAATTCTCGATTGTGACCAGGGCTCGTCTCGTTGTCAGCGATGCAGAACTCTTCGGCCGACGGATGACAAACGAACTGAGTAATGGCCGACGCCGACGTCAAACTCCGGTCGCCAGCCGCCAGGCCGGCAGCCCGACCGACAGGTCCTTGAGTCGTAGCACGCTACCGGCCAAAGGAGTGCCGTGTGAATAAAGATATCGCCAATCTTATCACCCAGATTGCCCGTATTCGCAACGTGGACATCAGCTATGTCTGTGAGACGTTAAGATCGAGCATCGTCGCCGGTCTGCGTCGGCGTTATGGCCCTGACACTGAAGCCGATGCCGAGGTTAACCCTGAGACCGGCGCGATTCGTGTGTTCATCGCAAAGAAGGTAGTCGAACGAGTCATTGCTCCTGGTCAAGAGATTGGCGTCAACGACGCTCAAGCAATCAATCCCTCGGCCCAAGTTGGCGATGTCGTCCGGGTTGAGGTGCCGCTTGATGAACTTGGTCGGATTGCGATTCGCAAGGCTTCAGATGAACTCGTACTCAAGCTGCGCGAAGCCGAACGCAACAAGCTGTTCGACGAGTTCAGTAAGAAGAAGGGGGAGATTGTCACAGGTACGATACAGAAGATTGGCCGCGACGAACTGATTGTCAACCTTGGTCTAATCGAAGCAGTTCTTCAGAACCGTGAGCAACTCAAGGCTGATCATTACCGGCAGGGTATGCCGATTAAGGCATACGTCCATCGGGTTGAAAAAACACCAATCGGTCCGCGCGTCTTCCTTTCTCGCACCCATCCTGAGTTCCTACGCAAGCTGCTTGCTCGCGAAGTGCCGGAAATAAGAGAAGGAGTCGTGGAGATCAAGGGGATTGCCCGTTCCCCGGGCTTCCGCTCCAAGGTTGCTGTCACCTCGCTTGATGAAAAGGTTGACCCAGTCGGCGCCTGCGTTGGTTATCGTAAGTCTCGTATTGAGAATATCATTAAGGAGCTGTCGGGCGAGAAGATTGACATTGTCCAATGGAGCCGCGACCCCCAAGTCTTCATTGCTCGTTCGCTCGGCCCCGCCCGCGTTACGGAAGTAATCCGCGAAGGTGAAACCTGGATTGTTGTCGTTCCCGATGCAGAGTTCTCGATCGCTATTGGCAAGAAAGGACAGAATGTCTGGCTTGCTAGTCTCCTTTGTCAGGTCAAGATCGAGGTACTCAAGGAAACTGACTATCGCAACCGCGTTGTGATGAACAAAGCGGCGTCGGTTCCGTTGAGCAAACTTGGCCTGGACGAGGACATCGTTAACAGGTTGAGCGCCGCCGGAATGAGTAACGCCCTTGATATTCTCAATGCTCAGGTAGACAACCTAGTCAAGCTCACCGAGCTACCGGCCGATTCTATTGAGCACTGGCGTCAACAAATACGCGACACAGTCTGGCGCACCTCAACAGACCTGTCGGCTCGATTTGCCGAATTGCGGGCCGCTGCCGCCCAGCCAGCAACCGAAGCCCCACTGCCCTAATGGCCAAACTTAAAGTTTTCGAAGCTGCCAACCAGCTCGGGTTGTCTAGCGAAGGGCTGGTCGCGATTCTCCGCGAGCTGAAGTTTCCCAGTCGTGGCTACACCTCCTATATAACGGACGAGGAGTTCGAGGCAGCTCGCCAGCGCCTTCGTGCTGAAAAACACCAATTCAAAGAAACAATCAAACGCCAGCGGACGCCTACTGCCCCGCCAAAGCCCAAGGCGCAGATTGACAGCAATCAAATTGCTCAGAACGTTAAGCAAACGCTCGTCAAGATCCAGCGTCGCGAGATCCGTCATCGCCGGTCAACTCGCGAGTGCCAACCCGCAGCAGTACCAACAACGCAGGAAAAGATCAAGATAAGCCCGTACATGACTGTGGCCGAGCTCGCTCATGCCTTTGGCGTTCCGGCATCGGATATTATCAAGAAATGCCTGGCTATTGGTATGCTTGCTACGGTCAATCAACGTCTTGACCTCGACACTATCATGCTCATTGCTGACGAGTGCGGCGTAGAAGTTGAGCAAGAAGTCGAGACTGAAAGTACCGTCCCCCGCGGAGAGCCCAAACCACGTCCGCCAGTCGTCGTAGTGATGGGCCACGTTGATCACGGTAAGACAGCATTGCTTGACTACATCCGCAAGACGAACGTCGTCGAGCAAGAGTACGGACGTATCACCCAACACACTGGCGCCTACGTCGCCATGTACCAGCAGAAACCAATCGTTTTCCTCGACACCCCCGGCCACGAGGCCTTCACTGCTATGCGGGCACGTGGCGCCCAAGTTGGCGACATCGCTGTACTGGTCGTCGCTGCCAACGAAGGCATAATGCCCCAAACAATCGAAGCGCTTGATCACGCTCGGGCTGCCGGCATACCAATTGTCGTGGCCATCACCAAGTCCGATCTGCACGACGCCAATCCCGACCGAGTTAAAGCCCAACTTGCGCAACACGGCATCAAGGTTGAAGGCTACGGCGGCGACACGCTCTGCGTCGAAACTTCGGCAGTAACAGGAGCGGGAATTGAGACATTGCTCGACGGGATATCGGTCATCGCCCTCGAGCGAGACTTAAGAGCACCCTACGACGGCCCTGCCCGCGGTGTCGTAATTGAAGCCCGCATTGACCGCGGTCGAGGCAGTATTGCTACTGTCCTCATCGAGGAAGGTACTTTGCGCCGGGGTGATCCCTTTGTGGCTGCTGAATTCCACGGTCGTGTCCGTGATCTACTCAACGAACACTTTCAACCGATGCCCGAAGCGACTCCTTCTCTTCCAGTGCAGGTGCTCGGTTTCTCCGGATTACCCCAGGCTGGTGATCGATTCGACGTCGTAAGCGACGAACGGACCGCCCGTGATATCGCCCAACGTCGCTTTCTCGCCAAGCGTGACCGTGTGTTGTCAGCCGCAAAGCCCAAGGTTACCCTTGCTGCCCTGCAAGAAAAGATCGTCGAAGGACAAACCCGCGAGCTCAAGATCGTGCTCAAAGCCGATGTCTCTGGATCAGCTGAGGCACTACGAGACTCTCTAGAAGGGCTGTCCATTGACGAAGTAAGAGTGAAAGTCATCCACTCCGGCGTTGGTGCCATCAGCCAGAGTGATGTGCTATTGGCTCAGGCATCGGAGGCAATCATCGTCGGGTTTCACGTCAAGCCACTTGCCGACGCTCGGCAGTTGGCTGAAAGAGAAGGCATAGAGATTCGTACTTACCGAATTATCTACGCTGCCATCGACGACATCCGTGCGGCAATGCTTGGTCTTCTCGAACCTGAGAAGAAAGAAGTATCGCTCGGCTCCGCCCAAGTCCGCCAGGTATTCCGCATCCCCAAGCAAGGTCTTATCGCCGGTTGTTACGTCACCCACGGTCAGGTAGTGCGCGACGCCCGTGCTAGGATCATGCGTCAAGGTAAGGAGATCTACAACGGCACGATTGTATCGCTCAAGCGCTTCAAAGATGACGTCAAAGAGGTTGACGTCGGCTACGAATGCGGCATCGGCATCGGCGGCGCCGACGACTTAGCCGAGGGCGACACTATCGAAGTCTATCGTGTTGAAGAAGTAAGACGCGCTCCCTAATTGTGAGTGTTGGCCTGCTCGTTATCGACTGCCTCTTGCCCGCCAGTCAATCTCTGAAAGACAAACGTCACATTCTGAACAGTCTCTCAGAACGCATCCGGCGTGGTTTCAACGTAGCAATCTGCGAGACTGAGTACCAAGACCAATGGCAACGCACACAACTGGTCATTGCTTTCGTCAATACGAACTGGCGAATGCTGCAGGGTAGCATGGCTAAGGTTATCGAGTTCATCGAACGCGACCGACGGGTGATGCTACTCGACTCGCAGGCACGCCGTCTCTACTAGTTCAGAAACAGCAATCCCGCCAGACCGATCAACCAGCAGTACACAGCAAAAAAGTACAGCTGGCTGCGGACTACCGCGCGCCTCAGCACAAACAACGCGCCCAGCCCAGAAATGAACGCAACAATCGCACCTAGTAGAACATCGATCAACGCCATTTGCGCAATATCTATCCTCCGCAATTCAAGAATCGCGGCTCCCAGTGTAACGGGAACTGCCAGTAGGAAGGAGTATTCGAACGCCTCTTCTCGCCGCAGGCCCAACATCAATGCCAGGCCAATCGTCACTCCCGACCGGGAAATACCAGGCAAAATAGCAGCGGCCTGAGCCAGCCCAACGAAAAGGGCCGTCCTCACACCAATTGCGTTATCTCGTTCTCGTGCCCAACGTGTAGCCAAAAGTATGCAACCCGTGACCAGCAGCATTAGCGACGTAACGCGTGGACTTGCAAAGACCGCCTCGATTCCCTCATCAACCAACAGACCCACAGCAGCCGCAGGAATCGAACCAAGCACAACGAGCTTGACGACTTGCCACGAGGCAGCCCGTCGCTCCGCAGCGCAAGCAAAAAGCCCAGCAATGATTTCCCCAAGACGACGCGAGAACAACACAAGCACTGCAGCTGTCGTTCCCACATGGAGGATAGCCGCAACCGGCAGCCGCAAGTTCTCTGGCAGACGCCAGACATGCTGTAGCAACGCAACGTGGCCCGAGCTTGACACCGGCAGAAACTCTGTAAGCCCCTGCAAGAGGCCCAGCAGCAGGATAACTACTATACTCGCGCCCACGTCCAATGGGAATCGTCAAGACGAATCAATCGTCTTATCATGTCAAAAAGCAGTAGCGAAACTGAGATGGACGCGACCCATGGCAACGGCCTCCCCGAAGGGTACTCCGTAGTCAACCCCAACAGTGCCAGCCCGTGTAGCCACTCGCAGCCCAAACCCGTAGCCGCTAATCAACCGCCACAGGCTGTTGCTTTCACTAATGCCAACATCGAGGAACGGAAACATCCGTCCACCGCCTACGCTCAGCGACGGTTCGAATCGAAACCAGCCGACTCGTCGAGCTCGAAACTCTCCATCGGCAAAACCACGAACTGTTGCCGTCCCACCTAAAGGGTACATCTCCAAGAGCCCCAGTTCGACATTAGTGACTGCAACCCGGCCACCAGTTGTTCCGACCAGCATCAGCATACTACCGACCGGCAGCAAGAAAATCATGTCCATCTCATTACGCATGATGGCTGATGAACGACCGCCAATATTCCGCGTGCCAACCGAAAGCGTCGTTTTGAATGAGATGCCTGACCTTGGACTGATAGACGGATGGCGTGTATCAATACTAAACAGTGAACCAAGCGATACCGTTGTAGCCGCTAAACCAACGGTGGTAGCACTTCGCTCGACACTGGCGAAGGCCCCGACATCAATGTCTCGCGCAACTGGACATTGGGCTCCGCCTTCGATCCTGGTCCACGAGCCAATCGTGCTCAACGAATGGTGCGACACGCCGAATCGGAGGCTGAAATCAGTGCCAAAAATCCATGGTTCGACGTACGTTGCCGTCAACGTCATTTGCCGATTGCCTGACTGCCAGGTGGCGTTGAAACGTCTACCGGTACCAAAGAGATTCCCTAGCGTAACCAATCCGAAACCTACAACTACCTTGTCCTGCGCCGAATAGCCAACCATTGCCAAGACCTCGTTGACACGCAACGGTCGTAACCAATATTTCAGTCTACAGCTAACAGTCTCTGCTGTAAGATTCTCCTGCGCCATGAGCCTGTGACTATCGACCCTGACCCAACCACTTATCTCCAGACGTCGGGTCCAATAATCAATGTATCGTCTGCTTGCCGCTGCTGGCCTGAAACGAATCACTCTTGCAAGCACGGATGCTGACGGCAGGTCGTTCCCGTCGAAAACAACCCCGCTCACCCTTGCCACAGGCCCCTCGTTAATCCCCAGCCGAAGCGTGACAAACGACATACTATCAGTCAGGCTCATAGCATGGACAACTGCGAAAGGTCTCCCTTCTTCGGCATACATATTGGTAACATTGTCCAGCCCCTGCTCAAGTACTGCCAATGTAAAACGCAAACCTCGTTTTGGCAATCCTGCCCGGAGCTGCGACTCAGTTAGGATCGTGTTGCCGTCGAACTTCCACGCAGCGATTCTGGCGACCGGTCCGGAATCGATGATTACCCGCACCTGCTGAGCATCATCTAGGTCGATACTTTCCACGGTGAATCGTGGCCAAAGCCACCCACCCCGGGCAAGTTCGCCTGATAGATCGGCCCGCCGACTCACCAGGCTGTCAACTGGCAGGAATCGTGGCACCGCCGCGACAGATTCGACCAACAGCGCAGTCAGCGCCGCTGCTGTTGTGATATATCTGGCTATTGTCAGCTCAAGAACAGATACTGCCGCCAAGATTCCGGAAACTCTCCTAATCCGGTGACAGTAAAAGTGAAGTAATGTGGCTTCTTCGGCCGCCGACGTAGCACCATCTGTGCTTGCGCTGGAGTCCTACGACCTTTGCGGGCATTACACTCCGGACAGGCACAAACGAGATTCTCCCATGAATCGTCACCACGCAGCGCCTTAGGTATAACATGATCAGTAGTCATGGTTGAGAGTTTCCGACCACAGTACTGACAAGTATGGTTATCGCGACGCAGAATGTTACGCTTCGTCAGTGGTACCTCACGACGACGAACACGTACATAATAGTTTAAGCGCAACACGCTCGGCACGGGAATCTCGCGACCAACTGAGTGGGCAACTAAGTCATAACTCTCAAGCATTTCCGCTTTCTGAGCCAGTACCATCACCAACGCACGCCGTGCCCTACACACTGATAGCGGCTCGTAGTTCTGGTTCAGCAATAGAACATGACGATTGAGCATGGCCGGCCGCTGCTAGTCACGGACAAACAGCTCCTTGTCAAGGAGTATTATGTTCCTATCCGCATACTCTATTCGTGCCCGCGCGTACTCGGCATAACCCGGATCAGTCTGCGCTTTGACATAGAACCCTTTAGCCTCTTCGTATAGAGCCCGTGCTGCTCGTAGGTTCGCGGTCGAAGTCGCCGTCAGGTTGCTGCCGCGCTTGCTGTCGGCCGACTTCAGACGGATGTCACCTAACCCAACGTTGGCCTGCGCCATACCGGGAGACAGCATCAGCGCTCGCCGGAAACGAATCTCAGCCGCACTTGGGTTTCCCTGCTGGACTAACGCCTCCCCCCAATACGCCCAATACTCAGGACGAGTTGAATCACGCTGCGTAAGGGTTTCGAAAATGGTACCAGCCGCCTTGGCCTTGTTCTGCATCATCAACACGGCGCCCTTACGCAGAAGCGTCTGGCTATCGTTAGGATCCTGCGTCAGCACCGAATCAAGATGACTAACGGCAGCGTTGTAGTCCTTCAGCTCGATATAACAGTCCACAAGACGCTGCCGCAGCGACATAACTTTCGGGTACCGAGCAACCAAAGGCAGCAGAGCGTTGACCGCATCCTGGTATCGTTTCTGCTTGAATAGAAAATCAGCCCAGAGCCGCTGCACATTCTGATCATCCGGAAATCGACGCATCGCTACTTGATATAGCGAATCGGCGCGCGCCATTTCACCCTTTCGGACATAGACCTCAGCCGCTCCATTGTAGAGGTCAACAAGACTGGAATCCTTGGCCAGTCCGCTGAGGTATGTCGCCAATGCCCTATCTGTCTCGCCCAATGAAAGGAATAGATCACCAAGCCCCTCATAGGCTTTGGGCTTCGTAGGGTCGAGCGCCACAGCCCGTTGGTAATAGAGCTCGGCGTTAACCGCATCCCGCAGCTTTCGATATGTCGAACCAATTGCCACGTAGGCTTCATAAAAAGTTGAGTCAATCTTGGTTGCCTCAATGAAGTTACGCAGCGCCGACTCATAGTCACCCTGAGAGAAGTATTGCTGACCGATGCTGTAGCTGGCTTGGGCCGAATCGCGCAACGCCTTCAGCTCAGCCTCGGTCATTGGTTTCATCGTCTGAGTTGGAGCACAGGCAGCAAGAAACCCTGCTACCATCAGAGCTACAGACAGAATCCGCGAGGTCATAATCGAAGTGGCTCCTTATTGGTCGATCGTGACTTTAGAATACATCCTCGGCCGACTAACTGTTACGGCCAGCACCAATGGAGCCGACGGGAGTCGAACCCGTGACCTCTTGACTGCCAGTCAAGCGCGCTCCCAACTGCGCCACGGCCCCGTTACCAACGCTGTAAGTGTCCCAGAAATAGACGCGCCTGTCAACAACTGTCAGACAGTTGGCAGACTTCAGCTTCTGCTTTGACTTGCACAAGGTCTGATCTAGAATCACTACGTATGAAGGTCGACCGCTTCGATGTAGTCGTTATTGGCGCAGGTCATGCTGGTTGCGAAGCAGCCCTAGCTGCTTCCCGCCTTGGTGTTCGAACACTGCTACTAACCCAGAATCTCGAATCCATCGGCCAGCTCTCCTGCAATCCGGCAATAGGCGGCGTAGGCAAAGGGCAGCTCGTACGTGAACTCGATGCCCTAGGCGGTTTTATGGCCCGCATGGCGGATGCTGCGGGTATACACTTTCGCCAGCTCAATACCAGCAAAGGTCAAGCGGTTCGCTCATCACGCGTTCAGGTGGACCGACGACTCTATCGCCGGCTTGTGACCACTACTATCGAACAGACTCTCAATCTCAGCATTCGTCAAGGTATGGCGGCACGTGTCGTCACGCGGGGGCGCACGGTTCAAGCAGTCGAGACCGAGCTCGGTGAACGCATTCCCACCAAAGCGGTTATTGTGGCGCCCGGAACGTTTCTTGGTGGCCTCATTCACATTGGCCTTGACCATTTTCCGGCTGGTCGACTCGGCGAGTTGCCATCACAGCGCCTCTGCGACAACCTGAGCGAACTCGGATTTCGACTCAACCGTTTTAAGACCGGCACACCCCCACGAATTGATGCTCGCACCGTGGACTTCCGCCGTCTCCTGCGCCAGCCTGGTGACAACCCACCCCAACCGCTCTCGGCCTGGACCGAACAACCAGTCGCAAATCGTGTTGATTGTTATGTTACCTTCACCAATCCAACAGTTCATCGCATCGTCCGATCTGGACTCAGCCGTTCGCCGCTCTATTCCGGCAAAATCAAAGGCAGAGGTGTGCGATACTGCCCATCAATTGAAGACAAGGTTGTTCGCTTCAGCGATCGCGACAAGCACCATGTTTTCATCGAACCAGAGGGATCGGACGGTATTGAATGTTATCCCAATGGTGTCTCCACAAGCCTTCCGGTTGACCTTCAGCTACGGATGCTTCACGCTATACCAGGGCTCGAACAATGCCGCATCACCCGCCCCGGTTACGCTATCGAACACTACTATTCAGATCCCACCCAGCTGTTCCCAACGCTCGAAACAAAACTGATCCGAAACCTCTACTTCGCTGGCCAAATCAATGGCACGACCGGCTACGAGGAAGCCGCTTGTCAAGGTTTGATTGCAGGCGCCAATGCGGCTCTCCGAGTACTTGAACGTGACCCGCTGACGCTGAACCGTAGCGAATCCTACATCGGCGTGATGATTGACGACCTTGTCACCCGCGGCACCGATGAACCATACCGGATGCTCACCGCCCGGGTCGAGTACCGACTCATTCTCCGCGAGGACAACGCTCTGCTCCGACTGGGGCCCAAAGCTGCAGCTTTGGGCCTTCTGACACCTACGCAATGCCGTCACGTTACCACTCAGCAGCGCCTACTCGCTGCCGCCAACCGCTGGCTTGTGCAAACCCGGATCCGTGCAACACCCACAACCAACCGCTATCTGCGTCAACTTGGTACGCGACCGATAACCGAATCAGTAACTCCGGTTGACCTCTTGCGTCGGCCAGAAGTCACCTGGCAGGACATTCAGAAGTTAGCGAAAGATGCCCCAACCCTCCCCAAAGCACTACAGCAGGTCATCGAAACCGACATAAAGTACGAAGGCTACATCTCCCGTACGAAACGCCAGCTCACCGATTTCGTTGAACTCGAATCATTATCGATCCCTTCGGCCATCGACTATCGTGCCGTACCCGGGCTCTCCACAGAAGCCAGAGAAAGACTCGAACAAACGCGGCCGAACTCAATCGGTCAAGCTCAACGGATTCCTGGAGTAACCCCAGCTGCGGTTTTTGCTCTGCTTGTCCATCTCCGTGGACGCTAAGATGCCAACCTTACGCAATAAACTTGCTCAGTTTTGTAGCGAACGTGGCGCTGTCGCCTTTGGGATTACCCGGCTCACAGCGCTGCGAACCGACGACTTCCTACTGCCGGCTGCAACCATAGAGCGAATGCCAACAGCCGTGAGCATTGCTCTCCCTCTGCTGCCAGCTGTACTCACAACTCTTGACCGAGCACCGAATGCACTCTATGAACATCACTACCGCCAAACCAATTTCGCTCTCGACCGTCTCGCACTCGACCTCTGTCGATGGCTTGACAGCCAAAACGCCCAGGCTCTGGCGATTCCGGCGTCCCAGATTGTTGATTGGGAGGGACAACGTGGCCATCTCTCCCACAAGCGAGTTGCCATTGCTGCCGGTCTAGGCTGGCTTGGTCGCAACAACCTCGTTGTCACAACGCACCACGGGGCGCAGGTTCGCCTTGTTACTGTACTAACAGACCTCGAAATGGACACGGACCAACCACTTGACCAAGACTGCGGTAGCTGTCGCCAGTGCATATCTGCCTGTCCTTGCCGGGCAATCGGTGATACACCGGCCGAGTTTCGCCACCACGCCTGTTTCGCCCAGCTGCGCGAGTTTCAGCGTCGCCGGCTCACCAACCAGTACATCTGCGGTCTCTGCGTGGCAGTTTGCTCCGGCCGTGGCTACCGATTGTAGCGAAACTCACGGCCAACCGCAAAGTAGATGTTCAAACGAGTTCCCGAGTAAGGCGCTGGTTTACCGACATCACCAACACCCAGAATCAGCTGCAGGGGCCCGAGCGGCGTGTTGGTTCTGATGCCAAACCCTCCACCCCAGCGCAACATAGCAAACACCTCCTGCGTTGTTAGTACTGCCGGCAACCGCCACTGCGGTTCAAAGGAACCAATATTGCCAATCAACTGGAGGTACAACGGATAGTCACTCTGGCCGAGAAGGTTTGCAAGTCGGAAGTCAACCCCAACTCGAGCGACCGTCAAATGAGTAGTTGTGAACTCATTCTTAACAAAGCCAATGAACTCATCCCCACCGGTACGAAACCTTTCCGCCCAAGGCAAGGTCCCGACAGAGTAGCCAATTTGGAGACCCGGCCGCAGCAACAATTGACCGCCGATTGGAATCGTTCGGTCCGCGCCAAACTGAAGCTTCAATGCGTGCTGCGTCGAACGAGCCAACGGTGTGATGTAGAACGCTTCAAACTGCCATGACGCACCCCGAGTTGGGAACTCAAGATCATGATAGTTGTTCGCCTCCAGACGGAACCTCGGCCCGGCAATCCAATCGACACTACGTGGCATCGGCGATTGTCCGACGGGGAAACCATAGCCTGCTCGGTAACCGGTGACTCCGACATTGAAGTAGGCATCACGGCCCAGCACATAGCCTGCCTCAATAATGCTACCTAGGTAGTCGGTCGCGTAGTAGCTCCGCAAGGTATCGCGGTCATAATGGTAACGGCTAATCCTGCCCCCGAAAGCGTCAAGTCGATACCCAACAGGCAACCAGAAAAGCCTGGTTCCAGTCAGTCCGAGTCGGATTTCATCCGGATTACCAAGCTGAACTGCCGCCCTAACACCAGCACCCGTACCAAACAGATTCCCCTGCCCAAACTCCAAACCCAGATTGACATCATCGCTATTATCGTAACGAACACCTAGTGAATAGAAACCGTAGGCTCGCTCCTCCAGTTCGAGGACCACATCCACTGAATCGTTGCTCTCATTCTCTAAACGGTAGTTGACAACATCGAATAGGTCAGTGCGAAACAACCGCTCCAAGTCTCCGATCAGCTGTTTGAATTGAAGTCGCGACCCGACTCTGGTCATCAACTCGCGTTCGACAAGCTGCCGCCGTGTGACCTGAAGTCCGTCGAATCGAATCAACCTAACCACTGGCCGTTTACGAACGACCAAGAAATGAAACTTGCCTTCTGGCCGACGGCCAGCCAGTGCTGCACGAATACGAGGCAGGGCCAATTCGGCCGCAGCTTCGCCTGCTGCGATCAACTCGGCTGCACGACGAAAGTCCGAATGCATGAACGGATCAACATTCGGCTCAATGATAACATCAGCTAGACTCTTCTGCCTTTCCAGATCTTCAGTGCCTATCACGTCTATCGTTCGAGAGGCTACGTCAATCAGAGATATCCCAGTCTCCGGGTTATGCTTCATCGTCAGAACGGCAATGATGACGTCTGGCGCGAAATCGAGTAACGGCTCGACTGGAAGGTACTGCTGCACTCCGCCGTCAACCAACTGCTGTTCGCCGATTCGCTCGGGTGCGAAAACGCCAGGTATGGCGATGCTGGCTCTGATAGCTTGAACAAGTCGTCCGTCCCGAAAAACTACCTTGCGCCCAGTTACCAGATCAACCGCCACTGCCCTGTAGGGTATGGGCAGTGAGTCAAAATTGAACCAGGAATCATACTCAACATCCGCCAGCAGCCGCATCAGCAAAAGCTCAACATTCTGCAGCGGTACCAGCCCGCCGGCTAATGCTGGGACAAGATTCCGATGTCGAAGTTGCAGCACATAGCGCTGCGCCTGTCGTCGCTCCGGTAGGTATCGAGCACCGAATGACACACTCGAACTGAACAACGTGTTCCAGTCGGCGCTAACTGCCATACTCTCAAGTGTCGCCGCTTTATACCCAGCAGCATAGACACCACCGACAAGCGAACCCATGCTATTACCCGAGATTGCACTAACGGCAATACCCTCACGCTCGAGCACCTTTAGCACGCCGATATGCGCAAGCCCTAGTGCCGCTCCGCCGGACAAAGCCAGGCCGATTCGCGCAGTTTCAGCCCTACCCGCGACAACGAGCAGCATTGTAACCAACGCCAATCGTCTCATCACGTCTCTTTCAGGAGCTTTGTCATAACCTCGGCGGAGTTCAGCTGACGCCATTCGCCTGACCGCAGATTACCCAGCTCCAAATCGGCAATGCGAACCCGCCGCAACCGAATAACACCCCACCCCAGTCGATCGAGCATACGCCGGACCTGCCGCTTCCTGCCTTCAGTCAGCACAATGGCGATGCGACGCTTAGACAATTGCCGGGCCAATACTGCCCTAGCTAAACCGTCTGTAAGTTCTACTCCTGCTTCCAGTCTGCGGCACAAGTCAGGCCCAAACGGTCGATCAAGCTCTACCTCATACTCCTTCTCTTTTGCAAAACTTGGATGCGTTAGCCGCATGGCCAGTTCGCCGTCATTAGTCAAAATCACCAGACCCTCTGAGTCTCGGTCCAATCGACCGGCCGGAAACAATCGAAACCCGGCATTTACAATCTCGGTAATCAGTAATCCCTCCTCTCGGTCTCGGCGGCATGCACAGAGTACGCCTGCTGGTTTGTTGACCGCAATTACAACTCTCTTCGATACCGACCGAATTTCGCGGCCGCGTATCGACACCCGATCTAAACCCGGTCTCACTGACATGCCGAGGCGAGCCCGTTCATTGTTTACACTCACATGGCCAGCCGCAATCAGTCCCTCGCAGTAGCGACGCGAACCGACACCGGCCGAAGCCAAGTACTTCTGCAAACGCATCATAGTCATTATTTCCAACTTAGCCAATACCTCACCACTGTCAATGACTCCTGGGCCGCTGGACTTCCGTTTCTGATTTATCTCGCTTATAATCATCTTTGTGAACTGCCTTGCCTGCCCAATCCGTTGCGGCGCCGACCGCGCTACTCGGCGTGGCGCCTGCGGAGCAACCGAAACCATCGAAGTTGCTCTGGCACAGCTTCACCATTGGGAAGAACCACCCATCAGCGGCACACGCGGTTCCGGCACTGTCTTCTTCAGTCACTGTAACCTCCACTGTCGTTACTGCCAGAACTACGACATCTCCCAACTAGGCTGGGGTCACCAGACAACACCCGAACGTCTAACCATGATAATGCTTGAACTCCAAGCTGCCGGAGCACACAACATCAATCTGGTGTCACCAACCCACTACTCCCTACAACTGCTCCCTGTGTTGCGCACTGTCCTGCCCAAGCTCAGGATTCCGCTTGTTTGGAACTCAAGTGGATATGAGCTGGTCGATACGTTACGTCAGTTCGAGGGTATTGTTAGTATCTACCTCCCTGATCTCAAGTACGCGGACGACACTATCAGCCGAACCTTTTCGGCTGCCCCTGAGTACTTCCGCATTGCTCAATTGGCCCTGCGGGAGATGAAACGCCAAGTCGGTACCAATCAGTACGACGAAAATGGCATTCTGTTGCGAGGAATGATTGTCCGCCATCTAGTATTACCTGGCCACATTGAGAATTCAAAGTCCGTTCTGAACTGGCTGTATGAGAACCTTGGCCCAGACACTGTTGTATCGCTAATGGCGCAGTACTATCCTGCCTATCGGGCTGCCGAGCTGCCCGGCCTCAACCGCCGGCTGCTGCCAGCCGAATATGAGGCTGTGCGCGATCATTTTGAGACGCTTGGTTTCGAGCATGGATTTGTCCAGGAACTTGAATCAGCTTCCAGAGACTACACGCCATCATTCGACGGCCGTGGCGTCTAGTCTAATGCCAGCCGATTGATCTTCGGCGAACCGAAAAGACTCTCACCAAGGTAGTCCCCAAAATCACCACTGACTTCACAACTGGCTGTCGCTTCCATTTTGAAGAATGACTGCTTGCCCGCAAGTAGCTCCGACTAGTTCATCACCTGGTCGTCAGAATACGACTTCTCAATATCTACAATCATGGAGAACTAAGGCCACGCATTAGTTTGACTTCCAGTTTTGTGCCACCGAGAATCAATATATACTGCGCAAAATGCGATTGAGATTACTAACAACAGCATTCGCCCTTATTCTTATGGTTTGTCGCGAAACCGGCAATGACATGCCCAGCCCAACCGCGGCAAGGCCGTCGGAAACAGTTTCCCAGAGTGCTTTCAAAGAGACTGCCCCAACCGATTCAGAGAACGGGAAACCACTACCCCGGCCCTTGCCAGCCGAGGCTGTTCTGTTCTACCGGAATACCGAAACCTTGACCCTTCGTCAGCCATTTCCCCACCAGATACTGAAGGACCAGAGTCAACAGCTAGTTGGTTACGTCATTGAAACGGACGAAGCCAGCACAACTGCCCAGGGATTTGGTGGCCCAGTGCCACTCCGGCTTTACCTCGACAGCTGTTTTCGGCTACGCCACATCGAGATCCTCAAGAATCACGAAACTCCCGCCTACCTGGAGCTTATCATCAAGTCTGGATTGCTCGACAGACTCGTTGCTTTCGACCACATTAGACCCGACAGCGTTGATGCTGTCAGCCTGGCCACGCTCACATCTCAAGCTATCATTCAGGGCGTGACAGCAACTCTCCTGCGGGCACGAAGTGAACTGCACAGTATTAAGTAGCGTGGAAATAGTTTGACAGCAGTTCACACAGGTTCTAGACTGGTTCGTTGTCAACATTCTCCATACGAGTAACGACTCTACTCGTCATCAAATCTAACGTCGTCCGCGCCTGCAAGGTAGGCCAGATCGTGGCCAGAATCGAAGTCGCTGAACTTACTAGCACCGGACTGGCGCTGCGACAGATGTGCCGGAACAAAGTTGATGATTTCCACACAATCCATCGCAGCAAGACCTTCCTCTCATCGGCCTTGCCTAGTTCATCACATCCGGTCCGGGCGTCGCGGTCGGACTGACTGGCCCTGATGCCCGATGCCGTCTGCGCGAACTGGTCGGTGCCAACGCCCCAGACTAAGTACCATCCGGGCCCCGATTTCGGCTCGACAGCTCGAAAAACAACGCTGTTCATGCTTCGAATCCGGAAGAGAATCCTGCCCGCAAGCTTCCGTTTCTTTTGCCAAACCCGGACATTTCCTAAGGAGGAATAGTGAAGAAGACCGCCATCCTGTCTCTCCTGCCGTGGCTTGCTCTAGCTGGCCAGATTGTCATCGATGCGACATTTAGTCCAAATCAGCTAGCTTTTGCAAGAGTCAACGGCTTCGATGTCGTCACACTTGACGGCCACGGTACGATAATTACTCCGGGCCAGCCGATGCTGCCTGAAGCAACGATGAACATCGTTGTGCCGCCCAGTGCTACTGTCACCAATATTCACGTTGAGCCAATCGACCAGGTTGAGCTGGACGGCCGGTACCTGATTCATCCCGGCCAGCAGCCCGTGACAATCTCCAGCCGCAGTTTGCCAGTCTTTGTACCACCTGACCCAACAACTTACAGCAGCACTAGTTCCTGGCCCAATGACCTACTTGCCTGGGACGGCTACACTGGCCAGAAATCTGGGTACCGTCTCGTGGGCTTTGCAGTCCGGCCATTAACCTACCTACCAGCCAGTGGCAAGTTGATTCTCAATCAACGCATGCGGGTCGTCGTCACATACACCGAAAACACTTTCACTCCTCACGCCTTCACCCGCAGCCAGAACGAAGTCAGTGGGCATGACGTCCGCCGTATCGTTGCAAATCCTGCTGATGTGGCCCGGTTCGCGCCACCAACCCGTCAGACCGACAATCTAGATTGTGACTACGCAATAATCACCTCAACCGCCTTGATGAGTAACTGGACAACTCTCGCTGACTGGCGCACGAAGAAAGGCTGGTACACGCGTGTCTTTTCTGTCGACACAATCGCTGCCACCTACCCTGGCCGTGACCGTCAGGAGAAGATTCGCAACTTCATTATTGACTACTGGCTCAACCACGGCCTGAAGTATGTGTTGCTTGCTGGTGACCATTCAGTCATCCCAAGTCGCCGCGGCCGTGTCACAGTCTCTGGCTCAACCGGCAACATACCGGCTGATGCGTACTACGGCGACCTGCAGTGGTCCTGGGATGGCAACAACAACAATATCTTCGGTGAAATGACCGATACGGTTGACCTCTACTACGACGTGCTTGTTGGCCGCGCCTCAGTAGACAATAGCACTCAGGTAGCCACGTTCATCAACAAAACCCTGCTCTACGAAAAGAATCCAACGACCGATTACCTGCAAAAAATGCTGCTGCCCTACGTCAATCTCTTCCCCGACAACAACTACTCAGGTCGCGTCGTTTCCGAATCAATTGCCAACCACACGCCGGCCGGCTGGATTGATACCTACATCGCTGACCCGACCACCACAGCCCCCATTCGCGACGCCATTAATCAAGGCTACAATTTTGTCCACGGCGCTGCCCACGGTGATGACTATGGCTGGTACACCTACTACGGCCAGACCATCTACAGCACAAATGTCGCCAATAGTCAGACCAACGCGACTCGGCCTAGCATTATCAACTCAATCGCCTGTATTGCTGGCAACTTCGAGGCCGAGGACTGCCTGGCCGAAGCCCTTATGAACAACCCCAACGGTGGTGCGGTCGCTGTCATGATGAACTCGCGAGAAGGCTGGGGCACACCGCCGGCAATGGGCCCGTCCGAACTGATGGACTTCAAGTTCTACAAATATCTCTTGGACGAAGACTCCTCAGTGATCGGCTCAACCCACGCGCACTCGAAAGACTACTACGCCTACTCGGCCCGCAGTCAAGATGTCTGGCGATGGTGCTACTATGATCTCAACCTCTTTGGTGACCCAGATATGCAACTCTGGGACAGCACTCCGACTCAACTAACGGTCGCCAGCGCCGATACGATTCCAACCGGCACTCAAAATTTTCAGGTAACAGTCACCCGCGGCGGAAGTCCGGTCTACAATGCGCTTGTCTGCTGCTATAAGCCGGGCGAATTGCACGAGATTGCCCGCACGGGGTGGAACGGCGTCGCCTCTCTCACCATCAACCCAGCCACAACCGGCACAATGTATCTAACTACCAGTGTTCAAGGCAGCCTGGCTCACGAGAAGACAGTCACAATCCGTACCGGCACTGCCCAGCCGTTCATTACTGTTCAGAGTTACACCATTGATGACGGCGGCAATGGCCAGCTCGACCCTGGTGAGACAGCCGATATTCTCGTCACCCTCCGCAACCTTGGAAATCTAGCTGCCACCAATGTTCAGGCATTGCTTCGCACTGCTTCGAGCTTCATCACACTCGTTGACTCGACTGCTACCTATGGTAACATCAGCGCTGGCGACTCCCTGCGCGCTGACCGTTTCCGGGTTACCGCTGCTGCTGGTACACCACCCGGCACAAGCATCCTGTTCACGGTTCACGTCACCGCCACCGAAGGTAACTGGGATCCGACATTCACCACGACCGTCGGAGTACCGCCGGTGCCCGGTCGGGTAACGATGGATCACGATACAGGCTACTGCAAGCTAACCGTCACCGCCATCGGCTCAATCGGCTTCACCGAACCGCCGGCTCATGACCCGGGAAGCGGATTCTGCTACCCCAAGACAGGACCGAGTTCACTCTACTTTGGCAGTTTCATGTTCGGCAACAGTCCGACCTACCTCGTCGACCGCTTTTATGGTCAACCTGCCAGCTCTGCTCCGCCCAACAATGACTTTCGCATCATCGACTCTCTCCGACCCTACTACCCAGCAGCCAGCGACCAGCACTACCGTTGCATAATGAGCGACGCCGGCCACTCAACACCACAAGGCATTCGTGTCACGATCAACTCGCACCAACTTGCGGCCAGTGGCTATGATGACTTTGTCGTTCTACGCTACGACCTCACCAACACCGGCACCAACAGTCTCAGTGGCATCTATGCCGGAATCATCGCCGATTTTGATGTCGGCACTGCCAGTGACACTAACACTGTCACTTCCAATGAGACAAAACGTTACATCTACATGCGTCATGCCAATGTCGTCAATCCCTGCGTTGGGCTCAAAATCCTCGCCCCTGCCTCGTTCGCCAACCTTTGTGCAGTGGACCACGCCCGCTACGTCTATCCGGACTCAGCAATTACTGACGGAATGAAATACCGCATCCTCAATGGCACCATCAATCAGCGCAACTCCAACCGTGCCTATGACTGGTCAGCAGCTGTCTCGGTAGGCCCATTTGACTTGGCCCCGGGTGGAACCTACCGCTGCGCATTTGCTGTGATTGGCGCTAGTTCGCCAACGAACTTCGATGCCAATGCCGACAGCGCCCAATCCTGGTACGACAATTATCTCGCTGTTACCGAGAATGAAGGCCCGACATCACCACGTTCAGTCGCTAACGTAATTTGCTCACCCAACCCGTTCCAGCGCAGCGTGGAGATTAGTCTGCATGTATCGTCACCAGGGCCGGTCAGCGCCACGGTCTTTGACGTGACTGGCCGTTCGATCGCTAGAATCGTCGAAGGTGAGTTTGCTGCTGGACCATTACGTGCGTCATGGAATCCAGCTGGACTGCCTGGTGGGGTGTATTTGCTCAAGGTGTCACTCCCGTCTCAGGAGTACAGCACCAAGCTACTGCTGCTACGCTAGCCAGCATTGAGAACAAGCTGCGGGGGCGGGACCCGTTTCGGTTCCCGCCCCCGCAGCTATTCGTGTAAGCCTAGACCGTATCAACCAACACAACGTGCCAATCGTCGCCAAGCCAGAGCAAATCGATACTGACACCAAGATTCCAACTCTGCACTATCCTGCATGCTCGCCGGAGTTGCTCCAGCTGCTTTTCCTGCGACAATGGATTACCCGCGCAATCAGCATGAGCAACGATTGCCAAATGTTGAGAACCATGTTTTTCTACTGAAATCACCGCGCGCCGCCGAATCGATTCCGCCAACCATGGGTCATTGGGTTCGGCTAGGACGCGAACCGGTCCAGGTTCAGTAATCGTATCAACGAACTGCACTTTGTACCGGTTTCGCATCCACTCGTTCACAGGCAACTGTGTCCGACCATCCATGCAGTTGATAACGGTGGCAAACCCTCTTGCGTTCATTGCTACTCCCGCAGTTTCAGGCCTCATTTCATACTTTTCGTTCAGTCCAAAGAAAGCACGAAAACCCGTAGGTACTCCGTCTCCGGCATCGCGAGTAGTATGGGATGATCAGGCCCCTGCGTGCACCGTTCGACGACCGTGCACTCGCGACCGGCATCAATTGCGGCACGGATCAGCAAAGCACTGAAATCATCCCAGGAAAGGTGGTGAGAGCAAGAAGAAGTGATCAGCAACCCGCCACGCTCAACCAGCCGCATCGCTAGACTATTTAGACGCCGGTAAACCCGCATCCCTGCCGGCTTATCGCGCTGCACTGGAATCAGTGAAGGTGGATCAAGCAAGACCATACCAAATTGCTGATTCTCTATTTGCAGCTCGGTCATCGCCCGCTCAGCGTCGGCGGCTCGGAATGTACAGCGATTACCTACTCCGTTCAGTACCGCATTCTTTTCGGCCATCGCCACAGCCACAGCAGAAGAATCGATACCCAGGACATTGACCGCACCCCCTAATGCGGCGTTGACGCTGAATGCACCAGTATAGCAGTGAACATCGAGCACTCGACGGCCGCTAGCTAACTCTCTAACCTTCCGTCGGGTGAGACGCTGATCAAAGTAGAACCCTGTCTTCTGACCACAAGCGATGTCAACAAGAAAACGAGCACCTGACTCAGAGATAACATGACCTGCTTCTGGTGTGCCTCGCAAACAGCCGGTCCTTCGCTGCAGTCCTTCGATCAGTCGCAGCCGAAAGTCATTCCGCTCATAGACGCTCGCGGCACCAAACTCAGCAACCAGTACTTCTGTTACAAGCTGCTGCCGCTGGTCAATAGCTGCCGAATAGGCCTGAATCACGAATTCTTGGCCGTACTTGTCAACTATCAGGCCGGGCAAACCGTCGCTCTCACCATAGCAAAACCGATAGTCTCCCTCTCCGGGCAGCCAACATCTACGCCGCGAAGCCGCTAATCTGAGCCGACTCGTGACGAACGAGCGGTTCAAATCTTGAACCTCTTTCGAGTAGAGCCGGACACGAATCAACGAATGAGGGTTGTACACTCCTGAGCCAAGCAGTCTCTTGCCCTGGTAGACTAGCACCGTGTCGCCAATCCGTGGATCCCCATCTACGCTTCTGACCTCGTTGGAGAAAACCCACGGATGTTGAGAGCGAGCCTGCTTGCGTACTACCTTCACAACTGCCTGCGGCATCGCTCACCTCTTATCTACCATCGGTCGGATTGCAACTAGAACCGGCTTTCCATCAGCGTCCACTGTGTAAAGCAAGCTCACTTCTCGTTCATCCGGAACAGCCAGCAGGTGCTGTGCCAAACGTAGGTGGAGGTCTGGCCGCGACTGGCTGACCCAACTCGAACCGACAGCGACCAAACGCTCGCACGGTGCCACCAGCAACGGTGGACGGTTACCCTCCCCGAAAGGAACGAGTGAAGCAAACTCGGTCGTGAACTCAACCAAAGGCAGCTCTGCATCAACTCGCAAGATGTTCTCCGGCTCAATCTTGCCAGCAAAGTGATCATGGGCGTATTGCTCAGCTGACCGTATGAAACCATCAACTTTCTCTTCAGCAATAGTGAAGCCGGCCGCTTTACGGTGACCACCGTAGTCAACAAAGTAGTCAGCATGCGCCTTCAACAAATCCATCAAATCAATGCCATCGACTCCGCGACACTCACCCACCCAAACGCCACCTCTTGGCCCAAGAACTATCGCCGGCAACTGATACCGTTCTTTGAGTCGGGCCGCACAGTAGCCTAGCGTTCGTGGACCAAGCTCGGTACTCCGCACGAAAAGGATTCCATCACCAACTTGAGCAATTCGCTCGGCCCTAGCGAAACTCTGTTCTGCCTCCTTCCGCCAATCCTCACTACGGGACGCCAGCTCTGCAATCCACAATCGAGCCTGTTCAGGCGTACTTGTCAGCATCCGCTCAACTCCCTCATTACCGTTCGCCGCTGCAAACAGACCAAGCAGCCCGCTAACGATGGCACCGGTATCATGACCAGCCAGCCCCCGCAGGTAGTCACGCACCGCTGCAATAACCGGTGCTGAACTTAACTCTATCGCCCAGTGGCCACCAACGACTAAAGTGCGGTTCTCGCCCACAAGCGGCACCCGATCGGCCAACGTGCCAAGAATTGCCAGGGCCAGACACTCCGTTTGAACAGAACAGAACTCCGTATGACTCAATCCCAGTTGCCGTTCAACTAGTCCCATGGCCAGCTTGAAAGCTACCCCCGCACCCGCCAATCCCCGAAATGGATAAGTTGAATCAGGCCTCTTGGGATCAACGTTCGCCACAGCCGAAGGCAGTGTAGCAAGAACTTCGTGATGATCGGTAACGATAACATCAATTCCCTGCCTGCTGAGCTCCGCTACTGCTGAGTGATTAGTGATCCCACAGTCTACTGTTATTACCAACCGTACACCCTTGTCCCGAAACCCAAGGGCAACTGCTGGGTTCAGCCCGTGCGGCTCATGACCCTTGGTAGGTATGTAGTGGAGGACTCGACCGTGTAGGTCAGTCAGCACCCGGGAGAGAATCACGGTGGCAGTGATACCGTCGAGGTCATCATGCCCCCAGATAAGGATCGTCTCGCGCTCACGGATGGCCTGATTGATACGTCCGACTGACGGTTCGAAATCGGGTAACGCTGCTGGCGGATGAAGCTTGTCAATTGATGGACGTAGCCAGGCATCGACACCAAGCTCGTCACGAACGCCCCGCAACCAGAGCACCCGGGCAAAAGCTGGGGTAATACCTGTCTTGACGGCCAGCTGCTTGACACAGTCTTCATCCACCAGGCGGAGAGGCCACATTACAATTTACGGGATGTGACTGATGATCAAAAATCGGTAATTCGGTCAGCGGTCAAGAGCAATGATACGACCCTCGATGCGGACATCAAGCGGCGAGTGGCGTCGGATGTAGCTAACAATAACGTCTCGCAGAGGCATAAAGGTGTCCTCGATGTCAGTGCCCTCGAGAAAAACTCCGTACTCTCCAGTCCCTGTGGCTAGAAAAGAGTTCGTAGCAACGCGATACACACGGTCGTCTTCGAGCGGCTGCCCTCCGACCAGGACCGACTGAACCCGCTTCCCAATTGGCCGGCTACGTACCCATGTCATAGTCAGACCTGAAACCTGAAAGATGGCGTGGTGACCATTGACCGACACTTCAAGCATCTCCCTAACCTGGGCCCCCGTGTAGTTACCAACCACTACCGTGTTGCCGAATATGTCAACCTGATAGATATCACGGTACCGGATTTCTCCCTCGGGTATGTTGGCTCGAATCCCAGCTGAGTTGTGCAACGCAATGTCAGCATTAGCATACTCCCGCATCGCATCAGTTATTAGATTGCCGGCCGGTGTCTCAGTGAACCCACCGCGAGTCAACTCGCGTTTGCTCCAACCGATAACCTCGTCAAATCCCTGCTCTGCCTCCTGTCGAGCCGAATCAAGCCGGGCAGCATACTCCCGATCCATCGGTATCTCTTCACCCAACAGATCGAATAGCCGACCCTCGTAGCCGACGATCCGGCGTGTTCGCAGATCGATTGCCAGATCAATCAAACCAACTGTTGAAAGCTTACTGTATGCCTGCTGAACGATGACATGTCGGCGGGGACTCTCGTATGGCGGTTTGACGCCAGTGTGGGAATGGGCGCCGATGATAACATCCACGCCCGGCACTGAGTCGGCAAACTGCGTATCATGCTTGTGGCCAATGTGGTTGAGACCGATAATTATGTCAGCGCCCTGCTGACGTAACCGGGCAATCTCCTGCCGGGCGACCTCGTGATAAGGCAGGATGTCAAGCGGACCAATTAGCGAATCGCTCACCATCCCCCGCAGGTACTTAGTCAGCAGTCCGAACAGGCCGATACGAATACCGCCTCGCTCAAAAAGCACACTGCGTGTCAGCCACGATGGCGCCGTGTCACTACCTTGTACAACAACATTCGTCGCGAGCCATGGCAGCCCGCTACTGTCAATGATAGCCTTGAGAACCTCACAGCCGAAATCGAAGTCATGGTTGCCAACGGCAACTGCGTCGTACCCCGCCCGTCTGAAGAAGTCAACGACAATCTGGCCACGAGTGAAATCACCCAATGGCGTACCCTTGAACACATCACCGCCGTCGAGCAGCAGAAAACCGTATCCTCTGGCCAGAGCCGTATCCCGCAATTCCCTGATGACAGTAAGTGCGCCGGGCGCGTTTGCCAGCGGTGGCGGAAAGTTCCGATTCATCCAGAATGCATCAGAAGGCTGCAGTGCACCATGAATGTCGTTTGTATGTACGACATAGATATGTTGGACAGAAGCGAACGCCGGGAGGACTGCAAAAACGACGTAGAACAGTCTAGAAACTGCGCGATGCAGTAACCGCAATTCGGCTCCTCGTGCTCTGCACTTTCACGTCACTTTCCCACAACGGCTGCCAGAAGTGCTCGGGTTCTGATACGTCGTGCTGAAACAAGGCGCCGACATCGACCCGCAGCACGCCAGCATCAAACCCAAGCCCAAACCCAGCAGACAAAGTCTGCAGTGTCGGATCATAGTATTGCGGCTCAACACCAAAACCATAACGAAGGTTGACATAGTTCAGCATGGTATGCTCGACTCCGGCCCGAATCATCAGCGAATTGCTGAACAGCGAGTCAACAACCTTCCACGCCGCGTACCGAGCCTCGGCCACGAATGTGCTAGGCAGCGTACCTGGCGCCCGAAAAGAAACTCCAACTCGAGCTGCCCAAGGATACTCATGGTCAGTCGCAACCTCAGCTTCAGTCCAGTTCTTGAAGCTAGAACTGCCAGAGAAATCACCCGCCAGGATCAGTCGCCCAGACGGCATGACGACGAGGCCGCCGCTGTAGAAGAAACCACGTGGACGACCTGTCTCAGAAATAAGAGTGGTATCCGGACCACGGATGCTCCAAACTTCCAGGCTTCGCGTACCGAATCCGAATCCACCACGTGCGCCGAACCCAAACCAAGGCACGGGCCTCACTCCAAACCCCAGTCCGGCATCATAGAGAAGTCCCGTTCCCTCGACTCGGTCCTCACCGGTCAGCACATAGAAGTCGTCTCGATACTCCTTGCGGTAACGGTAGCTAAAATCGCGCACTGCTGCGATACCGATTCCCAATCCCAATTGACCAACACGCAATACTCCGGTTAAGGGACCAGGTAATCCGACAGAGTTGATGTTCTCTGCAATAGCTACCTCACCCAAGGTATTCTCGAACTGGTCATAGACGACCCTAGTTCGCGTCTCTGCTGCCACTTTGATTGCATAGCCCCCTTCAATTGTTGTCTGACGAGCAGAAGCTAACAAAGCCGGGTTGGTAAACAAAGCCCCTGGTCCCGCGTCAAGAGCGGCAACGCCACCTCGACTCAGAGTCTTGGCGCTTGCGTAGCCAAGTTCACGACCAAGATAGCTCGCCATTGGAACCTGGGCTGCTGCAAATCCAAAGGACACCAAGGCAAGAAGCAACGACCGCCACACGAATTTGCAATCAATCATCCGAGTCTCCTCTCATCACCAAAGCAGGTCAAGCTGCAGACTAATGTCGTAAGAGTTCTGACGGGAAACAAAATCACGTACCGTCTCAGCGTTGCCTCGATAGTGCAGACCGCTAACGCTACCAAGCCCGGTGTGCGGAAAATCAGCCACCTTGTGTCTAAACTTGAAGTAGAACAGCAGGTTGTCGGATATGCGATCGGTGACTGCGGCATACCAGCGAATCCCCTGGCCGTCGAGAAAATCAATGCCTTGGTCCTCGAACGCCCACTGCGACATCGAGTTCGTCTGCCAGACCGCAATGCCCAGCTCAGTGTTGAAGTCATCTGAAAAGTTGTGCTCCCATTGCACTGAGACGAAGTCGCCCCACATACTAGCATTGTCCCCGTAGCGCATTGTCGGCGTCAACAATACCTTGCCCAGCCTAACCTCACCGGTCAGATAATCCCAATTGCTCAGACTGGTCATCGCTCGGATTGTGGATTCTAACGTCACCGAACGAGTAGTTCCAGCCACCTTCGGCAGCTCTTTGGCCTGAATCTTCTGTTTGAATCGGAGTCGAACCGGATAGACCGGCTGGTACTCAACCTCGCCTTGGAACCGGACATTGTCTGCCCCCCACGCAAGATTACGCCAGATATCTAGGTAGGCGCGCGTGAACGTCACTTGTCTGCCAACCTGGTATCGGGCATCAAGAAACAGCCCCTGCTCAGCCTTCGGCATTGGAAAGTCCTTCAGAGCAATGAAGGCCGGGTCTATTACCCGATAACTCTTCTCCAGCGGCGTATCTTCGAACCGCAGCTGCTCACAGAACCCACGATTATAGGGATTGTCATACCCAACGTCGTAGTGACGGAACAATCCTGTCAGCGTCAGATAGTCGTACTGGGTTCTGGCTTTGACAAGTAATCCCTTCTGCAAACCCGCTGCCGAGTCAATCCGCGGTTTGGCTGCAAGCTCTGCTTCAAGCGACACGTTCTCGACCACTGTCCTCAAATCAGCCCCAACAAAGAGTCGATTCATACCGGTGTCGAGCTTGGTGTAGTTAGGGTCATCAAGCGTCTCGGCATCAGCCGGCACATCCAAGAACCGGGCATCGGATCGGAACGACCGATCGTACCCCACGCCTAGCAGATTCAAGGCAAACCTGGTACCGATGGGTGCAAAGAGGAGACTACCCAAGTCGAACCGGATACTGCCACCCCAGTCAGTCTCAGTCAAAACATCTTTGTACGATGGGAAGCGCGGCGTTGCCACGATGTAGTAGTTTACTAAGGAATCTGGATTGAGGATTGCATCCCGCCGCGTTCGGGAAAAGAAACCAATCAAACCCAGTCGGTCATAACCCACCTCGGTGGCCACCCCGCGCATACCGAAACCTGGATTCTCAGTCAGGTCGCTGAACAGACCCTCAGCCCGGTCATAGGTCCTGGCTCTGAGTTCAGAGTTATTATCCAGAAGCAGACCCTGACCAAGCGTTAGCCTGTAATCACCAACGAATAGACGCCGCACCGGTCCGATGTCTTGTAGACTGACGAAACCCTTAATGTCGTCCAATGTCTGCCTCGAGTACAGCTTCTGGCCAGCCCAAGCACCCAATCGGATATGGCGTCCTGCCCGCACCCGCAGACGATGACGGATTCCCGCCTTATTGCGCATTCCTGCCACGTAGGCACTCTCGGCCAAGAGACGTTCCCGGAAGAACGCGGTATCAATTCCTTGGGCTTCCCAGGGAATCGTCGAATCGCGCAACGCCGCCAGCGCCTGAGAGAACATTGCTAGGTCAGCCTGGGTGTCCCACTTTGGATCGGTCTCATAAGCCACCCGATAATTGCCACCAAACCCCACCAAAGTCGAGTCGGTGTAAGTGACGAAGTCGCGCATGTTTCGATAGCCATAGCTTGAAAGGCCGGGGACCTGACCTGCCAGGTCGCGGCGGCCAGAAATTTTGCCCCCGGCTCGGAGGAACTTTGCCACTGCTACAGCATCGACCAACGAGACCCGGTCAAGCACAAGAAGGTCATCGATTCGGGCCTTGTTGATGTTGATTGGCGAGAGCAGTAAGTCTTGCCATTCTTCAACTGCCGCAGTTGTCGGCCCATCTTCAGCCGCCAGCCTTCGCTGAATTCGCTGCACTGTGTTCTGACGAAACTCACCCCACTCCCTAGGGGTCACCATTATTAGCGGCTTTAGTTCTTCGAACTTCTCCGGCGTGATGCCCGGAATCTGCAGCAACTCGTAGATGCTGTTCAACCGGCCATAGGCATCGATGCGCTCCCAGATGCGCTCAGCAGTCACCGAATCAACCGGCAGCCTCATTATCTCCTGTCGCGTCGCTTTATTGATATCAAGCTGAGCCGAGTCGCTGTAGGCCAAGACGAACAGTAATAGGAGCAGCATTGCTATGGCTCAATTAGAAGGCCGATACTGTGTGACAGCGGCAGCCGCGGATGAGTGCGAATCGCGTAATCCACGTGGACTAGCCGGTATCCGGTGCGCAGGCCGAAAGCCAGTGACACAGGCTCGGTCTGGACACCGGCCCGCAGAGTCAAGTAGTCTTCGACAATTCGGAACTCTTGTCCAATTGCTAACCGAGTTGGCTGTCCCGGTTCCTTCACGATATCCAGTGCTGACCTAATGTAGGGTGCAGGCGAGAATCCAAGCCCGAAGCTAAGCAGACGAGGCAAATCAGTACCGCCGACTTTGGGCATGTTGAGGTTGTGAGCGTAGAAACCGACGGTCCAAACTCGATAGATGCGAGCAAACATGCCGATGTCAACTCCAAAAGCAAAGCCCTGACCGAGGTCTTTCTGTGCAAAGTTGTAGCCATTCAGCCCGTAACCGAAAGCCAAATCTCGGGCCAGACTGAAGCCATGCACGAACCGTAATGACCGCTCGGACAGCAAATCAAGGCCCGACTCCTGTAGCCGCACGCCGAAAGTGCCTAGCTTTGCGACCGGCAGTAGGAACGCGGCTTGGACTACGTGGAGCCCCCCCACACCCCCATATGCAGACCTACCACCCAACGCACCAGCCAGTCTGTTCACCTGATAAAGACCGGCCGGGTTCACGCCGATGGCTGAAACATCGTCAGCAATGGCGGTGAAAGCACCGGCCATTGCCTCAGGCCGCGGGCCGAACTCGTCGTCCTCGAATAGACCAAACGCCGGCGCAGCCAGTAGCACGACGACCACGCAGGCAACAAACATACGGAATCTGGTCAAAGTTCTCCTCCGGGTTTGAGACTGGCTTGGCTAGTCATTCTAGGTGCTGCCGGTGCTGAGTCAAGGCAGACCCGGTACATTCTAGCGCTCGCTGCTTGACTAGCCAGACTGCCGGACTACGCTGAAAACGGAGGTCTGATTTATGACCAAACGCATCCCGGTCTTGAGTTTGCTGCTCGTCGCAACCGCTGTTGCTACGAGGGTCTGGTCTGAGGCCGAGTTCAATGAGTTTAGTCGAACCTTCAGTCCGAACACTGTCCCTCAGCCTGAGAACCCAGTACGCGGTCCGCGCCGGTTCAACTATCTCGAGCGAATCTACCGCCTCTGCGAATTCCTGAGAGAGTACCAAGTGGCCGACTCGTTCTCACCTGATTTCGGTGGAATTATCGAAGCAGAGTACCTGCAAAGTGTGATTGAAACTGACAACACCCAGGAGGCGATCTGGGTCTGGTCCCGCTGGTATGAACTGACCGGGCGCGATGACTATCGCACTCAGATTCGTCGTGCTTGGACCTATGTGCTCCGTCATCCAGCCTACCAGGAACACGGCGGCCAACCGTCCAGCGTCTGGTACGCAGTCTGGAACTGCGGGCTTGGGTTTATGGCAGAAACCCGTTACCGTGCCGCGTATGGCGACACGACCTACCGCCGCTATGCCGATACCTGCCGCAGTTTCTACCTCAACAATCCGCTCTCGACCACGGCCTTGCACCAGCTCGTAACGAGCCAATCTTCGGGAATGGCCTATGACTATGCAGTCGAGTTCAACGACGCTACCCTTCGCGATTCTGCACTTGCACGCTTGAATCGTGTGCGACAATGGATTGAACAATCCCCGACAACAAACCTGGCAATCCAGAACTGGGCAATGTCTGGTGGCACCGCGTTCTGGGGGGTAGCCCATGGCTGGTGTCGCCACGACACCACCCTGGGCAATGCCTGGCTGCGCAACTACGTCCAGTATCTGCCTGGATTCTATCCCACTGGCAACTGGAACTGCTCTCACAACATCTGGCTGGCCAATGCCTATCGTGCGGCTGCCGAGGCTCTCGGTCATGAGAACTGGTGGTTGCTGCATCAGTATCTGACTGATACCCTGCTCTTTCTGGATAGCGACGGGGACGGCGGCATTCCAGCAACATGGACTGATCCGAACACTGCCGATCAAACCTGGGTCTCGACCTATCTCGACTTCATGGGCATGGACGTCTTTGTCACACCGGTCCATGATAATGACCTTAGCCTGCTCCAGTTCACGCAGCCGAACCCGAGGCAGTTACTGATTGCGCCCTGTACTTTACAAGCAACAATCCCTGTCACCAATGTTGGTCGAGACCAAACTAGCGTCGTGGTTCAGCTCACGGCACCTGGCACCAACGAGCGGGTGGCAGTCGGCCCGCTTGATTTCATGGCCACTGATACGGTCAGTTTTGCCCCGATCGTCATTGCCATGCCGGGACGATACGAACTAGTCGCCGCGCTGTCCGGCGACGACAACCCAAGCAACGACACACTAAGACTATCGCTGCACGTCCACGGCATAAGAACTATTACCGGGCACGTCACCGATTCCCTTACTGCTGACCCAATCCACGCCTGGATTTACGCGAGGATTGCCGGCGACACTGCAATTTGGGACTCGTGCGAGACTAACCGCTCTGGCGGATTCACCCTGCGTATCATTGACACGCTGGTTGCCATCGACATGCGGACCTGGCCGCCCTACTATAACCGAACCTGGCATCTCGACCTACTCGGCGACACCACACTTATGCTAGTAACCGAGCCGGCCCAGATTCTCATTGCCGGCAACGATCCGGCCAGTAACTACGCCGAGTACTACGCGTCAACTCTAGATACGCTCGGTATCACCTGGTGTCTCTGGAACTGTCGAACCCAAGGGATGCTACCCTACAGTATGCTCGATCGGCTACAGGCGCGTACGCTCATCTGGTACTCCGGTGACGCCGAAATCGGCACAGTGCCGCCAGCTGATCGAGAAAGCCTGGCCGCGGCACTCAATCGCGGCATCAATCTGCTGCTCACCGGCCAGAACATCGCCGAAGAACTATCCGGCACTCCCTTTCTTCAGGCCACACTCGGCGCCCGCTTCGACTCCAGCGGCTACTCTGGCCTGTTCGTCTTTGGCAATCGGGCCGACTCGGTCGGCGAACGTTTGAAAGGAACCTCGACTGCAGGCGGCAACGGTGCCAACAACCAGACCTCACGCGACATCATATCGCCTCTTGCCGGTTCTCAAGGGATGTTCGTTTACGATTCGGTCACGCCACGCTACGCAGCGATTAGACGCGATGCCGGAACAGCCAAAGCCGTCTTGCTGGGATTCGGATTCGAATCGGTCAACCGACCGCCGGGTCGGCCGAGCTACTGGAATCGGATGCAGGTTCTCGGTTTGATTCTTAACTGGTTCAACCCCGGCATCGGCATTGAGGAAAGACCTGCTCCGAAAGTCGAGCTGCCACAACCGTCTCCGACAATCACACGCAGTCAGCTCTTCATTCCGCCATCATCTGTTGACCACAAATCCTCGAACTGCTTCAGCCACCAGCGCTATGCCATCATCGACGCCGCCGGCCGCACTCTTCTAACTCTTCGTCCCGGACTCAATGACATTTCCTCGCTCGCGACGGGTGTTTACTTCCTGACTGGCGACGGACAACCGCATCGCCTACTTGTCCTGCCTTGAAATGTAACCGGCGCCAGCCGGATTCAAAGCAGCAGGGGCAGGCACCTGCCCACCCCTGCTGTGGTAGTTGAGCTACTACTTCCCAACTACAAGTTTCTGCTTTTCCAGCCCGGCCGGGGTGGAGAGCTGACAGAAATAGACACCGGGCGCCACCGTCCGACTCTTGTCCACGCGTCGGTCCCAACTAATCGAGTAGTCTCCTGGCGACATCGTCGCGTCAACAAAAGTGTGAACAAGACGTCCGCTTGCGTCATACAGCCGCAAACTCACCTGTCCACCAATCGGCACATGCCATGCTATTTGAGTACGACTACGTACCGGGTTCGGATAGAGCCTGAACCTAGCCGCCTCAGCTCCTAGCGACCGAACCTGCTCGTCCTCGACACCAACAGTGAATGGTGGTGTCGTGGTGTAGAGGATCGCCCGACCCGCGGCGATCTGGGCACAGCCGCGATGGTAGGCGCCGTCGAACAGATTCTGAATACCAATCGCCTGAGTCTGATCCTGCATGCCCAGTGTGGACGAGCCGTAACCGGCTGCGGTTTTGTACTGCACGAGTATCGCGTTGTCTCCGGTCGGCGTCACGACTGTTGTATCGTAGAAGATGATCTGGAACTTGTCACGGGTAGAGGTTGATGAGTAGTAACCAACTGAGTCGTATTCAACAATCAATCGGTGGTTTGCAGCATCGTGGTACCAGTAGACGTAGCCGGTGCCACCGCCGCCCGAGACTGGGTACAGGTCGTCCCAGTTAGCAAAGACTGCGGCCCGGGGTGCAGAAGAACTAGGAATACCGACATTAGAGTAGTTAGTCGTTGTGTAGTTACCCATCGCAATCCAGCCGTCAGCCGAAATCGAAATCTGGGTATAGCGGTTGCCATAGAACTTCACCGGTCCGAATCCGGTCGGCAAACTGACCATCACAACCGCATCGTTCTGTGAGAACGTCAGGCGTGTACCGACTGTGTTAATCTCAACCCAGTTGTAGGTCGGGTGCGGCTCATAGCTGGTGTCCGAATTATCGTAGGCATAATAACGAGCAGGCTGACGCGGCCCGTCAGGAATTGGGTCAACTGCCCGTATTTCCCCGACAACGATAACGAATGTTCTGGTGACAGCGTACCCACCATCGGCAGTGATGTGCAGCGTGCAGGTCACCGATGTCTCCAGTGGCATGCCAGCTGCTGCTGAAATTACAAACATGTCTGTCTCGTTGGTCCCTACTGCGCCAGCCCGGACCGTTCCCCAACTGGCGCTATTGTCCACTACGGTCAGCCGGGCATCACCGGACGCCAAAGTTGCCCGGACATCGTAACCATGCCCCAGTCCGGTGTTCTGCAAGTTAACGACCAAGTCCGATACTTCGCCCGGATCTAGCTTGCCATTGCCGTTGCCACGAGCACTGTCACGGACCAAAACTGCCCCATTCTGCAACACCGGCGCGCCAACGTAGAAAGTCATTGTCGAAACCCATACCGAGTCGAGTGCGTCGCGAACAACTAACGAACAAGGAATCGGGTAACCATTGGTCAAACCCGAGTTCACTGTCAGGCCGAAACCATCTGTGCCAGTCCAGGCCGAATCACCCGCACCGATACTACCGAAGCTCTTTACCGAGTCGGTAATCTGCGCATTCGGGTCATGGGTGCGCAACCGAGCTGTGACCGAATTGGCCGTTTGCTGACCCCAGTTCTTCACCCAGGTCGGCAGCTTCACAACCTCACCTGGGTTCAGAATCGAGTCCGCATTGCCACCCGGTGTCGGGTCATGGATGGTTGAACGCAACCAGGTCACATAGCGTTGCGAAGCGATTACCTGAACCGTATCTTGCTTCAGATAGCGGTTGCGTGCCTTGGCAGTCAGTAGCATCGGCCCTGGCGTTGTCGGTGAAACGTAAAGCGTCACCTGCCCCGAGGCATTGGTCCGGCCCGTGACGTAAACCTCACTACCCTTCCAGAGCAATACGTTTGCTGCCTCAATCGGCGTACCGCCAGCAGTCACAGTAACGGTGTACGGCAGATTGTTACCGACGTTGACGGTCCCCGTATGTGTAACAGTCAACTGGCCTGGCTCAGTGGTCCAGACCTCAAGCTCGGGGTCACCGTGATAGTTCAGCTCGTATATACAGAATCGCTGCATGTCATAGCGACCGGCCGAATCGGCATAGGGCGCCCACCAAGCCTTGGAGAATGCCAGAGCCTGACCTGGACGATATTCGCTATTGTTCAGAATCCGGGAGAAGAAAACCGTATCGAGTCGTTCCGACGGTCCCGGCACATAGCCGCCGACATAAGCGCCATAGCCGTAGCGCGAATTGAACGCTGCTCCAACCGCGCCGCCGCCGACTCGGTTCATCAGGTGTTCAGAGAAGCAGTCACCACCCGGCACCTCATCCCAGGCGCCGGCGAAACAGGCAATCGAGACATGAATCCCCTGCCTGGCGCCATTCGTGAGCGCCTGGGCATCGCTTGAATTGATATACGGCGATGAACCCATATAGACGCCGTTCTCGTCGCCATGGCCTACAAAGTGTCCAAGTCCAAATCCGGAATTCATCGAATCCCGAACACGTTGCTGCGACAGCGTGCCCGTACGCTCGTATAGCCGTGAATCCTGCCAGTCAGCCGGAGTCATTCGGGCGATTGACTCCTGCATCGGCCGCTCCTCGTAGCTCGACCAGAGGATCGCGGTCGGCAGCAACAACTTGCGTAGGTACCCGGTAGGAGGGTTCTGCTCGTAAGTCAGGGTCTTGTTTACAAAGTTCTGCGCCTGAGCCACGTTGTTCACAGTTGCCCGGCCGACAAAAACCTCGGAAAGCATGTCCGCCTGGTCCTGACGCTGACCATAGACGCGATTGCCGTTGGCATCCCAGTTGCCGTCCAGACCACCGTAGTACAGATCGCAAGGAATCGTGTCCTCGTCATTGTAATAACCGACGCCCTGCGTGATGTAGTAGCAGTCGCGCGTCGGAATGATGTTCTGACCGGTCGTCCGGTGGTCAGCCGCGCCACCCAGAAGCACCCAACGCGTTCCCCAGTTCTGATACGCATCAATAATGAAGTTGCGAATCTTCTCCTGCGTATCGTAGCCGGAATAGTTGGCGTTGATATATGGTAGTGTCACGGTTGTTGCCGGCACACCCTTCAGTGTCTTCCACGCCACCAGTCGGTCGAAGCAAGTGTCGAGCGGTGGCGTGGAGATAACCACATACTCGTAACGTCCTGGCGGCAAAGACGACAGCGCGGAGCGCCTAATCGTCGGCTCGAACCGTTCCACATCCTGAGGATTCACAACCAGCGAACGGACCATCTCCGCATAGAACTCCCGCTGGCCGAGTGACGGCACAGTCGCATCACTGTTTCCATTGGCGTAAGTCAATCGGTAGCTCAACCTTGTCGCCAGTTGCAACTCGCCGGTCGTCGGGTTCCAACGCACCGGCAGAACTTCAACGAAAGCAATCCGGAATCCACCCAATGTTCCTGATTCTAGCAACCGCAGTGGGCTTGACGGATAGTAAGCGTTCACCGCATAAACTGAAGGATCAGGCTCGTAAGCAAGCCCCTGCCTGTCCAAACCGTTGCGCCGGCAATCAAGCGTCATCAAGGCGACGTCCGGCTGGGCCGGCACTAGGTTATGGTGGCCAGGGATGGTCATCCATTCGACGTCAACTAGCTCAACCGCAGTCGGCTCTGCACCAGCCGGTATCAGTACCCGCTCTACCACCCGCGGTATTCGGGGCATCCCTGGCTGAACCAGCGCCGGGTAGCCGGCGAGCTCTACAACATCAAAACCACCGACCGACCAGAAGGAAAAGTCAGCCGGACTGAACACGGCAGTCTGGCTTACTGTACCCGCAGAAAGCGGCAGCACAGCACAGACTAGCACCAGTAGGACGTTACGCATTGATACTCCTTTGGTCAGGACCGGACGGAACTGTAATAGAAAGATTCTAGACCCTTGGTAGTTCGGCGTCAATGGCCGCCGCAGTCATCGCGGAACCGAGCCTGGCTTGACCTCGTATCTGCTTTGCCTACGCTTCACCCTGTGTCCCGTCGCCAAGTAAGGGAACGTCACGAACAGCGCAAACAGAGTTTCGACACTAACCCGCAGCTATATGAGAAAGCCCGACCAAGCTATCCTGAGGAGCTGTTCGACGACCTCATTCACCTCTCCGGTATCCGACCGGGTGACCGGATTCTCGAGATTGGGCCCGGTACTGGCCAGGCCACCCTGCCGCTGGCCCGCCGCAACTTTCGCATCACTGCCGTCGAACTGGGCCCGCGCATGGCCCGGCGCTGCGCCCAAAATCTTCGTGCCTTTCCCAAGGTAGCAGTTCACAACTGCGCCTTCGAACAATGGCCGATTGAAGCCGAGGCCTATGACCTCGCTGTCTCGGCCAGCGCATTCCACTGGATACCCGCTGGTATTGGATTCCGCCGTGTTGCCCAGGCGCTGAAGCCAGAACGTCATCTTGCGCTTATCTGGGTTTTCGGCGAGGATCAAAAAGACCCACTCAGCCTTGCACTACATCAGACCTATCAGCAATTCGGCCTCAAGCCCTGGCGGCCGCGTCCGCCCGAAGTCCGCATTCAGCGCCAAGTAAAGCGTATTGAAAACTCAGGTCTGTTCGGTCCGGTCGCAGTCCGGCGCTATCCTGGCTCCCAAGAATATTCTGCCGACAGCTACATCGCCTTACTCCGGACAATGTCCGACCACGCCATCCTCAGTAACCCGACTCGGCACAGGCTATTTCAGCTCATCCGCGAGATATTCACCTACCACGGCGGCACCTACACGCGTCACTTTATCTCGGTTCTACTGCTTGCGGCGAAGCGCCGCGCCCCCTAAACCCCGTAAACAACAGTGGACTTGCCAAGGGGTCGTTCGGAACTTCAATCTGGAATGCGCACCAACCGCTGACGGTTCAAGGTCTAACTAGTAGTGAATAGACTAAGCCGGGAGACAAGCCCATATCTGCGTGACCACGCCAATCAGCCAGTAGACTGGTACCCATGGGGCGAGGAGGCACTCAGTCGTGCCCGGGCTGAAGACAAGCCGATTTTTCTGTCCATAGGTTACTCAGCATGTCACTGGTGCCACGTCATGGCCCGGGAGTCTTTTTCGAATCCAGTAATTGCCCAGCGACTCAACAGCGACTTCATACCGATCAAGGTTGACCGCGAAGAACGCCCCGACCTTGATGAAATCTACATCGAGGCGGTGCGTTTGATGACCGGCTCAGCGGGCTGGCCGCTTTCGGTGTTTCTGACGCCTGAACTCAAACCATTCTATGGTGGCACATACTTCCCGCCTGAGCCTCGACTGGGCCTAGCCGGTTTTGGTCGCGTCCTTGAAGCTGTCCTGCACTACTACCGAACCGAACGCCATGAGATTGATGCTGCGGCCAATCGGGTGACCGCCGAAATAATCAGCCTCTCAACTCTCCATCCATACAAATTTCAATTGACTGATGTCCCACTCCGACGGTTCTACGAGCAGCGTCTCGAGGCATTCGACTCTGACCATGGCGGCTTTGGTATTGCTCCCAAGTTCCCCGGGCCAACTGAGCTCAGTCTTCTGCTACGGCTCGCCCAACGCCAAGGCTTTGGCCAGGCCCTGCCGATGGTCGAACTCACGCTGCGTAAGATGGCCGACGGCGGTATCTACGACCAGCTTGGCGGCGGTTTCCATCGCTACTCAACCGACACAATCTGGCTTGTCCCCCACTTCGAGAAGATGCTCTATGATAATGCCCTCCTAGCCAGCGTCTATGCTGAGACCTGGCGCTTGACCCGCGACGACCTATACCGCCGCGTTGCTGAAGAGACCCTCGGCTATGTGCTACGTGAACTAAGGCATCCTAATGGTGGCTTCTGTTCGTCACAGGATGCTGAATCATCAGGCAGCGAAGGCGGCTACTACACTTGGACACTCAGTGAACTTGCCACCGCCACCGGCCCTGAGCTAGCGCCACTCGCTGCCAGCTTCTATGGCGTGACTTCAACCGGTCACTATCAGGGCACCAACGTCCTGCACATTGCCACGCCGGTCGAGGTGCTGTTGCGACAGCACCGCCTTGATCTAAACTCACTCTGGCAGCGGCTTACTGAAATTCGATCCCGCCTCGTTTCTGCTCGAAACCGACGCCCCCATCCTCGTCGCGATGACAAAGTGCTAGCTGACTGGAACGGCCTGCTGCTCTCAGCGCTCGCTTACTGCGGCCGAGTCTTTGCAGACACCAACCTGCTCAGAGAAGCCCAAGGACTCGCTGACTATCTGATAACCGAATTGGCCGAAGATGACGAACTATACCATCTGCGCCGGCCAGGCCTCGCTGACGTGCCTGGCCAGCTTGCTGACTACGCATTTGTTGGACTCGGCTTGCTCGACCTCTACGAAGCCGTGTTCGATCATCGCTACCTTGCTAGGACGTTAGGTTTTGCTGACCGACTGATTGCACTGTTCAAGGCCGATCAGGGCGGATTCTACACCACCCGATCCGAGACACCGGGGCTAATTGCCCGAATAATGGCTGGAACCGATGGCGCGATTCCTGCCGGCAACTCCGCAGCGATTGTCCTGCTTCTACGGCTTGGTCGGCTTTGTGGTCGTCACGAATTCGTACGCGAGGCCGAAGCGGCCCTGCGACGATTCTATCCCTTGCTTGAACACTATCCTTCGGCTCTCAGTCGTATGACCGCTGCTCTTGACCTGCTGCTCAACCCTGGTCCGGAAGTTGTGCTCTTCGCGCCGGACGAATCAACCGAATCCAAGGCAATGCTCGAATTGCTCGTCCAGCAACCAGATGAAAAGCGAGTCACCGCTGTCGTCAGAGCAACACAACCGGGCCCAGCGAACGAACGTCTAATACCAATGATGAATGGCAGATACGCAATCCATAACCGACCGACTGCTTGGGTTTGTCGTCAAGGCAGATGCCAAGAACCAGTCACAACTGCTGCCGACCTCGGCCGTCTTCTTAACTATGAAGGCTAAGCCTGCCTCTGTCGCTTGACACTTTGGCCATGGCGAAATAGACTAACTTACTAATGCAAGAACGCTTTACTGAACGAGTTCGCAAGGTAATCTCACTGGCCCGTCAGGAGGCTATTCGCCTACACCATGACTACATTGGTACAGAGCACCTCCTGCTTGGGTTGGTAAACGAAGGCGAGGGTGTTGGTGCAGTGGTTCTCACTAATCTCGGTCTGGCGTTGGACGAACTGCGCCGGGCGGTCGAGAACGCTGTCTCCTCTGGGTCTGAAACCCTAGTGCTCGGTGAGGTCCCCCTCAATCAGGAAGCCAGGTCCGCACTCAACCACGCGGTTGACGAAGCCCGCCGCATGAACCACACCTACATCGGCACTGAGCACCTTCTTCTTGGTCTGTTGCGTGAAGAACGCGGTGTTGCCTGCCAGGTGCTACAATCCCTCGGCATGGACCTTGAAATGGTAAGAAACGAGACCGTGCGACTACTGGGCGGGGACAAGGGTCAGACTACCCGCCAGTCCCGCACCAAGACTCCAGCATTGGACTATTTCTCTCGCGACCTGACCCAGCTTGCCCGCGAGGACAAGCTCGACCCGATTATCGGCCGTGAAAAAGAAATCGAACGGATAATCCAGATTCTCGCCCGTCGCAAGAAGAACAACCCGGTGTTGATCGGTGAGGCTGGCGTTGGTAAGACTGCAATTGTCGAAGGCCTGGCTCAGCGGATTGTCTCGGGTCGGGTCCCCAGCGGGCTGCGTTCCAAACGGGTACTGGCACTCGACATGGCTGCAGTCGTGGCCGGCACCAAGTACCGTGGCCAGTTTGAGGAACGGCTCAAGTCAATAATGAACGAGATCGCCCATCAGGGTGACGTGATTATCTTCATTGATGAACTCCACACGATCGTCGGTGCCGGTGCGGCCGAGGGTGCGATTGACGCGTCCAGCATCCTCAAACCAGCCCTGGCCCGTGGCGAACTGCAAGCGATCGGCGCCACAACTCTCGAAGAGTATCGCCGCCATATCGAGAAACACTCGGCCCTCGAACGCCGGTTTCAGAAAATCCTCGTTGAGGCGCCCTCCGCGGCTGAAACCGTCAACATCCTCCTCGGCCTCAAGGAGAAATACGAGCTTCATCACAATGTCTCCTACGATGAGCGCGCGATTCATGCTGCTGCCTATCTTGCCGACCGCTATATCACTGACCGATTCCTGCCTGACAAAGCCATTGATGTACTCGATGAGGCTGGCTCGCGGGTTAAGCTCCTGCGGCCAGTTGTCAATCCTGAACTCGAAAGCCTAGAGAAACAGATTGAGAAAATAGCTCGCGCCAAGGAAGAGGCAGTCCGCCGTCAGGAGTTCGAGAAGGCGGCTGAGCTACGCGACGAACAGAAGAAGCTAACCGAGTTCCTCAAACGCAAGCGCAAGGAGTGGGAGAAGAAGGGAAGCTTCCCGGTTGTGACCGAAGAGGACATTGCCTGCGTGGTATCGAACTGGACCGGTATTCCTCTGTCGAAGCTCGAAGAACAAGAGTCAGCCCGACTGCTACGAATGGAAGATGAACTGCGCCAGCGCATTGTCGGTCAGGACTCAGCCATCAGCGCGATTGCCAAAGCAATCCGTCGTTCCCGGGCCGGCGTCAAGGACCCGCGCCGTCCGATCGGCTCGTTCATCTTCCTCGGGCCGACCGGCGTCGGCAAGACCGAGCTGGCCCGAGTCTTGGCCCGATTCCTCTTCGGTGACGAAGAAGCTCTGATTCGCCTCGACATGTCAGAGTACATGGAGAAGTTCAATGTCTCGCGGCTGGTTGGTGCACCACCCGGCTATGTCGGCTACGAGGAAGGCGGTCAGCTTACCGAGCGCGTCCGCCGCAAGCAGTATGCGGTCGTGCTTTTCGACGAGATTGAAAAGGCCCATCCTGATATCTTCAACATTCTACTTTCGATTCTGGACGACGGCCAGGTCACCGATTCGCTTGGCCGCCGTGTCAACTTCAAAAACACAGTCATCATCATGACCTCCAACATTGCCTCCACCGAAATCCGCGGTGGTGGTGGATTCGGCTTTGGCGCCACCACAACCGAGGCGACCTACGACTCGATACGCGAGAAGGTGATGACCGAGGTAAAACGTTTCTTCCGACCCGAGTTTCTCAACCGGGTGGACGAGGTCCTTGTGTTCCGACCGCTTGATCGCAAACAAATGGAGGCAATTGTCGAGATTCAGCTGGGCGACCTGGCAACCCGGCTTCAAGACCGCAAGCTGAAGATTGAGCTGTCGGCTGCGGCCCGTGACCTCTTGGTTCAGGAAGGATTCGATCCGCAGTTTGGTGCGCGGCCAATAAAGCGAGCCCTCCGCCGCCTGCTCGAAGACCCGCTCGCTGAAGAGATACTAAAAGGCCGTTTTCCAGCCGGTAGCGTTGTTGCCGTTGACCGCGATGGCGACCGGCTGGTTTTCTCCGCTGTCACCACTGAACAGGCTACGCCGGCCGGCAAGTGAATCTACTCCTAACCCTTATCCTTGCCGCCGCCCCGGCTGATACTGGCCGATTGGTTCTACTCCGAGTTGAGGCCCGCACCGCGACGGCCGACACTGCGCTGATTACTCGCACAAGCGGACTGCTTCCGGGCACAATCTTCACCCCGACTGCCTTTCGCTCCGAGCTCGAAGCTGCCATCCGTCGTATCTGGGGACTTGGCCTTTTTTCTCAGATACGGGCTGAGACCAGCCGGGTTGCCGACGGTGTCAATCTGACCTTTGTGCTCGATGAGTATCCCCGGTTGGGCAGCATCAACTTCAACGGCAACCGCCGAGTCCGACAGAAGGACATCGAAAGTAAAGTCAAGGCTCGCCCCGGTGAGGTTCTCACCGATCGCAAAGTCTTCGACTGGCAGGAAGAAATCCGCAAGCTCTACAAGGAGAAAGGTTTTCTCTCAGTCAACATCGAACCGGTCAGGTCCGCACCCGATTCAACTAGTAGTGTCCAACTTACCTACAATATTGACGAAGGCGATCCCGTTCGCATCCGCAAGATTGAGTTTTACGGCAACGACAGTCTGTCTGACAACTTTCTCGAACGTCAAATGAAAAACCGCGAAAAGCGTTGGTGGCGCAAGGCCCGTTTCAACGAGGACGAGTTCATTCGTGACCTCGACCGGGTGATTGATGCCTACAAGCAACGCGGCTTTGTGGAGGCCCGGATCGTTGACTACGACATGCAGCTTGATGCCGGCTGGGCCGATATCACGATTACCGTTGCCGAAGGCCGGCGCCACTACTTCGGCGACGTCTCTTTCAGCGGTGATTCGGTGATCCCGGCTGAAAGTTTGCGCCGGATTGCAGCCTTTCCCCGCGGTCGCCCTTACAATGCCAAGAAGACCCAAGAAGCCCTGGCCGCCCTCCATGCCGCCTATTCGGAAATCGGCCACATCTACGCTTCGGTCGTGCCGGTTGAGCAGGTGCGCCACGACACCATTGATATTGCCTACCAGATTGTTGAAGGCCGACCAGCGCAGGTTCGGCTGGTCCGAATTGAAGGGAACGAGCAAACCCATGACCGCGTTATCCGCCGAGAGATCTCCTCGCTGCCCGGCTACCCGTTCAAACGTTCCGAAGTCATTCGCTCCCAGCGTGACATCTACAATCTCGGTTTCTTCGACGATATCACCCTTGACTATCGTCGTGCCGACACCACCGGCGCCATCGATCTCATCTACCGTGTCAAAGAAAAGAGCTTCTTCGGCACGGTCGGTGCCGGCGTCTCCTACTCAGCAGTGGACAAGCTTACCGGCTACGTTCAACTGCAGCAGCCCAACCTGTTCGGCCGCGGCCAACGGGCCACTGTCCACGTCGAGAGAGGTGGCAAGAAGACCAATGTTGCCTTGGGCTTTACCGAGCCCTGGCTTTTCGATACTCCCACTTCGGCCGGGGTTGATGTCTCCTACCTGACCCGTACTTACGACTACTACGAGAAACAGGAACTCGGCGGCGGCTTCTCCTTTTCCCGCCCTTTGCCGCTCGATTTTGCCCGAGCCTCGCTTGGGCTTAGGGTCCAAGACGCCTATGTTCCCCCTTCCTCAATTAGCCAGAGCTATACGCCGCCGCTTGGCGACTCCGGCCCCTTCAATATCCGTCAGGATACCGTCCACAAGACAGCCTTCGTGCCGAGCATCGGTTTCAATCGTGACTCCCGCGACTACATCTACAACGCCTTATCCGGTTCACTTTTCTCCTACTCACTCGATCTCTCGTTCGGCGACATTCGGTTCCATCGTCACATCCTCGATGTCAGCGCCTACCTGCCACTTTTCTGGAAGTTCGGACTGGTCGGCCGCACGCGACTGGGCTACATCACTGGCTTCACCAACCGCGACACCGTACCAATCTACGAACGTTTCACGCCCGGAGGCACTGGACCAGACGGCATCCGCGGCTACGGTGAACGTTCGATTGGGCCACGCCTCGGCGGCTACAACATCGGCGGCCGCGCGCTAGCGCTCTTCTCGCTTGAGTACAAACTCCGCATTAACCGCCAGCTATCTTTCCTGGTTTTCGGTGATGCCGGCAACACCTGGCACTCAATAGACAAGCTCAGCCTCTCTGGGCTGCGCCGCGGCGCCGGCATCGGCGTCCGACTGGAGATACCGATGCTTGGTCTGATCGGCTTTGATTTCGGCTACGGCTTTGACAGAGACAAACCGGGTTGGGAACCCCACTTCCAGCTCGGCCGTACTTTCTAAGCTGTCCTCACAATCCGCGAAAAGAAGTTAGCGAACAGTTGTTCGCCGGCAGGCCCTGATCGCTCCGGATGAAACTGCACGCCATACAACGGCAGTTGCGGGTGCCGCGCCGCCTCAACCGGACACGAAGACGACCTTGCCCCAATCTCCCAGCCAATACTTTGCAGTGACTCGGGAGTAACAAACTCACGGTGGCTCTCCCGCATCGTCGCGGCCGGCCTGAGTCCAGTGAAGAGCGGCCAGTCGGCCAGGAACTCTACATGCTCATCAAACTCCAGAAACCGTTCACCACTAACGACTACCGCGCCAAAGCTACGGCAGAGCAACTGGTGTCCAAAACAGATGCCGAGGGTTGGCAGAGTAATGACCTGACAGAATCCGACCAGCGCTGCTGGGGGCTCAGCTTCCGACAGCATCCACTGTGACCCGCTCAGAATCACCGCGTCGTATGAGCCAAGGTCAAACTCTGGTCCAACCTCACCAGCTTTGACTGTTATCACCTGAACTGAAAGACGACCGGCCAGCTCCAGATAGCGACCAAGCTTCTGCTCGCCATCCCGCAGGTAGCAGTCAACGACCAGCGTTCGTGGTCTAGCCGTCATCGTCCCAGTGAGCGATGAACGCATAGACATCATGATTGTGAATTGACTCGTGGCTTTCAACCGCCACCTCAAAACCGGTCACCAATGGGTGCTCGAGTAGCCTGCCAGCTACTTTGCGCACCACGTCCTCGACAAACGCCGGATTAGCAAAAGCTCGGCTGGTCAGGTGCTGCTCATCCTCTCGCGCCAGCAGTGAATAGACCTGACTGGAACCGCAATCCTCAACCAACTCAATCAAGTCCTCAAGCCAGAGAAAGCCACGGAACTCGACCGCCACCTTGATCTCGGCTCGCTGATTGTGGGCCCCAATCTCGACCATCTCCTTCGAACAAGGGCAGAGCGTTGCCACCGGCACGGTTACGCCGAGGCGGAGCCGAAAACGCTCACGTTGCTCAACCACTAGCCGACAGCGATACTCCATCAAACCACGCGCACCTGATATCGGAGCTCGCTTCTCGATGAAATAGGGAAACTCCATCTCCAGATGAGCCGATGCCGCGCCGAGCTCACGGCGCATGTCCCGCAGGATTGTTCCGAGCTTATGGATGTCAATCTCCCGATGATAACGGTTAAGAATCTCAACAAACCGTCCCATCTGAGTACCACGGAACTCCTTGGGCAGGTCAACAAACATGCTGATGTCAGCCACGGTGTGCTGCCGCCGGTGGGCCTTATCCAGCAACACGACTGGATAGCGAAGACCCTTGACACCAACCTTGTCAATCGGGGTCGGAGTCGCGCTCGCTTCGCGGCGGATGTCGTGCATAGAACTACACCAGGGCGTGGGCCCGGAACGAATAGGACCGCTCGCCGGCAACGATGACGTGGTCAAACACCGGTATGCCGAGTATTCTGCCAGCCTCGACCAAACGTCGCGTCAATCGCAGGTCCTCATCCGACGGCGTCGGATCACCGGATGGATGGTTGTGGGTCACAATGATGGCCGCAGCCTTAGCGCGCACTGCCCGTTCAAAGACCTCACGCGGATGGGCAAGCGTCGAATCAAGACTGCCGACTGAAATCCGCTGGACATGCTTCAAACGACTCCGAGCATCAAGCGCTAGGGCATAGAAACACTCCTTGCCCGGCTCCCGGGCGAGCTGGTTCACCACCCGCACTACTGTCTTGTGGTCCGAAGCATCCGCTCCCAGTAGCTCGGTAACGTCTGGGCCATTTGGCTCAGACCGGGCAGCGCCCATTCGCTGCGCCAGTTCGAGCGCAGCCTTGATCTGGCATGCCTTGGCGCGCTTCACGCCTGGCACCTCAGTCAGCTCCTCGACCGAAGCCGCGGCCAGCTCAGCAAGGCTCCCAAACCTGGCGAGCAACTGCTCGGCCAGCGCCGTCGCTGTCATCCCTTTGGCGCCGACACGCAGCAGAATAGCCAGTAGCTCGTGAGTCTTCAGCTCCTGCGGTCCAAGCAACACCAGCCGTTCCCGTGGCCGCTCGATTTCCGGCAGGTCCTTGATCGTACGAGAAGCAACAGCTCCGCTCTTTCGACTCACACTATCTCACTGGAAGGTTACTCGCCCAAACTGAACTCCCAGGCACACCAGCTATCTTCAGGATGTGAGTCAGGCGGGCAGTGCAGGCAGCGAGTACGAATCCGCGGATCAATCGTCCTGGCAAACCACTCGTATTCGACCAGTCCAACTGGCTTGCAGGGAAAATCTGGCAGCCCTTTTCGTTTCCGCGCCGACTGCACACGGCAGTCGCGCATCCGGAAAACGACCCGCCTCTCAGTCTGCTCAATCGTATCCTGGACATTAATGAAGGCATAAAGCCGGAACGAGAGGGCCCTGACCAGCGCTGCAATCCCACCGCCCGGCTCAATCCTGTGCCGTTCCACTATCCGTTTCGCCTCGATAACGGTGAATCGCCGCCAAGCCTCAATATCAGCTTGGACCGCGGCATCCATTCCGTGTGCCTGCTCAACGGCCTGAAACCAAAGTCCATCGTGGGCAAGCCAGTTCTTGGCCGCATCCTCGATGATCCCGATCAGTTCTTCGCGACTCAGTCCAACGAACTGTGGATAACGTTCACTCATCGCCCTTGATGATAGAATTGTGCCCAGCCGTGTCAAACCCACTCGGCACAACTTGAGTGGTCAGACTAGGATGGTATCATCAATCGCGATATGTCATCCGACTCAGGCAGCGGGCCGCAGCCGCAGCTTTCCTCTGCCCGACCGTTCCCGACCTCTGACTCACAACGCTGGGCTCGGATTGTCCTAGCGGGAATCGTAGTTCTGTTAGCGAGCTTCGCCGCCATCCTGCTTCTTTACCGCCCCAAGAGACCAGCTACCGCCAGACCGCAGTCCGTCCAAAAGAAACCAGTCGTACTTATCGAAACAACTGCTGCCGTCGTTCGGCCCCGCGAGGTACTCGCCACCGTCCTTGGCCGCGCCGGTCTCAACCCTGGCCACGCGAACCGCATCGCGGTTGCTCTGGACGCAGCCGGCTTCAACTCCCGCTTGATCCAACCCGGCGACTCAGTGCTCGTGATTCATGAAGACAGCGTGCCGTGCCGACTTCTCTACCGCCGCAACTATGAGAGTGTCTATCAAGTTGATGTCGAATCAATCGACTGCCGCGTCTCGATGCTTGTGCGCCGCTTGCGACGCGAACCCTCACTAGTCGCCGGCACGATTCAGAACTCACTCTACGAAGCACTAACCGCCCTTGGCGAACGCCCTGAGCTCGTCTTTGACTATGCCGATATCTTTGGCTGGGAGATAGACTTCTTCACCGAATGTCAACCCGGCGACTCGTTTCTCATCGTCGTCGAACGCAAGTATGCCGACACTACCTTTGTCGGCTACGGCCCGATTCTCGCCGCCCGTTACACCGGTCAGGTCGGCACGTTCAACGCCTGGCACTTCACCGACGGCGACAACCGCACCGACTACTACAATGATGAAGGTCAGTCATTACGCAAGACCTTTCTCAAGTCACCGCTTCGCTTCTCCCGAGTTTCATCGTTCTTCGGCCGACGCCGCCACCCGATCTTGCGCCGGGTGCGGATGCACCATGGCGTTGACTATGTTGCACCTAAAGGAACGCCAGTTGACTGCGTGGCCGACGGCCGGGTCATTGCCGCTGGCTGGTCTGGCGGTTATGGACGACTAGTCGCAGTCGCCCATGCCAACGGCTACGAGACCCGCTACGGTCATCTCAGTGCCTTTGCTCGCGGTATCCGCGTTGGAACAACAGTAACCCAAGGCCAAACGATTGGCTACGTCGGCTCTAGCGGTCTATCCACTGGCCCGCATCTCCATTACGAAATAAGAAAGAACGGCCGCCCAACCAACCCGCTGCGGCTAGACCCGCCCCGGGCTGCGCCGGTCAATCCCTCCTACGAGCAACAATTCTTCGCTCACCGTGACTCACTGCGCCAGCTCATTGTGACGCTTTCGGCGCAGCCGCAGCCACCACCAACCCCAGCACTGCCTTAGCCCCGGCCTGCAGTAGTGGCCGGGCCGCTGCATCGAGTGTCGCGCCGCTGGTACAGACATCATCAACCAGTATCACGCTGCGACCGGTCACGACCGCCTCCGGTTTTAGCCTAAACGCACCCGCCAGATTCTGATATCGCGCCTTGGCATCGGGTCGGCCCGTCTGGGTCGGGGTGTTTCTGACCCTCTCAAGCGGCTGCTCAAAGGAGATCCCGGTTCTTAATGCCACAACCGCGGCTAACAGCTCGGACTGATTGTAGCCGCGTTCCCGCAAGCGGGCAGAATGCAGCGGCACAGCTACAACCGAGTCAGCCGTCCGGTAGTCAGGATCCTGCTCCACCAGGGCACCCAGGGCACTGCCTAAAAGCATGGCCAACCTGGTCTTACCATCATACTTCAATGCTTGAACAAGGTTGTGGAACGGGGCGGCATAGCAGCCTAGCGCTCGAACCCGCCGCAGAGCAAGCGGCCGGGAACAAAGCCCACAACCAGCGGCAGGCAACAGACAGGGCCGTCCGCACGCTGGACAGACGGCCAGCTCGCTGGTGTGCAAAAGCAGCCGGCAGGCATCGCACACCAGCCCAGCCTCAATTTCCGCATCACAACCACAGCAGAGCGGCGGATAGACAAAGTCGAGGAGTGAACCGAGTAAGAACCGAAGGCTACTGGCGAGAGCGGACATCGGCCGGCAGCGACCCGGCAGCCATCCGGTTGAACACTACAATCAGCACGATGCCGACAACCGTCAGTGACAACGCAACAATTTGATTGCCCCAGAAGTTCGACGCATTTTCGTAATGCCGTACAAAATCAATGCCGAACCGAAACAGTGAATAGATAACGAGCATTATGCCAGTCAGGACACCTGGTTTCAGCTTGCGCCGTTCCAGAAGAAGAGCGATGCCAAACATTAGAAACCCGGCTGCCGAAGAGTAGAGCTGCGTTGGATGAATCGTCTGCTGCGGATAGGTCGCACCAGCCGGCGACGTCATCGGAAACACTACCCCGGTGAAACAACTTGTCGGCTTGCCGAAGCAGCAACCGTTCAGGAAACAGCCAATCCGCGTGAACCCTTCACCGAGCAGAATTGCCGGCATGATGGCATCAAGCAGTGGCCGCACCGGTAGCTTGTTGCGCCAAACAAAAATGATCCCGGCAAGAATACCGCCCAGAAACCCGCCATAGAACATCAGTCCGGCCAGACCACCGCGCCAAAAGGCAATGATGCCGATCAAGTCGTTCTCAAACTCGCTCCAATGGAATGCGACATAGAAAAGCCGCGACCCCACCACAACCGCAATTAGAATCCAAAGGGCCAGGTCAGTAATCTTCTTCGGTTCGACACCGAACCGCTTGGCCCGGCGCTCGACCAGCGCAATGCCGAGGATGAACGAAATGAAGAGCATCACGCCGTATGAATAGACGTGCATATTGCCGAGCTTCAGTAATGTTGGGAACATCAGGTTATCGTAAAGGCTGAGCTGCCGGAGTCAAGCCACACCGCCTGCCAGCAACACAGATACTGGTGGCCGGTTAGTACTGCCAGTGGCACCCGCCTTCTGCCAACTTGACATCGGCACAGTCTAGAACCTGGCCGTTCCGAACGGCGCTGGTACGATTGTCAGCACTAGCAGGACCAGCCCGATGACAGCCAATAACCAGTCAGTACGGGACAGCGGCGTGATATCATCGAGCGGCGGCGGATGTCGCAGTCCGAAAAAGAGACTAAGCAACGTCCAGAATGGCCAGCCCATCCAAAACAATCCGCCCACAAACAATAGACCGATGACGACCAGGCTCAGCCTGGTCCAGCGCCTCCCGAACACTGCATAGGCGACATGCCCGCCATCAAGCTGACCGACCGGCAACAGATTGAGACCCGTCACAAACAATCCCAGCCAACCGGCAAAAGCCAGCGGGTGAAGTAGCACATCCTGACCTGGTCCAAGATTCGGATGCAGCAACTTGGATGCTACCCAGAACACAAGTGAGGACCCGAGTTGAATTCCCGGCGTGCTGCCGACTGAGACCGGCGTTGACAGAGCCAGGCCGATAACAGTGACCGGCAGCGCCACGAGAAAGCCCACCAGCGGTCCAGCCACTCCCACCCGCACCAGCGCGCCGCGACTCGGCACCGGCGAAGTCATTCGGATGAAGGCACCCATCGTGCCGGTCAACGGATGCGGCACCGGCAAGAAATATGGCAGTGAGGCATCAACTCCATGCCGTCGCGCTGTCAGGTAGTGGGCCAACTCGTGTGAACCGAGTATCAGCAGGATGCCAGCAGAGAAAGGTAGGCCCAACAGTAGGTCAAGGGGCTGGCGGAACGGGTTGCCACCACGATTGACTGCTCCGACGAAAAGAGTCGTCAGGATCGTTGCCAGAAACAGTAGAACATTCACCCAGACCTTTGGTCTTCGCCGTTCCCAACGCCGACCGTAGAGAATGATGTGCTCGTCGCCGGATCGCTCAAAGTAAACCAAGTAACCAGAATCAGCAAGAAGTCGGCGCAGCCCAATGATACTCTCTGACACTGGTTCTCTTAGTCTGCCAGTTATGCGATTGCCTTGGACGGCAGTCACGTCCATATACCTGTTTATTTTCTCAAGAGCAGGATCAGAATAATCGTTGGCCACCGGCTGATCAGTCATTTCTGTTAGACGCGACCGAGCGCAGTTTGGCTCCAAACTAACAAATGCGCGGCAGCTGCTCTCCTTCAAGCATCAGCAGCGGCCGCAGTGACCCGAGTTCGGTAGCGAGCCATACGCCCTGACGCTCAGCCGTGACTTCACCGATTACCGCTGCCCTACGGCCATACCGATGCCGCCGCAATTCCTGAACCACCTTATCAGCAACGCTCGCCTTGCAGACCAACACCGCCTTGCCTTCGTTAGCCATATACAGCGGGTCAAGCCCAAGCAGACGGGCAACTCCTCGCACCTCCTTGGCAATCGGAATCGCCTCCTCCCAGACGACAAAGCCAAGTCCGGTCTGCTGTGCAAACTCACAGAGTGTCGTCGCCAGTCCGCCACGCGTCGGGTCACGCGCCAACCGGACCTCGTACTTCTTCAGCACCGACAGCAACATCTCGGCAAGCGGCGCGCAGTCGCTCCTCACCCTTGCTCGAAACCGATAGTTGCCACGCGCCAGCCCAACTGCCGCCTCGTGCTCGCCGATACCGCCGGTCAGAATCACTCTGTCACCCGACCGCACCTGCTCGGCTCCCAGCCGCACACCGGCCACCTGCTCACCGATTCCGGTCACATTGATGTAAAGCCCTTCGTCGCCGCCGCGCTCGATGACTTTGGTGTCACCAGTTACCACTGTCGCACCGACCAGCCGCGCAGTCCTGCCCAGCGACCGACAGACCCGTTCGAGCTCACCAATCGCCAGTCCTTCGCGCAACACGAACCCGACTGCCAGGAATCGTGCGCGCGCACCCATCACCGCCAAGTCATTCACCGTTCCACAGACTGCTAGTTTTCCAATATCACCACCCGGGAAGAATAGCGGCTGGACTACATACGAATCGGTCGAAATGGCAATCGCTCCTGTTCGAAGTCGTACCCTAGCCGCATCTTCCATTCGCCGCAGTGCCGGCGAGCCAAAGTGCTTCTGAAACACCTGGGCAATCAGCCGGTGCATCTTTCTGCCACCAGCCCCATGTCCTAGGACAATCCGGTCATCCCTGATTTCACCGACAACAACCGACTGCCAGCTAGTTCCGCTCATACTTGTAGTACGCTGCACAGGCACCTTCCGATGATACCATGCACGGACCAAACGGCCGTTCCGGGGTGCAGCGACGCGCAAAGAGACCACAGTCGGTTGGCAGCAGCCTCCCTAGCATCACCTCACCGCACCGACAGCTGCTCTTCTTTGGTCGGACAGGCCTGACATCAAACCGCTGCCACGCATCGAACTCTGCAAACTCCGCCCGTAAACGCAGTCCCGAATCAGGAATCGTGCCGATACCACGCCACGACGCAGCACATGGTTCAAACACCTGTGCCATCAACTGGCGAGCAACCTGATTGCCCTCGACACGCACGCTGCGGCGATACTGCACCGCCACCTCTGGCCCGCTCTGCAACTGTTCAAGCAGTGACAGTATGGCCTGCAGCACATCCAGCGCCTCAAACCCTGCCACGCAACTCGGCATTCGGTACCTCTCTACAAGAAACCGATAGGGTTCAGAACCAATGATTGTCGAGACATGCCCCGGCAGAATGAATCCATCAATCCGACTTCCTTCATTTGCAGCAATGTAGTCCAGTGCCGGCGGAATCAACTTGAACATCGTCAGCACCGTGAAGTTGCGCAGACCGGCTTCTTTGGCTGAAACCAGTGCTGCCGCCACGGTCGGAATCGTTGTCTCAAAACCGACACCGAGAAAAACAAACTCACCCGGCTCAGCCTTGGCCATTCGGACAGCATCAAGTGGTGAATAGACAACACGGACATCCGCACCCGCGGCCCGGGCAGTTTCGAGCGAACCACCACTACCCGGCACTCGCAACATATCACCGAAAGTGACAACCTTCACCCCTTCCCTTCTGGCTAAGCTGACACAGGCGTCAATCTCCTCCTGCGCTGTCACACAAACCGGACATCCTGGTCCGGAAAGCAGCCGCAGCCGATCATCAACTGCCCGCCGGATGCCAGAGCTTGATATCGCCATCGTGTGGGTTCCACAAACCTCCATTAGATTGATCTCCGCTCGCTCGCGACATAGTTCGGCAACGATTTGGTTGATGCGACGAAGCAAAGCCCTGGCCACCACCGATTCTGAAGCGCTCTGCTTCTTCATAGCTGATTATAGTTGCGGTCTACTCACGGTCAACGAACCTGACCGCTGGCAGTTCCACATCTGACTACCGCCTCCCATACTCAACCGCACAAGCATGGATGTGACTGCCTCGTGCACCCCTTTCTAGGTGCAGAACCGAACCGTTCACATCGGTTCTAACACTCGGTTCTACAATCTGATAGCCGGATTCTCGTAGTTACCCCTCCCCTGTCTCCGGGGTTGTCGCCGATGCTCCTGCCAAGTCCCTCAGGCACAAGCCTGGTCAAGGCACTTACCAATAGACCAGCGACTGGACTCAGAACTAAGCCATCGCAGCAGCCCGCGACTGAGCAGGATGACAGCTTCCGCAGGATGCCTCGGAAACCCCAAGAGACCGGGCTTCGAGAGCTACCCTCGCTTGGGCGCGCAGACGACCCTCACTAGGGCCACGACCGAGCCTTCCCAGTACGGTCTCGATGCTGGCTTTGCTTGACGCTACCGGATCCTAATGTCGGAGCGACTGTTCCGCGCCGACACTAGTACTCTCCACGAGTGAAGAAGAAAACCGCAGCAGCGGTGGCAACAGCACCGAACAGGATCAAGAACCCGATATCGAACCACGGATTGTAGTACCCGAACCCAAGGACGAGTCTGCGAATCAGGTCCACACCGTAGGTGAGCGGATTGATGCGAACAAGCAGCCGGAGCCACCACGGCAGATTAGTCGGCGGGAACATCGCTCCGGAAAGAAACCACATCGGCATGATGATGAAGTTCATTATTGTGCCGAACCCCTGAAACGATGTCATCCGGGCGGCAATCACGATACCAATTCCGGTGAGCGCAAATGACATCACCATCATCACGCAGATGAGCAACGGGATGCTGCCAAAGGCCAATCGAACGTGAACGAACGGCGCCAGCAGCAGGATGATACAGCCCTGAATCAAGGATAGGGTCGTCCCGGCGAGACCCTTGCCGATGACGATTGATGTCCGTGGCACCGGTGCCACAAGTATCTCCTTCAAGAAGCCAAACTCGCGATCCCAGATGATACTGATTGCCGACTGGATGGAGGTGAATATCGAGGTCATAGCGATAATACCGGGAAAGATGAACTGCGTGTAGTTGACGCTGCCAATCTGGCTATACGAGCCGCGCAGCCCCATTCCCAGAATGAAGAGCCAAAGTACCGGTCTGGTGATTGAGCCATAGAGCTGACTGCGCTCCCGGAAGTAACGGATGATATCTCGCTGCCAGACCATTTGGATGCAGGCAAGGTCAAACACCATTCGCTCCTAGCGCCAGGCTCGGCCCATCCGGCGCAACCCGCTCTTGAGCTTGTCAGCGCTGCTGGCCGAGTCATCACGGATTTCGCGGCCAGTCAGCTTGAGAAAGACATCGTCAAGAGTCGGCTGATGCACGGCAACCGCTATTACCGGCACCGACAGCTCGCGCACGAGCTTCGGCACAAACTCAGCCCCGTCCTTCACCTCGAATCGGATAGCCTGGCCGTCGGTCTGTACCGCCACCCCATAGCGACTGCCTATCTCGGCTGCTGCTGCCGGATTGTCAGCAGTGCGCAGGCTGATGACATCGCCCTGCACCTGCTCTTTCAGTGCGCGGGGCGTGTCGAGCGCAATTATCCGGCCACGGTCAATAATCGCGATGCGATCACAATACTCGGCCTCGTCCATGTAGTGAGTTGTCAAAAAGAGTGTCACCCCCTGCTCGCGACGCAAGTGCAGCAGACGCTCCCAGATGCGGCTGCGCGTCTGCGGGTCTAGCCCAAGGGTCGGCTCGTCCAGAAAGAGCACGCGCGGCGAGTGAAGCAGACCCCGGGCAATCTCCAACCGCCGCTTCATCCCGCCTGAGAACTCCCGCACAAGGTCGTTAGCGCGGTCTAGTAGCTCCATCCAGTCCAGCGCCTGCCTGATGCGGCTGGCGACCTCGGCCTTGGGTACCTTATAGATCATCGCGTGAAACCGCAGGTTCTCCTGTGCGGTCAGCCGGTCGTCAAGCGAAGGATCCTGAAAGATAATGCCAATCGAACGCCTGACCTCGTTGTGCTGCACAACCACGTCGGCTCCCACAACCCGAGCCTGACCAGCGCTGGGCCGAGTCAGCGTACAGAGCATCCGCACGGTCGTAGTCTTGCCGGCGCCGTTAGGGCCAAGAAACCCAAACAACTCGCCGGCCCGGACGTCAAATGAGACCTGATTCACTGCCACAAAATCCCTGAACTCCTTAGTCAGGCTGAGAACCTCAATGCTCTTTTCAGTGACAGGTGATTGCGCCATTGGCAGGGTTGATTGTAGTAAACCGCTGTCGCGGTTCAACCGGCAACCTCGGCCTGCATCTCGTCGGATATTGCAAGGTAGATGCCGGTGCAGACGATGGTGCCGCCGAGTATCTCGAAGCTGGTCGGCGGTGACTTGAGAATCAGCCACGCCAGCAGGGTTGTGCCGACTGGCTCACCCAGCACCGCCATTGCCACTGCCGGTGCTGAGATGTACCGCAGCGCCCAGTTAAAACTAGTATGGCCAAGCAGTTGCGGCCCAAGCGCCATCAGGAGAATAAAGAGCCATGTCAGCGGCTTGTAGCCGCTAAACCGCTGGCCTGCGGCCAAAGCGACTAGCACAAGGATAACCGCAGCAACTCCATAGATAACATAGATGTACGATGTGAGCGACAACCGTTGCCTGACCCGTCGGCCTGCCATCAAGTAACCGCCGGCACAGGCCGCACCGCCAAGCGCCAGCAGATTGCCGACAGTTGAACCAGCTGAAGACAGTTGTGGCCCGGCGATGACCGCGGCGCCGACCGCTCCAAGAACAACAGCCAGCACGATGCGCCAGGATACTTTCTCACGCAGGATGATTGGTGACAAGACAGCAACGAAAATTGGATTCATCGCCACGAGCACGACCGAACTGGCCACGCTGGTGCGATTGAGCGACTCAATCCAGAGGGCAAAGTGCGCGGCCAGAAGCACACCAGCCAGAAGCAACGGCCACCACGGAATCCTGACCAGCTCCTGCCTACGAGTCGGCCAGCGGGCAAAGAAGATGGGCGTCAATACCAGCGTGGCGATTCCCATACGTGCTGCTGCTATCACGATGCTCGGTGCCGGGGTGAGCTTGATGAGAATTGAGGCAAATGAGAGCACGACAACACCGGCCCCAAGTCCCGCCAGAACTCGTACCCGCGACACAGCCATCGCTACACTCTCACGGCAGAATGGCTGCTGTCAAGGCAGGCTTCATCCGCATCAACGAGGGTCTGTTCGGGCCGAACCGGATAATGAACCCACCGTCGCGTCGAGTATTGATATAATCAATATCGCTGTCGGCGAATCGCTGCTCAAGCCGGGCCGGAGTTGGATACCGTCCCATGACCACCACGTGCTTCGGTTGCACCAAAAGAAAGAGCGAGTCAGGATTGCCTTTGCGGCTACCGTGATGGGGTGACTTGAGCAAGTCAGCCTGGCCGCTACTGCGCCACCATTCGCCTTCCGCATCGCCAGTGAGTAGCATCACAAAGCCAGCGTGCTCCACCCGCGCGACCAACGAGACACTGTTGGTCGGCAGCAACCCTGCCTCGTAGAGACCAACATCAGCTGGCTGTGGTGCAACGAACCGTACCGAGAAACCGAATCCACAGAGGCTGTCTCCAGCCCGGACCGCTTCAATAACGGTACCCTGCGCTCGTAATCGCGCAAGCAACTGGTCGTAGCCTGAATCACGACTGAAGAGCGTCGGCACGAGCAGCCGCTCAATCTTCACTCGTTCCGGCAGGTCCAGCAGCCCGCCATAATGGTCGCGGTCTGGATGGGTGACAACAGCCGCGGCGATGCGATGCACACCTCGGCTGCGCAGGAAGTCGCGCAAGATACCCGGCCCGTCAATACCAGCATCGAAGAGAACACATCTACCCAGGCTATCTGACAAGATCACGGCGTCGCCCCTGTCTGGATCAAGAAAGACGGCTTCGGTTACAGGCCGGCGCAAGCTATAGCTCCAAAGACCAAACCCGACACCGATGGCAACCAGCAGAAGGAAGAGCCGCCGTGCCCAGCGGCGCTGCCAGCCAAGCAAGAGCAGCACTGTTGCGTAACACCACAATACCCAAGGCCAGGCAAGCCTGCCCGGTTCCCAGATTGCCCAGTCCATTCGACCAAGAACCGTGCCAAGCTTCAATACGAACCAAAGCACAAGCCACAGCGACTGGGCGACAATTCCGGCCAGCCCGGCCCAGATTGCCCGCGCGACCAGCACCAGCAAGCCCAGCGGCACTGCTAGACCAACAAGCACCGACACAAGAAAGGTAGAAAGAAACGCCAGCGGCTGCACCCGATAGAAGTGATGTAGCAGCAGCGGCGCGGTAACTACAGTCGCTGTCATTGAAACACCCATTGGCAGCCAGATGTAACGCTTCAACCAGCGCCCGAATCCTGCCTCGACCTGAATCCGGCCCAGACGTTCCGAGGCGATAACTATTCCTGCAGTCGCTACAAAAGAAAGCTGTGCGCCCACATCGAATAACGACAGTGGGTCTATGAGCAACAGGACTATTCCGACCGAACAGAGTGTCGCCAAGGTCGAAACGCGGCGTTGAAGCTGCATCCCTAACAGCCAGAGCATTGCCATCAGTCCGGCCCGAGCCGGTGCTGCTGACCAGCCGCAGAGCGATACATACAGCACGACGACCGCCAAGGTTATCCCGAACCTCCACCAGCCTCTGATGCCGGCCACTGCTAGTAGAGTCCAGACTACACCGATGACGATGGCGACGTTCATACCCGAAACCGCCAGGATGTGCAAAATCCCGGCATCAGTGAACGCAATCCTGGTCTCCTCGGGCAACCCGGCACTACCGCCGAGTAGCAATCCGTTCATAAGACCGGCTTCTGCCGGCGGCAGATACCGAGCAAAGGTCGCCCGAATGAAACGGCCAAGAGGCATGACTACCAGCCGCAGCCAGACTGAGCCGCGATTGCAGCCAATCACTGCTACTTGGCTAGCGCTAGCATTCGTTGTGCCAACAAATCCCTGGCGCTGATAGTACTCGTTTCTGTCCGGTAGCCCAGGGTTACGCGGATAGTCAAGTGGCCTTACTCTGGCACTAATTCGTACCATGTCACCATACTTCAGCGCTAGCGAGTCTTGAGACCAGACGCGCACCTTCCCATGCCAGGGGCGGTCAAGACTGACAACTACTGCCCAATAGTCAGCACCAGCCGGCTCCTCAACTACCACGCCGACGAAACTTGAGGCTGCATAGAGACTTGGGTCAACTGTCACTGGTTTGCGGAAACCAACATAGAGCGCACCGGCAGCAAGCACAGCAAGATACAGCGATAGCCCACGCGTCACAAGTGTGCCTGCCAGCGCAACAAACGCCACCAAAGCAGGAACCCACCACGGCAGCGGCAAGGCACGTCCAATAGCAATCCCGGTCGCCAGTGCCAGAAGCACTCGCGCGGCCGCATGACGTAGGCCAAGCCTTGCCTCGGACAGACCAAACATGGCATCGAGCCTAGACCCAGCAGACGAACAGTCAAGCAGTTGCGGCCAATGTCGCACCTATCCATCCCACACGAGAGAAGTTTGACATTCCGCCACTTGTGGAGTAGACTTTCCCGTCAGCTTGATGAGCGCAATACTGACGCTGGGTTTACTACTGGGGATGCACCTCGGTCAATCCGAGCTGCCGCCTAATCCGCCTGTTCCTGCTGCTCCGTTCCGCCTCGCGTCCTTTGTTTTCCAGCGACTGCCATCGTTTGCCTATGCCGGCGAACCGTTTGCCGTGGTCATCGAGACTCGCGACGAGGTTGGCCAACCCTATCCATATTCAGGCCTTGCTCGAATCTCGACGACACTGGACCAGAACTTTGTCTATGTTACGCCAACCCAGGTTTCATTCCTAAATGGTCGCTGCAGCACCTACCTAAGTCTCACTCTCGCTGACACCCTCCAGCTGCGCTGCTCTGACCCAGGCAACCAGGTGACCAGCACCAGTGCACCGATTGAGGTCTTTCCCGGCCTGCCCAGCCGGTTTCTCACTGTCATGCCTGGTGAAGAACTGGCACCCGGTTCGCCGACCGGTCGTCGGATAGCGCCCGATGCCCACATTGCCGGTGACACGTTCTCCTTTGATGTCTATGTCACCGACTCGTGCTTCAACGTCATCCGAACTCGCCAGGATAGTGTTACTTTTTCGGCAACTGACAACTTTTCCCGGCTGCCGACTGGCGGTCGTCTGACCAACGGTCAGGGACGGTTCACCGCCGCGATTCGAACTGCCGGTACTCATCGGCTTCGCACCCGGGCAGCTGAGTCGTCCCCAATCCGGCCCGACACATCATCACCGTTCGCAGTCCTGCCTGGCGGTTATCAGCAACTGCAGCTCCTTCTGCCTGGAGAACAACTGCTGCCCGGTGACACCACCACTTCGATCTGGCAGACACCTGGGAAGTCAGGCACACCGACACCTCAGTTTCTGCGCACACCGTTTCCGGTTCGGGTAGTCGCCTGCGACCGCTGCTGGAATCGGACCACTGGACTTGGCGACACAATAACCCTCAACTCCAACTCGGTCATTAGTTTCACCCCAACAATGGCAGTGCTCGACGATAGCGCGGTGCTATCGCTTGAGTTCGGCACAGCCGGACCAAGCCAGACCATTCGCGCCGTCAGCACCAGAACTGGCCGGGCTTCATACTGGAACTACATTGAGATACGTGCCCGCGGCGCCCGCCTGTTCGTTCGGGCACCGGACACTGTTCGGGCCGGCGAGACCACCCACGTTGAAGTCACAGTTCTTGATGCCAATTCCAACCCAGTAGTGGCAACCCGTTGTGACTTCCAGGTTACATCCGGCCGGGGTGAGATACTCGACCCAGCCCTGTTGACCGACACCCTTGGTCGCTGCCAGGCCCGTTTTCTCTGCTCGCGGGCGGTTTTCACTGAGACGGACTCAATTCGTATCCGCTCTGGCACTGCTGATACAACCATCGCCATCGCCGTCACCGTTCCCGATAGCGCAGTAATGAAAGGCCAGGTTGTAGCATTCCCTAACCCATTTGGCAACCCATCCGGTAACCGCACCTCTACCGTCTTGACCTACAATCTACCCTACGGCGCTGACGTGACGCTAATGATTCATGACCCCTTCGGCAACGAAGTCCTCACCCGCCGCTTCACCCGTAACCAGCCTGGCGCTCTTGCTGGCATCAACCAGGTTCGCTGGGACGGAACCAACAGTCAGGGGCGCCGTGTTGCCAGCGGTATCTATTCGGTGCTGGTAATCGCCCAATCGCACACTGGCATTGCCTATCGTGGCACAACCCGCGTCGGAGTCGTATGGTAGCTCGGCTTAGTCTGTTGCTCATTGCCACCTTCGCCTTCGCCAGTGAAGGTGGACTGGCCGGTGCCTTCCTTGACTATGGTGCTGGGCCGCGCAGTCTGGCAATGGGACGTGCCTTCGGCGCGGTCGCTGACGATGCCCAGGCCGGTTACTTCAACCCCGCCGGACTCTTCCAGCTCAACGCCCAGGAAGTCATTCTTGCCCATTCCCAGCTCTATGGTGCCAGGATGGAATACATCGCCTATGCTTTACCGACTCGCGGCCTGGGCACCTTCGGTCTCGTCCTCATCAACTACGGCGCCGAAGGTATCGAATCGCGCACGCCCGAAAACAACCGCTACCAGAACTACATCTTTGCCGAGAACGCCTATCTTGCTTCGTATGCTTACAACCCCTGGCCTTTTCTTGGCTTTGGTGCCAATCTGAAGCTTGTCACCAAGAACCTCGCTGAATACGCTGACGTCAGCGTGGGAGCTGATGTCGGTGCCCTATTACTCTGGCCAAGACCACTAAGCTTTGCCTTATCGGTCCAGAATCTGATACAACCCAGCCTCCAGCTCGCGAACATCGCCGACATCTACCCGCGCGGCCTGCGTGCTGGCAGTGCGGTGCGTCTGCTTGGTGGCCGGGCAGTCATCGCCATGGACGCGACGATGCCACTCCTTCAGGAAGCTGACCCAGTCACCGGCTATCTGACCAACCGCTTCGTACCCCGTCCAGTGCTGCACGGTGGGGTCGAGTTTGCGCTTGTTCCCGGGGTACTCATCCAACGTATCGGTATTGACCCGGACTACATAACCTTTGGCCTTGGGATTCACAAGTCCTGGGGTCGCATGGGCATTGGCGTTGACTACGCGGTGCTCTTACACCACCGTTCTGACTATCTAATGACGCCTACCCACAAACTCGGGGCCTTCCTCTCATTTGCCGGATTCCGGGTCTGGATTGATGCCCAGCCCTCGCTGTTCAGCCCAACGCCTGAAGATAAACAGAACGTCCTCTGGATGGACGTTCGCCTGATGACCAGGGCCGCGGTCAAACGCTGGCAGGTACTAATCAAAAATCATCTCGGTGAAGTCGTCCGCTCCTACAGTGGCTGGGACCAGCCGCCGCTGCGGCTCACTTGGGACGGCCTTGATGATGCTGGCCGACTGGTGGCTGACGGCCGCTACAGCTACGACATCGTCGTCGTTGACCAGCGCGACCGCTCGCTTAACTTCAGCGGCAGCCTGACCGAAGTCCGAACCCGCGGCCCTGAGGGCCGCTTCGAGATTCGCCCGAACCAGTAACTGACAATGACCGCGCTGCTCATCCTTGCGCTCGTTAGCGCACTTAGCCAGACCCAACTCCGTTCACTTGTTGAACGGTACAATCAGGCTCAAACCGCCATTGAGTCTCAAGACTACAACCGGGCCGGTGGGATACTGGGCGGGCTCGTTCGGGAGTATGGCAAGAGTGAGTTCGGCGATGAACTGCGCTATGCGCAGGCTGAGACCTATTTCAACCTTGGCCGTTACGAACAAGCACACAGCCTGTTTGCCAGCATCCTTGATCGGACTCAGTATAGCTATATCAAACCCGAAGCCATGTATGGTCTGGCCATATCAGCGATAATGCTCGGCAACTATCGTGAGGCCCAACTAACCCTGGAGCGGCTGGCCAAGCAGCCTGGTTATGACAAAGACAGCCGGACCAACTTTGCAGCCGGTGTGCTCTACTACTTCCAACGCGATTACGACCAGGCTATCGCCCGGCTGACCGGCGTCGAGTTACCCGAAGCCAAGTTCTTTCTCGCCAAGAGCCTCGCCCAGACCCGCAAGCCACTGCCGGCCCTGCTCAAGTTCCGCGAGATTGCTACTGACGTGCCGAATACGCCACTGGCAACTATGGCCCATTTCGCGGCTGGCCAGGCCTTGTTCCTCAACCATGACTACGACGGCGCTCGGGCAAAGCTCCAGTTCTTCATTGATAACTTCCCGTTCTCACCGCTGGCTGATTATGCGAGCTATTACCTGGGCTGCGCCCTAATTGCCCAGAAGCAGTATGCGGCGGCTGCCGACCGGCTGCTGCCGCTCACTCGGCATCAGAACAACATCCTCGCTGCCCATGCCAACTACTTCATCGGTCAGACCGACCTGGCGCTAGGCCAGGCCCAACGGGCAGTTGAACGGTTCCAGCGCGTCCGGGCCAACTTTCCAAAGACCAAGGTCGCCAGCTTTGCTAACCTCCAGCTCGCTCAAGCCATGCTCGCCACCGCCGATACAATGCAGACCCTGCTTGCCACCAGTCAACTGGCAACGATGTTCCGTACCGGTGAACTGTCCGGCGTTGGCAACTACTTGTCTGGCGTCATCTGCTATCAGCTCGGCCAGTATCAGCAGGCAGCCGAGCAGTTCGAAAACATCCTCACGACCTATGCGCAGACTGCCTTGCGCGAGCCAGCCTGCGCGATGCTGCTCCTCGCCTACAACAGCGCTGGCCAGTTCGAAAAAGCAGTAGCAATTGGCGCCAAGTATGTTGCCGACTATCCTGAGGACACGACCGGTTGGCGCGCCCGCACACTCTACTTTCTCGCCGAAGGCCTGTATTACGACCGCAAGTACAGCGAAGCCGACGCCTATTACCAGCAGGCCTACACCCATCCAGCCGGGTCCGACATCGCCGCTTATGCACGGCTCGGCCGCTGCTACTGCCTCTATCACAACGGCCGCCTGAACGAGGCTGCCAGCGGATTTCAGGGACTGCTCAACGCCCGACTCGCCGACACCCTCTTCACGATCAGCGCCTACCTAGGCTACGGCTACACACTGTTCAACCAAAAGGAATACCTCAAAGCCCTCGACGTCTTCGAACCACTACTAGCGACATTTCCCGACAAGCCGCTGGCTGGCATTCCTGGCTACTTCTACGCCGGCTACTGCTACTATCAGCTTCAGTACTACGGCCAGGCAGTCGAAACCTGGACTCAGCTCCTGACCCGCTACCCAGAAAAGAATCCGAAGGCTGCCGAAGCCGCTTTTCGCACCGGTGACACCTATTTCAAGGCGCTCGAATACGACAAGGCCATCGCCACTTTCAACTTCGTAATCGAGCGCTACCCCTTCTCTGAGTTCGGCCCGCCCGCACAGGCACTGATTGCCCAATGCTACTACAACCGCAAGCAGTTCCTTGACGCAGTGCGCGAGTACCAGAAGTTCCTCGACCTCTATCCGTCCGACCCACAGGTCCCGAGTGTCCGCCGCAGCCTGGAAATGAGCTACTATCTGGCTGGCCAGCAAGACTCAGCGGTCATGGACGACTTCCTTCGTCGTTTCCCCACCTCTGAGCTCGCTGCCGAGGGCCAGTATAACCGCGGCAAAGCACTCTACGACGCCGGCAACTACGAGGCTGCGATTGCCGAACTCCAGCAGGCCGTTGTCAACTTCCCTGGCTCGGCGATTGCTGGCGACGCTCAACTGCTCACTGCCGAGGCCTACTCCCAGCTTGGTCGCTGGCCCGAAGCCGCGCTCGCCTACGAGAAGTATTTCGCCTACTTCCCCAACCACGAGCAACGCGCCGGCGCCACCTTCAATCTTGCCTCTGCCTACTTCAATGCCGGCGAATACCAAAAGAGTCTCGACCGATTCCAGCAGGTGATAGACTCATTCCCGGAATCGGAGTACGTTGAGAGTGCCCGGGCCAACGTTGCCCTGGCCCGCCGTCGCCTCGGCGCCGCCGTCGGCGGCGAAGCCATGCCCAACGAGACACCGCTTCCGCCAACCCAAGGAGAAACAAAGCAATGATTCTTGGCCGGAGTCTTTTCGACATCTTTCGCTCCAGCATCGTGATGGTTGCCCTGCTTATCGCCTCCATCGCGGCCCTGGCGCTAATTATCGAGCGATTGTGGTATTTCTACCGCAACCGTTTCAACACTGGCAAAGGCTTGGTCGAACTACGCCGCCGACTACTTAACGGTGGGCCAAACGCGGCCTTGGAATGGGCCAAAACCCAACAGAACCCCATGGGCCGGATGTTTGTTGTCGCCCTCGAAAACCTCAGTCTGTCCAGTGACGAGCTGGCCGACCTGCTCTACAGTCTCATCCTCGAAGAGCGACTGCGGTTTGAACGGATGCTTGGCGGTATGGGCACGCTTGCCAACGTCGCCACCCTGCTCGGCCTGCTCGGCACAGTCACCGGTCTCATCAATGCCTTTGCCAACATCGCTGCCACTGGCTCCGGCGGACCAGCCGTTGTCTCGCGCGGCATTGCCGAAGCCCTCATCACCACCGCCTTTGGTCTATTCATCGGTATCCCGACACTCTTCTTCTACAACTACTTCTCCAAAAAGGCTGCCGATATCGCCATCATGCTCGAAAGCGCCTCTGACCGGCTCGTCGTCCTACTATCCCGAACTCAGTCCGCTAACCAGCAACCAGCGCCGGTTGCCGCTCCGCCCCCACCGCCGCCCAAGCCCCAGCCGACAGAGGACACTAACTGGAAGTTCTAATGCGTCGCCGGCCGGTTGAACGTCCCCGCAACGAACTGATTCTCACCTCGCTCGTTGACATCGCCCTCTCACTGGTCATCGGCTTCATGGTGGCAATGCCGCTCTTTTTTGAAACCGGTATCTTTGTCTCGGCTCCAGCGGCAACCCGCGCCGGCCAGAACGAACCTGGTTCCGACATCAAAGCGAACATCTATCTGACCGACGACGGCCGCACCCTGCTCAACGAGTCACCGGTCACCACCGAAGAACTGGCCGAGCTGCTACCCAAGCTACTCGATCGCAGCGTTGAGAAACGAGTGATAATTGCCACTGACGACCAGGTCGTGTATGATAGGGTAATGCGCATACTCGACCTGGCCAAACAATCTGGCGCTGCTGACCTGGCGCTGCTGCGCCGCCGGAGGGCACCATGAAAGGCCCGACCAACGTTGATATCCTGCCGATGGCTGCTGTCGGCCTCATTTTGGTTCTCATCATGATGGTCGTATCGCCGCTGGTGATTACCCGCAACAGCACCCCGGTTGAGCTGCCCCAGACCCATACATCGGAACGGAAGGTCGAAAACGACATCAACATCACCTACACGATCGATGGCCGGCTGGTGATGGACGACCAGCCGGTCAGCGATTACAACGAACTGCAGAACCTGCTACAGGCAGCGGTAAGTCGAGATCCCTATGTTCTTGTCGTCGTCCGCGCTGACAAGGAATGCCTCCATTCTCACGTCCTTGACCTTTTGGCCTGTGCCCGTCGGGCCGGCGCGCTGCGCATCGCCTGCGCCACCAAGCGGCTCAAGGAGGGATGATGACATTCGAATCCAAGCGCTACCGCGGCACCGAAATAGCCATCGCCATCTCGGTTCTCCTCCACGCCATCGGCTTGATACTCGCCTCGCGGCCAGCTCCTGAAGCCAGCACCGCTGCCGACCTGCAGGAAGTCTCGTTCATGGACGTGACCTACCGCCCCGAAGTTGCCAAGATTCTTGCCAAAACTGAAATCCCGGGTGGCGGCGGCACTGACGCGGCCACCGCCACGGCACCAACCTACTCTGCTGGCATCGCCGCCGACGAAGTTCCAGCCATTGACCTCTCGGCCAAGCTCGAACGCGACAACTCTCAAGCCAAGATTGACCTCGACCGCTATGAACTCGACCGCGGCGACAACATCAACGTCATCCGGCTCGGCGGCTCCGGCTCGACCAAATCCACCGAGGAGATTCTTGCCCAGCCCAAAGTCGAACTGTCACGCAGCCTTGGCCGTGGTAGCGGCACCGGCCTGCGCGGCGTCCCCGGCATACCCCAGCCTACTGCCCAGCTCACCATCGAAAGCCGGCCCCTTGCCAAACCGGCTGCCCGGCCCTTGCCCACGGTTCCGACTGCTGACCTGCCCAAAGTCACCGCCCCGGTCAGCCGCGGTACCAACTTCATGGTTGCCGGCCCGATATCCCAGCGCGAGATTACCAGAAAAGTTGTCCCGCGCTACCCCAAGTGGGCACTCGAACGCCGCATCTCTGGCACTGTTGTCGTCCGGCTCTGGGTTCAACCCAACGGCCAAGTCAAAGGTACACCCACCGTTGAGTGCAGCTCCGGCTATCCGGACCTCGACCAGGTCGTGATTGATGCTCTGCGCGCCTGGGAATTCGCTCCGCTCGGCCCCAATGTCAAAGCTGAAGACCAGTGGGGCGTAATCACCTTCAAGTTCACTCTCTCCTAACATGCTGATTGCTGGCCTGCTCCTGCTCTTGGCCCAGCCCGCCGCCTCGAACTCCGACCAGCACGCCATCGGCGAAGAGGTCATCACCGGCCAGGCCGAAATCAAGATTACCGATACCAAACCCTACTTCTCGCCCCAGCTTGACCCGTTTGCACCAATTACCGGCCTATTGGCCCCAGAAACCTACGTGCTCGACGACGCCCTGCTCCGGTCAATTGACTCAATGACCATTCCCCAGCAGTTCATCCGTTCCTCCTACCTGCGGGTGCCAGTCGAACGCGGCTTCATCTACAGCGACGTGATGCTCTTTCTGCCGTCCTTCGAGACCCGAGTCGCCAACTGGGAACTGGTCATCGCCAACTCACTCGGCGAGACGGTTCGCCGCATCAGCGGCAAGGGCCAGCCGCCCGCGGCTCTCTCCTGGAATGGCCGTTCCGACAAGGGGGAGATGATTGCCCCCGGTGAAGTCTATAGCTTCACCTTCAATGCCTACGACGCCCGCGGCAACCAGACTCGGATTCCCGGCACGCCGCAGCGCATCAATGCAGTCGCCTACCAGGCTGACGGTGAGTGGGTCGTCGCCATCGCTGCTGACCAGCTCTTTGCCGAGGGCAGCAACCAGTTGCTCGAACCAGCAGCCGCCCGCCTTGACGAGGCCGCCAATATCATCAAAGAGCACTTCCGCAAGGAAGTCGTGGTCTATGTCTATTCTGAGCAGGAGAATCTCTCTGCCGACCGCTGCCAAGTGATGCAACGGGAGCTCAGCCGCCGCGTGGTCCTGCCCCGCGAGGGAATCAAGGTTGCCCCGCGCTTCATCCCCGGGCTGCAGCCCAAGTTCTCCAAAGTCGAAATCCACATCCTCTAGTCCGGCCCTCCCCAACCGGGCGACAACTGCCAGTCTGCCGCAGCCACCAGTCCCTCGCTGCCTCTTAGCACCGGCAGTTTGACTCACAAACAAACCTGGCTAGATTACCATTAGCGTTGACCCATTCTTCCTCTCGTACTGATATTTTCGTTGCTGCCGGCTGCGGCCTGGTTGCGCTGGTCAACTACTTAGCAACCCTTGGCCCAACTGTCGGGCCTGGCGACGCCGGCGAACTGACCCTTGCCGCGCTCCGGCTTGGCATCGCCCACCCGCCTGGCTACCCGCTCTTCACCTGGCTTGGCCGGCTTGCCTGCCTACTCCCTTTCCGCGAACCAGCAGTCGCTACCAACAGCCTGACAGCCCTGATTGGCGCTGCCACTGTCACAGTTCTCTTCCTTGCCGCCCGCCGACTTGGTCTCTCCCTCATCGGCGCTCTGGTCGCGGCCCTAGCGCTCGGATTCGGCCCAGCCTTCTGGCTCGTGGCAACCAGCCACGAAGTCTATACCCTCACCATTCTCTTTCTCTGTCTCCTTCTTCTTTCCGTCTCTTTACCCAGTCCTGAACACTCCAACCCCTCGCCGCGGCCGCCCCTGCTTGCGGCCCTGCTGCTCGGCCTCGCCCTCTCTCACCAGCCGACAACCCTACTCTGGCTGCCCGCCCTAATCGTTATCGCTTGGCCCTATCGCCGGCTCGTCACGCCCCGCCTCACCCTACTCTTAGCCGGCCTCATGCTCCTCGGCTTCTCAGCCAGTCTCGGCACCCTCTTTCGCGCCCTGGCCCGACCCGAAATCAACTGGGGCAACCCTAACACCCTTGGCCGGTTCCTTGCCCATGCCTTTGCTGCCCAATACCGCTGGCTTTCCTTCCGCACTCCTGGCCCTGAGTTCATGGAACGGCTTCGCTCGCTCCCAGCCGACATCGCCACTGGCCTCGGCATCGTCCCTAGCCTTGTCGCCCTGCTCGGCTTCGTTGTGCTGGCTTTCCGACCTAGTCGTCTGCTCCTCGGTCTTGGTCTCCTCTTCAGCACTGCCCTGTTTGCCCTTGGCTACTGGATTCCCGACTACCGCTTCCATCTACTGCCTGCCCTGGTTGCTGTTAGCCTCTTTGCCGGCAAAGGTGCCACCTGGCTCGAAACCCGCATCGCTGCCATTCCCCGGCTAGGCCGTCGCCCCAACCCAAGCCTAGCAAACATCTTCACAGCTCTCGCCATCCTCATCCTGCTCGCCATTCCCGGCCACACCCTTCTCGCCTACCGCCGCATCACGAACGAAAACAAAACAACGATTGTCCGCGACCTTGGCGAGAACCTGCTCTACTCCTTGCCTGACAGTGCTATTCTGCTCTACGGCGGCGACCTTGCCGGCAATGCAATTCGCTACCTACAGCAAGTGCGCGGCATCCGTCCTGATGTCCAGACCATCGCTGTTGCTCGCCTCCTTGCCCAGGAGTACTACGACAGCCTAAGGTTTCTCGCCCCGCTCCCTGACTGGCGCGCCACCCTTGCCTCCTCCGCGGCCACCGACCAGAACAGCCTGCTCCGGACTGTCTTCACTGCTCTTACCCAGGCCCTGCTCCTGCACCGTCCCTGCTACCTCACCGTCGAGATTGTCACCGACATGTTCTTTCCCAGTCCTCTCTATCAGTCCCATCTGGTCGTACCCGAAGGCATCGTCTATCGCCTCATTCCCCGTCAGGTGACAGTCAATCTGCCCGCTGTCATTGACCACAGCCGCCACCTCTGGGCCGGCTACCGCCTCACCTCACTCCATTACCCGTTCACCTCTCCCGACTACCAGCACATCCAGTTCACTTATGCTGCTGCCCGCAACAACTTCGCCATGTTCCTCCACGAACATGGCCAGACCGCTGCCGCCATCGAACAACTCCACCTTGCCCTAAGTCTGCCTGCTCCGCCTGAACTTACCCGCCTGGTCCAGGACAACCTTCGCCGCCTCCAGCCCGACCGCAATTGACGGCAGCCTGCCGAACTGTATGATAGATTCAGTGAGTGAACTTTCTTTGTTGGCCGACCTGCCCCAGACCGTCTCTGTCGAAGCCAAACCCCGCCTCTACTCGGCAGTAGTTGCCGGCACCGGCTTTGACGTGCCCGAAAAAATAATGACCAACGCCGACCTCGAAAAGCTCGTTGACACTTCCGACGAGTGGATAGTCGAGCGCACCGGCATGAAAGAACGTCGTATTGCCCGGCCTGACCAGGCCGCATCCGACTTTGCCCTGGCAGCCTGCCAGCGTGCGCTTGCCGATGCCAACACCCGGCCTGACGAGATTGACCTGATTATCGTTGCCACTGTCACCGGCGACATGGCCTTTCCCTCCACTGCCTGCATCCTGCAGGACAAGCTCGGCTGCACCCACGCTGCAGCAATGGACCTAAGTGCCGGCTGCACTGGCTTCATCTACGCCCTTGCCACTGCCCGCCAATTCATCGCCACCGGCACCTACAAAACCATCCTCGTCGTCGGCGTCGAAGTCCTCTCTAAGATTACCGACTGGACCGACCGCGGCACTTGTGTCCTCCTCGCTGACGGCGCCGGCGCCGCAGTCCTGCGCGCCACTGACGAACCCGGCCGTGGCATCATCGCTACCTACCTTGGTGCCGACGGTTCGCGTGGCAACGACCTCTATATGCCGGCTGGCGGCTCCCGCATTCCCGCTTCCCACGAATCAGTCGCTGCCCGCCAGCACTACCTCAAAATGAACGGCAATGCCATCTTCAAAGTCGCAGTCCGAGCCATGGCCGACTCGGTTCGCCGCGTTCTCGAACAAGCTCGACTCAAAGCCAGCGACGTCAAGCTCCTCATTCCCCACCAGGCCAACCTGCGGATAATCGAAGCCGTGGCCAAACTACTCCGTTTCCCGATGGACAACGTCTTCGTCAACATCCAGAAATACGCCAACACCAGCTCGGCCACCACCATCATCGCCCTTGACGAAGCCCGCAAGGCCGGCCGGATTCTGCCCGGCGACCTTGTCGTTCTCGTTGCCTTCGGCGCCGGTCTCACTTGGGGCGGCGTCGCCATTCGCTGGTAAACCCACCCCAAAGCCCAGTCGCCAACCCTTTCCTGAGCAGCGACCAGAACAGCGTCTAAGACCTGCCCAGCTAGCCACCACCAAAGAGCCCACAAGGCTCAGCCACGGGCTTAGCCGAAAATGGTTATCCAGACACAGTCCCCAACCTGATGCGAATCACATCAGCAGACATTCCCCAAAACTCCTCCCCCAAGCCATCAGCAAGCAGCTAGGCCAGCACCAACCCAATGAGCCTTGGCAACACCCGCGCAGACCATCCCGGGGACGAGGGAGGGGGTCTGGTACTCAGCAAGCTATCAGATTGTAACAAGGCAACTTAGGCACACTTCCCTAGGTTCGGCTCTGCACCCTAGGAAGGGTGCAGAGCCTGACTCCCCATCGCCCAACTAGTTGCGGCGATTCCTCGCTACACTCGGGATGACAGAAAGCCCGTCATTCCGAGGCCGCGATGCGGCCGAGGAATCGCCGACCCGTCATCTCTGCCCAGCGACTCCTCGTCGCCAGACTCCTCGGAATGACACCGCTGCTGGCGAAGGACAGCAGAAGACCCTTCGACTCCGGCCCTATGGCCTTCGCTCAGGGTGACAAGAAGGCACGATTCCGCTCGAACTGACCCTAGCCAAGACGAACCGGCGGCAGGCACAAACCTGCCGCCGGATTTTCTTCCGCTTGTCGCTTAGTGCTTGAGTATCAGCTTGCGCGTGGCCGTAAAGGTTCCCGACACCATTCTGACATAGTAGATGCCCTCAGGCAGCATCCGCTCGCGCCAGTCACGGCCATTCCAATCAACCTGGTGGCGACCAGCAGGCAACGGCCCCGAGACCAACGTCCGAACCGCGTTACCAGCCGCGTCGAAGACTGTTATTTCAAGCATCGCCGGCGTCGGCAGCGCAAAGCTGATGGTCACCCTCTGGCTGAACGGCGTTGGCCGAGCACTTTCGAGTGCAAGGCGACCAGGCAATCCTGCCGGCCGGTCAGCCAAACCCTGCGGCGGCAGAACTGTGACCTCGTTGTAGGCAGTGTCGTTGGCCGGGTCGACATCACCGACAAGCGCGCTGTAGCAGGTAACCGGCAGCGTACCAACCGGCCCGGCTGTCCAGCGCGGGAATCGAATCGTGTCCTCGGCCCGAGGCTCAAGCCGGTGGGTCGTGTCGGCGCGGTAGGAAGTGCCAATCAGGAATGTTACCGGCACCCCTTCGCTGAAGCTCGTGTAGTTGCGCAGCACGGCAACCGGCGTCACCTGTTGGCCCGAGTCAATTCGACCGGTTGGCGCGATGATGGCCGTGATGCCAACGTCGTGGATCACGCGCTGGACTGTCACCTGCGCCCGGGCAGTGTCGTTGGCTGGGTTGGCGTCGCCCAGTAGCCGGGTGAAGCAAGTTATCGGATGGGTGCCAACCGGACTGGCAACCCACTGCCGGAAGGTGACAATGGCTGAGTCGTTGCCAGCGACCGCTACTGCTGTGTCAGCAATGTAGTAGGGCCCGATGATGAATCGCACCGGCACAACCTCAGGTTGCTGGGTGTAGTTGCGGACAACTGCCCGCGGCTGGATTACGGCACCGGAGTCAATAGTACCCACCGGCTGCAGAACACGGCTAACACCAACATCATGCGGCGCCGGCCGAACCATGCACTCAGCATAGGCAGTGTCGTTGCGCGGGTCGGCGTCGCCGTCAATGCTGACCCAGGCCGTGACGTACATCAACCCCACGCTATCGGCGGTCCAATCGGGCAAGGCAACAACCGAATCCCGCCCCGGGGCCAGCCTGACTTCTACTGCCTCATCGTAGAGTAGCACGTCCCGCGACTGCGTCTTCTCTTCCAGACCTTTTCCGGTCTTCTCTGCCCAGGCCTCGATTATCATACGCAGCACAAACGGCTCGCTGGTGTTGCCGTAGTTCGTTACCTGAACCAGTGGCGTGACGGTTGCTCCGGAATCAATGTCGCCAACCGGTGCCTCAATCTGCCTTGCGGCAACATCGAGATAGCGAATGATAACGGTCTGCAGCAGAGTATCGTTAGCTGGGTTGGCATCGCCTTCGAGCCTTATCCAGGCAGTGGCCAGCAGCACTTGCGGGTCACGGGCAAACCAGTTAGTGAAAGTTGCGACCGCCGAGTCGCCGGGTTGAATCACACCCGGGTCAGCCACGTCGCTGTAGCCATCGCTGATGGTCAGAAAGACTCGCGGCTGCGAGGCAACCGAGCCGTAGTTGCGCAATACAATCTGCGGCTGAATCCGGTCGCCGGGGTTGACGATGCTCTCTGGCGCAATGAACCTGGTGACGCCGACATCAATTCCGGTCTGCCGGGCATAGACGGTGGCAGTGGCCCGGTCATTGGCCGGCACCAGGTCACCGCTCAGCATTGTCGAGCATGAAACCGCATACTGACCGATGCCAGGCGGTGTCCAGGGCGTGGCCGAGATGAGGAGGCTCTCGCCCGGCGCCAGCGTAATGTTGTTGACCGTGACGTTGTAGCCAGCGCCAATTCGGAAGCGGGCAGCAAAGACCTGGGTTGGTGAGCCGAAGTTACGCACCCAGGCCTGCGGAATGATGACCGTGTCCACCGGCACCGTGTCGCGCGGCGCAACAATTCGCAGGCAGCCGACATCACGATAGCTGACAATCACCGAAGTCTCTTTGATGTTGTTGACTGGGTCAGGGTCGCCGGTCGTGACCACACTACAACGCGCCACCAGCGTGCCGAACTCAGCAGCAGTCCAGCGCGGGAAGGCAACATGGGCTGTCTCGCCAGCGCGGAGCAGCCCGAGGCTCGTGCTTTCACGGTAGAGCGTGCCAATGGTAAAGAAGACCCGATAGAAGGCTGAGTCGGTCCCGATATTGGCAACCCGGCAGCGCGGCGTCGCAGTGTCGCCAAGATTGAACGACCCGCGCGGCGCGTAGATGGTGTCGGCCCGAAGATTGCGGTCCACATAGCTGAGCCGTCCCAGCACCAGGCTGGTCCAGCCACCACTGCGGTCAGCCTGGCCGGCAAAGTAGACAGTATTGGTATCAAGCGCAGCGACCGCTGCTCCCAGCCCACCCAGGCGATCGGGCGAATCGTAACGCACTGCCCAGAGCGTGTCCTTGTTGCTGCCGACCGGGTCGGTCTCGGTGTAACAGAGCGTCACGAGCACATCACCGACCGTACCGGCAACATAAACCCGCCCGCCCTGATAGGCGACCTTGTAGCCATAGGCGTCATCTTCGCCATACACCGCACCAGCCGGACCCCAGCGACTGACGAGTGTACTGGAGAAACGATTCGTGCAGATGATGTCGTTATCGTAGCTGAGCATCCCTGTCACATAAACATTGGGCGGATTGGCATTGTCCAGAGCGATGCTCGAAGCGTAGTCGTCGCCGTCATAGCCGCCAATGTTCAGGCTGCGCCAGTTGAGCAATGTGCCGGCGGAATTGAACCGGGCGACTGCATAGTTGTAGCCCTCGCTGATAATGCCGTCATCGTTGTAGTCAAACCCGCAGATGTAGATGTCGCCAGATGGAGCCAAGGCCAGGTCAAATGGCACATCAGCGTCGTGGATAATAGTGTTGGGATTGCGGTAGGTGCGACGCCAGAGCGTGTCACCGCTGGGCCGCAGTTTCATCGTCCACCATTCGAGGTCGAAGAATCGGTGCAGTCCGAAGCCGGTAACGACGACGTTCGAGTCCAGGCCGACCGCAATGGCGGTCGCGCAGTTGTCAAACTCAGCGTAGTCCTGGAAGAACCAGGGATGGACGTCGCGCTGCCTCAGCTTGCTCTCGCGGGCCAGCGTGTCGAGGACGTAGCGCCGGGTCCAGATGGTGTCGCCAGTTGCGCAACTAATCTTGAGAATGGTGTAGGCGGAAAGGTTGCGGGTTGAGTCAAACGCAGTACCGGCAATATAGGCAACACCGCCCGGCCCCAGTGCAATGTCAAAGGCCGCGTCATCATAAGGCCAGAGCGTCTTCTTGGCCCAGACCTGGTTGCCGATAGTGTCATATTTCACCCAGGAAATGTCGGCTCCGCGTGGCAGCAGGTTGTAGGTAACGCCAGCAACATAGACATTCCCCTCACTATCAACTGCCAGCGCATGGGCCATGTCGTCCTGACTGTAAGTGTTACCGCCATAGGACTGCGACCAGCGTAGCTGGCCGTCGAGAGTGTAGCAGGCGGTGAGCATGTTCGTCACAGTCGGCCACTGCGGCGCTTCGCCCGAACCACAGATGTAGATACGGTTGCGGCCGGCATCAACATACATGTCGGCCGTCATGTTGAACTGGTTTTGACTCTGACCGTCATAGAGCCGAGTCCAGAGCGTATCAATGGCACCGGCCAAGGCCAGGGCCGGTAACAGAACTACCAGGCGGAGAAATCTCATCTTACCTCCCGACGGTTAGTCTCTTCAGTGGCAGCGCCCAGCGCCAGCCCGGGTAGAGAATATCGGCTGGCATGGCTGGTGTCAATCAACCAGCCCAGGGCGTCGAGACTGCAACTGGCAGTCACACCATAACTTGACGCTTACACACCATCATCCGTTGACTTCAGCATAGCGGCGAGTAAACTGACGCGGCCCGAGATGCCGGTTCGGACACCGAAGAGGAGCTTACGCTGCTCAGATGATTGAACTACAAACAATCGATACTGCTGTCGGCCGCCACGAAGTCCTGGACGAGCTTCAGGAAGGCTTCTGGGTTGCTGACAGTCAGGGTCGAATCGTCTATGCCAATCCGGCCTTGGCCCGAATCTTGGGGCTTGATAGCCCTGAGGCCCTGGTTGGCCGACCCTGGCGCGAACTGGTTCCAGAAGCCGATGTCGGCCGGCTCACCCGTTCCCGGCCCAGCGAGGGCGCGGTAACCGTCAGCACAACCCTCAACAGCAAGAGTGAACAACTCATACCCGCTTCGGTAACGGTGATGAAACGGAGTGCTGGCCGGATGCAGCTCCAGGTCGGGATCGTGACGCCTGAGGCCGCTCCCCAGCCCCAATCTGGCATTGCCGACGCGACCTGGCGTCAGATAGTCGAAAACTCAGTTGACGGCATCGCCATCGTTGAACAGGGTAAGACCATCTTCGCCAACCACCGCCTCGAAGAGCTTGCCGGCTATACTGTCTCGCAGATTCAGCACCTTGGCCTCGAACGGTTGATTGCTGCCCGCGACCGACGCGCCGTTGGCGAAATCATCAACCAGCCAGCTCGCCTTCTGACACCGGTTCACTACGAAGTCCGAATAGTCCATCGCTCCGGCAATGAGCTGGAGTGTGAGATGCGCGTTGTCCCGATCCAGACCAAAGGCCAGCAACCAGCCATCCTGGTCTTTGTCCGCGACGTCTCTCAGCTCAAGCAGGCCGAACGGTCGCGCAATGAGGTCGTGGCAATGCTCTCGCATGACCTGCGTACGCCGCTGGCTGCGATCAAGGAAGCAATGTCGCTCTTGGCTGAGACCGCGGCCACTCGCCTCGAAGACCGACAGCGCCGCTACCTGATTATCGCCCGCGAGGAGATTGACCGACTCAATCGGATGATTGACAATCTGGTCGAGGCGACGCGGATGGAGTCGGGCAAGGTCGTGCTGCGGCTCGACGCCGTTGATATAGCTGCTCTGCTCTCCAGTGCCATCGAGAGCCTCTCGCTGCTCATCAACAAACGCAACCTAACGATCGAACGCAGCATCCCCGCCCGCCTGCCGCCGGTCCTCGGCGACCGCGACCGGCTGCTGCGCGTCCTGAACAATCTTGTTGATAACGCCATCAAGTACTCACCGGTCGGCGGCACGATTCGGATTGATATCGAGTTTGTCGACCCGAATGACCCGTTGCTCGTCGGCCCCGGAATTCTCCCCAACACCGGCTACATCAAACTGACAATCAGTGACGAAGGTCCAGGCATCCCGGCGGAGTTCCTGGACCGCATCTTCGGCAAGTTCGAACGTGTTGACCCCCACGGCCCGGGCATCGGACTGGGTCTGGCAATAGTCAAATCAATCATCGAAATGCACCACGGCAAAGTCTGGGCCCAGTCCAAGCTCGGTGAAGGTGCCCGTTTCAGCTTTATTCTACCCATCAAGGAGGCTAACTAGGCCATGCCCCGCATCCTGCTGGTTGAAGACGAAGACAACCTCCGTGAGCTGGTCAGTGCCCGACTCGAACAGCACGGCTACGAAGTGGCTACTGCTGTTGACGGCTACCAGGCAGTCTCGAAGGCCCGCGCCTTCAATCCCGACCTCATTATTCTCGACCTGATGATACCCAAAATGGACGGCTACACGGTCTGCCGCCTGCTCAAGTCCGGCACGATGGCTGAGACACCGATAATCCTCTTCTCGGCCCGCTCCAATCCCGACGACGTCCGCCGCGGGATCGAGATGGGCGCCAATGCTTTTGTCTCCAAGCCGTTCGAGGCAAGCCAGCTCATCAGTAAGATTGAAGAACTACTGGCCGCCAAGAACGCGCCGCCGCAGTCCTCGGCTGCGCCAACGGCTCAGCAGGCGCCAGCGTAACCACCACCTGATGCGGCCGAGCCGCACGACAACCCAGCGACTCATCCGCCTGGCTCTTGCCGAAGACCTGGGTGCTGGCGACATCACCTCTCGCCTAACAGTCCCAGCCAGCCAGCAGGCCCGCGCCGTTATCGTCGCTCGCACCGCCGGCGTCCTTGCCGGTATCAACGTCTGCCGCGACGTCTTTCGGGCCGTTGACCGTCACATTCGCTTCACCCCCCTGCTGCGTGACGGCCAGCACTTTTCTGATGGCGACACTATTGCCCGTGTATCCGGCAAAGCCCGCTCCTTGCTCGCGGCTGAACGCACCGCGCTCAATTTTCTTCAACACCTCTCGGGCATCGCCACTCTCACCAGTCGCTTTGTCGCCGCCGTCAACGGCACCAAAGCGCGAATCCTCGATACCCGCAAGACCATTCCCGGCTGGCGCGAATTGGCAAAATACGCAGTTCGCTGCGGCGGCGGCACCAATCACCGTCGCGGCCTCGACGATATGATTCTCATCAAGGACAATCACATCGCCGCTGCCGGCTCGATTACCGCTGCCTTGGCTCGCTGTCAGGGCACCAGCCTGCCGATTGAAGTCGAAGCCCAGAACCTGGCTCAGGTCCGTGAAGCCCTGGCTGCTGGGGCGACACGTATCCTGCTTGACAACATGACTCTTGCCCAGTTACGTCGGGCAGTGGAGCTAGTTCGCGGCCAGGCCCAACTCGAAGCCTCAGGAGGCATCAACCTGAAACGGGTTCGGCTCGTGGCCCAGACCGGTGTTGACTTTATCTCGGTCGGCGCCATCACCCACTCAGCGCCGGCCGCTGACATCGCGCTAGACTTCCTTCGCGAATAGCTTGCCCGGCAGTTGCCGTACAAGCCCCTTCAGTTCGAGCTGAAGTAACAATGATAGCAGTTCCGACACCGGCAGACCAAGACCGTCGCATAGCTCGTCAATGTGCTTCGGCTCGGTCGACAGAAACTCCAAGAGCGGCTGCTCGTCGGCTTCAACCGGCACCAACTTGCGCTCCTCCTGCCGGGCCACGACACCCAGGTCGGCAAGAATCTGCTCCACTGTTGTCAGCAACCGGGCACCCTGCTGAATCAGCCGATTGGTACCAACACTCTGAGGACTGGTTATGTTACCCGGTACCGCGTAAACTATCCGGCCCTGTTCCTCCGCCCAAGCAATCGTATTCAGGACGCCCGACTTCTCGCCTGCCTCGACCGCCACTACCACCAGTGCCAAACCGGAGACAATCCGGTTCCGTTTAGGGAAATTCATCGGCATTGGGCCGACGCCAAATGAAAACTCACTCAGCACTGCTCCATGCTCCGCAATCTCATCACAGAGCCTGCGGTTCTCGGGCGGATAGTAAACATCAAGTCCACAACCGAGCACGGCAATAGTTCGGCCACCCGCGGCCAGGGCACCGCGGTGAGCGTGAGTATCGGCGCCGCGAGCAAGACCGCTCACAACTGTCACTCCGTTAGCGGCCAGCTCACGACCGATCCGCTCAGCCACCACCCGACCGTAGTGAGTTGGATAGCGCGTCCCCACCACCGCCACTGTCTGGCGGTCAGCTTCAATGAGCTCGCCCCGCACAAAAAGGACCGGCGGCATGTGCGCCAGCTCGCGCAGATTATGCGGATAGTCGGCGTCAGTGAACGCAAGTGTCGCACAACCCTGTGCTCGTTCGATCAATCGACTTGTCGCCTCACTCCGCTGGTAGCCAAGGATTGCGTCAGCCAGTTGCTCATCAATTCCGCGTACCTGTAGCAACTCTGTTCGCTCGGCTCCGAAGATTCGTTCCGGACTTCCCAACTGTGCCAGCAGGTTCTTCAGCCTGGTCTCGTTCATCCGCGGCACCGCGTAGAGGTCTATGTAGAGCTCGTTCAACATTACCTGTGCCTGGGAAATCGTTCGGCAATCAAGGCCTGAAGCTCGTCCACGCCCGCACCAGTCAAGGCCGATACCCGGACTGTCGGCACATCGAACTTCTCGTCGGGACGATGCTGGAGCAAATCAACCTTGTTCAAAGCAATCACCCGCGGCCGCTCAAGAATCCGCTTATCATAACCACCAATCTCAGCCAGCAGCTCCTGATACTCCTCTCTTAGTCTGCCAGTTGACGCATCAATGACGAAGACCAGCATTCGTGTCCGTTCGATATGCCGCAGAAACCACAGCCCCAGTCCCTTGCCCTCGTGCGCACCCTTGATAATACCCGGCATATCCGCAATCGTGTAGCGGAAGTCCCGTGTCTTCATCACCCCCAGATTCGGCGTCAGGGTCGTGAACGGATAGCTCGCAACCTTGGGACTGGCGCGCGTCAGCCTTGACAGCAATGTTGACTTGCCGGCATTGGGCAGACCAACAATCCCAATGTCAGCCAGCAGCCGCAACACCAGTCTGACCTTCCGTTCCTCGCCCGGTTCGCCCGGTTCAGCCCGCCGCGGTGCCTGGTTCGTCGCTGAGACAAAACGGGCGTTGCCCCGGCCTCCGCGCCCACCGCGCGCGACTACCAACTCCTGTTCCGGCTCCAGCACTTCCCCGAGTTTCTCGCCTGATTCGGCATCAAATACGTCCGTTCCCAACGGTACCGGCACCCGCACGCTAGCACCGTTGCGACCGTGCCGATTCGAACCCATGCCGTGCTGACCACGTTCGGCCCGATAGTGGCGCCGATACTCAAGATCAGCCAATGTTTGTAGCTGCGGGCTGCCGACAAGACTGACTGAGCCACCGTCACCACCATCACCGCCGTCCGGCCCACCCTTGGGCACGAATTTCTCTCGCCGGAAAGAAATGCAGCCGTCACCGCCCGCACCGGCCTGCACCGTTATTGTTGCCTGGTCAACAAACCGCATCTAGCGTCGCTTTGACTTCAGCTTGCGGCGCAGTGCCTTACCAACGACCTCCGGGACAAAACAGCCCAATTCGCCACCCTTGCTCGCCAGCTCCCGCACGAGCGAAGAACTAAGGTAGAAGTACTTCTCCGACGGTAAGAAGAAAACCGTCTCCACTGTCGGCGCGAGTTTGCGATTGGTCAGCGCCATCTGAAACTCGTAGTCAAAGTCCATCACTGCCCGCATCCCCCGGATGATTGCCCGCGCTCCGACCTGCTGCACGAAATGAACAAGCAGGCAGTCGAACCCTTGAACCTCAACTCCGGCCAGATTACTGCAGACCTGCTGTGCCAGCTCAATTCGCTCACTCCAGGAGAAGAGTGGATGTTTCTCTTCACGTCGTGCCACGGCAACGATTACTCGATCAAACAGATTCGCTGCTCGGCTGACAACATCCAGATGGCCATTTGTCACCGGGTCAAAACTACCCGGATAGACCGCAATTCGTTCCAGCTTCTTCATGTTGCCTCTTTGTCATTGACTTGTTCTTTCGGCACTTGCCGACTGCCATTCATCATCACCGTCAGGTGGGTCTCCCCATACTTCCCGTGCTTCAGGAGCAGCCAACTTGCGGGCATAGCGACAGTCTCATCCTTACGATGCTCCGCCACAAACACGCCGCCGGTCGCAAGCAGACCAAGCTCGGCCACCTGGCTGACTGTTGCCTGAATCAACCCCTTGCCGTAGGGTGGGTCGGCGATAACGATGTCAAACTCGGAACCGACCAGCTTTGGCAGCACCTTGAAAACATCACCGCGAATCAGCCGTGCATTCTCTAACCCGGCAAGGTTCTGGTTCAGATAGCGCAGCACCGGCCCTGCCTGTTCAACAAAAACCGCCAACTCAGCTCCACGAGATAATGCCTCAATACCAAGACTGCCTGCGCCACAGAATAGGTCAAGCACCCGGGCCTGCTCAACACGTTGACCGATGATATTGAAAATGGCCTGACGGGTGACTTCCTTGGTGGGCCGCAGCCCTGAACGCGGATAGGCAAGTGTCATACCCTTGTACTTACCAGCACTGACACGCACCAAAGCACTATATACTTGACCCTAGTTCTGTCAAACCACCCACCGTTCCGCTGTCCCTATTCGTGACAGGAATACGACTTGACGCCAGTCGAAGCGGTAGTATCATCGGCCAGGGAACCGCGATGAACCACCCTCAGCACTATCCCTGCAACACCCGCACTATCAGCATTGTAGCCTGACCCCATGCCCTTGCCGCCCCAGTCTGAAACCACTCCAGTGCTCCCCGACCGAACCGACGCCCGGTTCTTCCCGTTTGTCGGCACTGGATTCTGGAAGTGGGTTCCTTCAACCTGGGTCAGGGGCGGAACCACGGTCGTAACCGAACAAGGCGAGTTCTGGCGCTTGCTCACCGGCAGCCACGACGGTTGGTGGGCCGAACCGGTCAAACCGACTGATGTCGGCGACGAACGTCATCGCGCGCGCATCAACGCTGCAATCATCGCCTTCGAGGCCGAAGCGCTTGACGCCGCGGCCCGGCCTAGACTCGAGGCATTACGTGAAGAGCTGATCCGGCTCTGCAACCCCCACATCAAGGACCGACCAGAGCCAGCCGCAATGACCGACGCTTGGTGGGCCAAAGGCTGGATTGCTGGCCTCGCCTTTGGCATCTTCATCATCTCTCTTGCCAATGCGGTACGAACCCTGGCCAAGGTTGATCCCGAACCACGCCGCGAGGCCTATCGGCTCCTTTCGATAATGTACGCCCTGGCCGCGCTGGTCATTTTTCTCGTGGTTTTCATCCCCTACTTGTACATCCGCTATCCGTACAAGATGGGCCGGTTCGCTGCCGTCTTCGGCCGTCGGTTTGGCAATGTCGTCGGCATCATCGGCCTGTCGCTCCTCGGTCTGATTGGAGTCATCATCGGTTGGCTCATCATCATGTTCGGATCGGCTTCAGCCGGCTCCTAGCCAACCGGCACAAACACGGCAATATCAACCGCCACGCCCGCGCACTGAATACCAGTCAGTGTAGCGGTGCCGACAGCAATTCAGGCAGATTCAGCGGTCCAAGCTGACGGATGCGCTCGGTAAAGCTAGTGACGGCATCGGCAAACCGCTGGCCTTCGGATGCCGACACCCATTGCAGTTCCAGTCGCTCCTTCTCAATGCCGAGTCCTTCAAGCAGACTCTGCAACAGGATGATCCGCTTCTGGGCCTTGTAGTTGCCAGAAACATAGTGACAGTCGCCCGGATGACAACCACCGACAAAAACACCGTCTGCGCCATCACGGAAGGCCCGCAGAATGAATTCCGGTTCAATACGGCCCGAACACATCACCCGAATGAGACGCAGGTTGGCAGGATACTGCAGCCGTGATGTGCCGGCCAGATCCGCGCCGGCATAGCAGCACCAGTTACAGGCGAATCCGACAATCTTCGGGTTGAACTCTGCCACCTAGACCTCCTTGCCAACTGGCTCTACGCTGTCATTGCCCGACCAAGCACCCAACAGCGCGTCAAGCTGCGCATCAATCTGCCGGTTCGTGAAATGCCGCATGGTAATTGCACCAGAGGGACAGGCCGATGGGCAAACCCCACAGCCTTTACAGAGGATCTGGTTCACTGTCATCACTCCCTGCTGCGCATCATAGCTCAAGGCTGAATATGGACAGAGCGCTTCGCAAATGTGACAGGCCGAGCAGGCCTCAGCGCTAATCTCTGCCACGACCGGTTCAATCTTCACCTTGCCCTTATTGAGTAGGGCAATTGCCGACGAGGCCGCCGCCTTGGCCTGCGCCACGGTATCAGGAATATCCTTGGGCCCCTGACAGCAGCCGGCCAAAAACACTCCCTCAATGTTCGTATCCACCGGCCGAAGCTTCGGATGCGCCTCCATGAAGAAGCGGTCAGACGAGAGCGAGAGCTTCAGCGTCTGGCCGAGTTCACGAAATCCCTCACTTGGCACTAGACCAACTCCTAACACCACCATGTCGGTCTCGTGCTCGATGACCTTGCCGAGCAGGGTATCGTCCACCCGCACGACCAACCTTCCTTTGCGCCGGAAGATCTCGGATGGCTTGCCACGACGAAATACCACACCTTCATCACGCACCCGGTCATAGAACTCTTCAAACCCCTTGCCGTAGGCACGGATATCCATGTAGTAGCTCGTAATCTTGCAGTCCGGCAGTTTGTCGTGCAGCAGATGAGCCTGCTTGATGATGAACATACAGCAGACCCGCGAGCAGTACTCATTGCCCACCGCCTTGTCGCGCGAACCAACGCAGTGGATGAAAACAACATCTTTGGGCTCGTCGCCATCGGACAGCTTGACGATGCGGCCGCTGGTCGGGCCGCCGGCTGACGACAGTCGCTCAAACTCAAGACTGGTCAGTACGTCCGCATACTTGCCATAGCCAAACTCCGGCAGGGTCGTCGCATCAAACACATCCATGCCGGTTGCGAGCACGATGGCGCCAACATCAATTACCCGATCCACCGGCTGTTGATCGAAGTCAATGCAGTGTTTCTCGCAAGCCTGAATACACTTCCCACAGGCCAGCGGCAGCGAACCAAGACACTGTTTCTCATTGCGACAGAATGCCGCCGGTACCGCCTGAGCAAACGGCTGGTAGATGGCTGTCCTGGTCGAAAGACCGAGATTGAACTCATCCGGAAACCGCTGCGGACAAACCTTAGCACAGTCACCACAGGCAGTGCACTGGCTGGCATCCACAAACCGCGGCTGCTGATGGACAGTCACCTTGAAGTTACCAACAAATCCGGCAACATTCTTGACGGTCGCCAGCGTTAGTAGCTCAATATTTGGATGGCGCGCCGCGTCAACCATCTTTGGCGTCAGGATGCAGGCCGAGCAGTCAAGCGTCGGGAACGTCTTGTCGAGCTGGGCCATATGGCCGCCAATTGATGGCTCCTTCTCGACGAGATAGACTTTGTACCCAGCCTCGGCGATATCAAGCGCCGCCTGAATCCCGGCCACACCGCCGCCAACAACCATCACCGCTTTGGTCACATCGGCGAACCGGTCTTCGAGCGGCTCCAGCAGCGCGGCCCGGGCCACTGCCGCCCGCACCAAGTCCTTTGCCTTGGCCGTGCCTTCGGCTTTGTCCGGGTGGACCCACGAGCACTGCTCGCGAATGTTGCACATCTCGAACAGGTAAGGATTGACGCCGACGCCAAAGACAGCACCCCGAAATGTCGGCTCGTGCATTCGCGGCGAGCAGGCTGCTACCACTACCCGTGTCAACCCTAACTCCTTGATGTCCTTCTTGATTAGGTCCTGGCCCGGGTCCGAACACATGTAGAGGTAGTTGCGGGCAACTGTCACATTCGGCAGCGTCTTGGCATACGCGACAACCGCTTCAACATCAACGGTGGCAGCGATGTTAACACCGCAATGACAGACATAGACACCGATTCTGGCCGGCGACTGCTTGGACTTGGCTATCACGACTTCATCTCCGCCAGTTTGGCCCGCAAAGCAGGCACCACCTTGTGTAGATCATCAACGATTCCGTAGTGGGCGACGGCGAAGATCGGGGCGTTCGGGTCCTTGTTCACGGCAATGATTGTATCAGCACCCTTCATGCCAGCTATGTGCTGAAAGGCACCGGATATCCCCAGCGCGATATAGACCTTGGGCTTGATTGTCTTACCTGAAGAGCCCACTTGCACCTCCTTCGGCAACCAGCCAGCGTCAACCACCGGTCGTGACGCTGCCAGAACCGCACCAATCTCAGCCGCGAACTCTTTGACCAGTGGCAGGTTCTTTTCTTCCTTGATACCGCGACCGACCCCAACCACGACTGCCGCCTTGGTGATGTCAATCCCGGTTGTCGGAACCTCTTCGAGACTGATGAACTTCGTTCTGGCGCCAGCCAAGACGTCACCAGCGTCCCAACGCTCGATCGTTCCTGCCAGACTTGCCGGTTCCGGCTTGAACTGCGACTGGCGCACCATCACCACCGCCGGCCTGGTTTCAAGCATCCAGTCCGCAACAATCTTACCCGAGTACATACCCCGACTAACCTGAATGCCATTGCCACTCTTTGCCAGACCGATGGCATCTGAGACCAGGCCGGCGTCTAGCGCAACCGCTAGACTAGGTCCGAGATCAGTTCCGAATGCCGAGTGGGCAATCATCAGCACATCCGGCTTTCGCTCCGTACAGAGTCTCACCAGCGCCTGTTGGTATGCCTCATAGTTGAAATCCCGGAACGCCGGGCTAGCAATCGATATGACTCGATGGGCCGCAGCTGCAATTTGAGCCGCCATCGTTTCTGGTGACTCCGCCAGTAGCACGGCCTCGACACTCGCCCCCCACTCAGCTCCAAGCTTACGGGCCGCAGCCAGCATCTCAAACGTCACATCCCGCACCACTCCTTGCCGGTGCTCAACCAGAACAAGAATGCCGCCCATCACCAACTCCTCTCACGTTGCTCGGCATCCATCGTTCGCTCCGCCATCATACTGCCCCCTTCTCCTTCAACAGGAGGGCCAGCTTCTGCGCCTTCTCGTCAACTGTGCCCTCAATCATCTCAGCCGCTGCTGTTACCGGCGGAACATAGAGCTTGATCAGTTGCGTCTGCGCCACAACCGCTGCCGGTTTCTTGATGTCAATCGTCTTGGCACCAGCCCGCTTGATTCCCATAATCGAAGCGTAGCGAGGTGAATTGCCGCCGGTCTGAATTGTCACTACTGCCGGCAGGCCAAGCTCCTTAACCTCCAGCATCCCACCTTCGAGTTCACGTTTGACCGTCAGCTTGTCTGTCGCAAACTCCAACCTTGTCACATACGCAGCGTGTGGCCAACCCAGCAGCTCAGCCAGCGCCGGGCCAACCTGCGAGTTACCATCATCGGTAGCAATGGCACCGCAGAATATCAGGTCAAACTGGTGCTCTCGAAAGAACTCAGCCAGGACCCGGGCCAGCGCTATGCCATCAACATGACCCAGATCGGCATCGTCGATTCTAACTGCTGCACCCGCTCCCTTGGCCAGACCCATCCTGAGCACTTCCTCACTTGCCTTTGGTCCAACTGAGACGAGGGTAACATTGGCACCGAGCTTTTCCTTAGCCAAGAGTGCTTCTTCTAGCGCGTAGTTGTCGGCCTCGTTGATGGTAAACGCCAGCTTGTCCTTGACTATGTCTTTGCCGGTTGGGTCAACCCGAACCTCGGCCTCGGCCGTGTCCGGCACCCGCTTGAGACAGACCGCAATCTCCACTACTACCTCCTCACTCGCCGCAGCCGTACCCCAAAGCACGGCTCTTAGCGCTGGTAATCAGGTAAATCAGCAGGTATTGGTTACTAGACATTAGCAGAACTTGCTCTTTCGGGACGCATATCGTAGCGCAAAACCCCTGCCGGTCAAGCAAGATGGTTCGGCTATCATCAGCCAGACTGTAACTGAGTCCAGCCAACCCATCAATCTGGATCAACCAACTCCTTTCCCAGGGCTCGACTTCGAACCTGAGCCGGCACCTTCCTATCGAGTGGCGTGGTCGCTGGTTGCCGCACCGACAGCAACCATGCCTACCCCGCCGACGCTTAGCAAGTGATGCTTTATCTGAGAGTACGCAGGGCTTGCGCCCGCTGGGCGCCACCACTAGACTATTCAGTAGTCGAGATACCCTAGCCAGACTGCCACAGGAGGCATTCTTGATGAAATTGGCCCGCTTGCTTCTTCTCCCCGCATTCGCTCTGGCGGGAACCTTGATTTACACCGCAGAAGTTAATCCGCAAGAGCTTCTGTTCTCGCGCCATGGTGACTACGACTTGGTCCAGCTTGCCAATGGCGTGTTTGTTCCTAGGCCAGGTTACCCCAGCCTGCCCGAACTGCCGCTCACGCTCGTTGTTCCAGCCGGCGCACTTGTCACCAAGGTCTCTGCCGAACCACTGGCAATCATTGAACTGGGTAACTACCGTATCATGCCGTCCCAACACGCCCACCCTATATCCAAACCTCCGACTCACTACTTCACTCCGCCCATCCCTGCAATCTACAGGACAGACAGACCCTTTCCGGGTACCTACTGTCGTGATTTCACAACCGGCCTTGCCTCCGGATTCCAGTTGGTGAGCATTAGCCTCTGCCCGCTGCAGTACCAGCCGGCATCAGGCCGTCTTAGTCTCGCCAACAAGTTGCTGGTAACCATCAGCTATGCGGACAATGTCTCAAGAACAACTGTCCTAACCCCTAGTCAGCGTGACAGGGCACTGATGTCGCTAATACCGCTTGTGGCCAATTCCCGTGACCTGAACCGTTTCGCACCCCAGACACTCGAATGTGATCTTCCCGAGATCAACTATCTCATCATCACCAACAACGCACTGGCTCCCCACTGGCAGGAGTTTGCCGACTATCGTTCAGCCCGTGGTCTGCGCGCCGAAATCAGAACCGTTGAGTGGGCGCAGCGCAGCTACCCTGGCCGTGACGCTCAGGAGTGCGTCCGCAACCTCATCATCGACTACTATCAGCACCGGGGTCTCTCCTACGTCCTGCTGGCTGGCGACAATGCCCAAGTTCGCTGCCGCAAGATTCGCCTGAACGTTGAAGACGAGCAGGGTGACATCCCCACCGATCTCTACTACGGTGGGCTCGACTACTCCTGGGATTCGAACAACAACAATATCTTCGGCGAGATGGCCGATTCAATTGACCTCTATGCCGATGTTCTGGTCGGCCGTGCCTCCGCCGATAACGTCCGTCAGATTGAGAACTTCATCCGCAAAGTTGCGATCTACGAAAACAGCCCAGCACCTGACTATCATCGCCGCAGCCTCCTTCCTTCTGGCTGGCTTTGGCGCAGCATCGGCTATCATGGCAGTTTTCTCAACGACTCGATTGCCGATTTGACACCAGCTCCCTGGGTTGACCGCAAGCTCGTCAATCCGCGTAACTCGGCGGTTGTTGCCGAATCACTCGACCACGGCTTTGTCATTTTCGATCCTGCCGGGCACGGCAACGCCAGCGGCGTTTACGACGAGGACGGTACGCCCATCTATCTCGCCAGCAATGCCGCTTCTCAGCGCAACTATCGCCGTTACGCGATTATGACCTCACTTGCCTGCGACCCCGGCGACTTCGAGGCTGAGGACTGCTGCGCTGAAGCTGCGCTCAACTGTGACACTGCCGGCTGTATCGGCGTAATGATGAACTCCCGCTACGGCTGGGGCACACCACCAAGCATGGGACCATCTGAGAAGCTATGTGTCCGTTTCTGGGATTACTACCTCGTACGCAATCACACTGTCATTGGTGCGGCCCACAACCGCTCCCGCGAAGTCTATGCTGGCCAGGCCCGTACTAGTTCACTCTGGCGCTGGTGTGTCACTGAGTTCAATCTTTTCGGTGACCCAGCGCTCGACATCTGGACCCAGGCGCCAACACCACTCACGATTGAAGCACCGGTCTCGGTTCCAACCGGCGCTCAGACAGTCGTGGCCACAGTACGTGCCAACGGCTCGCCACTCGCTGACGCCATCGTGACCGCTTGGAAAGCAAACGAGGTATTTGCTACCGCCAACACCAATGCCGCTGGTCAGGCCACCCTCCCAGTTCATGCCGTCACCACCGGCAGCATTCTCGTCACAGCCCGAAAACACGACTACCTTGCTGCCCAAGCCAGTGTTACCGTCACCCCAGGAGCGCCTGAACCGCTGATTCGCTACTCGTGCAGCAGTATTGATGATACCGGTGCCCAGAATCCAAACGGAATTCTCGAGCCCGATGAGACCGCTCGCCTGACTCTCACAATCCGCAATGCCGGCACTGGTGCGGCCACGAATACCCGCATCGTGCTGCGACCACTTACCGCCGGTGTCACCGCACCAGAATCAGTTGCCTGGTATGGCACTGTTCTAGCTGGTGACTCGGCGGCTGCCTCCAACCTGCTCATCACATGTGGTGGCAATGTTCTTCCCGGCGCGATAGTTCAACTGCTGGCGCTGGTCTCAAGCGATCAGAGATACGACGAGTTTATCTTCGGTATCGAAATTGGTTACCCCGGCCGGGTCGCTGCTGATATTGACACTGGCGACTGCGCGCTGACGGTAACTGCCCGCGGAGCAATCGGCTTCGACCGCACCGGTACTATTACCGGTCTCGGATTCCGCTATCCCAAGAACGACACTTCTACTCTAAACACCGCCAGCTTCGCCATTAGCAATGGGCCGAACTACGTTGTTGACCGCTTCTACAGCCAAAACGACCGGCTGGACACTGACTGGACACTTGCCGACTCCGTCCGGCAGCGCTATCCGCTTTGGAGCGCCGATGAGATGCTGACTGCCGCATTCAACGACGCCGGCCATGTTGACCCACGGTCAGTCACTGTTGGCCAGCGAGCCCTGGCAGCCCGTGCCGTCCCTGGTGCAGTCGTCCTCGTCTACGATATCACCAACCAGAATGGCACCACCCTTGAAAACGCCTATGCCGGCATCCTTGCCGACTTTGACGTCGATGCCCGCGACCGTTTTCACGACGATGCCTGGGTGCGACATGACCTTAGCGCAGTAATGATGCGCAATATCCTGCGCCCTGACCGCTACTGCGGCATCAAACTCCTGACACCGGTCGCTCCGTTCCACGGCACCTGTCTCGACAACTCAGTTTACATCACTTCCGACTCAGGCATGAGCGAAAGCATGAAACACCGCGCCCTGACCGCTGAGATTGGCCTGCCTCAGTCGAATCGGACTTACAACTGGTCGGTTGCCATCGCGACTGGGCCACTGACCATTCCCCCCGGCTCGACCCAACGCGTTGCCTTCGCTTTTGTCGGGGCGGCCGGCTCGACTGCCTTCGAACAAACATGTGCTGCAATTCAGGACTGGTATGATGCCAATGTGGGGATCAAGCAGACACCTACCCTTAGCCATCGCCAATCTGAAATCACGGTTCTACCCAACCCAACCCGTGGCACTCTACGGATCAACAGCTCGCCCCATATGCACCTGTGCGCTCTGACGCTCTATGATTGCTCCGGTAATCTTGTCCGCAAGCTGGACACGAGAAGCCTAATGATCGATCTTTCCGACTTACCAACTGGTGCCTACGTCCTCAAGCTCGTGACTGACACTGGTCAGACAAGCACTGTCCGAATAGCCGTTTTGCGCTAGCCGCCTATCACTCATTCTGACCCGGCAGTAAGACCAATCTGCTGCCGGGTCTTACCTTCATTGCGAGTGGTGCCGATAGCTGTGCCAGAATTGCGGAGACAAATTGACAGAAGTGGGTTCACTTCTATAATGACTTGTCTAGCAAGCTGGTGGCAGGTAGTTATCAGCCGTCAGTATGCTGGCAAACGATGCCGAGGTGGTGGAATTGGCAGACACGCTTGGTTGAGGGCCAAGTGCCTAACAGCATGCAGGTTCAAATCCTGTCCTCGGCATGCCTCTCCTGATGACCAATTCCCGTGTCATTGTAATAGTCCTCGACGGTGTCGGTTGTGGGTTTGCGCTCGACGCTGCTCGCTTCGGCGACGAAGGCTCAAACACACTTCAGAACCTAAGTCTCGCAACCAAGCTCAGCCTCCGGAACTTGACCCGACTCGGTCTTGGCAACATACTGCCGCTGCGTGGCGTGCCGTTCAACGAACGCCATACCGCAGCAGTAGGAATGATGGCCGCACAATCCTGCGGCAAGGATTCAACCTGCGGCCACTGGGAGCTGGCCGGAGTCATCGTGACCGAACCATTCCCTGTGTTCCCGAACGGTTTTCCGACCGAGCTACTGCGGCAATTCGAAAAACAGATTGGTCGCCAGACGATCGGCAACTGCGCTGCATCTGGGACCGAGATAATCAACCAGCTCGGTGATGAGCACGTCCGTACCGGCTCACCGATCGTTTACACCTCGGCCGACAGTGTTTTCCAAATTGCCTGTCACGAGGAAGTAGTGCCACGATCGCTACTCTACGATTACTGCGAAACCGCCCGCCGGCTGCTGGACGGCCCCAACCGCGTGGCTCGCGTAATCGCTCGACCTTTTGTAGGCTCCTCTGGAAACTACCGTCGAACTGATGGTCGCCGTGATTTCTCCTGTGCAGCGCCCAAACCAACGCTCCTTGACAATGCTAAGAGCGCCGGTCTACCAGTCATCGCCATTGGCAAGGTTGACGACCTTTTTGCCGGCCGCGGATTCACTCAATCCTATCACTCCGTTCGGAACGACGAATGCATACAACTCATTAGTAAAGCGATGAGACAGACAGATAACGGTCTCATCTTTGCCAACCTCGTCCAGTTCGATATGGACTGGGGCCATCGCAACGACGTCGCAGGATTCGCTGCCGGTCTCACCAGGTTCGATAGACAACTACCCGCCATCCTTAGCCTGCTCCGCCAAGGAGACCTGCTTTTCATAACGGCTGACCACGGCAACGACCCAACCACCCCATCAACCGATCACTCGCGCGAGTGCGTGCCGCTCCTTGCACTTGGTCCCGGGCTGCGCGGTGGGCTGAACCTCGGCACAAGACCGACATTCGCTGACCTAGGCCAGACCGCTGCCGAACATCTCGGCATCTCGCCAACCCCGGATGGTACAAGTTTCCATGGCGAGCTACTTCCCGAGTAACCGCAGGTGGGAAATGAGCCCTAGCCAGAGACGGCGGCTGATTGCTGCCGCCCGTCGCGTCGCCACCAATGCCTATGCGCCATACTCCCGTTTCCAGGTTGGCGCAGCAGTGCTCGCAGATGACGGACGCACCTATTCAGGCACGAACGTCGAGAACAGCTCCTACAGCCTGACCATCTGTGCTGAACGAGCCGCCATCGTCCAAGCTGTGGCTGCTGGCTGTCGTGAGATTAGGGCAATTGTGGTCTTTGCTCAGACAACGAAACTCACGCCACCCTGTGGCGCCTGCCTGCAGGTAATCCACGAGTTTGGTCAAGACGCACTAGTCATCCTTACCAACGGTCACGAAGTAGTTGAGTATCGGATTGGCCAACTGCTGCCGCTCGCTTTCCGCTTGAAGTAGCCACGAGACGAACGTTGCCTGGCCTGGCTCTATGCTTTCGGCCAGCTAACCAATTCGTTCGAGCCCAGCCATGTACGGTCGTAGCTTCTCCGGAACGACTATTGAGCCATCAGCCTGCTGATAGTTTTCAACAACCGCTATGAAGACTCGCGGTAATGCCAACGCGGAACCGTTCAAGGCGTGCGGGAAATAGGTCTTGCCCGTGACCGTCTTGACGCGGATGTTTCCCCGACGAGTTTGGTAGTCTTCACAGTTGGATACCGAAGAGACCTCTAGCCAGCGGTCAACTCCCGGGGCCCACGCCTCGAGGTCGTATGTCTTGGCCGACTGAAATGCGATGTCCCAGGCTGCCAGCCGCTTGACGCGATAGGGAATTCCCAAATCCCGCAGCAGGCTCTCAGCCTCGCCTCGCATCTCCTCTAGCGCCTGATACGAATCCTCTGGCCGAACCAGACGGACATTCTCAACTTTGTCAAACTGATGGATGCGAATCATCCCGCGCACATCCTTGCCGTAAGAACCGGCTTCTCTGCGAAAGCAAGGAGTGTAGGCGGTATACTTGATCGGCAGCCTCGACTCTGGCAGGGTCTCACCTCGGTGGTAGTTCACAAGCTGCGGCTCGGCAGTCGGCACCAGATAATACTCTTCATCGCGCGTCGCATACATCTCGCTTTCCATGTGCGGAAGCTGACCAGTCGCTTCTAGCGTCTGAGCATTGGCGAGCACCGGCGGCGCAATCTCGGTGTAACCGTGGCGACGGACGTTAGTGTCGAGAAAGAAGTTGATCAGTGCCCGTTCGAGTAATGCGCCCTGCCCCTTGAAGACAACGAACCGTGAACCAGCCAGTCGCACGGCGGCCTCAAGGTCGATAATCTGCAGCGCTGCTCCCAAGTCCCAGTGTGCCAACGGCCTAAAGTCGAAAGTCCGAATTGAACCCCACTGGGCAACAATCTCCTCCTCGGTCGTTACTGACGGATGGACAACATTGGGCAGCCCTCGGGCTAGCTCCAGCTGTTCGGCCTCAACTCTAGCCACCGCGGCATCAAGCTTCTTGACCAGCTCTGCAACTTCTTTAGCCCGTGCCACTTCTGTCGCGCACTCACGTCCTTCCTTTCTCGCACGACCAACGGCTTCCGAAAGCTGCCGTTGCCTATGCCTGGCCTCGTCGCGTTCACGTGCTAACCGACGTCGCTCAGTATCGAGTGCGACAAGCCGATCAATGTTGGCCGGCTTGCGTCGCAACTCAAGGATGCGTCGCGCCTCCTCGGGATTCTCACGTATTAGCCGAATGTCCATTGGCGGATTCTACAACTAGTACCGTAGCTGGTCAAACCAGCCGCGTCCGACGTTGCAAATTGGCCTGCTGCGCCGCCTTGGTAAGCACATCGTATTCGATATTCACCCTCTCACCGGCCCGACGGAGTCTCAGATTGGTATTCTCCCAGGTCAACGGTATGACGTTGACGCTGAATTCGGCGGACCGGCACTCGGCAATTGTCAAACTGATGCCATCAAGACAGATCGCCCCCCTGCGCGCTAGCAATTGCTGGTATTCGTGACTGACAGTTACCACTATAGTCCAGTGCCCACCGCGCCTTTGGATACGCCTGATTCGCCCTACGTCATCCACGTGTCCTAGGACAAAGTGCCCGCCAACCCGCTCACCGAACTGAAGCGCCCGCTCAAGGTTAACGCGACTACCAATACGAAGTTCACCAAGCGTGGTAATCCCCAGGGTTGCCGCCACGGCCTCGACAGTGAACGTTCGCCTATCGTTCGCAATCACGCTCAGACAGACGCCATTCACTGCCACACTCTCACCGGTCTTCAGTCCGCGTGCAAACTCGGCAGCCACCGTAAGCTGCCGATTCTTTCCTTTTACGTCAACCCGTTCGACCCGACCAACTTCTTCAATCAACCCGGTGAACATAACCCGTGACCAAAAAATCGCTACTAAGACACGTGCGCTCGACCCGCTTCAATATGACCGCATCCGAAAGTGACCGAGGTTTCATCGCTGCACTGAAGGACTTGCCCGACCCAAGCATCTTCGGCGACTGAAAAAGATAGACCTTGTCCACCACACCGGCTTCCAGCGCTGAGCCCGCTACTGTGGGGCCGCCTTCCAACAATACCGACACAATCTGCCTCTTGTGGAGCTCCGCTAGAATCGCTGGCCAGGACAGTAGTCCGTCGTGTTGGACAGGAACAGCAACCACATCAATCCCGACAGCTTGCAAGTGCCGGGCCCGGGCCGTTTCGTTCGACCGAGTGAAGATGAGTATCGGCCCGCTGGCGCGGAACAAACGGAGATCGGTTCTAATCTGAAGGTCCGAGTCCAGCACAACCCGAAGAAGTCGCTTCCCCGGGATGGTTCGGCAAGTCAGCAGCGGATCATCGGCGAGCACTGTGTTGATACCGACTACAATCGCATCGGCCGTCTCCCGTAGCCGATGCCCCCACCGTCGCGCTGTCGCCCCAGTAATCCACCGCGAACCTCCCTGCCGATCTGCCATCATCCCGTCCAACGTAACTGCAGCCTTGAGAACAACAAAAGAGCGGCGTTTGCGCATGAAAGTGAAATAAGCTTCGTTCAATAACCGAGCCTGTTTAACCAGCACTCCAACTCGCGTCCGGATTCCACTTTCGGCCAGCAACCTGATACCCCTACCGCGGACGCGCGGATTCGGATCAAACGTGGCCGCAACGACCTCGCGAATACCAACTGCCCGAACTGCGCCGGTACATGCCGGTGTCTTGCCCTGAAAACAGCATGGTTCCATCGTCACATACAACGTCGCGCCTTTGGCCCTTTCCCCTGCGTCGCGGATAGCCTCAATCTCAGCATGCGCCCCCCCGAACCGACGGTGCCAGCCGCGGCCAACAACCCGATTGTTTTTAACTAGCACCGCACCGACCAACGGATTCGGCGACACTAGGCCCCTTCCGCGCTCGGCTAGTCGCAGTGCCTCAGCCATGAACCGTTCAGATTGAACCATTGTCAGTTCGAGACTAGTGACCGACGAACTGCCACGTCACATCCCGGCGTCGGGCTGGCAGTAATCAATCGTAAGCAATTGCAAAGTCGTCGTATTCGTGCGTGTATTCCTCCCACTCAACGGCTACCTGAGACACAACCGCTGCTGGCGGCCCCTTGTGTAACTTAGCTACAAGCTGTTCAAGCAAACTACGCTCACCCTCAGCAACGACCTCAACTGTGCCATCGGCCCGGTTACGCACCCGACCACAGAGCCCCAGAGCCTGCGCCTCCCGCAGCACGAACATCCGATAGAAGACTCCCTGGACGCGGCCGCTAACAACTGCGCGCACTGCTGCTTTGACCATGAGGTAGAATACGCCTCTCCCCCTTGCAGTCAAGCAACTTTCCCTCTCCTCGACAGCGACTCAATTCACTGGTTGACAGTCAGTTGCCGTGTTCGCTATAATGAATCGTGCGTCGGAGTGTCTTCAATCCTATCACCATACTGACGTGCTGTAGCTATAAGAAGCAGTCCCGCTCTAGGAGGAGGTGACCCGTATGGCAGACGAGCAGCAATCCCAAACACCGGGCGGCGAAGAATCGGGTGCGGCACTAGAACAACGCTACGGTGTGCCGTTCGTTGACCTGACTAACTTCCGCGTCGATTCCGAAGTTCTCCAGATGTTTCCAGAACAATTCATGCGCCAGAATCATCTGATCCCGCTATTTCGCTCCGGCAACACGCTGGCAGTTGCATTCGCTGATCCTGGCAACATTTTCATCGTTGACGAAGTCCGTCGAATGACTGGGATGGACGTCGAACCGATGGTCTGCCGCGAGATCGACTGCATTAATGCAATCAACCAGTACTACACGGCTCCTGAGCAACAGGACCTGCCCGATGAACCCGAGGTAACGAGCCTCGACGATCTCCCGGAAGAAGAAACAACTGCCGCTGATGCTGAAGCAACATCCGCTCCACGCAAACTTGAAGAAGCAGCGTCCGAAGCCCCGGTTGTCCGTTGGGTGAACCAGATGATTATCCGCGCCGTCCGCGAGCGCGCCTCTGACATTCACATTGAACCGACGCGCGAAGGACTTACCGTCCGCTTCCGTATCGACGGTGTCCTTCACTCGATCGTCTCGCCTAAGAAAGCACTCCAGCTGGCCGTCGTTTCGCGTATCAAAATCATGTCGCGGATGAACATCGCCGAGAAGCGAATACCCCAGGACGGTCGCTACGGTGCTCTAGTCGATGGCCGCGAAATCGACTTCCGTGTCTCAACGTTCCCCACCACCTACGGCGAGACAGTCGTAATGCGTATCCTTGACCGGATGCGGCTACTCTCGCTCGACGAACTCGGTCTCATGGGTGACGCAGCGACACTGATGCGCGAGATGATTGCCAAACCTCACGGTGTGCTGCTCGTGACTGGCCCGACCGGTTCCGGCAAGTCCACAACCGTGTACGCCATCCTCGGCGAGATTCGGTCTGCTGATAAGAACATCATCACGATTGAAGACCCAGTCGAATACGATATGGACAAAATCTGTCAGTCGCAGGTCAACGAGAAGGCCGGCTACACCTATCTCGTTGGGTTGAAACACATTCTGCGACAGGACCCGGACGTGATCATGATCGGTGAGATTCGTGACGGTGAGACCGCTGGTGTTGCGATCCGGGCTGCCCTCACCGGCCAGCTCGTCTTCTCGACCATTCACACGAATGACGCTCCTGGTACTATCACTCGTCTTATCGACATGGGTATCGAACCCTTCCTTGTCGCTTCGGCAACTGAAGGCACTGTTGCCCAGCGATTGGTTCGCAAAATCTGCCCCAAGTGCAAGGAGCCATTTGACCCGCCAGCCAAGCTGCTTGAGGAACTGGAGCTCCCGCCTGGAACCAAGTTCTATCGTGGCCGAGGCTGTGAACGTTGCCGCAACACCGGCTACACTGGTCGAATCGGCATCTTCGAAGTGCTGAAAATGAACGACCGTATCCGCGAACTCGTGGTCACCCGCCCACCGACATCAGCCATCCGGGCACTTGCTCGTGAGTACGGCATGAAAACCCTCTGGGAAGACGGCATCGCCAAAGTCGTGGCGGGAATAACGACTATCGAAGAAGTTATGGACGAGGCCGAGAAGGTCGACTAAAGGAGTTGCGAACCCATGCCGATTTTCGCGTACAAGGTCAGAGACAAAGAAGGCAAGATCATCTCCGGAACGCTTGAGGGCACTGACGTCGCGAGCGTAACCGAGAAGCTCGACACGCTCGGCTATGTGCCCATAACCATCCGGGAGGAAAAGGCTGGTGCCGGTGGTGGTGGTTTCAACATCTCCCAGTACTTCGAGAAAGTAAAACCTGTCGATCTTATCAACTTCACTCGTCAGTTCGTCACATTGCACCGCGCTGGTCTTCCGCTACTCTCGGCCATCGGCGCTCTTCAGGGCCAGACCCGATCTAAACCACTAGCCAAGGCGCTCGACGCCATTCGCAAGGACCTGATGGGCGGAGCCTCCCTATCGGCCTCGATGGCCAAATACCCACGCGTTTTCGGTGAACTCTACGTCAATTCGATCTGGGCCGGTGAAACTGGTGGTGTGCTCGACGACATCCTCGACCGGCTCTGCTCCCTGCTCGAACACGAACGCAAACTCAAGTCCGACGTCGGTTCGGCCCTACGCTATCCTGCCATCCTCGGCGTTGGTTTCGTCGTGGCCATCGTCGTCATGGCCGCGTTCGTTCTGCCGAAGTTCACAATGCTACTGACGACTGTCGGTGGCAAGATGCCGTTGCCCACCAAGATTCTAATCATGTTCACCGACTTCATGGCGAAGTTCTGGTACGTGATTCTCCTCCTGCTAGCAGGCGTGGGCGTGCTCTTCTACGTCTTCGTTCGCACACCCGCGGGCAAACTCTGGTGGCACCGACTCCAGTTCCGCATCCCGATTTTCGGGCCGATTCTCTATAAAATGGCGCTCTCGCGCTTCGCTCGGATGTTCGAGACACTGGACCGTACCGGTCTACCCATCCTGCGCAGCCTAAGCCTAGTATCAAAGACCGTCGGCAACGTCTATATGGCTGGTGCCGTGGACCGGCTGGCTGAAAGTGTCCGGCGCGGCCGCGGACTCGCCGCGCCGATGCGGGAAATTGGTGTCTTTCCGCCCATGGTCATCCAGATGGTCGCCACTGGCGAGGAATCGGGTGCGCTTGACGACATGCTTCGCCAAGTCTCTGACTACTACGACGCTGAAGTCGACTACGCCGTCAAGAATCTCACCGCGATGCTCGAACCGATCATTATCCTCTTCATGGGTGGCGCTGCCGTATTCCTGATTGTGGCAATACTGATGCCTTACATGGAAATCCTCAGCAGTTTCGGCGCATCAGGACACTAGACCCAACGTTCAGCAATCATCCCGCCGCGGCGGCTGCCGCGGCGGGATTCTTTCTGGCGCTTTCAAGCGAGAACAATCTCACTCAGACGTCTAGGTTCTCCACCTTGTTTGCGTTCTGCTCAATGAACTGTCGACGGGGTTCTACGTCGTCACCCATCAACGTCCGGAACACATGCTCGGCCTCGGTCGCATCCTCCATCGCAACTCGTTTCAGTGTCCGCCGTTCGGGATTCATCGTCGTTTCCCAGAGCTGCTCCGGATTCATCTCACCCAAACCCTTGTACCGTTGAATATCGAAAGACGCACCCTTGGCCCGCGCAGTCGCTTCAGCCAGTTCCTCATCACTATAGAGGTAGGTCTCCGTCTTACCCATCCGAAGACGATAGAGTGGTGGCTGGGCAACGTAAACGTAACCAGCCTCAATCAGTGGCTGCATGAATCGATAGAAGAAGGTCAGCAGTAGTATCCGAATGTGAGAACCATCAACATCGGCATCGGTCATGATAATAATCTTATGATAGCGAGCCTTTGCCGGATCAAATTCATCCTCGCCAATGCCGGCCCCGACCGCCGATATGATGGTGCGAATCTCGTTGTTGGAGAGTACCTTGTTCAGACCCGACTTCTCGACATTCAGAATCTTGCCGCGCAAAGGCAACACTGCCTGAAAACGACGATCCCTTCCTTGTTTGGCTGAGCCCCCAGCCGAATCGCCCTCAACGATGTAGAGTTCACTCTCGGCTGGGTCCTCGGACGCACAGTCGGCGAGCTTGCCGGGCAGCGTGTCTGAGTCAAGCAGCGACCGCCGTCTCGCCAACTCTCTTGCCTTGCGCGCAGCCATCCGTGCCTTCGCCGCGGCAATAACCTTCTCGACTATCCGATTCGCGACCCTCGGGTTTTCCTCAAAAAACTGAGATAGCTTCTCGTTAACAACAGCTTCAACGATCCCCTTAGCTTCTCCATTGCCCAGCTTGGTCTTGGTCTGACCCTCGAACTGTGGGTCAGGAATCTTCACCGAGACAACCGCCGTCAATCCCTCCCGCGTATCCTCCCCAGCCAGTTCGGTGTCATCCTTCAAGGCCCCGGATTTCCGAGCGTAATCGCCGATTGTTCGCGTCAAGGCAGACTTGAAGCCGGACAGGTGTGTACCACCTTCGTGAGTATTGATCGTGTTGGCGAACGAGAATATGCTCTCGACGTAGCCGTCGTTATACTCGAACGCCACGCCAACATCCATTCCGTTGCGACGCTCCTCAATGACAATCGGTTTGTGTAGCGCATTACGCCCAGTATCAAGAAAACGCACAAAGTCGGCCAGCCCGTGCGGATAGTGAAACACTTCCTCGGTACCCTTCCGCTCGTCCCGCAACGTAATCTTCAGATTCTTGTTCAGGTAGGCGAGCTCGCGCATTCGGGCCTGAATGATGTCATACTTGAACTCAACCTTCTTGAATATCTGTTGGTCGGGACGAAACGTAATCTTGGTACCTGTGCGCTTGCTCTTGCCAACAACCGTCAGTCCCTTGCTGACCTCACCACGTCTGAACTCCATCCGATACACCTTGCCGTCACGACTAACCTCAGCAATCAGGTACTCGGATAGAGCATTCACAACCGATACGCCAACACCATGAAGTCCGCCAGATATCTGGTAAACTTTATGCTCAAACTTGGCTCCAGAATGGAGCACGGTCAGCACAACTTCGAGTGCTGACCTCTTTTCGGTCGGATGAATGTCAACCGGAATCCCGCGGCCGTTGTCCTCAACCGAGACTTCGTCGTCCGACAAGATTGTGACCCGGACATCGTCGCAGTAGCCGGCCAGCGCCTCATCGATGGCGTTGTCAACCACTTCATAGATGAGATGATGTACGCCCCGGACACCGATGTCGCCGATGTACATCGCTGGCCGATGTCGCACTGCCTCGAGTCCTTTGAGGACGTGGATTTGCGCTGCGTTATAGGTTTCCGCCATAGAATAGCTATAATAGCCCGCTGCAATCAACTATCAAGTCTCGACTCCGCCCAGCCAGCTCGACTTGTCTGAATTCTTACCCGAAATTCGGATTGCTTCCCGGCAGTATGAAACGAAAGCCACGAACCGCGGCACCACCAGTGCGAGCCTGGATACGACTTAGCAATTGGGGTGCCAAGTAGTCAAGCTGCGCCACCCAGGCCGGACTGTCAACAACGACTACCAGCCTGCCTTCCTCGATCGTCAGTGCTCGCGAGTGCCGAGCAATCGTTGGGCCAACCAGCTCTGGCCAGGCGCTGACAATCGGAGCCGCTGCAACTACTTCGGCAAGTCGCAGCTTCTTGACGACGCTGGGTAACACGTCACCTAATCGCCTAAACTTCAGTGATTTGGCCCGCTTCAACACTGAACTCCTTCGTATCGCCTCGTCCCAGCGGTTCGAGCCGCCGCGCTGCAACATAAACAAACTGACCGCGCTGACTGACAAGGTCAAGTACCAATGCACTTCGGCTACTATCGAGTTCTGACGCCACCTCATCGAGCAAGAAGATCGGCCGGTGCCCGGCTCGATCAATCAGCTCTGCCTCAGCCAACCGCAAAGCAATGCTGGCCAGCCGTTGCTCTCCGACTGATCCAAACCGACGCAGGTCCCTACCTCCACGGGTGATGGCAATCTCGTCACGGTGCGGTCCAACCAACGTCATGCCCACCGCCAGCGAACGAGCCCGAGTACGCACGAGCTCGGCCTCAAAAGCCTGCCGATCAGCTTCGACACTGGGCCGGTATTCAACCGTCAACTCATGACCAAGCAAGTCTCGGCCAAACCTTCTGACACCAGCCAGCAGCTCTGGTACGACCTTACCGCGCCGCTGCCACATCGCCAAACCAGTGCGCACGAGCTCCTCATCCCAGGGTCGTAGCAATTCATCCCTCACTGACTGCTGCAGCAACCGATTGCGCTGCGCTAGCACCCTGCGGTAGGCAGTAACCAGACTAATGTAACCACGGTCGAGCTTGGCGATTGCCATATCGAGGAAGTTCCGACGCAGACTGGGCGCGCCGCGGACAAGCTCAATGTCGTCGAGCGCCAACACTACTACCGGCAGCCAGCCGAAGTAGTCCGATAATCTCTCCAACAATCGGCCGCCGAGCAGAAGCCGCTTCTCTCGTCGGTCGAACCTGACCTCAGCTTCAAGACCAGCATCATCCCTGCCAGCGACCAACAGCATATCACCACCAAAACCAATCAAGTCTGGCTCGCTACAACGACGGAAAGAACGCCCGACCGCTAGATAGTGAATCGCTTCGAGCAGGTTGGTCTTGCCGGCTCCGTTTGGGCCGAAGACGAAGTTGGCTCCGGCCGCAAGGTTGATCGTCTGACTGACAAGATTGCGAAAGCCACGGACCGATAGGACTGCCAGCGCCATGGGGCAATCTAGAAGAAAACCTGCTATCGGTCAAGCCGGCAGAAAAGCAGAGGCGACGGTCGGACCGCCGCCTCTGCCATCAACCGATTCGTCTGTTACTCGATTGCCAGCTTCTGAGTCGAACTGAACCGGTCGGCACTGAACCGAACCAGATAGACACCGGCTGACAGGCCGCCCAGGTCCAGTCTCGCTGTCCCGGTACGGCCGACAGCCAGCGACTGCTTGACCAACAACCGGCCCGCAACATCATGGACAGCAACGTTCAGGACCCCAGCGCTAGGCAGTGAATACTGAACAATCGCAGCCTGACGGTTCAGGGGACTCGGCCCAATCCGAGCAAACAGAACCCCAGCCGGTGCTAGCTTTCCAGCGACACCACCACCCTTCGGAACAGAAGCCATCAACGACGATACTGGTCGGACATAGCGCCAGAACTCAGTGGTCTTGTTGCCTTTTAGGGCGAAGAACACAGAGTCAGCCCAGGCAACAATGTCACCACCAGACTTGACCTTCTTCTTACGTCCGCCAGTTCCAACTTGTGGCATCGTCTCTAGTGGCGTCCAGCTATCTCCATTAGCGTGATAGCGCCAGAACTCCTGGGTATTGGCTCCCTTCAAGGCGTAGATGCCGCCTGGGCCCCAGGCACCGCAGCTGCCGTCTCCGGGTTTGGAGCGCCGACCGGTTATCGGGCTAGTAAGCGGCATACCCCGCAATGCAGTTACGCTCCAGCCAAGGGTAACGTCGTAAGCGTAAAGTTCGCCAAACTTCGCCCGGTGGGCGTAGATTGTCCGGTCGTTGTCATAGACAAGGAACGACCCCTTGTCCCACTTCGCGTCGGTTCCGCCCGGTGCCGACGGTAGCACCTGCCACTGACCAGAAACCGTGTTGTAACGGTAGAACTCGTTGCGACCACCCTTGAGTAGATAGACGTAACTCGAATCACCCTGAGCAACATAGACCATGTCGGTGCCGCCCTTGATACGTTGGCGGCGTGGTCCGGCCGGCACTGTCTCCAGCGGGGTCCATGTGTTACTCCCGATATCGAACTTGTAGAACTCCAGGGTATTGTTTCCCTTCACGGCATAGATTGTCCCGTTGCCGTCGCTGCAACCGACGCCACCCTTGCCGGGAAGCTTACTTCCGGTTGGAACCGGCATGCCCCGCAGGTCATGCCAGGTGTCAGCCAACGGATCATATGAGTAGAAGTCCCGGGTCTTGTTGCCCTTGGCCGCGTAGATGATACCATTGTCAATTGCGAGCCAGCCGCCTTCTTTCACCGGCCGTACCGAAGGCAAGAGCCGCACTTCTCGCGCCCGACTCCAGCCTGTCGGCCATGGCTGCTGCTGGGGCGGTGCGTAGATCCGGAAGGATTCGGTTAGCGTGTCGTTCTCGCGATTGCCGTCGCCAACCATAAACGTCGAACAGCGCACAGCATAGTTACCGACCGGATGCGGCCCAGGCCAGGGAGCAAACTGCAGCTGACGCGGTGCCCCCTGCGGCAGGTTGATGACCGTAGCCGTGTCAGTATAGACAAGCCCGGCACCTTCGTCGCGAATGCCCACCCAGACACGGAACGTGGCAGGCAGTTGGCCGTAGTTCTGGACCGCTACTGTCGGCACAATCGTCGCGGTCGAGTCAACGCTGTCAGTCGGAGCAACGATTGCCACAACACCAACGTCGAGCACTGACGGCGGAATTACCCGTGTCGAGCCATAGACGGTGTCGTTCTGTCGATGGGTGTCGCCTGGCAGCGTCGTGAATGCCCACAACTGATGGATACCCTGATTGCGCGCGGTCCAAGCTGAATCGAATCGCACCTGCAGACTTTCACCGGCATTGATGCTCACCTGTCTGGTCAGAACGAAGTTCATTGGGTTGTCCTGAATCACGAATGTCAGGTTACAGACTTCATTCGTAGTCCCATAGTTTCGCACCTTGACCTCTGGTCGCACCTGGGTGAACTCGCGAATTGACTCGCGCGGCGCGACAATCTCGAATGCGCCGACGTCAATGAAGTCAGGCGGCCGCACTGTGAAGGTCCCTCGTGCCGTATCATTGCCCGGATGCGGGTCCTCTGGCATTATCGTGAAGGCAGCACAGCTGTAGTCGCCAGCTGGGCTAGCAGTGAAGCGCCTTGTGAAGTTCACTACCAGACTGTCGCCCGGCGGAACGACAACGCCGGTGTGGGTCGTATCATAGACGATACTACCACCCGAGTTGCGAATCTGGAACCGGACGTTGCAAGTTCCACCCAACGTCCCGTAGTCCCGTATCCGTACTGCTGGCTGCACCTGAGTGTCCTGAACAATAACGCCGGTCGGTGCAAGAACCTGCGTAGCACCGACATCGTAGAGGTTAACACGGGTCGAGCCCCAGGCCGTGTCGTTACCCGGCACCTGGTCGCCGACGAGTTCGGTCCAGCAAGCAGTTGTGAACGAACCGGAATCGGTCGTCCAGCTCGCGAAAGTCACATTGGTCTCACTTCGCGCCCCAAGCGTTGCCACCACGGTGCTATCCCGATACACTGTCGCTGCACCACGTCGGATGAGAAACTTCACCATCAAATTTGAGGTCTGCTGGTTGCCGTGGTTGCGAACTGTTGCGGTCGGCGTCACAACTACGCCATAACCAACATTGCTGCCTGGCTGAAGGATGGCCGTTGCACCGGCATCGGTGTATCGGACATAGAACGGCGTACCGCTCAACGTGTCGTTGGTCGGGTCAAGATCGAGCTGGAAGTTACGGACTGAACACCGCGGCGTGTAGGTTGTGTTCAGCGGCCCGGGCTGAGCAATCCAGGTTGGGAAAACAAGCAACGATTCACGGCCCCGCAAAATCACGATCGAATCAATGGTATGACTGTACACAAGCTGCCCGTTCTGGTCACGGAGAGTGAAAGTCACGCGCGCCGTATCACGAGCATAGGTACTGAAAGACCGCAGAATTGCCCTCGGGGTAATGGCTGTGCCCGAATCATAGACTGCCAAGACTGGCTCCACGATTGAGTCGATCCCCAGGTTGTGGGTCGCAAAGCCTTCCCGCACCTTGGCCCGAATCAGCATATCCTCGGTCTCAACCGAACGTTGTGGTGCCCAGTCACCGGTCCATTCCCAGCCTTGGCGCGAGAAAGGACTGGTTCGATCCACCCCGATGCTGGGTGATGACCCGAAGGTCTTGTACCCAACGTAGAATGCACCTGACTGGATGCTGATCGAATCAAGACTGATGTCCAGTGCCTTCCAGCCGGTACCTGGGTCTGGAATCCAGTAGATACTGTCCAGAACCGGACCTGGCCGGTTGTTATTGTCACCATAGATGAAGACGTTAACCGGCGCGACGCTGCCGAAATAGAAGTACAGGCTTTCTATCCATACCGGGTAACGTGGCGGTTCGAACTTCATCGCATACCCATGGGTATCAGCAAGAGATATCGAACCACTGATTTGTCGGTCGAAACGGAGAATCGTTGGCAGCGCGTAATCGACCACCATAATCTCTACCAGCACAGAGTCGTTGGCACGATACTGGTCACCCGGGTAGTCAACCTTGACTTTCAGGGTGAATGTTCCCGTATCGCCGAGCTGCGGTGTCCAGGTGCCGAAGTCAACATAGTAGTTCTCGCCGACGGTCAACGACGGAATCGTCGTTGAGTTGAACCAGACAGTCGTACCAGTCTGCTTCTTAATCTCGCCGGTCACTTCTACCTGCCCGACCGGATCAGTGCTGGCATTCTTCACCCAAAGCCAGATTGGCCGAGGCAGCCCACCAAACTGATAGGTCATGAAAAAGCCACCCGAGTTCCAGGACATCGCGTTGCGAACCATCACATCAGTGAACGAGTAAGTCCGTGTCTGGGGCGGGATGAACCGAACCGCCAGTCCGGCATGAGGAGCATTCATCGCCTGCCCTGGATTCGACCCGTAAAAGTAACTCAGCCCAACCAAACCGGTCACATTCTCGATGCCGATTGTCCCGTTATTACCCCAGCCATTGCGCGGCGTGCCGCTCTGTTCCTTGTATTGAAAAGTTATGGTGCTGTCCGGCTTGGATAGGATAATCTGAAAGGTGTTGTTGCCACCCGCGCTCCAAAACGGAACACTCTCACACTGCATTACGAAAGTGTCGCGGGCCGGGTTAGTCCATATCCAGCACCCCTTGTTGCCATAAAGACCGGTGAAGTCGAGGTCACAGAGCAAGGCCGCGATCATGTCATTGGGGCGCCGACTGTCAGGGACGTTAGGGAAAGGATGAGATTCGTTGTATTGATCCTCGAAAGCGATATAGCCGTTCGAGCCGATATAGAACTGACTGTAGCGCAACCAGTAGAACGGGAACTCAAACCCAAGCGAGAATGGTCCAACGACGTTGTCGTCCACCAACCCGGTTACGCGCTGCGCACCGGGCAGGAGACGGATATCAATCCAGTTGAATTCCGGCCGGCCTGGCACTCCGGGTGTCGTGTCGCTATCAACATAGGTGTAGCCCCACGGATCAGGTCCGCCGTCAGTGATAGGGAAAATCTCTGGCTTTGTCGGTTGAAACCCAGTCTCGATTGATGCGGCTGCCAGACTCGCTGTCACCAGCAGGCAGCCCAGGAAAAGGACTCTGCGGTACACGTTACCTCCCTCAACTAACACTTAGTCGCTCACTAACCTCGGCTACGGGTGCCACTGCACCCGCTACTGACCGTCTGCGTCTCATCAGCCTGCCAGTAAGGTGCCACCCGCCCCCGCAGCTTGAATAATTCTACCAGCAATGTCCCAATTGTCAACAATGCCAAACGACATACCTATCGTTAGTTATCGCGACCGAACCGAGATTAGTTCAGTGAAAGGCGAAGTAGTAGAGGATGTTGATGCCCATCCGGAATGCCTGTTCGCGCACTTCCGGCGGGTCCTTGTGAGCAGCGGTCCAGCCGTCGCTCACATTACTGTTGTAGGTGTAGTAAACCACCATCCTACCGCCAAGATACATCCCAAAACCACGAGGCGGACCCTCGTAATGTTCATGAATCTTGGGCGGGCCGGCAGGAAATCGATAGGGCTCCTGGTAGATTGGATGGTCAAAAGGAAGCTCGACCAGCTCGCTATTGGGCAACACCTTACGAATCTCCCGGCGAAACGACTCGTCGAGACCATAGTCATCGTCAACGTAAAGGAAGCCGCCAGCCTCAAGAAACCGCCGCAGCCTGATCACCTCCGCATCTGAGAACGAAACATTGCCGTGTCCGGTCATGAACAGAAACGGGTACTCAAAGAGCCGATCATCGAGCAGGCTGACCTGTGCTTCCTCAGTCGCCAACCGCATTGTGCTCCGCCGATTTACCTCCAGAGCGAGATTGGGAATAGCATCCTGATCATTATACCAGTCACCACCACCCGAATACTTTAGCCGCGCAATCTGCCACTGTCCCCAAGCTGTGCCTGTCAGTGCTAAGAGCAGCAAGCCGTCAATCAGCCGCAGAATCAGACCTCCTTTGCGAGCCAGCGCTCGCGCCGCTGCCGGAGGGCACGCAGATATGAGTATGGCACAGTCACCTGCCCAAGGTAAATCCGGCCGTGCTTGCGGCCGCCATGACAGTCACTGCCGCCGGTCATGACTAGCCCATTCTTCTGAGCAATCTCCCGCAGATGGTCGCTCTCCTTGTCAGTGTGGTCAGGGTGCCAGACCTCGATGCCATCGGCTCCCGCCGCAATCACCGAGTAAAGAGCGGCCTCGTTTTCATAGGTCCCCGGGTGCGCAACCACCGCGACGCCGCTGTGCCGATGAATGAAATCAACCGCCGCGCTGGGCGTGAGCTGCATCTTCGGGAAATATGCTGGCCCGTCGTAACCGATGAAGCGACTAAACGCCTCATCGGTCGAGCTGACCGCCCCAATCTCAACCAGTGCCGAAGCCACATGCGGCCGACCGATCGCTGCGTTGCCAGCCAGTTGTTCGACCCTGGCCATCCGGACAGCAATGCCCAGCTCGTTCAGCTTGGCAACCATCTTCTCGGCCCGTTCCCGCCGATGGTCACGCACTAGCCCTAAGAACTCTTGCACTGCGCTCGCACCATAATCAATGTAATAGCCAAGCACATGGACATCAGTTCCATTCGTCGTGCAGCTCAGCTCGACCCCGGGCACAACCTCGACTCCGAGTCGACGACCGGCCGCAACCGCCCGTTCGACGCCGTCCATCGCATCGTGGTCAGTGATGCCAACTGCTGCCAGGTTCAGTCGCTTTGCCTCGGCCACCAGCTCCTCTGGTGAGAACAGTCCGTCCGAAAATGTCGTGTGGGCATGCAAGTCGCACCGGCCGTCCTCAAGCCGCGGCGTCGGCTCATCACGCCGCCGACCGCTAACTGCCATCGGCAGTCTCCATCACTCTCGTCGCCAGATGCGCTAACATCACTACTACCCCATCCGCTTGGCCACAACCGCCAGATAGTGACTGACCAACCTATCGCATTCCGCCGCGAGTTCATCAAGCAGCTCGCGCTTCTCCTGCACCCACTTCTCGTCCAGAATGCCACCAAGGTTGATAAGCACATTGAGCCGCGCACCCTTGAAACAGGTATCGAGATTGAGCGCAGCCACGCCCGCGTCAGAAATCGAGTTCTTGTTGCCGTATTCAACAACCGGCTTGGCCAGCCGCAGTACTTCCAGAGCCAGCGACAGCGTTCGGAATGGAACTTCGGCGGCTGCCTTCAGGGCCTCACTCACTGCCCGGTTCCGTTCCTGCCTATCCGCCTCGGTCATCTTTGGCAGCTTATACGCTGCCATCACCTTCTTGAACGACTCTGCATCCTCATCAACCAACGCAAGAAAACGCTCGCGCAACGGCAGCAGGCTGTCCCGGACGCCTTTCAGTTCATCCTCGAACTCCTCATAACCCTTCTTCCCCACAGTCAGATTGGCCACCATCGTCAACAGAGCAGTTCCCAAGGCGCCGTTCAGGGCAGCACACGATCCTCCACCCGGCACCGGCGCTGACGATGCAAGGTCATTGAGAAAGTCAGGCAGGCCCTTGGCCGGCACCAGCCAGTTCTCAAGAATCTGGTCGCGTTTGAAAGAGTTGAGCTGCAGATAGTAGCGCGCGCAGGCATTGAGCGCTCCCTGCGGGACCAGCCCGACGATCTCTGACTCAAGCACGGTTACACCCCAGCGCTGAGCCTCGCGGCGCACCGTCTCAAAGACCCGGTATAGCGGTGTCTTGGTGTAATCGGTCATATTGATTGAAACCTGGACACAGCCCTTCTCTTTCACCGCAAAACCGAGCGCTTTGACGTAACGGAACCCGCCATCGCGGAACCGGATTGCCTTGGCAATCCGTTCTGCAACCTTCACATCGGTTGTTGCCAGATTAATATTGAACGCAATCAACGGCGCGCGCACACCGACCACCGTTGCGCCCGCTGTTGGATGCAGCTCGGGCCGGCCAAAGTCCGGAGCCCGATCGGGATCGGTTCGGATTGCCTCGCGCAACCCCTCAAACTCGCCTTTGCGGATAACCGCGAGATCGGTACGGTCTGGCCGGGTTGCGGCTAACTCGTAGAGATAGGTCGGAATTGACAACTCGTCGGCAATCTTCTTGGCCAGCCGTTTGGCCAACTCGATGCACTCCTCCTGCGTCACGCCCGAGATCGGCACAAATGGCACGACATCAGTTGCACCAATCCGCGGATGCTCACCCTGATGCTTGTTCAGGTCAATCAGCTCAGCCGCGGTCTTCACTGCCTTGAACGCCGCCTCAAAAACTGCCTCTGGCTCGCCCACAAACGAGAGCACTGCTCGGTTGTGGTCCTTGTCCATCTCCTGATCCAACATCGAGACGCCATTCACACTCTTGATAACGTTGACAATCTTCTCGATGATTTCGGGCCGTCGGCCTTCACTGAAGTTGGGGACGCACTCGACTATCTTCCGCATGACGAAAAGGCTCCTTTCAAAATGAAATGATTACCCGGCAGGTACAGCTCAGTATCTTAGCCGGGCCACGCACCAAGTCAAACAAGCTATCCGCAGTCAGCAGTTCAGAATGTAAGACACTAGCAGAGATGACATTCCAAGCTGTCAGACCCAACATCACCCCCGCCCTTACAACAAGTAACGATGGGACAAACAGTTAGGCCTTCGCTTCGATTCTCGCCCGCCCACCCCCTGGGCTGTCCCGGGAGTAGTCTCCTTGTCTGCGAGCGATACCGCTTGCGACAATACCTTGACTACTGCCCGCCGATAAGCTCGTAACGCTCTTTGGAGTTGAATCCGCAAGACCGTCGCCCATGCAGTGAGCAGAGGTATTCCCGGTCAGCTACGCCATATCCTCTCCAGTTGACTTGTAGCCATTGCTAGGTAACTGGCTTCGTAACCTCCTATCGCCCACGCTGCCAGGTAGATTTCGATCGCTGTCCTGGTCCAGGTTTAGGAGAAAGCCCTTGCCCGTATTCTGACAGAGCCTCTGTAGCTAGCGAGCTACGACTATCTTCTTTACCGTTCGATCGCTGCTAGCGGCTGAGCCGCGCAGGAAATAGACCCCAGGGCTGAAACTGCTCAAATCATTCCTGCCCGGCTGCACTTCCAGAATCTTCCTGCCTGATGCATCGAGCAATATGGCATCAGCCTCCAAGTCGGCAGTGACGGCCTGCCAGTCAATGTACCCGCGCACCAACGTCGCTGTCGGCAGAAGCTCACGGACAATGGGCAGTGACCGTTCGGCAACCGCCACCGCTGGTGGTCCGCCGCCAGTCACCCGCACGTCATCAATGTAGAATCCTTCACCGACCGTGTCTCGGTCGCTACGAAAGACTAGTTGCACTTGAATCGTCTCCCCCAACCCCAGCCACGACAGGTCATAGCGCTCCTCTGCCCAGCCACTCTGGATACCAAGGACCCCTTCTCCCAGAGCCCCGCCCGTCCCGACAAAATCGAGTGTGTCAGCCCGACCAGAATGAAGCACGATTGTATAGATGCCATCTACTCCGTAGTTCGGCACTGAAAACCACCGCCAGTATGAGAGCGAGCAGTTCTGGTTCACGATGAGCGGCACCGAGGTCAGCGCTGCGTTCATATTGTTAGCATACTGCCGGGTAGCCTCACTGCCGCAGTACCACGACCAGCCCCCCGAATGGGCACGGTAATTAGAGTGATGCCACATGTCACCCTGGCCGCCATGAGTCCAGAGACTCGTACCCTGCTCCATATCGTCAAAGAACCCGCTCGGCCCAACTAGCACCGGCAATCGGTACTCATCAACCGTCGTATCCGCAGCGACATGCAGTTCGAGATTGGCAAGATACGAAGCTGGACAATCAGGCAGCGCCCGGAGCGAAATGCTCTCTGGGCTCGTACTGGTTGTGCGCGGGCCAATCTCGCCGAACCAGAGTGTCTCACCACCGACCTGAACCAAGCTGTCCACGCCCACTGCCCATGCCCGGACGTTATGAGCAATGCCGTTGCCCCGGTTACGCAGTTGAACTCGCAGATGACTTGTTCTCCCGGGATGAAGGGGTGCCACAAGCCAGTGCCGCTCTGGTCCCAGTATGCCACCCCTAACCAGTAGCGGTACGGAAAAGACCTGGCTGGCGCTAGCAGTCTGCGCTGAAACTTCCAGTCGCACCAGCTCGCCATCAGCAAGGCACCAGTCCAGGACAAGCCTAAATGCACCGGCGACAAGAACCGAATCACCCGGCCCCAGCCCAGGATGGGCTGCCACCGAATCAAGCAATGTTACACCGGCTGAACCCACCCGCAGCCTCAACTCGACTGGACCCGAGGCCAGTCCTCCCTGATTCGTCAGCCAAAGCCCCAGTTCGAGCGTCTCGCCAGGATTGGCAAGGCCATCGCCATTGCCCAAGGCATCATCAACAGCCCAGCCGCCAAAACCCAGCCGCTGGGCTGCTCGGCAATCAATCTGCCGCACAACTGGCCGACAGTTGTCAGCGGTGACGGTTAGAGTGAACTCACCATCACTCACCGGCGTAGCCGTGAGCCAGACCTGACCACTGGGGTCAGTGCGGCCCCGGCTGTAGGACTCACCCGGCTTCAACAGGCAGACCAGCGCGTTTTCAACCGGCCGACCTTCGTGCTCGACGCTGATAAGATAGCGACCATGCCTACGCGGAATCAGGTCTGGCCCCCGCACCAGCAGCGTCTCCGGCTGAGCTGACCAGACGAGTAGTTCAGGATCGCCCATCAGATTGATACAATACTGGTGCCAGCGATAGACATTTCGGTCGTGTGAAAACGGCACGTAGTATGCCTTGGCCCGGTTTAGGGCGTCGCCAAGCCGACGATAGCCCTCGCGCGTGACAGCGTGCCAGAACCGGTTGTCGAACTTATCGGAATACCCGAAATCAGGATTGCCTGGCGAACCCCAGCCATAGGATGAGTTGCCGATAGTTGCCACTGTGCCGCCGTTTGGGTTCGTGACAAACGCCTCGCCGATACTCTGGTAGTCGAAGGCCGTGGTCCAGCAACCGATCGAATATAGCACACCCCAGCCGCTGTTGGTAATCGTGTCGGCATCGGCAGTGACTAGCCGATTACCGCCACCGCCACAACTCATCACGTCAATCCAGCCGTGGCCGTCGTGGTTGAGAAAGTTCTGGTTCTGCCTGATTGCAGCCATCACCGCCTCGCGGGTCTCATTACCGAGGCTCTGATACAGCTTGGTCACCTCGTAGCCAGGCCCAAACGAGCGCTGTTCTAGCCGGTTCTTGTGCACGCCCTGATCAGTGTATGGATTCTGCCAGAGAATCTCAGCAAAGAAGAGCGCTCGCTGTTGATAACCGCTGGTCTGACACTGTTCGTAATCTAGCACCTTGCGCACAAACGCCTGGGCCTGAATCGCATTGTTCACCGGCGCCCGGCCTACCGCAATGTCCGCATAGAGATCAACCCCATCGTCAGTCTCGCCAAACACGCTGTTACCGTTCGCGTCCCAATCGCCCTGCAGGTCGGCAAAGTAGAGGTCGCACGGCAACGAGTCTTCCCGTTGCATCGCGCCCCACTCGCAGCTCATCGCGAACGCCTTACGGAAAGGAATCACGCCGACATCTCCACCCAGTAGCACATAACGCACGCCCGAATCCGGCAAAGTCTTGAGATAGTTGCGCAACCTCTCAGCATCGTCTCGGCCCGGGTAATTAGCTGTCACCCAGCCGATGTTGCGCACTGCTGCCCGCACCCCTTTCTGGGTCTTCCATTGGGCCAGCCGTTCGAAGACTGAATCGAGTCCGGCACCGGTCACAATAACATAGTCAAGCTCGGCCGTGGGCAGCACCGGTCGCTGCGACAGCCGCTCGTATGTCACCTCCACCTTGATGCGCGGACAGTACTCCAGTCGCTGCCTCGCGCCAACAAATCTCACTGGATAGAGTAGCAACTGCACGAGCGTGCTATCCGGGCTCACGCTTGTCCCGGTCCAGCGACCTGGCAGCGAAGGATGAGTAGTCGAATAGCAGGCAGCATTGGGAGAGGTGAACCAGTCGCGCAGCCGCTGATCGGCCAGCACGTGCTGCTCCTGCGCCGGATAGGGCGTGACCGCGGCTGCTAGCTCTTGCCAGTCGGCCGCATCAATCAAAACACGACTCGCCCGACATTCCCCCGGCAGGGCCAGAACCGCCGGTACCACTGGCAGTTGCGGCGCCCCCGGGTCATCAGTAACTTCCTGGTCAACCCCCAGCACGAGCACAAAACGCCCAGCCTGTTCCAGTTTGAAGCGGCTCGATTCGAACTCAAACTCTCGCACAAGCTGGGCCCCGGCTGCCAAACCAAAGAACGTTGCCAGCAGCACCACTCGTTTCATTGTTGGAGAATCGTTCGGTAGGTAATGATCTTTTCCACCGCGGTCAGAGACTGTTCGAATACGACTAACAAACCGCTAGGACTGCCGCTCGTAAACGATACGACCATGTCTGATTGTCATCCGAACCGGGTTATGGCCAAGCCGATAGGCCAAATGACGATAATCTGGAACATCGGTCACGACGATATCTGCAAGCCGTCCTGGTTCGATAGTGCCGGCATCGAGCCGCAGGGCCTTGGCCGCGTTCACAGTAATGCCCCGTAATGCCTCGGTTACGCTGAGGCCATAGTAGATGCAAGCATACTGGGCTGCCAATGGCTGTGCGAGCAGCGGGCACGAACCAGGATTGAAATCAGTGGCCACTGCCATCACAATCCCCAGTTCCCGCATTCGGGCCACTGGCGAGCGATGCTGCTCCCGTAGAAAAAAAGAAGTGCCCGGCAACAGCACTGCCACTACTCCCACATCAGCCATTGCCTCAAGCCCGTTGTCGGATGGCTGCAGCAGATGGCTGGCCGAGACTGCCCTGACCTTTGCCGCCACCAAAGCTCCGCCAGAAGACTCGATCTCATCGGCGTGAACTGTTGGCAGCAACCCATGCTCCTTGCCAGCCATAAGAATCGCCTCACTCTCGCTGGCATTGAAGACGAAATTCTCACAGAAGACATCACAGAATCGAGCAATACCCTGCTCCTTCACTGCCGGCAGCATCTCCTCAATCAGCAGCCTGATGTAATCCGCTTTGGCCACACCCTTGGGCACACTGTGTGCACCAAGAAAGGTTGGGACGACCGTAACAAGACCGGTCTCGCCCAAGCGCTGAGCAACCCGCAACATCTTCAACTCAGTAGCGGTATCAAGACCATAGCCAGACTTGACTTCCACCGCAGTCGTGCCCCAGCTTACCATTTCCTCCAACCGAGCCAGTGCCGTGGCATACAACTCATCTTCAGTCGCTGCCCTTGTGGCTTGGACTGTAGAAAGGATACCACCACCAGCCTCAGCAATCTCCTTGTAGGTTCTGCCGCCAAGCCGCATCTCGAACTCATCCGCTCGCCAGCCACCGAACACCAGGTGTGTGTGAGGGTCAACGAATCCGGGAAGAACAACACCGCCTTGACAGTCAATCACCCGCTCCCCCGGCTCGCGTTCGAGCGCAGCCCCGACCGCTACTATCCGGCCACCAGCTACCCGGACATCACCCTGTTCCACCAAACCCAGGCCATCGCCAGTCATCGTCAGAACCTGAGCACAATTGGTCAGTAGGAAACTCTCATCGCTCACAGAAAGACTATATCCCAGCACCAAGTCACTGCAAGGCCTGACAACGCTCTGCTCAGAGCTTGCATCTCGGGATGTTTAGTGCTTCAATCTACTGCTGTGCTTGCCTATCGCATCACCAGTCCGGCACCTGCTGAGCAACGTCGGCTGACTGCGACCGAACTGCCTGTGCCCGAACCTGGGCCTGGTGAGATACGTGTCCGCGTCGAAGCCTGTGGCGTCTGTCACACCGACCTCCATGAACTCGAGGGCGACATTACGCTCCCCAAGCTACCGGTCACTCCTGGCCACGAAATAGTCGGGGTTGTAGATAGGCTCGGCCCAAGCGTCAGTGCACCAGCGCTCGGCACGCGCGTCGGGATTCCCTGGCTTGCATCAACCTGCGGCGGGTGCCGTTTCTGCCGTTCCGGTCGCGAGAACCTCTGCCCTACAGCACAGTTCACTGGCCTGCACACTGACGGTGGCTACGCCGAATTCACCGTCGCCCGGGCCGACTTCGTCTATCCCCTACCAACCGGGATCGCACCAGCCCAGGCTGCGCCGTTGCTCTGCGCCGGCGTCATTGGCTTCCGCGCTCTTCGCCTTGCCCTTGCCGCCTTCCTGCCTCGATCCGGTCAACCGACCATTCCGCCGGCCCTTCCCGTTCGCCTCGGCCTCTACGGCTTTGGCGCCTCGGCCCACATCTGCTTGCAGATTGCCCGCTACTGGGGCTGCGACATCGCCGTCTTCACCCGTTCCCCGAACCATCAGCAACTCGCCCGTGAGCTTGGGGCCAACTGGGTCAGCACCGCTGCCGAACCGCCACCCAGGCCACTCGATGCCAGCATCATCTTCGCACCGGCTGGCGAACTTGTACCAGTCGCGCTGAACCATCTTGACCGTGGCGGCACTCTGGCGCTAGCCGGTATTCACATGACCACCATTCCGGCAATCGAATACAGCCAGCTCTACTTCGAGCGCGAACTCCGTTCCGTCGCCAACAGCACCCGTCAGGATGCCCATGACCTACTGGCGCTGGCTGCCGCCATTCCCATCCAAAGCACAGTCGAAGAGTATCCGCTCACCAAAGCACCCGACGCCCTGCTGGCCCTCAAGAGAAGTCACCTTCGAGCCGCCGCTGTGCTCCGACCCTAATCACCTCCCCCTCGTTTGGCCGGTGCTATTTGACCGCAGAACATCAGCCAATAGAGTGTCTAATCATTGTATGAGAAGCTATCAACTGCTGTCTGTCCTCTGTTTTGGGCTTGTCACCATTCTCAGTGCTCAACCACCACCAGCCGGTACGATAACCGGCCGCGTATATGACGCCGACCTCAACGTCCCAATCGAATATGCCAACATCGTTGTCCGCTCCCAGCGCGACAGCACGCAGGTCACTGGTGGCATCACCGATAAGGACGGCCGCTTTGAACTCACCGGTATTCGGCCCGGCCGCTTCTTTGTTGAAGTCTCATTCATTGGCTACCGCCAGTACACCGTCAATGACGTTCAGCTCGGGCCGGGTGGCCGAATCGACCTCGGTCGCATCACGTTGCGCCAGACCGCCGTCGCTGTCGCCGGCGTTGAAGCTACTGCTGACCGGCCCCGCCTGACCTACCAGATAGACAAGAAGGTTGTTGATGTTGCCAATCAACCGACTCCGCCCACTGGCACCGCAGTTGACGTGCTCGAGAACGTCCCCTCAGTCAAGGTTGATGATGACGGCAAGGTCACCTTGCGTGGCTCCGGCAACTTTCGTGTACTCATTGATGGCCGACCATCACCGCTTGAGGGCAGCGAGGCTCTCGAACAAATCCCGGCCAGCACCATTGATAACATCGAGATTATCACCAACCCGTCAGCCAAGTTCGACCCTGAGGGCCCAGCCGGCATAATCAACGTTGTGCTCAAGAAACAGCGCCAGTCCGGCACCAGCGGCATTGTCAACCTTCGCGGCTCAACCGAAGGCAGCTACGGCGGCGACTTCCAACTCGGCTGGCGCGATGGCAATCTCAATCTCTTTGCCGGCGCCGACTTCAACCGCCGGGCTTTTCCTGGCCAGCGTCGCGCCGAAGCCTGGACTCGCGATACGTCCGGCGACACGACCTACGTCTATTCCACCGGCTCGATGCAGCGTGGCGGCTATCCGTTCGGCATCCGGGCCGGCGGCGACATTGGGCTTGGCCAGAACGATCGCATCAGCATCACCGGTAATCTCGGCCGGCGCTCTGGCGGCGGCGTCTCGACCTCGATCGACACCCAGATAGTTCGTCCGGCCGCCGACACCAGCATCTTCGCAACTGGCGACACTAACCGGCGGGGCGGCTGGTTCTGGTCGCTCAACGCTGACGAAAGCCACAACTTTGGCCGCCAGGGCCACGACCTCATCACCCGGCTTGAGTTCCGGCGCCGCGATATTGGCGAGTACTCAACCCAGTATCAGGAATCAACCGGAGTGATTACTAGCGGCCAGAAGACAACCGAAGACGGTCCGAGTAACCGGCTCAACATCACCGTTGATTACACACTGCCGCTGCGTGAAGCCGACCGCCTCGAGGCTGGCTGGAGCTCTGGACTGCAACGGAGTCGCGACTCTACCACCAACTATCGCTACAACCCAGCCACCGACTCCTATGAGCTTGCGCCTGCCTACAGCCATCAAGTTATGAGTGCCGACGATGTCCACGCCATCTATGCTACCTACGCCGCCAGCTTCAAACCCTTCGGCATCAAGCTTGGTCTTCGCGGCGAGCGGTCGCTGCGCAACATTCGCGTAGTTGACCAAGACAGTACTGTTCGCGTTACAGCGATTGACCTGTTCCCGAGTCTCCACGCCTCATACTCATTTGGCGAACAACACGAAGTAATGGCCAGCTACACCCGCCGTATCAACCGGCCCGGCCCCTGGCAGCTGCAGCCACTGGCGGTCTGGTGGAATCCCCGGCTCATCCGTCAGGGCAATCCGGCGCTCTTGCCCGAATACATTGACGCTTTCGAACTGGGCTGGCAGGTGCCGCTGCCGATTGGCCGCCTGACAATCGAGGGCTACTATCGCCGCACCAGCAACGTCATTGACGAACTGACATCGGTCTATGCGCCCCAGGTCTTTCTGCGCCAACCGGCCAATGTCGGCAGTAGCCAAGCCACTGGTGCCGAGCTTGTAGCCTATGTGATGCTTAACCGGTGGCTTGGTCTAAACCTGACCGGTGACATCTCCAACTATCGTCTCGCTGGCACCGCCAATGGTCGCTCCTTCGACACAACCAGCCTCAACTGGCAGACCAATCTCGGCTTCGAAATCCGACCGCTGCCCGACATGCGAATCCAGCTTTTCGGCCGCTATTCCGGTCCCAGCGCCACTGCTCAGGGAACCCAAGATGGCTTCCTGATGACTGGTGCCTCAATTCGGCAACAACTGCTCCAACGCCGGCTCTCACTCACGCTCCAAGCCCAAGACCTCCTCGGCACATCCGGCCACGGCGGGACCGCTGGTGGCGATGGTTACGACTTCTACACCCGGTTCCGCTTTCAGCGCGCTCAGGCCCCGAGTTTCTCGCTTGGCCTCACCTGGAACTTCAATAACTACCGGCCTGAACGGCGCCGCACCACAACCGAAGAAATCGACGAACCCGATGACCTAATGCGCTAGCCACCGCTTCTGCTTGACTTCGCGTCCATTCCTGCTTGAATGGACGCTATCGTGTAATCGCCACCCGGCAGTCCGACAAGACCAAACGGAGTAACCAATGGTATCGCGCACCTATCTGAGCCAGCTCCGCAAATCATTCCCTAAGCTGGCCCAAAAGCACGGCACACCGCTCTTTGTCATATCCCGTACCCTGCTGCTTGCCCAGGTCGCCCGCTTTCGCAAGCTGCTACCGCGGGTCGAGCCGTTCTATGCGGTCAAGGCCAATCCTAATCCAAACGTGCTCAAGCTGCTGGCCGGTGCTGGCCTTGGGTTTGATGTTGCCTCAGTGCCGGAAATCGAATGGGCGCTGGCAGCCGGCGCTACGCCGGACCGACTCATCTTCGCCAACACGATGAAGAGCGACGCCGCTATCGAGTTTGCTGCCAAGCAACGGGTCAACCTGATGACGTTCGACTCCGAGTATGAGCTCCAGAAGATTGCCCGTCATGCACCCAAGGCCCGAGTGCTGGTGCGCATCAAGGTGCCCAATGTTGGCTCGATTGTTGAGCTCTCGCTCAAGTTTGGCGCTGAGCCGGCTGACGCGGTCCCGCTTTTACTCAAGGCCAAACGACTCGGTCTGCAACCGGTCGGCGTCTGTTTCCACGTCGGCTCCCAGTGCACCCATGGCTCCAATTACCTTGAAGCCTTCGAGTTGACCAAGATAATCGTCAACGACGCAGCCCGCAAGGGTCTGCCCATTGAACTGATTGACATTGGTGGTGGTTTTCCCATTCGCCATTTTGACAGTGATGACGACTGGTTTGCTGCCATGGCCCCGGCCATGCGCATGGAGATGGACCGACTGTTTGAGCCGAATCTCCGCATCATCGCTGAGCCGGGCCGGGCCCTAGTCGGCCCCTCGTCATTCCTGCTGCTGAGCGTCATCGGCAAATCAATCCGTAACAACAAGCACTGGTACTTCCTCGACGACGGCGTCTATGGCGCGCTCTCTGGCACTATCTTTGACCACTGCAAGTACCAGTTCAATGTGCTCAAGCGCGGCCCCACCCAGTTGAGCACCCTTGCCGGCCCGACCTGCGATTCGCTCGACATCATCTCCAGCGACGAGGAACTGCCCGAACTTGAACCCGGTGACCTGGTCTATGCCCAGAATATCGGTGCCTACTCTATTGCCCATGCCACGAGTTTCAACGGCATACCACCAGCCAAAGCAATTCTTGTTCCTTGAAGGAGCAACATGAGCAAACGTCGTCTATCGAGTCAAGGCGCCGCCAGCAAGCCGGCGGTTTCTCCGCGCATGCGCCGTGACCTCTCTGAGGTTCCGGAGTGGCTGCGCGAACGCGAGTGTCCCCACAAGCAGCAATACCTGAGCGGCCAGCGCATCCTGCCCAAAGGCATCACCGGCAAGGAGAGCATTAGCCGGCTGATGGACGATGCCTTCCTTGCCTACAATGCTGCCCGGCTGCGTCAGGGCTGCCGGCTCTTCGTCGAGAAGATGCTCGCCCCGGACACAACCGTCGGCATGAGCCTGGCCGGTGCCCTTACCCCGGCTGGCCTCGGCTGCTCCTGCATCGTGCCGCTAATCAAGGCCGGCTTTGTTGACTGGATTGTCGCCACTGGCGCCAACATGTACCACGACCTCCACTTCGCCTTCAACCTGCCACTTCACGTCGGCTCCCACATTGTTGACGACACCGACCTGCGCCAGAACGACGTCGTCCGCATCTACGACATCTTCCTCGGCTATACCGACTGCTTGATGGAGACCGACAAGATACTGCGCACAATCCTGGTCCAGCCCGAGTTTCAGAAAGAGATGGGCACCGCCGAGTTCTACTATCTCCTCGGTCGCTACGCTGCCGAATGGGAACGTAAGAGCGGCAACCGTGACGTCTCGGTACTCGCTGCCGCCTACCGCTGCGGCGTTCCAATTCACACGAGCTCGCCAGGCGATTCTACCATCGGCATGAACATCGCCGGCCTCGAACTGAAGGGCTTGAAGCTCCGCATCAACCCTTCGATTGACGTCAATGAGACCACCTCCTACGTGCTGGCTGCTAAACGCTCTGGTGGCAAACACGCGGTTGTACTGATTGGCGGCGGCAGCCCCAAGAACTTCATGCTCCAGACCGAACCCCAGATTCAGGAAGTCCTAATGATAAAGGAATACGGCCAGGACTATTTCTTCCAGGTTACTGATGCTCGGCCCGATACCGGCGGTCTGTCCGGTGCCACCCCACACGAAGCCGTAAGCTGGGGCAAGGTTGATCCAAACCAGCTGCCCGATGCCATTGTCTGCTACGCCGACTCAACTATCGTCCTACCGATTCTGACGCACTACGCCCTTGCCAATCACAAGAAGCGGAAGCTGCGCCGGCTCTACGACCAGCGGCCCAAACTGATGGAGAACCTTCGGCAGGAGTTCTTCGCCCACACTCACTTCTAGCCGACACTTATCCATTTCCGATTACCGACTTGCGGGCCGGTCACCCGGCCCGCCTCATTTCTAGCTACGGATGCTGCTCGGCTGCGGTCTATCCCTGCTTACCGGCTGGGTTCTGACGGTCAGCCTCTACTGGCACCGGCTCTTTCAGCACTTTGCTCAATACCCAAGTAACAATTGCGGCCAGCACCAGCCGCGGCACGATTATCCAGAACAACCGAACAAGCTTGTCGTGGAGAGTGTCAGTGCCAATGACCATGAATATCGCGGTGTCCTCGAACAACCCGTGACAGAGAGCGAGGAACGTGGCGACGAGGGTCACCTGCTTTGAGTCGAGTTGTCCTTCGCGCACACTTTCAGTGATAACTCCAGCTCCAAAGACAATGCCGAACACATTACCCGCGAGCCACGGCATTCCGGCTTCCTTCTTCAGGCCAAAGAAACGAGTGACGCGGCTGATTGCCCGCAGGATGCGCTCAAGCCAGTCGTAGCGCCGCGCCCACTCCAGCACCACAAAGATGGCCACCAGCACCAGCAACATCTTCAGACCGGTATCAAACAAGCCACGTGCCCAGCCACTCAGGGCCGGGCCCAGCCCAGAGAAACGCAACTGGGCCATCGCCGCCAGGCGGGCTGCATCGGCTGAGCCCAGCACGTCAGTGCGCACGAGTATCCGAGAAAGACCGATGCCAGCAGCAAACGAAACAGCAAGTCGAATTGCCCAAAGCAGCCACCACTTGGCCCTAATTTGAAAGAAAACCGCAGTCTCAAGTATCTGGGAATGCGATAGCAGCAGCATCAGACTGAGCACGGTCAGTTGCGAGCTGTTGATATGAAGGGCAGTGATTGCACCAAGCCCGGCATAAAGGTTGATGACGTTGCCGAGAATCATCGCCAGTGCTGCCTCACCAGGCAGACCAAAATACTTCATGAACGGGGCCATGAACTGGGCAAAGACGCGAATCACCGGCGTGTACTTGAGGAACGTGACCAGCGTATAGACCGGCCCGACGATCAGCATCAGCTTCAGAAATGCCCTTGTTCCGTGCCAAGCACCGTCCCGAGTAGCCTTGGCAAACGAACCGGTGACCGCCATCAGCCGTCGAACTCCATTAATTGGAACTGGCCGTCGCAGAGCAGGCCATAGCTCGAATGGACTATCCAATCACCGGTGTTTAGGTAAATGCCATTGCCGAGCCGACGCAACAGAGGTGCATGCGAGTGTCCAAGTACGACCGCATCAAAGCCGGCCGCCAGCTTGGTCTCGGCGAACACAGTCATTGCCTGGAGCAGATAAGGTTTGGCCGTCAGTTGCCGACTTCGCTCGGCCACTCGCTGGGCCAGACCAATCCCCAGGTCAGGATGAAGCAGCGAGTAGAGAAACCCGTTCACCGGGTTACGCACTAGCCGGCGAAAGAAACGAGGAACAAGACCCTTGTCCAGGGCGTCGCCATGAGCAAGGTAAAGCCGCTTGCCGTCGAGCGTGATATCAAGCTCGTCCTCAGCCCGGGCCCCGAACTCGCGCCAGAGAAAGTCCTTGAACCAGAAATCGTGGTTACCTTTGAGGTAACCAATCGTCGTCCCTGATCGGTGCAGCTCATCGAGCAACGACAGCGCCCGGAATCCGACCTTGGGTATTGCTCGACCATACTCAATCCAGAACTCGAAGAGGTCGCCAAGAATGTAGAGCGAGTCAGCCCGACCGCAAAGTGAGTCGAGGAACCGAAAGAGCTTCTGCTCCGTGTTGCCGGTTCCGGCGCCAAGGTGAGCGTCAGATATGAAGTAGTGCTTGCTCAATCTTGGCCAGTGAGACGGACAACGGTTGGGTTGTGTCAATCCGAACCAGATGGCGGCTGGGCCGAGGTGGCCGGAACCGACTCTTCATCGCCCGATAGACCTCCAGGTTGGCGTCGGAGAACGAATGCTCGATTGAGCGGTGGCGAAGCCGAGAGCGAACGATGCGCTCCGGACAGTCGGCGAGCACAAAGAGGTAGGGCACCTTGTGTCGTTTGGCCAGCTCGACCGCCCGCCGCCGCGAGTCGGGATGGAGAAATGTCGCATCCATTATCGTGCTGTGCCCGGCGGCAAGATAGACTCCTGCCCGCCGCATCATCTCATCGTAGGTCTTCTTGCCGATGTTCCCCTTGTAGATGCCCTGGTTATAGCCCTGGAACCGCTTTGACTCAATCGGTATGCCGAGCAGTTGCTTGCGCACCGAGTCAGAAAGGACATGGAACGCGCCAATCCGGTCAGCCAGCTTGCGCGCCACATAGGTCTTACCCACACCTGGCAGGCCCATCATCACCACCAGCCGGGGCTGGGCAAAAAGGGCCTGGGCATAGCGATGGGAAAGCTCGAAGTAACGTCGCGCGGTCTTGCGTGCCTGCTCCTTCTGATCAGCCGATATCCCCGGATCGTTGAGGTTGAAACTAGTCACCTTGCCCCGGACATAAGCCCGGTAGCACTTGTAGAAGTCAAGCAACCGCAGCAGGCCGGTATCCTTAGTATAGACGAGATAGCGCTCGACAAAGTAGCTGGCCAGGTCCTTGCGGCCGGCATATTCAAGGTCCATCACCATGAAGGCAATCTCTGCCGCCACATCCGAACAGGAGAAACGGGGATTGAACTCAATACAATCGAAGATGTACACTCGGTCGTCAACAAAGATGTTCTTAGAATGGAGGTCACCGTGGCAGCGCCGGACAAATCCTGCCTCGCGCCGCCGCCGGAAGAACCCACGGTGCTCGCTGACGAACCGATCAACTGCCCGCTTAATCTCATCGAACTGACGATAGGTAATTGTCTTGCCGCGAAACTCCAGTGTCTGGGCAAAGTTCTCATCCCAGTTGAGTTTGATAATCTCCGAACTGCCGTATTGTGCAACCTGCGGGCCGCGCTCGGCCCGGGAATGGAACTCGGCAATCGAACGGGCAATCTGGTCAATGTGCTCATAGCGCACCCGGCCGCGGGCCAGTTGCTCGGTCATAATCCATTCCTGCGGCAGCTCCTTCATCGCCAGACAATAGTCAATCACTCGGCCCGAACCACCCAGCCGCACCTGTCCGCGCCTGACCACCAGTGGCAATACCGCCAGGTAGATATCGGGTGAGAGCGTCTGATTGAGCCGGAACTCCTCGTGGCAGAAGAACTGCCGCGCGGCCAGCGTCGTATAGTCAAGAAAACCGAAGTTGACCGGCTTCTTGACCTTGTAGGCGTGAGTGCCAGTAAGGAAAACCCACGAGGTGTGAGTCTGAATCAGCCTGACCTTAGCTCCGGGCTCGTTCCAGACCCGACCGACCAACAGTTCGTTTACACGGCCCTGGATTGTCGGCTCGGGCCGGCTCATCTTCGCTACCGCTTGGCCAACGCCTGTTCGGCAATCTCCCAGCCGCGCCGCAGAGCCTGGTGGTTCACTTCCAGCGTCTTCGGCGGCACCCGGCTGGCCACTGCCCGTTCCAGCGACTGTAGCCTGACAACATTCGTCACTCGGGCAAGCGCTCCCAGCATGACGATATTCGTGAAAAGCTCGCGCCCGAGTTCACGCCGCGCCGTCTCCGCCATCGGCAGACAGATGGCATTCTCACGTGGACATTCGCGGACGTAGAAACTGTCGGTGATGGCAGTGCCGCGCAGCTTGAGGTCCTCGATGTAACGGTCAACCGCCTGCTGACTCAGTAGCACCAGCACATCGAGCTTGCGGCACTTGGGAAAGAGAATCGGCTCATCGGCGATGATAACATCAGCCTTCGACGCGCCACCCCGCGCCTCCGGCCCGTAGCTCTGAGTCTGAACAACCTGCCGACCCTCGTGGACGCCAGCGGCCTCGGCCAGAATCACGCTCGCTAAAATCACACCCTGCCCACCAGTCCCAGCCAGCCTGATTTCGACCTTCATTGTTGTTTCGCCGCCGCGACTCGGCGCTTCGTCTTCGGTACTCTCGCCACTGGCTTTATCCTCATTCCTTGCCCTGGGCCTTCCGGCGCACCTGCTCGTACAACTGAGTATAGGGCGGCACCTCTTCCCGGTCGTGGAGCACGCCGATGACAAACTTGTCCTGCACCTGCCACGGGTCAGCAACCTTGCTCACATCAACACTTCGGTCCCGAATCCACTCCAACATCTTCACCGCGTCGCCCAGCCCCTGATGCCGCCCATACAAAGTCGGGCACTGCGAAATAATCTCGACGACGCTGAAGCCGCGCTTGCCAATCGCCAGTTTGGCCATCTTCTTCAGATGCGCGACATGGAAGGTTGTACTGCGGGCAACAAACATCGCCCCTGTTGCCCGCGCCATAAAGCAGGTATCAAAGTCACGTTCGACATTGCCGAACGGCGCAGTAGCCGCCTTCTCGTTTGTCGGCGTCGTCGGCGAATACTGGCCACCGGTCATCCCGTAAGTGAAATTGTTCAGCACGAACACGGTCAGGTCGAGATTGCGCCGGGCCGAGTGGATAAAGTGGTTACCGCCAATCGCCAGCATGTCGCCATCACCGCCGAATACGACCACCTTCAGCTCTGGCTTGGCCAACTTTACCCCGGTCGCTGCAGGCAAGGCCCGGCCATGCAGGGTGTGGAAAGTGTCGCAGTCAAGATAGCCAGAAATCCGCGACGAGCAGCCAATACCCGAGACAACGCAGAGCTCGTCCTGGCTGATTCCGAGTTCAATGAACGCCCGCACCACCGTGTTCATTGCCGTGCCGATGCCACAGCCCGGGCAGAGGATATGCGGCAGGCGCTCATCTACCCGAAAATAGCGCAGCAGGTCGAGCGCTTCGCCACACTCGCTACCCAGTCCCTCGATACCGTATCCGTCGTTCGCCATGTGCCCTTCTGAGCCCGTCATCCTCTAGATTGCCTCGATTATCTCTTCCGGCGTCAGCATCTCGCCGTCATAGCGGAGCACCGATATCACCGGCACATTACGACTGACCGTCCGCTCGATTGTCCGCCGCAACTGCCCCTGATTCATCTCCGGCACAATCACCCGCCGCGCACTGCGCAGCAGTGAAATCAGCCGGCCGGTTGGAAACGGCCAAATCATCCGCAACCGCAGAATCCCGACCCGCCGACCGGTCTTCTGCTCGAACTGCCGCTTAGCCTCCATTGCCGAACGGGCCGCGCTGCCGTAGCAGACAATCACTGTCTCCGCTCCGATGTCCTCATAGGCGATGTCCCAGAGCCAGCCGCGATTGTCGTCAATCTTCCGACGCAGCCGGTCCATGTTCCAGCGAATAATCTCCGGGTCGTCAGTAGGAAAGCCGTCCTTGCGGTGCGTCAGGCCGGTCAGATGAATCCGGTACCCCTCGCCAAAACTGGCAATTCGGGCATCGTAGTTGTTCGAGTCGTCGTAATGATAATACTGGTCTGCTGGCACCTTCGGCTTATCTGACTGCCAGACCGTCACCTGCTCGGGCAGCTCCACCGCCTCGCGCATGTGCCCAACAATCTCATCCATCAGGACAATCACCGGTATCCGCAGCCGCTCTGAGACATTGACCGCAGCCACGGTCAGGTCAAAACACTCGCGCACACTCCAGGGACAGACCGCCACAATCGGATGGTCACCATGCGTGCCGTGCCGCGCCTGCATCACATCGCCCTGTGATGTCCGCGTCGGCGTACCGGTTGCCGGCCCACCGCGCATCACATTGACAATCAGACACGGCAGCTCCGCCATAATTGAATAGCCAATCCCCTCCTGCATCAAAGAGAACCCCGGCCCGGAAGTTGCCGTCATTGCCTTGACACCAGCAGCAGTCGCCCCATTCATCGCACAGATTGAGGCAATCTCGTCTTCCATCTGGATGAACGTGCCACCAATCCTCGGTAGCTCCCGCGCCAAATACTCGGCAATCTCGGTTGAAGGCGTAATCGGGTAACCGGCAAAGAACCGCACGCCAGCTCGCACCGCACCAATCGCGCAGGCCTCGTTACCCGACAGTAGCTGCGTCATGCCCTGTCCCCTCCAGCACTCGGCAGTCTCGCATCTTGCCTCTCGCCTCTCTCCTCGCCCTCACTTTGACTTTTGGCTTCTGCATCTCGGCCCTTGACTCCCTCCGCCCTTTCTCCCTTCCGCACATATATCGCCGCATCCGGACACCGCAGCTCGCACATCCGACAGCCGATACACCGGTCCGGATGGAGTGCCGTAACCTTGAACCGGTCATCGAGATCGAGCGTCCCCGTTGGACAGAAATCAACACAGATGCGGCAGCCCTTGCAGAACTGCTTGATAATGGTAAACCGGTGCCCCTTGGGCGTAACCAAACAGACTGGCTCGGCGCGCAGAAACTTCTTCACCGGCGCCCTCGCCGGTGGCTTGCCAATTGCCTTGAATAGACGGGAAGAATCTTCATCGGTCTGCGCGTGCAATTCTAACCGAGCCGCCTCCACCGTCAACTTCCGACACCCCAGCCTTATCCATCTTGCCGCTTGCCCCCTGCCTCTTGGCCCTTGACTTTTGGCTCTTGGCTCGTGTCCTCTGCCTCTCCTGCTTCTCCTCTTGCCGGCGGAACCGGCCGCCTGTCGCGTATCTCCTCGAACTTCGCCACCAGCGCCGCTGCGACCCGCTGCACCAGCTCAGGCCGACCGGTTGTCCGGCCAAGCTCAGCCAGAGTCTGCTCCATCGTCGCACTCTCCGGGTCAGAGTCAACCAAGAGCCACGCTAGCGTCCTCGCCAGCCAGTCCCGCGCCGGCTCATCAGCACTCTCAACCCCCACCGCCTCACCAGCCTGCCGTAGCGCAAGCTGGAATAGATACCGCTTTCGGCCGTATTCCTCCATTGCCGCCTTCACCTCCTTTCGCTCCTGGTCTCGCCGCAATGCGGCCGCGCTCCGCAGCCCATTCCCGGCAATCCGAATCGGCGGCCCTGACCGCAGCTCCTCCACCAGCCCAGCCGCCTGTAGGTCAGCATACACCTCTTCAGCCAGCTTCCGTGCCAGTTCCAGCTCCTTCCTACCTGCAAACCCAACCCGCACCGCTGCCCGCTCCAGTGCTCTCCAGCGCCGCGCCGAACCCGGCCTGAGCCGCACCGCCAGCACACCTACCGCCTGCCGTAGCAGAAACAACCGGTCTGCCGGCGAAAGCGATGCCCAATACGGGGCCAGCACCCTTTTCAACTCCTGCTCCAACTCATAAGCAATCAACCGACTGTTCGCCATCCGTCGCACCCGGGCCAGCCGCTGCTCTGGCAGCTCATACTGCAACCACACCCGTCGCCCTGGCGGTAACTCATAATCCGGCACACGCAACCGACCATCGTTTCGAAACAGAAGCGCCGTCTTACGGTCATACTTCAGCACTGCTGCCCGCACCGGCTCTGGCAATCCGGCAACCAGCGCCTGCACTTCCTCCTGAGCCTGCTCCTGTCCAGCCACTGGCCGACGGCAGTAATCATTAAGAATATCCAGAATCGCCCCAACATCAGTCCGACACGCCCGCAGGAAATCAAGCACGAGCCCGAGCGAAGGATACCGGACGCGCCCGCTCTCCAGCCTCGCCACCACATTCCACGCACCACGGCCCTGTCGGCCCATCAGCATTGCAACCTGCGCTTGCGTCAGCCCAGCAGCCAGCCGCACCTGCCGCAGCCTCGCTGCCAACTCGGCCGGAAACTCAAACATCACTCGCGCACGCGCCACAGACTATTATACTAAATCTTATAGCCACCGTTCAACTTTCTCTGCGTCTAACCAACAGCAAACAAATCAGTTAGCCAATTACAGCCGTTGAGATATCCCTAGTCCCCCGGGTCGCTCTCTAGGCTCTTTGTCTCGGCCTCTGCCACGAACCTCCACCAACCCTCTGCAGGACTCATCCCCAATCCCTGATCTGGCCTACTCTCCGGGGCTCTCTCCAGACTAACTCCCAAACTCCTATCCACAGTCCCTGCCACTGACTGGTCCCAAGCCCTATGCCGGAACTTCCAACCGGCCCTACCCCCGACCTCCGCCAAGCTCCCTGCCCGAGCCTTGTCCCATCTCAAAACCAATCTCAACCGAGAACCCATTCCCGCCCTTCTCCCATCCCGTCACCAGCACCACCTCTACCCCTTTGTGCCTTGGTGTCCTGGTGGTGCATGATGTCTCTCCTGCTCCTAACCCTCACTTGGTCTTCTTGGCGCCGTCTTGGCGACCTTAGTGGTCAGTCGCGGCGGCGGCTTGACTTCGCCGGCCATTCAGCAATACCACTTACGTGGTCAAGAAGACGCCCGCGCTGGAGCGGTTTGAGGTTGAGCAGTTGTCCGAGCCGGCCGACTTTCGGCGCAATCTAGCGATATTCGAAGCGCTCGCCCAGCAAACGGTGAAACTCGGCGTGTTCCGCCGTGCTGACCCACTCTCAGACATCAAGCACGTCATCCGCCTTGCCCGCGACCTCAACCGTGTTTGCGGCGCTGCTCACTAGAATCGCCCGCGTGGCCAGCCTGCGGCCATTAGTGTCTTGGTGGTGAATGCGCGCTCAGGCGAGCGCGGTGCGGGCGGCTGCGGCAAGGTCGAGACCGGACGGGCCGAAGCGGTTGAACCGCTCAACCCCAGCCGCGGCAATCATTGCCGCATTGTCGGTGCAGTACTGCACCCTGGGAATTACAAGCTGAACCCCGTAACGGTCAGCAATATCGGCTAGCTGCTCGCGCAGGTAGCCATTGGCCGCCACCCCACCGGACACGCCCAGCGTTCCCAGTCCGGTCTGTTTCAACCCCTGCACTACGCGCCTGGTGATGGAAGCAACCGCTGCCCGCTGGAAAGACGCGGCGACGTCGGCCTTTGCTGCCCCGGGATTGTCGCGCAGGTAGTAGAGCACCGCAGTCTTCAGTCCGGAGAAGCTCCAGTCCAGCCCGCCTGGGTCAGGAATCGGGAACTCGATCGTGCACCGGCCTTCCCGCGCCAGCCGTTCAACCTGCACCCCACCCGGATAGGGCAGCCCCAGTAGCTTGGCCACCTTGTCGAACGCTTCACCACAGGCATCGTCAATCGTCGAGCCAAGCTGCCGGTACCGGCACCAGTCCTCAACGACCAGTAGCTCGGTGTGCCCACCCGAAAGCACAGCAGCAAGAAACGGCGGCCTAAGCTCTGGCTTCTCAAGCCGGAGGGCAAAGATATGGCCCTCCAGGTGATTGACGCCCACAAACGGTATTCCCAGGCCAAAGCTCAGCGCCTTGGCAAATGGTAGTCCGACCAGGAGCGCACCCATCAGCCCGGGCGTATAGGTGACGGCCACGAGCCCGATGTCTGCAAGCCGCACCCCGGCCTGCTCCAGGGCCGCGTTCATCACCGGCAGTATCATCCGCATGTGGGCGCGGGCTGCCAGTTCGGGCACAACCCCACCAAACTCCGCATGGACGTATTGGGACGAGACGACGCTGGAGCGAACATTGGTAAGACCATCGAGGACTGCTGCCGCAGTCTCATCGCACGAAGTCTCGATACCGAGCGTCAGCTTGGTATTTACGTCTTGGTCCGTTATCGTCTGGTATCCGCAGTCGTCAGTTCTACTTCGAACCACGCTTACCGGACCGTGACGTCAAAGAGCTGCGGCTCGCACTTGACGACTCGGTATCCGGGCGGCAGGAGGATGTCGGCTGCCAGCCGATAGTCACCCGGGCCCAGGCCGGCCACTTTCACCTGAGCGGTTATCTGCTCATTTTGCAGCGAGTCAATACTGTGCGCTGGGCCGGCGATTGCAATCTGAGCCTCGTTCGGCTCAATTTCGACCTGGCGACCGGCCGGCCCCACGACTCGCACCGGCACCCCGAGAAAGATGCGAGCTGCTTCTTTCTCAACCACTACCGCTATGTCAGCCGACTCCGGCTCAGTGACAAAAGCCGGACCAGGTGGCACAACTCGCAGCCGCACCGTGCCCGGTCCGCTGACTCGCGCCAGGTCTAACGTCTCGGTGTTCACGCTGGTTATCGTCCGCAGTTCGCTCTCTGGCCCAAGCAATCGGACTGTTGCTGGTGGCCGGTTGACTGTCACCATCGTGTTGCTCGCTGGCTGACCCTTCAACGGCACCTGGACCGGCACGACCCGCACCGACGCCTCATTGACGTGCAGCTCGACATACTCCGGTTCGATTGCCGTCAGGGTGACACCTGGCGGCAGGTTCAGCTCGGCCGCAGTAAGCTTCACCTGCTTACGGCCCAGCCGCGACTCAACTCGGCCTAGTAGAAACCGCAATTGCTTTGGCCGCAGATTGACGAGGTCCTTGCCCCGTCCAGACAGTGTCACCGTGGCCTCGCTTGGTTCAACCGCTACCAGTATCTGACGAGCATCGGTCTTCGTCAGCACCACCGGCACTGCCAAAGCCACGGTGTAGGTTCGGTCGAGCGCGGCATAGGCCCAGACCAAAAGCGAGAGCAAAAGGGCCGTCACCTTCAAGGGAATATCGGCTGCCAGCCATTGGAGGAATCGCATCACCGCTATCTTAGGCAGACTCCGGAAAGTGTCAATCCGACGCCAGTCTTGACTTACGCCCGGTTTGGGCAAGCATTACTCTTGCTCTCAGCACCAAACAAAGGAACTAACATGTGGGACCAACCAACACTCGACCGGCTGCGTCAGCGCATTGCCGAGCTGGAACCAGAGATGATCGAACTGCAGCGGCGACTTGTCGCGCTGCCCGCCATCAGTCCGGCTAATGGTGGCGAAGGCGAGAAGGCCAGAGTTGACTTTCTTCTACCGCTGCTCACCAGCTTCGGGCTGGAAGTGACCGAGTACCGCGCTCCTGACCAACGCGCTCGCTGTGGCTATCGCCCCAGCCTTGTTGCCCGGCTTCCTGGCCAGCAGCGCAACCGCACCCTCTGGATAATGACCCACCTTGACATCGTGCCCGCCGGCCCGGCCGAACTTTGGCACACCGACCCATTCGTCGCTACGGTCAAAGACGGCAAGATAATCGGTCGTGGCGTTGAGGACAACCAGCAGGAGATGGTTGCCTCCATCTATGCGCTCAAGGCCCTGATTGACCTCGGGCTGACGCCGGTTCACGACGTTGCCCTGATGCTCGTCGCCGACGAGGAAACTGGCTCTGACTATGGCGTCGGCTGGCTCCTTGACAACCATCGGCTCTGCCAGCCTACTGACCTAGTGCTGGTTCCTGACGCCGGCAACGAAGATGGTAGCCTGCTGGAGATTGCCGAGAAGTCCATCGCCTGGCTCAAACTGACAATCATTGGCCGCCAGACCCATGGCTCAACGCCCCATCACGGCCGCAATGCCCACCGGGCTGGCGCTAACCTGCTCGTTCGCCTCGACCAGGAGCTACACGAGAAATACAACGCTGAGGATACCCTCTTTTCACCACCGGTCTCGACTATCGAGCCGACCAAGAAAGAGGCCAACGTTCCCAACATCAACACGATTCCCGGCGAGGATATCTTCTATCTCGACTGTCGAATGCTGCCCTGCTACCAGCTCGCTGACCTTTTGGCCGATACCCAACGGATTGCTGCACAGGTTGCGGCCCAATTCGGTGTTGAGATACGGGTTGGCACCGAACAGTTTGCCCAGGCCGCACCACCGACCAGTGCCGACGCACCGATTGTTCGCCTGCTCGCCCAGGCTGTCCGCACCCTGCTCGGAGTTGAGCCTTTCACTCGGGGCATCGGCGGTGGAACTGTCGCTGCGCTCTTTCGCCGCCGTGGAATCCCAGCCGTGGTCTGGGGTCGCTGTGCCGGCCAGGCCCACCAGCCCAACGAATACTCACTGATTGCCAATATGACCGGCAATGCGCTGGTCTATGCTTGGCTCGCCGGCATGGAAGCGCCCGACTGACCAGTGCTTGACTAGGCGCAATCCGCGGCTAGATTGAGGCTGTGATGGAACCGTTCCCGCTCTCGTCGCTCCGGCAGCTCGTTGACGTTGACCGGGCCACAGTGGTGGACTCCCGTGCGCACGGCGGTGAGGTAATCCGTATCCCGATCAAAAGCCAGATGCTGCTCGCCAACATCCTCAGCGCTGTCGCCGACAATCTCGCTTGGTTTATGGAGCAGGTGACCGGTCGTGGCTACCAGAAAGCTGAAGAAGTTTACGAAACTGGCTTTACCGTTCGCGAACCTGGCCACCAGGCCTATGGACTGAAGGTCCACGCCGAGCCAGGCATGGTCATTATCTCCCGCGTCTCGATTCTCGAAGACGAGACAATCTTCCGCCGCTACGTTAACTACCTGCACACCGGCGTCTATCTCTAGCCTCGACTTAGAGCAGCAGCAGTAGCTCCAGAGCCCAGGCCAGCGCGGCGAGATAGAGCAAGAGCACGGTCAGGTCCGAGGCACCTTGCTCGATACCGGTCCTGACCAGGAAATTGCGTTTGGCCAGCTCAGCGGTTGACGCCCGTTCAAGATTCCCTTCCTCAGCCAGCACGTTCACGGCCAACAGCCGATTGCCGAACTGATACGGCCCCGGTTCGTCGGTCCGGTCGAACAGAATCTCGGCCCTGCCTCCCACCCACTGCGGCTCGACAGCGTAGCGCCGACTTGGCCCAGTCACTGCCGCCTCATCGCCTGCAATGACCGCTCTTATTGTATCTCCAACAAGATACTCGGCCGCCAGGTCTGCGCTTGCCAGCCAGGCCAAAGTCCGATGCAGCAACGGCACAAACGCCGCCTTATAGACCAGATCGGTTCCCTCCGGAACCGGCGCCGCTGCCAGAACCATTACCCTACCGGTGGCTAACTGAACCATGAACGGCTCACCATCGCTCAACCGGGCCAGCACTCGCCCAGCCCCGATTCTCACCCGGGCATGAGCAAAAATCCTGGCGCTGGCCAGGTCAGGCCCGCGCAGCAGTTCCAGCGCCGGATGGAGCGTATCCCACTCAGCAATCGTCGCAAATCCGGCCGACCGCACCGTACCGGCAAAACTGACCAAGCCCTGGCCGGCCAACGAGTCTTCTGGCGCGGTTCCAGCAAAGACCAGCAGCCCTACCCCTGATTCGACCCCGAACCGCAATCTAGCCCAGTCAGCCGCCGCCAGTGCTGCCGCATCGGTGACGACAACAATACCGTACCGACTCAGGTCCTGCCGGCCTAGTTCGGCACTATTGACAACGGTCAGGTCAAACAAGGCTGCCGAGTCATCGCCCAAGGCACTGACAACATATCGCGCCGGCACTGCTGGCGACTGGACAACCAAAGTTCGCACCTGCCGTAGCGGCGTCACTGCCCGCCAGCGCCGATCATCAGCAACCAGCGAGTCCGTAAGCAGCTCGACCCTAGCCACCGTCGGCACGCTTTCCTGATAGCTGGTCTCGAACTCAACCTTCACGCTGCCGCGCGCCGGAATCCCGACAACCTTCTCCTCGCTCCGTTCGCCGACGTGCAGCACCGCCGTACGCGTCACCGCCACCGCTCCGTAGTTAGCCAGCTCTGCCCGGAACCGGACTGGCCGACCCGCCAATGCCAGCCTCGGCTCGATCAATACTCTGGCTACGCCGGCGTTGTCGAAACTCTCTGACCCAACATCAACGAGCGTCACCTGCCTACCGACAGGCACACGCCAAGTGTCGCCCAACGCCCGCCGCTGCCGGTCAGTGATAACGATAACCTCCACATCCTGCCAGCCGCCGACCTGTTCGAGCACCGGCAGCAGACCGACCGCTGCATACGACGGCTGCAGCGAGTCAACCCGGCCAAGCCAGGCTCGACCTGACCGCCAGTCCCCATCCTCCTTGCGGCCAAGAACCCTGCTGCTTGCGGTCAGCACCACTGCGCGCTGACCACTGCCCATCCCGCTCAACACCCCTCTCGCTGCCGCCTGTGCCCGCTGCCAGCATCCGCCATAGCCCATGCTGTAGGAATCGTCAATCAGCAACACCACATCACCGGCTCGTCCCAGCCCAGGCAACCGCACCCGCAGAAACGGCCGCGACAACGCCAGTAACAGGAATAACAAGGCCAGTGTCCGCAGAAGTAGCAACAGCAATTCTTTTAGCCGCAGCCAGGAGAATCGCTCCCGCTGAACACTTGCCAGAAGCAACAGCGACGGAAACTCAGCCCGCCGCAGCCGCAACCGACTGAGGATATGAATGATAAGCGGGACCGCGGCCAACGCGACGAGCGGCAGGTAGCCAGCAGCACCGAAACCCATCAGCCCTGCCCCTGACCCTGACTTGACCGAAACATCATGCCTCCGCCGCTCGCTATGACTAGGTAATGAAAAAGGTCACTGCACGCCTCTACCTGATACGGCGCCGGTGTTCCAGATAGCTGAACAGCGCTCGGTCGAACGGTGCATCGGTTGTAATGCGATGGTAGTCAATACGCGCCTCGCGGCAGCCCCGCTCAAACTGGGTGAAGAAAGCGTCGAAGGTCCGCTGATACTCCTGCCGCACAATCCGGCCATCAACAGTCAACTCCTGACCTGACTCCATATCGCGCAGCAACACTGGCCCACGGAAGTCGAACGCCCGTTCATTCGGGTCCTGGATATGAAAGACCAGCACCTCGTGCTTGCGAAACCGAAAATGGCGTAAGGCCGCGAGCACTGCCGCCGGGTTGTCCCACAGGTCCGAGATGACAATCACGAGGCCACGCCGCTTCAGTCGCTCGGCCAGACCGTGCAGCGTGCCCGCAATGTTCGTATCGCCGCCTGGCTTTGTGTCCGCAAGCTGGTGCAATAGCACATTAAGATGCGAACCGGACGAACGTGGTGGCACGTAGCGGTCAATCTTGTCCGAGAACGTCACGAGGCCGCATGAGTCTTTCTGGTGCAAAAGCAGATAGGCCAAGCTTGCGGCCAGCCAGCCTGAGTACTCGAGCTTCGTAACCCGGCCCTTGCCACCAGACCGGTAGGCCATCGAACCTGATGCATCGAGCAGGAGATACGCCCGCAGGTTTGTCTCTTCTTCATACTCGCGGACCACAAACCGGTCGGTCTTGGCATAAACTTTCCAGTCAATCCGCTTCGGCTCATCGCCCGGCTGGTACTGACGATGCTCGGTGAACTCGACCGAGAAACCCTTGTACGGCGACCGGTGCAGCCCGGCCAGAAACCCTTCGACCACCAGCCGCGCAACAAGGTCAATTGACCGGAGTTTGGCCACAACCTCGGGTTTGAGCAGTTCCGTCGGTTTCAAGGGAAGGTAATTAGGCCACACCGCTCGCGGTCTGTCAATTTCGCCCCTTACCGAGGCAGTCACAGCGCTGTCATTGGAAGCTTGACGGTCTCCTGCCATTGCTCATAATCACGTCGTGGCGCGATGCTGGCTCGGCTTGCTGCTGCCGGCACTGGCACTGGCCCGCATATCGGTACCGTCAGTGCAAAGCACGGTGGACCTGGCGCCGGATGGCAGCGCACGGGTCATCGTCGAGATAATGTGCCGGTTCGAGGGTCGGCACCCAAAGACACAGCTTGCGCTTCCGACATCTTCGCCGCGCATCCACATAAGACTAAACCGCCTCACCGAGCAGAGCGCTAGCTTCTCCGGCCAGATTCCGGATGTGATTGTCACCAAGCAAGAAGGTGAACTGGTAGTGCGTTGGAGCCCGCGCGCCAGCGATGAGACGCGGCACTACGTCATTGACTACACGGTCGAGAATGCAGTCCGACGCTACGAGGACCTGGCGCGTATCACCTTGCCTCCTGTTGCTCGCGTGGGCGGCCCGATCGACAGGGCACGCATCGAGCTGCACCTACCCAAGCCAACGCGCACGCTTGAACTCAAGGACAGCTCGTCAATCAGCGTAAGTCCGGACTGCCGCTCGGCGGTAATCGAACATCGCAACGTTCCCAGAACCGACCCGCTCTGGCTTGACATCGTTACCGACGCGGACCTGTTCGACCAAGTGCCAAGGCACACCGGCAGACTGGCGGAGAACGAACAACCGGTTAGCGAGTCTAGCAGCTACCCATTCGGGCCGGTGACGACGGCGCCGCTCATACACCCGCATTTCATCCTCGTGCTGCTCCTACTACCTTTGCTGCTCCTCGGTGTGCTCTATCTTGCCTACGGCCGCGAGCCGAGAGTACCTGGCCAGGGCCAATATGAGCATGAACCGCCGGGCCGGATTCCTCCGCTCGCCGTGCCGCCGATAATGCGCCAGCAGCCGGACCTCACCGAGCTCCCGGAACAGACTCTTGACGCAACCCTTGCCACCCTGCTCGACGCAGCCCGCCGCGGCGCACTCGAAATCGTGCCGGGCGATGCTCGAACCGGCCAGGGCCGCGGATTCCGGCTCGCGCGGCTGGACAAGTTGAAGGAACTCGACGACCTGAGTCGTCGGGTTGTCAGCTACTACTTCGAGTGCGTTGGCGCAGGCCGGGACATCGTGACGGCCGAAGACATCCGCCGTCACGCGGCCGAACAGCCAGAAGGATTCCTGGCCTGGCTTAAGGAGATAAGCATCGGCGGCCGAGACTGGTGGTGGCATAATCTCAAGGTTGACTTTCTCGAACCACGCAGCTCCGCTGCTTACCAGTTCTTCTGCTACTCGAGCATCGCTCTGACCGCCATTGCTGGATTCCTGCTACCGCTGAGCCAGAGCTACAGCGTTCTGCGCGGCTCAGTCCGGCTGGGAGTCCTGCTCGGCATCGCCAGCGGCTTCCTTGCTGGAATCGTCTATGGCCAGCTTGGCCGCGTCATCTTGCGCTGGAGTCCGCCAGCCTACCACGAACACCGGCGCTGGCAGCGGTTCCGCCGCTTCCTTGTTGACTTCTCAGCCATCGAACAGGCACCCATCGGGCTGTCTGCCATCTGGCAGGAGTACTACGTCTATGCCGTGGCTCTCGGTATCGGCCAGAAGTTCATGCAGGGCCTGGCGAACGTGGCACCGAAGCTCAGTCTCACCGATGACCTGCTCGCTCAGACATCAGCCAGTACCGGGCAGGCGCCGCTCATTCGCTGGGGCTCAAGCTCGTCCACAGCCGTCATGCTCGGTCAGGGCATCGCTCTGCTAGTTGACTCCTTTCGAACGGGTTCCGGAATAGTCGGCAAGCGCCTCGACCCAATGCAGCAGCTATTCTTCTGGCATGTCGGCCACAGGGGACACGTCCAGCCTGTGCCTCCCTCACCGCCGTCCATCTGACAGCACGACGCTGCCGGTAGATGGCCAGAAAGGCTCATACTCCCGAAACGCGTGAACCATTGCTCTCAGACCAACGCGTCTTGGCACGAGGCCAAATTGACCTATAATGCGGCTCAAAAGGAAGTGTCATGAAAGTCAAACTGCGGTCGTTGCTGTTCTTGTCCGCTGTGTTCCTGCTCGCGCTGACCGGCTGCCGCAAGAGCGGCGGGCCCGAGGGCAACTGGCAAGGCAGGCTCAAGACGCCTGGCGGCGAGCTGACTCTAGTATTCCACGTGACGCGCGATTCGGCAGGCAGGCTTGCGGCCACGATTGACAGCCCGGATCAGGGTGCGCTAGGCATCATGGTTGACACAATCCTGTTCGATGGCGGCAGGCTGCTGCTCAAGGTCAACCAGATTCGCGGTCTCTTTGAGGGCACGCTTTCGCAGGACGGCAGCCTACTCAAAGGCTGCTGGCGCCAGGGCCCATTCTCGCTGCCCCTGACAATGAAACGCGCTGACAAAGCTACTACAGAACTGAAGCGACCGCAGGAACCGAAACCACCCTACCCGTACCGCGAAGAAGAAGTCACCATTGCCAATCCAGCAGCCGGGCTGAAGCTTGCCGGTACGCTCACCCTGCCTAACTCAGGCGGGCCGTTCCCGGCAGTCGTGCTCATTACTGGCTCAGGCCCCCAGAACCGAGATGAGGAGGTCTTCGGGCACAAACCCTTCCTTGTCATCGCCGACTACCTGACTCGTCGCGGTATCGCGGTGCTACGCTGCGATGACCGGGGTATAGGCGGGTCCACCGGTGACCACCAGAGCGCCACGACCCAAGATTTCGCCAGCGACGTACTTGCCCAAGTCCGGTGGCTCAAGAGCCGCCAGGAGATTGACCCGAAGCGCATCGGTCTGCTCGGCCATTCCGAAGGCGGAGTCATCGCGCCGATTGTCGCAAACCAGTCAAAGGACTTGGCCTTCGTTATCCTCATGGCCGGGACTGGACTGCGGGGCGACTCGGTGCTGGTGCTGCAGGCTGGACTCGTTGCCAAGTCACAGGGGATTGACGACTCTGCTGTCGCCAGCGTCAAAAGGAACCAACGGCGCGTGCTGGACATACTGCTGGCGGGCAAGGATAGCGCTGCCACGGTCGCGGCCTTGCGAGCGGCGATGACCGAGATAGTGGCATCAATGGGTGAGAAAGAGAAACAGGCGATGGGGATATCCGCAGCTACTATTGACCAACAGATTGACGCCGTGATGTCGCCCTGGTTTCGCTACTTCGTCGCTTACGACCCGGCACCCGCGCTTCGCAGCCTGCGGATACCAGTTCTCGCGGTTGCCGGTGAACGCGACGTTCAGGTTGCTCCAACCGAGAATCTCACTGCTATCGAAACTGCACTCAGGACTGGCGGCAATAAGAACTACCGCGTCCAGGTCCTGCCCGGTCTCAACCATCTGTTTCAGACCGCCACGACCGGCGCCATCACCGAATACGCGAAGATTGAGGAAACAATTGCGCCAGCGGCGCTCCAGCTCTTCGGCGACTGGATTCTCGCCATCACTGGGCAGCGTTGACTTGCGACAAGAGCGAACTACAATCGGCTTATGGCGAACATTGGGATTGCTGTGCTTGCTTCCGGCCGAGGCTCAAACTTTGAGGCCTTGGCCAAGGCATTGCCGCACCGGAACGTCGAAGCCGAACTACGCCTGGTCATCGCCAACGTACCCGACGCACCCGTGCTCGGCCGGGCTGCCAAACTCGGCATCCCCGCCAAGGTCATCAATCACCGCGACTACCGAAACCGGGCCGACTTCGAAAAGGCCCTGATTGCTGAACTGGAACGCTTCGACATCAACCTCGTCTGCCTGGCCGGCTTCATGCGCATCCTTTCTCCGGTCTTTGTTGACCGCTATCCCAACCGGATTCTCAATATTCATCCCTCACTGCTACCGGCTTTTGCTGGCCTGCAGGGAATGCAGGTGCATGAGGCGGTAATCGCTGCTGGTGTCAAGATTACCGGTTGCACGGTTCACTTTGTCACCAACGACCTTGACGCCGGACCGATTGTCGTGCAGCGAGCAATACCGGTGCGCGAGGACGACACCCCCCAGTCACTGGCAGTGCGGGTTCTGGTCGAGGAACACCAGGCCTACCCGGACGCGGTCGAGCTTTTCTGCGCTGGCCGGCTAGTTGTCGAAGGACGGCGCGTGCGGGTCTTGCCGGCATGAATCGGCCGGTCCGAGTGGCGATTGTCGGCTGTGGTGCTCAGGCCCAGCTTGCTCATATCCCAGTCCTCAAAGCCAGCCCTGGCGCCCAGCTCGTTGCCCTTTGCGACAACGATGTCCGCAAGCTCAACAGCCTCTGCGACCTGCACAACATCCCCCGCCGCTTCACTGACTTCGATGACCTGAAAGAGGCTACGGACATTGACGCGGTCATCATTGCTACTCCCAACCACCTTCACGCGCCGATGGCAATCGCTGCCCTGCAATACGGTAAAGACGTGCTCTGCGAGATGCCCCTTGGCCTCGACCCAACTGAAGCCGAGAGCGTCGTCGCCGCCGCTGCCCGGCACGGTCGGCACCTGATGCCTTGTCTGCCCACCCGGCTGCGACCTGATGTCCAGACCATTCGACGCTTCATTGACGGTGGCGAGCTGGGCCGTCTCCATTACTGTAAGGCCGGTTGGCTGCAGGGTCGCGACTCGTGGTCATTGTCCGGCTGGCGCGCACACCGGTTGCGAGCTGGCGGCGGTGCGTTCCTCCTGCTCGGTGTGCCGGTACTCGACGCCGCGCTAGCCCTGCTTGCGCCGGCCCGGCCGGTGTCAGTTGTCGGCAGCGCCCACCATCGCAGTTCCCAGTCTGACGTCGAGGACACTGCCTTCGCGATGATCCGCTTTGAGAATGACATTCTGCTCACCGTCGAGGTTGGCTGGAGTCTGCTTCAGGAAAAGGACTTCACCTATCTCAACCTGATGGGAAGCACTGGCGCGGCTCTTCTCAACCCGGTCCAGATTCACAAAGAGATGCACGGCCATCTAGTGGATGTCACACCGCGAATGTCAACAAGGGAGCTCGACCGCGCTGCCCATCGGCTGCTTATCAATCTATGGCTCGACGCCCTTGTTCGTAACGCCGTACCGGCGGTCTCACCGAACGAGGCTGTACTCATTAGCCGCATTGTTGCGGCCTTCTACGAATCACAGAAGTCCCGGTGCGAAGTCCCGCTGCCACCAGCCAGGCCCTAATTCTCGCCCTGGCCGGGCTTTGCCTTGGCCTTGCCTTCGCACCATTCCCCTGTCGGTTTTTTGCCTTTGGGGCGCTGGTGCCGCTGCTCTGGGTGAGCCAGCGTGCTACGCCAGGCCGCGCCTTTCTCTGGGGCTGGTTTTTCGGTTCGGTCGCGGCACTGTTCCACTTCTTCTGGCTCTGGTTTCTTGTAGTTCCAGTCGAGCCGATTACCCGCCTGCTGCTCAACGGCGGCGTGGTCTTGCTGTTTGCCTACCTTGGGCTCTATCCGGCCCTGTTCAGCCTCGCGGTGCGCCGGCTAGGCATCTGGTCTGCTCCCCTGGTCTGGCCGCTACTCGAATACGGCCGGTCCCGACTTCAGATTGCGTTCCCCTGGGACCTGCTCGGCTACACGATGACACCCTGGACACCCTTCATTCAACCCGCTGCCCTCGGCGGCATCTACCTTGTCTCCGCCTGGCTCGTGCTAACCAACGTCCTCCTCTATCATGTCCTGTTCTCGACACCGGCAGTCAGCACTTCCAATCACCGGTCAGCAGTCAGGCTCCGCGCTGCGATTGCGCTTGCCGTTGCTCTGGTCGTCCCGTTCTTTGCCGGCCTTGTCCGGATGAAGCCGCTGCCAGACTGGTTCCGAGTCGCAATCGTCCAACCCAACGTCTCGCCGCTCGACAAGGGTGACTGGTCGTCCCGCGAAAGAATCCAGGCTGACCTTATCCGCCTCACCAAAGAGGCCGCTGTCAGCCGACCTGACCTGATTCTCTTCCCCGAAACTGCCACCTTGGTTGACGTCACTCGTTCCGGCACGATTGGCACGGCCCTGCAGGAACTAGTTGACTCATTGCGCATCGAAATCCTTACCGGCTCACCGCTTCAGGACCGCCAGACCAATGCCTGGCACAACGGCGCGGTTCTGCTCCGACCCGGCGAGTGGCCCCCGGCTCAACGCTACTACAAAATGCGACTCACCCCGTTCTCAGAAAAGATTCCCTATGCCGATGAACTGCCCATCCTCCGTCGCCTGATTGGTACTGCTGACATGGGCGACTGGCAGCGGGGCCACGACCTGACCGTCTTCAACTGGCGCTGCGGCACACTGGCTGCGCTCATCTGCATCGAGGCTATTCATCCTGACCATGCCCGGGCCCTAGCCAAGGCTGGTGCCCACCTGCTTGCTGTCATTACCAATGACGGCTGGTTTGGTCGCATCCTCGGTGCCCAGCAGCACGCTGAACTCCATCTCCTCCGCGCTGTCGAGAACGGTCTGCCAATGATTCGCAGTGCCAATAACGGCATCTCCTACATTGCCGATCCGTATGGCCGCATCACCGCTGCCACCAAGCTCGAGGTCCAGACCGTGCTCGTCGGCACAGTCAAACAGCCCTTGGCCCAGACTCCCTATCGCCGCTATGGCGACTGGTTCATCATCGTCTGTCTCATCGCCACGCTGGTGCTCGCTATCAAAGAGGTAGCGGGCAGCATCGCTGCCCGCCGCCGCTCGCACTAGAAACTCCTAGTTCAGCTTCACTGCTAGCACAACCGGCTTTGTGACTGTCTCAGTCCTACCGTCCCCACGCGCGGCCTTAGCATTGACCAAGTAGATACCAGCTGGCTTGGGCCGACCCAGCCGGTCGGTCCCATCCCAACGCAGTTCATAGAACCCGCCTGACCCATTATCAAGCAGCTCGCGCACCAGCCGACCCTCCCGATCAAATATGTCAACGTCAATTCGATAGCCACTGGTCGGCGAATTAACGTAGATCTTCGCAGTCTGACCAAGCTCGCGCACAAACGACTGCGGCACAATCGAATCGATGACCAGACCCAGTGTCTCCTGTGGATACGAAGCAGCCACATCAACCACGTCCGACAGAAAACGTGGCATCAACTGATAACCACTCGTATAAGGCTCGCTACTGTCATACTGGCCGACAATACCGGTCACCCGCACCCGCCTTCCCCTGATGCCAAGCCAAGACGGCGGCACGAATGCGGTATTGTTGATGCGCAGGGCAATCGCCGCTGAGCCATTCTTTACCGTCATATTGTAGCCCGGCCCAGACTGATACGGCGCCTGCACGACATCAGCCGTCACCCAGACAAGGTCACTCTCCATCCGCTCGGTCAGACTCACATTGAACGGCAGCTCGCGCGGTGCGATGATATTCCTGGTCGTATCAACCAGCACCATTGCGCCGTTGGCCAGTTCGGTCAGACCGTTATACTCAGTGACCGTGCCGATGACCTCCCAGTAGGCACCAAGCGAGTCAAGCCACCCGACCTGACCGGAATCATAGCTGCCACCGTAAACGTTCACCCCAGCAGTTGAGTCCTGCAGGTACCAGCTCTTCGCTCCGCTGGTGAAAACATAGGCTGGCCCGCTAACCCAGCCACGCACCCGTACCATCTGGCCGATGCGGGCCGGTGTTACGCCGTCCGGTCCAGCCGCCTGCACCGATTCAATCGGCAGAATCGGCATGTCCATCGCCGTGCGCGAAAAATCAGACCGGTAGCGCGGCAGCATCTGGTATCCGGTCAGCGGCCGGGTTGTGTCTGAGCAATACTGGCTCTTGATTGCGGTCAGCGTGAAGGTGTCGTTCAGCAGCACTAAGCCAGCCAGTCGCGTGTCGGCGTCAATCCGCATCTGCGTCGTCCCTGTCTGGTCCTGGATGTTGTAGTTAGTGTTCGCCGCAAGAATCAAGGCCGTCGTTGTCACGCCGACAAACCTCACTAGCTCGCCCTCATACTGCTCGCCATTTGCGTCCGCACAGGTCAGGATGCGCGGCTCGGGCAGGGGCCGGTCGCTGGCCAGACGGGTGATAACGGCATTATCAACCTCGGTCTTGCCCCGATACCACTGAACCCGGCCTGTAACCAGTACGCTGTCGCCAAGATTCGCATCCTGCATCGTGAAGCTGAACACGTTCACCCCGGCCGAGGTGTCCTGGACATAGATGTCAGTGTAACGCTGATCAAAGAGACTGTCCGGTGCGGTCACGATGCCGGTGATGGTGACTGTCTGTCCGCGCCGGTCTGGCTTACCGTCGCCGTTGGCATCAACGATAACCGCCCGAATCGGCTCCTGTGCCAGCACCACACCGGCCAGCAGTAATGTCAGGAATACCCATCGCTTCATCGCTTCAACTCCTTTTCGACCAATGCTGCTGCTTCATCCAGCGCTGCCTTGGCCGTAGCCTCACCGCGCATCACTTTCTCCAGGGCGTCGCCGAGAATCCGCCGACCGCCGAACCAAGCCTCGCTCTTCGGCTCGAAAGAGACATACTCAAGCTGCTCCAGCACTTCGCTCAACCCAGACGTCGTCCGCAGCACTTCCTGATAGACCGGCAGCCCGATTGACGACCGCCGGGCCGGCACATAGAAGGTTCGGACTGCCCATTCGGCCTGCTGCTCGGGTGCCGTGAACCACTTGATAAACTTCCAACCAGCCGCAACCTGTTCTGGTTTCGCTCCCCGGAATATGCCGATGTTGGTGCCAAACGAGAGCACATTCGGCTTGTCCCAACGTGGCACTCGGGCCATGCCAACCGGAAAGGTCATGCTCTGCTTCATAAACACCCACGAGACTGACGTCCCCCAGATGCAGCCGAGCTTACCGGAAAGGAAATCGTTTTGCGGGTCATAGCCCGTGCTGAAGGTGGCAACTGAATCACGGGCCACCAGGTCATGCATAAACTGGGCCGCCCGCACCCCGGCTGCCGAATTGAACAGTGCCCGGCCTGCCGCCTCGTCCAGGAAATCACCGCCCAGTTGACGCAGCATGCAGCCAAACATCCACTCGTTCACTCCGCCGGCCGTACCCCAAACTCCCTTCTGGCGATCAGTCAGCTTCCGGCACATCTCCCGGAAATCCTCCCAGGTCTCGGGAAAACGGTCATACCCGGCCTGCCGGAGCATCTCGACATTATAGAAGAAGACCGGCACTGACTTGTTGAACGGCAGTGTTATCAGCTTTCCGTCCCACGAATTGTCATCAATGAAAGCCGGATAGAAATCAGCCAGCTCTGCGGCACCAAGCCCGTCTGGCCCATGCACGAGCGAGTCAAGCGGCACCAGCTTGTCTAGACCAAGAAACTGGGTTGTCCAAGATTCATACATCTGGGCAATCACCGGCGGCGCATTGACCTGCACTGCGCCCATTAGCTTCTGCGACAAGGTCGAGTAACCGCCCATCGAGACCGGCACGATGTCAATATCGGGATGGGCTGCTTCAAAACGCTGCACCATCGAGTCGAGCGCATCGCCCAGCGGCCCACCCATCGCGTGCCAGAAGGTCACCTCGACCCGCCCTTTTGGGCTTCTACCCGAACCGCCGCAGCCGAACAAAAAGGCCGCAACCAAGGCGGCCCCCAATAGCCTGAAGATGTTAGATTTCATCCGGCCATTCTAACCCTCACCTTCTGTGAGTCAAATCACCGCCGGTCGCGATTCCGAACCAGACGCTCAGCGTCGGTATGTCCCCATCACGCTCGCCTGACCGAGGATATGGCCTGCCATCGCCTGCATTAGCTGGCCGGCAGTGGCCGACTGCCCCAGTTCAAGCTTAGTATCCAGCGCATAGATGTCAAAATAGTAGCGATGAGTCCCGGCTGGCGGCCGCGGCCCGCCATAGCCGACACGACCAAAATCGTTCTGCCCCTCAACTATGCCAGACAACAACCGCGCCGAGCCTGACACCCCCTCTTCCAGCCGCTGCAGGTCCGGCGGGATATTGAAAATAATCCAGTGAGTGAACGTCCGGCCCGGTGCATCCGGGTCTCGGCAGACGATCGCCAGACTCTTCGTACCAGCCGGCACATTCTCCCAGTGCAGCTCGGGCGAGATATTCTCGCCGTAGCTGGAAAACCGTTTCGGTATTGGCTGGCCCGGCGTAAACGAGGCCGACGCAATGCTCATACTCGTCGGCGACGTAGCCCTGACTGCCGGTTCGACCGACTTCGGGCCCGGCGGCGCACCGCACCCAGCCAGCAACAGAATCACAAGCAGCAGTCCTAAAGCCATTATGCCTCCTCGAATCAGGCTAATCCTCAATACCAGTCTGTCAATAGCAGGGAACAACCAAAGCAGCAGAGCAAACCCCGCTACTAGCCGCGTACACAGGCCCTCAGACCAGGTTCTGTCTAGGAGTGTCGCTGGCCTGGGACCGAGCCTATCTGGAGACCCCCCTTCCCACGCTACTCAGAGTAGCTCATCAATCTCATCTCGGAGCCTAATCGGCAGCCCTGACCGAAACCTGGTACAGAACAGGCTTGCAGACCGAACGACAAGGAACCCTGGAAAGCTTTCCCCTAGCATCTTGGCAAGGCCACTAGCGAACAGTCCCGGGGACAAGGGAGGGGTAGCAAGCCAAGAGTCAGCTATCAGATTGTTGCAGCGCGACTTAAGACCCATAAGCCAGAACTGGCCCCGCACCTTGAAAGGGGTGCAACGAGCGATTCTCACCCGAGACAAGAATCCTCATTCACTTGGGCCTTATGGTGCTCTGAGCTAGAGCCGGTCGCGGTTGGCTGTTTGTTCAAGACTAACCACAGCCATGCCGTTTGCGCCCTGATGGAAAAACCGCGGCGATTGGGTCGCACCGAGACCGCAGTTGCTTGACTGGTTCACTAGAAGCCCTAGAATCCACTTTCATGACCAGCAGAATCAGGCAGTTGCGCAACAAACTGGCAGCTGGCCGGCTCGACGGCCTGCTAGTAACCGACCCGCTCAATGTCCGCTACCTATGCGGCTACACCGGCTCGAACGGTGCTATGCTTGTCACGCGCGAGACCGCCTGGTTCTTCACCGACTTCCGCTACAAGGAACAGATTCGCACCGAAGTCACTGGCTGCCGCAAGCGGATCCTCAAACGCCACCTACTTGCCGAGTTTCCTACTGACGTTCTCCGTGGCCTACACCGGCTTGGATTTGAACAGCATCACCTGACCGTCGGCTCATACCGCCTACTCCGAAAGCAAGTCAGCAGGATTCGACTTGTGCCAACTGCCGACCTGGTTATTGGCCTTCGCCGCACCAAGGAGCCTGCCGAGGTGCGAACGATCATGAAGGCACAGGCAGTAGTGGATGCCACCTTCAAGGCCGTGCTGCCGCTGCTGCGGCCGGGCACCAGCGAAAAGGAGATTGCCCTGGCGATCGAGTCACGTTTTCGCGAGGCCGGTGAGGTCGCGTTCAGTTCGATTGTCGCCTCCGGACCGAATGGCGCCAAGCCTCATGCCGGGTTCAGCGACCGCAAGCTGCGCAAGGGCGATGCCGTTACCCTTGACATCGGCTGCCGCATCAACGGCTACTGTTCGGATATGACCCGAACCGTCTTCATCGGCAAGGCGCCAGCCCGACTCCGCCAGGTCTATGAAATCGTGCTCGCGGCGCAAGGCTTGGCCCTGGCTGGCCTGGGCCCAGGTGTCCGGGCCGCTGCTGTTGATGCCCTTGCCCGTGACCATATCAAGCGCCACGGCTTCGGCAAGGAGTTCGGCCACTCACTCGGTCACGGTGTCGGCCTGGCCGTGCACGAGCTACCAACCCTGGCCGGGACCAGCAAGGATGTGCTCCAGCCTGGCGACATTGTAACAGTTGAACCCGGCATCTACCTGCCTGGGCAGGGCGGTGTCCGGATCGAGGATATGGTTCTCATCACTCCCCAGGGCTACCAGAACCTAACCCACAGCCCCAAGGAGTTGATCGAGCTCTAGCCCACCAAGGAGAGAGTTGCGATGATAACACCCAACGAATTCAAGTCCGGTACCCTCATCCGTTACAACGGCGAGATGTACGAGGTTATGACCTACTCGCGTACTCGCACTGCGCAGCGCCGGGCCCGGGTGCTGGCCCGGATTCGCAACCTGAAGACCGGAGCGATTATCGAGGAGTCGTTCGAGTCGGAGATGAAACTCGAAGAACTCGAGGTGGAACGTCACCGCTGTCAGTACATGTATCAGGACGACCTCGGCTATCACTTCATGGACACCGGCAGCTATGAGCAGATAACCCTCTCCCCTGAAGTCCTCGGCGACAAACGCCTCTATCTCACTGAGGGTCTCGAACTGGACATAGACTATATTGACGGCCAGCCGCTTGTCGTCGAGCCGCCGATGTTCGTGGTACTCGAAGTCGTTGATACCGAACCGAACTTTCGCGGTGACACTGCCACTGGCGGCGGCAAGCCGGCCCGACTGCAGACCGGCCTGGTCGTGACGGTTCCCTTCTTCATCAAGAACGGTGACCGGGTGCGCATTGACACCCGCACCAACACCTACGTCGAGCGGGCCTAGTTGACCGTGTCCGACTCAGCTCTGGCCCCATTCAAGAAGGTGTTGATCGCCGATCGGGGCGAAATTGCCCTGCGCGTCCTGCGCGCCTGTCGCGAACAGGGCCTGGCCGCAGTTGTCATCTATTCTGAGCCGGATCGGGATTCGCTTCCGGTCCTGCTCGCCGACGAGGCGGTCTGCATCGGCCCCGGTCCACTCCCGGACAGTTACGCCAACGTCTCACGAGTGCTTTCTGCCGCCGAGATTACCCACTGTGACGCAGTTCACCCCGGCTATGGCCCACTTGCCACCAGTCCCGAATTTGCCGACGCCTGCCAGTCGCTTGGCCTCCGTTTCATCGGCCCTGATGTTGAGACCATGCGGCGCTGTCGTGATAAGCTCGGTGCCCGCGAACTTGCCCGGTCCATTGGCGTACCGGTTCTGCCCGGTTCAGTCGGCGAAGTCAAGGACGCGGCTGAAGCTGCCCGGCTTGGCACTGAGCTTGGCTATCCGCTAATGGTCAAAGCCGCGGCCGGGTCCGGTCCCAAGAACAAACTTGTCATCCGTCGTGACCGCGACGTCGAAACTGTCTTTCGGATGGCAGTCGCTGATGCTCGGGCCGAATTCGGCTCCCCTAGTGTCTATATCGAGAAATTCCTTACCCATGCGCGCCACATCGAAATCCCGTTGCTCGCTGACCAGCACGGCAACATTGTAGCCCTGCCCGAACGCGACTGCTCAGTCCAATACCGCTACCGCAAGCTGCTTGAAGAGAGCCCATCCCCAGCCATCTCACCCAAGCTTCGCTCCCAGTTGCAGGCCTGGGCAATGAGTATCGGTCGCGCCGTTGCTATCACCAATACGGCGGTGGTCGAGTTCCTCTGCGACAACAATGGCAACTGCGGCTTCATCGCCATTGACTCACGGCTGCATATCGAGCATCCGCTCACCGAAATGATTACTGGTCTGGACATTGTCCGGTTCCAACTTGCTAGTGCTGCCGGTGCCGCCCTCGCCGTTGAAAGTCCTCCCCCCTTCATGGGACACGCCATCGAGTGCCGCATCAACGCCGAAGACCCAGACGCCTCATTTGCACCGACAACCGGACTGATAACCGAAGCCCGCTTTGCCGGCGGCCCCGGCATCCGGATAGATAGCTACGTCACGTCTGGCTATGTTGTTAGCGAGTTCTACGATCGGCTGCTGGCCAAACTGATAGCCTGGGCGCCAAACCGTGAGCAGGCAATCAGCCGAATGGAACGCGCCCTGGCCGAAACCGTGCTCCTTGGTCCAACCACCAACCTGCGACTCCACCAGCGGCTGCTCGCCAGCCGTCGGTTCCGGCGTGGCCAGCTTGCCATCGGCATGCTTGACGAGGAGTTTTAGTTGCAAATCAACGTCGCCCCAACCCCAATCGAACTCGACGAACCCACCTCTGACGCAGTCGCCGTCGTCATTGACGTATTTCGCGCCTCGACAACCATAGTCACTGCCCTGGCAGCCGGAGCACGACTTGTGCTGCCGACCGAAGACGTCGAGCAGGCAGTCCGACTGGCCGCGCCCTATCGCAAAGGCGAGGCCCTGCTCGGCGGCGAACGTGAGTGTCAACGGATTGAGGGATTCCAACTCGGCAACTCCCCGCGCGAATACACCAAAGAAGTCGTAGCCGGTAAAGTGATTATCTTCACAACTACTAATGGCACACGGGCACTACTCGCCGCCCGCGAGTACCCGACGACCTATGTCGGCTGCTTCCTCAACCTCAGCGCAATCGCCACAGCCGTAGCAAGCAGCAACGTAGTTAGCATCATCTGTGCCGGCAATGCTGGAACGCCAGAGCCTCGAAGACTACATCTGTGCCGGAGCGCTCGTTGACCGGCTGACCGGCCCCAGTGTTCAACTCAATGACGCAGCGTTAGTTGCCAAAGCTGCCTGGCGCAACCTCCGCCGCACCTTCCGAACCGTGCTCCAGACCAGCACCCATGCCCAAACCCTTGCCAGCCTCGGCTATGGTCCAGACATGGAAATAGCACTGAAGATTGACTCAATACCCGTCGTCCCAATCATCAGCGACGGTCGCATCACCGCGGCCGCACTTGCCTAAGTCCGTCTCCCAGCGTATAATATCGTATCGTGCTGACTAGACACGATGACTACCAAAGAATGGTAGCTTCACCAAAGGGGTTGGACGGTAACCTCCCGGCCTAGTATGCCTACTGCTGTCCGGTCACGAGAATTGGCTGTCGCACAGGCAATCGCCACGGTCGAGTCAACCCTCGAACGTTCGGCCCGTTACTACCCCCGCGACCTTCCTTCCCATCATTACGCCCGCCGCACTGGCTGGCACCTTCAGTTACACCGCTCCAGCAGTGGCTTCTGTCGTTACGAGCCGGACGAGTTCGCACGACTCTCACCGCTAGCGCAGCAGCTCGAGATTGGCCGTGCTCATGCCGAAGCCTTGCTGGTGAGTGAAGCGCTCGGCGAGGTGATTATCAACACCACCGAACGCGAAGCCCTGATTGTACGTGCACTTGGCATCCTGCCGACCACCGAGGCCGACCGTTTGGCAGAAGTGCTTGCCTGCTCGGAACTCCAGCCTCGTCGCATCTGCCGCACTGCCGAGACTACTCTCACCGCCGTAGAGCAGATTGAGGCCGAGTTCGGCCCAGCCACCAGCCTGCTCTACGGCATGCTCGTTCTCGCCGGCGTGCGCGACGAGCCGGCCATGCTCCGCGAGGCAGCAAGGTTCGACACTCTTTTCGAACGGATTGTGGCTGCTCCGGCAGTCATCTCGGCCCTGAATCAATCATTGCCCGGTGACGAAACTGCTCGGTTCAACGTCCTCTTTTCGCTGCTACTGGCCGTAAGGGAAGAACTCTGGCGCTTGCGGCCCAATCGGGTCTCGACCGAGTTTCTCCTGCCGCAGGTGATTGCCGGCTATCTTGGCGAGCGTCCTGGCGTCGGCAACTCTCTCGGTCTTGCCATCATTGACGGACTGGTTATGGCCAAACTCGGGTTCCCGGTCAGTTGGGATATCGAGAATGACATCATCTACCTGCAGGTGATGGTTGATTCTCGCCGCATCTGCTGGGACCTGACCCGACCGTCGCCGCTCTCCTTCGTCTCAATCTGCCGCGGCCGCAGCCTTGACCGCCGTGGCCTGTTTGCCGTTGCCTGGGGCTCGCTGGCCGCCTTCTGCTTCGGTCGCAGCATGTGGGACAAGGCGATTGACTCCTACAATCGGGTGCTCGAACTTGAGCCAGACTCCACTGCTGCTCGCACCAGCCTAGCTGTCTGCTACCTGCGCAAAGGTCTGCCAAACGAGGCAATCAAGCTCCTCAAGCAGGCTCTCGCTGCTGACCCGAACTCGGCCGAAGCCTATCATCAGCTTGGCAACGCCTACGCCACAACCGGCAACTGGTCGCGGGCCATTGACGCCTTCAAACATGCCCTCCGCATCCGGCCGGACTACGTTGAGGTTTATAACAACCTTGGGTTTGCCTACATGCACACCGATAATCCGACCCAGGCGGTTGCTGCCTTCGAGGCCGCCATCGAGCACCGCCCTGACTACCATCAGGCCTATTTCAATCTCGGCAACTTCTATTTCGAGCGGGGCGAGCTCGACCGGGCAATCAAGTACTTTCGCGAAACGGTCCGGCTCGCACCGAAGCTGGCCGGCGCGCACTACAACCTCGGCCGCGCCTACTACGAGAAAGGCGATATTGACAATGCTATCCACAGCTATCAGAAGGCGGTCCAGCTCGAACCCAAACACTTCGGTGCCTGGCACAATCTTGGCATTGCCTACCGCGACAAAGGCCAGACCGAGAAGGCAGTTGCGGCCCTGGAAAAGGCAGTAACAATCAATCCCAACCTGATGAGGTAACCGGTGGGACTGCTCAACTGGTTCAAGTCCATCTTCCGCCGCCGCGAGACTGAACTCTCTTCCTTTGTCTGGAAGCCGGGTCGCATCGGCCCCCGCTTCGACTGGCTTGACTACACCCACATCATCATCCGCGAGGGCCCACTCAAGAATCAGCAGGTTGAACTCATCACCGACATTCAGGAGACACGAGCCAACGCTTACGTCTCAATCAACGGCGTGCAGGTCGGCCGCACCTATGTCGAACGCGACCCACCCGGCAAGGGCGTCGTGCTCTGGGACATCGCTGTCAAACAGGAATACCGCCGCAAAGGCCTCGCCTCGATAATGACCTACTGCATCTTTCGCGAGCTGCTCACGCTGCAGGAAAGCGCGTTCTTCAAGATTCGGATGATGCGGCTGATGAAGCCGACCGACAAGAACGTTGAACTTCAGAACGTCGGCATCGGTGTCATCGCCAATCGCCTCGGCTTCACCCCGGAGTTTCGCATTGACCGTATCCTCCATCCCGACAACATCTCAGGCATCGAGATTCTACCGGCCAAAGGCGACTTCCCGCCCAGCTTCAAGATTGTCATCCGCACCTTCCCCCTGGTACTGATTGCCTTTGTCCTCGACCAGGACACCCTCAAACCGGTTGACGATTTCCGCACCTATGTCAAGCTGTCCAAGGACGAGCGGGTCATCTTTGACTGGGTTCAGCGCGGTCTGATTGTCATTGGCAACGGTAACTACTGGTTACGCCGCAACGGCCTCGACCAGTTTGTCAACCACCTGGCCACCGATGAATTTGAGGCGCGGGTTTTCCGCCGCCGCTTGAGGGCAGTCTAGTTGCCGGCACGGTTGCGACTCGATGCCCAGCGCTGCATCGAGATAGCCTATGCGCGACTCAGCCCCCGCATCGGCTGCGGGCTGATGCTTGCCAGTCTGCCGACGATTGACAGCCCTGACCCGCTCGTCAACGTAATGGACAACTACGGTCTGGGCCGCCTTGCTGCCGACAAACCTGCCCAGAAGCTGCTCAACAACCCCGGGCTGCTCAAACCGTTCTTTGACAACGCCTTCACCCATCGCCTGCCGCTGAAGCAGAACTTCCGCGAGTCCTTTGGCCACGTCGAACTCTACCTCGCCTACGACCCCAGCCAGAAGCGCGCCTGGTTTGTTAGCGACCCCCAAAACAAAATCGCCCTTACCAACTACTTCCGCGACGCCGTCTCGCTCAGCCTCAAGGCTTCCGGCATCACCCTTCAAGGCTCGCCGGTCAAACTCACCCCGGTCGGCTGGCAGAATCTCCACGACCTTCTCACCGACAAGTTCCTCAACGACCACAAGGACATTCAACGTATCGAAATCATGAGTCTCGTCTCTGGCACTCGCTGGCGGCAGAACTGCCTCGGCATCGGCGTCACCCTGCTCAACTTCCGCGACCTGATCGAGATTCGCAAGCTTGTCGAGGACGCCTACCAGGGCAAGGGTGGTGGCGAAGTTACGGTATGAACCTGCTACTACTCCTGCTCGCCGCCGCCGTACCGACGCTCGCTCCTTCTGAACTCAGGCCGGGCATGAAAGGCTACGGCCTGTCGGTCTTCTTTGGCACGAAGATTGAACGTTTCGAAGCCGAGGTGATTGACGTAATGCCAGGAGTTTGGCCGCGTTCAGACATGATTCTTTGCCGATTGAGCGGCCAGGGTCTAGAAGAGTCCGGTATCGTCGCTGGCATGTCTGGCTCACCAGTTTACATTGACGGCAAGCTAATCGGCGCTGTCGCCTATGGCTGGGAGTTTGCCAAAGAGCCGATTGCCGGCATCACCCCGATCGGTCCAATGCTCGACATCTGGCAGGCTGGTGATGCCGAGGGCTGGCGGCCAGGCCATCGCAGCCATCTCGCTACTAGCCCCAAAACACCGACCGGACTGCGGCCACTCGGTCTGCCACTCGCAGTAGCTGGTCTCACCCCAAATCTGGCTCGCCTACTCGCACCTGAACTCGACTCGCTTGGCCTCTTCCCGGTTGCCGCCACCGGCCGCACCACCCGTCCCACCGACACTGCTGCCCTTGTGCCGGGCGCGGCAGTCGGCGTACTCCTGGTTGACGGCGATGTCCAGTTCTCCGGCATCGGCACCCTGACCTATCGTGAGGGTGACCGCATTCTGGCCTTCGGCCATCCGATGTTTGGCGCCGGGCAGGTACGTCTCCCGTTGATTGGCGGCATCATCCACTCAGTGCTACCGTCAGCCCTCTCTTCGTTCAAACTCTTCACCCCGACCAGCCCGATTGGAACAGTCACCCAGGACCGGTTTTTTGGAATCGGCGGCGTCATCGGCCCGCCAGCACCAATGGTACCGCTGCGGATCGAGCTGAGCTCGCCAACCACCCGTGACGGGTACAATTGCCGAGTAATCGAGCAGGAGCAGCTTGCGCCGATACTTGTCAGCGCGGCACTGGCTGACGTCGTCTATCAGACTGAAGGCTCGCTCGAAGAGATGACTCTCGACTCACGAATGACTCTCTTTTTCTGCCCCGCCACCGGTCAACAGTCTGCACCGCTTGTCGTTCGGCACCAGCTTGCCGGCCTTGACCCGGCTGCTGCCCTGTTCCGCCGAGCTCGGGCCGAGCTCGATGCGGTCTGGAACAACGGCTTCGCCCCTGTCCGCGTTGACAGCATCACCTTCGAGCTACGCCTGCGCCGGGGCCAGCGGCTCTGCTATCTCGAAGCTGCCGAGCCAGAGCCGGCTACTGTCCGACCGGGCGACAGTGTCCGCGCTCGCCTGCGCCTGCGCGAATTTCGCGGCCAGACCTGGCAGAAGACCGTGACCTTCACCGTACCGCCAACTGCGCCGGCTGGTGAGCTTGAGGTAGTTATCACCACCGCCGATACCCTACGGGCTTTTGAGAGCATGCGGGCCCGGCCCCTGGTCGAACCCCGTTCACTTGACCGGCTCCAAAGCCTGCTTGCCGAATCCGGTCGCGAGGACGAATTGGTCATTGCCGGCTACAGCCGGACAACTGGTTTGGTTATCGCTGATGACGAACTGCCCGCGCCGCCGCCCTCATTCAGTTCGGTTGTCGCAAACCGCAGCAATGCCGAGTCAACCACCCTTTATCAGAGCCGACTTTTCCGCCAAGTCCTACCATTCGACCGGGTAGTTTCCGGCTCTGCTCGCTTTCGCCTAGAAGTCAGGAGGCAGTAGATGGCATCAAGAACTCAGAACCCAGCATTCAACGTTCTCCACTCTCGGTTCAGACTCCTCGTCCTCTGTACTTTCTTACCTGCCCTCGGCTCGGCGGCAGTCTGGACAACCGACGGCACCGACTCGCTCTTGGCCGCGATTGAACGGATTGAGTTCAACAACGTCACAATCAGTTCCAATGGCACCATCACCCTTGCTCCAGAACTGGTCGAGAAGGCAGCGACCGGTGACAACTCGGTCTGGTCAGTCTGTCCGGACAAGTCCGGGAACATCTACTTTGGCACCGGCCCTAATGCCCGCCTCTATCGGCTGGGTCGCGGCCAAGCTCAGCCCGAGCTCCTCCACGATGGCGGCACTGGTGAGCTCCTCGCCATCACTGCCGATCCTCGTGGCACCATCTACTTCGCAGTTACGCCTGAGGCCCGCATCTACCGGCTTCGGCCCGGCGGCCGACCTGAACCCTTCTTCGACACAAAGGAGAAATACCTAAGCTCGCTGCTCTGCGGACCCGACGGCACGCTCTACTGCGCTACCGGTCCCAATGGCAAGCTCTACCGGATAGCGCCGGACAGTCGGGGTGTCGAAATCTTCGCTGCCCCGCAGGCGAACATCTCCACCCTGGCCTGGCTCGCGGTGGGTAGAACCCTGCTCGCCGGCACTTCTCCAGACGGCATCGTCTATCGTCTCGAACTCGAAACCGACCAGCCGAGACCCCAAGTCACCGTTCTCTACGACACGCCTGAGAATGAAGTCCGCAGCCTTGTCGTCGCCGGTGACATCTACATTGGCACCAATCCTGGTTCAGACGGAACCGGCGATACGTCTCGGCCTCGCGTCTATCGCACATCCCCTGACGGCACTCTCCGGTGGGTCTGGACTGCACCGGAGACAACCCTCTTTGCTCTGGCCCCACGACAGAACTCCCTCCTCGTTGCTACTGGCAACCGTGGCATTATCTACCAGCTCGACACTCTTGGCCGGCTCTCAGTCTGGCACCGGTCTCAGAACCGCCAAGTCCTGGCCCTGGCGGTCACTGCTCAAGGTTGCTGGCTCGGCACTGGCACCAGCGGCCGCCTCTACCTCGCCGGTGCCAACCCGGCCCGTTCTGGTCAACTCTCATCAGCACCATTCGACTGCCAGAACCCAGCCCGCTTTGGCCGCCTCGATTTCCGCGGCCAAGTGCCAGCCGGCACCAGCCTCTCCTTTGAGACCCGCTCTGGCAACTCAGCAGCGCCCGACTCAACCTGGAATCCCTGGCAACCCGTGCAGGGCCGGGTTGCGGCTGCGCCGGCTCGGTTCCTCCAGTGGCGGGCCCTGCTCGCCACCGAGTTCCCAGACCGCACACCGCTTCTCAGCCGCGTTGACATCTACTACGAGATTGCCAACCGCGCACCAGCCATTCGCAAGCTCGAAGTCGCTCCGCTGACTGCGGTTGACGCTCGCAAGGGTGTAGCTCGACCGACCCGCACCGTTACTTGGGAAGCAACTGACCCTGACTCTGACTCGCTCAGCTATCGGCTCTACTTCCGCGCCGAGGGCGATAAGAACTGGCAACCGGTCAGCCGCGAAATCACCGAACCGAGGTTTGAACTCGACACCCGCGCCATTGCTGACGGCTGGTATGAACTCCGCCTGACCGCGTCTGATGCGCCTGACCGACCCAGGCAATCAGCCCAGACATCCGAGTTTATCAGCCGACCATTCCTCGTGGACAACACCGCACCGGTCATTTCCGACCTTCGCGCCACCAGAAAGCCTAGCGCCGGCCAAGAGTCAACAATCACCCTCTCGTTCAGCGCCACCGATGCCCTCTCCGTGATTGCTGCCTGCCGCGTTACCACCAATGTCGGCGAATGGCAACCGATTATGCCAGCCGATACAATTTTCGATTCGAGCACCGAACGTTTTGAGACAACTCTGCAGCTCGGCCCTGAAGCCAGCACCATTGCAGTCTGGGTCGCTGATGCTCAGGGCAACGTCGGCACAGCCCGGATAAGGGTTCCCTAGCCCAACACCGGACTTCCCCCGACTGCCTCAGACCTGTTTGAGAGAGCTGGTCCAAGCAGCGTAGTAAACAGAGTTCCCAGCCCTGCGGGCAAGAACCCGGACAACGGCCCTGCGAGTGGTTCTGGGCATGCCAGTCCCAATAGCACAACCAACCCTTCGCCGAACAGCCCAACCAGCCCTTATGCGGACCCTTGGCCGAGCTAAGCCTCCGGCTATCCACCAAGCCCTGTTGCCAGTACCTCTGCCGGTAGCCTGATGGGCAGACCCACGGGCAACCTAACCGGTGATTCCCCGAGCCACTCCCGGGACAGTCCCCGGGATGGGGCCTCAGAAAACCGTATTCATGGACTAACCCACTGTTCTCACGACACTTGCAACCAGGTTCCGCTCGGTTCCGCTGTGTACTTCATAGTACACAGCCGGATAACCGATGCCGCTACTGTCAGCGAGAAGCCGGTTCCTCAACTACGACCAGTTGGTCAGGTCGGACATTGCGACGGACAACCACCCGACCCGGACCAAAGCGAACCTCGACTGTCACTGTCCGTGCTGATGACCCCAGTCCAAAGTGCTGAATGAGTGAGTTCTGGCTTGTCGTGCCCTTGCCGCCCTCGACCTCGCGAATCTGGCTGTGCCGGCCCTGGGTCACAGTCACGCGGCAGCCGATACCGGCCCGATTCGCCTGCCGACCGATAACCTTTACCTTTAGCCAGTGATTGCTATTGCGCGTGTCGTTACGGAAAAGGCGAACCCCTGAACCTGAGCCGACAACGAGGTCTTGGTCGCCGTCGTTGTCAAAGTCAGCAAAAGCACAACCCCAGCCATTCAGCACTCGAGTGCCGGACAGCCAGGTGATATCCTCAAAACGTGGAACCGCGCTCTTGGCTAGACCGGGCAAGAGCTGATTCTCATAAAGAAACGAACGCCGGCCCTCGTAGATTGAGGTAATGTAGAGGTCAAGGTCGCCATCTTTGTCCACATCAGCCCAGGCTGGGTCCGAGTGTGTCTCCTCATAACGGATGCCAGCAGCGACCCGACAGTCAGCAAACCGCGGCACTGCCCGCGGGCCGCGGTTCTGGTACAACTGCGAACGGTTCGAGAACTCGATATAGCGGGGATGAGCAAGGTTGGCAGCAAATAGGTCAAGGTCGCCGTCGTTGTCAAAGTCAGCCCAGGCTGAACCAATCGTGTGGCCATAGGCACCATCAACCTCCTCGCCGGCCACACCAAGCTGACCAGCCAAATTGGTGAAAGTCGAATCACGGTTGTTGTGCCAGAGCAGGTTCTGGGTGAGACGGTAGTTCGAGACATAGCAGTCCTGCCAGCCGTCGTCGTCATAATCACCCCAGTTCACGCCCCGGCCAGCCAGGTGCTCGCCAAACGGCGGCACGATGCCAGCCTGCTCAGTTACATCAGCAAGATAGCCGCGCCGGTTCTGATAGAGCTTGTCCGGATAGTAGCTACGGTCCTGCCAGTTCTCGTAGTTTGCGCAGTAAAGGTCAACCCAGCCGTCGTTGTCAAAGTCAGCCCAACCCGCGCCTTCGGTCGGATAGTCGTTGTCCGGCCCACCAGCTCGATCCGAAAGGTCGGCAAAAATACCGTGCTCGTTCTTGTAGAACCGAGCTCCACCCGCAGCGCCGGCGACGTACAAATCAAGCAGACCATCGTTGTTGAAGTCAGCGAACAGCCCGCCGCGGCCATTCGCCCTGCCCAAGCCAACCGAATCGGTTACATCCACAAACCTGCGGCCTGAATCGTTCCAGAACAGCCGCGAGCCTGAAAGCAGCAGGTCCTGATAGCCGTCGTTGTCATAGTCGCCCCAGGCCACCCTGGATTCGCGGCGGCCAGCCAACCCCACAAGCTCTGTCACATCAGTAAAGACCGAACCGCGATAGCCCAACCGGCTACGGCCAAACTCAAGCTGTTCCTGCCCTGTCGCCGGCCGGATTCGGCAGAACCCGGTCTCAGCCCGCGCACCCCAGTAGTTGCGCGAGTCCCCAACACTCAGCGCCGCCACATACTGAGCAAGCGCCTCATCTTTCCTGCCCTGCTGCTCGGCAATCTCGCCAAGCAAGGTGTGGAACGGTGCCGGTGTCCACTCTGAGTTCACATCCCAGCGGAACTGAGCCAACGCATCAGCCAGCACCGACCCTGCCTCTTCCAATCGTGTCTGCGCCATCAGTGCCTCAGCCAGGGCGATGCGGGCTTGGCCGTACAGTGGCGGATATTCGAGTTCCCATTGCTCCTGCGGCTTATTAGTCGGTTTTCTAGTATTGGGCCACAATGTGATGGCACGGCGAGCATATGCCTCGGCCAAGCTCGGCGCAAAGCGGAGCCGATTGAACAGCGCCGCAGCGTAACGGTAGCGGAAAGGGTCGAGCGTATCATCGGCAATCATCTCGGCTGCTGCCTGACGCAGGCCAGCGGTGTCACCAAGCCCAAAGAGCGAGCCAAGCAAGGTGGTGTAGAACAACTGCCGGCACTCACTGGTTGGGTAGCGGTCGAGAAAACGTCGGACAAGTGGAACCTTCAATGTGTCATTGTTCCAGACCGGATAGAGTGAATCATAGAAAGAGCTGAGAATCAGCTCGTAGCCACGCGGTGAATCCGGGAAAAGCCGCAGCAGTTCAGCCTTGACCGTGGCTGCGGCTGCCGAATCGGCCAACGCCAGACCATCGTAGGCCAATGTCAGCTCACGGGCAGTCCTGCCCAGAGCATAGCGCCGGGCTTCGCCTACAATCAACTGCCGCGTCGCTGCCAGCCGGACTGAGTCTTTCTCATCACGACGGTAGAGCGCCTGCCAGCGACCGACAACTGCTGAATCACAGACAGAATCGAGTTCCAGGGAACGCGCCCACCAGACGGCGGCTGAATCGAAACGGCGCCAGTGGTCATAGACCCGGGCGAGGTCACGCATCGCTGCGGCATCATGCGGACTAGTAGCCAGCCTGCCGCGATAGAACCTGACCGCGCCATCATAGTCACGTCGGGCCAGAAACGATCGCAAGTCGGTGGCAGTAACCGTTGCTATCAGTAGCAAGAATAGATTCAAGATTCGGGCCTCCGTAATCCTGTTGTTCAGCCAATACGGTAGGCACGACTAGGTCGCTGTCAAATAGCGTCAGATTGACACCCATCCCAATCCTGACCGCGCTAGCCCTGACCATTGACCACCACGGTTGCCGAGCTATAGTCAGACACGATGCAGAGGTTCACCATCCCGACGATAATGTTGGCCATTGGCGTCGCAGCCGGAACCGGCTTGCCACCACTGGCCGATACCATCCGTATCACTGATTGGCTGCTCGCCGGCCCGTTTGCGGTCGGCACACGCGAAGGCATTGCTGGCCCGCTTGAAGACCCAGCCACGTTCCGATTGGTCGAAGGCCAGGAGTTTCGCACAAGTCTTGTTCAAGGCGGCATCTGCCGAGCCCATCGGGTAATACCAGACTCAGCCGGCTGGCTTGCTACCGACTATCAAGATGTCCGCTGGGACACAATTGCTAACTACTACGGCATTGCCGGCATCGTCAGCATGGGTATTGCCTATGCCGAGTTCGCAGCGCCCAAGCGTTGTCGAGCACTGGCAGTCGCGACTCGACTCGGCGGATTTACACTGAACGGCCTCGGCTATCTTGGCGACGTCTATGGCAACGGCTGGTTTGTGACGCCAGTTGTGCTCGATTCCGGCACCAATCGTCTCCTCCTCCGTCTGTCCGGATTTGGTGACACCCGGGTTCGCTTCCTGCTGGTGCCGCCCCGGGCCGCAGTCCTGCCCATCGCCGCTGACCTGACTGCCCCTGACCTGCGGTCCGATTCTGCCCTGACCGCGTGGGTTGGCGTTCCCCTGCTCAACACGACCGACCAGCGCCTGGACTCAGTACGGTTACGGATAGTTTTCGGCACAACAACGGTTGAGACCATCATCAACAACCTGCCCACTCTTGGAGCGAGGAAGGTCAAGCTCAAGCTCTCATTCCCTGCCCAGCACCGGGAAACAAGCCACACCGAACTGCCACTGGTCCTGACCGCGATCGCGCTGGGCGACACCACCACTGACACCGCCCGGTTACCAATTCGCCTGCCATCTGAACCGGTGCGCCAGACGTTCATTTCCAGCATTGACTCATCGGTCCAATACTACGCCTGTCTCTATCCGAAGGGGTTTGATCCGGGCCGGCGCTATCCGGTCATCTTTACCTTACATGGTGCCGGCGTCGAGGCCTGGGGCCAGGCGAATGCCTATCAGCAGAAAGACTGGGCCTTTGTTGTCGCGCCAACTAACCGCCGGCCTTACGGCTTTGACTGGCAGGACTGGGGCAGACTTGATGCCATCGAGGTGCTCGACACTGTTCTTTGCCGCCTGCCGATTGACCCTGCCCGAGTTCTGCTCACCGGTGGCTCAATGGGCGGACACGGTGACTGGCATGTGAGCGTTCATCATCCTGACCGGTTTGCCGTTGTCGCCCCTCAGGCAAGCTGGCCCACCCACCAGCTCTATGTTCCCTGGTTCTTGCAGCGCTCAGCCATCTTTGCCCAGCCAGGCCAACTGGCGATTCGTGACCAGGTGCTGCGTTCGGACAATGTCCCGGCTCTGCTCGGCAATCTTTCGAACCTGCCCTGCTTTGTGCTGCACGGCGGCGACGACGACAACGTCCCGCCACTACACGGCCGCAACTTTGCACTCTGGCTTGATGAACTCGGTCAAGAGTACGTCTATCGTGAGCTACCGGGCAAGGGTCACTGGTGGACCGACGAAAGCCTCGGCATCACGGTCTGTGACGACACGGCACTACTGAACTATATTCGGCATCGGCACCGACCGCTGGACGTTCGCAATGTCAGTTTCCGTACTCCTGACCTCGGCACAAGCCATAAGGCCTACTGGTGCGAGATTGAACGGGTTGGCATTGTTGGGCAGGACGCAGCTATCGAGGCTACGGCTGATGACTCAGTCATTCGGATTGCGACTGAGAACATCGAGAGGTTCAGCCTCAATCTCTTCGGTACACCAAAGTTTGCCGGCCAGATTGTGGTATTCATAAATGGAACCAGAATTGGCCGACGCTTCACGCTGCCCAATCGGCTTACCTTTAGCCGCACGCGCTTTGGCTGGCAGCTTGGCCTTGGCCGTCAGGGCCGGCTAACCAAGACCCCAGACCGATACGGCCCAGCCCGACAGGCAATGATGCAGCCATTCTTGCTCGTTTATGGGACTACCAACCCTGGAATCACCCCCTACCTTCGCCACACCGCCAATCAGGAGGCACTGCGCTGGTGGCTGATTGGCAACGGCTCGGTCGAAATCCTGGCCGACACCGAGGTAACCAGCGCGCACATTGACCGCTACAATCTCCTGCTCTTTGGTGGGCCAACTGAGAACAGCCTGACCAGGAAAATCAACAGCCGTCTCCCCGTCCAGATAGCCAATGGCCGTGTCCAGCTCGGTTCTCGCGACCTAGGACCTGACCTGGCAGTCGCTTGTCTATATCCTAACCCACTCAACCCCGAACGGCTCGTGTATGTCAGAATGGGGACTGGCCCGGACGAGACAAAGCTTTCGTCTTACTTTGGCCTTGCCTCTTCCAGTGCCGGCGTGCCTGACTTTCTCGTCTTCGACCGCCGCGTCCGGCGCTACGGCTGGGCTGGTATCCGGGCTGCCGGCTTTTTTGACCCTGACTGGCAACTGGACGAGCGATCAATGTTTGTCGAATAGACATCGGAAATGAGAAACCCCACAAGTCCGGGCAGGCAGGGCCCCGGGACCAGCCTTGTTATCAAGTCACCCGCCAAGGTCAATCTTGGTCTGCAGGTCGGGCCTAGACGTACCGATGGATTCCATGAGATTGTTACCGTGATGGCCCTCCTCGAACTGCACGACACCATCCACATCCGGCTGACCAAGGCTGGGGTCCAAATAAGCTCAACTAACCCTGACCTACCCCCTGGACCGGACAATCTTGGCTACAGGGCAGCCGCAGCACTGCTGAACGCCACCGGCGCAGTTCACGGCTGCCGGATCAGGATAGCGAAAAGGATACCGGTCGGCGCTGGTCTGGGCGGCGGCTCCTCGAATGCCGCGGCAGTCCTCTTCGGCCTAAACCAACTCCTTGGCTCGCCCTTGAACGGCCACCAACTGCACCAGCTTGGCCAGACCATTGGCTCGGACGTGCCGGTCTTCCTGGCTTGGCTGATCCAGCCAACCCGAACCGCCTTTGTTGCTCGCGGTCGCGGTGAGCGCCTCCGCCCTATCTCATTACCCCAGCTTCAGTTGTGTCTCTACTTCCCTGGCTATCCCATCCCCACCGGCTGGGCTTTTCGTGAGCTCGACCGGCTGCGGGCCCGGCGTCGCTTGACTCCCTTCCGGTTCTCTCCTAAGATTCTCGCTGCGCTCTTGCGGCGCAACGAACTGGACAGGGCCGCAGCCTGGCTCGGCAACGACTTCGAGCCGGTTGTCTTTGCCCGACATCCGGATTTGGCGCAAGCGAAGAGGCTGCTGCAGGAAAACTGCGCTGCTGCTGCCCTGTCTGGTTCCGGCAGTACGGTCTATGGCCTGGTGCGAAGTCACGAACGGCAGGACCTGATGGCCGCTCTGAAACGCCTCGGTTTCCCCGCCATCCTGACCAGGACACTAGGGCCGCCGGCACGAAAGTAGTTGGGGCGTCGTTCAACTGGCAGGACCCAGGACTTTGGATCCTGTTATGAAGGTTCGACTCCTTCCGCCCCAGCATTGGCTGAAAGGCAGAAACCCGCTGTGGAGCGAGTGATATGGCAGAACTCAAAATCTTCTCTGGTCGGGCCAATGGGCCGCTGGCTGAGAAAATCTGTCTCCACCTTGGTGTGGCCTGCGGCAATGCCGAGGTGCGTAATTTCGCCGACGGTGAGATTCGCGTCAATATCCGCGAGAGTGTTCGCGGCACTGACGCCTTCGTGATTCAGCCGACCCAGCCGCCGGCCGACAACCTCTTTGAGCTGCTGCTGATGATTGACGCTCTGCGCCGGGCTTCGGCCGAGCGGATTACCGCGGTCATCCCCTACTATGGCTACGCTCGGCAGGACCGCAAAGACCAGCCGCGCGTGCCGGTCTCGGCCAAGCTCATTGCCAATCTACTGGTTCGGGCCGGTGCCGACCGAATCCTGACAATGGAATTGCATGCCGAGCAAATTCAGGCCTATTTCGACATTCCAGTTGACCACCTCTATGCCACACCGGTATTCGTTGAGTATCTGCGGCCTTCGGCCGAGAACTGCGTCGTCGTGGCGCCGGATACTGGTCGAGCCAACCGGGCCCGGGGCTTTGCCCGCCGGCTCGGTGACCACGTCCCGATCGCCATTATTGACAAACGCCGGCCAGAACTAAACAAGGCCGAAGTGGTCAACGTTGTCGGCGATGTCACCGGCCGGAACGCAATAGTCTTTGACGACATGATTGATACTGGCGGCACGCTCATCTCAGCCGCTACCGCTCTCTGCGAGCGTGGTGCCCGGTCAGTGCGCGCCGTTGCTGTTCATGGCATTTTCTCCGGCCCGGCAATCGAACGGATTGCCGACTCGATACTTACTGAGGTTGTCGTCACCGACACCATCCTGCTGCCACCGACAAAAAGGATTCCCAAAATCAAGGTGCTTTCCGTCGCCGCCCTACTGGCTGAGGCTATCCGCCGCACCCATCTGGGCGAGTCGGTCAGCTCGCTTTTCATCTAGAGGAGTAAAATGGCATACGTAGTCAAAGCTCAACCCCGTTCCGAGGCCGGCAAGAACAAGGTTCGCCGCCTCCGTCGCGCCGGGATGATTCCGGCCATAATCTACGGCCACGGCGATCCCTCAACCATGCTGGCACTCTCTGCTCACGACTTTGGCCGTCTGCTTGACGAGATTCGCGGCCACAGTCCAATTGTTGAAGTCGAGGTCGAAAACCAGCCACCCCAGAAGTGCGTAATCAAGACAATCCAGCGCAATCCGATTGACGGCTCGCTGCTCCACGTTGACTTCCAGAAGGTCCACCTCCAGGAAAAGATCACCATGGCCGTCCCTGTCATCCTTCACGGCACGCCGATTGGTGTCAAACAGGGCGGCATGCTCGACTTCGTGCTCCGGCAAGTCTCAGTTCGAGCCACGATCGACCGCATCCCCGAGCACTTCGACATTGACATCAGCAACCTAAGGATTGGCCAGAGCTATCACATCGCTGACCTCGGCCGGGCCGACCTCGAATTTGTGATGCCGCCGGAGTCGGCAATCGTCACGATCCTCTCACCGCGCAAGCTGGCTGAGACACCGACAGCCGCTGCAGCCGCCGCTGCCGCTGAGGCTGCCCCGGCTGAGCCCGAGGTCATCAAAGAGAAGAAGCCGACTGAAGAAGGAGCTGGCGAAGAAGAGACCAAGGGCAAGGGTGCCAAGCCTGGCAAGGAAGAGAAGAAAGAGAAGTAGTCTAGTGACGATTTTCGGCCTCGGCAACCCGACCGAGCGCTACGCCGCCACTCGGCATAACATCGGCTTTCTCGTTCTCGATGCCCTTGCTGGCCGGCTGCATGTTCGATTCCGTCATGCCGCCGGCCGACTTGTGGCCCAAAAAGAGCTGGCTGGCAAGCCAGTCACCCTGGTCAAACCCCTCCGTTACATGAACAACTCCGGAATGGTTGTCCAGGAGCAGCTACAGGCCAGTCCTGACGAGTTTCTGGTCGTCTGTGACGACCTGGCCCTGCCCTTTGGGCGCCTGCGGCTGCGGCCCAAGGGTTCTGACGGCGGCCACAATGGTCTTGGGTCAATCATCTACGCCCTCGGCCGCAACGACTTCCCCCGTTTGCGCGTTGGCATCGGCCAGCCGCCGCCTGACCGACCCTGGATTGACTGGGTGCTCGAACCGTTCAGTCCCGAGGAAACTGCTCAGCTACCTGCGGTCGTGGACCGCGCTGCCGAGGCCTGCCTCACTGTTGTGACCGCCGGTCTCGCAACCGCCATGAATCGTTACAACGCTGAACCAGCGCCTCCCAAGGCCAAGTCGCCCGCCCGGGAGTGTTCGGCGTGAAAGTCGGCATCGTCGGCCTGCCGAACGTCGGCAAATCCTCGCTCTTCAACATTCTCACCGCTGGCAGCGCCCGGGTTGACATATTCCCGTTCACGACCATCGAAAAGAACACCGGGGTTGTCCTCGTGCCCGACGAACGGCTCGAACAGCTTGGCCGGATTCTCCGGCCCGAGAAACTCACGCCCACCCATATCGAGTTCGTTGACATCGCCGGACTTGTCCCGGGCGCCAGTCAAGGCGAAGGCCTGGGCAACAAGTTTCTCGGCCACATCCGCGAGTGCGACATCATTCTCCATCTCGTTCGTCTTTTCGCCACCCCCGACATTCCTGCGGTTCTCGACAGTATCAACCCCGACCGCGATATTGAAGTCGTTGAGGCTGAGCTGGCGCTCGCCGACCTGGCTATTGTCGAACGCAAGCTCGAACATGTACGCAAGGAGCCGCGCTCGATCGAACACGACCTGCTGCTCGGCGCCCTTGAGCAATGTCACGCCGCCCTCGGTCGTGGCCAGCACCCGACGCTGTCGCCTGAACAGCGACACTCATTGCGTGAACTTGGCCTAATAATGACTAAACCGGTAGTCTTTGCGGCGAACTGCTCTGACTCCGACCCCGTTGACCTCACTCGCTACCCGACGCTCGCAGCTCACCAGCCGCTGCTCTTCTCGGCCGCCCTCGAAGTTGCGCTTGCTGACGCTAGTGAAACCGACCGAATTGAGTTGCGCACCGCCCTCGGCCTGCACCGCGACGGCCCGGCCGCAATTGTCAATGCCTGTTTTGGCGCGCTCGACCTGATTCGTTTCTATACCATCAAAGGCACCGAGTCGCGGGCCTGGGCCGCTCCTCGCGGCACAACCGCGCTCGCTGCCGCGAACATGATTCACACCGCCATCGGCCAAGGTTTTATCCGCGCCGAGGTGGTCCGCTACGATGACCTGGTCCGGGCCGGCGACTACGCTGCCTGTCGCGAGCAGGGCCACGTCAAGATTGAAGGCAAAAGCTACGTAGTGCAGGACGGTGACGTTCTGCTAATCAAATTCAAGTAGGAGGCAATCAATGAGTAATGCCAACACAGTTCACGAAAGCTACGAAATCGCGATGATTCTGGACCCAAGCATGTCCGACAAAGACGTCCAGAAAATCGCCCAGGAGGTCCGCGACCTGCTAGTCGCAGCCGGCGCCGCCGCCGTGTCTGATGAACGTACTGAACGTCGCGCCCTGGCCTATCCGGTGAAGAAACGAAACGAAGGGATTTACTGCTACATCTACTTCACCGGTCCGACCACAACCCCCGAGAAGGTTCGCTACGAACTCCGGCACCGCGAAGGACTGCTCCGGATGACGTTTATCCGCAGACCGGCACCCGCGCCAGAGCCGATATCCGTTCCGTCGGAGCCTACTGAAACACCAAGCGAAGTACCGGCCGAAGGAGCCTAGTATGGAACCAGACATCCCGCGTGGCCAGTCGGCCCCACTGCGGCTGGGTAGCCTCAATGTCGTCATCCTAATTGGCCGGGTGGCAATGGGGCCTGACCTCCGCTACACCCCCAAAGGTACCGCTGTCCTCAACTTCCGGATTGCCGTCAACCGCCGTTACAAGGACAAGACAACCGACGAATGGAAAGAGGAAACCTCATTTTTCAATGTCAATGCCTGGGGCCCGCAAGCTGAGCGGCTCAGTGAGACAATGAAGAAAGGCTCAGCCGTGCTCGTCGAGGGACAGCTACGCAGCCGCTCCTATGACACGCAGGCCGGAGACAAACGGTACGTTGTCGAAATCTGGGCGAACCGAGTTCAGGTCCTCGACCGTGTCAGCTCAGGCACCGGCGGGGTCGCGGCTCCACCGTCGAGCGCCCCTGCCGAGGATGAACCCGATTTCTCCCGGGACCAACTCGACGACATTCCATTTTAGTCGTTGTTGTTGACCAGCTTGGCGGCTCCGTCGTGAACTAGTACTTGCTGCGGCCCTCGTCGTAGGTCTGGGTCGGCTTGCTCGATTTCAGTTCCTCGGTTTCAACGTGCTCCCACGAATACGGAACCGTGACCCAGACCCGGCAGGGAGCGCCATAGACCTCAGCCGATGAGAACTTGGCCCGCAGACCAGCATCAGCCGCTGCCGAATCTGCTGCCAGCGCACTGGACGATTGCCGAATTCGCACGGCGATAACCGAACCATCGTAGTCAACCAACAGTTCAGCTAGCGCCTGCCCACTGAAACCGGTTCCCTTCAGCCGGTCGGGGTAAACTGCATTGGGCAGACTGATTGGCTCTGGCTTCTTAGTGGCTTGGGCATAGCGAGTGTTATGAGCAAAGTCGCCAAGCAACGGAACTGCCCAGTCCCCCCAGTAACGCAACAACCCAACGCAGTTGAACTGCACAAACACGGTGTCACCAGTCTTGACAGTAGCACCGGAATCAGGCTGCTGACCGACAATCATGAACTGCCGGGCCGCGGCAGTATCCTGTTCGACCTGAGCATAGCGGATAACTAACCCTGCTTTGCGCAGCGGCTTGGTTCCAACGAAGAGACTCTGACCAACAATCGCCGGCATCGAAAGCTCAGCCTGGGCCAGCAGTATCAGTACGAGCAATGCATTCATAAACTACACTACTCCTCGGCCTATATCATTCCCGCCCCAGTTATTCGTATCGGCCGGCAGCTAGTCTCCTAGCGGGCCATAACCAGCTTAGTCCAAGCCTCGGTTGCCTGCGTTCTTACGCGACAGAAATAGACACCTGGTGTCACCGGTCTCCCGGCATCGTCGCGACCGTCCCAGCGATAGGTCGCCTCGCCAGACGGCTGTTGGCCAGTCGCCACCGTTCGCACCAGTCGCCCGTTGTTGTCAAAAACAGCAACATCGGCCTTGGTCGGCACTGGCAGCAACACCGACAGCTCGACGTTACTGAGGAAAGGATTCGGCATGGCTCTAACCCTGGAGACTCGGTCTAGTGAGACATTGGGACTTTCTTCAACCGCCTGAACAATCGGTTCCGAATATCGGATGGCCCGACCAGCAGCAATCGGCGCTGCTGCCCGGTGATAAGTCCCATCAAAAAGGCACTGGATCGCGATCGTACGCGATGGACTCTGTTCGCCAACCGTGCACGACGAAAAGTCCCGGACAATCTGATACTGAGCCACGGCAACGCAATTTGTCCCAGCTAGCAGGGTCGTATCATAGAGAATCAACTGGAACTTCTGGTAGGTTGTCTGAGCCCGATAGAGTGGCACCGAATCGTACTCAACGATAAAACGGTGGTTGGGTGCGTCGTGGTAATACCAGACTCCGCCACCGCTCGGCGGATAGAGGTCATCCCAACAGAGACAAAACATCGGCGGCAGCGACGAGTTCGGTAAGGCGGTGTTCGTGTAAGTTGACAGCGTTGTACTGCCAAGTCCAACCCAACCGTTGGAGCAGACCGAAATCTGAGTGTAGTTCTGACCATAGAAGCGAAATGGCCCGAACGCGGACGGCAGGTTGATCGTTACCGTCTGGTCGTCCGACAGCGTCAGGCGCGTGCCGACACCGGCAATCTCAACCCAGTTATAAGTTGGCCGTTCCGGGTAAGCTATGTCAACATCATCCCAAGCATAGTAGAGCGGAACGGTGCCACCCGAATCCGGCTGAGGATCATACTGCGTAATAGCACCAATCCCGATACTGAAATCGAAGCTGTCGGTGTACCCGCCGTGAAAACGCAGCCGGAAACTCGCCTGGTGCTCACGGGGACAGGCAGGACTAACCTGCAACCGGAATCGGTCTGTCCAGTTCCAACGCACTGAGTCCGGCAGCAGGTCGCCATAGTTAGCAACCGAATCAACCAGCGTTACATAGACATCAGCCGTCGCAAGTGTTGCGCTCACACCAGTTACGCCGGTGCGACCGACATTCTTCACTGCCAGCACCAGGTCCGCTGTCTCGCCTGGGTCGAGCCGACCGTTACCATTCCCGCCCGGTACCGAGTCCAGAATCACTCGATCATGATAGATCAATGCCGGCTGGTTTGACAGAATCGCCTCAATCGCATCGAGATCGAATCCAGCAGTCGCTCCTGATGTTGCCGAACTGTCATCAACGACCTTCACATAGCGACAGGTACCGACCGGGCCTAGGTCAAAACCCTGCGTGCCAGTGCCCCAGCCGAGCACTGTCCACGGCCCCCTCCAATCATTCGCCACCTCAATTCGATAGCCTTCAGGATCGGCATCGTCTTCATACACGGTGAAGTCATTCCCGGCGAGATTGAAAACCTGTGTCCCGAAGTCATAGATTGCCATCCCGCCCCGGCCCATCGAGAACCGACGACCATCGCGCCGCCCCAGCGCCCAGTCCGGAGTCGAAAAAATGGCCTCATCGCTCACTCCTCGACCAGCCATGAAGCGGTGGAGTGTTACCGGTTCGGTCGTATCCGGAACTAGTTGCACGTCGAGCCGGGTAACAGTGTCGCCAGTCACCACAACCCCGTTCACCGTCTTGGACCGATAACCGTTTGCCTCAAAGACGACCGAATAGGTACCTGGCCGCAGGTAACGATGATAGTCACCCAGCGAATCGCAATAGCTTGGAAAGTTAATCGGCATTGGCCGTAACCGGGCTCGCACCGGCTGACCAGTTAGCGAATCAGTCACAATGCCCCGGATGCCACGGTCAACGTTGGCTAGCACCATCTTCATCGCCTCTCGCTCCCGGGTACAGATAGCCGGCAGTGACTCAGCCGGCGGTGTCTTGTAGACACAGACCTCGACAGTCCAGCTGATGGCACCGTGCGCGCCGTAGGCGTAATCCTTGGATGAGCCATTAATCTGATACATCGTCCGGTAGCCAGGTCCATAATCGTAGCCAGTGATGTTGTGATATTGCTCGGCGAGATACTGGATCTCCATCGAGTCACGCGTGCCGTAGGGAGCATAACTCCACGGCGTCGAAATCATCGTCGTTCCGGCATGGCCTGACGACCAGAAACAGAACTGATTGCGCAACGACAGCTCGGCCAGCAGCCGCGCCTCGGGTTGCGTGAACGGCACCGATTGGTTGGTCTCGAAGTACCACATGTATCCGTAATCACGGTTACAGTCCTCGCCGTTTGCGTTGTAGCGGCTATTATTGATGTGCCCGTAGGGATTGCCTGGGCACAGTATCCAGATTTCACGCGTATTCACCCAGTAAGTCACGCTGGGGTCAATGCCATAGTTCTGCACCAAATAGACGGCGAACTCGAACAGTGCCTCGGTTGCCGCCTTCTCGTCACCGTGAATCGCTCCTTCAAAGAACAACTCTGGTTCGTCTTCCTCAATCGTTGGGTTGTCGGTAATCTTGAGCGCAAAGAGAATCGAGTCATTGGACGCACGGCCCAGTGTCTCAAGTTTGACAAATGACGAGTTGTTCTCAGCGATTATCCGAAACGTATCCTTGATCTGCGTGTAGGTGTGATAGCGGTAGTCTTGAGCATTCTTGGCATAGAAACCACGGATATCAGGCATCAACATCTCAACCGTGATGCCATCACGTCTGAGCTCGGCGACGACGCGCTGCGGCGCCTCAACCAACAACCAGCCTGACCGATCCAGACCATTGACAACGCATCCCTGTTGCTCCAGCCGACGCAGCTCATTGGAGCTGCGAATACCCTCAATTCGAATCAAGTCATACTGTTCTGCAGCAGTTGCTGCCGAAACTGTGACCAGTAGCACCCAAATCAACTGCAGCACGATTCTCACAACGCCTCCTCGATGAAAACAGTCGGTCAGCCGACCTCTGGTTTTCTCTGCATCAGCTTCACATGACGATTATAGGCCTGGCCCATTGACGGTCAATCTACGGACTGCACCACTCGCGGCTGCGTTGACTTCGCCAGCCAGCAGGCTATCATTGCCAAGATAGATGGTGACATTCGAAGTGACGACCCACCGGCGGATCGAGTTCGTTGACATCACCAATCAGGTTAGCGTAATCATCAGTAACAGCCGAATCAGCTCTGGCGTCTGTGTTGTCTGGATACCCCACACAACTGCTGCCGTCATGGTAAACGAGGGCCACGACCCGGCTGTCCTCGCTGACATCGAGCGAGCCCTATCGCGGATGGTGCCCACCCGGTCCGACTATGCTCATCGCGAGGGCAACGCTGACGCCCACATCAAAGCCGCCATCGTTGGCACCTGTCAGTCGCTACCAATCGATGGCAACCAGCTTGCCCTTGGCCGCTGGCAGCGTCTTTTCTTCTGCGAATTCGATGGCCCCCGCCGGCGTCAAATAGTTGTTAGACTGATCAAAGATAGCTAGATCGTAAGGAGCAATCGTGCATAAGAAACTATTTGTCCCTGGCCCAACCGAAGTCCGTCGTGAAATCTTGGATGCCCAAGCTCAGTGGATGATCGGCCACCGCTCCAAGGAGTTCGGCGAGCTAAACAAACGGGTGATCGAGAAGACACAGCAGGTACTTGGCACCAAGAATTACGTGATGTGGTTCACCTCGTCCGGCACCGGTACGATGGAAGGCGCTCTGCGCAATGTCGTTACCGGCAAGGTTCTCCACACTGTCAACGGCGCGTTCTCTGACCGTTGGTTCAAGATTGCTAAAGCCTGCGGTAAGGATGCCCATGCGGTCAGCGTTGAGTGGGGTAAGGCAATCAAACCCGCGCTCGTTGACGCTGAACTGAGTAAGGGCGGCTATCAGGCCGTAACCATCACCCAGAACGAAACCTCCACCGGCGTTCGCAACCCAATTGAGGAACTTGCCCAACTAATCCGCACGAAGTACCCCGACGTGCTGATACTCGTTGATGCCGTATCAAGCCTGATGGGCGACTGGTTCGACATTGACGCACTTGGCCTCGACGTCGTTGTTGCCTCATCCCAGAAGGCCGTCGCCTTGCCACCTGGTCTGGCCGTGGCAATTGTCTCGCAGCGTGCCCTTGATAAATGCCGTACTGTCCCTGACCGGGGCTACTACTTCGACTATGACGCCATGCTCAAACGCTACGAGAAGGACTTCCAGACGCCGACAACCCCGGCCATCTCGCTCTTCTGGGCGCTAGACAAACAACTCGACAGCATCGTCGCGGAAACAATGCCCAAGCGCTATGCCCGGCACGTCGAGATGGCACAGTTCACCCGGGAGTGGGCCAACCGCTTCTTTCAGGTCTTTCCCGAGCCAGGTTATGAATCGGTCACACTCACGACTGTTACCAACACTCGGGGTATCAGCGTCAAAGACCTCAACACTGAGCTTGGTAAGCGCGGCTTGCAGATTTCCAACGGCTACGGCGACCTGAAGGAGAAAACGTTCCGCATCGCCCACATGGGTGACCTAACCCTGGCCGATATGAAAGAGGTCACCAGCGCGATTGCGGATATCCTTAAACTGGAGTAGCAGGCGCTCGCAACCAGTGGCGATCGGCAGACGGGCCTGGGCCAACAGCAGTCTGCACTGCGGCTGGCGCTGGCCCTCTGCCTGCTAACCAGTGCTGCCGTCAGCAGCAACGGCTCACTACTGCACCCTCTCCAACCGCCACGACGGTTTGCTGCCGAACCTTATGATGATACTGTTGTCATCAAGTTTGCCAACGGTCTCACGCTCGACCGACGCTCGACATACCTAAACCCTGGGCAGCCTCGCCCTGGCCAGTACTGGCTCGCAGTAACGTCACAACCGCTCCATAACGAGATACTTGCCGAAATTGGGCAGTTTGGACTTGAGCCGGTTGCCGCGCTTGCCCGGCAGACCGTGGTCCTACGTTGCTGCGGCCCTGGGATGTTGTCAACCACCAGTGCCCCTCGCCTGCCTCTTAGTCTAGTCTGTCCCTTTCCGCCAGCAGCCAAGCTCGCGCCTGAACTCTGCTCGACAGAACAGTCTGCGACGACTAACCTGGTAGCGGCTGTCTGGCCCGACGAATCATCCTGGCTCCTCGCTAAAGCAATCGAATCACTTGGCGGTACCGTCAGTGATGTAACGAGCCGGGCCATCTTCTTTGTCGGCAGCCTGGCGCTTGCTGCCAAGGTCTGTTCGCTTGATGCGGTCTGCTGGGTCCAATCGGCTGCACCAGCTGAACCGTTCAACGAGGACGTCGAATGGGTCACTCAGATCGGCTGGCTGCAGGAAAGACCGGACTACTGGCCTGGCCGGCCAATCTGGAGCCGCGGTCTGGACGGCCGTGGGATGATTGTCGGACTATTCGACTCCGGTATCAATACCGACCACGATGTTTTCCGTGAACCGCTCGGGCCGATTACCGGCCCGGGCATCTTTCCCTGGCATCGCAAGATCGCTGCTTACAAACTCTACGCCCGAGCTGACTTCGGCGACGCTTTCGGCTGTAACTATCACGGTACCGCTGTCGCCGGGACGTTAGCTGGTGATGATTCGGCTACTGGCGATGCCAAACGGCTTGACGGCGTTGCCCGCGCTGCCCGTATCTACTTTGTTGACCTCGCCCGTTCCAACGGAGCCTACGAGTTTCATTCCGACATGACTGCTCTGCTCGATTCGGTCCGACTGGGCAATGGTATGCCCGGACCTATTCGCCAGGTATCCGGGTCGTTTGGCACAACTAGGGCTTTGGGACAATACCTGCTCGAGGAAGCGACGCTTGATGCGGTCTGCTGGGCCGACAAGCGCTTTCTCGTTATCTGGGCTGCCGGCAATCTCGGTGCTGGCCCAGCCAATCTCGGTCACCCGTCCTGTGCTAAGAATGCCTTGGTAGTCGGTGCGACTGGCAACGGCACCAACAGCAATCTAATGGCTACCTTCTCGTCGCGTGGCCCGACTACTGACGGTCGCCAGAAACCCGAGATTGTCGCTCCTGGCGACCGAATCTTCACTCCCTACGGTGCCAGTCGTTCCGAGTATCGTGCGCGCAGCGGTACTAGCTTCTCCTCACCAGCAGCAAGCGGTGCCCTGATGCTCGTTAGGCAGTATCTGGCCGAGGGCCGCAACCCGACTGGAATACCCGACTCGGCTGCCCGCTACCCTGACCCAAGCTCAGCCCTGCTGCGAGCCCTGGCCTGCATCGGAACTGATATCAACGTGGACACCTGTCAGATTCCGAGCATTGCCAGTGGCTGGGGAAGACTGAACCTGAGCCGACTCCTGCGGTTTGATGCTGATTCGATTGGTTTTGCTTTTGTTGACGACTCGCTCGGACTGGCCGGTGGCTGGGAGGTCGAATATGAATTCACGCTCACAAATCGCGCGCCGCTGCGCGTCGCGCTCGCCTGGACTGACACTGCGGCCCTGCCGGCTGCTGCCGTGGCGCTGGTCAATGACCTTGACCTGGAACTCATCAGTCCCGACGGCAACCGCTATCGAGGAAATTGCTTCTCATTCGGTCAGTCCCAGGCCAATCCGGCCGGCCGCGACGAGCGCAACAACCTCGAAGTCTGCTATATTCACCCACCGCTGACTGGCCGCTGGACAGTTCGGGTTCAGGCCCGTTCGGTCTTTACTGAGCGCCAGCCATTTGCTCTCGTCGTCCAAGGTGGACTTGGCGGTCTGCCGGCACTGGCGAGCCAAGGCTCACCTACTCCGGCCCAAGATTTCACTCAAACCCTCACAAACAGAATCGTTCCGTCAGCAGCCGGCAGTCTCTTTGATGTGACTGGCCGCCGACTGGCTGTCCTGCCGCCACACGACAACACGGCCGGACGACTGCCGACCGGCGTCTACTACTTGACCATCAACGGTCGGCCGGTCCGCAAGGTAGTAATCACCCGCTAGTCACAACAGACTGCCCACCCACCGGTCGTTGACCAGCACATCCTGATTCCACGTCAGCCCCACCACTCTGACCCCAGGAATACTGTTGAGAAAAGTCACTTTCTCCATAAGTTGACCCATGCCCCAGACATCGGCCTCAAGCTGCACATGCTGACCACGAAATGGCCGGCCGCCAAGGACAACATCAAATCCTTCTTCACTAACGAACTGACCGATACTGCTCGGCGGATGGGCAGTAGCTATCAAGAAATGGTAGTGCCCAAAGTTATCAACCTGCGCCCAGCTCACCTCGGGCAACACGCGCAGCACACCACTGGGATTGGTTTCACTCCAGAGTAGCCGGTCAATCTTGGCCTGCACCCAGGCCGAGGACTGGCCCAGCCCACGCGCAATCCCGGCGATGTCCTCGAGCGGATTGGCAACCACGTATTGTACCAGCCTCCGTTCCTCACCTGAGAGCGGGAGTGCCACTGGGAAAGAATACTCGGCAACCCGATAGACCTCGTGATAGTCAAGGTCAACGGTGCTGCGAATGAACTGCGTCTCACTTTCGAAATCCCGAGAGTAGAAAGAGACTGCCAGATTAGGACCGACGTTATCCGGCAGGCTGATATTGAGCACAAGCTCGGTAACAAATGGCAGCCGGCTGGCCAGCGCATTGGCCACCCCCATAGCCCGCCGGGACTGCCCAACCAGCACTGCCCACACCCAGCGGTCTCCACCAACTAGCGGTGGCACGACGAGCGTTGCCTTGAACGTGCGGATTACCCGCGCGCTCAATAGCCTCCGCAATCTGGCTGCATACTCAGCTCCAGTTAGCCCAATACCAGCCAACTCGACAGCGCTTGCGAAAAATCCACGGCGTTCTGCTAGACGCAGTGCCGCAATATCCAGCTTATCTACTACCATCCTGCCTCGCCTTCTGGATAGTGGCCATCGGTCACTAGTAGGCTCCCCGCCGTTTCAACACAGCCGCCGGTGTCTTGGCGATTATCTTGATATCGTCCCACAGCGTCCACTCCTGGACATAACGGGTATCAAGGCGGACTCGATTCTCATAGCTCGTATCGGAACGGCCCGAAACCTGCCAAAGCCCAGTTGCCCCCGGCCGAACCCGAAACATCAATAGCGAGTAGTCCTTATAGTACTTCACCTCGTCAGCGACGATCGGCCTTGGCCCGACAAAGCTCATGTCACCGGCTAGGATATTGAAGAACTGGGGCAGCTCATCAATACTATACTTGCGCAGAAAACGGCCCACCCTTGTCACCCGCGGATCATTCTTCAGCTTGAAAGTAGCTTCAAACTCCGCCCGCAGTTTCGGGTCAGAATCAAGCAACGCCTGCAGTCGCCGATCGGCGTCACGATGCATTGTCCGGAACTTGAGCACATTGAACTCACGCATGTTGCGACCCAGCCGACGATGGCGATAGAATACCGGACCATCACTGTCGAGCTTGATCGCGATACTGACCGCAATCAGTAATGGCGATAGTAGCAGCAGCGCGATAGCCGACAGTACCAGGTCGAGTATCCGCTTCACCCGCCGCAGCGTCCCGGTTACGTTGTACGACGCAACTGGCCGCGGATGGGGACCGAGCAGATAGCTTGTCATCCGGAACGACGGAACCCCAAAGAAATCAACAAAGTAGTTCGCCGAGAGACCGACAACGACCTGCTCGGTACGCTGGTCGCCGATATCAACAACCACCGAGTCGTAACGGCCAATGCGACCGTAGGCATCGGCGTTGGCCGCCAGCCAGTTCGGCAGGTCCTCAATCGTGATAACCTCCTCGCATTCGAATCCCCACCAGCGCAAGAGCGGCACCTTGTTGAGATGGATATCAGTGACCAACAACGCCGGCACCCGGGTAAGATAGCGAATGACAAGCCCAAGCAGGGGCGCGACCGCTGTCAGATACAGCCAGAGCACCAGCCAAAACTTCGCCGTCAGATTTTCACACCACGGCCAGACTGCGTGCACGAGACCATAGCCGGCATAGGCCATTCCGAAAGCCGCCTGTGTCCGTAGCGTCAGCCCGTAGTTCGCGCGGACCGTTGACTCGAACTCTCCAACCAGGTAGCTGGTCAACGCCAAGATCAAGAATGCGACGACAACCGATGTCAAACCAACAGACTCCGGAGCAAAGAAATTGCGGGCCAGCGCGACAACCAGCAGCAGGAGCAGTAGCTCCAGCACAACCTGGGCCACACCACTGCTGCGTCGTGGAATCATTACTGCGGCCGGGCCACCAGCACCAACTGGTAACTCACCGCCAGCGGCACCAACCGGCCCAGAAAACGAAAGACAGACTGCAGTGCACGGCCAGGAACGTAAAAATTGTTATCCTTGTGCACCGACAACACCGCTAAACCGCCGGCCCAAAGCAGCTCACGCCACTCCTGCTCAGACGCATGTCGCTCAACTGGCTGTGAGAGTCGCGGAAACAGCAACTGGCGCAGCCGGATTACCGGCATCATCAGATAGCGGCTGTTCGGTACCACAATCAGCACCCTGGCTGTTGGCCGCGCTACCCGTCGCATCTCGCGCACAACCTGCAGTGGGTCAATGACATGCTCCAGACTACCAATGCAGCAGACGGCATCAAAGCTGCTGTCGGCAAACGGCAGCGACTCAGCCACACCAGCGTGCAGCTCCGCAGTAGGAACAGTCCTCCTGACCAAGTCCACTGCGACCGCTGAAATGTCAATCCCGGCAACGCTAAAGCCGTGGCTGGCTGCTACTGCCAGAAGCTGCCCGGTTCCGCAGCCCACATCAAGCAGCCGCCCACGCTCTGGCCCCAGCAGCGACACCAGCCACTCGTAGTAGCCAGCAACCGCGTTCATCGCTCCGCGGCTATGAATCTGGTCATAGGCTATCTGCAACTCACTGGCGCCTAGGCTTGACCGCTGCCGCAGATCGCCGCCAAACTCAGGTGACGGCGGCAAACTCTCACCTCTGGCCATCGTTCTCAAGCTAGCCGAACACCGTCCAAAGTCAAACCAGGCATTGACCGAGGGCGTTGACCGACCGATAGGTGGTTCTATACTCTAATCCCCAATGCCAGAAGACGTAATCTCCATCCGCGGTGCGCGCGAGCACAACCTCAAGAACATCAATGTTGACATCCCGCGCAACAAGCTTGTAGTCATCACCGGGCTCTCCGGCTCGGGCAAGTCTTCGCTGGCCTTTGACACCATCTACGCCGAAGGCCAGCGCCGTTATATCGAGTCGCTCTCTGCCTACGCCCGGCAATTCTTGGGCATGCTTGAAAAGCCGGACTGCGACGGAATCACCGGTCTCTCCCCCGCCATTGCCATTGAACAGCGGACGAGTGCCCGCAATCCCCGTTCGACTGTCGGCACCGTCACCGAAATCCATGACTACCTGCGACTGCTCTTTGCCCGTATCGGCCAGCCGTTTTGTCCGCATTGCGACAAGCCAATCGCCTCGCAGACCTCGGACCAGATTGTTGACGCCCTCCTCGAACTGACGCCTGGTACCAATCTTGCCATCCTCGCCCCTCTTGTCCGTGGTCGCAAAGGCGAATACCGTGACCTGCTCGCCCGCGCTAAGAAACGTGGTTATCTTCGTGTCCGTGTTGACGGCGAGCTACTTGAGATTGATGAGGTCCCGGAACTGGAGCGTTACAAGAAACATGACATTGAGCTGGTCATTGATCGCCTGACCATTCGGCCTGAGAATCGCAAGCGTCTCGCCGACTCGGTCGAACTGGCCCTGAAAGAGGGCAACGGCATCTGTACCGTCGCCGTCGCTGGCCAGCCGGACCGGCTCTTCTCCTCTGCCCTCGCCTGTCCGGACTGTGGCTACTCGCTCGCCGAAATCTCACCGCGGCTCTTCTCCTTCAACGCACCCCAAGGTGCCTGTCCGACCTGCCACGGCCTTGGCCGTCGCCTGGAGATTGACCCCGACCGCATCATCGCCGACCCTGACCGCTCAATCCTTGATGGCGCCCTCGCTCCCTGGGGAGAGGCCCGCGAACGTGGCGAGTGGTTTCTCGGCCCCCTCCGGGCTCTGGCCCGGCGGCATAAGTTTCGGCTCGACACCCCTTGGCGCAAGCAACCCGCCGCGGTCAAACGACTCATTCTCTACGGCTCCGACGAAGAACTCCGCGTTCGCTACGAGTGGGACGACAACACGATTCACTTTGACCGCCGGTTCGAGGGTCTTGTTCCCAACCTGCTCCGGCTCCACCGCGAGACCGATTCTGAATCCCGGCGCGAGTGGATTGAGCAGTTCATGTCCTGGCTGCCCTGCCCGGACTGCCGTGGCACTCGACTCAAACCCGAGGCCCTTGCCGTTCGTATCAACGGTCGCAACATCGCCGACATCAGCGCGCTCTCCATCAAGGCAGCCAGCGAGTTCTTCACCACCGGCATCAAGCTGACCGAACGTGAAACCGCTATTGCCCGCGAGATTATCAAAGAACTGCGCCAGCGGCTCGGCTTTCTGGCCGCGGTCGGCATTGACTATCTGACCCTCGACCGGACTGCCGACACCCTTGGCGGCGGCGAAGCCCAACGGGTTCGGCTTGCTACCCAAATTGGATCTGGCCTGGTCGGGGTTGTCTATATCCTTGACGAACCGTCAATCGGCCTGCACCAACGCGATAACCGCAAACTCCTCGCCACGCTCACTCGGTTGCGCGACCTCGGCAACACCGTGATTGTGGTTGAACACGACGAAGAGACAATCCTCGCTGCTGACCACGTCATTGACCTGGGACCAGGAGCTGGTGCCAGTGGCGGCCAGATTGTTGCTCAGGGCACTCCCGATGAGATCAAGCGGAACGAGAACTCGCTGACCGGCGACTACCTGGCTGGCCGGCGACAGATTACGGTACCGGCGACCCGCCGTGCACCAACAGCCGGCGAGCTACGGCTCTACAACTGCCGCGAGAACAACCTCAAGGGAATTGATGTCACCATTCCGCTCGGCCGTCTCGTCGCCGTCACTGGTGTCTCTGGTTCTGGCAAGAGCACACTCGTCACTGACATCCTCTACAACGCCCTTGCCCGCCACTTTTTCGCGGCCCGAACCAAGCCTGGTGCCCACGATCGCATTGAGGGAATTCAGAACATTGACAAGGTCATCAACATTGACCAGTCGCCAATCGGCCGCACTCCCCGCAGCAATCCGGCCACCTACACCGGAGCTTTCGGCCCCATCCGCGAACTTTTTGCGATGACCAAGGATGCCCGGTTACGTGGTTACAAACCGGGCCGGTTTTCGTTCAATGTGCGAGGCGGCCGCTGCGAGGCCTGTGCCGGCGATGGCATCATCAAGGTGGAAATGCACTTCTTGCCTGATGTCTATGTCACCTGCGAAGTCTGCAAGGGTCACCGCTACAACCGCGAGACCCTCGACGTCCGCTACAAGCAGAAGAACATCAGCGAGGTGCTCCAGTCAAGCGTCGAGGAGGCAGCCGACTTCTTTGCCAACATCCGGCCGATTGCCCGCAAGCTCCAGCTCCTCAAGGATGTCGGTCTCGGCTACATCAAGCTCGGCCAGCCCGCACCCACCCTGTCCGGCGGCGAGGCCCAACGCATCAAGCTTGCCCGGGAACTTGCCAAGATCGCCACCGGCCGCACCCTCTATCTGCTCGATGAGCCAACCACCGGTCTGCACTTTGAGGACGTCCGGTTGCTCCTCGGTGTGCTAAACCGGCTTGTTGACCGCGGCAATACTGTTCTGGTGATTGAACACAACCTCGAAGTCATCAAGTGCGCCGATTGGATTATTGATCTCGGCCCAGAAGGCGGCGACGCTGGTGGGACGATCGTCGCCACTGGCACCCCCGAACAGGTTGCCGCCAACCCGGTCTCCCACACCGGCCGCTATCTCCGGCCGCTCTTACCGACGTTAGCCTGACAGAACCGCAACCTGCTGCCCGGCGCTAGGCCGCTCGGCACTCTTGCTGCCGACTGCTGCCTGTCGCTCGCGCTCGCCCGGACTTCTCAGCAGCAGGCCTCTTCTCTGCTGGCGGGCAGTGATCGGGAAACACCACCCGGCAGACATCAGCCGCAGTTCGAGCAAAGTGGAATCGCAGGCTGCGGCGCACTGCTGGCGGCACATCCCTGAGGTCACGACGGTTCTCAGCCGGAAGTATGACATCGGTGATGCCGGCCCGGGCCGCTGCCAGCACCTTCTCCTTGATTCCACCCACCGGCAACACTCGCCCGGTCAAGGTCAGCTCGCCGGTCATGGCAATGTGCGGGTCAATCGGCCGCTGCCGAAACAAAGACAGCAGCGACGATAGCATCGCTACCCCTGCTGACGGCCCGTCCTTGGGGATTGCTCCGGCTGGCACATGAATGTGGACATCGGTCTCCTCCAACGCCGCATCATCAACTGCCAGTGCTGCTGCATGGGAACGGATATAGGACATCGCCGCCTCAGCCGACTCCTTCATCACTTCGCCGAGTGAACCGGTCAGCAGCAACCGCCGCTTCCCTTTCATCTTCGTTGACTCAACAAAGATAATCTCGCCGCCAAACGGTGTCACCGACAGACCGGTAGCAACGCCGACTGCGCCAGTGCGAGCTGCCACTTCCGAAGTGTGGCGTCGCGGCCCCAGCAGCCGATGCACTTCCGCCACACCAACGCGCACCGGCTTGTTGCGGCCCTCAGCAAATCGCTTGGCCAGCTTGCGGGCAATCGCTCCAATCTCGCGCTCCAGGTTCCTGACACCGGCCTCACGGGTATAGCCGCTGACAATCTCTCTCAACGCCTCATCGGTAAACTGCACCTTACTGCTCCGTAGCCCGCATTCCTCCAGTTGCCGAGGCACCAGATACTGACGCCCAATCTGTAGCTTCTCCTCGTCGGTATAACCGGGCAGCTCAAGAATCTCCATCCGGTCCCGCAGCGCCGGGATAATCGTATCAATAACATTGGCAGTGGTGATAAACATCACTCGCGACAGGTCAACCGGCACTTCCAGATAGTGATCCGAGAAACTAGCATTCTGCTCAGGGTCAAGCACTTCGAGCAGCGCCGAGGACGGGTCGCCGCGAAAATCGGTACCGACCTTGTCAATCTCATCAAGCATCAGCACTGGATTCATCGAACCGGCATTGCGCAAGGCCTGCACAATCCGCCCTGGCAGAGCCCCAACATAGGTCCGACGGTGACCCCTAATTTCCGCCTCGTCGCGGATGCCTCCGAGCGAGAACCGGAAAAACTTCCGGCCCAGGGCCCGGGCAATCGAACGTCCAAGCGAGGTCTTACCCACTCCTGGCGGCCCGACAAAACAGAGTATCGGCCCCTTCGAATCCTGCTTGAGCTTGCGCACTGCCAGGTATTCAACAATCCGCTCCTTCACCTTGGCCAGATTGTAATGGTCCTCGTCCAGCACCCGTCGAGCGCGCCGGATGTCGAGATTGTCTTCAGTCTGAACTTTCCAGGGCACAGCCAGTAGCCAGTCAAGATAGTTGCGGGCAACCGCATACTCGGCCGACGACGGCTGCATGCGACCAAGCCGTTCCAGCTCACGGTCAGCAGCCTGCCGGGCCGCCTCGGGCATGCCGGCCTCCTCGATCCGTTTCCGGAGCTCAGCCAATTCGGCCTGGGTCGCGTCACCCTCGCCCAGTTCCTTTTGGATGGCCTTCAGTTGCTCGCGCAGGAAATACTCGCGCTGCGTCTTGTCAATCTCACCCTTGACCTGGTCACGAATCTTGGCACCAAGTTCGAGGATGTGCAGCTCCTTGGAAAGCAGCGGCACAATCGCCTGTAGCCGTTCCCGGGCATCGGTCAGCTCCAACAGTCGCTGCTTGTCGGCCAGCTCAAAGTTGGCATAGGTGGCCACGAAATCGGCCAGCCGACCTGGCTGCTCGATGCTCAACGCTGCTGACTGCATGTCATCCGGCATGTTCGGCGCAGTCTCCACCAGCTTGGCGAACATCTCTGCCACGCTACGCTGCAAGGCCTTGGTGGCAACATCGCTCGTACCGGTCTCCTCCAGCACCTTCACCTTGGCCCGCAGATAGGGTTCGACTGCCGTGTACTCTATTGCTCGGCCGCGCTTCAATCCCTGCAGCAGCAGCCGCATCGAGCCATCCGGCAGCCGTAACATCTTCAGAATTGCCGATATCGTGCCGACTTCATACAGGTCACCCGGCCCAGCTTCCTCTTCTTGCGAGGAATCGCGCTGGGTGATTGCACAGACAAGCTTGTTGCCGGTCAGGGCGTCATCCACGAGCTTGGCCGACCGCTCGGTCGAAATCACCAACGGCGCAACCAGCCCGGGAAAGACCACCCCGCCCTTGACCACCAACACCGGCAGCTCTTCCGGTATCACGGTCGGCTTGGCTTGCTGATTCTTCTCTTCCTCACTCATGCTACTCAACCTTGATTACACGAGCACGGGCAGCTGACCGCGCCAGTTCAATCGTCAACACTCCATCACGCAGGCTTGTCTCATTACTCTCTGGCACAACCGTGGTCGGCAGGGTAATCCGCTTCTCAAACGGCCCATAGGTAATCTCCGACTCGTAAAAACTGACGCCCTGCCGCACCGCTGCCGGCACCGGCTTGCTGCCGCGAACAACAACCATCCGCGGCCCAATCCTCAGCTCAATGTTGTTCGCAGGCACTCCCGGCAGTTCAAGCGTGATGTGGACGCTGTCGTCCGAGACAAATAGATCAATCGGCGGGTCCCACAATGGCGGCAGTTCATCTTCGCTAAAGAACTGCTCAAACATGGCATCAATCTCCCGTGCCATGCAGATTATTGCCCGTAGCCGATTGCCTGTTTGCACCTTGTTATTAGACTTTGCTAGCCGCGCTGCTGATTCCCCGCGTCGGCCAGCGGCATTACCAGCCGTTCGATTCGCAGTGCCCGGCCGGTTGCGGCCTCAATATCAATCACCACCCCGCAGAGCCGCAGGTCGGCCTGCCCCGGTGCCAGCCGCAGCGGCACCATATCAATCATCCGCCGAATCGAAAGCTCCTTGTTCATTCCCAGCACAGAATCAAACGAGCCGCACATCCCAACGTCAGTCAGGTAAGCAGTCCCGCCTGGCAGAATCCTTTCATCCGCCGTCTGCACGTGAGTGTGCGTACCAACCACCGCCGAGACCTTGCCGTCGAGAAACCAGCCCATTGCCTGCTTCTCGGCGGTGGCCTCGGCATGGACGTCAACGATAATAATCGGTGTCTCCCGCACGAGGTCATTCACCACCGGCATCGCCCGGCGGAAAGGACAGTCAATTGGCCGCATGAACACCCGCCCCGCCAGACTTACAACGGCAACCCGCACCCCGCCGTCACTCGCTACCGTACCGACCGGCTCTGGCCCCAGCCCCTCAGCTCGATTCGCAAGCGTCGGTCGCAGCTCGTAAATCGCAAACCCACGCCCCGGCACATCCGGCGGATAATTGAGCGGCCGCAGAATCCGCCGCTCACTGGCAAGGTAGTCCCATGCCTCTTTCCGATCAAACGCATGGTCCCCGGTAGTGAGACAATCGGCTCCGGCTGCCAGCAGCTCCTCGGCCAACTTCGGCGTTATGCCATAGCCGCCGGCCGCGTTCTCAGCATTGACAATCACAAAACTCGCGCCGAGGGTCTGGCGCAGTCTGGGCAGACCAGCAACAACCGCTCGCCGGCCCGGCTCAGCACAAACATCCCCAAGCACCAGCACCCGTACTGTCGCGCTGCTCATCCCTCACTCCCTGCCTGCATTCCTTTCCCCTAGTGGGCGTAGCTCACTGCCCGCGTCTCGCGGATAACCGTCACCTTCACCTGTCCCGGATACTTCAGCTCAGCCTGAATCTGCGCCGCAATCTTCGCTGCCAGGTCAGACGTATCCTCGTCGGTCACCCGATCCGGTTCGACCAGCACCCGGATTTCTCGACCGGCCTGAATCGCATACGCCTTCTCGACACCGGCAAACGACGCCGCAATTGCCTCCAGACTCTCCACCCGCTTGACATAGGTATCGAAGCTCTCACGCCTGGCCCCGGGCCGCGAACTCGAGACACTATCAGCCGCCGCCACCAGGAACGCATACGGCGAATCAAGCGTTGCCTCCTCGTGGTGCGCGGCAATCGCATTCACCACCACGTCCTGCTCACCACAGCGCTTGGCCAGTTCTGCCCCAATCTGCGCGTGTGTGCCCTCAACCGACTGGTCCGCCGCCTTGCCGATGTCGTGCAGCAACCCGGCCCGCCGGGCAATCGCTGCATCGAGATCCAGCTCCTGCGCCATCAGCCCGGCAAGGTAGGCGACCTCCTTCGAGTGGTTCAAGACGTTCTGGCCGTAGCTTGTTCGAAACTGAAGCCGCCCCAGCATCTTCGCCAGCTCCGGATTCAACCCGACAATCCCCAGCTCCAGTACCACCGCCTCACCAGTAGCCTTGATCGTATTCTCCAGTTCCTCCCGCGTACGGTTGACCAGTTCCTCAATCCGAGCCGGATGAATCCGGCCATCGTTCACCAGCTTCTCCATTGCCAGCTTCGCCACCTCACGCCGCACCGGATCGAAACCAGAGATGATTATCGCTCCCGGCGTATCATCAATCATCACCTCAACGCCAGTGAGAGTCTCAAACGTCCGAATGTTGCGACCCTCGCGGCCAATGATTCTGCCCTTCAGCTCGTCTGACGGCAGATTCACTACCGACACCGTCGTATCGGCCGCATGTGACACGGCACAGCGCTGAATCGCCTGAATGATAATCTCCCGGGCCTCGGCCTCAGCCCGCTGCCGCGCCTCCTCCTTGATTTCCTTCGCCAGTTGTGCCGCCTCCAGCCGGGCCTGACTTTCCATATTCCGCAGTAACTCCCGCTTCGCCTCCTCCGACGAAATACCCGACAGCCGTTCCAGCCGGGCGTTCTCCTGCGCAATCAACTGGTCAAGCCGCTCCATCTTTGCCCGGGCGACCTTCTCCCGCGCCGCCAGGTCGCGGTCCTTGCGGATCAGGTCGGCCTCCTTCTGCGTCAACACACTGTCACGGCGGGCCACAAACGCCTCCCGCTCAGCCAGCTTTGCTTCGGTGCGGTCCAGCTCCCGCCGGGCCGCCGCGGTCTGCGTCTCAAACTTCAACCGCTCCTTCTCCCACTCCGCCTTCAACTCGGCTTCGGCCTTGGCTCGCATCCGGTCAACCTCAGCCTGGGCCTCAGCCAAAAGCCGCTTGCGTTCGGCCTCGCCTGCTGCCAGCGAACGCTGCATCATCCGTCGGCTTCCCAGAATCCCGATAACCATCCCCAATGCTGCCACCACGACAAAAATCGGCACAGCCACCAAAAGGCTTACGCCATTCATTGCTTCCTCCAAAACAAAACCCCGCCGGGTCGTGCTGGGCCAAGTCTATGAACCCAGTGCTAAATCGGGCGCCTCAGTCGAGCTTTCCGCTACACCTTGCGATGCGGCAGTCCACTCGCCTATTGCGGCACCCAACTAATGGGTGTTGGCTCAAGACTCAAGCCACAATCACGGACACGGCAGGGAGCCTGTCGTTACCGTCGGACCAGCCTAGCTGGTCCCGATGACGGTATCCAATTTGTCAATCAGCGCACCGACGCGACGACAGCACCAGTCGGGATCAACGCCCCGCTGCTGCCGCAACAGCTCATCCGCAAAGTTCATGGCGGCAAACACCGCCGTCCGTGTTGGCGACGGCTGACGAAACTGGGCATCAATCTCCCGCATCTTCTCGTCAACCATCCTCGCGACCTCAACAATATGAGCTTCGTCGCCGCTATCGGCTTTAACATTATAGTCACTACCAAAGACTGAAACTACAATCGACTTCATAGGCTCCCGTCTGCTTGACTCTAACGCAGACGGTCGATGTTGTCAATGAGCTGGTCCAGCCGGGACAGTGCCTCCCGTCGGACCCGCTCCGACTCAGCCAGCTTCGCGGCCAGCTTGTCCCGCTCGGCCTGCAACTGGACAATCTTCTGCGCTGCCAGGTCAATCCGCCTTTCCAGCTTGCGGAAGAGCCTTTCCAGTTCCTGCCGCGGATCAGAGACCATCTCGCTCATAGGCCAATCCTAACCCGACCGCACCGCCTGTCAATGCAGACTGTCCCGCTGCGCTGGCCACCAAGAAACTCGATCACCATTTGATCCCAAGTTGATCATTGACAAGGGGTTAGAAGTCTGTAGATCGATCACGAATGCCGCGAAGAAAACAAACAGAACCCTTTGTGCCGGTTTCGCCCGATAACCCTCTCGGCATACTCATGGAACCGACAGAAGTAACGTGTTTAGCTGCTCGTGATGCGGCACGAACGCAAGACAAGCCAGCGGTCAAACAACTTCCATTCAGGCTGCACTGGTTCAACGCCAAGGCTGGCATCTGGCTCTACCAAGCAGACTGCCTGACATTCATGGACCGTGTCGCGGAAGCGCACCCAGACGGCCGCTTCGACATGATCTTCGCCGACCCGCCCTATTTTCTTAGCAATGGCGGCATCACGTGCCATGCTGGCCGCATGGTTTCGGTTAACAAAGGCGATTGGGACAAAAGCAGAGGGGCCGAAGAGAACCACGAGCTCAATCGTCAGTGGCTTGAGCGATGTCGGCGAGTCCTAAGACAGGACGGCACAATCTGGGTTTCGGGTACGGCGCATGTCATACATTCAGTCGGGTATGCCATGCAACAGCTCGGCTTCAAGCTCCTGAACGACATCGTCTGGCTGAAACCCAACCCTCCACCAAACCTCTCATGTCGCTACTTCACCCACACAACCGAAACGCTGATTTGGGCCGCAAAGAGCTCAAGTAGCAAACACCACTTCGATTACCAGCTAATGCGCAAGCTGGCTGGTGGCCGCCAGATGAAGAGCTATTGGCCGGATGTCAAAGAAGACAAGGTTGTGCCGACCGGTCTGCTGGAGATACCACCCCCAGGCCGCGACGAAAAGCAATATGGCAAGCATCCGACTCAAAAGCCGGTCGCCCTGCTGGAACGAATCATTCTGGCAAGCACCCAGGAAGGAGCGTTGATTCTTGACCCGTTCATGGGCAGCGGCACAACCGGCGTGGCTGCCGTGCGGCTTCACAGAATGTTCGTCGGCGTGGAACTGGTTGAGCAGTACGTTCACACCGCGTCAAGACGCATAGCGGATGAGTTGAAGCACTCGGATCAGTTGAAAGTCGGCATCTAATGCTAGCTAGCAGACAAGGCTTGACACCCGAGGCTTTCCTAGACGAGTTTCTGCGAACTCTCCAGCCTGGCGTGATCCCGCGATCTGAATTCATCGCCTGGTCTGCTATTGACCAGACCGTCGCTTCTGCCAGAAAGAGCCTTGAGTATTTTGAATCGTCACTCGCAGCTGCGGGGAAGCAAAGCCTGCTGAAACAGGAGATTGCCGATGCCCTTCTTGCCGACGATGATCCAGAAATGCTGCTACGCACTGCTTTTGCCCTGCTCGGCCACACCGGCGACCTTTTCGTATCCTCAGTTGACGACCTATCCATCAGGCAAGCTGCGGACAGAATAGCTGCTGGCGACCGAAAACAAGCCGAGCTTGTTGCGTCAATACTCACTGACATCGGAATCCATCGTGTCATTAGTCGTGAAAACGTTGTTGATACCTTCTTCGGCGTTCAAGTGGGACTTGAGTGCAACAGAAGGAAGAATGTCGGCGGCGAGGCCTTCAAGAATGCCGTTAGTATTGAGCTTCGTCGCACTGTCAATGAACTTTCCAAACGATTTGACGGACTGCAACTGAAGGAAGAGCTCAAGATCGCCTACAGCGGCATCTCAAAGACGGTCGATTTCGCGATAATCAAAGACAGCGCCCCTATCGTAGGTTTTGAAGCCAACTTCTACACGACAACTGGTTCGAAGCCAACTGAGATCAAACGGTCTTATCAAGCGGTGACTCAAGGTCTCAAGTCGGTCGGCGTTGAGCTTGTTTGGGTTACTGACGGCAAAGGCTATCTTCACATGCGGCGCAGCCTCAAGGATGCCTTCCGGGTCTTACCCAACATATACAACTTGGCAATGCTCCACAAGCACCTCACTAGCGACCTCACTGCTCTTCTCTCACAATAAGGTCTGCAGCATTGTATGGCTCCTGGTTGTCCGCCTGAGCCGCTTTCCTCTCGAAACAGAAACCTATGGTTTGCCTTCGGGCCGATTTCCGATTTCAGCCCGCTGCCATCGGCTAATCGTCGAAGCGTCCTCACTAGTTATACGCCGGCCTGAGTGTATCTGAGCACAACAATCTGACCACCCAACTGACGGTAATCCCTGCCCACGGTCCTTGCACCTCCTTTGAGGTGCAGGGCTGTGCCGCTCAGACCAGCCCTAACTCCCGCCGGTAGAACCAGCTAGCCGACTTCACGCCCCTCTCCCCTCCATCGTCCCCGGGATGGTCTCCACACCCGCCTGCTGACATTCTTGCATGGGACATTGGCATTCTCATTCCGTTATCCTTGCTGAATTGGCTTCTCTTTGGGTCATCCGAAAGGTTGGCACCGGTATCAGCACAGCTCATCTCCACTGCGTTTGCTTCAGGACTTCCCCGCCTCCTCGGCTAGACCTCACCTGACGAGTCAGCAGCGACCTTCGCCCTTGCGCTTCGCTCTCGCTCATCAGAGCTCCGCGCTAATCTCTCTGACAAAGAGCCGCTATCACTCCTGGTCTCGGCCCGGCGTATCTGGTACCGACAGGTGACGGCTAGTCCTTTAGTCTGTCCTCGTGCCCTTGGTGACGAACCGTGCTTCGCACCTGGTTTGACTCAGCCTCCAAGCAGGCTAGAATCGGCTTGCCGGCTCTGAACCGGCACTACTCCGGCTACTGTCTAAACTATATGATGCAGGCTTACTTCGACCACGCTGCTGCCTCGCCGCTGCTGCCCGAAGCCCGTGCTGCGATGTTACCTTTCCTCGAAACCGATTTTGGCAACCCAGCTAGCCTGCATCGTTACGGTGAGAAACCCCGCCAGGCAATCGAAGCTGCCCGCCGTGAGGTTGCTGCGCTCATCAACAGTCAGCCTGAGGAGATTGTCTTCACCTCGTCTGGTTCTGAAGCAAACAATCACGCGGTGAAAGGCTTTGCCCTGGCCCGCCCGGATAAGGGCAAACACCTGATTGTGTCGGCAATCGAGCATGTGTCGGTGTTGGCCCCGGCCCGGTCATTGAAGAAGCTCGGCTTTGAGCTGACCGAACTCCCGGTTGACCGTAGCGGTGTCGTCCATCCCGAAGAGCTCGCTGCCGCGATCCGGCCCGACACTGTCCTCGTTGCCGTGATGCACGCCAACTACGAGGTCGGCTCAATTCAGAATATCAAGGAGCTGGCCCGAATCGCGCATACCAAGGGCGTGCCCTTCTTCGCTGACGGCTGCGCTGCGGTCGGCCGCATCCCAGTTGATGTTGCCGAGCTTGGTGTTGACGCCTACTCTTTCCCGGCCCAGTCAGTCTATGGGCCGAAAGGCGCGGCCGCGCTCTATCTCCGGCGGGGAACTCAGCTTCAGCCATTGATTGAAGGTGGTGTCCAGGAACGGAATCGGCGGGCCGGCACCGAGGATGTCGCCGCCATTGCTGGATTCGGCGCAGCCGCCGCCGTGGCCAGACAGCACCTTGCCGAATGGTCGCAGCACCTGAGCCGCCTGGCCAGCCGCATCATCACTGAGCTACCCGCGAAGCTCGAACGGGTCGTCTTGACCGGGCCGCAAGAGAACCGGCTTCCCGGTCACGTCTCGGTCTGTGTTGAGTTTGTCGAGGGCGAGGCGATGCTGCTTCTGCTCGACGACGAGGGCATCGCTGCTGCCTCTGGCTCGTCGTGCACTGCGAAGACGCTCAAGGCATCACACGTCCTACTGGCAATGGGCCTGCCCCACGCGCTGGCCCAGACTTCACTGGTACTGACCTTGGGCAAGGATTCGACCGATGCCGAGGTAGCTTACCTCCTCGAAAAGCTGCCACCGATTGCCCAGCGACTGCGCCAGCTCTCTCCGCTCTATGCGAAGTTCAAGCGCGGCGAGGACCCGTATGCGACCAAACCAAAAGCAGCCTGCGATGACCACGAACACCAAGTTGAAGCCGATGAATAGGAGTGAATGCCCAGTGGCCAGCCCAAGACTGGCGGTCCGGCCCAAGCCACTGTCCACTGTGACTACTCAGGAGCGCTGATGTACTCAGAGAAGGTAATGGATCATTTCCGCTCGCCCCGTAACGTTGGCGAGATTGAGAACCCGTCCGGTGTCGGCGAGGTTGGCAATCCGGTTTGTGGTGACATGATGACGTTCTACGTCAAGATTGAGAACGGCATCCTCACCGACGTCAAGTTCAAGACCTTCGGCTGCGGTGCGGCAATCGCGGTCTCCTCGATGGTCTCAGAAATGGCCATCGGCAAGACCGTTGAGGAAGCCCTGAAGATAACCAATGCCGATGTTGCCAAAGAACTCGGCGGCCTGCCGCCCAACAAGCTCCATTGCTCGAACCTTGGCGCCGACGCCTTGCACAAGGCGATCGAGGATTACCTTGCCAAGCAGCAGGAGAAGAAATGAAGTCGCCCAAAACGACCGCTTGCCGCTGTCCCTACTGCGCCGGGCCGACCGACAAGGAGGGGACAATCTGCACGCCCTGCAGCGTCAAGATTAGATTCTGTCCCACCTGCGGTAGTCCCCTGCCGCAGGGGTCTGACGATTGTCCCGAATGCGCCGGCAGCCACTCTGCCGGCAGAAAAAGGAAACAACGATGACCCTCAATCATCAGTCCGGTACCAACAAGAATCACAAAGTCACCTTCTATGGTCTTTCCACCTGCGGCTGGTGCCGCAAGACCCGAGAATATCTTGACCAGCACAGCATCGACTACGACTGGATCTACGTTGACCAGACCACCGGCGACGAGCGCAACGAGGTAGTTGCCCGGGTCCGCGAGCTCAACCCGCGCGGCTCCTACCCAACCGTCGAGATTGATGGCCAGGTCGTGGTCGGCTATGACGAGGAAGAACTGGCCGACCTACTTGGACTATGAGCGGTGAAGAGTTTGCTCCCGAAGTAATCGCCGCCTATGAACGGTTGAAGAAAGAGGCCGAGGCGGGCGGCTACCGGCTCAACCCGGACCGAGAGTTCGTGCTCCGGCTGGTGCAGGGCCTACTCGAAAACGAACGCCGCTACGGCTACTGGCAATGTCCGTGTCGTCTCGCGTTCGGCGAACGGGCCAAGGACAAGGACGTCATCTGCCCCTGCGACTATCGCGACGCCGACCTGGCCGAATACGGTGCCTGCTACTGTGCTCTCTACGTCACTGATGACTGGATTGCCGGCCGGAAACCGCACGGCTCAATCCCCGAACGCCGGCCGGAGAAGTTTATGAACGAAGGTTACCAGGAATCCACGCCGGTCAGCACCCCGCAGCCAGGACCAACTGCCGCGTTGGCCTATCCGGTCTGGCGCTGCCGCGTCTGCGGCTACCTCTGCGCCCGACCCGAGCCACCCGACAAGTGTCCTATCTGCAAGGTAACGAAGGACCGGTTTGAGAGGTTCATGTGAGTAATAAGGGAAATGTCATTGCTGAGCTGACCGTGGTCCCGCTCGGCACCGGTTCCACCAGCCTCAGTCAGTATGTCCGCATCGTCGAGCAGATGATTGCCGCCAGCGGCCTCGAACACACCCTGACACCGATGGGCACCTGCGTCCAAGGCGACCTCGATGCAATCTTTGCCGTCGTCAAGCAGGCCCACGCTGCGCTGGCTGCTGCCGGCTGTGCTCGCATCTCAACCCATATCAAGCTCGACGACCGCCGCGACAAAGAGCGGAAGATGCAGGACAAGATTGACGCTGTGCTGGGCAAGCCTGCCAGCCGCTAGCTGCCAACGCTAGATCTGTTCTTCATCGAAGAACAGGTTGACGAACTGGATTCCCGGTGTCTTGTTCAGGTCCTCGATGAAACGACTGCTGCCGGCCTTGTCGCGCAGCCGCACGTAGAACGAAGCCTCAACCAGCTCGGTGTCACCCAACGTTCGGACATTGATTGGCGTTACCTTCTGGCAGTGCCGGTCAAGCACCGCCTGATAGGTCGGCGTACTGCCGTCACCCGGTCGGTAGTTGAACTGAAGCAGGTAATCATCACGCCGGGGGGCGGCAAACTTCGCTTTGGCCAGCAGTAGCACGGTCAGACCGATAACAACCGTACCCACAACCGCAATGGTGTAGAAACCGACACCAGTCGCCATTCCGATTGCAAGGGCCAGGAACACGAAAACGATGTCCTGCGTGTTCTTCACCGCGTGCCGGAAGCGAACCACCGACAGGGCGCCGACCAGTCCGAATGCCCGGGCCAGGTTGTTGCCAATGACCATGATCATTATCGCCGTGGTCATGGCTAGAAGAATAAGCGTGTTGGTATAGGCAACAGAGTACCCTGGCCCGCGATAGGACTTGCGATAGACCCAGGCAATGAACAAGCTACAGATAAAGGCTACTGCCAGCTTGAGCACAACGATTGGTGCTTCGAACGGCAGCAGGTTCAGCGAATGCACAAACTGCCTCAGAACCTCCATATTACCTCTCAGTTCCTGCCCTGGCACCAGCTACTGGGGCAAACTCGGTCCAATGCGCCACCCCGCCCAGAAATTTCTTCTCGCGCCGCTGCACTTCAATGCCGGTCGCATACTTTGAGAAAGCCTGCCGCTGGAGATTGAATCGGCTGAGCCAGTTCCGCAACCACGCTGGCAGCGTCAGATAGAACTTCACCTCGAGGATGAAGTGACCGGGAATCAGGAATGTGGCGTCGCGATCCGAATATAGCGATTCGAGTGCCGGATAGAGCCGTGAACGAATGTTCTTGTCAAAGGTGATCCGTAACCGCGGATCGAAACGGCCGAAGAAGGCCTCCCGTTCGTAGGCGACCAGCACTACCGGCAGCAATCGGCGTCGGTAATAGTTGTAAAGGAACCGGCTGGCGGCTTCGGCCGCCGCCGATCCTGGCGCAAAGGGCAGTACCTCGTTCTTGGGCCCGTAGCCGGCAAAAACCGACGGCAACTGGTCCCAGCGCACCGGTGCGCGATGCTTACTGATGAAATCCTCGTACCGACGCTTGATTTCGAGAAAAACAACGCTGTCTGGCCCGAGCCGATCGTAGCCGCGAATGCGAAACTTCTTCTTCAGCCGGAATCCGTCAAACTTCTCATAGTAGCAGCCGAACCGCCGATTGTCGTAATAAATGCTGCGCACGGTGTATTGCCGGTCCGGACGCTGGGCGGAGAACGGATCAAGCCGCACATACGGCATCATCGCTGCCCGCAACTCCCCCAGCAGCTCGTTCGCTACCATGAATTTGTACTCCAGCCGACCAACGGGTTCGGCCGGCTGACTGCCCCAAGCCGCCCGACCAGCCCGTACCCGCAACCAGCTCACTCGCCAGCTCGCGCTACCACGAATCTGACACGCTGCTCGTCAGCACCCAACCTGGCGCCCGCGAAATAAACACCTGGCTCCAGCCCAAGTTGAGCCGGCCGCAGTTCAATGCGCTGACTACCAGCAGCAGCCGTAACCGGCTGCAATCGTGCTCGAACGCGTCCAAGGCCATCCCAGATAACTGGCTGTACCCACGTCGGCGTACTCAGTTCCAGCCGCAGTTCGGCTTGCTCGCGGCAGGGATTCGGTGTCACGATCAGCACTGCTGCCCTGGCCCGCCGACCGGTGTCGCGCTCGCTAATGCCCAGCACCGGATAGCGCGCTGTCGCGTAGTCGCTGCCCGTGCTGCCACCATCGCTAGTGCCAGTGACGCAGATACCGTGGTCAGCATCAGCGACCATTGCCACTGGTTCATCGAGCCTGCTCGCTGGCCCATCGTAGCGATAGACCCAGCACTGGTTACCGAACGAGTCATAGACAACCGTGGCGTAGTCGTTGCGCGTACCATCGCCAGTACTCGTTCCAGCCACCGCCACCCAGCTGCCGTAATCGTCCACCGTAATCGCTCGCGCCTCATCAAACCCATGGCCTGGTCCGTCATAGCGCGCGACCCATTCCTGTCCGCCGCCACTATTGAACTTCAGCGTCACGAAGTCGAAGTCGTTCTGGGTATCTTGACTGTAGCCGGTAACATAGACATTGCCCCAGTAATCAACCTCGATGGCATTGGCCCAGTCCACGCCATTGGCCGGCCCATTGTAGGTGACTGCCCAGAGTGACTCGCCGGTTGAGCCGTACTTGACGACGGTCAGATCAACACTGCTGGTCAGCCCAGTTGTACCGCCGGCAACACAGACGTTGCCGAACCGGTCGAGCACCATCGCCTTGACTTCATCATCGTCGTCGGCCTGACCATTCAGTCGCCTGACCCACAGGGTCTCACCAGTCCGACCATCGAACTTGGCAGTCACCATGTCCCAGCGCAAGGTGTAGGGACTACCACTGTTGCCAGCGGCATAAACGTCGCCATTGGCATCAACCGCCACTGCCACCGCGTAGTCAAATTCGGGAGTCACATAGCTGCTGACCCAGCGCCGAACTCCGTCGCTGCCGTATTTGAGCACACACCAGTCCCATTCGGTCCCGGCACCGCTCTGATAGCCGGCAGCAATAATAGCTCCCGAGCTGTCGAATGCGACTGCCAGCCCATCTTCATTGCCCGCTGCCGGCCCGTCGTAGCAGGCTGACCAGATTGGCGTGCCGTTTGTGGCGTCATGAACGAGCAGCAGCGCATCGGTCATGAAATTGCTGGCGGTTACGCTGCCCGCAACCGCTACCCGTCCTCGGGCAACAGCAATTGCCCGACCTTCATCTGCTCCCTGCTGCGTACCGTCATAACGCATCGCCCAGAGCGATTCGCCGGCAAGACTATACTTGATTGTCAGCACATCGAACGAACTGCCGCCCCAGCTCGTTCCGGTCACATAGACACCGCTGGCATCGTTGGCGGCAATCGCTGCCGCCCTGTCCTCATCGTTTGCTGGCCCGTTATAGCGCATTACCCAGCTCGAACCAGTACATAGTCCGGCCAGCACAACCAGTAGTCCTATCAACTGTTTGCATCTCATACTAGCGCCCCTTCACAATCTGTCTTACCAGCCGTTCTGGAGCCGAACCGTCGGCCGGGACCAGCCTGAGCGCCACGAAATAGACCCCGCGCGTCAGACCTGAACCCGGCCTAAACTCAACTGCGACGGTTCCGGTCGGCTGCTGCGCGTCAATCAATCGCGCCACAACCCGGCCAGTAGCGTCGTAAACCTCGAGCGTTACCCAGCCGGGCGACGGCAACTCACAACTGATGGTAGTGGATTGGTCGAAAGGTGAACCCACCGCGACTGCTAGTTGCCTGCTCGCTAATGGTGCCTTATCCTCCACACCAGTTGCGAAGTCACGCGGATACTTCAGACAGCGCCCAATCTGCCCGCCGAGACTCCGGGTCCAGACCACCGAACCAGAAGGTGTAATCTCCTGGACAACACCGGTCGTACCAAGAATGGCGAACGTATTGCCGTTAGGCAGACGGTAGGCGCCGCCGAGATGCTGTGAATAGAAAGCGCTGCCGTTAGAGTAAGACCAAGTTCGTGTTCTAGGCCCAAATGCCGAATCCGGAGCAATGTAGTAGTTGCCCTCTGAGTCGAGCGGCGGTGTTATCTGGATGACTTCTGAGTAGTCGTTGGCAGTGCCTGACCGATCACCGTTGTTGAGCACGATAATGTCACCCGCGCCCGGCAGGCCCGGCCGAATCCAGTTCGCGCCATGCACCACGTAGAAGACTCGGTCGGCAGCTGTGCCGCGGTCATAGTTCTGAGGATTGCCCCAGCGATAGAGAAAATCACCGCCCCGCCCACGCCTGCCGCCAGTGTGGCCGGCTGCTTCAGCCGTGGTCGTACTGTGGTCAATCACAAAGATTTCGTGCAGATTGTGCGAGGTGAGAATTATCTCATCTCGCTCGGCATTGTAGTCAATGGTATTGCAGTGCATCCAGTCGCCGTTCTGAACTGTGCCGAGATTGATGTCAAGTAATTCCGGATGCTCGGCGACAACACCGTAGTTAGGCAACGCTGGGTTGACGTCCTGAATCAGGTGATCCCAGAAGTGCCACTCCCAGACGACCGCGTTGCTCACCGGGTCGTACTCAATTACCTCGTCTGGCCAGATTTCACCGGTGATATTCTGTCGGCCGAGCGCCTGCGCCTGCGCCGCCGTCTTGCGCTCCCATGATATCAGCAGAACATGACCGTTCGGCATCACACAGAAATCATGGTGCTGTTGATGGTTTGCATTCGACCAGATGAAGCTCTCGACGATGTTACCGTTCCAGTCATACTGCTGCATCAGCCCACCGTAGGCAGCGCCGCGCATCGTCGCCCCGGAATAGACATCACCACGCCAGATAGAACTGTCCGGCATCAGGTAAGCGACGTAAGCGCAGTTGACCGTGCCAGTCCAAGACCGCACTGTCTGGCCGTTGTTGTCAATCAACCGGGTCGTCCGGCTATTCATTAGGTTGTACAGCGTCAGACCATCAAATACCTGCGCTGAGACAACTCCCGCCAGACTGCATACAGCCATAAACGCAGTCAGTGTTGTTCTCTTCAGCATTCAAGACCTCCTACTACGTTGGGACGAACGAATCGGCAGCGTCTTGCTGGCGCTCATCTTGTCATCACTAGCTTAGTACAGGTTGAACCGCCGCCGTTCACGGTAAGCTGGACAAAGTAAACTCCAACGCCCCACCCTGACTCGGGACGGAAGTCAAACGTGTGCCAACCCAGTGTCGGCTGATACTCATCCTGCCCAGCGGCCAGCCGACCGGCCGCATCATAGACTCGCAGCGAGACCCTGGCCGGGCAGGGCAGCAAGTAACTGATTCTCGTTGAGCTCCGGAATGGATTGGGCAGGGCGACCAGCTGATACCGGCCGTCGGTTACGGTCACCACTTCTTCACTCACACCAATGCCACTCTGGTTTGCTCTGTCCGGTGTCGGGCTCATCAGCCGGAACAAGCCAGCGCCGTCCGGAAAACGCCCGTAGCTGATGTCTGCTCTTTGTGGCCCGAACGTTACACGATCGAGTGGCCGACCGTCATCATCGGCAAACAGCACTGTCTCGCCTGAACTTGAGAGTTGGAAGTTGGCATGTAGCCCAGGTTGATTGGTATCGCCATCGGCCCAAACCAGAAGATACCCTCCAGCGGGAATCGTTACATCGGGAAACACCCACTTGGCGATGGTAGCCGAGTCATCAGTCAGCAGAAATCCATCTAGAGCAACCGCACTGTTCGTCGGGTTATGCAACTCAATCCAGTCGTCATACTCCCCAGCCGGGTCACGGACTGTGCTAACATTGTCCGCCATTAGCTCATTGATGACAACCCTACCCGTCACCGGTAATGATAGGTATTCCTGTTCAGCCCGTGCCGGCGCGAATGTGCCGGCACCTCTGTTCTCCGCATAGATGTAATAGTGGACATCACCGGAGCCGATTCTCACCGCTGTTCCGTAGCGGCCGTCACCAGCAGCGCCGTCACCGTGCAGCCCGTCATCGTACAGCGGTGTTAACACAAATCTCAACCCTGGACTCTGACCCCAGCCAACCCAGACTGAGTCAGCATTAGCGACATCAGCAGTGAACTGCAGTAGGCCGCCCGGCACCGCCGGGCAAGGATTGGCAGTCACGGCACCAATAGTCGGGGACGATGCGCGAAACTCGCTATCGTTCAAGATGAAGCTGACGCGAGGATTCATCAGCTCAGTCAGCCCGACGACCGCCAGCGGCCCAGTTCCAACCGACCGGGTAATGTTGTTCAGAAAGTCGTTGTAACTGTAGAACTTGTTCGGGTCAGCCTGAACGTAGGAATCAATGATATCCTGAATCTCTAGCGCCCGCTGTCGGTACCAGTTGTTCGAAAAGACCTCGGCGATCATCGTCTTCATGTGGGCGACGTACATCCGTCGCAGCCGCGGATTGGACAGAATCTTGCTCGCAATCGGGTAGTTCGTGTCGTTCTGCCGCAGGAATGGGTCAAGCTGCTGCATCTGACCCAGCGTCAGGGTTCCGACGCCGATAAGATTGCGAAACACACCGAAGCTCTCGTTTAGGTCCCAGACAATCGGATTGAACCGCCGAGCCGCATCTCGATACAGATAGAAGTTCTGCGGCATGTTGATTGGTGCATCAAGATTCACAAGCAGCGCATCGAACGCCAGCATCCAAAGGTGGCGATCAACGTTCAGCACTCGGTCAACCACCTCCGTGAAGTTGTTTAGAGTGTCGAGCAAACTAACAAGCTCGGTCCAGCCCGAGTCAGACTGCAGTTCGAAGTAGTCGCGGTACGGTGTCGGGTCCGGCCCCAGATACTTCCAACCAATCATCTGGGAGTTGTTCGTCAGCCGGCCCTTGAATCGAGCGTTCTCGTCACAGTAGAAGTGGGTACGCATGAACATCCGGTCCGGGTCCTCATTGTTGCTGTACAAACCCAGTAACGTGTCGTTGACGTAGATGTTAGCGTAGTTGGACCTGCCGGCTGGCATGTACAGCCTGGCAATCTCATAGCTCAGCGCCTCGCGTACGAAACTTGGGTCATTGAAGACATTGGCCAGCCGTAGCGTACCGTGTCCCTCAATCGTCTGACCAGGACGAACATAGTCGAGCTTGATATTGAAGGGATTCTTGCGCCGACCCGGCGAATAGGAAGAACCGCCCTTGTAGCGCACACCCACGCTGTCGAATCGCTGACCATTGATTACCGCCGTACCAATCAGCCGACCCTCTTCGCCCGCCGCATACAGGCTGTCGAGAATCTCATCCCAGTTTGGCTCAGCGAAGCTCAGTCTGATTTCGTTCACCTGTTCGATGTCAAAGAAGCCGGCGCTTGCTATCGTGAGACCAAGAAGCAGAGTTCCCGCCAGCCGTTGCCTGCCCATCGCGTTAATCAGGAATCACCGCCGGCGGCCAGAATTGGAGCGACCCGGCGTAGGTACCGGTAGTAGGCGCCAGGTGTCACCGCCATCCGGAAGCCTCCCGTAGGCGGTGTCCGGGGCCTGCGGGCCAAAACTCAAAGTATCAACTATCAGAATGTTGTGGCCGCTTGCCTGGTACAGACCAACCTGCTCACCGACCGCTGCCCCCAGGCTGAAAGTCGCGTGCAGTGGCCCTTCCGCTGGCTCATTGTCGGCCCAGACCAGTAGAAAGCGTCCTGGCCCCAGCACCACATCCGGAAACGGCCACTTGGTCGGTTGGGAGAGGTCGTCGGTCAGATAAACCCCCTTAAGCCCTATCGGTTCGCTACCGGCATTGTAGAGTTCAATCCAGTCATCGTAGTCACCGGCCTCATCGATCACCACCGTGTGGTTGGAAGCAAGAAACTCATTTATGAAAAGCAGATGGGCCAGACTCGATTCGCCAGTCGAGTTGGCTGCGCCCGGAGTTGGTGCCCAGAGCCGTCGCCACTCACCACCATCCGGAACGCGCCCCATCGAAGTATCGGCTCCCTGAGGACCGAATGATAACGTGTCAATAACGAAAAGCCGCTCACCGTTTGTGGCATAGAGCCCAAGCTGCTCGCCGCTGTCAGCATTGAGCCGAAAAGAGGCGTGCAGTGCGCCCTGACGATACTCAGCATCAGCCCAGACGATGAGAAACCCGCCGGCTGGGATGAACGTATCCGGGAAAGACCACTTCATCGGCCGGGAAAGGTCGTCGGTGAGGAACATAGTGCCCAAGCGCAGACTCGTATCCCCAGCATTGTACAGCTCGATCCAGTCCGCGTAGTCGCCGAACTCATCAGCCACGGTCCGCTTGTTTGAAGCCATGAACTCGTTTATGAATAGAGTCCCGTGTAGCGGTGATTCGGCTGGCTGTGTCGGGCCAGCGCTGCAACCGCCAGCCAAGAATACTACTGCCACAATCAGAACCGTTCGTCGGCTCACATCTCACCTCCGACTAGAAACTCGCCTGGGTCTGAATTCTTATCTCCTGGGCAAAGGTCGGCCGCGAAGTGAAGTCCGCGGTCCAACCTACCTTTAGCTGTAACTGCTGTTGCAGCTGCCACGTACCTCCGACAGTTGCAGTTGTCCGCCAGTCACTGCGTCTCAGAATATCCTGATAGAACCGTTCCAATCGCAGCCAGGGTCTGGCCGGCCCAATCCGATATGCTCCTGTCAGTGTCGCGCCGAGCATAGTCGTCCCCGCATCAGCCGCACCGACCAGCAGCTCAGCTTCGGCATCGGCATTGCCCAGACACAGACTGGCATCAGCGCCATAGGCAATGACCAGTCTGCCTGTTACCGAATCATGACGCTGGGTTGCGTTGAGACCAAAGTTGACGCCGCTGGCCGGTTTGAGCTCGATGCGCTGAGCTAACTGCTTGGCGTCGTTATCGTCACGGGCAAGCCGCGTACCGGTGCCGTTATACACACCTGCCGCGTAGCTGAGTAACAGCGAACCGAGCCGCAGGTCACCCATCGTCGTAAGACCGATGTCACGGCCAAGAAAACCCCGGTCAGCAAAAGCCTCATTGGTGATGCCACGCTCAATTGCCAGGAGCTTGCTCGCCGCTGTTAGTTCCTCGCGGCTGAACGGCAGCTTGCCCAGCCCAACAACGAGCTTCAGGCCGGACAACGCCTGATATCCGACAAATGCATCCTTGATTTCGGGTATCAACTCATCACAGCCAAGCTCGATGCCAGACTGAAGCCTTGTTTGCTGGTAGTTGAACCTGACCCTGATCCGACGCAGGATGAAGCTGTGGTGCGGATAGACGCCAACGTGAGTATCGTAGTACCACTGGGCGTGAACGTAGCCACTTACTTCTGGCCGCTTCGCCCCACTTTGCCCACTGCCGGTAGCCAATCCGGCCAGGAGGGCGACGATCAGCAGCAGCGCACTAGTCCGCACTGTATCTTTGCGCACAGAGCAGCCCACTCTGTGCAAGTAACCACTCGAATACCATTGTAGGCCGTGCCTTTAGGACTACAAGTGTTAACACAGTGTTTAGACACAGGACCGGCGCTGTTCCTGCGTTGTTCTCTTGAATCTGACTAGCTCTACAAGCTAGTCCCGAACGTCTGCGGAGCTAAGAGGTTAGTCTCACTGCCCGACCTGACCGGAAACGACAGCCAGGGCACCCTCAAGCCTGAATGCCCGCTTTTCTCGGCCAAGTCTGGCCCAGAGCGCAGCCGAGTACTCACCAGCCTCAAACCCAGCCGGCACCGCTATTGTCGGGTTGAACTCGCCTTTGGGGATGAGCAATAGCACTTTAGAACTCTCGGCCGCACTGCTACCGGTTGCCGGCCGATGGAATGTCACCTCGAGCCAGCGGCTGTCTCGGGCATTACCACTGACTGTCAGAATCCGTTGGCCGTCCCTTGTGCCGACCTGGGTTTCCAACGCCGCCAGCGAATCGGCCAAGCGCAACTTCTCCGGTCCACTCGTGACCGAGCCCTTGCCTAGTGCCTTCAGCCCAACCGGCCGCACCGCTACCTCATCATCACCCAGCTTCCGCTGCCATAGCCCGACCTCGTAACTCCCCTGATAGTAGTCAGCCGGTATCGGCACCGGCAGCAGGAACCTGCCCTTGACCGAATATACTGTCCGCTGGCCCTGGCAGGTCGAATCTGGCTCGCCTGGCCGAAAGAAGGTCACTGCCAGCCAGTCACTGGCGTCAGGTGCGACACCGGTAACTTCGAGCACCGGCCTGCCTTCCTTTTTACTGACTCGCGCTGACAAGGTCGGCAGCGAATCTCCAGCGACTGCCGGCTGAACCAGCACAAGGGACAGAAAGAACAACATCGGCTTCGACATTAGCACCTCCAGCAGGTCGGTCTGGAATGCAAGCTGATTGACGAACCTCAGGCCCGTCCGTATGATACGCCAAATAGCACCTGTTGCAATCGGAGGTAGTGATGGCAAAGCTCGTCCTCTTTTTTCTCCTCTGCCGCCAAGCCCTAGCTACTTTAACGCCGACCGGTAGCATTGCTGGTTACGTCATCGATGCCGCCACCCGCTCACCACTACCTGGCGCCAGCGTGACCGTTGTCGGCACCGAACTTGGGGCTGCTGCCGATGCTGCTGGCCGTTTTGTGATTAACCGTGTTCCGGTTGGCATCCACACGGTTGAAGCCTCAATGATCGGTTACGCAGCCCAGGCCCGTACCAACAGCGTAGTCAGCCCAGGCCGCCAGACTGAACTCTCCTTCCGACTCAGCCGGGCACGAATCAGTATCGGTGAAGTCACGGTTCGTGTCGAACACTTTCCCCGCGTCAAGGACGCAGCTGTCTCCCAGCGCAACTTTGCCGCTCAGGAGATTGAAATTGCTCCGGGCGGGCTGGGCGACATTCAACGCGTTGTCCAAGCGATGCCCTCGGTTGTCTCCTCCGGTGACCAAGACAATGAGGTCATCGTCCGCGGCGGCAGCCACAATGAGAATCTCTTCCTGATTGACGGGATTGAAATTCCCTATCCAAACCACTTCGGCTCGTTTGCAGCCCAAGGTGGTCCGGTCAACATTCTCAACCCTCTGCTCGTTCGGGAAGTTGATTTCGTGGCCGGTGCTTTTCCGGCCCGCTACGGTGGCCGCGCCTCTTCAGTGATGGATATCAGCCTCAAACGCGGCTCGCTCGAAGAACTGGACGGCAGTATTGATATGGGGATGGCCGGGCTTGGTGTTGTGTTCGAATCACCGCTGCCCGGCCGCACCGGCTCATTCATCGGTTCCTATCACAAGAGCTTTCTGGAGCTGATGGCCCGGATGGGTGTCTGGGGAATGTCTGCAGTTCCCTACTACGACAACGCACTGGGCAAGGTGATTCTTCGCCCCTGGCCTGGTCATGAGTTCTCGCTGTTAGGACTGTGGGGCAGCGACCACATCTACATCGGACCGGGCGAGAACGTGGACGAGAATACCTATACGATTAGGCAACAAACGCAGCGCTACGCCGGTGGCTTCGGCTGGCAAAGCCTGTTCGGCAACCACGGCTATGGCCGACTGCTCTTGTCAACCAACAGCACTTCCTGGAACGCCTTTGTCCATGAGAGTACAGACGTCAACGACACGCTCCAGTCCCTCAAGTCGTCTGTCGGCACGCTCGCGGCCCGCTACGACGCTGCCCTGCGACTCGCCCCGGGCCAAGAGACACAGACTGGTGTGATGCTAAGCCGCACACCGGCTGACATGCAGTTCTTTCTCAAGCCCTCGCCTTTCTACCGCTATCTCTACAACCCCGACAGCTCGATTGCCGACTCGTTTCCCGTGCTTGACTCGGCCGGCAATCCAACCTACTGGACGATGAATAGCTACGGCCAGGCCAGCTCGGTCAACCTTTCGGCCTACCTCTCCCACCGCATCGAGCTCGGCCGTCTTCTTGATGTCACTGCTGGGTTGCGGCTCGACCGTTTCGGCTACACCGGCGCGACAAGCATCGCTCCCCGCCTTGGCATCGCCACCCATCCTCTCTTCGGTGGTGCCAGCCTGCATGCCGGCTGGGGCTGGCACTTTCAGCCACCAGAGTGGTACATCCTCTTTGCCGACACGGTTGCCAACCGCAATCTCCGTGACCGCCGCAGCGACCACTATGTTGTCGGGATAGAACGCCGGTTCGGTCAGGACATCAGGTTGTCGCTCGAGGGCTTTGTCAGGCGCAGCCGCTACCTTCCAATCCCCTACTCGGCGACTACGCCCGACACCTACGACTATCCCAGTAACTACCTAGCTCAGGGCCGTGGCGGGTCAGAGGGACTTGAGCTCTTCGTCCAGAAGAAGCACGCTGGTAACTGGCACGGTTCACTCGCCTACTCTCTTTCCCGTTCTTGGGTCATCGCTGCCCAAGACTCGACCATCCGCTACCCTGGCGACTACGACTACCGCCACATCCTGACGGCTGCCGGCACCTACACGATCGAGTTCCACAAGCAGCAATGGTATCAGCACCTGCCGGGCTGGTTCCGCTCCACCATCGGTGGCCTGCTCTTCTCCGACGTAGCGGCCATTGGCCTGCGCTGGCGCTACCTGAGCGGCCGGCCCTATACCGAACCAAGCTGGAATCCGGAGATTCGTCGCTGGATTGCCGCTCCTGCGAACCTGAACAACCAACGCTATCCGGATTACCACCGCCTCGACATTCGCTGGGACCACAAGTTCTTAATGAAACGCTGGAGCCTCAACTGGTACCTCGAAATCCAAAACGTCTATGGGCGCCGCAATGTCTGGATGTATCAGTACAACGACGGCAATCCAGACCGTAGGACAGTTTATGGCCTAGCATTCTGGCCGATGGCGGGAATGGTCATCGAGTTCTAGTCTCGCTCAATGTTGGTTGACGGACCATCTCGTCTGGCCTAGAATCTAATTAGCTCCTGCTCCGTAAGCCTGTCACTGGGTTACCAGGTGTCGGCCGCGGAGCAGGAGCTTTGCTATTACCATGGTAACTGCAACCAACCACACTCTTGCCGGCCGCTGCGGCAAGTACTGCGGCGCTTGCGCTATCTACCGTGCTTACAAGGACGGTGGCAAGCTCCGCGTTGACGTTGCCCGAACCTACCGTTGCCTGCCCTCTGAACTACGGTGCGATGGCTGCCGCACACTCCATATTGTCGGCTGGTCACGCGAGCCTGACCGGGGCCGCAACTGCCGTGTCCTGCGCTGTCTCAAGACTCAGAACCTCGAAACCTGCGGTGACTGCCGACAACAGCGAGATTGCGATATCTGGAAGGCAGTTGCCGCCTCGTGCCGTAGTTCTGGTATTGACCTTGGCGCCAATCTCCGGTCGCAGCGCGAGCAGGGTCTCGACCGATGGCTGGCCTCACAGGCCGAGCGCTGGCGCTGCCAACATTGCTCCAAACCGGTTGCTGCCTCGGCCGACAACCCCCGCTGTCCGTCCTGCGGCAATTTCCAGCTCTAACCCGCGGCTAGCTCAGGCCGGCAGCGACTAATCAAGTAACACTGGCTTCCGTCGGCGAAACCGAGTCGGACTAATACCGAAGCGGGTCAGCAGTGCCATGACCGATGCAATTCCCGCGCCGACATCGCTCGCTCGATGAGCATCAGAACCGACTGTGAATCGCTTGATTCCGGCACTAACAGCTTGCTCAATTATCCAAACTGCCGGGTAGGGTTCACTCGAACCGCGTCGCAAAGCCGAAGAATTGACCTCGACGCCGGTACCAGACTGAGAGATAAACTGTAGCGTCGGCCCCAACTCAGCCGCCATCACCTCGTCAAAACGACTATCAAACAAAAGCCTGATATATTTGCGATAGATATCAAGATGGGCGAGCGCATCAAAAAGCTGGGTTCCAGCCGCAGCCCGTAGATTGTGCAGGTACTGTCGGGCGGTATGCTCTGGCCCTCGGTGCAGGTACTCGCGCCGAAATCTGTCCAACTCGTCGCCGGCAGTGATTGCCACGTGGTCAAGACAGTGGACAGCCCCGAGCACGAAATCAAACTCGTGCTTCCCGAGGAAGTCAGCGATGATGCCTTCGAGTCCCGGCTCATACCCGACTTCGACCCCGGCCAAGACGGTCAGCTGTGGGAAAGCAGTCCGACACTGTTCAATCTCAGCCAGATAGCCTGTCACCCAGTTCGACGCAACCGGCTGGCGCTCACCTGCCACCCGAACCCATTCAAGTTCAGCCCGGGCCGGGTCCGGCTCATAGTGACTGGTAAAGCAGAGCTCGGTAATGCCTGCGGCAATCGCCGCCCGGCAGCACTCGTGCATTGAATCACTCGCATCATGCGAGTAATCGGGATGAACGTGATAGTCAATCACCAGCCCATCCCAGTTCGGCTTGAGCGGCCATGGCCGGTAGGTACGGCTCACGCCAGCAGTAGCCAGCACTCATCCCGACCCGCACCCGCTCACTCGGCTGCCAGCCAACCGCCGCGCTTGTTCGCCAACCTGACACACTTGTACTGAACGAACGGCTGGTGCCTATCGCCGCCGGCTCAGACAGACCAAGTGTCACACCACTACCCGCAACCCAGAACCGGCCCAGCCCCATGCCGATACGAAGACTACCTAGCCGCGTTTGGGCCCGCAGCCCAACCGCCTGGCCATTGTCCGCACCAGTCTCCTTATGCTCATCAACCAGCGTTAGGGCCAGCTCGCTCGGTCCCAGTTGAAGCTCAAGTCCTAGCCGTGCGGTGCGGTAGCGTCCCTGCTCCCCTCGATAACTGCGACCAAATCCAAACCGCAACGCTGCCGGTCGCAACCGCTGGCCGACTTCGATGGCGACCCGGGCCGGCAGCGAATCATCGCTGTATTCATGGTAGGTGTTACCGTTGAGTATCACGTGCAGACCAGCATGATGGTAACCAACGCGCACCCCAGCATCAACTCGCTCCCGCCGACCGGTCATCCCTCGCCAGCGGCCGTGCGGTGCAAAGAAACCCGGCTGCCGTACCCCTGCCCGTAACGCAACGCTCACCATTGGCCAGTCACCGGCGAGAGTCAGTAAACCAGCACTACCACCGGAACTGGCAGTCGCAGCCTCAGCTCCGACTCGCCATGGCCCGGTACCTAGACCCAGACCGAGCGCTGCACCGGCGAGCTGCCTGCCGTAGAAAGACTCAACACTCTCCCGCGGTGCGATTGACCGATCATAGCTTAGCCACTGGGCAGCTAGGGTTACGCGCAACGCGCCACGGCTATGCTCAACCGCCGCAGCCTGGGTCAACTCGCCAAGAGTCCGCCGAGCCACGGCGGCAGCCGAGTCGGCATGAACACCAGAACCGATCAGCCTGGCAACTGTTCCATCAGCGCGCAGAACCGCATCCCGCCGGGCCGCCGAAACTAGCCCGGCAACCTGCCAGCAGCCGAGTCTGACTGTCGCCGCCCCGCCACGCAAGTATCTTGTCTCAGCCACTGTCTGTTGCAGCCCTAGCTCCATACCACGTCCGTCAACTGCTCCTGTCCCACCAAACAGTAGCCCCTGCCCTAGCCGTAGCCGAAAGTCGCCGGCCACCATTCGTATCGAGCGGTTTGCAAACTGCAACCCAAGCCCGACAAAGTCTGCAAGCTCAGTCTCGCCTCTGTCCTTCTCTAGCTGCAACAACCCAGTCCAAGCCCCACGCCTTGCCACCAGCCGTTCGTGCAGTTGCCAGGGTGCGAACTGAACCGCAGCCGAGTCGTTCCTCGCGCTAGCGACGAACCGGGCCTGCCATGGTTCACGCTGAACCCGAAACCGCAGCAACGGCGCCAAAGCCATAACCAACGCCGAGTCGGTCACAACCGAAAATAGGTCCTGGGCCGCTCGTAGCGAACCGAGTGAATCGCGCAGCCGAATAATCTGCTCAGCAGTCCGCAGGCTGAGCCAGGGAACTGCCAGTAGGTCCTCGACCGCGGCGGTATTGACATCAATCGGATGGGCCGTCAGGTACTCAATCTCTGCCTGAAGCTCCAGGTCAACGCTGGTGGCGGTTTCTTCTGACTGCAGGTAGGGAACCAATGCCAGCAGCAGCACCGGTACGAGAAACTGCGTCACCGCGTCTGAGCGCGGATGCCAAGCTGATGGCTTATGCCCAGGGCCGGAACAAACCGCGCTGCGTAGTCTATTCCCAGCACGCCGACGTCGGCGCCCAATCCAGCAGCAGCTCACAACGGCGTTGTTCCCAACCCAGCCCGCAGTCCGAGTACCGGAATCAGCCGAAACTCAAGTCCAATCCGCGCCTCCTCGTCACTGCCGGCCCGAACTAGGTCCAGCGCCAGTAACAACTCTGACACCGGCTGCCAGACAGCACCCAGGCCCAAGAACAGTGGCAGGTTGCTCGGCCCAAGTGTGGGGCCATTCAGATTGGAACCGGCCGCGGCAAGTCGGACGTTACCAATTGCCCAGCACCCGCCAAGGTCAAATGCCGGCGCCGCGTACCTAATACCGCTCCCGTCAGTCGTGGCTAAGAGATGCGCAGCAGCACCAACAAAACCAACACTCGTAGGTCTGAACGCCACTACCGCAGCTCCGTCGAGCTCGCCATACCCGGCCAGACCGACATCACTTAGACCGATGACCGCGGCAACACGCCCAAACGAAGCCCCAGTCCGGATATCGATACTACGCAAACCCGGAAAGCCATAAGGTTGCTCATAGCAGAGAGCCCCTGCCAGGCGACGAATCGAACCGGCCGCTGCTGGGTTCAGACCAGAGCAGTGCTGCCAGTCTTCGACTGCCAGACCAGCTACCATTCCGCCTGCCCGACCCGCAGGATTATTCAACTCAAAAGCAGCGAGTAGCAGCAGGGCAACCACTAGAAGCTACACCCGACGCCAACATCAAACACTATTGTACTCAGCGGCGCAATTCTAGTTCCGCCTAGTCCGACCCCGAATCCGAGTTCCACCGAGTCGATGTTGCGACCGACCGCAAACCTGCAGGAAAGGCCATCAGTCTGGCGCCATCCGACTTCGATACCAAGCCAAGTACTAGAGACGGGCCGGACATCAATTTGACCAGCAAACCTCGGGGCACTCTCGATAAAACCCCATGTCCGTAGTGGCAGCTCTGCCAATCCTGCCACCCTAACCCAAGGCAACGTCAGGGCTGCCCCGAATTCGGCAGCAGCTGGTAACTGCTCCCAGAAGCCGCTGCTCGGCACGAAACGCTTGCCCTTGACCAGCAGCGTGCTCGTTGCCTCACCACCGATTAGCCGACCAACCGCAAATGAATCAAACAGAATGAAGTTCTGCTGCTGGCCAGCGTTCCTATGCCAGTAAACAGGGGCCCATAGGTCCCTGATGACAATGCCAATCCGCCCCTGCCTGCCCAGCTCAAGTGTCAATCCCGGTGTCAGACTGAACCCATCGCCACCCTTGGCAATTCTGCGAACCTGGCGCAGCTCACCCGAAACCTCGTAAGGCGTGGTCAGCACCCAGCCAATGACCGAATCGGCTCGGGCGTAGCGAAACCCGTGAATCCAGACCGCGGTTGCTCCCAGCCGCAGCTTTGCGGGTCCGCCGGCCCAGACCTGATGCCCGTGTCCGAGACCGATCCGGCAGTACCGAATTGTGTCTACCCGGAGACTATCCAAGCAGTACCTGCGACCGACCTGGTTTCCCCAGAACGCTAAGTCGAGAAAATCACGGGGCAGGGTAACAGCCCTGTTAGTCTCATAGCATAGCACGAGCCCGAACGACCTAACCTGAGCCTCAAGCAGCTGCAACCGCAGCCGGAGTCCGGCCCGAACCGGTCCGTTGCCAAGCCGGCCGAGCAGCTCCTGCTTTGCCGGCTCATCGATGTATGCCCGGTTGAGGACATACCGGCTGAACTCAGCACCGGTAACAAAGTTACTGCCCGCACCGACACCAAGATGGACATAGTCCAGCGAAAACCGCGGCTCACCTTCTTTACCAAGCAGAGCCGGATTCGCCAGCACAGCTTCGTACCCGGTCGCAGTAACTACGTTGGCCTTACTTCCCGTTCCTGGTAGCCACTGCGCGGCAGCGACCGCTACCCCAGCAACTAAGCTGATACCAACCTGAAACAGCTGCGGCAGAGTCATCGCTAGATGCTGCTAACGTGGCTTGATGTCGATGGCCAGTTCCCCATGGGATTCCGCAATTTGGAAGTAGTCACGGGCCGTTAGGCTGATAGTATCTGTCTCGGGCAGAAACAACCGAATAGCGACCCGCAACTCGTCGGTGTCAAAAACCTTTGCCCCCAGCGAGTCAAGCTCGATGCCGACTGTCGAATCCCGCGCCTGGATGACAATACCTGATCCGGGTTCAACTACTGGCATGGGCACGCCAAGCCCAAGCCGGACCGTATCCGGCGCCCAGTCCCGCCAGAGACTCAACTCGCCAGTCACTGCCACGGACAGGTGATTGACGACATGGGCTGAAATGATCGCGCCGGACACCTTCGGCAGCTGACGACGGATGATGGAATCAATCCGCACTGTCCATGGCCCAAGTTCAATTGTGTCGGCCAGCAGCTTGGCCTGCAACGGAAAGGTGGCCTCAGGCCGTATTCCAACATATGACTCCCTGACCAGCACACCACTGCCGATGATACCAGCCCGACCTCTCAAGACGAGCCGGTCCGTAGCTAGATTGACGACCCCGGCCAAGTCAACTGCAAAACCGGTGCTTTCCGGCATCCCTGGCGTTCCTCCTGGTACCGTAACCGCCAGCACTGCCGAGAGGCTCTCACCGGCCGCGTTCAATCCGGTAGCCCGGAGCTCAAACAGACCACAGAAGCCAATCGCGCTTACCACTGTTCCGTGTAGCACGAGCCGCCGCACCCGGACGCTCCGCGCCCAGTCAGGAAAACGCATCGCCAGCGTCTCAACCCATTCCGGGGTCCAGACCGTGTCAAGTGCCTCGCCTGCGAGATACTCGAGCGCCACCGCACCACCGACGAAGCCGACGACCAGTCCGCGCGTACTGTCGAACTGCAGTGCACCGGGTGGTGACCGTCGCTCAAGCGAACAGATGAAAGTCAGTTGGCTCGAATCAGGACAGGCACTGCGATAGCCGATGCCGGCCAAATCTAGCCGGTACTCGAACGCATCACCAGCCTCAAGCTCTTGCCGTTCAACGTAGTTGAACTCAACCAGCCGCACCGTGGCGTGAAATCCGAGCGGTAGTTCATTCTCAAGACCGAAGCAGAGTTGGCCAGCCGCGAACTGCCCGGTATCGACGCGAACACGGTAACGTGTTCGCAGATATGAAACCGAAGTGATCGCGCCGCTCACGTGGCTGCTGTCTTGGAGGCGAATGCGGCCGTGCCGCACCCGCAGGGAATCAACAACCAACCCGATCACCAGCTCGTCGCCCAGTTCTACCACCACCGGCTCACCGTGTGAGCCAGACCCTGCCAGTCGTAGGCTACAAAGGACGAGTGAGTCGATTACCAGCCCAGAGAGATTGACTCGGCGATAGGCAATGGAGTCAACTGGGCCGCTAAAAACTGTGCCCAAACCAGCAACTGCCAGTTCGACATGCTCTAGACCAACCGGCAGACGGTTCTCAATCAAGAGACTTAGCACACCGCCAGCCAGTACCGCTCCCTCGATGCCAGGAACGTGGCTGACAAACGTCGATTCGTAGCTGAAAGCAGGCACGACGAGGGTTTCGCCGACCGCGGCCCCAAACAGCTGTCCGGCCGGCACCGTCCAAGTATCTCCGGCAACCGGCGTGACCACGATGTGCTCGCCGGTCAGTTTCAGCGTATCGGCAATGTGCAACGTATCGATCAGGTCTTGGACCAGTACCGACTCAGTCCTGGCGGCGAAGTGAAGTTCAAGCAGGGAATCGGGCCTGACCCGCAGCCAATCTCCGGCCAGCATCTCGACAATACGGTAGTTGCGACTGATTATCGGCACGGTCAGCGTGGTCCGCAGGCCCGGCGTGTGCAGGCAACTGACGAAGACCAGCACGACGCCGAGTAGTCGTTGAAGCATCAATCCTCCCCCAAGGCACCCCCCGTTGAGGCTATTTCACATAGTAGAGGAACCGACCACAGTTGGGGCAGGTCACAAGGTCAGTCTTGCACCGGGCCGCCAGCTCGGAAGGCAACTTGACGTAGCAGCCACCACAGAACTCGCGAATCACCTGAACGACGACGCGTCCGCCGTAACGCTTCATAATTCGCTCGTAGAGCTGAACCAGCTTCTGGTCCAGCTTCTTCGTCAGTTTCTCCCGCTCGCGCTCCGCCGTTTTGACAAACTCCTCGGAGGCCTTGATCTCAAACCCCATCGCCTGGTAGTCTTTGTGCTCAATGTCGCGGAGGATGTGGTCAAACTCCTCCAACGAGCGGAGCACCTCGACCTTTGGGTTCATCTTATCTTCTCCTCCAGTGTGCGGATAAGCTCAATCATCTCTTCCGGGGTCTGAGGGTCAAAGAGCCGCTTCCGTTTGGTCAGTTCCTGACAGACCATTGCGACCCGGCCGAGAGTGATAAGATACTGATTGCCGGGATCCTGCGGTGGCGCCATGATAAGAAAGAAAAGGTGAGCCGGCTTCTTGTCAATCGAATCGTAATCTACGCCCTTGGTCGAACGGCCGACTGCCATTTCCAGCTTGTCAATCAGTAGCGACCGACCATGAGGGATGGCGATACCCTTGCCGATGCCAGTCGAACCCAGTTCTTCGCGCTTGAGCAGCGTCTGCTGGAGCAACTCGGCCTCATCGCCCTGACGGATAGCTAGCACCAGTTCGCGCAATACCTCGGGCTTCTTCTTGGCCTTGAGATCAAGATTGATGCGCTCCGGACGCAATAATGACGTTAGATTCAAATAGCACCTCCCGGTTGCCGGCGCGACCGAGCGTCGGCCCTGTTTTGAGCTTGAACCGCGGCACCGAATGTCTGACGTGGCACGTCTCCCCAAAGTCGTTCGAGGCCGTAATACTCACGCACGTCAGCCAGTAGAATATGCACGACCACGTCGAAGTAGTCAAGCAGAATCCAATGACCGAGCTCGATGCCCTCAATGTGATGTGGCCGCTGCCCAGCTTGCCGAAGTCGCCGCGCCAGCTCTTCGGCCAGCGCCTGCGCGTGTACCGTTGAACTGGCCGTGACGAGCACAAACCAATCGGCCAGCGGTGAGTGCCGCCGCAGGTCGAGCATCACTACGTCCTCGCCGTGCAGCTCCTCAGCAACCGTGCCGGCCAGCCGCGCCAGTGCCTCGCTGTCCATTGCTGCCCTAATACAACGGTATCACCTTCGGGAAAAAGACGCGGTAGTCCTTGCCCACCAGCAGCCGTATCTCCAGGTAGCGCGATGAATCAATGGCCACCTCGTGGGCCGGAACAATCCAGTGGCCATAGTAGAACCGACCGAACTGCCGCCGCACACGCAGCGACTGCGCCACTTCGGCAGCCCGACGGCCGCTTCGATCGCGAAGATCAACAACCGTGGTCTTGTCAAGAATCTTGCTGCCGGTGAGTACATTATAGACATCGTAGCCCCGCAGCTGCAGTTCGTCAGCCACCGCCCGACCGACCCGCGCCTGACCGCAACAGTTGACCACCTCCATCCGCACCGACTTGCGGTCAAACGGGTACTCATGCTCCTCGGTCAGGAATCGCCATGCCACCGATCCTGCCGCTGCCAGAATCAGCGCAACGGCGATGAGCCACGGTAAAAAACGCCTCATCCACTCGCTACTGCTGCCCGCCGGATCAACTCCTGCTCGATTACCGCCAGTTGCTCCGGCGTGTTGGCCCCGAGCATCTCACTGGGGTCGTCGGCCAGCACCGCTACCGCCGAACCACCTGCAGACCGAACCTCGGCCACCAGATCGGTCAGATACAACTCGCCCGAAACCGAACTAGGACGAATCCGCTCCAATGCCGGTAGCACCTCGCCCCAGCAGAAGGCATACGCTCCCGAGTTGACCTCGCTGATTCGACGCACTTCAGCCGTGGCATCTCGTTCCTCAACTATACACTCGACAAAGTCTCCCTCACCCCGGATTATCCGACCATAGCCAGTCGGGTCCGCCAGTCGGGCGGTGAAGACCGCCACGGTTGCTCTCGCCAACCGTCGCTGTTCGACCAGTCGGCGAACTGTCGCCGGCCGTACCAGCGGCGCATCGCCACAGAGCACAACACACTCTTCATCCCAAGCTAGCAGCGACCGACACGAGAGCACCGCATCAGCCGTTCCTTTCGGCTCGGCCTGGATGGCGTATTCGATTCCGGTCGGAAAGGCAGCCAATATCGCTTCGCGACTGGGCCCAACTACCAGCACAATCCGACGCGCTCCGGCTGCCCGGGCTGTCTGGATCACATAGCTAACGAGCGGACGACCCTGCACCGGCAAGAGCACCTTGGGGATGCCAGTGCCCATCCGCTTGCTCATGCCGGCAGCCAGAATGATTGCCGTCATTGCCTGACAGCGAGCGGCCATTCCGCCCTGACTAAAGCCAGCGGCAGCCTGACAGTTCGTGTCAGGCTGCCTTGGTATCTTATCCGGTTGTCGGCTGTTGCCAGTTGCCGCAGCATCGGGTTGCGGCAGCAGGAGTCACTACTTGGCGGCCGGCTTCTTTTCCGGCTTAGCCGGCTTGGGCTTGCGACCACCTTTTTCCTTGGCCGCGGCTGCTCGGGCTGCTTTCTCCTTGTGCCGCTCTTCTCGGACAACGAGTTCGAGAATCGCCATCTCGGCACCGTCGCCGTCGCGTGGCCCAAGTTTGAGAATTCGGGTATAGCCTCCGGGCCGATCGATAAACCGCGGGCCAATGACTGTAAACAGCTTCTTAATAAGTGACTTGTCGTCAACGAACTTGGCCACCTGGCGGCGGGCCGCCAAAGTTCCTTGCTTGGCAAAGCCGATGAGCCGTTCGGCATATCGCCGCGCTTCCTTGGCTTTGGGTAGCGTCGTCCGTATTCGCTCATAGGTAAAGAGCTGGGCAACGAGATTGCGCAGCATTGCCCGGCGATGTTCCTTGGTACGACCGAGTTTCTTGACCGAATCGGCGTGACGCACGGCCTACTCCTTCTCCGGTTCGGGCTCGTGCTCGGGCAGTGGCAAACCAGCCAGGTCCATCCCCAGTGACAGACCGAGGTCTTCGAGCACCTTCTTCAACTCTTCAAGCGACTTGCGGCCGAAATTCTCGATATCGAGCATGTCCTTCTCGGTTTTCATCACGAGGTCAGCGATGGTCTTGATGGCAATCCGCTCGCCAGTTCGTTTCGAGCGCCCCTTGACCAAGCAGTTGAGCGCTCGGTTAGATAGCTCCAGCTCCTCGACCGACTGGTTGAGCAGCTCAATCAGTTTGTCACGGTCGCGATAGAGCTTCTCTTCCTCGATGAACTCCGGTTCCTTTTCCGCCGGCACCAGCACCGCCATGTGGTTCTTCAGAATCGTGCCTGACTGAATCATCGCCTCATCCGGCCGGACGGTTCCGTCAGTCCAGACCTCTAGTACCAGCCGCTCGAAATCGGTCCGGTCGAGTACTCGCATCGACTCGACCCAGTAGTTCACCCGTTTGACTGGCGAGAAGAACGCATCGAGGAAAATCGTATTCTCCGGCGCGGTCCGGTTCTTCTTCAATCGCTCCGCCTTGACATAGCCGCGGCCGTTCTCGACAAGGAGCTCGATGTTGACCGAGCGTTTGGCGTCGGCAATCGTCAGAATCTTCTGTTCAGGATTGGCGATAACAATCTCCGGCGGCACCGTCAGGTCGCGGGCCGCAAACTCACGCTTGCCCGCGGCCCGTAGGTAGCACATCCGCGGCGTCTCCGACCAAAGCCGCAGCCGCAGTTTCTTCAGGTTGAGAACAATCTCAGCAACGTCCTCGACCACGTCGTCAATCGTCTCGAACTCGTGGGCCACACCGTCAATCCGCATCTCGGTAATCGCCGCACCCTGCACCGACGACAAAAGCGCCCGGCGCAAGCAGGTCCCCATCGTTGCGCCCCAACCTTTTTCCAGCGGCGCCAGGGTGAAGCGACCATAGGAGTCAGTGGCGGTCGTGGTGTCGAGCTCAATCTTCTCCGGCAGAACAAAGGGTTTGAGCTTCATTTCGAGTACAACTCCACGATTAGCTGCGTGTTACAGGGAACATCCTTGACATCTTCCGGCGTCGGGACACGCAACACCGTCCCCTTGCCAGCACCGGCTTCAAGCTGCAGCCAAGGAGCGCTCGGTGCATCATGTTTGGCGAGAATCGGCCCAATCATCTTCAGGCTATTCTCGTTGCGGATACCGATTACTTCACCTGCCTTTACCTGATACGACGGGATATTGATTCGTCGGCCGTTGACGGTGATGTGACCGTGGCGCACGAACTGCCGCGCTTGCGTGCGCGAGTCGGCAAAACCCAGCCGATAGACGACGTTGTCCAGCCGTCGCTCAAGCATGATAACCAAACTCGCCGCGGTGTTACGGGTCTTAGCCGCCTTCTCAAAATAGTTGTGGAACTGCGTCTCCAGCACGCCGTACATCATCCGCAGCTTCTGCTTCTCGCGCAACTGAATTGAGTAAGCAGAGACCCGCCGTCGGCCCCTGGCCTCCGGCTCCTCACCGCGCTTCATCAGCACACACTTGTCGGAAAGACACTTGTCGCCGCGTAGAAAGAGTTTCTCACGCGACTTACGGCAACGCTTGCACTTCGGTCCGATGTATCTTGCCATCCTATCCCCTGCTCACTTCCGGCTAGACCCGGCGCTGCTTGCGTGGCCGGCAGCCATTGTGCGGAATCGGTGTGATGTCACGGATCGACGTGATATCGAGCCCGGCGTTCTGCAGCGACCGAATTGCCGCCTCACGTCCCGGACCCGGCCCGCTGACCAGCACCTCAATCTTGCGCACGCCGAGTGCCGACGCTTCCTTGGCCGCCGCCTCCGCGCACTGGCCCGCGGCAAACGGCGTCCCCTTCTTCGATCCCTTGAAGCCGACCCGACCTGCCGAAGACCAGGAAATCACCGCACCAGTCGGATCGGCAATGGTAACAATTGTATTGTTGAACGACGTCGTGACGTGGGCCACGCAGAGTGGCGGCACCTTGCGACGGACTGACTTACGCGCCATCGCTACTTACCTCCTGCCGGTTTGGCCGGAGCCGCCGCTTTCACCTTCAGCACACCCGACGTCTTACGCGGCCCCTTGCGGGTACGCGCGTTGGTTCGTGTGCGCTGACCGCGCACCGGCAGCCGCGCCTTGTGCCGGAGGCCCCGATAGGCACCAATCTCAATGTACCGCTTGATATTCGCCGACACCTCAGCCCGGAGTTCGCCCTCGACCTTGTAGCCGCTCTCAATCTCCTTCCGGATCGCCGCCACCTCGTCGTCGGAAAGCTCCCGAGTCCGACGATTCGGGTCAATTCCGGTTGCAGCCAGAATCTTGCGCGCCGAGTGCAGGCCGATGCCGTAAATGTGCGGCAGCGCATAAAGAATCTTCTTGTTGTCGGGCAGGTCAATACCCGCAATACGAGCCACTTATCCTCCTGTGATTGCCAGTGTCAAAGGATAAAATCAGCCTAGTCTAAGCCGATACTTATAACAGATTGGCCCGCGTTGTCAACATCTGACGCCAAAAACCGGGGCGGGCAGCGCTGCCCGCCCCGAGACTGCCCTTGCGGGCCAGACCCTTACCAGCGATTGCCGGAGGGCCGACGCTCGCCGCCGCCGCGCGGGCCACGACCGCCCTCAGTGCGGGCGCGGGCCTCGTTAACGGTCAGGGGCCGACCTTCCATCTGGTACTGGTTGAGAGCGGCGATAGCGGCGTTGGCAGCATCGTCGTTGGCCATCTCGACAAAAGCGAACCCACGGGAACGCTCAGTGAAACGATCCTTGACGATCTCAGCCGACGTGACCTCACCATGCTGCGCAAACAAGTCACGCAGTTGCTCTTCGGTTGCGCTGAAGGGAAGATTCCCTACGAATATGCGCTTACCCATGCTAACGTTACCTCCGGACAGTTACGCTTGGGAATCGCTGAAGGCTCGGGGCGGACGGACAGAACGCAGACCGGCCGGACACGGACCTCTCACTACCTCAAGCAATTCGGAACCGCTAATCTTCTCGCCGGCTAGCCGGTTCCATCGCTAACCGACGCAATATCGTAATCAAAAGCACCTTGCTGTCAAGCCCTGCCACAACATAAAGCGATAGTAACACGCGACCGCACCCAGCTAGACCAAGAACTGATTGCGCTGACACCAACGAAACTCTTTTGGCGGTGGTCTTGGGCAGCGCCACCTGGCGGCCCGGCCGAGGCCCAATCAGCAGCAGCCCAAGAGACAGCTACAAAGACACCTGGCCAGTCACCGTACTAAACTCACCATATGATACTCACGCGAACGCAACCCAAAGCCCGTTGCCAAACAAACGGGCCAGCATCATGCCAGGGAGCTATCACCAGAGCGACGGAAAGCTCTAGAGAGGCATCTATTAGAACATGCTCTCCAGCTGAGCCCGAGATAGTCTCGGGAACGACTCCCGGAACGGTAGGGTGGTAGGGGCAACAATTCATCATATCCCATTAGCATCTGCGAACTTACAGCTAGTTATGACTACGCAGGTACGAAGCGTCGGCGGCGGGCAAGTTGCCCGCCGCCGTGTCTAGATTATTCTGCTCTTGGCTATCTCTCGATCACGAGCTTCTGCGTCGCTGCCAACTGCTCACCACTCAGCTTCACCAAATAGACACCAGCCGGTAGCACACGAAGGTCCAGTGTCACCGGTCCTGTACCAAGCTGTTCCAGCCGCTGAGCAAAGACCCGCCGGCCCAGCGCATCGTAAATCGAAAGCGTCGCCGACTGCATAAGTGGGCGAGTGGTCAGGTGCAGATGTCCAGAACTGATCGAACTAAGACCAATCGTGAATCGGAAGCCGTCACTCGCGGTTTCGCTCGCCTGCACGCCATCGCGTCGCCGGTCTGCGCCCAAGGCGCGACTGAGCGAGAACTGCCAGACATCATTTGAGTTGTTACCCTTGATGGCCACTAACACATCACCGGCGGTCGCCGCGATATCGCCACCCGACTTCACCTTGACCTTACTACGAACGACCCCAATCTGAGGCAACGTTTCAAGCTCAACCCACTGATCGACATCGGGTAGGTATTGCCAGAACTCAGTTGTGTTGCTGCCCTTCAGAGCATAGATGCGACCGCTGTACCAGGCCGCATTCGAACCGTCACCGGCCTTACTGTTGCGACGGGTATAGCTGCTATAGAGCGGCATCCCCTGCCGCGGTACTGTGTCCCAAGTCTGCGTCAGAACATCGAACCGGTAGAAGTCACGATACTTACCCTTGTGGGCATAGATAAAACGGTTCTCATCATAAACGAGCCACGAACCCTTGTCCCATTTGGGCCGCGTGCCAGCCGGTGGCGCTGGCAGCGTCTCCCACTCACTACGAGCGACACTGTACCGCCAGAACTCGTTGGTGCCGCCCTTCAGCGCATAGACAGCGAACCCATCCGGCCCTGGCGCATAGACCAAATCGGTCCCGGCCTTGACCCGCTTTGGCCCTGGTATCGGGTCCAGCCGCTGCCAAGTATCGGTAAGCATCGAATACCGCCAGAAACCATCGGTGTTGTTACCTTTCAAAGCATAGACGTACTCAACGTTGTCCGCTGTTCCGGCCGCACCGGCGCTGACTGGTTTGCCTTCAATTCCTCGCGGCATCGTCTCGCACTCTGTCCAGCGACCAGACTGTGGCTCAAAGAAGTAGAAGTCCTGAGTCTTGTTCCCTTTGGCCGCATAGACTCGCCCCAGCCCCGGCGCCGACGCCAACCAGCCACCGGCCTTGACTGCTCGGTTGGAGGGCGCTGACGGCATTGACCGGGCCGGACTCCAGCCTGGCCCAGCCGGACCAACAGCGACAACTTGGCACTCGGTGAACCGGACGTCGTTCAATGGCTGACGGTCACCAGCCAGCGCCACCGAACAGGTGACAACATGACCGCCAATCGCCAATGCCTGCCATGGCCGGAAGCTTACCGTGGCCCAGGAACCGGCTCCTAGCGAAACATGCTGGGTATCAGCATAAATACTGTCAATGGTCAGAATCACCGGGATTACTGCCGCACTAGTACCGGCATTGGCAATCACTGCCTGAGGTATCACTGTTACGCCTGAATCATAAGCGCCGGTCGGTTCGCCCAGGGCCGCTACTGCCGCGTCAACCGTGCGCACGAAAACCGAACACCCAGCCACATCATTGGTCCGCACCAGGTCACCAACCAAAGCGGTCGAACAGCGGACTGCCGAAGGCCCGAGCGGTCGCGCCCGCCAGGAAGCAAACTCAACAGTAACCTCCTCACCCGGCCCAAGTTCGACCTGCTGGGTGTTCGCATATCCCGGCCCAATCCGCATTGTCACCGGAATAGTTGTCGTATAGCTGCCCCGATTGGCAACCCGAGCTGACGGTGTCACATATAAGTCTGCCTCGACCGTGTCAATCGGAGCAATCACCAGGCTGACCGCCGCATCAGTCACCCGCACCACGCACTGCTTGAACCGCACGTCGTTTGCCGGCTGCCAGTCACCGGCCAGCGCCGCGCTGCAGCGCACCATCACCGTACCCCGGCCGCCTGGCAGCCAAGGATCGAAATTGACCGCGGTCTGAGCATTCGCTCCGATTGTCACTGTCTGTGTGTCGGCATAGACTCCGCCAATGGTCAGTATCACCGGAAAGGTCTGCTGGCTCGTGCTGTTGTTCCGAACGACTGCCTGCGGCGTGACCGCAACTCCTGAGTCACAGCTCGCACCCGGCTGGACAATACTGACTACTGCCGCATCCACGGTGCGTACCGTCACCTGCCGTTCGCGCACGTTGTTCGTATCGCACAGGTCACCGGCCAAACCCACCGAGCAACGGGCAACGTGCGTCCCGCGCTGAATCGCATACCAGTCGGCAAAAGTCACCTGGGCCTGGTCTCCTGACCCAAGCGTGATGCTCCGCGTATCAGTGTAGAACGACCCGATGCGCAGCGTCACCGGGATTGTCGCCGCCCCAGTACCGCCATTACGCACCGTGGCCCGCGGCGAGACTGTAACCCCAGAATCGTAAACACCGTTCGGCTGGTCAAGCGCGACCAGCACCGCATCAGTCACCCTAACCGTCACCGTACCGCTGAGCGAATCATTGGTATTGTCTTCGTCGCCAGCCAAGGCAGTGGTGCAGCGCACAAGATGCTGACCGCGCTGCTGCACTGACCACGGCTCAAAACTGACCTGCATCGCTGCCGCCGGATTGAGTGCTACATTCTGGGTGTCAGCATAGAATCCGCCAATCCGCAGAATAACCGGGAAGGAGGCCGGGTTGGTTCCGCTATTGCGCACCGTGACCTTGGGCACAACCATCACCCCAGAGTCGAGTATTCCGACTGGTTCATCAATCGAGACTACTGCTGCGTCATTAGCGTCAACCCGAACCGTGACGGCAGCACTGGCAGTGTCGTTGTCACTACGCTCATCACCGGCAAGATTGACCGTGCAACGGGCAACGTGAGAACCGACATCTTCAGCCAGCCAAGGAGTGAAACTGACAATCCGCTCCTCAGCCGGGGCCAGTGAGGTGCTGACGGTGCTGGAGTAGCTGGCAACCGTGAACGTCGCGGTGATGTTGCCTGACTGCGTGCCATTGTTGCGAATCCGTACCTTTGGGACAACCGTTGTATTGGAATCAACGTTGCCTACGGGCTCGACAATCGCCACCACCGCGGCATCGGTCAACCGCACGCCAGTCATGACCGTGGCCGTATCGTTCGCCCGGTTCATGTCATTGGCCAGGCTGGCAACGCACTGGGCAGTGTGGATTCCGCGCTGCTCTGCCGACCACGGAACAAATGAGACCTGTGTCTGAGCTTCAGCACCAAGAAGGACGAGCTGGGTGTTGGTGTAGAACGAACCAATGGTCATCGTGACATTGAAGGCCTTCGGCTCGGTACTGTTGTTACGAACTGTCGCCCGGGGTGTAACAACTGTGCCCGAATCGTAGATGCCGACCGGCTCATCTATCGCCACGACTGCCGCATCAATCACCCTCACATTGACCGTCGCCCCAATGGCATCATTGCTTGAATAAAGCTCTCCTGGTACCGCCGTTGAACAACGCACTGACAGTGCCCCTCGCTCGGTCGCCGTCCACGGACTGAAACTGACTGACGCCTGCGCACCCGGGCCTAAGTCCACCGAACGGTTATCAGCATAGCTACCAATGGTCATTGTGACCGGCACGGTCAGTGGCACTGTTCCCCGATTGCCAACCGTCGCCTTCGGCACAATCACGGTTCCTGAGTCAACCGTGCCTGTTGGCTGCTCTACCAGTACGGCAAAGGCATCCGCTACTCGTACATCAACCATACTGGAGAGGGTGTCATTAGCCGGATAGTTGTCGTCCGCGAGCTTCGTTGTGCAGAGGACGACCTGCGAGCCCCTCGCTCCAGCAGTCCAGTTGGGCAGAACGACGTTCGTGAGCGTCCCGGCTGGGTGATTCATGACCAGGGTTGATTCGCGGTAACTGGCACCGATTGTCATCCTGACATAATAGGTCTTGGCCGTGGCCGAATAGTTGAACACCGTTGCCTGGGGCACGTAGGTCTGGCCCGAATCAGCCGTGCCGACTGGTGCATCAATGGACAAAACACCGACGTCATTCAGCGGCGGTCGGAACTCCACCGCCCGTTGACTCGCGAGCAGGTTACCGATTGGAGCGCCGTTGAACAGATATTGCAACCCAATCGTGCCGTTCTCATTTTCGATACCTACCGTTGCACTCCTGCCCCAGTTGCGAAGCGTGTCAGAGACCGAACAGTCCTTGTACTGGGCGACGATACGACCATTTTCACAGATGATGAGCTGAAACGTGACTTGATTGAGAGTCGGTGCACCGACAATGCGCGCGTTCTGCCAGGTCACCACCGTCGAACAGTTCGGACTGGTGCCGAAGTGCTCGCAGTAAAGGTAGCCAGAATCAGTCGGCACCAGATTGAGGTCATCCCAGAAAGCGTAGATTGCCGCATTAGGAGTAGCTCCACTTGGCAAGCTGACGTTGGCCGGTGCGTTTGTGCCAGGGTCGGCGCCAAAGCTAACCCAGCCATTGGTCGAAACCCACATCGAGCTGTAGGTCTGTCCATAGAAGCGGAAAGCGTAAGGCAGGGTGACCTGAAAACGGGCCTCGTTTCCGCTACCGAGTGGCAACGACGGTGCTGCCACACTGCGCCACGCATAAGCCGGACCGCCATCATCCGAATCAAGCCAGGTATAGCCGGCTGCGTCGGGCCCACCAGCAAAAAGACCGGTCACGCCGGATGAAGCCCGAAATGTCATCGAAGCACCGGAAGCCGGTATGTTCTGCACGAAACTGCCGGTGGGCAAGGGACTAGCCAGCGGATAGTTTGTCCTCGTGTTCGGATTGGTCCCATCGTCAAAAGTAGTCCGGTTCAGTCCACCTGGCCACGGATCGTTACCATCGCCACGGTTGTTGCCGTTGTACAGGTGATCAAGACCGTCTGCCTGTTCGAGCGCAACACCATACTTCCAGCCCGCACCGCCGTTGTTGATTGCATTGCTGCCACGGCGCCGAACGATAACCGAGTCGTCGATGTGGTAAATCAGCAGACCCTGGCCAGGCAAGTTGATGTCAAACCCGGTCCTGCGCCGGTTTTCAATCAGGAAGTATTCGGTAAATGTACGGTTGCTGCCGATTGTCCAGATGGCATCGGCATTGTACTCAACCTGATTCAAAGTGTAATTCCCGTCGCATCGCACCGCTCTCGGGCTGAGCCAGCCCAGTTCCATCTTACACCAGGCATCAAGGTGTGCCGGATACCACGGGGAGTTGCCATTACCGCCCCAGGAACCACCAGCCATCAGGCTCCAGTTGCCCAAACCCTGCCCGCCACCATCGGTATCGTAGAGATCAGGCAGGCCCAACGCGTGCCCCCACTCGTGACAGAAAACGCCGATGCAAACCATCGAACCGTAATTGCTGTAGTTACTCCGCTCGGGATCGATTGTATAGTCATCAATCTTTATGAACCCACCATTGCGCGGATCAGGGTCATTGGTCACATAGACACCAATCCCTGCCGAAGAGAAGCTCCATGCATGCGAGTGAATGTCGGCACCACTGCCGGTCTCCTCGCGCCCATAACCGGCGTGGATGCAGGTAAAAGCATCAACATAGCCGTCGCCGTCGTCGTCATAGAGGGAGTAGTCCAGCACCGCGTCTGCTGCTGCGGCCGCCTCTTTGGCCAGCATTGCCGCCCGCTGGAATCCATTCGAGTAGCCATAGTAGGCCCTGTTGTTTATGGCCGTGTACCAGCCTGCCACTGTTCCGGTCAGGTTGAACTGCCCATATGAGACCTGACTGTAGTAGTCACGAGCAGAGCCTGTAGGCCATGTGCCAAAGAGCATGTTCTGAAACTCAGCCACCGAGTAGTTGTTGGGATAATCTGGATAATTGATAGCTACAACCGGAAACTGTCTTGTCCCAACGACCAGTGGTAGGACATCGCCAGGCCGGTTTCTGATTTCACGCATTCCCAGACTGCGCACCGGGCGCGTGAACTGGTTGAGACCGTTGCTAATCGCATCGAGTTCGTGCGGCAGGGGCTTAACTGAGTTATCAATTGGCGGCATAGCCTGCACCGACAGAACGAAGGGAACGGTTAGCAGCAGGACAGCTAGCAAAGCACGCATCAGTTTCATATTGCCAACTCCTTGGAGAGCAGCCTCGACGGTCAGTTGTGGCCGACGCTAACCGCGCCGGAAGCCTCAGAGTAAGTCTAGAACCAGGCTACCCACTGTCAAGCAACAGAAGCGGCCTGCAGGCCGCTTCTGTTGCTTGTGGCTGTGGGCGGTGGGTTACTGCTCTACCACCAGCTTGGTCTTTTCACTACTACCGCCACCCTCAAGACTCAGGATGTAAACTCCCGCTGCCAGCCCGTGCAGGTCAAGCTGACACCAGTCGCGGCCTGCCCGAACCGACTGCGAAACAAGACACCGACCAGCGACATCCCGGACCGATAGCCACCGATTACTGGTTGTCGGCGAAAATCGAATGACCAACGTACCGGTTGACAACGGATTAGGAACGGCAGCAAGCCGTACCCGCGCATCAATCGTCCTGTCGCTAGCCATGACCCCGCTCTGGCTGTGACTAATCGCGTTCTGCCAGGAGATTCCGCCTGGTACGTATGTCCAGAACTGTCGAGAACGATTGCCCTTCAGCGCGTAGCAGACGCCCGTCTCGGGATAGTAAGCCAGGGCAGCGCCAGCCTTGACCCGCTTACGCGCACTGCTGCCCGGGTAGGCTTTCGGAATTGACTCCAATTCAATCCACGTATCATCTGCGGGTAGATACTGCCAGAACTCCTGAGTGCTGTTCCCCTTGAGAGCATAGATAACATTACCATCAAAGGCAGCACAACCGCCATCACCCGCTTTCTTGTTTCGCCGCCCAGTCACACCGCTGACCAGTGGCATCCGGGAGAGAACTACCGCGGTATCCCAACGTTCCTCGCTGACGTCGTAACGGTGCAATTCGTTGTACCTCGCCTTCAGAGCATAGATGTAGCGACAGCCATCGTAAACCAGCCATGAGCCGCGCCCATACCTTGGCCGGTCGCCGACTGGTGCCGGCGCTAACTCCACGAACGTATCGGTTCCGACATCGTAACGCCAGAAAGCATTATCGCCACCCTTGAGCAGATAGACATGGTCACTATTCGGTTTCGCAACATAAACCATGCCTGCGCCCGACCGCACCTTCTTGCGATTCGGGCCTTCGGGAATACTAGTCAGAGCACCCCATGTCTGGGTCGCGACATCGAACCGATAGAACTCGGTCGTGTTGTTGCCCTTGGCCAGATAGACACAGCCTGCGCCGCAGCAAATCGCACTGCCCCGGTAAACTCCGCGATCACGGTCACCACCGGGCACACTCGGTTCCTGCGTCCAGCCAGAATCGCCAGGCCGATAGGACCAGTATTCCAGAGTCCGGCTACCCTTCAACGCATAGAACTTGCCGCTAATCGGTTCGAACGTCAGCGCACCGCCATCCCGCACATACGTCGTGCCAGGCAGTGATTCAGCCGGATGCCAGCCCGGTGCCAGATTGCCCAGGCCAACAACAAACTGTCGCTCTAATGAGTTGTTCTCAGGACACTGTTCGGTCGCTAGCACCACCATACCGCGTGCAGTGTAGCGGCCTCGTCCTGCATTCCAAGGAGCAAACTGCAGCACCGTATCAGCCTCGACCGGCAGACCTGAATCGAGCACTAGACTATCGGTGTAACGGGTCGGCCCAGCAATGTCGAGTAGCACCCTGACCGGCTCGCGCACGGTACCACAGTTGCGCAGACGCAACATTGGCACCACTACACCGGGCGGAACCGAATCACTCGGTGCCATTAGCTCTACTACTGCCGCATCGTGGACCGCGACTGTCACACTCGTGCTGGCAGTGTCGTTTGCCGGCACCGCATCGCCCTCAAAGTCCAGCGAGCAGCGAACGGTCTGCCGACCGCGGCCGGTGGCCGCCCAGGGCCGGAACAGCACCTCGGCCTGGTCACCAGCCGCAAGCTCAATCGTGTATTCGTCACGGTAGTCGCTGCCGATGCTGAGGACCAGGGCAAACACTGCCTCTTCGGTGCCAGGATTGTAGATTGAGACTGCCGGCACAACCTGAGCGCCCGAGTCAATCGTGCCGTGCGGCCTACCCAGACCAGAAACCCCGACGTCGAGAACCCGAACCACCGCTGCCGTGGTCAGCGTGTCATCAGCCCGCACCATGTCAAAGGCAAGCCCGGTTGAACAGCGCACGGTATGCTCTCCTCGCACCATATTGTCCCACGGCGCAAAAGTTGCCTCGGCTTCCTCACCCGGTTGCAGCACAACATACTGCGTATCACAGTAGCCAGAACTGACACTGAGCGCCACCGGCACTACTGCCGGCTCGGTTCCGCGGTTAACAACGACCGCATGGGGAATCACCAGCGTGCCCGAATCATACACCCCACTTGGCGCGTCAATCGAAAGCACCCCAGCGTTCCAAACCCGGACTCGGGTACTACTCACCAGCGTGTCGTTACTCCGATTAAGGTCACCGCTCAGCACTGTCCAGCAGCGCACGTCCTGTACTCCCCGCTGCATCGCCATCCAGTTACCAAAGGTCACCTCATTCTGGGCTCCGGCGGGAACGGTGACAGTGCGAGTGTTGGTGTAACTGCTGCCAATTCGCATCGTGACCGCAAACGTCGCCGCAGCCATACCATAGTTTGCAACCATGGCCCGCGGCGTAACAACAGTGCCCGAATCAACCGCCCCGGTCGGCGCCAGAACGCTAACAACACCAGCATCGGTGACGTTAACCGTGACACTACCAGTGACCAGATTGTTGCTCGCCACCTGGTCGCCAGCCAAAGCCGTCGAACAACGCACCGCCAGATTGCCGCGCTGCTGCGCGGTCCAAGGCGAAAATGTCACCACCGACTGACCGCCAGCCGGCACCGTGATACTCTGCGTGTTGCTGTATAGACTGCCGATGCGCATCGTCACCGGAATCGAAAGACTCTGATTGCCGCGATTGGCAACAGTCGCCTGAGGTGTAATCACTGCCCCAGAATCAACCGTCCCGGTCGGAGCCGCAATAGTCAATGCCGCGGCATCAGTCACCCGCACAAACACATTGCCACTAATGGTGTCATTGCTGCGCTGCTGATCACCACTCAAGTAGGTCGAGCAGCGCACCACCAGATTACCTCGCGGCAGTGCCGTCCAGTTGTTGAACGAGACGCTGACCTGCATGCCCGGTTGGACGGTTACATTCCGGGTGTTGCTGTAGGCGGTACCAATCCGCAGACGCACCGGAACAGTCACTGCCGCCGTTCCATAGTTGGCCACCAGCGCCTGCGGCGTAATCACTGCCCCCGAATCAACTGTCCCGGTCGGAGCAGTTATCGTCACGGCCGCAGCATCCACAACTCGCACCGTGACAACGCTACTCATCGTGTCGTTGGCCGAGTTGGCGTCGTTGGCAAGCCCGGTTGAACAGCGGACAGTCAGGTTGCCTCGCGGTAGCGCTGTCCAGGCTGCAAAGGCGACACTGGTCTGAGCACCGGCCGCCAGTGAGACTGTCTGGGTGTTGACGTAGAGGCTGCCGATTCTCAAGGTAACCGGAAAGGTGACGGCAGCCGTTCCGTTGTTGACCACTGTTGCCTGCGGAGTGATGACCGTGCCGGAATCAACCGTCCCGCTCGGCGCGCTGATGGCAACCACCGCCGCATCACTGCCACCAACAACAACCGTGCTGCTCACAGTATCATTGGCACGCACCAAATCACCAGCCAGTCCAGTCGAACACCGCACCGTCAGCGTACCCCGTGGCGACGCGGTCCAGTTAGCAAAAGTTACGCTAGTCTGCGCACCGGCGGCAAGCGCGACACTCTGGGTGTTCGTGTAAGCAGTACCAATCTTCAAGGTAACCGGTATCGTTGCACTCACACTGCCGCAATTCTGGACTGTCGCGCGGGGCGTGATGACCGCTCCGGAATCAACAGCGCCGATTGGAGCGGTAATGGCGACTACTGCCGCATCAGTCACTCGAACTGTTAGCGAACGCGTCTTGCAGTCGTTAGCAGTATTGGCATCGCCGGCAACCAGTGTTGAGCACTTGGCGGTGTAGGAGCCACGCGGAACTGCCACCGTCCAGTTCGCGAAAGTCACGAGGGTTGATTCTCCAACCCCAAGACCCGCCACTGTCCGGGTGTCAGTGTAGTATGAGCCGACCCAAAACCGGACCGAGAAACTACCAATAGCAGTCGTGCCGTAGTTCTTCACCCAAGCAGCAGGTGTCTGCACCGATCCGCTGTCAATCGTCGTCGCCGGGGCGGTGATTGCCGCCACCCCAACATCACCACTCGGTGGCGGTGCTGAGCCGCCTGACTTGAGCGAGCAGACCGCATAGTAGCTCTTAGGCGGAATCATCCAGGCCTTACAACCAGAAAGACCATTCGCCGGCGAGTTCAGCCGAGCGCGGGACGTGCTTGAGCTGTCCGAGAAAACAGTCCAGTTGCCAAACCCCGGCCAGACGTCATCACCGTCGCCCCGGTTGGTGCCGTCCTGCAGGTCAATTGCACCGTCAGCCTCTTCAACGCAGACACCGTAGGGCATGATTCCGCCGGCGTTAATCATGTTGAGTGACTCGCGCGCCCGGATCACTGCGTTGTCAATGTGCTGAATCAGCAGCCCGCCTCCCTGTACACCCGGCAGCATCAGGTCATAACCAAGATAGCAGCGGTTGGTAATCAACCAGTATTCGCTCGTGTCGGCCGCGGTCACCAGCTTGTAGATACGGCCATTACTGTAGGTGGCAGCCGGAATAGTACAGAGCGTCGCGACATTTGGCACCACGATCGGCGTGCGCCAGCCGAGCCGCTCATAGCACCAGGCATCAGGACAGGTTGGCCGCCAAGGCGAGGCGTTGTTGCCACCCCACGAACCGGTCGCCATCAGACTCCAATTGCCGATCCCTGAACCACCGCCATCGGTGTCATACAGGTCCGGCAGCCCCAACGCATGTCCCCACTCATGGCAGAACACGCCGATACTGACCATCGTTCCGGTCTGAGTGATGTTACTGCGCTCCGGGCACATGACATAGCCATCAATCTTGATGTACTGGCCTGGGTGTCCTGGCCTGGGGTCATTAGTGGTGTACACCCCAACACCAGCTTCGGACAGGCTCCAAAGATGCGACCAGATATCATCGTAGTCGCCAGTCTCCTCAAGTCCGTAGCCGGCGTGTATTACTGTGAAGATATCTACGAAACCATCGCTGTCGGCATCAAAGGCAGCAAAGTTCAATAGGGAATCAACCTTCTGAGCCGCCTCCTTGGCCAGCAGTGCCGCTCGCTGTATCCCACTGCCGTAACCATAATAGGCACGATTGTTGTTTGCGGTTACCCACCCGACAACTGTCCCATCAATGTCGAATTGCCCGAAGCTGACCGTCTGGAAGTAATGCCGAGCCGAAGGGTTCGGCCACTCAATCACATTGAACAATCGCTGCTGAAAGGCGCCAGTCGTGTAGGTCTCGGCAAAGTTTGGGTACTTGATGCAGGCAACCGGGAAATACCTGGTACCAGTGACGGCAGTTGCCTCACCCAGCCCGCGGATGGGCCGCAGTGCACGATTGAGACCCTGTTTTAGCGCGGAACGATAATCAGCCGTTATCAACGGCTTGTCGAGCTTGTGGTAAGGAGGCATCGAAACCGCGATGCCAGCAAAGAGCAAAACAGCGGTCAGTAGCTTTCGGGTTGTCACAATCGCTCCTCCACAGTAAATGACGCATCCACACCCGATGCTCTGGCCGCTCGTCCCGGAGCGTCATTACATTCTACCCCTCCTGTCAATGACTGTCAATCAAACTCAACCGGTAGCTTCCAGTCACCGCGACAACCCTGATGCCGAACGCAGTTCGCGCTAGCGGAACCGACCGCCTGCACCCTTTTTCGGGTGCAACGCACGCTGGCGAACATCAGACCTAACTCTTCTTCTCCCAATCTGATGCCCGAGCCCTGCTCTTCTCCCCTCCCTCGTCCCCCGGACTACTACCAGCAGCCTTCTGCCATCTCTCCTCATCAATACTGGCTTGGGTACCTACGAAGAAATCCCAAGCTTCGTTGCAACAGCCCTTTTCCAGAACGCCTTGCAGTGAGTCCTACGACTAGCCACTAGAATCGCCTTAGGCGAGGCTACCCACTAGCTCGGCTACCAGACCTGCGACCCTCCTTGCTACGACCTCTGCCAGTATCCATGCTGACAGACCTGCAGGTCTACTTGAGCCCCAATCCGCTTCGACCTAATTCCCACCCCTGTCACTGCTCTAATTGTGCTCGACATCGGCTTCGACGCTATCAGTACGTTCTGCTGCTAGGCACAGCCGGTGCTTTAGCAGTTGCGCTGTTGACCTTTCCCTGGCCCGGAATATGATGACCTGCTGGCTATGCCAGGCTTGCACTGACATCACTAGTGTCAGCCAAGCCATCCCGGCCAGGTCGGGATGGCCTAGCCATTCCCGGCAATTGAGCAAACCGGCGGAGGCAACGTGCTCCAATTGCTGATCATCGTTGGCTACCTTGCCATGCTGGCCGTCCTCGGCCTGTGGGCAAGACGACTGCATACTGGCGGGCATGAGTCATACTTTCTCGCCAATCGCTCAGTCGGCCCGGTTGCACTGCTCCTTACCATGGCCGCCACCAACTTCTCAGCCTTCACCATCCTTGGCTTCTCTGGCGCCGGCTACCGGATTGGTTACGGCTATTACCCGATAATGTCATTTGGCACCGGCCTGATGGCAGTCACTTTCTTCTTCATCGGCATCCCCGCCTGGCAGGCAGCCCGACGACTCGGCGCAATCACTCCGCCTGAACTCATCTATCGCCAGCTCGGTCACCGTCCGCTCCATCTTGCCTACTTGGCAGTGATGGTCATCTTCACCCTGCCCTATCTCGCGATTCAGCCGATTGGCGCTGGCTACGCGCTCCAGAGCCTGCTCGGCATACCCTACCGATTTGGTTCGGCCCTGGTTGTGCTGATTGGTACGAGTTACGTCCTGCTTGGCGGGCTGCACGGCGATGTCTTGACCGACGTCTTCCAGGGGCTCGTGATGCTAGTTGCCCTCGTCGTGGCGTTTGTTGCTACTTCGCTCGCGCTTGGCGGCTTTACCGCTGCCAGCGCTAGTGTCCTGAAGGAAATGCCCGAACTCTTCGCCCGGCCCGGCGGTGGCGCCACCCTGCCAGCCGGCATCTGGTTCTCATACCTCCTGCTCTGGCTGCTCTGCGACCCGGTCTTTCCCCAACTCTTTCAGCGATTCCTTGCTGCCCGCAGCGCCAACTCGCTAGCACTCTCGGCAACCTTGTATCCGGTCGTTACCGGCATTCTTTTCTTTTTCCCGGTTGCCATTGGCGTCCTTGGCCATCTCGTCGCTCCCGGACTTGCTGGACAGGCCAGTGACAGCATTCTGCCACTGGTTGTCAACCGACTCTTGCCCAGCTGGCTAAGTGCCGTTGTCGTCGCTGGCACCCTGGCCGCCCTGATGTCAACGATGGACTCCCAGCTTCTCACGCTCAGCTCAATGCTTGTGCGCGACAGCGGACTGGCGCGCCTGCCGCCGCGCTTGGCAACAATGCTGCTGGCCGGAGTCGGACTGGCAATTGCCCAGCGGCCGCCCGCACCATTGCTGGAGATAGCCACCGAAACTTTCACCGGTCTTGCCGTACTCCTCCCAGTGACAGTCGCAGCCATCTACTGGCCGCGACTCAACGGTTGGGCCGGATTCGCTTCAATCGTTACTGGCGAGGCAATGGTCACACTCTACCACTACCGGCTCCTGCCCAGATTCGGTCTGCTGCCTGTCGTCCCAACGACGGTTGTCGTGACCGCAGTGCTGGTTGCCGGTAGCTTGCTCGGACGCCCCTCGAATCGTCCACCATTGGCGCGGCTGGCCCCTGGTGCATGGCGCTGGTTGGCTACCACGGCACTCGTCTTCCTACTCGCCTTGGACCTCTGGAACTGGAACAGAACCGAGCCCCTCTGGCTGGGAGTTCCCTACTGGTTGTGGTACTCAGTCGGACTTAACGGCTTGCTCGTCCTGCTCTTCGCCCGGATGAGCCGCGCTCGCCTTTTTCTTGACTAACAGCTTGCCGGCCTCGACGGAAGAAATCCTCCCATTCCGCAACTGCGCCCGGCGTCATCTCCGGCTTCTCAGCCGAGGACTCATCGCCGCGGGCAGCCGGACCTCGGCCAAGCGCCGATAGCTCGCTGGCGAAGTCGGCAGCCGAGACGACTCTTACGCCATAATCGCGGGCGTGCAAAGCGATGGAGTTATCAGAAGACACCAGTAAGCAGGCCCTTGGGTGTTTCTCGACCGCCATCATTCTCTTGATGACATCATCAGCACTCTGCGGGTGGCGGGAATAGACTACGTCAACTCCGAAATGCCGGGACGAAATTGACCGAACCGATGTGCTCTGGCCGTCAAAAACAACTGTCACTCGCACTTTTCGCGCCACACTGTAGCGCTCAAGCTGAGCGACCAACCGCTCACGCGCCCTCTCCGTATCAACAGGCAGCAACTTGGCCAGTGCCGGAATCTTGTGGATGAGATTGTAGCCGTCAACAATGCAGCGCTGCTGCGACACAGTCTGCCTATGGTGCCAGCCCCACCTGTAGCAACAACCCGACGGTTGCCGCCACCAGTGAGACAACAGTGATAATTAACCCGGTACGAAACCAGGCGCCAAAGCTGATTGACTGGCCGGTAACTCGCTCATACATTCCCACCGCGACGAGGTTGGCGCTGGAACCCACCATCGTCAGGTTGCCACCGAAACAGCCACCAAACAACAGCGCCCACCACAAAACTGACGCGTGGGGTAACTTCACTGCCTGCAACGACTTCACGACCGGTACAAGCGCAGCAACGATTGGCATGTTATCAACAAAACCCGACCCAACACCAGCACCCCAGAGCATCAACACCAGCGCTGAGCCGGTTACGCCGGCGCTGCCAAGCAGGTGATTAACCGGCGACCGTTCGGCTGCCTGCAGCAACAGGTAGCCAATCTTGGTCGTCACGCCGGTGTGCTCGAGACAGGCCGCGCAGGCAAACAGGAACATAAAGAACAAGAGCGTCCACCAGTCAATACTCCGGGCGATGAGCTGCCGGCCGCGCTCCTGCTCGACAAAAATCACAAAAGCAACCGCGGCCAGCGGCGCTGCCATCAGCATCGTCCCTTCACCCAATCGTAGCAACGTTTCAAGTCGCGCGTGAAACATAATCGCCGCCACGACCGCAAGAAACGTGATACCTCCCAAACGCAGCTCATCGGTATCGAAGCCACTTGCCATCCGCTCAAACTCACGATTGTCCACAACCTGCCGCGTCGCCAGTTGGCGACGAAACAGTAGTACTATCAGTCCACCGATGGCCAGCGCCGAGACAAAGGAGATTGGCGTTGCCCAACGTAGGAAATCCTCAAAGGTGAGCTGGGCAATGAACGCGAGATACACGCCAATGGGATTACCGACAAGCGTCAATGCGCTGCCGATATTGGTAGCAAAGACCAGCGCTAAGAGGTAGGGTAACACCGGTGTCTTGGTGCGGCGAGCAATCTCCACTGCCAGCCCAAATGTCACCAGGATGCCCGAGACCTCGCCGACAAAACCACTGAGCAACACCGAAAAACCCATCAGGATTAGCAGCAAGACCCACGGCACGCCGCCGACCCGACGGACGACCTGAATGACAATGAACTTGAACAGCCCCTTGTCCTCTACCCACTTGATTAGCACCATCATTGCCATCACGAAGATGATCGTCGGCAGCGACATGTACTCAACCATCTGCGGCAGGTCAATAACTCCCGCCAGCAATAGCAGGCTGAGTCCCACTCCCACAACCGCCAACCGAAACTTCCAGAAAAGTAGGGTGCCAACAATCATGGCAGCGAAAATCGCTACCACCAGTGCCTGCCGGGACAGCCACGGCTCAAAGTTGAACCGCAGCAGACCAAGCTCCTCATAGACGCTCCCCGCCGACAACACTACTCGCGGCAGCAGCAGCTTGGCGCCCACCCAAACCCCAACTACTACCAGCGCTGTCAGCAGAATGCCTCGACTCCGCCAAAGCCAGTTTGGGGTCGGCGAACGTCGCAGCAGTTGCACAATCTGCTGAGCTGAACTGGCCCGCAACAACCGGCCCTTCAGATACTCGTTCCCGAGCAGGCGGGCAACCGCCGCTAATGTCTGCAGGTAGCGTGACCGCGCTGCTGCGTCGGCAACAATAACCGCGACCAGTCGTACCGGTTCTCCATCAACAGCGTGCCAGTCTATACCGCTGCGAATCCGGACCAAAACAACTGCCGGCTCAGTCCCGGTTGCCGGAATCAAAGCGTGCGGCAACGCGACACCAGCGCCGACCCCAGTCGAACCCTGCGCCTCACGCTGCAACAAGGCCTGCACCAAGCCGGCCTTATCGGTGACCAGGCCGGCGGCCGCCAGTCGCTCGGCCGCAACGCGAAAGACCTCTTCTGGTCCGCTAGCCTCGGCCAGGTCAACAACCAAGTCTATCCCCAAGTTGAGACCTGGTTCGTGTCGGCCAGTATGAATTGGGTCAGTCAATCGCTAGCCTGCGTTGGTGATGAGAATTGGACAGGGCAGAGTGGGCAGAAACTCATCAGGCAACCGGTAGTTTGAACCAGCAAGGCTCGCCGAGCTTAGCACGACAAGGTCACTACCGGTATTGTGAGCCAGGGTCTGAATATCCTCAACATCGCCCTCACGGGCCATGACCGATGATTTGATGCCGGCTGCCTTGAACTCCTCTTCCAACCGATAGAGGTCGTGCCAGCACTTGCGCTCACGCTCCTCCCGTACAACCATACGGCGAGTATCGCCATCCGTGGTTGTCTCGCGATTACAACCGATGGCAAACAGAGCACTGAGCAACACGGTGCTGTCGGTCCGCCGGGCGAGGTCCATTACCAGATGCTTCTCCTCCTGCTTTTCGCTCACGATATAGAGTATCTTCTTGAACATTGGCTTAGACTCCCTTTAGGGTGCCAGACGCAACTGCAGTAGCAGTGCAGCCGTGGCAACAACAAGTGAAACTGCCGTTATTATCAGGCCATACTTGAGCCATTCAACAAACCGCACTGACTTTCCGGAGACTTTCTCGAATGCACCAACGGCCACCAGGTTCGCAGTTGACCCGATGACGGTGAGGTTGCCGCCGAAACAACCACCGAACAGCAGCGCCCACCACAGAATGGACGCGTGCGGCAGACCGGCCCGCGCCAGGTCCTTGACCACTGGTACCAACGCAGCAACAATTGGCAGGTTGTCCACAAACCCCGAAGTCAAACCGCTGAACCAGAGCATCAGCACCGCTGTGACGCCCGTGACGTTAGCCGGCGAGGCCGCTGCCCCAGCGATGGCCCGTGAGGTATTCAGCATCACATAACCGAGCTTGGTAGTGACGCCGGTGTACTCCAGACAGGCGGCGTTGGCAAACAAGAACATGAAGAACAGTAGCGTCCACCAGTCAATCCCGCGCTCGACCAGCAGCCGACCCTTTTCCTGCTCGTAGAAAACGATGAAACCGACAACCAGCAACGCCTCAGCTACCAGGGCTGTCCCCTCAGCCAGGTTCAACAACAACTCAACCCGACGATGGATTGCTACCAGCAGGATCACTGTGACAAAGGTGATAATCCCGGTGCGTAGCCGGGTGAAATCGACGTTCTCGGCCGACCGTTCGAGGTCGCGCAGGTCAAGGTTGTAGCGCTGGCCGAAGAACTGCTTGCGATAGAGTAACAGACAGATAGCAGCCGTAACCACTGCCGCCAGCACTGATACCGGTGTCGCCCAGCGCAAAAAATGCTCAAAGCTCAACTTACCGGCAAACGCAATATAGACGCCAATCGGGTTGCCAACGAGGGTTACTGCGCTGCCGACATTGGTCGCAAATACAAGACAGAGTAAGTAAGGTACCAGTGGCGCCCTGGTCCGGCGTGACACCTCCAGCGCCAGCCCGAAAGTGACCAGTATTGCCGATACCTCATCCGCGAACCCGCCAAGTAGCACCGAAAAACCCATCAGGAACAGTAGCAGCAACCAGGGAATGCCACGCACCCGTTGAATCGCCTTTGTCACGAGATAGCGGAAAACGCCGATATTCTCAAGCCACTTGACAATCACCATCATCGACATAATGAAAAGGATCGTCGGTATCGACATGAACTTGACCGTTGTGTCCAGGTCCATGACGCCAGCGACCAGTAGGATTCCCAGGGCGGCGGCAGCGATAGCGACCCGGAACCGCCAGAAGAGCAGCGTGCCCAGCACCATACCGACAAAGAGCGTGACGGTCAGGTTCTGACGGAATAGCCAGACCGGCTCAGATAGATGGGCGAACTCCTCACTGGCATAAGGACCGGTATTGGGTAACACAATCCGCGGCAGAACAGTCTGGGCCACCGCATAGACAAACAAGACTGCCGCGCCGAAAAACGCCAGTCGCCGATGACGTTCAAAGAAACCGGCATGAGGCGGATTGGTAATGGCACGGACGATGTCGCGCGGATTACGGGCAGCAAGCACTGCCTGCTGCACCGACGGCTGGTTAAGAGAACGTGCCAGCTCCGCCAGCAACTCCAAATACTTGCTGCGACGGTTGGCGGCGGCCACGATGATGACAACAACCCGCACCGGCTCGTCGTCAGCACCGCCCCAAGGCATACCGCGGGCCAGCCGAACAATGACCACTGCTGGCTCGGTAACGCCATCCATTATTGCATGCGGCAGAGCTAGGCCGTGGCCAACTCCGGTCGGCCCCTGGGCCTCGCGCCGTTCCAGTTCAGCAATGAACGCGGCTGCATCGGGTATTGTCCCGCGCTCGACCAGCTTCGCGGCCGCCAACTCAAATACCTGCCGCGGCGACTCGGCTGAGGTCAATTCAAATGTCAGCTCCGGCCGAACGAAATCAGCCAGCTTCAACACCGAAACACCTCAAGAAAGAACATCGTCCTCCTTACAGATGAGAGCAGAGAAAGGCACTCAATAACCCATTTGCGCTGGCATCACCGGCGCCCTCCAAAGTATCCCGATATGAGTATAGTCTCGCTTGCCCATCTGTCAAAGCACCGCGACCGCAAACTCTGCAAACAGACACCTATCCTGCTAACTTGCATTGACAACAGCAGAACAGACCCAAGTCTAGCCACGGGAACGTTAGTCGCCTCGTTACCGTCGCCTCTTGCTAGCCGAAGCTAACACTTGAAAGAACCTAAACTTGACAGACCGTAACGTCAGGCTAGAATGAATCACAAGTTTCTAAGGAGGACCCGAATGCGTCGTACACTGTTCGCACTGGCCGTATTCGCCGCAGCAGCTCTGCTTCTGACAGCTTGTGAGCAACGCTCCAATGTGCTGCGGGTCGCGAACATCAATGACGGTATCCCAGTCTATGCAGACATCGCCGACTGGTACCTCTACATCCACGGCGACCCAGCTGAACCCGACTCCGACTGGATTGCGTTCTTCAACGACGACATTGCCGATGTTGAATTCCAATATGTAGAAATCGGCGCCGGTCTTCCGACCTGGACCCCCTACGTCGCCACCATCAACTCCTACACAATCTGGTACCGTTCATCCGCAGACACGACTGTCACCTACGATTCAATAGTGGTGCCGACCACGGTAGTTGTCCCCGCCGACCGTGAAGGAAAGCGTACAACTAAAGCCAAACTGATGCTCGTATCCGGTTCTTGGAAGCAGCAGTTCTTCCGGTCTCGAATTGGCGATGAACCCAACGACGGCGACGGCTTCAACGACATACTACAGGCTCGTATCAAGTTCTCCGGCTACGACTCAGTAGCAAATCGGAAAATCACAGCTAGGGCAAATGCCACGATTCGGGTCGCGGATTTCTGGGATAGTCCAAGCAGTTACGAAGGCGGTCGCTAACGGCAACCGGCGACGCCAAGTCAGAACTACATAGGCTCTGTTTTGTCATTTTGGCGACGACTGCCTCCTAGGCCAATGCCTAGGAGTCTATAGTGTCGTGGCCTAAGGTTAAGCCAGACCACGACAGAGGCAGTTCGGTACATCAAAGGAGGTTCTATGGACCGTAAGACCGTATTGGTGGCGCTGCTGACGGCGGCAATGTTCCCGGCGGCAGCTTTCGCTTATATTGGAGTCGGCGGTGGTCGCGGTCTGTTCCGCGTCCAAAGCGCAATGGTCGAAGAAGCTGCCGGCCTCACTGTTGGATTCCACGCACTTGGTCGCAAGGCTGACTTCGATATCTATGACCTTGGTATCCCCGCCTTGATGGACAAGACCGCCTGGGTGGCGGATGTCATCGGACCAGAAGTCTGCTATGCGCCCGTCGCGACGAAATATCTCGGTCTCGAGCTGTTTGGCTCGTGGGGTGGCAAGTTTCAGATGCCACAAGACACAGCCATCACCGGCATCAGCATTGCCAGCGGAATGAGAGACGCCAAAGTTGGCGGCAAACTCTCGGTGCCATACCTACCTGTACTCAAACTGGGTGTAAGTGGCGACTACAGCTTCGACCTATTTGATGAAACCCGCCAATGGGCAGACCCGACTGCGCTACCGATTGTTAGAGACCCGGCATACACCTGGCGGGTACTTGCCGACTTGCGATTCCAAGACCTTCTGCCGGCAGTGCCCAACCTTTTCTTCAACTACGGTAAGGTGAACGGCAACACCGAGATCGGCGCTGGGCTCGAACTCGCTGGCAAAAACCTCGGTCTCTTCGTCGAAGCACTCTCATCGCAACCTGCCGGTCGCGGCCCGCTCGACATGACGCGGAACGACCCGACCAACCCGACAGCCCCGCAGGGGCACGTCTACCTGACGCCGGGCGTAGTGCTCGGTTCACCATCTGGTGTCGCCCTCAAACTGGCCTACACAATGGCCTGGGGCTGGCACGAGTATGATGAACTCCTTGCCGGACTGACCATTGCCACCGGTTTCGGCAAGCGCGTACCGCCGCAATTCGGCTCCATCGCCGGATCAGTGACTGACGAAGTAACTGGTGCACCAATCGCGGCCAACATCAGCTTCCCCGACCATCCTAAGCTGGCCCCATTGGTTGCCGACGCGAACACCGGACTGTTCACAGCCAAGAAGGTACCGGTCGGGTCTGTAACGGTCGAGGTGACAGCTGAAGGCTACCGGAAGATGATCGTTCCGCTCGCTATCGAGAACAACAAAGTCACACCGTACGAATTCAAACTCAAACCCCTTGTCGTTTATGGCAGCATCGCCGGCGTTGTGACCGACGCCAAGACCGGCAAACCTCTCGATGCGACGATTGAGTTCCCGGGCAGCAGCCTGTCACCGGTAACAACCAACGCCGCTGATGGTTCATTCCGGGTCCAGCAGGCCCCGGTCGGCGCTTACACGGTCACCGCGTCGGCTCGTGGCTATGTTCGCAGCTCCCAATCGGTAGCAGTTGAGCAGGGCAAAGCCGTTGCCTTGACATTTGCCCTGAACCCAGTTGAGGTAACGCCAGCGGTCAGTCCGAGCATCTTCACTGGTACAATCAAGGATAAGAAGACCGGTGCGCCAATAGCCGGCACAATCAGGTTCCCGGGTACAACGTTGCCTGACGTGACCGATGATACCAAGACTGGGGTCTTCCAGGTAGAACTTGCGCCCGGCTCCTATGCTGTAACAGTTGAAGCCGAAGGTTACGTCCGTCAGGTCGCCGCCATCGTTGTCGAACCAGGCAAACCGCTCGTCCGCGACTTCGAGCTCGTCAAAGAAGGTATGGCGATTACGCTCAAAGGCATCTACTTTGATGTCGGCAAGGCGACAATCAAACCAGAGTCGCATGAAGCCCTAGCTGACGCAGCCAAGATTCTCAAAGACAATCCCACCATCCGCGTTGAGATTCAGGGACATACCGACAACACCGGTTCGGATGCCCTGAACATGAGGCTCTCCGATCAACGGGCTTGGGCTGTCGTCAACTACCTTGTTGAGAACTTCGGCATCGACCGGAACCGATTGACCGCCAAAGGCTACGGCAAGAACCGGCCAGTCGCCTCAAACGACACGCCAGAAGGACGTGCTCTGAACCGACGAGTTGACTTCGTAATCCTCAGCGGCGAGAAGTAGTAAAGCGACAGAGAGTAGCTAGAGGCGGCGGGCGATGCCCGCCGCCTCTCTTTAGGATTCGAACCGCTAACTTGTCCTATTACCGAAAAGGTCCAAGAAGCGATCCTCGTATAGCGAGAAAAGACCCCAGCGGTCCAGCTCTCGCTTCAATTCCAAGGCCTTGGACCGATCGAGCTGGGCCTGTTCGAACAACTCCTCAATGTGCTGCATCAGCTCGTGCGGCTCCGGTCGCTCATCCTGACTATCAGGTGCCTCTTCGGCCCTTCGGGTCGTGGAGTGACCACCCGTCATCTGCTCACGTAACGAGCGAATCGCCTCGCTGACCCTGTTCTCAAACTCTTCAAGGAGTCGATCGGTATCACGCACCGCCTGGTTGATTTCGTCGAGGTCAACTGAAGTATTGAGTATTCGTTCGAACACCTGCACTACCGCCCGCGAGGCCCGGGGATTAGGAGTTTCAATTGCATATTGCGGCATGGTCGCCAAGAAACAGGCGGCCGGCAAACCTCGTGTCCGAGCGATACCAAGCAACAGGCCGTTGAGACCGGATATACGGCCTTCCTTCAAAGGAATGACGCCAAGTGCGCCAAACTCATCACGAATCTTCTCGTCAGTCGCCACCCCGTAAACTTCGGTTGGCTGACGATAGCTAATTGGCATGGCATAGGCAGCACCCGTATAGACCGCACCGACTCCGTGAGACTGAGCGTAGTCAAGCAGCTCGTTGGCCAGCCGCAGACCTGATTCACCAGCAAGTTGGCCCTCGCCAACAAAGACAAGTACCGACGGTTCGACGACGTGGTATAGCGACTGTCGGGGCGGACTCGGCACCTGCCCGAGCCCATCGCTGACCATTATCTCATCAGGATGATAGTATGAGCTGACGTCAACCCTAGCAACTAGCTTTCCGTGGAGTTTGCGCCGAATATAATCAGCCGCACCCAAGCCGACCTGGCCCATGCCTGGCCAAGCGGCAATTAGTATCGGTACTCTGAAGTCGGTTTCAATTAAACTCTGTATTGCCATCTACTACTTAGACGCGATCGGCGGGGCTCGAGTTCGGCATTACTGACCGACGCCTGCCTAGCAGGTCGTGCATCGCGGCTTTGACCTCGCCTATCCCCGCGATCATCGCGCCAGACAAGTATACGCCAATTCCAGCCAGCCCGGCAACCCCCACCTGCAGCAATTGCTGAACCAATGAAATCGTCCCGATCAGCCGACGTAACAACTCGGCACAGCCGAAAGCTGCAGCAGCGGCAAGAATGGCGACCAGTAGCACACGTACTGTCAAACTAGCAAGATAACGACCAGCCAACCCGCCAGCCCGACGACGGAGAATAGTGAAGAGTACGAAGAAGTTGGCAGTCTGCATGGCTGATGCAGCCAACGGGAACGAACGAAAACCGACCACACGCATAAGTATTACGTTCATCAGAATGTTCCCCACTACAACCGCGACGGCGACAAATGCCGGCGTCCGAGTGTCACCGCAGGCATAAAAACCGGCAGCAACATTGCGGGTGGCGGCGGCTGCCCAGATGCCAATACAGTATAGCGCCAGTGCCTGGGCGGTCAGCGCCGTGTCGCCGGCAGTAAACCGGCCATGCTCATACACCAGCCGGGTGACCGGCACAGCCAATGCCAGCAGCAGCAACGCGGCCGGTAGGGTGAGAACCGAAACCAATGCCATCGAATGCCGAAACCGCTCCCGAATCGCAGAGTATTGATTCTCAGCAGCACCGTGCGCAAACTCGGCAATCGCTACCGAGCCGATTGCTACGCCAAACAAGCCAGCCGGCAGATGCTGGATGCGATAGGCATAACTAACCCATGTCACTGAGCCCTCGGGCAGAAATGTCAGAAGAAAAGTATTGACAAGGAAGTTTACCTGCCAGGTGGCGAACCCCAAAACCATCGGCAGCCAGCGTCGCAGAACCTGCCCAAGTTCAGGCGACCGCAGATCGAGTTCTGCCGAGTAGCGAAAGCCATGGCGAAAGAGCACCGGTAGCTGAATGGCGAACTGAGCAACCGCACCGACTACCACGCCCCAAGCCATGCCGAGAATCGGATTCTGTCCCCGCGCCTGAAAGAAACCAAAGCCTAGTGCCGGCACCAGTGCCGAGAAGAGGTTGAACGCGGTCGGCGCCAGTGCCGGCACAAAGAACGAGCCGCAGGCGTTGAGCACACCCATTGCCCACGCTGCCAGTACAACAAAGAAAAAGAAGGGGAACATGATGCGCGTCAAAGTGGCAGTCAACGCGAGCTTGGCTGGCTCCGCACCAAAACCCATCGCAATCAGACGGACTATTGATGGTGCCAACGCCATTCCAAGCAACGAGATGACAGCTGTAGCCAACGCCAGTGTGTTCAGCATGTTGGCGGCAAACCGCCAGGTACGAGCCCGGTCACCGGTGCGCAGACTTTGGACAAGCGTCGGCACAAAGGCAGCCGACAATGCGCTCTCCGCAAACAGGTCACGCAGGAAGTTAGGAATCCGAAACGCAACATTGAAGGCATCAGTAGCAAAACCGGCCCCAAACAAGCCGGCAAAAACCGACTCGCGCACCACGCCAGCGATTCGCGATAGCAGTGTTCCAATCGAAGACAGACCCACGCGTCGCGTAAAACGGGCATTCTCGGCAGAGGAACTGGCCATCGCCGGAGTATAACCAACACCAGCCGGGCTGTCAGCCTCCGACGCTGTTGACTCGGCAAGGCTGGTTGCTACATTGAGCTGTTCGGGACCACCCAGTAATGGCGAGACGCGAGAAACCACCAGTCATTGCCGTGCGCGGCCGGCGCATCCGGCGCATCCCGGTGAAAACGCACGTCCTGGTCGAAAGTGACCCACTAATCGAGACTGTCCGGCGCTATGCCGCGCCAGTCCTCGAACGCGGTGACATCCTGACCATTGCCGAAAGCCCGGTTGCGGCAATGCAGGGCCGAGCGATTCCGGTCGAGCGGATTCGACCTGGGTTCTGGGCCAACGTCCTCTGGCGCTTTGTCAAGAAAGTCCCCTACGGTATCGGACTGCGCAGCCCCTGGTCAATGCAATGCGCCATTGACGAAGTCGGGGCCCCACGCATCCTGCTTGCAGCTCTGGCTGGTGCCTGGGGCAAGTTGCGCGGTCGTAGCGGCGATTTCTATCGCGTCGCCGGCAAACAGGCAGCAATGATTGACGCTGCCCACACCTCGGGTGTTCCCGAATTCTACAACTCTGTCATCCTCGGCCCGCGCGACCCCGACCGAGTTGCCACCGAGCTAGCGCAGGCACTGGGCTGTCCGGTAGCGATTGTTGACGCCAACGATATCTTCGGCTGTACGGTCGTCGGCGCTGCCCCCGGACTTGACAGTGAACTTGTCCAGTTAGCAATGAGCGATAACCCGGCCGGCCAGGGCAACGAGCTGACACCGATCGTCATTTTGCGCGACCTGGGGCCGGCCAGTGATTCGGATTGACTCACTACCAGCCCAACGCTACAATTCGGCCGAGAGGCTTACTGAGGATGATCTGTGCTGAGTGACCCAAGGGTAGTCAAGCTCTTTGAGCTGCTCCTGGAAAAGAATCTACCCGGAATTGAACCGGTGTTTGCCCCCAGCCGCGACAGCTGGGTCAGCTATCCAACAGTCGAACGGGCACTGGCTGTTGATGCCGACTATGCGGTGCAACTGCTGGAGGACCTCCATCGGCTCGGTTACCTGTCGCGTCGGTTTCACGACCGGGTGGCCTGCTGTCCGGCCTGCAATTCCCAAGACCTCAAACTAACTAGCTCTTGTCCCAAGTGTGGCTCACCCCATGTTGGCCGCCAGCGCCTGCTCGAACACCGCAATTGTGGCTACGTCGGCCCGGACAGCGATTTTGCCAAGAATGGGTCTCGAGTCTGCCCCAAATGCCGGCTTGAACTTCAGCTCATCGGCAACGACTATCAGAGCCTTGGCCTACGTTACCGCTGTCAGGACTGCGGCGCCCTAATCGAGACGCCGATTGAACGCTGGCACTGCAACACCTGCCAGCGCAACTACGCCAAAGGCGACATTCGCGAGCTACTGCTCTACAGCTACGTCCTTGACCAGGCCCAGATTGCCAAACTGCGTGTCGAACGGATCCCCAAGGCTCGCGTGCGGGAGTTCCTCGCCCGCGAAGGCTACGAGATTCAAGAATCGGTCCAGATCACCGGTCGCTCTGGTGCCGAGCATCGCATTGACATCCTTGCCACCAAACGTTCTGGTCCGCTCGAACACCGCATCGTTATCGGCTTTGCCAACGCCGAACAAGAGGTGGACTCGGAAGAGATAATCAAGCTCTACGCCAAGGCCTACGATGTCAACGCCCAGGACATCATCATGATCGCCTCACCCAAGCTGTCCGAAGATGCCCGCCAGTTTGCGGCTCACTACCACATCCGCGTTTACAACGCCGACGAACTCGACAAACTTGAGTTCGGTCGGCCCAAGTAGCTCCCGTCATTTGACAGTTACTGGCCGAACGCTACTCTCTAGTCGTGGTACGGCGATGGTTTATCTGGGCGGCGATTACCGCCCTCTTTCTTGACCAGCTTACCAAGGTTGCCGTTTACGGCGCCCTCCGTCCCGGCGAATCAGCCCGAGTGATTGGCAACCTGCTAAGGATAGTCCACAGCAGCAACGAACACGGTGTCTTCGGCATCAACTACGGCCCGCGGTTGCTCTACTTCATCCTGCCGCTTATCGGCTGTCTCCTCGTTGTCTTCTTTGCCCTGCGCAGCCGCGACCGCTGGTCGGCAACTGCCTACGGAATCATTCTTGGCGGAGCACTCGGCAACCTAGTTGATCGAATCCGGCTTGGTGGCAAGGTTATTGACTTTATTGACTTCGGCATTGGTGGCTGGCGTTGGTACACCTTCAACATTGCCGATGCTAGTGTCGTCATCGGTGTCCTGATGCTCCTTGGCCGCGAGTTTCTATTCCGCCCTCGCCCCAAACCCGAAGCAATTGAGGCGACTAATGCAGCGAATCTACCTCGACAATAACTCAACCACGCCGATTGACCCTCGCGTTGCGGCCGCACTCGAACGCTACATCCGGGAAGTCTTTGGCAATCCCTCAAACATCCACTCTTTTGGCCGTGAGTGCGCCGATGGGCTAGCCGAAGCCCGCGATGAGGTCGCCCGGTTCCTTGGGGCAACGCCCGACGAAATCTACTTTACCGGCTCGGGCAGCGAGGCTGATAACTGGGCAATCAAGGGTGTGCTTGCTGCCAGCCCTCCCCATCGGCAGCACATCATTGCCAGCCCGATTGAGCACAGCGCGGTGCTCGATACTGTCCGCTATCTCGAATCACGCGGCGCCCGAGTCTCTTGGCTTCATGTTGATGGTCACGGCCTCGTTGACCCGGACGAAGTCCGACAGCTGCTGGCAGCCGACACTGCCCTGGTCACAGTGATGCTTGCCAACAACGAGATTGGCACAATTGAACCGGTCGCTGAAATTGCTCGCATCTGTCGTGAGGCGGGTGTGCTCTGCCATACCGATGCTGTGGCTGCCGCCGGCAAGATCGAAGTCAACGTCGCAACCCTTGGCGTTGACCTGCTTGCCATCTCCGGGCACAAGCTCCAAGCCCCGAAAGGTGTCGGCGCGCTCTATATCCGCAAGGGTACCAAGATCCATCCCCTCATTCACGGCGGTCATCAGGAACGTGGTCTGCGCGGTGGCACTGAGAATACCATCGGCATCATCGGCCTTGGCACTGCCTGTCGGCTACTTGCCACCGAGTGGCCGGCCAACGCCGAACACGAACGCCGGCTTCGCGACCGGCTCGAAGCCGCCCTGCTTGCCCGGATTCCAGCGATTCGCATCAACGGCCATCCCACCCAGCGCACCCCTAACGTCTGCCACTGCAGCGTCGCCTACATCGAAGGTGAAGCCCTGCTGATGAGCCTTGACCTAGAGGGAATCGCTGTCGCTTCGGGCTCAGCCTGTTCCAGTGGCGGCAGCGGCCCGTCTCCCACGCTCAAGGCGATTGGCCTGCCGCCGCTCTATCTCAATGCGCCGGTGCGCTTCTCGCTCGGGCCGGGCAATACTGAAGAAGAGATTGACCGCACGGTTGCCGTCTTCGAGCAGGTTGTCGCCCGACTTCGAGCGATATCGCCACTCTGGCAAAACCGCTCCGGCTGAGAATCAGGCGTCGAAGATGACATGCGCCTGCCAGCCCGCCGGCGTTTGCTTCAGGCTATACTCGTGATAGGTCGGTACCTTCAGCTCTATCTTCAGTCCGTGCCGGTCAAGGTCAAATCGCTCGCCGCTGAGCACCGCCCGCAGCCGAGTGGCTGTCACCTCTTCGAACTCTACCCGGCCAACAACAAAACCGCGCGTCGAGAAGAGAAACAGCAACTCCCGCAGCCAGTCGAGCAGTAACTCCGCCTCGTCAGCCGCTGTCAGCGCAACCGTCAAATGCTCGCTGACCCGAACCTGCGCCAAATCAATCATCACGTCAAATACACAGTAGGCGGCATTACGCAGTAGTTCGGCAAAACTGGCCCCATAGACCTCAACTCGGACGTCAGCCGTATGGTCAAGCAGCCGGTACTTCACAGTCACTTCCGCCCCTTGCTACCATCATCAGCCAGCATCCGTTGCACCGGTACCACCAGCAGCCCAATTGCGGTCTGGACAACCGCCGGACTGAACCGCGCTGCGGCCAGCGCCGGCCGCAGACGCACGGCAATCTCACCGCCACCCAGAACTGGTAACGGCAGGCTGCCCTCATCACCGCCTGCCGACCGGGAACCATATTCTGCTATGACCTCATCACCGACAGTCACGCCGACCCAATCGCAGCCCAGCGCACCGGTCAGCAAGACCAGTGCCTCAACCACGTGCTCACGCGGCGGCAGTCCCAGCGCCGTCAACCCAGAAATAGCCGTCAGCAGCGCGGCCTCTGGGTCCTGCTGGCAGTCGAGCTCGAACAGCAACCGGCTGGCAAAGCGGGCATCATCGGCCGCTCCCAGCCGCCGAAAAACACCGGCAGCCACACTCAGTTGTTCGCGAGCCGGCCCAGCCTCACCCTGCCTGAGCAGAAACCGACCAAACTCAAATCGAGCTCGGGCCGATTCATAGCTCTCCTCACCAGAACCAAGAACTTCAAGAGTCTGTTCAAACTGCTGTTGGGCCCTGACTATCTCTCCGGCTTGCTCAGCCAGCAGGGCATAGACCAGCATTGCTGTCCCCTCCTCAGTCCGAAGCCCAAGCTCACGGGCCAGCGCCTGGGCGGCTGCTGCCAGTCTGCCAGCAGCCGCTGAGTCATTCTGAACAACCGCCAGCTCGGCCATCCGCAGCAGGCAGACAACCTCGCCGCGCCGGTCCTGCCCGCTCCGACAGAGCTCCAAAGCCTCGGCAAATGCTCTCTCTGCTGCGTCCACCTCACCCAATCTGGCCCGTGCTCGCCCCAGATTGACAAGTCCGTCCCGCAGTACCATCACGGTCGTAACCCGACTCCTGCCTGCTGCCACCACCTGCTCAAACAGCTCGGCTGCCGCCATCGCTCGGCCCCGTCCGAGCCATAGCTCGCCAAGCGCGTTCTTGGCATAGGCGCCAATGTCTCCAAACCCATACTGATCACAGATGGCGATTGCCCGCTCCAGACACCCCACCGCGTCCTCCCAGCGCCCCAGTTGCCCAAGCACCAGTCCGATATTGACGTGCAGACCCGCGCCCGAATATCGGTCACCGGTCTCCTCATTCATCTGCAGGCAGGCCTGATAGTGCGCCAGCGCCTCCTCTAGCCGCCCCTGAAGCAAGGCGATATTGCCCAGTTCGTTGCGAGCCGACTGCACGCCTAGCGCATAGCCGGCCCGCTCTGCTGCTGCAACACAACGCTCGCTGCAAGTTCGCGCCTCATCATACTCAGCCCTGGCCAGATGGATTGCCGAAAGCAACGACCACGCCGATGCCTCCTGTTTGGCGTCGCCGGCAGCTTGGGCGAGCTCCAGTGCCCGCCGCACCTGTGCCCTGGCAGTGGCATCGTCGCCAGCCCGTAAGGCGATATTGGCCAGATGGCGACAGGCAGCCGCCTCACTGCTCTTATCCCCAAGGCCCTTTGCCAGTTCCAGCGCCTCACGAGCCAGTGGCTCGCTTTCCAGGGCAGCGCCGTCTGAAAGCTCATCAGCGAGTGCCAGCAACCGGCTCAAACGTTCAGCCGGACTGGTAGCCGCTGCCAGCTCTGCCTGCAGCCGGGCTCGACGCTCTGCGCGCGTCTCAGCCATAATCAGCTTCAGAATAGGTCAGCAACCAACCAAGTCAACGCTGCAACCACAGCGGCGGCCTTACGGCCGCCGCTGGCAAGGTTACGAACCGCGGCTACCGGGTCACCACCAGGCGCTGGACCGACTGCCTGCCCGCCGTTTGCAGCAAGACTAGATAGACTCCACTGCCCACGCGCCCGAGGTCAATCGCCGCCGTGCCATACCCAGTCGCAACACAACGACCGGTCACGTCGAAAACCCAAGCACCAGTCCCCTCTGGCAATTGGAGCTTTCTGCCAGACCCGATCGTCTGTGCCGAATACCAACCGGGCCAAAGGCCAGCCGAAACGCTACCCGCCTGGCAACCATCAAAGCCCTCGGTGAGCTCTTCCTTTTTGCACTCGTAGGACCAGACATCATCACAACCGCCGCCCTTGATTGCTGGCAACGATACCGGCACCCCAGGTCGGTCAAAGCCGGTGTAACCAGTGATATCGCCACCGGCTTTCACCCGCCAAGGCTTGCCGCCGCTCCGGCTGGCCGGCATTGAATCGAGCGGCCGCCATTGATTAGTGCTGATGTTATAGACATAGAACTCATTGGTGTTGCCGCCTTTCAGGGCAACAATCACTCCGTCGAGATAGAACCCCGATGACCCGTCCTTCGCCTTCCGCTTCTTGCCACCGCTTTCAATCGGAATGCCGGGCAAGGCGGTCGGCGCCCATTGCCTGGTCTCGATATTGAACGTCCAGAGCTCACTGTACTTCGCCTTGTGCGCATAGATTGTGCTCATACCATCGCAGACCACCCAGGAACCTTCAGCCCACTTCGGTTTACGTCCGGGCGGCGGGCTGGGTAGCACAGACCATACCATGCTATCAATATCAAAGCGCAGGAAGTCGTCCTCGTAGCCCTTGAGGAAGTAGATACTTGGTCCGTCCGGACCCTCGGCATAGACCATTCCGCCGCCGCCTTTCACCGCCTTGTTCGAAGGTTCAAGCGGCACCGGTTCCAGTTCCTGCCAGTGACCGGTGAACACATCAAATCGGAAAAACTCCCGGGTATTGCCGCCCTTGACCATGTAGAGATAGCGATTGCCATCAGAACAGGCGGTGCCACCTTTCTTTACCTTTCGCTGACTGCTACCGAACGGCACACTTTCCAGTGACTGCCAGCTATCCTGGCGCGGGTTCCAACTGTAGAAGTCCGACGTGTTGTTGCCCTTGACCAAGTAGATAAGCCCATTCCCAACATGGTAGGTAAACGAGGCACCAGCCTTCGGCGCTTTACCCGAAGGCTCAGCCGGCACTGTGCTTCGCCAGCGCCAACCGGTAACAATACTCATCACCAGCACCGAGTCGCTAATCAAGTCGTTACTCGGATCGCGGTCGTTCGTCGCCTCGGTCACAGCATTCAGCCGATACCTGCCCGTGACAACGGGAGTCCAGGCTGTGCCGAAAGAATGGTCAACGCTGCCGTTCACCGGCACCACTCCGGTCAACTCCGCCACGTTATAGACCTGGTTCCAAGCCGAGTCATAGACGACAAACCGCACCGGGATTGGACTCGGCGCAGTTCCGTAGTTGCTCACCCTCACCTGCGGAAACACCGGCTCCCCAACGAGAATCGTGCCCTGCGGTGCCAGAATCGCAGTCGCTGCTGCGTCAGAAACGCGCACGTCGCCGCGAGCCACTGCCGTATCATTGCGCGGGTCAATGTCAGCCAGCATCGTACTACAACGGACCTCGAACGGTCCCACCAGCAGAGCGTTCCAAGGCGGAGCAAACGTCACCAGCCGCGACTCGCCCTCCTGCAGCATCGTCACCATCTGCGTCTGTTGATAGCCACCAGTGATAGTCAGCCGAACGGCAAACGACTCGGTAAAAGTACCCCAGTTGCGGACAATCACTTGCGGCGTAATCACTTCACCTGAGTCAATCAGCCCGACCGGCGTGACAATTGCCTGCACGCCGACGTCGTGGAAACTCGTCGGTCTGCCATCGCGGCAGTAGAGCTCGACACCACCGTCCCGACCCGGCCGCGAATCCCGCCAGACGACAACCGTTCGCGAAGCATAGCTGCCCGCGATTGACGGCAGGTCAGGATTGCTCCCAGCCGGCAATGTGGTCAGTGCCACAATATCGTCCCAGGTCCCGCTCGGATTGCGCTCCCGAAATAGAATCTGTGGGTTCGCCATGCCGATAAGCTTGCCGGCCCAGACAACGTGTCCTCGGCCGTCCGGTGTCATCGCCAACTGACAGCCACCCTGGCCAACAGGGTTGCCCGGCTCCGATACCGTATCTGCTGCACTCCAGCCTCCGCCTGAGCGGAACTTATGGATAATACGTTCCGCCGTACCGGTTGTTGGCCTGCCCCGCCAGACCACATGCGGCTCATTCGTCAGGGGGTTACAATTAATCGAAGGCCACCCCTGCGGACCTGCCGCCTGCGAAACATTCTCCGGCACCGGCTGCCAGCTACCACCACTTCGGGCCAGATAGAATATCTGGAATAGTCCCGAACCTTCGTCAAATCCGGCGTAAGCAAGATGGACGCTGTTGTTCCTGGCTCCAGCCAGAACCGGATGCTGTTTGGCCGTTGGCGAAGGAACGAGCAGTTGCTCTGGTCCCAGCGGGAGGCCCGAGGCAAAACTACGATAGGCGATTGCCCAATTATCTATGTCCAACCGCTCAATCCAAACTAGATGTGCTAGCCCATCCGGTGTTGTCGCCAGCCCTGGATACTCGCGGTCGAAAGGTGGCGGCAGTGTTGCTGCCGCGATGGTCGGCGACCAGCCGCCATTACCCAGCCCGGTTGGCACGCAGCTCTTGAGATATATCATTGCGGTCGAACCGATGCCGCCGACCCAAGCCACATACACCCGACCGGTTGAGTCAACGCTAATCACCGGATTGCGGAGGAGGGTATCGCTGATGTCAGAACTGATAATTGTGTCGGCAGTCCACTGCTGAGTCAGGGGATTGCGACGGATGTAGTGAATGGCCTGTACTGGTAGCGCCGAATACCAGACAACGTGCACCATCCCATCCGGCCCAATTGCCACGTTACGCTGGCCTGAGAAATCGAGCAGCTCCTCGTAGGAGTTGTTCGTGAGTTGGACCTCCGGCTGCCAAGCAGTCGAATCCCTGCCGCCCGGCACCGGCTTGGCGACACCAAGCTCGGCGGCAAGAACTGGACCAGCCAGCAGCCCGGCAACGACGACCACGACCAAGCCTTTCATAGCGTCCTCCCATCACGAGATTAGCGGGACTAGGCCCGCGCACCCTGAGCCGGACCCATCAGTCAGCGTGCGGGGCCTAGACCCGCGCATCATAATCACCGAAGAACTTAGGGTTGTCAAGCCCAAAGAGTATTCACGAATTCCGACATTGAACCACAAAACCTGCCCCGAGCCTATCGGATATCAACAAAGGGACGCCTAGAGCGCCGAGCAAAAGGAATCTACTGCCTCCATCACCCTCTTTGTGCCATGGGTGTCCTGGTGGTGAGCTTCTATGTCGGATTAGGCCCTCTACCAGACTTGACAACGAGCCGACGTTGTTCAACAATGATGCTGTCGAGACTGGTCAGGACTCGTAGAGCGCATTGGGCAATTGTCTGCGGACGTGCGGCGCGAACGCACGCATCCGACAGCCCGAAGGGCGGTGACTGCCGGACGCACAACTGACTGACCGCCCGGTTGTCCGAAGGAGGCCCAAGTGTCCGACACCAAGGTTCTCGCACTGGCAGCCTTCTGCTGCCTGCTTTTCACCACCGCGGCATTCGCCGTGGCGCCCTTTGCCAAGTCACAACCAGTTACCAAGTTCGGCAGCGACGCCATCACAATTCCCAGAATCCTCTCCTATCAGGGCAAGCTGACCGATACCTTAGGCGTGCCGGTGGCAGACACGCTCCACTGGGTACGGTTCCGGCTCTATACCCAACCGTCGGGCGGCACTCCGTTCTGGGATGAGGAGGTCCAGAACGTGCGCACCAGGGCTGGGCTGTTCTCGGTGCTGCTTGGGTCGGTTGAACCTCTCAGTGCACTGCCCGATGGTGGTGAGGTGTATCTGGGAATGGCGGTTGACGGTGGAGCCGAGCTACTGCCCAGGCTACGGATAGCCAGCGCCGCGTATGCGTTTCTTTGTGAGCGGGCAGCGAACGCTGACCTGCTGCAGGGCCGGGACACGGCTGCGCTTGATGGTCGGTATGTGAACGAAGGCCAAGCAAACGCAGTCAGCTCAGCGATGATTACTGACGGCACGATCGCGGCTAGTGACCTTGGGCAGATGGGCGCTACTGTAGGTCAGGTAATGAAGTGGACTGGCAGCGTCTGGGAGCCACGAAACGACAGCGTCGGCGTCTCTGGTGGTGGCACGGTAACAAGCATTGGTCAGGGGACAGGCGTGGTCTGCACGCCCAATCCGATCACGACCACGGGCACGGTTGGGTTCGACCAGACCTATGGTGATGGACGGTATGTGAACGAAGGTCAGGCTGCGGCCGGTGACCTGGCCGGCACCTATCCGAACCCAACACTCGCCACCAGCGGCGTCACTGCCGGCACCTATGGCAGCGCGACTCAGGTGCCGCAAGTGACGTTTGATGCTAAGGGCCGGGCGACAGCGGCGGCGAACGTCACGATTGCGGGCGTGGCTCCGGGCGGGACTGCCGGCGGCGACCTGACCGGCACCTATCCCAACCCAACCGTGGCCAACAATGCTATCACATCGGCCAAGATACAGGATGGTCAGATAGCCACGTCAGACCTCAACGCAACCTCTTTCTCAGCCTGGGATCAGAACGCGGCGAACGACATCACCAACACCACTGCGGCTGGCGGCGACCTGACCGGCACTTATCCCAGCCCGACACTCGCCACCAGCGGCGTCACTGCCGGCACCTATGGCAGCGCGACTCAGGTGCCGCAAGTGACGTTTGATGCTAAGGGCCGGGCGACAGCGGCGGCGAACGTCACGATTGCGGGCGTGGCTCCGGGCGGGACTGCCGGTGGCGACCTGGCCGGCACATACCCCAATCCGACCGTGGATGGGCTGCAGGGACGCACCGTGTTGGCGACTGCGCCCGCGACCAACCAGAAGCTCGGGTGGAACGGCAGCGCGTGGGGCCCCACCGACGAGGCTTGGGTGCGCGTCGGCACGGACAGCGTGCTCTACACCGTGAGGCAAGTCGGCATCGCTCGCGGCGGGTCGTTCAACATATTGAACGGGACACAAACCTTCACCCAGACGAACCTGGGCGCCTATCAGTGCACAACCGGTGTTGCCGGCACGAGCTACAACTATCAGACTGTGAGTGGCGGCTGTCGCTGTGTTGCCGAATCAACGGGCGCAACGGTTGGCGGCGGAATGGTAAACGAGGCCCGTGGGCAGTATGCGACTGTCGGTGGCGGGTTCGACTGTATCGCGAAGGGGTCGTACTGCACTATCAGCGGTGGGTATGACAACACGGCAAATTCCGTGGGTGCCACAATCGGCGGCGGGGCCATCAACACCGCGAGCGGACCCTACTCCACAGTCCCGGGTGGTGCGCAAAACGCGGCTCGCGGTCGGTACAGCTTTGCAGTCGGATTTTTTGCCAAGTCTAATCACGCCGGCTCGTTTGTCTGGAGCGATTCTTCGGATCGTTATTATGACTCTGTTTACACCACCGACGCAAACCAGTTCCGGGTCCGGGCTCGGGGCGGGACGTGGTTCTTCAGTAACGCGGGTATGACGACCGGTGCTTATCTGGCACCAGGCTCCAACTCATGGGCCTCAGCCTGTGACAGTGCCACGAAAGAAGACTTCCGTGACGTGGATAAACAGGAGCTGTTGCGGACGGTTGCTGGGCTACGGGTGCGAAACTACAAGCTGAAAGACCAGAATGACGGCACGCGACACATTGGTCCCGTGGCCCAGGATTTCCACGCGGCATTTGGCGTGGGCGAGGACAGTAAGAGCATCAACTTGGCCGATGCCGACGGCGTACTCCTGGCCGCAGTCCAAGCGCTCTATGAGCAGAATCAGCAACTGTTCGACCAGAATCAGGAGTTGCGGGCTGAGCTCGACGCCTTGAAGGCCGAGCTGGTTGCAAGAAAGTGAGGCAGAGCTGTGAAGACGAATCTTGTTGCGCTGTTGTGTGGTCTTGGTGCCCTGGGTCTGCTTGGCAGTAACGCTGCTCGTGTCCAACCCTATCGCTGTGACTGGAGCGTGAACGGGATTGGAGGCGGAGAGATGAGTTCGACCGCGTACAAGTGCGGCTCCAGCGCTGGCCAGACCGCAGTTGGGCTGGCGACAACATCGGGTCTGCAGGTGTTTGCCGGGTTCTGGCTGCCCGACTACGGCGTCGGTATCCAGGAACCGAGTGACACCAGAGTCGGCAACGTGGCTCTGGTCACGCGGCTGGAACGGGCCGCGCCGAATCCGGCCCGACGAATCGTTACGATTCGCTACACCCTTGCTCTTGACCAGAAGGTGTCACTCGCAGTTTGTGACCTGACCGGTCGGGTGGTGCGCGAGCTTCTCGGGTCGAGCGTCAATCGAGGCGAGCACACCGTTGTCTGGGACGGCTGTGATGGCAGTGGCCATCTGCTGCCGGCCGGCGTCTATCTCCTGCGGTTCGCTGCCGGCGACTACAGGACAACGCAGAAGCTCATTCTGCAGCGGTAACCGGACGCAGTTCTCAGGATTCTCGGCGGGGCGCAATGCCCAGCCGAGCCGCTGTTTGCCCCACAGCCATCATCAAGTTATACGCACGAGTGAACGGCCATGAGCACAAGAAGTTCTGACCGCCAGCTTGCACCCTTTTCAAGGTGCAGAACTAATAGTGGCCGACAGGTCCTAAATCATTACTTTGCAATCGCATAGCCAGCTCCTCGTAAGCTACCCTCCCCCATCCCCGGGACTACCCCCAACAGTCTCTCCTGAACTCCTGCCCCTGCTCTCCTCCGAACCCGTTGCCAGCGAGCCATCGTCAGTGTGACCGTAGCTACTTTCAAGCCGGTTACCAAATCAGCTATCGGCAGAGTTCTGAACTGAGCTACCAATATTGCTCTTGCTTGGACTCCGGACGCCCCTACCGGTTGTCTCGGCGGATGAGCCAGCAACGGTGCTGACAGGCCACCTTGCCGCCGCATCTGCTAAAACCCCCTGCTTGCTCCCTTTACGGTTGCTTCATGTTTGGCATCCTACTGCGAAATGAACCTGCCACCCGTTGTCTGCATCTTCTGGCCGCCCAGCTGCCGTACGGGCTCAGCGGATGACCAGACTGCAACCGCTCTACTGTCGCACTTCCCATCAGCCAATTCCGGCTTATACTTCTCGCAAGTGGCTGCATGCCTTGTCCGTGACCTTGTCCGCGACTACGGAACGTTGCGGGCACTTGCCGGCATCTCATTTTCGATTCGCCCCGGCGAGATCTTCGGCCTCATCGGCCCGAACGGCTCAGGCAAAACCACTACCCTGCGCATCATCGCTACGCTGTTGCAGCCGACCGCGGGCAGCGTTGAGGTCCTCGGCCACGATGTCACCAAAGAACCCGGCCATGTTCGCCGCCTCCTTGCCTACCTACCGGAGGATGCCGGCGCCTATCGCAACCTCACCGGCCGCGACTACCTGCGCTTCATGGCCACGTTCTACTCTAAGGACAACGCCGGCCGCGATACGCTTGTTGCCCGGGCTGAGCAAATCTGCGGCCTCGGCAACCGACTGCGCGACAAGGTCAAGACCTATTCCAAGGGCATGACGCGCAAGCTGCTCCTTGCCCGCGCCCTGATGACTGAACCCAAACTGGCGATTCTTGACGAGCCGACTTCTGGCCTTGATGTCGGCAACTCAATGGAGGTCCGCAACCGGATTAAGGAATTCGCCGCTCAGGGCACGACTGTCCTGCTTTCGTCCCATAACATGCTTGAGGTGGAGTTCCTCTCCGACCGAGTGGCGCTGATTCGCGCCGGCCGGATAATCGAAACCGGCACGCCTGCCGAGCTCAAGGCCCGCTACAACTGCCGCAATCTCGAAGAGGTCTTTCTCCAGCTTGACCGCTAGCTACTGATGCGCACGATTCTAAACATCGTCCAGAAAGAGGCCCGCGAGCTGCTCACTCCCCAGATGCTCGTGCCCTTTGTGGCGATGATGTTCATCTTTCTCGTCATTGGCCGGGTGCTGCGGTCCGAGTTCGCTCGCTCATCCCAGCCCCAGACCGTGCTCGTCTGCGATCTCGACCAGACCAGCCTCTCTGCTCAGATTCGAGACGACCTGGCGGGCAACCAGCTTGCACCGGTCCTGTTCAGCGGCCCGACCGACTCAGCTTTGGCTCAGGCCCAGACCGCCGGCATCAACTGGGTGATTGTCATTCCGCCGGGTACGGCCGATTCGGTTGCTCGCCTGCGACCCGCACCCATCGAGGTCTATAACATCATCCGCGGGTTCTCGATCGCCCGCACCATGCGCCAGCTTCAGCTCAAAACTGTCTTCGAGCAGCTCAACGGGCACATCACCTTGTCTCGACTCCAACAACAGTTTCCTGCTGCCGATTCAGCGCTCCTCCTCTCACCACTCACGCTGCGTGAGTTTTTGCTCGTCAAAGGCCGACTCGCGGCTGGCAGCGCTGCCATGCTCGAAGGCCTGGTCTTCTCCCAGACATTTCTCGTGCCGATCGTCCTGATGATGATCATCATCTACTCCAGCCAGATGATTGCTGCATCAATCGGTCAGGAGAAAGAGAACAAGACCCTCGAAACCCTGCTCACCGTCCCCATCAACCGCACTAGCATTGTTATTGGCAAGATGCTCGGCGCGTCGCTCGTTGCTGTGGTTATTGCTGCCCTGTTCATGGTCGCAATGACCTACTACATGGGCTCCTTCACCAGTTCGATGCCGTCATCCGGAATGGCCCCACCGGCAATACTTGCCAGCCTCGATATTGGCCTCACCCTGAAGTCGTTCGCCCTGGTTGCGGTCGCCCTGCTCCTCGCTGTGATTGCCGCACTCTCGCTCGCCACCCTGCTTGCCGCCTTTGCCGATGATGCCAAGAGCGCCCAGATGACCACCACGCCACTGATGATGCTTGTCACCTTGCCTTATCTTTTCACCATCTTTCTCGACCTCGAGGCTGCATCGCTGCCGGTCAAGATACTTGTCTATGCCCTGCCTTTCTCCTATCCGTTTCTCACGCCGCGGGCAGTTGCCTTTGGCCAGTATGGCATTGTCTTGGCCGGTTTTGTCTATCTCGCAGCCTTCGCCCTGGTCTGCATCGTGATTGCCGCCCGGATTTTCGCTACTGACCGGATTCTGACCGCCAAGCTCCGCTTCCGCCGCTCCCAGCGCTAGGAAGACACCATGTCAGTTCGCGAGACTGTCGAGGCCCGCTGCCCGGCCTGCGGTGAGGAATCAACCGTCACGGTCTGGCGCGCCATCAATGCCACGCTCGACCCTGATGCCCGCGAGCTGCTCCTTGCCGGCAGTGTCAACGTCTTCACCTGCCCCAAGTGCCGTTACGAATCCTTGCTCGACATTGACCTGCTCTATCATGACATGGAGCGCAAGTTCGCAGTGCAGTACTATCCGTTCGAACGCCTCGCTGACGACAGTTTCCTGGCCGCCTTCGACAGCACCGGCCGACTGCTGCGGCCCGAATACGAACTGCCCGAGGCTGCCGAATATCTGCTCCGGCCGCACATCGTCTTCGAGCTGGGTGAACTGGTGCGCTACGTCGCCTTTCGCGAGCGGCTGCACGAGCTTGCCCAGCCCAGACCGGACTAACAGTTACCACCCAAAACGAGGCGAGGCCCGCCGGCCTCGCCTCTGATTTCGAGCTTGCCTGAATTAGCGCACGAGCACGAGCTTCTGGAGTTCGCTCGACAGGTTCGTATCCAGCTGCACAAAGTACAGCCCGGCCCGGAGTCCATCAAGCGCAACCTGCCGATCTTGACCGTCAAGCTGTGCCTTCAACACCTCGCGGCCGGTCAGGTCAAACACCCGCATCATTCCGCTGCCCAGGTTCGCCGGCAAGTCCAGCACTGACCGCTTGTATGGACTCGGCAGCCGGAACTTCTCGCTCACTACCGATCGCTGGCCCTCAGCCATACCGATGTAGGGCGGATAGTAGTAGAGTACGGTTGTGTTCGGCGCTGGCAGGTGATTGGCAGGGTTACCATTGAAGCAGTACTGATGGTACCAGTTACCCGCACCAGTCATACCCTGTATTCCGAGCGTACTTGAGTTCACAGCATCGGGCAGGGTCTGGTAGTTACACCTTATCCGACCAGAGTTATCAAGAATCACCTGCCCGGTGAAGGTACCGGTTCCTGAATACGGCGGAACATTAACCCAGGCAAAAACCGTATAGTTGTTGGCCGGGCTGTTGTACTGATAGACTGCGCCACCGCGGCCAGGATGCAGGTCATCCCAGTAGAGACCGATGAAGTTGGTGATATTGGCTGCTGGCAACGCCGTGTTGCTGTAGGATGTAGCTGTGCTGGTTTGGAGGAACCCATTAGTGCAGATATTAATGCTGGTTAGGTCCTGACCATAGTAGCGGAATGTGAACGGCAGCGCACAGGTCGCATAGCCGTCGTCACTTGAACCCTGCCAGGTCGTTATCTGGGTTCCACCGGTCGGATCAATCCAGTTGTAGGTGACAGTGTCACCTTCCTGGGTTGACTCGTAGATATAGCCGAAGCCGTCCGGGTCTGACCCGCGTCGGCACATCGCTCGACCGGCGAGCGTGTCATTGCTCGGATTCTCGTCGCCGGCCAGCATTGTCCAGGCGGTTGTAATGAAGACATCGCCGATGTTTGGCCGCAACGAGCCGATGGCAATATCAGCAGTCGCCGCCGGTGCCAGCCCGGTCACCGTCGCCTCACCCTCAAACCGGTTGGCACCAAGCAATGAATCATACACCTGGAACCGGACATTGAAGGTCTCGGTATTGGCTCCCAGATTGACTACTCGCACAGCGAAGTGAGCTGAGTCGCCCGGCCGCACCCGACCGACTGGCGAAACCGACTGCACTGCCACATCATGCTGCAGCGGCGCGAACCCAACCGCTGCCACGTCGTCAATCATCCAGCCATTGTTTACGACTGAACCGTCGCTCGTGAACCGCCAACGCAGCATAAACCCGGTGCCGCTGTTGACCGGAATCTTGAACAAAGCCAGCACCCACTGCCCCGGTCCGGCACCGGTATAGCCGCGGCCGCCGTTGGTATAGACCGTGTCGTCATAAGGCGCACTGTATTCGAGCCACGGGGTGATAATCGGCCAAGTCATGCCACCATCGGTCGAGATGCGCAAGTTGCCGCCGTCAAAGCGCGTCTCGGTCTGATACCAGTGCCAGAAGGCCACGACCGGCGTATCAACGTTCGCGGTGTAGCTGGGAGTTGTCAGTCGCCAATCGAGGCTGTTTGGATACTGGCCGGCCAGTGGCGCTCCCCAGACCTTGCTGCCAGAATGCGCACCGGGCCGCGGTGTCTGAGGCTCGCCCCATTGCCAGCCCGGCGCTGGCGAACCGGAAGCGACAAACCCAGCATCGCTGCTTTCGAAGTCATAAACAATGTCAGCAATCATCGCGAGCGAAGTCCTAAAGTCGTTGCTAGCCACTTCGTCGCCAGCCAGCATCGTGCTGCAGCGGGCAGTGAACACACCACCGCCAGCCGGCACCCAGTCGTCAAAGGTGACCGTCATCGTCTCGCCGACACCAAGCCCAGGCACCATGGCAGTTGAAACGTAGCCACCGGTTATCTCCATTCGGACTTCGAACGACCCGACTGCCGCCGTGCCGAAGTTCTTGACTAGCGCGGCTGGCGTCACTGGGTTGCCAGCATTGAGAAACCCCACTGGCGCCAGTAGTGCGGCAACACCAACATCGTTCGCCGGTGGTATCACCCGGAAGCAGAAGACCGAATCAAACGGGTCGCTCTGGGCCAAGGCTAAGAGGAACGTGTCGCCCCGCCACATCTCGCAACCGCCGTGAACCGGTCCGAGCTCCGGCATCACCATCGTGTCAACGACTGTCCAGGACGGATAGTCATAAAGTATCACCTCGCCCGAGTTATCAGCCGTTGTCGCGAACGCCCGGTTATGAGTAAGATCAATCGCCATCCCATAGATGGCATAAGGCGGAACCGGCGCCACCTGCCGCGACCCAGTTCCATTCGTTGCGAACTTCACCACCGGGCTGTTTGTGAAGTTGGCGCTATACAGCGAATCGCCATCGAACGCCATTGCCCTTACCACGCTCGGGGTCGTGCTGCCGGAAACCGTGTAGCTAGCGATTAGCGCATGAGTCGTGGCGTCAATCTTGTCCAGACGATTGCCGTCTGAACCGGCATAGACGACATCCTCAACCGGGTCATAGGTCATGTCCCGGTATCCCCACTCAGTCGTCACCGCCTGCTGAAACGAATCTACCAGCGTAAGAGTCCGCGCGTCGAAGATGAATATCCAGTTCGGGTCGGTTGTCGCCGAGCGCCCGCCCGAAGAAACCCAGATGAGCGTCTCCTGCACTGCGGTGACGCCCAGCGAGAGAATGTTGTTGGTACTGAACCGCCACTCGACCGTGTATGGCCATGCATCGCGACTGCGATTAGGTTCACGCAATACGCTGGCCGCATCGGTAGTTGAAGGGTTGATGGACGCTGGCTGTTTCTTTGCCAGCTCTTTGGTGGCTGCTGGACCGGCCCAGAGAGTCGCCGCCAGCAGCATTAGCGCGATCACTGTGGTACGCATACAGACACCTCCTTGGAACTTCCTGCAGGTGCGACAGCATACCATCACTGGCCTACTTGTAAAGTCCCTTGACACAAATCATTACCGGCAGCAGGACAGGCTGCCACCGACAATTCTTTCGACTGCTGCCTATTCGAGCCAGACCTCGATGTGCTGACCTTTCTCCGTGTCCTCGATATCAACAATCTTGCCCGTGATCCCACGCTCCAGGGCCTCGGACACCGCCTGCATATCAATCTCGTGTTCATCAATCTTGGCCTTGGCTGACTCCGGAGCCAACTTCATGGCCCAGCGCACCAAACCAACCGGCACGGTGATGTTCACCTTCGGCCGGGCACCATCCTGTTCGGTCACCCGCACCTTGACAAAACGATTGACCTGCCCTCCGCCTTCGCTGCGCCTGATAGCATCGAGCAGACGGGCTGCTTCCTCAGCCGTGATCTTCTTCTCCTCAAGCAGCTTGAGGATACGATCCTGTTCAGCACTCACTTTGCCCTCCGAATTTGATTGATGGCCTTTTCAACGTCAATCTTGCCAGCTTCGAGATCCGAGATGATCTGCGACCGGGACCGACCCTGCCGTATCTGCCGCCTGATCCTTCGCCAGATAAGCACGACGCCGGCCGCGACAACAAGCAGCGGCCAGTCTCGTCGAAACTCCATATACGGTACGCCCAACGCCGAAAGCCAGATCCACAACCCGACGACAACCATGAATATTCCCCAGCCGAGCAACCGCTTCATCGCTCACCTCCTGACAACGACCAACAGTGCCGCTGCTGGCTCATCCCCGCCTCCCGCGGCGAATCAGCCATGAAATACCCTCACCGATTTCTAGCAATCCGATGATGACGATAATCACCGGCCAGTCACGTCGGAAGATGATTCCCGAAGTTATCACCCCAAGATTGGCCAGCCATATCCACATACCGATAGCGATGACAATCAGACCCCAGATTATGCTTCGGACCATCTATGCCTCCTTGCTGTTGCGAACAGTTATGTCGCCGGTGCGCGTGCGGCAGACGAGCTTCGGCCCGCCGGCGCCAACCTTCAGATAGACGTAACCGTCACGTCGTTCCAGCTCCTCAAACTGACCGCTCAGGTCAACTTCGATTTCGCCGGCGTGCTCTTCCCAAGCTTCTAGCTGAAGTTCAAGCTCAAGATTGACCGCTGCTGGCAGCGCCACCTCGATATCACCAGATTTCGAAACCAGCCGCCCAGCGATATTGCCAGTGGCCTCGACATCAATGTCACCGGACTTAGACTCAACACTGACCCGACCCTCAGAGCGGATAAGCTGAACGTCACCGGCGACTGTGCTAATGCTGACTTCTCCCGCAACTGCTGCCAGGTTTATGTCTCCTGATACCGATTTCAGAGCAATTCGCCCGGCAAGACCCCCAATGTCAATCTCGCCCGAAACAGTCTCGGCTTCAAGCGTACCGGCAACTGGCATCGTGGCGTCAACATCACCGGAGATTGACCTTACCTGCACCACCTCACCGCGACTCCGAATCTTCACCATGCCGCCTGAGTAACTGACACTGACCGTCTCTTCCGAACTGGCCCCAATCGTGACATCACCAGAAACAGTCTTCACCGACAGGTCGCGTTTGCCGACAAATTCCTGGGTGTCCTCGTCCTTGGCCTCAAGGCCGGACTGAACCGCGTTCGCCACGATGTCCGGCAGAATATCGAGCGTTCGAAAAGCACCATGTCGCCGGACGCGGATACCTGCGACCTGGGTAGTTGACGGTCCTGACTGGCGCACACCCAGTGCCTCGATTAGCCTTGCTGCCTGATCAGCAGTAATCCTGCCGTCTTCAAGCAGCTTGAGAATTCGTTCTCGCTCTTCGCTCATACTTCACCTCTGCCTTCATTTGCCGCCACCCCGCAGTAGCTTCTCCGCCTCTTCGGCAGTTATCTCGCCACGCTCCAGCATTTGAATCACCTCGCTTGAATCAACTCGACCCGCCTGGTCACCAAAACCGAGCGCTGCCAGCGCCGCATCGAGCCGGGAACGGACAGTGGGATAAGAAATCCCCAGCTCCTTTTCTACGTCCCGAATCACGCCGCGATTCTTGATGAACACCACCAGAAACTGATAGAGGTCATCGGGCAGGCTGCAAAGACTTGGAATCGCGAATCGGCCGCGAACAGCAGTGCCGCATTCTTCACAGCCGAGCTCGGTAATGACCATCTTTCCTTCACACACTGGGCAATGACTCACAAACTGCTTTCTCGCCATCTCTTCTCCCTATTTCACAAACACACTCAGACCAATTATCGACGGAGAACTGACCAAGCGGCCGTCTAACGAACGCCACCAGACCTCAGTAAACATCAACTCCCCCATAGCCTTCTGCCAAGAAACTGTTGCCACAAAAATCGGGTATTGGCGCGACCAGCCTTGGCCTCTCAGCAACCATAAGCACCTCCGCCACTACACCAGTCGTACTAGAAACATACAAGTGGCACCTGAACTGCTTGCTCAGCTCACACCCAACCAGGACACCGAGAATGACAGCGATAGACACCTTCACAGACAATCGATCTCCCAACGAAGCATCCTTGATGGTATTGCAATAATGATATTGAATCCTGGTCATACTTTGGCTTAATTTCATTGTCGCAATTGCAGCTCAGTTATCTATTAAGCTAATACTAACATTAACTGACTCTATCATAGCACCATAACGGCAAATGTCAATATCCAATTACATTCATAGTCAATATAGTTAATCTAGCTATCAATAATAGTAATCATGATTCTGTTTTCGTATGAATAATATTCATAAACCAACAGCCGGTAACGGGCTAAATTGATGATGGCTGACATCCCCTACGAGCTCATCTGAATCTCAGTAGTAGCGAACACCAACAACCTCTGGGATGGCTGTCATTTGCCAAACGGCAGTGGACTCCTGAAATCCGCAGTGGGCATAGGATTCAGCCCTAGGCCGGGCCAAAGGCGGGTTGCGTTGACTTTGTTCTGACCATGATTATCTTTGGACCCAATGCGCAGGGTCACTATGCTACTACTTCTGCTGCCGGTTCTCGGCATCGGCAACCCGCCAAGCGGTGACGTACGGATCGTTGGCCGCTGTCCGATTGACAATGTGACCGTAGTCCAATCTGGCCGGTTCGTCACCAGTGACATTGACGACTTGCTTGTGCTGCAGTCATTAGGGGAGACCGAGCTGGCTGGGCCACGGATTGGTGGCCGCTGCCGGGTATCGCTCGGTCGGCTTGTGCTCTTGCGCTACAACGCCAGCAGATTCAGCCCGGTCTGGCAGAGCAGTATTTTTGTGACCAACTCCGGCCCAGACATCATCCCAACTGCTTGGACAGCAGCCGACCTCACTGCTGACGACCGCCTTGAGGTCATCTTGGTCCAGGCCGACTCGGCTCGCATCTTTTCCTTCACTGGCGACACTGTCGGCAGCATCACACTACCCTTTCCCTCAGCCGGTGTTGAACAAGTCACCGGTTGGTTGGCTGATAACAACACAAAGGCCATCCTCGTGACAATCGAACGGGCCGGCATTGAACCAACCGGCTACGGCATCGCTGCCTACCGGCTTGAGCAGGATTCCTGGATTTCGGCGTACCCGCTGCTCGGGCTGGGCATTGACTCAGCAACCAGTCCGGTTCTACTCGGCACAGCCCGCTTTGCCGACTACTACGAACCGATGCCAGTCGTTGCTCTGGTCCGCTCGACTCTTCGTCCCAGCAGCTATCTTGCACTGGAACCGCTCGAACTTGGCCGGTGGCGGCTCAATAGTTTGCCATTTCCGCGCCAAGAATGGTTCAGCAAAACCACCCCCCTGCCTGCCGGACCGCTCAGGCTCTTCAATGTTGGTGACACCCTTGTCGCCTATGGCTACTTTGTCCCGGGTGCAAGACCGGCTGGGCCGAGTGGCAGCTTTGCCGCTCTCGACGACGGTGAATGGCGAATACTCCAGTTCACTCCAGCTGCCCAGCGACTGACCGGGCCGGCCTGTCGCTTCCGACTGGCTGGGGTTGACGGCTGGATCGAAATCAGAGACGGCCTAATCTACTTCTACTCTGGCGAAGTATTTCACTGGCGCTGACGCTGTTCTATACCGGTAGTTTGACCGTTTGGGCGCCATTGACTACAATAGGCCGTGCGCAAGCTCAAAGTTTCGGAACACGACCTGCTATTTGCCTTGGAAAATCGGGTTGCCGGCGTAACCCACTACCTGGACACCGAAACTGGCGATGTTGTTCCAGTCTTCACCTATAATCGCGAGCTAATCCTTGCCGCTGTCAAAGAGAATCCTAGCCGCTATGTTCGGCTTGCGCCCCAATCCGGCTCTCAGGCCTACAAGGCAATGATTGACTTCACCCGCACCGTGAACCGGCCTGACCTACGTACTAAACTTGAGGCCGCACTCACCCAGCCCAGCCGCTTCCGGCTATTCCGCGAGCTTTTGGCCGAGTACCAAGAAGAACAAGCCCGCTGGCGTCAGTTCCGCGGCGCAGCCATGCTCCAGGCGCTCTGCGATCGGCTGCGCGAATCGGCGATTGAACTTGTGCTTGTCCGCTCCCGCTGCTAGCGTCCCTTCAGTACGAGCTTACGCGAGTCGTTGTCTGCTCCTGATGCCAGCCGCACCGTATAGACCCCAGCGCCGACCTGCCGCCCCTCCTCATCAGTACAGTTCCAGACCAAACGGTTAGGTCCGGGCCGCACCGGTCCTGAAACAAGTCGTCGCACCAATCGGCCGGCTGGATTGTAGATGTCAATCTGCACCGATTGTTCAGCAGGCACCGTATAGGTCAGTTCAACCCGACCCGTGGCTGGGTTTGGGCCAAGGCTCAGCAGTCGCGCTCGCACTCCGGCACCGACGTCCTCGGCAATGCCAAGCCGGACCGTATGCCGCTCCAGAATCCAGTCGTTGGGGTCAAACACGATGCCAGTTGGCTGAGCCGGAACACTAAACACTGCTCGTTGCGGATTGGCCGCAACATCAAACCGAAACGTCTGGCTCCCGCCAGACCAGCTAACCTTCACCTCAACCGGCATGTGAAAGAGGCTTGGCGCTCCGCTCATGTTATGCTGCTCAACATCAATCACGACTTCCCAGCCGCCCTGCACCTGACGGCCAAACCAACCAATCGTGTAGTTCGGATAACCAAGACCATAGACCCACTCATCAAAGAACCAGCCTAGGTCAAGCCCAGTAACCTGCTCATGAATCCGCCGATAGTCCTGGGTATTCGCGTTGCGGTAACGGAATGAGTCGCCATAGACGCGCATCGCCCGAAAGAAAACACCTGGCTCAGCCCAGACCGTGTCGCCTTCGACGAAACGCAGCATGTGCTGAACCCAAGCTGCCTTGCAGTAGGTATGGCCCCAGTCAAACAACTGGTCCGGAAACGGCGGATCGTAGATCGGTCTGGGGTCCTGGGCTTCTTCATCAAAGTAGTCTTCGGCCCGACTCGCAATCAAGTTGAGAAACGCGGTTCGGCCACTGCGGTGATATTCGTAGAGCTCATCCGAGTAGGTTGCAAACCCCTCGTTCAGCCAGATTTCACGCCAGTCCTGACAGGTGACCATATCGCCCCACCATTGGTGCGAGAGCTCATGGGCAATACCGTTGTCCGAACCATAGACAACCCAGTAACGATGAACCATCGTCATCGTCTGATTCTCCATCCCGCCCCATTCAAACGGGTAGGCCTCAACATGACCATACTTCTCAAACGGATATCGGCCGTAGCGGAGCGAGTCGGAAAAGAAATCTATCATGTCCACAGTATTGGCAAAGGCGCTCACCGCCGCACCTGAATCAGCCGGCCAGACAAAGGTCTGAACGTAACTCGACTCGGTCGGGCTATAGTGAAACCAGTGCCGCAACTGGGCCCAGCGCGAGGCTGCGAAGGTCATCAGGTAGGTGGTAATCGGATACTCATGCCGCCACCAGTAGGTCTTAGTACGATTGCCAGCATTCACCGTCACGCTGTCAAGCAGCCCATTGGCCGCGACCACCATCGAGTCCGGCACAGTCACGTTGATACAACAGCCATTCTCGGCCTTGTCCCATGGTTCATCAAAGCAGGGCAGCCAGTAGCGAGCATCAGCCGGCTCGGTTGTCGTGTAGGCCAGTGCGTGATGACCAGTCTGATAGCGGGTGTACCAGAAGAAACCGCGGTTGCTGACGCTGCCGGAGCGCCGATAGTAGATGTCAACTGCCAACGACTCACCCTGCCCGAACTCACGGTCAAGGTCAATCCACAGCCGGCCGGCCCCAGTCGAAAACGCACAGACATTGCCATCGCGCCGGACTGAATCGCAAATGAGGTTGATCATGTGCAGACTGAACGTATCGAAGTTTGGTTCGTTTGCCACCAGGGCGACACGCACCCGCGCCGAATACGCGCCTGTCACCATCGGTAGGTTCAAGTCAACCCGATAGTGGCGAACATCAAACGAATGGAATGAATCAGCCGGCATTGGCAGAAGCGTGGTCGGAAACAGGGTGAACTTGCCATCACCCCGCCACGGCGACCGAGAAATACCAAGTCCGACGAACAAGACCAGGCCAAGCAGTAGTAATCTTCGCACAGCTTCTCCTTGTGACCTAGACAGAGATTCTAGGACTCGGCCGCGCCAGCGTCAACGCGGTCAGGACCCTGGCTACAGCCGTTGGTTGCCAGTTCTGGCTGAGCTGGCAGTTCATTCGGCTGACCGAAATACTCAGTAGCCAGCTCACCGGCCCGGGCTAGTCTGTCACCATACTCCGGGTCAAGAAAAACCATGAACTTCCACAACCGCTCCTGCCGCTTCTTCAGATTCTCAATCTCCTCGTTGTTTTCCAACCGACGCGGCGGCTCTCCGGCCCGCAGCCGGAACAGAGCATTCGCCTCCCGTAACTGCATTGACGATGACGGGCAGTAAAGAATCACCGACCGAAATGGTACCCGCAGCTTGCGACAGAGCCAACGCTCTGCCTCAGCCCGCGCGGCTGGGTCAAGATGATACCGGGTAAAACGCTCTGTCGAAGAGATGCTGCGGCGAGAGACAAGATAAGCCTTCTTATAGAGTCGCCGACCCCAGAATCTTTCCACTAGATAACGGGCAGGCGCTGGCCCAGAGCCGATAATCCGCAGAAAACCCTCGTCGCCGACGTCATAGAACGACCGCTCGGATAAGCGCATCTTACCGCCCAGACAGAGTTCTAGCGCCTTCGAGACCATTGCTGAGGCTGCATTCTTGGCCGGATGGTAATAGACCCGCTCGCTCAAGACATACCGCATCCGCAGGACATTCAGAGTCTCAGACAGCCCGTCCATCCGAAACAGTCCTCCCCGCACGAGATTGATACACAATGCGCCGTCAGCAATCACGAAATACTTGAACAACCGCTCGTCATACTGCTGGGATAGGCCGGTGAAATATGAGTCCCGTTCCAGATAGTCCAAAAGGTCAGCACAGATAGTGCTTGATACAATATCGTAGTGGTAGGTCGGCCCATCCTTGTACAGCCGCTTAGTTGCTAGCAGCCGTTCAATATCCGACCGCACTCCCAACTTGGCCAGAACCTTGCCAGTGTCGGTGCGACTGAGAAAGTAATCAATCCGGCCGACATTCTGGTCATGCCGCACAAATACCCGCCGCTCGTCCTCAATAGTATGGCCAAAAGGGATATGGGTGATGTCGTGGACAAGAGCATAGAGACAGATTAGCCGTTCATCCTCAGCCGAAATCGCCCCCTCACCGCAGTTGCGGCGAATGTGACCAATCATCTTCTTCGCAATCCCGCAGGTGCCCAGACTGTGCTCAAAACGGGTGTGCACCGCACTAGGATAGACCAAGTAGGACGCACCAAGCTGCTTTATCCCGCGCAGACGCTGAAAAGTGCCAGTATCAATCACTGCCAGCTCATCAGCCGTAAACTCAATGTCTCCATGCACCGCGTCGCGAAACGTCTTCATCAAAGCCAATCCTAGACCTCGCTTCTTGCTGGTCAAGAACTACAGAAGAACCACTGCTGCCAAGTCTGTCAGTAATCTCTCCACGGACCCACTATCAGACAGCGGCCAAAACTCCTAAGCAGAGAGAGTGGGAACATCACCCACCAGTGAGCTGCCAATGCAACCCATAGGCGTTCTCAGAATCAGGTCCGGATGTTCGTCTGCCGATGCCCTGCAAGACCAACCTTCCGACACCTCCAGAAAAGACACCCAGAAGCCACTGCCAAAACCAGTCCCAAACCACGATACCGGCCCACATGCAAACACTTTGCCAATCAGTTCAGGGAACGACTCCCGGGATGGCCCACTGTAGGACCTGCCCAGTAACGGCCCTGGCCACTAACCCATTGATTCACAAGCAGTTGCGCCGGAACGCCAAGACAACGCGTTCGATGGCGAATGTGGCAATGGCCGCGAAGATGAACTGTTCAGTGCCGTTCATCTATCAGTCTTCAGCAAGACTGACGTCCCCTATTACCCAGGCCAGAAGGAAGATTCAATCGGTTTGTTCAGGCGCTGGTTCGGTGACGCCTACGGCTGCCCGGCCCCTTACCAGGAACCCGGCCAATCGCTGCCAACGTGGCCAGGAGCTTCTCATGAAACACTTCTGCCGTATCCGGCGCACTGGCCTTACCCGGATAGATCTCATACAGAGCACGATAGCGAAGCGGAGTGAGATTCGGCATCCAGACGTTTGCCCCCCGCATTAGCCCAAGCTCGCGGCCGTGCTCACGATTCACCGTTGCCAGCGCTGTGGTCGAGGGGATATTCGCATCCGGACAGACAAGCCGAGTCAAAGCAACCACCTTGGTAGTCATTGTGTCTGTTGCCGGCACTTGGTCCGGCAACGTTCGGCGGTTAGGGTCCGGCATTCCTAGTGGCGTATCCGGATGGGGCACGAACGGCCCGCAGCCAATCATCTCGAGATCAAGTTCACGAAAGAGCATTATGTCATCAGCCAGTGACGCAAAGGTCTGACCCGGGATGCCCACCATCACTCCTGAACCTACCTCATAGCCCATTGTTTTGGCCGCCCTGAGCAGTCCGATTCGATCGCTCACCTCGTCCGCGCAGTCCGGATGGATGCGTCGAAACAGAACCGGGTCTGAGGTCTCATGCTTGAGCAGGTAGCGGTCTGCCCCGGCCCGACGCCACTCTTCGAGTTCAGCGAGCGTGCGCTCACCCAAGGCCAGGGTGACCGCCAATGGTGTTTCCTGCTTGATACGCTTCACCAGGTCGGTAATCAACTCCCGCCCAAGGCCAAGGTCCTCCCCCGACTGAAGAACAACCGTGCCGTATCCGAGTCTGGCTGCCAGTCGAACGCAGTCCAGCACCTCATCTGCTGTCATTCGGTAGCGCTCAATCCGTCGGCTCGCACGGATGCCGCAGTAGTGACAGTCACGCCGGCAGTAGCTTGAAAGTTCAATCAGCCCGCGCAGGTGGACTTCGTCGCCGACCTGCTCCTTGCGCACGCGGTCGGCCTCCTCCCAGAGAAAGTCGAGTTTCCACTCCTCCTCTTCCCGCAACCAGGCAAGGACCTCGTCCCGGGTCAGCCCTTTCGGGCCCGGCCCCTGTCCGCGCCGACCTTGCAGCAGCTTCATAACCGCGACCGCGGCCTGGATAGCAGGTCAGCCGCCTTCCGAGGGATTGAATTGCCTCATTCCGTTACTCTGCTAGGGCTGTGCTGTCGTCGTGTTTCCCTAAAAACCTCAAGCGCTGCTGGAAACGGCTCGAGCGCTCGCTCAAAGATGCCAAGCGAATAGGCAATGGTTAACCCGTAGTTGGTGATGGCAACGCCCTGCTCCCGGCATTGGGCTACCCGGTTGAGAACTGCCCGACGGTTGGTCATGCAGGCGCCGCAGTGAATCACGAGCTTATATGGCGATAGGTCAGCCGGAAAATCGTGCCCCTGCTGAGTGACGAATTCGAGCCTGCCGCCGACATACTGGGTGAGCCAGCGTGGAATCTTGACGCGGCCGATATCATCGCCAATCGGGTGGTGGGTGCAGCTCTCAGCCACCAGCACCCTGTCGCCAGGCCGTAGCTTATCAATCGCCGTTGCCCCGCGCACCATCTCAACCAAGTCGCCCTTGTAGCGGGCAAAGAGAATCGAAAAAGATGTCAGGCGAACATCTTTGGGCGTGTCACCGGCAACCTTAAGAAACGCCTGCGAGTCGGTAACGACAATATCCGGCTTGCGGTTCAGGCGTAGCAGCGCGTCGCGCAGCTCCCGCTCCTTCACAACCAGGCAATAGGCATCGTTGTCAAGAAGGTCACGAATCGTCTGCACCTGCGGCTGAATCAGTCGTCCCCGCGGTGCTTCCTTGTCTATTGGTACGACCAGCACCGCCAGTCCGCCCGCTGGCACCAGGTCGCCGATAATCGTTGGCGGATTCACGAAATCTTCCGGTGCCACCGCAATCAGCGCCTCACGCAGCGCTAGAATACCTTCTCCCCTTTGCGCCGCAGTTCTCACCACCTGCAGCCCCGCGTCCCGTAACTGCTTCTCGATCCCCTCATCGGGCATAACCAGGTCGGTCTTGTTGAAGACCACCACGACTGGCACTCGGCGCTTTCGCAGCTCGTCAACCATCGCCTGCTCGAATACGTCCCACTGTCCTGCCTCAGCCACGACGATACCGACATCGGTCCGTTCAATCACCCGCCGTGTCTTCTCAACCCGCATCGCTCCCAGCGCACCGATGTCATCAACACCGGCCGTATCAATGAACAACACCGGCCCCAGCGGCAATAGCTCCATCGGCTTCTCAACCGGGTCAGTTGTTGTCCCAGCAACGGCTGAGACAATCGAAACCTGCTGCCGCGTCAGTTCATTCAGTAGTGACGACTTGCCCACATTTCTGCGGCCGAATATACCGATGTGGAGCCGCAGACTCTTCGGCGCCCTCACTGTGCGCTCCCGAGCCGGTTCACCGCTTCCGGCGACACCAATTCGTCAAACCGCGCCGGCGAAATCCCATACTTCGTGGTCGCGAGCTCGCGCAGACCCCTACCGGTCTGGCGCGACTCCTTGACCAGTGCCTCAGCCCGCTCATACCCAAGTTCGGCAACGAGGGCAGTAACGGTGGCAGTAGTTGACTCGACGTAACGGCGGCAGCGCTCGACATTAGCCCTGATACCGCTGACGCAGTGCAGCCGCAGTATGCGGCAGGCATTGTGGAGCAGCTCCAGTTCATCGAGCAAAGCGTGAGCAATCAACGGCAGAAACTGGTTCAGTTCCAGATTGCCAGCTGAAGCCGCTTGGGAGATGACCGCATCATAGCCCAAAACCATCATCGCCGCCTGAGCCACGGCTTCGGGAATCACCGGATTGACCTTGCCCGGCATTATCGTCGAGCCAGCCTGCCGTTCCGGCAGCATGATTTCACCAAGGCCGGCTTCAGGCCCAGATGATAGCAAGCGCAGGTCGTTCGTAACCTTGATGAGATTGGCGGCACACGCCTTCATCGTGCCCGAAACCTCAACGAAGGCATCAGCGTTCTGCGTCGCTTCGACGAGGTTTTCCGCCCGACCAAGGCCGATACCGGTGATGTCGCGCAAATAGTCAACCACGCTGAAGATATAGCTCCGCGGCGCACCAATACCGGTGCCAATCGCCGTGCCGCCAAGGTTCACAGTCCGCAGCCGTTCCTCGCTCTTGAAGACCCGCCAACGGTCCCGGGCAAAAGCCTCTGCATAGGCACCCATCTCCCGACCGAGCGTAGTAAGCACCGCATCCTGCATCTCAGTCCTGCCAACCTTGACGACGCCGGCGAACTCCTGCTCCTTGGTCTGAAACGCCTCCTGCAACAGGACCAGCTCTTCCTCCAGTTCACGCAGGGACTTGATGGCCGCAACCCGCAACGCGGTCGGGAAGGTGTCGTTCGTGGACTGATGCCGATTCAGGTCATCGTGCGGCGATACCCGAGCATAGTTGCCCAGCGGCTCTCCGAGAATCTGCAACGCACGATTCGCCAGCACCTCATTCACATTCATATTCGTCGAGGTACCAGCTCCGCCCTGCAAGGCATCCACCAGCACTTGGCCGTCGAACCGACCTTCCATCATCTCCTGACACGCCTGCTCAATTGCATCAGCCTTGGCCTGGTCATGCTGCCAAATGCCAAGCGCCCGGTTGGCCCGAGCGCAGGCGAGCTTCACCGCACCGAACGCATGCACCAGCAACACGTGCACCGGCCGGTTGGCAATTGGAAAGTTCTCCAGCGCCCGGACAGTGTGAATACCATAAAGGGCTGTTGCTGGCACCTGCCGTTCTCCAAGCAGGTCAGTTTCGGTCCGGGTTGCCGCTCCGGCGCGAAACCGGGCAAACTCCTCGCGCACAAGCTGGGCAAGCTCCCCAGTCACGTTCTCACCGAAAACCGCATACTCCGTGTCCGAGACAACGAGCTCCGCCGGTTCGAGCCGCTCCGTCCCCACGCTCCAAAGGAAATCCCAGCGCCGGCCATTCGCTTGGCACAGCCAGAGCTTGGCAGCCTGGCCCCGTACCAGTCGGCCAAGCGTCTCTCTAAAAGCAGAGGTCTCGCTCATCGCTCGTCCTTATTCTCTGAATCCGCTCCCGTACTTGGCGCTGCGTGCGCTCGTCAGCAAGCTTGGCTACCTCGCGCTCAATCAGCTCGAAACCGGCCTGTCTTGTCTCCTGACTGGCGTAGTCGGTCAGGTATTCAGCCAAAGTCACCAGCGCATTCGGCGTGCAATAGCGCTTGATGAAACCCGGAATCGAAAACTCCATGAAGTGCTCACCGGTCCGACCCAGCCGATAGCAGGAAGTACACCAACTCGGAATGTAGCCATCGGCGATCAGCTCGCGCACCACGACATCAAGCGGCCGGGTGTCATGCAGCTCAAACTGCTCCCGCCGCAGGTCCTGACACTCGCCGTCCTTGCACTCCTGGTAGGCACCGAGCTCAATCCGCGAGCCGGCGTCAATCTGGGAAACGCCCAACCGCAGTGCGGCGCGACGCAGCTCAGGCCGCTCGCGAGCAGTCAGAATCAGCCCAGTGTAAGGCACGGCCAAGCGCAGCACTGCAATCACCTTCTTGAAATCATCGTCAGCGACAAAGTGTGACCGGTCAATCGCAATGTTCGAGGCGACATTGACGCGCGGAAAGCTGATCGTATGCGGCCCGACACCAAACCGCTCCTCAAGGTGAATCGTGTGGGCAACCAGCCCCATTACCTCGAACCGCCAGTCGTAGAGGCCGAATAGCGCGCCAATGCCAACGTCATCAACTCCAGCCAGCATCGCCCGGTCGTGGCTTGTCAGCCGCCAGCAATAGTCGCCTTTGCGCGTATTCTCAGGATGAACCTTGCGGTAGGTCGCATGATGGTAGGTCTCTTGGAATACTTGGAACGTCCCAATGCCGACCGCCTTGAGCTGACGATAACCCTCAACATCAAGCGGCGCGGCATTGACGTTCACCCGCCTAATCTCGCCGTGCCCGAACTTAGTCTCATAGACTAGCTTGATGACTCGCGCCATCTCAGTGGCCGAGTAGTCGGGATGCTCGCCCCAGACAAGAATCAGCCGCTTGTGCCCCTGAGCTTCGAGCGCAAGCAACTCCCGGCGCAACTCTTCGTCGGTCAACGTCTTGCGCACCACCTCCCGATTTGTGCTCTTGAAGCCGCAATAGGCGCAGTTGTTCACGCACTTGTCGCCGATGTAGAGCGGCGCGAACAGCACTATCCGATTGCCATAAACCTCTTCCTTCAACTCTCGTGCACCGGCAAATATCTCTTCCCACAAGTCTGGGTCTTGGACCCGCAGCAGGCTTGCGGTTTCATCGAGATTCAGTCGCTGCTTGCTCTTCGCCTTGGCCACAATCTCCCGCACTCGCGCTGAGTCGGGCCGGGCCTCGGCCAGTTTCGTCTCAATTGCCCCATCATCAATGAAATCAACCAGCTCAGCAACCGAACTAGACTTCATCGCCCGCCTCCGTTCTTCCTGCGCAACGCACTCTTGACGCTCACTCCCGGAATCGTACCCAGCTTGCCGGTCATCGCCCCAATGTCGTCATTGGTGCCGTCAACGATGACCGCCACGACCGACAGATTCCTTTCGCGATAGGGAATGCCCATTCGCCCCACAATCAGATGGGCATAGTCAGAGAGCACCTGATTTACCTTGGGTGCCGACTCCAGCCGATTCTCGACAAACAAGGCCACAACACCAAGGCGGTGCTCGTTCCGATTGTCATTGTCACTACCAGACATAACTGCTCCCTTCTGCGACGAACGACACTCTGCCTTCGGTCGCACACTAATACCGGTCGGGAAGCACTGGAGCAGAACCTGCCCCATCAGACTTAGGCCAAAAGGCCCTCACCCTGGGACAACGGCTTCCTTTGACTCCTCTGGGCCAGCCAACGCCGACCCATCAGCGAAACTATCATAACCGCAAATAGCGGCACTGTCAAAACGACTGTTCGCCGCCCTTCCGGATGGGGCAGATTGACAGCCGCCCGCTCTGGCGTATTCTGATACGATAAGGAGAAGTCTTACCCATGAAAAGGCAGATTGCGGTCGCGATTCTAGGCTTTACATTGCTGCTGGCGGCAACTAGCGCCTCCGGTCAAACAGTCCTCCTGTCTGAGTCGTTCGATTGGATGTGGGAGACTACCATGCCGCCTTTGGGGTGGACGATCACCTTTACCGGTGACACTTCTTCTAACGACTGGCACCGAGCGCGCGAACGTTCCCAGCCTTGGACCGCCAATACCACTGCCTACCCGCTGATCGACTCGGCTGGGCCCGAAGAAGGTACCGATTCGCTTATCTCGCCGCCCTTTAGTTGCGCTGGCTACAACCAAATCACTCTTCGCTGCTCAACCTACTTCGCTGGTGCCGGCAACACCGCCTACAGCGCTCAACTACTTGGTTCTGTCGGTGGCGGGCCGTTTGACCAGCTCATCTTCGACTATACTGGCCAGAACATCGGTCCGACACTTCAGGTCATCGAGTTACCTTGGGCAGCTGGCCAACCCAACGTCCGCATCGCCTGGGTATTTACTGGACTTTCCTCCGATTTTTCCTATTGGGCAATCGACAATTTCTCGGTACTCGGAACGCCGGTCAACAACGATGTCGCCTGCACTGGCATCTCGGTCCCGCCAGCAGTGATTGACTCTGGCACGGAGGTAGCTCCACGAATTGCCGTGACCAACCGCGGCATCAATACGGCCAGCTTTCTTGCCTATTTCTCCATTGCCCGCTTTGGTGAGTCAGAGTACTTCGATTCGCTTATTGTCAGTGATCTGGCCCCCGGCGCTACCCGCAACCTCGACTTCACTCGGTGGACAGCCGGCGCTCGCGGCATTCGAACCGCAACCGCTTACGTTGTCATGGCAGGTGACGAGAATCCGGCCAATGATACCACCCGCATGAATTTCCGGGTCCGAGTCCTCGACGCTAGCGTCCGCCGGATTATTGCGCCTGCCGATACGGTTGACTCGGGCCTTGTCATCACGCCCCAAGCACTGATCGCCAACTATAGTTCTGATTCAGCAACATTCTTTGTTTTCTGCCAGATTGATACCCGTCGCGACAGCGCCCTTGTTACTGCACTTCCTCCCAATGAAAGCACTGTGGTTGACTTTGCTCCCTGGGTCGCGGACCGTGTCGGCCAACATTCAATCCGCTGCACCACCGCTCTTGCCAACGACCTCTTTCCGGCCAACAATGCTCTCAGTCGGGTGTTCTATGTCGAACGCGACGAGTTCCGCGATGCTGCCGCGATTTCAATTCGGGCGCCAACCGGGACCGTCCCTGAGAGCGCTTGGGTGACTCCGGCCGGCGTAGTCACCTACACCGGCCCGCGGCCTGCCACTACCAAGGTCCGCCTAGCGCTACTGCGCAACAGCACGATTGTCTATTACGAATCAACCTCGGTCGTGCTCCAACCCGGTGTTATTGATACTGTGACGTTCCCGCAGTGGTTCGCCACGCCAATCGGCTCCTACACCGCTGAACTACTGGTCCAGACCGCTGGCGACGACGACCCGGCCAACAATTTTGTCGCTGACTCCTTTGCGGTCGGTGCTGCCCAGAGCGACGTCGGCGCCACGACGATCCTCGCTCCGACCGGCCGCTTCTACGTGACGACGGTCACACCCAAGGCGGTTGTCCGCAACTTCGGCAGTCGCGTCGCTACCTTCTGGTCCCGCTTCTCAATCACCAGCGGCTCGGTCCTGCTTTACCGCGACTCGGCCCGGGCCGTCTCACTGGCGCCAGGAGAGAGTCTTGTCCTAACCTTCCGTCCCTGGAACGCGATTGCCGGTACGTTCACTGCCCGCTGCTCGACCCGCCTGCCCGGCGATGCCGTCAATGCCAACGACCGGGTAACAACAACCTTCACAGTTGACACCTTCAGCTTCCCTCGCGGCTGGCATGAAGTAAGCCAAGTACCTTTCGCGCCCAGTTCCAAGGACGTCAGCGGTGGTGGTAGCCTCGTCTATCTTGCGGCCAACGGTTACATCTATGCCCTGAAAGGCAACAAGACCTGCGACTTCTTTGCCTACGATCCGCTGCGCGACAGTTGGCTGACCCTGCCGTCAGTGCCCACCGCGCCATCGGGCAAGCCGGTTGCCAATGGCGGCGCCCTGACCACCGACGGCAACCGCTACATCTACGCCACCAAGGGCAACAACACGACGAATTTCTACCGTTTCGATATTGTGACCAATACCTGGACCACGCTCGACAGCGTACCGCTCGGTCTCTCCCGCAAAAAGGTAAAAGGCGGCACCAGCGCGGCCTTTGTCGCCGGTGCTGATGGTGACTATGTCTATCTGCTCAAGGGCTACAAGAACGAGTTCTACCGCTACCGGATTGCCGACGATTCCTGGCAGACACTCGACCCGGCTCCGGCCACAGCCAGCGACAAGTACGACAAAGGTTCATTCATTGTGACCGACGGCAGCGCAACCATTTATTGCCACCAGGCCAAGCTCCACAAGTTCTATGCCTTCGATATCGCCACCCAGCGCTGGCGGACCGCTCCGCTCGATTCAATGCCAATTGTCAACGGCCGCGGCAAGGCCAAGAAATCGAAAGATGGTGCAGCAGCAGTCTGGAGCACCGGCTTCATCTACGCCCTGAAGGGTGGTAATACGAACGAGTTCTGGCGCTACTCGCCGACCCTCGACACCTGGCGCGAGCTCGACACCATCCCCGGCGTTGGCTCAAGCCAGCGCAAGAAGTATGTCAAGTCCGGCGGTGCCATTGCTTCCTTTAGCAGCGACATCTTCTTCATCCTCAAGGGCGGCAAGACCCACGAATGCTGGCGCTACCGATTCGGTGGCCCGACCGCTGTCACCGAACCGGCCTTAGCACCGGTCAATCGAAGCTATGATCGGCTCCGGCTCTGGCCCAATCCGGCTCGTGGTCTGGTCACTATCAGTCTCTCACCGACAATCGTGGCCAGACCAAGACCGCTGCTCCGAGTTTACGACAGTCGTGGCGCATTACGGCTCGAGCAACCAGCCACCACCGGCCTGGTCCGCCTTGACTGCCGTTCCTTGACTGCAGGAGTCTATTTCGTTCGACTGGTCGGCACTGACCAGTCTGCCCAACTGATTCTGGAATAACCACACTAAGACCTAGGGCAGGTCCCAGTGATAGACCAGGCCGAGCCGCAATGCCTTGATAACGGCTGTTGCCCGGCCAAACTCGCTCACGTCACCGGTCCGCGCTGGCTGGAGAGCACCACAACGCGGACAGTTGTCATAGCGCACCTCATAGCTGCCGCGCAGGGCCCAGCCCTCAGCAATCACCGCGCTGCTCCCTGGTTCCAGCACCCGGAGAAACTCAAGCCCTGGTATTGAGATTTGACTGACACCGACTCGGGCCACACAGCCAGAGCAATCCCGCGGGCAGCGTAGCTCAATCTCAAGTCGGGCCTTACGTTCAATCTCCTCAGCCAACCAGTAGTCCGGGTATAGCCGGACAATCTCAGTCACTCCTGCTGGGTTGACACCCACCCCAGTGAGAAGCCAGGTTCGTTCCAGCTCAGGGTTCCCATCATGCACCTCTCTGGTCCGCCGCTTTCGCTCCGCCCCTGTGACAAGCTCCTCCTCGCGCCGGCGCTCGAGATCAGACTGGTCGAGATACCACTTTGTTACCCATTGCCGCTGCCGTCGCTCAGCAACATAGCTCTGCAAGTCCTCGTTGGTCGTCCGCTCATGGGGATTGAGATAAAGCAAGAGCATCTTGATACGGTAGAGGGCTGAACGATCGAAGTAGAAAATCGCCGGCCAGGCTACAAGGTAGGCGAGCCCCCGCAGCACGCTCACAAAGATGTCGAGAGCAAGCTGTTCGCGCTGCCGAAACTCGCCATCAAACACGTAGAGACTGATGTGATAGCCAATACCGATTAGTAACCCGACAAGTAGCCAGAGAGCACCGGCTGACAGCACGAAGACTGCAAAACCTAATACTGGGTTGGAAGCCACACTCACAGGACGACACCATCTCCTTGTCCGTCGCTACCTGCCCAGCTTAGTTGCACTGGCTGTTCCTTGACCGATAATAGACCCACAGTCCAGTGACGTCAACCCCCAATAGAAAGAGCCCGGCCGCGGCATAGCAGCCACGACCGGGCACGACAGAACCCCTCAGACTACGGTCCGGAACCAAGCCTGTCGGTCATTGCCTGGGTCAATGTACCGACATCGGCAGACCTGCCCGGCTCGCCGAGCGACGCCGGTGCCGATGGGTCTGCTGATGCTGAACAGCCGCGACAAGCGCTGGCCTCAGCAGGGCCGGCCTGACCTCCCCCATCTTGAACAGTAGCGACAGCGATTCGTTGCTTTCGCGTCGCCGCAAGAGCCTCCGCAAAAACGCAAGCCTCATGTCCCCTCCGCCATCTCAACCCCTCGCTTCTTTGCCTCAGATGCATAGGGTCAGCCGCTGCCTCTACGGCTGAACCCCATAAATAGCATCGGCTGAGCCCCTGCAGTCCGCTTTTCTCGTTCGGCCGTTTCCCGACAAGGCCTACCGAGAAAACCCCACCAAAACCCCCGGACACCCCTCGACTCAGTCTTTAGCCGACCATTTCGATTGCATCAGTCGTGCCAAACCTGTCGCAGACCTGACCAGTTAGCTAACGCTCAATTTTCTTAAAGGTTATGACGGTCGCGCGCAACAGGCAGTGCGACAATCCGCCACAAACCGCCGCAGGATTCGGCGTCTTGCTGCAGCATTTGGCTACATTCATTCTCTCGGCCAGGTACAGGACATCGGTCAAAGACTGCTGACATCCATCAGCAGCTTAGCGTGACTCAACTCTGCAAGCGCCGAGTCCATAACTCCTTGTGCCCCGGGATTGGCAACAAGAATGCCACTGACAGTCATTGCTGTTGACAGTGTCCCAAGCCAGGCTATACTGCCCATGGCCGCTCTAAGTATGCGAATATTCTCAGTTATCCTGCTGTTCGTTGGTATTGTCGCGGCTCAGGACTCGCCCGAAGCCTGGCTTGTCCCATTCGCCGCAGGCTACGCGCCGACAAATCTTCCCGCCTTCAACAGCCGGTTTGCCGGCACCACTCCTCTATTGCCCGAGCGTCAGTTTGGCTGGGGCATTGAGCTGCGAGCACTCGTTTCGAATCTACTCGTCGGCCCGCTCTATCTGCGGACGTCGTCAGAAGCGACCGGGACTGGCCGCCGTGTTCGCTCAGACGCAACCGCCATTTTCGGCACCGCCGGCTTGAAGATTTCGCCGTTCTCATTCCTGACGCTGGTCCCGGCCATCGGCATTGGCGGTCTGAATCAGTCGTTTGCCATTCATGAACTTTCTGGCGACACTAGTCTCGACTCGTTGCTTCGTAGTCCCGGCCGGAGTATCAGTTTTTCACCCGGCACACAGCTCGCCGGCCTGGCCGCTCTCGAACTTTGTTTTGTGGTCAACACGACTGCTGGCCGCTACGGCCTCGATCTGCGCGGCGGCTACCTCTACTCTCCCTTCAATCTCACCTGGCGACTATCAAGCGGCGGGCACTTGACCGGTGTTCCCCAAACCCATCTCGGCGGCCCGTTTGCTAGCGTCGGTATTGCCCTACTGCCAGCCCCGGTCACCGAACCGGCACGCTGATGTCAATTCGCAACACTGCTGGCCTCGGGCTACTGTTCGCTACTACTGCTATTCTGCTACTCCTTGGCTGCATCTACACCCATCGCTTCGATGATACCACGACCCGCTCCTTTACGGCAGTTGGGCTGTCCCGGCTGAGCGCTACGACAACGAACGGCGCCATTACGGTTACTGCCGTCACCGACACCGCCATAACCACTACTATCACTCGGTTCGCCTATGGCCGGTCCCGCGATGATGCCCAGCGGGCGATTATCAATGTCCAGGTTCAGGATACAATCGTCGGCTCAGAACTGCGCATCTGGTCAAGCCAGCCGGCGGCCGGCACTCGGCCTTATGGTGCATCCTACGCAATAACGTCACCCCCCAACCTGAGCCTGCAGCTCAGCACTACCAACGGAAGCATCAACGTGACCGGATTCAATAGCACCGTCACCGCCACCACTACCAACGGAACCATCAGTCTGGCCGACAACCGTGGTCCAGCCGTAATCAGTACAACCAACAGTGCCATTGATATCAGCGGCCAAGTTGGCCCGGTCAGTGCCAGTACCACCAATGGCCGAATCCGCTGCGACATCGCTGGCCTGACCACTGCTCAGGCCGTACTTCTCGAAACGACCAACGGCGATATCACCCTCTTTCTGCCGGCCGACGTGTCGGCAACGATTGATGCCCGCAACACCAACGGCACCATTGCCTTCTACGACTTCAACTTCACCTTTGACAGCCTGCCGACCGAACACCATGTCCGGGCAATAATCGGTTCCGGCAGCTCACCCATCAACCTGCGCACCACTGATGGCAATATTACCGTTCGCCGGCGCTAGCTGCTTGCAACTGAATCGAAGACGAGAATTGGACCGTCAAATATATGAATAAATTAATAACCAATGCCGATGCCGACGAGCTAGAGAAGGTTTTCAAAGCACTGGGCCACCGCCTCCGGTTGCAGATTGTGTTTGGTTTGCTCGACCAGGAATGTAACGTCAAGAACATGACCGAATGTCTGCGTACGGCTCAGGCTACCGTCTCTCAGCAACTGGCAGTGTTGCGCGCTGCTGGTGTTGTTGATTGCACTCGGCGCGGTAACCAGGTCTGTTATCGGGTAACCAAACCGTGGATTCGTAGGCTGGTGCGGACTATTGTCCGCAGCCGAGAAAAGGAGCGTTAGCATGGCCGACCTGAAACAGGTAAATGATGCAACCTTCAAGTCCGAGGTAATTGATAGCGAGCTACCGGTGCTCGTTGACTTCTGGGCACCGTGGTGTGGCCCGTGCCGAATGATTGCCCCGATAGTCGAAGGCATTGCCGCCAAATATGCCGGCAAGCTCAAGGTGGTCAAGCTCAACACCGACGAAAGTCCCGATATACCCGGCCGCTACAACATCAGCGGCATTCCCACCCTGATTGTCTTCAAGGCCGGCAAAGAAGTCGAGCGCCACGTTGGCTACGCACCGGAGTCGGTCCTGATTGAGAAGATTACCCCCCATCTCGCCTAGCGCCAGCGACCATCGCCAAAGCACGGAGCGAACGCTCCGTGCTTTGTCTTTGTCTTCGCTTAGGGTAAAATCGGACCTGTGCGCTACCGCCAATTGACTGACTTAGCGCTAGCCGAGCTACGACGGCTGACCGCAGCCGAACGCGTCATTACCGACCCGGCTGCCATCGTTGACTACAGCCACGACGAGAGCGTTGCCCCACCCTGCCTGCCCGAAGCTGTCGTCAAACCCATAACCGTCGAAGAAACCGCGGCGGTCGTCCGGTGCTGTGCCCAAGAGCGGATTCCGATCACTCCCCGCGGTCTAGGCACTGGTCTCTCCGGCGGCGCAGTGCCCAGCTATGGTGGCATCGTCCTATCACTCGAATTGTTCCGCCGGCTCGAAGTTGATCCCCCTAACCTCACCCTGCGCACCGGCCCCGGCAATACCACTGCCCGGGTCCAGCAGGCTGCTGCCGAATACGGCCTCTACTACCCAGTTGATCCGGCCTCGCTCGAAGACTGCTCAATCGGCGGCAATGTCGCCGAGAACGCTGGCGGCGCGCGCGCCTTCAAGTATGGCGTGACCGGCGAACTACCTGCGCGGCATCGAGGCAGTGCTCGCCGACGGCTCAGTTGTCCGCTGGGGCGGCGACCTGCACAAGAACGTCACCGGCTACGACCTCTGCCGCCTGCTCACCGGCTCGGAAGGCACGCTCGCCATCATCACGAACATCACCCTCAAGCTCATCCCCAAACCGCGCTATACAGTTGACCTGCTCATACCCTTTGCCCGCATGGGCCAAGGTCTTGAACTTGTCAACCGGATGGTTCATGACCAGCGACTCGTACCGGCGGTTGTCGAGTTCATCGAACGCAAGGGCATCTGCGCCTGCAATCAAGTTCTCGGCTCGGCCCTGCCGTTCGCTGATGCCGAAGTCCAAGTACTAGTCGAACTCGACGGTAACGACCGGACCCGGGTCCTCGAAGAATCAGTCCAGGTCGGGGAACTAGCAATGAACCTTGGCGCACGCGAACCACTGGTCGCCGACAACCCAACCGACCAAGAACGACTCTGGCACGCCCGACGCGAGCTGCACAATGTCCTCAAGCAGACATACGCTGGCCTCGCCACTGAGGATATCGTCGTGCCCCTGAGTCGGATTCCTGAACTGATTACGGCTCTGGCCGAACTGGAGCAACATCACTCTGTGCCGATCGTGCCCTGGGGCCACATCGGCGACGGCAACATCCACGTCGGCATGTGCCGCAGCAACGGCTACACCGATGACCAGTGGCAGCAGAAGAAGAGAGCAATTGTTGACGACCTGACTGGCCACGTACTTCGGCTCGGTGGCCAGATATCAGCCGAGCACGGCATCGGCATAACTAAGAAGCGACTGCTGAAACGCGCCATCGGCCCGGCTGAACTAGAGCTGATGGCCCGGCTCAAGCAGAACCTCGACCCAGACCATATCCTCAACCCCGGCAAGATTCTACCCGACTGAGGGTCGAGGACTCCTCGCCGCTGCCCACCAATCAGTACCCCAAACTATCCGCCATACCAACTGATAGGTTGACCGGCGAGCACTGTTCCCGACGCTCGAGCCAACAGACCGCCTCGCTGCCCAGGCAACCCACGACCAAATGGCATAACCAGTAGCTTCCGCCAGGGCCTGGCCGACTGCTGTGACAAGAGTTCGATAGGTAACAGGCAGAGCCATCTCCCCGACAACCCCAGCCACAATCGGCATGGCTGCCCCGGGGACGCCCTGGGGTAGATTGGTTGGTTTGACATTAGTTATTGACCAGCAGCAAGTTAGCCTCTCCATCAACAGTCCGGCTCTGTGTACTAACTTTATACTTTCCCGCGTTCATCAGTTTCTTCCCTGCCCAAAAAGCAGCGGCGGGGATAGCCATCCCCGCCGCTGAACCACAACCACTGACTAATGGGACAGTATCAGCTTCGTGACCGGCGACTCGCTACCCGCCACACGGGCAAAGTAGATGCCACTGGCCAGCTTGTCAGCATCAAGCCGAGCCTCGCCCCGCACTAGGTCAAGTCGGCGCACGATACTGCCGCAAGCGTCATAGACCTCAATCGCCCGCTCGCCACCACGCGGATTAGCGAGCCGCAGCCATGTGACGCTGCCAAATGGATTCGGACTAGCTGTGACTCGCACCGGCACTGGCACTGGCAGCGGAGCAAGCTCTTCCTCGACGCCGACCGTGCCGCGGACAACCGCGCTGATACAGACATCCCGTGCCGAAGCATCACGGCCTGGTGCCCAGACACCGGTGAACTCCCAGCCCATGTTCGAGAGCGGTGGCACTGAGTCCATCCCGAACGAGACCGTCGAATCGGGTGAGACGATGCCAACGAAGAACGTTCCGTCTTCAATGACCACCGGCGTCGGCAACGCCTGCTGGTACCACTGGCCAAGAGTAATCCTGATGGTCGTCTGATACAGCGTGTCACCGGGCCCGCCGCCGATACCGTTGTCATCATAGAGGCCGAATACGCAGTTCTGGCCACTAGCCGACTGAGCCCAGGCCCGGATTGCAGTCACGGTGCACGGATAGACCGGTGGAATGAACCGGTTACCAAACCCACCAAACCCGTTCCAGTACATTGCGCTGTAGGCCGAATCGGTGTAAGTCAGTGTTCCGGGCAGGGTGAGTACCCGCACTTCGATGTTGCAGGTATCGTTCGTCCGGGCCATGTCACCAGTCAGATTGGTGATGAATCGGGCGATATAGGTACCAGTCGTGGTCGGTGTCCAGGCCGCGAAATTGAGCGACTCTTCCTGCCCCGGGGTCAGGGGCGAGCTCCAGGCCGAGTCGGTAAAGACCACGCTACCGTTCTGCCGCAGGATTCGAGCATACACCTTGAACGAAGCCTCAGGCTGGTTGCCAAAGTTCTTCACCTTGGCCCAGAGCCGCAACGGTCGATTGTTCGGCTGGAACACACCGCCGCGATACTCGTTCATCGCCACATCAACACCGACGTCATGAGCCTGATAGGTTGTTGACTCGGGCGGGAAGAATCGGACTGCCAGGTCTGCGTGGTACATGTTGCCGGGTGGAGTCACGCCGGAAAGGTAGTTCAGTCCGACCGCACCGGAGACGTTCTCGATACCGGTCTGGTTATTTGTCGGCGACCAGCCGTTGTAGGGCGCGCCCGACTGCTCCTTATACTGGAAGGTAATCGAGGAATCAGGCCGGCTGAGGATAACCTGGAAGGTGTTGTTGCCGCCGGTATTCCAGAACCGAACGCTGTCATACTGAACAATGAAGGTGTCCTGCGCCGGATTGGTCCAATACCAGACCGACCCGTTTGGCGAACCGGTCGGGCTGCAGTCAATATCGGACATCAGGATCGCCAAGGTGTTGTTCGACCGGTTAACCGACGGAATCCGCTGGAACGGCGAGGCATTCATCGTGTTGTCGTGGAACGCGATGTAGCCGTTCGAACCGATGTAGCAGGACGTCACCTGATACCAGTAATACGGGAACGAAAAGCCGAGCGGGAAAGGCCCGACAACATTGTCGTCGCCAAGACCGGTAACTCTGGTGCCGATGCCCTTGATGTTAATCCAGTTGAACGTCGGGGCACCAGGACAGACCGTGTCCGAATCAAGATAGCGATACCCATAGGCATCAGGCCCGCCGCCGCCGAGCAGTGTCGGTTCAGCGGGTGGAGCCTGGATACCGGCTGGGGTCATCGCCACCAGCACGGCTGCAAGAATGGTTACGAGCATTGGTCCTCCTTTAGGTCCTGCCAGTGCAGCGACCTCTCAATTGTTGCAAGTACTGCAATACTGACAGCAACTGTGCTGCCAGCATCACTATAGACAGAGACCCCCGGATGTCAAGCTACCGTAATCGCCCTGTTGGTTTGACGCAAGCTCTGTTGGCGCTAGATTGCTATCCAGATGAACCTGCTCGCCCTGCTCGTCTTCGCTACCAGCCTTGGCACGAATGACGCCCTCACAGCGGTTGACCAGGCCCGGTCTCGCCTCATTCTCGAACAGCTTCCTCTTGCCTTGAGCTGGCACGGTACCGCGGCTCTCCTCTATTCAGAACCGGACGCACTGCCAGACAAGATTGGCGTCTATTTTGCGGGTGCCACGCTCGGCTATTCCGGCACCCTGCTGGCCACCGGCTGGTTACCCCTGAACGAGTCTCAAGCCCATCTCGCCACTGCTCTCGCCTACCGTGGCATCCTCGCTGGCCACTCGCTCGATTCCTGGGTGAAGTTCCAGCCCTGGTCACGACGCGTACTCGTAATGTGGCTCGGCAGTATCACTGCCCAGGCCGTCGGCCTCGTCAGCGGCCGCTGCCTGAACCCTGGCCAGGCCGAGCTACTCCTCACCGCCACCGACCTCGGTGCGCTTCAGGGCATCGGCATCGGCACAATCCTAAACGACGTAGTATTCCACGATTCGCTCTGGCATTCCTCACCCTCAACCGGCATCCTACCCGGCCAGGTCATCGGTGCGATTGCCGGCCTCGCTATGCTTCAGAGTTGGCACCGCACCGAAGGCCAGACGCAGCTAATTCGGGCCGGCGGGTTGGTCGGCGGAGCAATTACAACCGCTACCTGTCTCGTTCTGGCTGGCAATGCCAGCCTACGGACCCAGAGCATTGCCGCTGGAGCCGGTATGGCCGGCTCGCTTGTTGGTGCCCTACTCACTGCTCAGGCTGTGCGCAATTGCGAATTCGGTGTCGGCAACGGCTGGCGGCTGGCGGCCGCTGGTACCAGCGGCCTGTTGGCTGGCGCCGCCGCCGGCTGGGCATTTCGCGGTACCCGTGGCGCCCTTGGTGCCGGCTTGGCCGGCCTCGGGACCCGACTGACGACCGAACTTCTCCTTGCTAGCAGACAACAAAAGGCAGGTTGGACTGCTCGCCTGACACCGTTGGCAGCCAGTTCTTCTCGAATCGACCACCACTGGACAATCGGTCTCGGCATTCGCTTCTAGCCGACTATCGTCTGCCCGCGGTTGACAGGATTGGTCAGCCGACTAGAATACGACACCGAGGAGGTCCAAGCCATGTCCCCAAAGCCTGCTGGTATCGCTCGCTATATCGATCACACGCTGCTCAAGCCGGATGCAACCCCGGCCGAGATTGAGCAGCTCTGCCGCGAGGCGATTGAGCACGGATTTGCCGCAGTCTGCGTCAATTCCTGCTACGTTGCCATCTGCCGAAGGCTGATCGGCGAGAAGGGCCCAATCCGGGTCTGCTCGGTTGTCGGCTTCCCGCTGGGCGCAATGGTGGTGGAGGCTAAGCAAGCCGAAGCCGAACAGGCCATCTTCCGCGGTGCTGATGAGCTGGACATGGTTGCCAACGTCGGCTGGCTTAAAGCCAAAGAGGATCGCCGCTACTTGGCCGACATCAAGGCAGTCGTGACTGCGGCCCGCGGACGGACTGTCAAGGTCATACTCGAGACCTGCCTGCTGACTGACGAAGAGAAGGAACGGGCCACCCGCCTCGCCATCGAAGCCGGCGCAACGTTTGTCAAGACCTCGACCGGCTTTGCCAGCGGCGGCGCAACCGTTGCCGACGTGGCCCTGCTTGTCCGGGTTGCGGCGGACCGAATCAAGGTGAAGGCCAGCGGAGGAATTCGCGACTACGGTACGGCCATGGCAATGATTCAGGCCGGAGCAGCACGAATCGGCACCAGTGCCGGAGTCGCCATTGTCGAACAAGAGCGAGCGCAGCGCTCGCAAGGATGAACAAAAGCAATCGGAGGAACTGAATGGCGTATGGTAAGATGAAAGAGTTTCTGCAGGCTGAACTCAAGAGCGTTCAGGAAGCAGGGCTCTACAAGCAGGAACGTTACATTCACGGCCCGCAGGGCGCGGATATCAAGGTCGAGTTTCCGGCCGGTTCGCCCCAGAAGGACGTGCTCAACTTCTGTGCGAACAACTACCTCGGACTGTCCAGTCATCCCGAGGTAATGAAGGCGGCAAAGGAAGGCCTTGACAAGTGGGGCTACGGCATGTCCTCGGTGCGATTCATCTGCGGCACCCAGGACCTGCACCGCACCCTCGAAAAGAAGATTGCTGACTTCCTCGGCATGGAAGATGCTATTCTCTATTCTTCCTGCTTCGACGCCAACGGCGGTCTGTTTGAGTGCACCCTGACCGATCAGGATGCGGTCATCTCTGACGCCCTCAATCATGCCTCAATAATTGACGGCATTCGCCTCTGCAAGGCCGAGCGTCACCGCTACGAGCACGCCAATATGGCCGACCTCGAAGAGAAGCTGAAAGCAACCCAGGGCAAGCGTTTCCGGATGATTGCCACCGACGGCGCGTTCTCGATGGACGGCGACGTCGCCAAGCTTCCTGAAATCTGCGACTTGGCCGAGAAGTATGACGCGCTGGTAATGATTGATGACTCGCACGCAACCGGGTTCATGGGCAAGCATGGCCGGGGTACCCATGAGCACCACAACGTGATGGACCGCGTCGATATCATCACGACGACATTCGGTAAGGCGATGGGCGGTGCCTCCGGCGGCGTCACTGCTGCTCGCAAGGAGATCGTCGAGATTTTGCGCCAGCGCTCACGGCCCTATCTCTTCTCGAACTCACTCGCGCCGGTTGTCGCTGCCGCTACGGTCAAGGTAATTGACCTACTGAGCTCCACCACCGAGCGCCGCGACAAGCTCGAGCGCAATACAATGTATTTCCGCAAGGCGATGACCGAGGCCGGCTTCGACATCAAGCCGGGGGTCCACCCAATCGTGCCGATAATGCTATACAACGCCAAGCTTGCCCAGGACTTTGCCCGCGACCTCTACTTTGAGGGCATCTACGTCATCGGCTTCTTCTATCCGGTCGTGCCCAAGGGCCAGGCCCGAATCCGTGTCCAGCTCTCTGCCGCGCACGAGACCGAGCACATTGACCGGGCAATCGCTGCCTTCAAGAAGGTTGGCGAGAAATACGGTATCCTCGGCAAGACCCGCGAGCAGATCATCGAGAAATACGGCCTCTAGTTCGCCACAGCCACTAGTAGTGCGTCCCGCCCAGTCTGGGCGGGACGCCAGTTTTGGCCCACCATAATCAGAACCTCAGAGTGGCCCTGCCCGGCCGGCCTGCTGGTAACCGTTAGCAGACCGGCTCCTCCGCGTCCAAAGCGGCCGCACGCCCAGGCCGCGCACCTCAACTTGGGAACGGACAAACCCGAACCCCGCCATCTCGGCTGCGCCAAGCGCCGGTCGCAGCGGATTGTTCTCAACAACAAAGATGTTAGGAATTGAAAGAAGCGGCTCGAACGAACAAGCGCTAACAGCGGTCGGTAGCGAGAACGAACCAAGTAGAGCAACGTCAGCAACCGGGCCGGATTGAGTCATCATTAGTTCGGCCGGGTCGAGGATGCGGAGTCGGCGCACTCGCTCTTTTGCCGCCTTAGCCTCAAGATACCGGCGCAACAGAGGCAGCGGTTCCAGGACAATTACACCAGCCGACTTACGCAAGCGGGGCAGGATGACACTTGTGCCGTCGCCAGCCAGCAGCCAGCGGGTACGCCAGAGTGGAAACTGGCGCAGAATCGGCTCAAACTTCCACTCATTCCAAGGCAGGGCATCCCAGAGCGGCGGTGCCTTGGCCCGCAACAGCTCAAATGCGCAGCGCCGCACCAGCTTGGCCTTAGCCTGATCTATTCGAGCCAGTGTCAGTTCGCCTTCTGGCCACGCATAGTAAGCTGGGTCCAGACCAGCGAGCTCAATCTTGAGGTGACAGAGTACGTGCGGCGCGTTGGTCAGCGCAACTGTCCAGCAATCTTGCCAGTCAGCCGACGGTAACTGACGATTGGCCGCGAAAACCGCCGCCAGTGTCTGACTGTCGAGAAGACAAAAATCGTCGAACCCGAGCTGGCCCAGTTGGACGAGCCACCCGCCAAGGTCGGTCTGCTCCGTGCCTGCCGCCGCCATCTTGGTGGCCTAGCTCGGCACTGCTGACAGCCAGCCGCTAGCGATTGGCCAACAGCCGGCCAATCTTCTCCAGGGCGCGGCCGATGTTCGCAACTGAATTGGCGTAGCTGAAACGCAGAAACCCGTCGCCATACTTGCCGAAGCAGGTACCAGCGAGACAGGCCACGCCCTGCTCCTCGAGGAGTCGGTTGGCGAGCACCTGACAGTCAATCCCTGTGCCCTCGACATTGGGGAAAACATAGAAGGCACCCTGCGGAGTGGCACAACGGAATCCCCGCAACTGATTCAACCCCGCAACGATGAAATCCCGCCGTCGCCGAAACTCCGCAATCATCGCCTCGACCTCATCGCGCGGCCCAGTCAAGGCGCCGAGACAGGCTCGCTGGCTGAACGTCGCCGTGCAGGAGTTGAGATTGGTCTGAATCCTGGCCAGTTGCTCAGCCATCAGAGTGGGCATTATTCCGTATCCGACCCGCCAGCCAGTCATCGCGTAGGTCTTGGAGAAACCGTCGACCACTATCAGCCGATTCTCCAACTCTGGAAACTGGCTAATACTCACAAACCTGCCGTCGTAGATAATCTCGCTATACACCTCATCCGCCAGCACCCAGACATCATGTTCGACCGCGGTTCTGGCAATGAGCGCTAGGTCCTCGCGCGTCAGCATCCCGCCGGTCGGATTGTGAGGTGAGTTGATGACAATCAACTTGGTACGAGGATTGACCAGGCTAGCAAGCTCCTCGGCGTCGAGCCGAAACTGCCGCTCCTCACGCAGTCGGATGGGAACCGCATGTCCCCCGAGGAAGTTGATCATTGACTCGTAAATCGGGTACCCCGGATTAGGATAGATTACCTCATCGCCGGGCTCGACCAGCGCCAGCATCGCAAACGACATTATCGGCTTGGCACCAGGTGCAACTACTACCTGGTCAGGCGTGAACTTGACCCCCCGAAACCGGCCCGCATATTCGGCAATCGCCTCCCGCAGCTCCGGCAGCCCGGCGGCCGGGCCATAGTGAGTGTAACCCTGGTCCAGTGCCTGCTTGGCTGCTTCCCGAATGTGTGCGGGCGTCGTGAAATCCGGTTCGCCAATTTCGAGATGGATGACCTCCATCTTGCACTCAAGGGCCCGCGCTCGGCAGAGACAGTCAAACGCAGTCTCGGTTCCCAACTGATTCATCCGACTGGCAAGTCGCATCTACTTGGCCTCACTCTTCGGCTTGCGGCCAGGACGACGGCCGGGCTTCTTGACCGGCTCCTCGCCGCTGGCCGCGGTCTCCTTGACCGGCTCGGTCTTGACCGCCTTCGGCTTCCTGCCCTTGACTACCTTCTGCTCCCGCGTCATATCGTAGAGTGCCTTGGCCCTGGCCGCGATGTGCTCGGCCGATACCTCGAACTCCCACATCAGTTCCCAAGGCTGGCCCGACTCGCCGAACCGATCCTTCACCCCAATCGCGTCAAACGCCACCGGTACGCCATAAAGCTCCGGTGCCCGGTGCAGTGCCAGCGAGACCCAGTTGGCCAAACCACCAATCTGATGCTCCTCAGCCGTCAGAATGATGCCCGTATCAAGTGCCGCCGCAATAATCGCCTGCGGGTTGAAGGGCTTCAATGTATGCTGATTGATGACGCGCGTCTGTAGCCCATATTCGGCCCGCAGAATCCAGGCGGCCCGCAGTGCCTCGGGTACCATCGGCCCGCAGGCAACGATTGCCAGGTCTTCCTTTTCGTTCTTGTACTCCGTCGCCAGTACGCAGTCGAAGGCGTCAAGCAGATACTCCTTCTCCTCACGCAAGCGGTAGACGTTCGCAATCCCCCACTCATACGGTGAGGTGGGCCGCGTAACAACCGGTGTCGCCTCGCGGGCGAAGCGGATGTACTTAGGCCCCTTGACCTGAAACAGCATGTATTCGGTCGCCCGCTCGGTCTCCAGCGCATCGCAGGGCACGGCTACACTCATGTTGGGCAAGCCGCAAATCTGGAACAGGTCCTCCAGTGCCTGATGGGTCGCACCATCTGGCCCAACCGAGACACCGCCGTGAGCACCGGCAATCAGCACGTCGAAGTTACCGTAGCAGACAGTTGTGCGGAGCTGGTCGAGGTTCCGACCAGCCGCAAAAACGCCATAGGTGCCGAATATCGGCAGCTTGCCTTCCTTGGCCAGACCGGCCGCCACACAGGTACCGGACTGCTCAGCAATGCCCACCGAAATCCACCGCTCGCAGCGGTCAGCGTCACACTCGTAGAACTTGGCGATGGCAATTGACCCCGAGATATCCGCGCCAATCGCAACTGTCCGCCGATCAGCCCCGGCCCGGGCTAGAGCCTCGCCGAATCCGAAACGGGTCGGCTTCATCTCCACCTTCATCACCGGCTGCCGGTTCCAGAAGTAGTCCCGACTGAACTTCGGCACCTTGGCCAAAAGCTTCTCGGTCACCGCTGCCTGATAATCCTCAGCCTTCTTGAGAAGTTTCTTATAGTCAAGCCGGAAGTCGAGGCCAAGCTGCTTCAGCCCTTGCACCATCTGCTCATGATCCGGCGCCTTGCCGTGCCAGCCCGCCACGTTCTCCATGAAGTCAACGCCCTTGCCTTTGGTAGTGTTGGCGACAATCAAGGTGGGCTGGCCCTTGTGCTGGGCCGCTTTCTCAAAAGCCTTGACAATCTGCTGCATGTTGTGGCCATCAATCTCGGTCACGTTCCAGCCAAACGCCCGATACTTGTCAGCAATTGGATCAATCGGCATCACGTCCTTTACCCAGCCGTCAATCTGCAACCGGTTCTTGTCGAGAATGCAGCAGAGATTGTCCAGCCCCCAAGCTCCGGCCTCCATCACCGCCTCCCAAATCTGACCTTCCTGGTGCTCGCCGTCACCAGTGATGCAGTAGATGCGATGGGTCTTGCGGTCCATCTTCGCTGCCTTTGCCATCCCCACTGCCACCGACAGACCCTGGCCGAGCGAACCGGAGGATATCTCCACTCCCGGCAGCTTGAGCCAGTGAGGATGACCCTGAAACGGCGAATAGAGTTTACGCAGCAATACCACGTCTTCGATCGGGAAGTAACCAGCCATCCCCAGCCCCAGATAGAGAGCCGGCGCCTTGTGGCCGCACGACCAGATGATGCGGTCGCGGTCTGGCCAGTTCGGGTTCTGCGGGTCGTGACGAGCAACCTGCAAATAGAGCGCGGCAGTGATGTCCATGATCGACATCGTTCCGCCAGCATGACCAGACCCAGCCGCACAGAGCGCAATCAGATTGTAGCCGCGCATCAGATTGGCGGCCTGGGTCAGCTCCGCCAAACCGTGGCTCTTTCTCACCTGCCCGGTTGCAGAATCAACAAGCGGCATCTTACCTCCCTGCTAGCTCCGCGGAATCTTCTGGTAGTCCTCGAAGAACTTCTTGATGCCCGCGTCGGTCAACGGATGCTGAACCATCTTCTTTAGAACATCAAAAGGAACGGTGGCGATGTGGGCGCGCGCCCGCAGTGACTCAACGACGTGCAGCGGATGCCGAACACTGGCAGCAATAACCTCTGTCTCAAACCCATAAGCATCAACCATTTCAACAATATCCGCCACCAACGCCATTCCGTCATGCGCGATATCATCGAGCCGTCCAACAAACGGCGAGACGAACGTCGCGCCGGCCCGACAGGCAAGTAGCGCCTGGGTCACCGAGAAAACCAGGGTCACGTTTGTCTTAATCTCGCGCTCCGCCAGCCCGCGCACCGCCTTCAGCCCCTCAACCGTCAACGGAATCTTGATCGTTATCTTCTCGGCGTTGAGCCGAGCCCATTCTTCACCCTCGCGAATCATGCCGGTTGCATCACTCGCAATCGCTTCTACCGACACCGGGCCATTGACCACCCCGAGAATCTCCTGAACGCATTCCTTCAAAGGCCGATTCGTCTTTGCCACCAGTGACGGATTGGTCGTAACTCCATCCAAAATGCCCCAGCTGGCAACTTCCCTAATCTCAACGATATCGGCAGAATCAAGAAATAGCTTCACCTAAGCCTCCTGTGGGTTGGATTGATTGCGGTTCGTCGCCGCGCCGCGGCTGATTATTGATTATGTGCAAGGGCCGTAGTATAGCATTACTATTGCCAAGGGCAAGACCGGGCTGCTTGACTTTGGTCAGGCCCAGAGAAGAATATTGCCGATGGACAAACTCCTCATTCACGGCGGTCGCCGACTGACTGGCCGGGTTACTACCGCCAGCGCCAAGAACGCCACCTTGCCCCTACTCGCAGCCTGCCTCCTCACTGACGAGCCCTGTACTATCCGCCATATCCCGCTGCTCGAAGACGTGAGCACGATGATCCGGCTGCTCCGTTCGATGGGCGTGACAATCCAACAGCGCGGCCGCTCCCTGACGATTACTGCCAGCAGCCGCATCGACCGCACCGCACCCTACGACATCGTCCGGAAGATGCGTGCCAGTTACTACGTTCTCGGCCCACTGCTTGCCCGCTTTGGTGACGCCCGCGTATCTCTGCCTGGCGGCTGCGCTATTGGCCCACGACCGGTTGATCTCCACCTCAAAGGAATCACCGCCCTCGGTGCCAATGTCGGCATCGAGCACGGCTACATCCATGCCAAAGCCAGGCCGCTGCGTGGCAGCACCGTCCTGCTCGAGGGGCCGGCCGGGCCATCAGTCGGTGCCACTGCCAACACCATGATGGCTGCCACGCTTGCCCGCGGCGAGACGGTCATCGAGGGCGCAGCCTGCGAACCCGAAATTGTTGACCTTGCTAACATGCTCAACTCGATGGGTGCAAAGATTACTGGCCACGGCACACCCCTCATCCGCATCCGTGGAGTAAGAAGCCTTCACGCTGTCGAGTACCGCCCGATACCCGACCGGATCGAGGCTGGTACTCTGGCAGTTGCCGCTGCCATAACCCGTGGCCGAGTTGAGGTCACTGGCTGCGAACCCGACCACCTCACCGCGGTCATCACCAAGCTCCGCCAGGCTGGCATCACTGTCGAACCCGGCCGCCGCACCATCGTCGTTGCTGCCGACACCCGACCTGCGCCAATTACAATCTCCACTGCCCCCCATCCTGGTTTCCCTACTGACCTTCAGGCCCAGTTCACCGCCCTGCTCACCATCGGTCGCGGCACTAGCGTCGTAACCGAGAACATCTTCGAATCCCGCTTCCTTCACGCCCTCGAACTGAACCGGATGGGAGCCCGTATCGACATCAACGGCAACATGGCCATAATCCAGGGCGTTGACCACCTGACTTCAGCCCAGGTAATGGCATCTGACCTGCGCGCCTCAGCTGCCTTGGTCCTGGCCGGGCTAGTAGCAAAGGGTACTACCGAGCTACTACGCATCTACCACCTCGACCGCGGCTACGAAAGACTCGAAAAGAAACTAGGCGCCCTCGGCGCTCGCATCGAGCGCCAGACCTACTAGATGAAGTCCGGCTCCAGCAAGCTCGCCGTTCGTATCGGTTCGCTCACAGTCGGCGGCGGCGCTCCTGTAGCAGTCCAGTCAATGACCAATACCCGCACCGACGATGTCGCGGCCACCGTACGGCAAGTGCGCCGACTAGTCCGTGCTGGCTGTGAGCTCGTCCGCATCGCTGTTCCCAATGAGACTGCAGCCCACGCCCTGCCTGAAATCCGCCGTCGCGTTGGGGTTGGGACACCCCTTTGCGCCGATATCCACTTCGACCACCGCCTAGCCTTGGCCGCTTTGCGAGCCGGATTCGACAAAGTACGCATCAATCCTGGCAACATTGGCACAAAGGCCAAGGTGAAAGAAATAATCCGACTGGCAGCCGATTGTGGCGCAGCAATCCGCATCGGCGTCAACTCCGGTTCGATTCACCGCTCAATCCTTAGCCGCCACCATCACCCAACGCCAGCAGCGATGGCCGAAAGCATGGCCCGCTGTCTCGAACCTTTTGAGGAACTCGATTTCCGCAACATCGTCCTTTCGGCCAAAGGTACCGACGTACTCCAGACGATTGAGGTCAATCGCGAACTGGCCCGGCGCTGGCCTTATCCCCTTCACCTCGGCCTCACCGAGGCCGGCTTGCTCATCCCCGGTGTCATCCGTTCAGCCGCCGCCCTCAGTGTACTGCTCCTGGAGGGTATCGGCGATACCATTCGGTTCTCACTTACTGCCGATCCAGTCCTGGAGGTTCGGGCCGCCTGGCACCTGTTGACTGCCCTCGGTCTGCGTCGGCGCGGACCGCAAATCTACTCCTGCCCCACTTGTGGTCGCACGCAGATTGACGTTGCCCGACTAGCCCGGCAGGTCGAGCAAGCACTTGCCGACACCCAAGCTCCGGTCAAGATTGCGGTTATGGGCTGTGTAGTCAACGGACCGGGTGAGGCACGGGAGGCCGATTTCGGTATCGCCGGTGGTCGCGGCCGGGGCGTACTCTTTGCTCGTGGCAGGCCCATCAAGACCTGCCCGGAGTCACAACTCGTCCAGGAACTAGTAGCGCTCGTCAGCTGCGATTGATGCGACCGTTGCTCTTCTCGCTAGCACTGACCGGTCTGGCAGCAGCCTGCACTGTCGGTGTCTTCGCTCCCAGCGCCACAGTTTGCGGTCGCCCACTCCTCTGGAAAAACCGGGACGTGGATAACGACAATCAGGAAGCTGCCTGGCGTCGTGGTTCACGATATGCCTATGTGACCAACGTCTATGGTTCTGGCGATACGCTTGGGGCCTGGGGTGGCATCAATGAAGTCGGCTTTGCAATCATGAACTCGAACTCCTACAACCTTTCCGGACTTCGTGACGCCGACGACGGCGCCATAATGGCCGAGGCGCTTGGGTCATGTGCCACGATTGAAGACTTTGCACGGATTCTCGACTCGACCGGCATCATTGGCCGCACCCAGCCAGCAAACTTTGGTGTCTTTGACGCCACTGGTCGCGCGGTCTTCTTCGAAGCAGCGAACACGTTCGACACCATGTTCGAAGCCAACACCGACTCACTGGGATTCCTCCTGCGTGCCAACTATTCGATGTCAGGTGACACCATCCGCCTACGGGGCAAAAACCGCTATGAACGAGCAATGCAACTAGTACTGCCAGCCCGGCAGGCCAATCGGATTGACGTACCATTCCTTGTTCAGACTCTCTCCCGCGACATGGGACAGACAGACTTTGACCCCTATCCGCTTCCCTTCCGTGACTCGCTCCCTAGCTACCGGTTCGGCTATATCCCGGCTGATTCAACCATCTGCCGTCGAACCACACGGTCGGTCGAGATAATGGTCGGGCCAGAGCCAGGCGGACCGGCCAGCCGCGGCATGATGTGGATTCTGCTCGGCGCGCCCGAAGCAGCCTTACCCATTCCACTATGGGTTCAGGGTGGCCCGGTTCCTGAGGCAATGAATGGCCAGTTGCGCTCGCAGATTTGCGACGCGGCAATACGCGTCCGCGACTTCATTCGCTCTGACCCGCAGCGGCCGACTGCTGTAAACACATTTCGTCTCCATCTTATCCGTTCCAAGCTGGCGCCGGTGGAGTCAACGCTATTGAGAATGGTCGCCGATTCTGAAGCAGTCTGGCCTTACGGTCCCAGCGCTGACCAAGCCCGGCGTCTCACCGCCACTGCCTGTGAGCTAGTACTTCAGGCCTATATTGACCTCTGGGATACCCTCAGCCGCTACGAATGGGGTGACAGCTCGTTCCGAGCTGCTCGGCAGACGCCACCACCACCGGTCATCGTCCGTAACCTAGTTCAACTGACTTTGCCCGGAGCTGATTGGCAAGGCTCGGTTCGAGTTGCCGATGCGTTCGGTCGTACAGTTGCCGTTTTCCCAGACTGTCAGGCAGGCTCGACAATCAACTGGGAAACAGCAAGCATCAGCACCGGTAACTACTTCTTCATCTTTCCTACCAAGGCCCGAGTTCCGACCCACCGCATAACTATAGTTCGCTGAACAAGGCCGCGCCCAGCGCTGCCGACAGCAGTGGCTGCTCCGCCGCAGTCACGGGCAGACCGAACGCTGACTCCAGCTCGGCGCGCATTGCCGGATTCTGCGCCACCCCGCCGGTGAAGACCACCGGCGGCTCGACATGCAACCGAGCTGCCATGTTGGCTATGCGCCGGGCCAGGGCTGCGTGCAGACCCGCAATGATATCGCCAACCGGCGTATCCGCGGCCAGCAGCGAGAGTATCTCCGACTCGGCCATCACGACACAAAGGCTCGATATCGGCACTGGCCGTTGCGAATCAAGCGCCAACCGACCGAAATCGGCAAGCGGCACCGCCAAGGTCCTCGCCATGACTGACAGGAACTGTCCGGTACCGGCTGCGCAGCGGTCATTCATTACAAAGTCGCGCACCCGACCATTTTCATCCAGCACCAACACCTTTGAGTCCTGACCGCCAATGTCAACTATTGTCCGACACTCCGGATACAGAAACCTGATACCCAGTGCTGCGGCCTTGATCTCGGTTATCGTTCTAGTGGCAGCATAAACAGTATTCCGGGCGTAGCCGGTGGCAACAACCATCCCAATCCTGTCGGCCAGTTCGGGATGCTCGACCCGACACCGCTCTTGCAACCGGGCAGCGGTCTCACGCGGTCGTGGTCCGGTTGGCTCTACCAGCGTACAGATGGTTTGACCGGTCTGGCGGTCAAGGACGACAAGCTTGGTGTTTACCGAACCAACATCAATTCCGGCAACTATCATCGTTGACCTCCGACCTTCCTCCAACCCGGCCAAGCATCGTTCCGACCGACCTCTTTCGCGACGGCAACAAATGCCTGAACGTTCTCGAACGGAGTGTCAATCGGCACTTCGCAGCCAGTCGCAGCCACGAACCCTTTCGGACACCTTTGTCCCTGCTCAACCATCTCCGCAACCGCAGTTCCTATCTCCTGCTCTGTCCCCAGCAGGATGTCGCTCGTGCTCAGATTGCCGACAATCCGCACCCGTTCGCCAACGAGGGCAACTGCTTCCGAGATTTGGAGCCGGTCAATACTCACTAGGTCAGCCCCGGTATCAGGCATCAGCGCGACTATCGAGCCGGTATCACCGCAGATATGAAGCACGATGTCAAGGTCGTAACGGTGAAGATAGTTGATAACTTGCTTCTCCCAGGGCAGAGCAAACTCCCGATACTGCTCAGCCGAGATGACGCTACCAGAGGCCAGCGGGTCAACCAGCACCGGCAATCCTCCCGCGCCGATTATCGCCCGACAGAGACTGATGCATGACTTGCTCGCGTAGGCAAGTAGCTCGTGCACCTGTTCGGGCATGGTCAGCAAGCCGGTAAGAAACGCCTCTTGGTCCACCAACTGCTGGGCGGTGGTGAATGGTGCCGGCACGTAGGCGACGATCGGTACCGTATCGCCACGAGCCTCATAGGCATAGCTGATGGCATCGAGATAGACACGCAGGCGGCCATCGTGCCATGGATCAACTACCGCGTCATCAGCATTTCCGAGATCGTTCCACTTCGGCCGGTCGAGTAGCGGCAGGTCGTCATCAGGATAGTAGTATCTAGAACCCAATGCTTCAGCGACAAGTCCGACCTCGGAAAAGAACGTAATGAAGTCAATGCCGTATCGCTCTTGGGCCAAAAGCTGACAACGTGCCATCACATCGCCCTGGGTATAGTAGTCGCGGATGGGCGTACCGGCAACGCGGGCGGCGTGAGCGGTGACCAGCGGATAGACCGGCACCCGGTCCTGCGGCTCGTCAATTACCAGCAGGCCGAAGCGCTCGCGGGGAGTCAATGGCTCACGCATCTCTCACCTCCGGCTTCTCAAGACCTCCAGAAACGCATCAATCCTCGTCTGCAATTGGCGGTCAACCTCCCGGGCTGGCGGCGCGACATCAAACTCGAGAACCGGCAGACCGAGTTCCTGCTTTACCTGTTCGGCAATCAGGCCTGACTCCATCGCACAATGCGACCCGCCAAAGACATTGGCGATGATCACGCCCTCGGCTCGATTCTCTCGCGCCTGTTCGATAATCCGGGATGTGCGCTGTCGCGAAGTACCGATAAGCGACGCCTGCATAAACGACTCAGCAATCGCTGGCAGGGGTGGCTTTGTCTCGTCGATAATCGCCAGCGCCTGATTAATGACATACTCGGTGCCGACTACCCGCGCGCCGGCATCCTCCACATAGGTCAATAGCAGAGGTTCGGCCGGTGGCGTAACCCAGACAAGCCGCAACGCATCAGGCGAGAGCGGCCGCTGCCCCGTCCTGACTCTTTCCTCGGCAGTTGCCACTAGGTGCTCGAGCACACTGGACCACTCACCGATGTCGGAGTAGTAGTGGAGGTTACCAAACTCAATGACCATCATCTCGAGCGCTGGCAGCGCCGCATTGCGGTAACCAAGCTCTCGCAATCGAGAGACAAGTCGGCGCACACGGTTAGCTCGACGTACGCCCGCTCGCAGCTCATCCTGAGTCAACCGATGACAGGTTAGCTCCTCAAGCCGAGTAATAACACGCTCGTACTCTGCCACCAGCAACCTGACCGCTGCCTCGGTATCAGCCTGCGCTTCGCCTGTCGCAATCCGACATTCCCGCCGCATCGGCTCCTCAACCCACACGACTTCGCTAGCAATGTCCGCCACCAGTTGCTCGACGCCAGAAAAGTCATCACAGGACGCACCCGTCGAGGCAATCACCAGTTCGGGGTCTGGGAAATAGGCATGCTTAGCAAAGGCTCCCAGCGCAGCCCGCGAGAAACAGGTTCCCTCGCCGATGCCAAGTTCAGCCGCCGCATCGAACAGCACCTTCGACTCCATTACAAACGGAGTCCACCAAATGCAGTCAGGGTAGAACGCTACACAATCGGGAAATGAGTTCACGATAACCGGCAATGCCCCAAGATCACCCATCGTTGCAATGACCCGGCGGCCAAGCTGCCTGGCCCGAAACAACCGCTCTGTCTCATTCTGAACAAATCCCCACAGCCGCAGCGCCGCCAGGGAATTATCGAACCGAAGCCGCCGCAGGTGCCGCATACCGTAGATGGCAAAAGTTTGGGGTGGAAATAGATACTTAGAGAATCCTTCCTGGTTCGGAGGAAAGTAGTGGTAACGCTCAATCAGCTCATCCGGCACTCGCTCAAATAGCTCCTGCCATTCAGCAAACCCAATTCGCTTCGGCTCTGGATCTATCCAGCCCATCAGGTCCTACCCTTGCTCACAACATCTCCAGAAATGCCTCAACCCGGGTGCGCACCTGCTCCCGGTTCTCCTGCGAGTAGTCAGTATCGAGGTGGAGCACGGGCAGACCGACAGCAGTCTTCAACCGCTTCGCCTCGAAGTTCCAAGGGTCGCAGTAAAGCAGAGTCTTGTACACAATCCCCAGTACCTGCCGCGCCCGGGCCAGCCGACGGATATAGTCGTAAAGGCCGTCGTTCGGCCGACGGAAAGCACAAGGAACCCGGCAGTAGTAACCAGCGGCCAGACCCTCCATTGGGTCCGGCGTAATCGGAACGTCATCGGCATACGAACGACTGCCGGTGCAGAGGAAGTCGGCAACGATATTCGCCTGCTGTTCGATCAATTCCAGTAGCCAGCGATCCTCAACGGCGAGGATGCTACCGCCGATCATCAGCCGCGGCACGTGTCCAAACAAAACCCGCTGCTCGCTCGGCAGGGCCTTCAACATCTCAACCGCCCGTTCTGGCGCTAGTAGCCAAGCCAGAGCTACAAGGTCAAGCAAACGGCGCTGACTTGGCCCGGTCACAACTGACCGTCGCTCGTCAAGTTCCCGTAGCACTGCCCGCAGTTGATTGTAACTGACCGTCGCGGCTCGGATTGACTCATCACTTGCCCGGATGCCGGTGAGGCTAGCCAGCTCAAGCCGTAGCTGTTCGAGCTGACGCCGAAACTCAGCCAGCCGCTGGGGCAGCGGCTCACTCGTGCGTGGCAGATAGACCTGCAGCACCGGCCGGCCGAAATAGCGCTCGATTGACTCTGGCAGTCGCCGCATCATGTCGCAGGTATTGACAGCAACGACCGCATCGGTCAATCGGTACAGCGGATCGAGCTCAAATCCACCCAAACAGCTCTTGCAAAAAGAACACGCATCAGCTCGCAGGTATTTGCTGCCGACCAGTTCTGCGGAGTAGCTACCATGTTCAAGTCGCACCGGTATTGCGCCGGCCGCCGCAATCAACTCCACCGGCGCGTAGTTGCACAGATAGCCGATGACCTTCCCTCCCTGGCCGCGCGACCCTTCAATCTCAGCCAATCGCTGAGTTCGCAACTCGACTAGTCTGTCCATGGCTCCAGACTCATTCCATCAACAAACACCGTCTCAAACCTAGGGTCCTCCGCTAGTAACAACTCGCTGCACTGCTCGGCCAGCCTCTCGCTCAGCTGTAACCGGTCTGGACTGAGCGCTGCCTGCACCGCCCCGCGCAGAGCCAAGTTCCCATGCTGCCGCACTCGGTCAAGCGACAGAGTCGGCAGCAGGCCAATTGCCATTGCCGAACGCGGATTCAGCGCCGCTCCAAACTTGCCGGTGACATGCAGCCGGTAGATATCTGCCACCCGCGCACCCCACTCTCGAAGGAGCAACCGGACAGCAGCCATAATCGCGCCCTTAGCCAGTTGCACCGCCCGCAAATCATCCTGACTCAAGAAGACATGCCGGCCCAGTTCGAGTCGGCCGGCCCTGACTCTGCCTGATCGGTTAATCAGTCCCAAGCGCAGCCCACAGGCCACTGCATCGACCACCCCTGAACCGCAGATGCTCCTGGGCTCGCTCTGACCGACAACACTAGCTACCAGTCGCCCCCCTCGTATCGCTACCGCCCTGATTGCTCCGCGTATAGCAAGACTGCCGCACGCAAGCGTTGCCCCCTCAAATGCCGGCCCGGCCGCCGTCGAGCAGACAAGCAACCGCTCACAATTGCCTATTACCACCTCACCGTTGGTGCCGGCATCAATAAGCAATCCCAGTCGCCGACTACGCCAGATTCCTGATGCCAGTATTGCCGCAGTGCAGTCGCTGCCCACAAAGCTGCCCAGCAAAGGCAGTATCCGCAGCCGCAGACCACCGGCCGCAAACCGCAGCACTCTTTTGAGTGGCAGTCTTGAGCGATAAGGGTACTCGCCGAGGCTCGCCGGACTCTTCCGGGCGAGAAAATGCGCCATCACCGTGTTCCCAACCGCGACCAGCTCCTGTCTGCGGCTCACCCCATGACCTTCGGCAAATCCGGCGATCAACTTATGCAGCCCGGCTTTCATCGCCCTAGCCCCGGCCCTAATCCGGCTCATCACATCTGCTCCGAATGGTAACTGAGGGTTGAGAGCATCCTGCCGGGCAACAATCCTACCCGACTCACTATCTACGACCGCAAGAGCGACCGTCGTCGTGCCGACATCAGCGACAAGCTTGCGCGACACACCCGCGTATTGGCGTCTTGACTGTCGTGTCCTAGTGTTGGCGACGGCTGGTCTCACCCCGCTGACTTTCACCACTTCTGTCGGGACGTACCGGCACGCGAACACTCGGCGAGTGCCAGTCGAATCGGTGACAGTGACGCGGCACTTGCCACAAGTACCGGCGCCACCGCAGTCCGACGTAACGCGCACACCCCGTTCCTGCAGCAGCCGCAGCAACGTCTGCCTGGCCCTCGGCACAATCCTCACTGCACCGTCTGCCCTTTGTTACCTTCGGACTGCTCCTCCCGCCCTGCCGCCACAACCGCCTGCACGTTCTCCTTCGGCGTGTCCGGCGGCACGTCGCAGCTCGTCGAGAGCAACAGGTTCGGCCCGCCAGTGGCAAGACACAGCCGAGCCGCGGCGGTCACTTGGTCGGCACTGCCCTGTAGCAACAGGTGAGTGGAGACATTACCCATCAGAACAATACCTGGGCCGACTTCAGCCCGGACCCATTCCAGGTCCATCTCATCCAGACTCAGTAGGTCGGCTCGCGTCGCGACCATTTGCTTCAGGATGTGCCGAGTTTCACCACAGATGTGCAGGCCACAGCGACTGCCGTTCTCGTGGATAGCAGCAACGAGCTGGGCAAGACCAGGCTGGGCGAACTCACGGAAAATGCTCGAACCGACCATGCTACCAGAAGCCACCGGATCACCGATAAATGGCACACCACCGGCTTTGATGATTGCCTCAGCGTAGCGCACCTGGTTCTCAAGCGCCAGCCGGAGAAACTCCCGGGCCCGCTCCGGATTGTCAATCAAATCCGCAAGAAAGCCCTCAATACCACGCAGAAAAGACGCAAGCGAGAACGGGCCCTTGAGCGATACCAGCACCGGTGCCTCACCGTTGAGCAGTTTCGTTAGCCGACGCGTCGTCTCGAGCACCACTGGCATGCGGCCATCCTTTTCTGGCTCGGCCGGCTCCAGCTTCGACACGCGGGGCGGTTCGAGCAGAAACGGGTCGTCGTCTTCGGGGATGATTATCTGGGCACCCATCGCCTCAGCCTCGACCATTGTGTCGGTAAAGACCATCACCAGGTCGTAGCCATAGTACCGATACGCTGCATAGAGCACCCGGCTCAGTACGTCCGCGTCCGTCACCGCTTCCGCTATTGAGTAACCTTCAAGCCGTGCCGCATGATTAGCCACGACCATCGGAAACACAACCGGTGCATCCGGCTTCTCGCCGCGCAACAGTTGGGCAAACCGCTTTGCCTTGTCCTTCATCAGCCTCGTGACCTTGTAACGGCTCTCATCTTTGTATCTTGGTGCTCGTGACAGTTCTTCCTTTGCCCGAACCCACCAGCGCCCTTCTTCGTGCCCTCGTCTCCTTCGTGATTTGTCCTAAGTCTCGCTGACCAGACGTTCGACTTCCCGCACTGCCGCGTAGGCATCGGCTGCATAGCCATCAGCACCAATCCGGCGAGCAAACTCAGCCGTGACTGGCGCACCGCCGACAATCACCCGCACCTGCTGCCGCAACCCGGCTTTGTCCAGCAGTTCGATGACCTTCCCCATCTTTGGCATCGTCGTTGTCATCAGCGACGACATCCCCAGCACCGCTGCACCGTACTCGCTAGCTGCCTTCACAAAACCATCGAGAAACACGTTGCGACCAAGGTCAATGACCTCAAACCCGGCTGCCTGCACCATCACCTTGACGATATTCTTGCCAATATCGTGGATATCGCCCTGCACCACACCCAGAATTACCCGGCCCCGGCTCTGAGGAAGCGCGCCGATATGCTCTTTCAGGATGTCGAACCCGGCGTACATCGCCCGCGATGCAAGCAATACTTCCGGCACAAAACACTCCTTCGCCGCGTAGCGCTCACCCATTCGGCGCATTCCAACAGCAAGGCCATTAGTGATGGCATCCTGCGGCGATAGCCCCAGTTGAATTACCCGGTGGGCAAGTTCGACCACTCGCTCGGGCTTCATCGCCACCACTGCCTCGGCCAGTTGCCCAAATAGGGGATGATTCTCACTCATTGCTAGAGGATAGCGCAGCCACCAGCCTGAGCAAATCTAGTCCAACTAGCAAACCTGTAGCCGCCCATTGCCCACAACCACCTCACCGATGACAGTCGCCGCCTCAACTCCCCTGGTCAGCAGTCGGTCTAGCAACCTGTCCTTACGTTCAGCAGCCACTGCCATCAATAGCCCGCCCGCAGTCTGCGCGTCACAGAGCAGTAGGCGTAGCTCTTCGGTAACCCCAGCAGCGAAATCTGCCCGCTCACGAATAAAACTGTAGTTCTTCAGCGACCCGACTGGAAAGAGACTCTGCCTGGCCAGCTCAATTGCTTCGGCAATAATCGGGACCCGGTCAGCATGAATGAGAATATCTATCCCTCCGCTCTGAGCCATCTCCCAGGCATGACCAAGGAGACCGAATCCGGTAACATCGGTGGCGGCGTTCACGCCGACCTCAACCATTACAGCCGCGGCAGTACGATTGAGCTGAGACATCACCCGGTTGGCCGCGGCTACCGCTTCTCGCGAAGCCAGGTTCGCCCGTAGCGCAGTTGTAATAATGCCAATGCCGAGCGGTTTGGTAAGGATGAGGACGTCCCCAGGGTTTGCCCCAACGTTCCGGACAACCCGGTCGGGGTGCACCAGCCCGGTCACTGCCAGACCGCACTTCACCTCCGAGTCCTTTAGAGTATGGCCGCCGGCAATCACCGCCCCAGCCTCGCGCACCTTGTCCCTCACGCCAGCAAGAATGGCACGGATAGTCTCGTGCCCAATCTCACCGACCGGAAAGGCAATGATGTTCAAGGCAACAACTGGCCTGCCGCCCATCGCATAGACGTCAGAAAGCGAGTTCGCCGCCGCAATCTGACCGAAGACGTAAGGATCGTCGGCAATCGGCGTCAACACGTCCACAGTGAGCACCAGTGCCAATTCGTCGGCAACCCGATAGACCCCGGCGTCATCTGCTGTCTCGCCGCCAACCAGCAGCCGCGGGTCAGTGAACTCAGGAAGCTGCTGCAGTACCTGCATCAGGTCTTCCTGACAGACCTTGGCCGCTCAGCCGGCAGCCCGCGCATAGTCAATAAGGCGACGCTTCATTGCGCTCCTCTTCCCTCTGCCGCCGCGATTACTAGAGTACGACGAGCTGTTCGCCAGCTAGTAGCGTCCCGGCCAACTCATACATATTGGAGACCGTGCCAACTCGAACCCGCTCCTTTGCTCCGAAGTAGTCAAGGCACGTCCCGCACGCCTTGATTGTCACACCGGCAGCTTCAAGAGTCTGCAGAGACTGCAGTTGGTCCGAGCCATCCAAGGCCAACTTCACGCCGCTATTTATGAGCAGCAGGTACGCTGGCCGCGTCGGTAGTTCGTTCAATGTCCGCAAGAATAGCGTCATCAGCAGACGGCCAAGTTCACGATCGCCCCGACCAAACTCGTCTGAGCTGATAACCAGCACGCGACCCTTGCGCTCCGCTGACTGCTGCTGGCTCGCACCCGGGCAGATGCTGACAACATAACAGCCCGGCTCGCGCTCTGACCACGAAACCTGGCACCCGGCACCTTGGGCAAAGCGTACGATGTTGTCCCGTGACTCCGGACTGTCAGTCAGCACGGCGATTGTCTCACCCTTGTGCGCTGCCAGTGCCCGCTTCGTCAGCACGATCGGTTCTGGGCAGACGAGTCCGCGAACGTCAACCTCGATTGTGACCACGGTAGCATCCTCGTCCATCACCGCCGGTAGAGGACTGCAGCGGCAGGCCCGGCGTAGGGCAGCACCTCGACTGGTTCGATTCGCTGGGACGAAAGGATCGAGAGTGCTCGAGCGACCGAACCCGATTCGACGAGCAGCAGAACGCCACAACCCGCAGCCCGCCGCGGAACCACCAGCACTTCCAGACCTGCCTGCTTCAGGACCTCGCCAGCCTGCAGCAGGAGGAGGACTGACGAGAAAGCGAGGGCCCAGCCAAGCGCCTCTTTGCATTGGTCGGCGACGAAGACGCTGTTGCCACTATTCCCTTCGCTCAAAGCCACCTCACAACCTTACGATTCGTCTGAGTCGGGCCTATTTCCCGAGGCCCATGCACGGTATTCATATCCCGGAACTGACCTGATGCACCGTCGCCCACTGGTCACGGACGGTTCCCAAAACCAGCAAAGCCAGCCCGGCAGCCAGCAAGAACACAAAGGCCAGCCGCCTCATTGCTAGCTGTTCAGGGTATGATGATTCGCTCACTACGGTTCACTCCGTCGGCTCCGAAGCTGACCACATAGACACCCGGTTGGATAGCCAGTGGCAACCGCCACTGTCCGCCTTGGCTGATTCCGCGAACAACCAGTCGGCCAGTGACATCGTGCAGGCTGACTAGTCCGTCCACTCGCAGCAACGTACCCGGCCAGACCAAGCCTGACAGAACCGGCTCCGGCCGTGGCAGCGCCGCCGGCTGCTCAGCAATCCCAACACCGGCCAGCACGTGCACAGTAATCGAGTCGGCCAAAGTCGGTGCTTGCTGCGACCGCACATGCAGCTCAACAACCGCCTCTCCAACATTGGCATTTGTGAAAGCGTCAATGACCGGGGTCGTGTCGGTTGCGCCCGGTGCTAGCGAATCATACATCACGGTTCCTGGCTCAACACAGCGCCCGCGGACGCAGTAGGCGATGGCCCAGTTCGGTGGGTTCTGCCGAACGCGGCAGTCAAAGGCATAGACGTCGCTAGCGGTGCCGGTATTGGTGAGTGCGAAATGAAAGTAGGCCGGCTCTCCGGGTGCAACCCGCGCCACAGTGTCGTCGCGGCACACAAACCGAAACGAGTAGTCGGCCCAGGCCGCGTTCATCACCAACCCCAGTATCACAACATAACGTATCATTGCTTTCTCCCTGTTATCAGACGGGGAACACGTGCCGCCTGCAAAACTCGTCGGTTCGAAGGCTGCTGAACAAAGACCACCAGTCCGAGCTGCTCCCGCCGCCAGTGCGGCAGCAACGTGAAGTGCTCGGTAACGAGTGTCGAATCGCGCACAGGCACCAGAATCGGCCTGCCCGTGTAGTCAGGCAGCATCGCCCGCATCACCCGGTTGAAGATGGAATCAGTTGCGCCAGCCAGCGTTGCCGGCACCCTGTCCTCGATCAGGACCGTGAACAGCCGGAGCGTCTCGCCCGGAGTTGAATCCACTCCGGCGACGACAATACTCGCCGAACCGGCTGTCGAATCGAGACTCGTCTCGACCCGCAACTGAACTTTGGGGGTCACGCTCCGCGCTCCGAGTATCTGATTACGAAAGACCGCCAGGTTCTGCTCCGGGCCGGATGTCCTCACCGGCGGACCACCGTCGAATACGGTCGCCGGCTCTCCACCGCTTGTGTAGTAATACTCACATCGGTTCTCAGCATATGCCGGCGATAGGGTATCGCCCAGTGTCCGGCGATGGTAAGCGATGATGGCAACGCTGTCAGCAAACTCGGTCGCCAGGCTTTCGAGAGCATGAGCCGCATAAGGACAGTAACTGCAGCGCTGCCAGGTGAACAGCTCAGCCAGTACCACCCGATTCGTCGGTATCAACGGAATGACGGGCGCATCCGAGCAGCCAGCGGCCAGGCCAGCAAGAATCAACGCAGCCGCCAGCAGAAACAGCTCCGGCACTCTAGCGTGAGACAACAACCTTGAGTACACGAACTTCAGTTCCGGTTCGCAGACAAGCAAAGTAGGTTCCAGCTCCGACCCGCTGACCGTCAGCGTCCGCAAGCGGCCAGACCGCACGCCCAGTGCCACTGAGACCCTGCCCGAGACTCTGCACCAGTCGGCCACCAGCATCGAAGATAGCAATCTCACCAACAACGCCGTCCGGCAATGAGTAGGCAACTGTTGCCCTTTGGTTGGTAATCGTCCCGCAGATGCGCAACTTTGCTGGTTGTGCTGCTGGCCGCTCGGCGATGCCGCCTACATACGGCGTCACCAGCAGGTCGTCAACATACCAGCCATCAGCATTGACGCTATTGTCAGAGATGAAGCGGAATCCGACGCGCAGGGTCTGGCCAGCATACCGGCTGATGTCGAACGTCGGCTGCAGCCAACCGCTGCCCGTGCCGTCATAGCTCGCAATGGGATACCAGAACGGCGAGCCGTTGTTCAACTCCACATACGCGAAGTCATAGCCAGCCTCAGTCGCATACCAATGGTAGAACGAAAGCTGCGCTCCATCGCCAACCGTGAAGTAGGGCGAGATTAGCCGCATGTCGGTCTCGACGTTGTATTGGTGGCTCGCGTCTGAACCGCAGTACCACGAACTCATCGGCGTATGACTACGGTAGGTAGTCAGATGCCAGGCGTCCCTAATGCCAGAATGCCACCAGTTGCCGACAGCATCCATATTGTCGGATATGCCCGAGCCGGTGGTGATGTTCACCGGCACACTCAACGTGTCCAGAATCTCATCACTCCCTGCCACTACCAGAGTGAGCGTGGCGACATGCGGGTCCGGACAGCCGGCCGCCACTCGGATGGCAAAAGGCGTGGTCGAATAGCCGACCTCACCCACTGCCAGCGTCGGGAATGCGGCTGTCGGCTGGGTGACAGTCACGTAAGGGTTAGTGCTCAGCAGTGTGCCAGTCAGGCCGCTTGCTCTTCCCAGCCCCATATTGCGCAATGCGATGGTCAGGTTCGTCTCCTGCCCTGGTGCCGGTCGCGCTGACTGATAACCGTAATAGACTACCTTCGCCTTAGGAATGACTGCTGTCCGGGCGCCCTGGAACATCTGCTTGGTAGCGTTGTTCTGGACAAAGACAACGATCTCGCAGTTACTGGCCACCCAAGCCGCGTTCAACGTGTAATCTCGAGTCGCAGTCAGCGAATCATTCGCCGGCACCGTCACTGCCACGCCGGTTCCGTTCGGCAGCATATCACGCACCACGTATTGCAGACTCTCCATTCCCTGCCACGGATGGTAGATGTGATTCTGGATTATGGCAACGTGAAGCTGGCCGCTCACTGCTGTGCCGGTCGTGTTCCGAAGCAGGATATCGAGATGCCCCTGCCTAGTAAGCGTGTCATACGTATTCGACAGCTCAATCTCCAGCGGACTGGCGACAAGTTTGCGGGTGTCAAAGAACTGCCGGTAGGTCGGATACATAGTACCGGTATGAACGCCACCGACGACACTGTAATCGCCGTCAAGCCGAACCGTCGGATAGCCGCTGACGCCGTAGTAGTTCATTCGTGTCACCGATACCGTGTTGTAGTAGGGATCGCTCGTTGAGGGGTGATAGGCCAGCGGCACAACAGTGTCGAACGCGTTGAAGTCGAGTTCTTCGATGCCACGGGCCGCTCCTGGACAGTAGGTACACCAAGTCGCAGTAAAGTCCTCAATCACGACTATTCGCTGACTTGCGGTCAACAGCGCCGGAATGCAAAGTACCAGCGCCAAGAACATACCTCTACTCATGGTTCCTCCATTGGTTTGTCTTCTGGGTATCGAGAAAGTGGGATTAGTTGCAGAATGGTCCTTCTCGACGGCAGCCTGGCGTCAGCACACTTGTTAGTCACGAGTTCCACCTGCGGCCGAGTCGAAGTAGATTACTCACAGTGCTGCTCAATGGCCGCCGTAGCTGTGGGCGGAATGAAGACCGCCCACAGCATTTCGGCTGATTCTATGAATCATCAGGGCTTGACCGCCGCTGGTGCGAAGAAAAGTCGGCAGAAGCAGTGCCCTTCCTTGGCGACTTCCTCGTGCACTGTCGGACACGGACAGAGCACATCCTTGTCCGGATTGAGCGGATGTGACTGCTTGCACGGACAGTAATACTTGCCGTATTCAGCAAAGTTGCGTGCCAGCAAGTTTGCGACCCTCAGCGTCCGTTCCATATCCGGGTTGAGGACATAGCCAAGCTCCTCGCCGACCTTCCGCACCCGCTCGATATTGGCGCGATCGCTCGCACTCAGTTCCATAGCTACTTCTTCTCCGGTGCAATGACCCAAAAGTCTAGTCCAGCAGTGAACGGTGCAATCTGACCACCGCGCGAGATGAACTGCAGCGGCAGCCCGGCCTTGGGCCGAATCGAGAGCATCGGCACCGGTTTCACTACCAGCCCCAGTTGGGCAACGTGCCGGTCCTGCTCGGTCTTCTCCTTGGCAGTGCCATTGATCTCGGTCCGGGCCTGCATCGTGCCGACGAGCGATGCCCAGACCTGGAACTTCTTCGTAAAGTCGTAATCGAACTTGGCCACGTATTCAAACATGTTGCCGACCCTGGTCGTATCATTCGTCTTGCCGTTAAGCCAGTAGGCTGCGCGCAGGTGCGCCACTGCCTTGCCCAGCGGCTTGGTTGTAGCAATCAGCCCGACTGCGCCTGCCCACTTGCCATCGCCGATTTTCGGCTGCGCGTTCTTATCCGCGGTTGGAAATGCCACTGCAGCTGCCGCCGTCACCTTGACCGGCGCTGCCCAGCCTCTCACCACGGCATAGCGGGTCTGCAGTTCGACGTCGCCGACGCCGAACGAACTCTTCGAACCCTGGCTCCTGCTGGCCAGCGGTGCCTGCACCAGCAACTCCAGGTTCTTCACTGGAGCGAAACCGGCGATAACGGTTGCGCTGATGGTCGTGGTCTTGAGCGTGTCAGCCAGCGCGTCCCACTTGCTGTCGGTCCAGTTGTACTTGCTTCCTGTCCGAGCGTAGCCAAAGTCAATCTCGCCGAGAAACTGCATCGGCTTCAGTGTACCTGCGCCCCGCCCGATCAGCGGCGTGGCTACTGCGCTGCTAGCGACCGCAGCAACTAGTGCTGCGACTACTGCGACTCTCTTCATTCGAACCTCCTTTTGTCTTGTCGGTCCCGTCGTTGCCTTCGACAATTACGGACAAGGCCTGCTCCAGCAGGTCCCGAACCTGCAGCAGCACGCCATCGAACTCTGGGCCGAACCGCGGCCGCGGCCGACCCATCCTGACTGTTACCTCACCGATAATGCGACCCGGCCGGTCAGCCATCACCACGACCCGGTCCCCCAAATAGACCGCCTCATCAACGTTGTGCGTGACAAAAACCACCGTCTTACCGGTCTGCTGCCAAATCGCCAGCAGTTCATCTTGAAGCCGGTGACGGGTTCGCTCATCGAGCGCTCCGAACGGCTCGTCAGCCAGCAGCACTGCTGGGTCAGTGGCCAGCGCCCGAGCAATGGCTGCGCGTTGCTGCATGCCGCCCGAAAGCTCGTGCGGTCGGCTGCGCTCGAACCCAGCCAGTCCCACCATCCGTATCAGCTCCTGTGCCTTGGCCCGCCGCTCGACCCGACCGACACCGGCCAGCTCCAGACCGAAAGCAACATTGTCAAGCACGCTCCGCCACGGCAGCAGGGCATATTGCTGAAAAACGAGTCCAACCTCGCGCCGCGGCCCGAGGACCTCCTGGCCGGCGACTCGAACCGCACCGCTATCCGGCCGCTCCAGCCCAGCCGCGACCCGCAGCAGCGTCGTCTTGCCACAGCCAGTCGGCCCGACCACCGTGACAAACGAACCCGGTGCGACCCTGAGCGTAACCCGGTCAAGAGCGACCACACTGGCACCAGCGCCGATGTAGCGGCGGGTTACACCTTCGAACTCCAGCCCGGCTGCCATCACCGTGCCTTTGCCTGCCAGCTCGTAAACGGCCGGCCGACGGTGCTGACGACCCACGACAGCAGAGCACCGACCAGGCCGATGAGGATCATCCCGGTCACGAGCACGTCCATCTCGGCAAGCTGGTACGCGTAGATCATCAGATAGCCGATTCCCGAGCTTGAACCGGGCAACATCTCCGCTGCCACAATCACCATCCAAGCCGTACCCAGCCCAATCCGCAGACCAGTGAAGATAGCCGGCAGTGCTGCCGGCAGCACGACCTTGCGAAAGACCTGGCCGCGAGTTGCCCCGAGCACCAATGCCGACTCCACATACGAGTCCCGAACACCAAGCACGCCATCAACTGTATTCAGAAGAATCGGAAAGAACGCCCCATAGAAAAGGATGAAGAGCATTCCCACCTGCACCGTGTCGAAGATGGTGTGGGAATAGCGCACACCGAACAGATTGACAATCGTGTAGGTCTTGAAGATGGCCATCGCAAACGGTATCCAGGCAATTGGACAGAGCGGCCGAAACATCTCGACAAACGGGCCGACCAGCCGTCGCACCAGCCCAATCCGGCCCATCAACAACCCGAGCGGTACTGCCGCGACCATTGCCAGAACAAAACCCATGAGCACCCGCAATCCCGAGACCGCAATGTTGTGCAGCAGTGAACCGGTTTCGAGCACATTCGCACCCGGCCGTAGCAACCGCCGAACCACTGCTTCGACCCGTGGCACCAGCCAAGGGTTGTTCATCCGCACCGCGGCTAACTCCCATACGGCAAGAAAGAGCAGCGGCAGGGCCGCACCAAGCAGTAACCGACCAAGCCGAGTGCGAAACAGTTGGGACACGTGCTACTTCTTCTTTGCTATCCTTGCCCGCGCTCCGGCCAGGGCCGGTTCGAGAAGTGAGAAGTCGTAGGACATGGCCTCAAACTCCGGCCGCGTCTTATCCTTGAGCGCGTTCGTAATCTTGCCCAGCCCGACCATTTCCTGATACCAGGTCCACATTCCATCCCGGAACGCAGCATCCGGCTCCATCGAGTAACCTGAGGTAGCCATCGAAACCATCTCAACTTGCGGCGTCGTGCCAATCCATTGCGCAACATAGTTTGCTGCCTGCTCACGATTGGTATTGATGTAGTGCGTGGCAACCGCCATCAGTTCGAGGAACTTCTGAATCTGCGGCCCCAGCTTGGCAACCGCCGCCGTATTGGCAGCAATCGCGCAGCAAGGATGGTCCTTGAACATCCCGGGCGGCAGGTCGTGCAGCTCGGCCACGCAGCGACCGATCCCTTTCGATTCTGCCACCGCACACCAAGGGTTGTTCGACACATAGGCGTCAATCTGATTGGACTGGATGCCAGCGTTGAGATTCGCCTCATCCTTCATATTCACCATCAATATCTCGGCCTTAGTGTCAGCTACGTCGCTGGTGAACGAGATGCCCTCTTCCTGTAGTGCCCGCTTGAAGATTAGCTCGGCGACCGCCACCGGATTTTTGAAACCGACGCGAATCTGGGTCGGTTCGCGCTTCACCCAGTCAATGAAATCCCGCCACGAGTTCACCTCGACGCCGTTCTTCACCACCAGCATATCGCCTTTGGCGTGGAGCGGCGCGATAATCTTCATCGGCGAGCCTTTGTCCACGAAGAACTCGATAGCCGCGACTCCGCCGAACCCGACATCAAACGCGCCCTGACTCATCATCGTCGGCATCTCGGCCCCGCCGCCAGCCTTGTACAACTCGATTTCGGCCACGGCCTTCTTGCCGTCCCGCAGCTCATAGAGCTCTTTGGGGCGCAGCTCCTTGAGCCAGATGCCGTACTCTTTCTGGAACTTCTCACCGGCCAGCGCTGCGACATACAACGCTGAGTGATGGTCGTGGCCAACATGGCCGACCCGCACAACCGGCAGCTTGGCTGCCAGCATCGCACTTGCGAACGCCAGCAGCAGTAGCATCGTCACTATCCTCTTCATCTCCCACTCCTCTTGCCATTTGCCGTTATACTGCCAAGGCAGCAACTCTACGCTTGCTGCTCTTTTCGGCTCCGAGCCAGTCGCTCTCCGTCTCTTAGGCGACCGTCCTACCGCGGGTTCAGGACTCCTTTGCCAGACTCAGGATGCCCCTGCTGCTCATTTCTCCGCTTCGTACCAACCGCGGCCAACCTGATGCCGATGGGCCGCGTCGCGCCAGAGATTGACCAGCCCTTCAGCAAAAGCATAAAGCTCGTTACCGAAGTTCTTGATGATGCTCGGCTTCAGCTCGACCTCAACCTTGTGTTTGTACTCGTCAAAACACTTCGCAAACTCGTGGGTCTGGTCCTGCACGACGATATTCTTGAACCCGGCCGCCTTCAGCACATCGGCCCAGCCGTTCAAGGTCTCCATATATGGAAACGCCATCGACTCATACAGCTTGGCCAGAAGCGGCTCATCAATCTCGCCGGTGATAACCCAGTCAGTGAAGATGATTTTGCCGCCCGGCTTCAGCACTCGATAGGCCTCGCGGGCCAGCTCATCCTTGTTCGTGACATAACACCAAGCTTCCTGGCCCCAGACTACATCAAAGGTCTCCTTCTTGAACGGCATGTCCATCGCGTTCCCCTCGACAAAAGTCACCAAACTCTCAAGGCCGGCTTCCCGGGTTCGCTGCCGCGCCTTTTCGAGCATCGTCTTGGTGAAGTCAAGGCCGGTTACGCGTACGCCATAGGTCTTGGCCAGCACGCGTGCCGGTGCGCCGAGCGCCGAACAGACATCGAGGACATGCATGCCCGGCTTCAGGCCCACTGCCTTGGCCATGCGGTGGGTGATTTCGTCACCGCCGGAATGAATCTGCTCTGACATCACGGCTTCCCAGAGCAAGCCACCCGGCCCATCATAGACATCCTGAACATCCTTACCGGTGTAGTCGTAACGCTTCTGCATTATGCCTCCTTTTGGCAGGGTAAGTCCGCAACCACCGAGCCACTGGCTCGACCTGATTGCCGACAGTTGTAGTTTATAGAATCACCAGCCGGCAGCCCGCCGGCGCCGCATGAAAACCTCACCGCTGCCTCGGGTCTGCTGCTTGCTGGTGCTGAAAATTGGTGAGTTTTGCTTGGTATGGAGAGTTCGGAACTGCCAATTCATCAATCGGCAGTCTCAGTTGGCACATCGGTCGGCAGGGCGCCCGGCCCTGACAAAGGCCACCAGTCACGGCACACGCCTCCGGCCGCGGCCAAACAGCACACTCACCGTCACGCACCCATCATAGCCACCCCCCAGTAGCTGTCAATGCCGGTCAGCAACGCCCTGCTGCCGACCCCAGACCAGCAAGAGATGACCTTCATCTCACGGGAGAAAACAATAGCAGAATGTGTACTTCAAGATACACAGCCGTCCGGAGGGGGGACTTGGTCGCAAGTTACAGCTAGTCCGAATCTTAACCATCTGGGCCGCTTTCTATCACCCCATCCCCCGGACTGTCCCGGGAATGGTCTCCAAAACTGGTTGCAAGTGTGCTCCCCAAGCTTCTGCCATCACTGTCCTAGTACGAGTTCTGGGTTGGGTCAGGCAAGTCCCTCTGGCTGCTCCTTGCGAGAAGGCTCGTGCAACCCCTCGAGTTTAGGTCTGTTGTTGGGTGCCCTGACTTCTGCCAGTTTGGGTCGCCGAACCAGCCCGACGACCCCTCTCGGCCCGAGCGCGAAACCCCGCTTGCTGTTCTGTCCTCGCCTACGTTACTGGATTGGCCTCATCCTATCGCCCTGTTGTTGCCGGTCAGCAGCCGGCTTGACTCCCGAAACAGACCGGGCTAGACTGCGCTTCAGGCTGCCGAAACCGACCAAGGACAAGCGCGATGAGCGACATACTCGATTTCTTTATCAAACAGTTCGAGGCCCAGTCCTGTCAGCCGGCTGGCTCGGCTGATTACTGCCGGCCCCGGCCCTATCGCAACGCAGCGGTTCGTTTCCGTCCCTGCTCAATTGGTGACTATGCCGAGCGGCGCGAACTACTAGCACAGGCTGGACTCAATCCCTTTCTCTTTCCTGCTCACAAGATTCCCGGCTGTGACCTGCTCTCGGATTCCGGGACCACGACGATGACAATGGAGCAGTGGTCCCAACTGCTGCTCGGCGACGAAGCTTACGGTTCAAACGAAGGCTACTACGAGCTGCGGGCAACATTCGCCGCTGTTTTCGGGCCGGATTGGATTGATGAAAACCCGCACCGGGACAACTTTTTCATCTTCCATCAGGGCCGGGCTGCTGAGCATGCCCTGGCCACGGTCTTTGCTACCGAACTGCTGCCACAAATTGACGCAGCCCGGGCGAAGGCACAGGTTTCCCGTCTCGACGCGGACCTGCGCAACCGTGTTAGTAAGAAAATCAACCGCCCTGACCGCCCGTTCCTGATAGTCCCGAGCAACTCCCACTTTGATACTACTGAGGGCAACTTTGCCGCGGCCAACATCGTGCCTCTGAATCTGCCCTGCCGCGAACACCGCGAGAAAGACACCCACTTCGGTTTCCGCGGCAATATGGACACCGCTGCTCTCACCGAATTGCTCAACAAATGCCGCGAGCTGGTACCGCTCGTCTATCTGACAATCACCAACAACACTGCCGGCGGCCAGCCGGTCTCGCTGGCCAACATCCGGCTCGTGCGCGAGCTGTGCGACCGCTACGACCTGCCCCTCTTTTTTGATGCCTGTCGGTTTGCTGAGAACAGCTGGTTCATCAAGAAACGCGAGCCCGGTTATGCCGAGCAACCGATTCCGGCCATTGTTCACGAAATCTTCCGCTACGGTGACGGCTTCCATATCAGTCTGAAAAAGGACGGGCTGGCCAACATCGGCGGCGCGCTGGTGGTCAGACCCGACGGCCGCTTTGCCCGCCGTTTTCCCGAACTGCTCGAACGACTTACCGACCACCAGATAATGGTCGAGGGCCACCCGACCTATGGCGGGCTGGCGGGCCGCGACCTCAAGGCGATTGCCCAAGGCCTGCGCACCGTTCTGGACGAACGCTATCTCGGCTATCGGATTGAACAGGTGGCCCGCTTCGGCGCGAAGCTGGTCGAAAAAGGCGTCCCTATCATCGAGCCGGTCGGCGGCAGCGCGGTCTATATTGACCTCGACGAGTTCTTCGCCGGTACCGACGTCCGCGACGACGAGTTCCGTGGCATCGCTTTCACCGCGCTGCTGCTTTTGGCCGGCCACCGCCTCTGCGAGCTTGGCACCTATGCCTTTGGTCAGTACCGCAACGGCCGGGAGATTGGCCCTGACCCGCGCGTCAACAATGTGCGGGCCGCAGTCCCCCGACTGACCTACGAAGACCAGGACCTCTGCTCTTGCGCTGCCGCGATTGGCGTACTGAAGGAATACCGCGAGCTGATTCCGCCGGTCGAAGTGGTCTATGGCCGCGAGCTGAGCCTGCGCCACTTCAAGAGCCGGTTCCGCTTCCGCGAGCGTCCCGGTCGCTAGTCAGTGCGGCGGCCGATCACCGTGACCGTGCCGGCCAGATAGTTCGCGCTGTACACCCGCCGCGCTCGGCCGTTCCAGAGTAAAGCTGTCGGGCCGGAGCCAACCGTCAGGGTGCGATTGATGGCATTGGTGATGCCGTCCACCACCACCACCGAGTTGCCGGCGTAATTGGCAACATAGACCTTGTTCGTATAGGTCGCCCAGACCACTGCGCGCGGTTGATTGCCGACAGTAATCGTCGTCGCCACCTGCCGCGTGTCGGTGTTGATAACGTCAAGCTTGCTGGCCACATTGGCGACCGAATAGACCTTGTTGTTCTGCGGATTGAACGCCAGCGCCCAGGGCCGCAACGAGACATTGATTGTCGTGCTTGGCACATTCAGGCTGTCAATCACCGTCACCGTATTGCCGGTGCTGTTGGCGACATACATCGCCTTATGCTCATCGTCGGCCACAATTGCCACCGGCCCGCTGCCGACGCTAATCGTCTGCCGCACCGAATCAAGCTGACCGTCAATCACCGAGACATTGGCTGAGCCGTTGTTGGCAACATAGACCCAGCCCCGGTCCGGCCTTACGCACAAGGCAACCGGGTTAGCTCGCACCCGCACTGTCCGCAGCACCTGACCGGTGCTGCCGGCGATAATCGTCACTGTCGAGTCAGCCTTGTTCGCAACATAGACCTTGTTCCGGTCCGGGTGCCAGAGCACGGCGGTTGGCTGCTGTCCGACCGGAATCGTGCCCACCACCGTCATCGTCGCGCAGTCAATCACCGACAGGCTGTTCGAGTTCTGATTCGCAACATAAACCCGGCCATTGGCTCGGTTCCAGGCTGCTGCCACCGGCATCGCTCCGACCCGCAGACTGGCCACAACCTGATTAGTACTGCAACTGATAACCGTCACCGTGCCCGAATCAATACCGTTCACCACATACAGCCGGTTATTGGCCGAGTCGAGAGCAAGCGCCACTGGCGACTGCCCGGCATTGATACTGACCAGCACCGTGTCCGGATAGCCGGCATCGGTTGTCCGGAAAGCCGCGCTGCGACCGCTGACAACCGGATGAGCAGCGCAGTAAGAACGCACCTCAACCATCGCCAGATTCGAGGCCGGCCCACTCACTGCCCACGAATAACGGCCGGCAGTGTAAGTGCGGCCCTGCCGGGTCCAGGTTCGGCCCGAATCCGCCGAGTAGTAGATGACAATCGAATCATAGCCGTCCACCCCTCCCCGCCAGACGATGTTCTGGGTCGAGCCGACTGGCCAGACCGATGTCGCGGTGGGCGTGTCAACAACAATCGCATTCGGGCGCAGCGAGTCGTAGATAGTGAACGGTGCGCTGGTGCCGATCGCCGTATCGCCGGCGAAGAACTGCCGCACCTGCACCCTTGCCTGACTTGTCGTTGTCGGCCCCGGCACCTGCCAGAAGTACAAGCCGGGATTGGGCGCTACGCCGAGTCTTGTCCACGCCACGCCGTTATTGAGGGAAAGATAGACCACTGTCGAATCCGCAGCCAAGCTGGCAAGCGGCCGGCCACTCAAAACCTTCCTTCCCCATTCCCTAGCCTGCCCACTGTGAGCTATCCTCTCCTCGCCCGTCACCGGTCTCATCACCTTCGCGTCATCTCCCTGACCGTCGCTCCCCAGCCCAGCCATAACCGTCCGCCGCTCACCAAACCGCCGGCTCATCACCGACCCACCATACCAGATAATCGTGTCCCACTGCCCAAACCGCCGCCGGGTCGCGGAATCTGGTGCCATAATCGTAATCGGACTCATCGTCGAGAAAGTCCAGGTATCACTTGTTGACCGAGAGCCGAACTGGTCACTCGCTCGCACAAACCAGCGGTAGTCGGTGCCGTAGCTCAGTCGCGGCAGGGTGTAACTTGTTCCCAGCAGCCCGCCGGCAACAAGCGTAACCTGCCCCACCGGGCCAAAATAGAGTTCGTAGCGGACAGTATCGCCCGGGTCAGGGTCACCACCTGACCAACGCAGGGTCTGCGTCAAGGCCAGCCCGGTGCTTCCCGATGCCGGACTTGGATTGTAGGGCGTTACCGGCGGATTGTTCGTCCGGGTTGAAAACGTCCAGGTGTCGCCAAAAGTTACGCCGCCGCGCTGGTCCCGCGCAATAACCTGCCAGTAATAGACGCTGTCCGGCCAGAGCCGGGGCAGCACATAACTCGACTCGCGACTGCCCAGACGCAACGGCAAGAGAGTGCGGCTGTTGCCAAAGTAAAGGTCATACCTTACCGTATCGAGCGAGTCCGGATCGCCACCGCGCCAGCTCAAAGTCTGCTGCAACCCCAGTCCGGCACTGCCCGAACTCGGCTGCGGGCTATAAGGCTGCCGGGGCGCAGTGTTGCGATGAATCGTCGTGAAAGTCCAAACCGGCCCGGCAGTAGTCTCGCCCCGACCATCGTGGGCCCGCACCTGCCAAGAGTAACGGGTCAAATACCTAAGCCCACTCGCAGGAAAGAACGTGTCCAACCGGCCCGAATCGGCAACAATCAGCGAATCCTCGCGACCGAGATATACGACATAACGAACCGTATCACCGGCATCCGGGTCAGTAGCAGGCCGCCACACTAGTCGCAGCGCCGTGTCCTGACGAACTGCGCCCGATTCTGGCGCGACATAAACCGGCGCGGTTGGTGGTCGGTCCCCGGTCGGGTCATAGGGGTTGTTCCACTTGCGACAGACGAGCAGCGCCAGCAGAAAGAACAGGACGATAGCGGGCCTTCTCACCTTGTCATTCCCAGGGCTGCTCTTGCCCGCGGAATCGCCGAGAACGGCCCTGTCTTGACTAGAAACGGAAGATGACATAAGAACCTGCCAAAACCACAGTTGCCGCAATCCCGACATTGCGAATCATGTCCCAACGCTCGGTTGCCTGCCGGTACCGCAGCACCTCGGCCGGGTCCCGCGCTGCTCGGTATTGCGAGTATTGGCCCTCGCCCAGCACTGCTGCTGCGGTCGTGCCAGCCAGGGCCAGACCGCCCAGCCCCAGCAGAATCGGGCTGCGCTGCTTGATACGCTCCAAATCGGCCAGCACAAAAACAGTCTCGGCATACTGAACATCAGCATAGCCCACCCAGTCAAAATAGCCACGCCGCGCAACCGTCACCAGATAACGTTTCGGCGCCAGCTCGCAAAGTAGCGGTGTCACCCCCAGTTGTCGGTTCTCCACGATCACCTCGCCGCCGCTCGGCTGCGAACGGACCGACAAAAACCCCTTGCCCCAGCCGAGCCGAAAATTGACCGCCACCGGCCCTGGCGACTTCAAATCAATCGTCTTCGTCACATCCTCATAACCGGCCAGCCGGGCAGTAATCACCCGCGTGCCATACTGAACCCGGGAAATCACCAGCCCGCCTTCACCGGCCCGGCCCCGCGACTGACCGTCAACAAAAATCTCCGCGCCCACCGGGTCACTCGTCACCACAACCGTGCCGGTCTGCGTGCTGACGGTAAAGCTCGTGCTATACTCGCGATAGCCATCGCGGGTCAGCAGCAGTTCGTGCCGACCCAAACTGAGGTCCCCGAGTTCAAGCGGCGTCGTGCCCCGAACCCGACCATCAACCGTCACTGTCGCGCCACTCGGCTCCGAAGTTATGAACACGGTCGTTCCCGAAACGCTAACCTGACCAACAAGCCTTGGCCGCGCCGGCTGGCTTGGTTCCGGACTGACAAGCCTTGTGCCGCAGCTCTTACAAAACCGGGCCGCATCACTATTCTCAGTCCCGCAGTTCGGACACACCCTGACCGCCATTGCCAAACTGCACAACAACAACACCACCAGCAGCACTTTTCCACCCCGTCCCATACCGACTCCCCTTCGTAGCCTGATAACTAAGCCTGGCACCTGCTTGCAACTCCTCACTGCAGAAAACGATACCCGCACCGCGTACAAAACCGGGCATCCGGCTCACGGACGGCGCCACACTGCGGACAGACCGGCCGCCGAGTCGCAACCACCAGTGCAACTTCAGCACCGCGCTTCAGTCGGGTTCCGGCTGGCGGATAGGTTCCTGCGACCATGCCCGGCGCATAGCCACCGCTGAACGTCTCCTCAACCCGACCAGGCTTCAGCCCGGCCGCATTCAAACTGGCCTTCGCCTGATCCAGAGCTACGCCCACCAGTGGCGGCACTTGTGCCATACCAGTGCTAATACTCAGCTGGACCCGACCACCCCGCCGCAACCGCTGCTCGGCTGGTGGACTCTGGGCCACAACCACCCCTGCTTCCTCCGGGCCATCCGCCTCGACAAGAACCACCTCCAGGCCAAGCGAATCGAGCAGCGCCTGCGCCGCTGCCTGACCAAGCCCAACCAGATTCGGCACTGGTTTGCCCCCAAGCATCGGCCGCAGTATCACCACCCCGCCGGCGACCAACCCAATCACGAGCAACAGCACCACAACCGGCACCACCCGTGGTCGGGGCCGGCTAACCGGCACCGGTGCCGGCTCAAAAACCGCTGTTGGCGGCCGCTCCAACTCCTCTTCAACCCCTGACTCGGCCCGAGGCCCAATTACCTGCTGCAGACGATGACGCTTGGCCATCGCTTCCAGCGCCTGCTTGAACTCGCGAGCGGTCTGGAACCGACCCTGCGGATTCTTTGTCAGGGCTCGCAGAATGATTCGCTCCAGCTCAACCGAAATCTCGGGTCGTATCGAACGCGGCGGTGGCGGTGGCTGGGTGGCATGAGCTTGGAGCAGCTCGTGCTTGAGCTGGCTGTCAAACGGGACCTTACCGGTTGCCGCCTCATACAAGCAGACACCCAACGAATAGGTATCACTGCGGCCATCAACTGTCCGGCCCTGGCCCCGCTCCGGCGACATATACCGAACAGCTCCCAGTCCGGTCCCGCCGTAATCAACGAGCTTCCAACTCTTACCCTCACGGACAATCTTCTTCGGACTGATGTTGCGATGAATCATCGCCTGACCGTGCGCCTGTTCCAAGTCATCGAGGACCTCGATGAAGATGCGAAGCAGTTCAGGCTCAGGCAGTGGCCCACGTTCGGCCAAGAGCTTTTCCAGTGTCATAGCGGTGGCAGCACTGCCCCCCGGCCCAGGCTGGTCAGTCGGCGGCGTTGGTAGCGAATCTGTCATTGTCACCAGTCAATCCCGGCTGGTCGCAACCAAACCCGGCATTGCATATCGCTGCGATAGCGCACCTTAGCTAATTCTAGCCGCAGCCGAGACAGATTACAAGTGCAACGCTCAATCTCTATCTACTATGTGCCTTCGTCTGCAACCCTCTCCTTGTCGAAACCGCCCTCCCCGTCCCCGCCTCTCCACTCTGCACTCTAGCTTCTGCCCTCTAGCTTCTCCACTCTCGCCCCTCGCCTCCGCTCGGGGCAGGCCCAGCTCAGCGAACGTCGCCCGCCTGGCTGGCACTTCGAGACAAAAGGTCTCTGGCTACTGGAGCATAGGCTGAACCTGGGTAATCAATCACGAGCTGTTGCAAGGCAGCACGATAGCGGCTATCGTCCGCGAGCACCGTCCGATAGACCTGCGCCTGCTCAAACCTAGCCCGCGGTGCCAGCGGACTGGCCGGTGCGGAACGAATAAAGTCTTCATAGACGAGCAGCGCCTCACGGGCCCGTCCCAGCCGTCCAAGACAGGCAGCAGCGACAAAGTGCGCTTGCTCCGCCACCTGACCGTTACCCTTCATCAACGACTGGGCCTGGGTTAGGGCCTGATCGTATCGGCCACGGGCAAAATCAAGCATAACCCGCCCCAGCTCTGCCGCTCTATCACCACTACCAGCCACCAGCGCCAGTTCCAGCCCGTCATTCACAAGCAGACTCGCCGGGAAACGGGACGCCAACTCGGCAACCGCTGAACGCACCGAATCTAGCTTGCCCTCGTAGAGAAACGTCTGGGCGACCAATAGTAACAACCGGTCACTTGGTGCTGCTGCCTTACGCGCCTCGCTCCGAGCAGCAGCCGGTCTGCCCTGAGCCACGAGACTGGTAGCAAGACCGAATCGGGCCGGTTCACTCGCCGACTCCAGCCGCAGCGCCTGGCCAAACGCCTGTTCTGCCGCCTCGTAGTTACCCGCCTCCAGTTCCAGCTCGCCCAACTCGACGAACGCCGCGGCTGTATTCGACCGCCCCAGCTCAACCCTTGCTTCAGCCACTCTGCCCATACGCCGCAGCACCCGTCCGGCATCAACTGTCCGACCGTTTGCCTGATATGCTGCCAGCGCGGCCTGCAGGTAACCTGCTGCTTCACACTCCCGAGCGAAGCGGTCAAGTGTTGGCCGGTCAACAACCTCTTGCACTGCCCGCACCGCCTCCGCCTGCTGATTGGCAGCCAGCAACACAGTAGCTGCTGCCAGTCCTTTTATGTCGGGCGCGGTCAGACCGCCAACCTCAGTCAGCAACTGCCGATATCCGGTCCGCGTCGCATAGGCGCGCAGTTTCTGACGATAGCTGTCAAAGGCCTTGGGATTGCGGTTTAGCAACATTACAATCTCGCGCACCGCTGCTATCAACTGCCCCTGCTTCTCGTATAGCTCGATCAACGCGTCGGCATGAGCATAAGGGTCTCCTGAACGCTCGCGAATCTGCCGATACACCGAAGTCGCCTCTGCCCACTGCTCCGTACGAACCAGTAGGGCAGCCAGCGCCGGCAACTCTTCTGGCCACTTGCGGCCAATCCGCCGCGCCTCCTGCAATCCCTCCGCTGTCCGGCCCTGACCAAGCAATCCCTCAGCCAGCGCCAAGGCAAACCTCGCCTCCTCGGGCTGCGCCGCCACCAGTCGCCGACTGACAGCTACCAGCGAATCATAGCGACCCAAGGCCCGACTGACCCGCAAAAGCCCCTGCAACGCACCGACGTCGTTACTGTTCTTGCTCAACTGCCGACAGTACTCGACAAGGGCAGGCTCAAGCTGACCAGCCTGTTCGAGCACCAGCCCGGTCTGGGCCAATGCCGCCCCGACGAGCACCAGCCCGACTAACCAGCACCGCACCACAAACACCTACTCATTCAGCAGCCTATCAAAGTAGGCCCGAATCATCTCCTCATACTCCGCTGGATAACCCTGTTTCAGGGCCCGCATCAGTTCCTCGCGGAGCAACCGGTTCCGCTCGCCGGCATCAACCGGCAGTCGCGGCCGCTCCCGAATCTCAAACGGCCGACCGGTCTCACTCTCCCGCTCCTCTTTGAATCCCTGCTGCCGGATGCTCCGCTGGGCATCAAGCAGATGAGAAAGGATGCTCTCCTGTCGCTGGACCAGTTCCCGTGTCACGTTCAGTTCAGCCAGGTCGCGTTCTACCTGCCGCATCTCGTCCAACACCCCGTCAAGAGCCGAAGTGAGGCCAGGCCGATCGCCACCCATCGATTGCAGCATCTGCTCCAGTTGCTGCCGAATCGCGCTCTGTTTGGCCAGAATCCGGGCCAGCGCCTGCAGCTGGGCCTCGGATAGCCCGCCGGGCAGCGGAATCGGCATCCCGCCCATCTCGGAGTTGATTCCCATCTGGCCCGATGCCATCTGCGACAACTGTTCGAGCAGGTCCTCCATACCGCCGGACAGGCCACCGCCCTGCTCGGCATTGGCCGCTGCTTCGAGCAAGCTCTGGGCGATTCGATTCAGCCCTTGTCTCGCTCCGGCCATTAGCTGACCGGCCGAGCCGCCACGATTCTCAACCAGTGCCTGTGCTGCCTGCTGCATCGTGTTCATCACCCGTGCCAACTCTGCCCCAGCCTGCGGTGGAATGCTCAGGCTCTGGCCGGCAAGTGACGCAAGACTTTCGGCAACAATCCGGGTTGCGTCGTGCATACCCATCTGGGTTGGGGCCAGTTCGCTGAGGTCGGGTTGGGCGGCGAGCGAAGTTTCGAGCGCCTCTTGCTGGCGTGAGAGCATGAGGATATCACCCGCAGCGGCGGTCAGTTTGCGAGCCACGTCTTGCGAGCGCTTCTGCTTCAGCCGGTCCGACAGGGCCTGTAGTCCCTGCCCCAGTTCGGCCAGCTCCTCGGCCAGTTCCTGACTCGGCCCCTGCGCCGGCTTGGTCTGACCCTGTTGCAACTGTTCGGCTATGCGCCCGGCCCGGGCTGAGAGCTGCCGTCCTTCGGCTGCTTCAGCAAGTTGGCCCAAGGCCTGGGCCAGCTCGCTGTCCGAGAGCGAATCAGCCAGCCGCTTCATCTGTCCGAGTAGGCTATCCAGTCCGGCTTTGATGTCCTGTTGCCGGGCAGCTGCTGCCTCATTCGGCTCCCGGCCGAGCTTTGATGTCAATTCTTCCTGCCGCTCGGCTAGCTCAGCTGCCTTGCGGGCGAGCTCGGCCAAACGCTGCTCCTCGGCAATCCGGCGCAGCAGTTCCAAGGCCCGCTCGATCCCGGCCCGTAGCTTTTCCTGGTCGAGCTGGAACCGTTCGAGTGCCTGCCGGATATCTGGTGCCTGCTGTTCGAGCTGCTCCCGTAGCCGGGCCAGCGACTGCTGAAGTTCCCGCGGCAGCATCTGCGAGAGCAGCTCCTGCAACTGTCCCAGCCGATTCATCGTCTCCCGGTCAAAGCTCAGTCCCTGGCTCAGTTCTTCTTTGAGCTGCTGGATCTCGGCCTGCAAATCGGCAATCTGGTCTAGCAGCTCCTGCTGCCCGTCGAGGGTTTTAGCCAGGGCCTGTTTTTCGGGCCAGCCGAGTTCACGATTGCGCTTCAGTTCGTCGCTAATCCGGGCGAGGTCGGCGCTGAGTTGCTCTTGTTCGGTCTGCATCGGGCCAAGTTCCTGCGTTGTCCGCTCAGTCTGGCGCACTGCTGCCGAGTGTATCTCGGCGAGCGTGGGGAAGCGGACTGCGTATGTCTCGCTTTGGCCTAATTTTGGCCCGCGGACAGCGTCGTTGTCCGCGACAGTGACATAGTAGTGCATCACCTCGCCCGGCAATAGACCGACATCGGCAAGGTCCCAGACATAGAAAGTGGTGTCCTCGCGCCGTCCGCCAAGGTTCCTAATCCGAATCCGCTGAGCAAACGACTCTGCTCGGGGCAGGCCTGGTGGTTCGTCCTCTCCTCGTCCGAATTCCTCCGGGGTCTCTTTGGCAAAGTGGAGCACCAGCTCCCCGAGTCCAAAGTCATCAATCGCATTGATTCCCAGCGGAATCTGCATCGAGGCCGGCAGGTCAACATCCCGGCCCGGCAAGAACAGCCGCACAAACGGCGGCTCATCGCCCAGAACCCTGACCCGGAGTCCAACTGCTGGTCGGGCCGGCCCGTCACTGGTCCCGGCCAGCTCAATCCCGCCGCTCGCGTCGCTCTTGGCGACAAACCGACCGCGAAAGCGGCTGGGCACCGCCGCGTCAATCTCAATGCCGAGCGTCTCGCTTCCCAAGACCAACTGTGCCTGACCGATTGCCCGGTCTGCCTCACCCTCGAACTCGACGACTGTTCCGCGCAGCACGCTGATATCCGGATTCGACGAACGCACCGGCGCAAGACCGGTGTAGGGGGGGTAGTTGTAACTGAACACTAGCCGCGTAATGCCGAGCGGCTCCAGCACCCGCACCCGGTGTTCGGCTGATACTGCCGACAATGCCCGGAACCGATACCAAAACCCTTTCTCTGCCGGTATGCGCACTGCACAAGAGTCCCCGACGAGCCGCACCCGCCGCCGCTGCAGTCTCTGCCGGCCAGCACCGTCACTTTTGGTCTCGAGCCAGACCCCACGCAGCGGTAGCTGTTCTCTGGCCGCGCTGCCCTCTTGCAGGACCAGCCGGCAGCGCAGTACTGCTGTTCCATTTGGCATCACCGTGGTATCGCCCGGCGCAACGATGAGCGACACCGGCAACCGACTTGGCGCAAAACCGTTGAGGAAACCGAGTTGCATCCGCTCGGTCAGGAACAGACCGAGCAGGCCGACAATAGCGACTACTCCAACCAGCCCGGCCCCGGCCCAGAACAGCCGGCCACGGTGGTCCAGCCGGCCCAGGGGTAGCGGTGAGAGCGCCTGCTCGGCCTGGGCCACTGCCGCATCGAGCAACTCGACCGAGTAGCCCTCCCTGCTCTTCTCATCGTACCGGCAGAGTTCGAGCGCTGCCCGCAGCCTGCCCCGCACAGCCGGAAAGGTCTCTTCCACTTCGGTCACGACCGGTGCGAGCCGGTCCTGAGCAAGCCAGCGCCACGCCACGACCGCCACCAACACGACGGCTCCAAGCAGCAGCCAGCCGCTCCAGAAAAACAAAGAGACCAGCGCGCCAATGCCCACAAGGAGCGCAAGCAGCACTACTAGCAGGGCAGCGAGGTCAAACCCGAGCCGCGCTCGATACAACCGGCCAAGCCGGGTGCTGATTAGTCGGCCGCGCTGGGTATTCACTTTTCGGTTGCTAGGTTAGTCGGGACCGCTTGATTATAGAGCGAGCCGGTGCTGGCCACAACTGCTGTCATCAGGGTATTGACGGCCAAGCTTCCGGTTCGTTGGCCAGTTCGGCTAGTCGGCTTCGAATCGCAGCACCAGCTCTTCGAGCTGCTCGCCAAGCCAACGGGCCTGGACGCGCCGGTTGTAGCGATCGCGGTTGCCGCCAACGAATCGGCCGGGGTTGGCCTGTAGCTCGGCCAGCACCGTCCGCAACCGGTTCGGGTCGCCGTCGCAGCCCAGCCCGGCTTGGGCGTTGGTCACGATCGCCAGCGCCTCGGCCGCATCACCCCAGACGATAATCGGCCGGTTCGCGCCAAGGTACTCATACAGCTTGATGCCCACCGGCTGGTTGGGCTTGTTGATGTAGAGCAGGCAATCAGCCCCTTTCATGATGGCACAGGCCCGGCGGTGCGGCACCGTGCCGAGCAACTCCACCTGCTGGTTTCTGGCCAGTTCCTGCCGGAGCGGTTCGCCAACCCCGCCCACAAGATACAGTCTCGCTTCTGGTACCGCGCCCAGCGCCTGCACAAACGAACGCACCAGTCCCTCGTTCTGCCAGAGGTTACCGACATGGACGACGCTGTAGCCGGCAAGGCGCTCGGCCTCGGCCTCAAACTCGGTCGGGTCGAATCCGTTGTCCAGCACCCTGACACCGCTACCCACCTGCCGCGCTGTCCCTTCGTTCACCGCCAGCGTCAGGTCAGCGTGTTCGACAATGTAGCGCCGCAGTCGGCGCAGCGCTGCCCGCTGGTGTCGCGGCGGCTCGGCAAATCCGGTCGGCCAGGGGTCGCGAAAGTCGCAAACGAGCGGCACCCGCGCGTGGGCCTTCAGCCTGACACCGAGGAGCAGGGCCGTGAACGGCGGCGAAGTGGCAAAAATCGCTGCCGGCTTCTCGGCGTCAATGATATGCCGGCCGACTGCTGACCCGAATGGAAACCAGCCAATCTTTGAGTCGGGAAAGAGCAAGTAGTTGAGCAACCGCGGCCCTAGTCCCCCGACTTTCTTTAGCGCCGGCTGAAGCCGCTTGGCCCGCGCCCGCAGTAGCTGCAGCAGTCGGTTCGGGTCAACTGTCTCGGTGCGGTAGAGCCTCGCCTCTTTCAGGTCGGCGAGCAGCTCCGGGTCATACGAGTAGTAGGCGACAGGCTTTACCGTGAGGATGAGCGGCCGCCAGCCTGCTTCGGGCAAGAACTTGCAGAGCTTTGTCACCCGCATCACGCCCGAAAGCCCAAGCGGCGGAGTGTAGTAGGCTATCACCAGCAGTCGTCGGAGTGTCATCGCGTTACCGGTGACAGCCTAGCGCCGCCATCCATCTTCGCAAGCCGCTTCCCACTAGCCCCCCCACTAGCCGGCCCACAAATCCTCCTCATCGCCTCCGTCACCTCCTCTGGCGACAGCTCGACTAGCTCGATTTCCGAAAGGAACCGAAGCAACCCGCTAATGTCGAGCGACAGCAGGTGGTCTTCAACCTGCAACTCATCGGGCAGGAAACGAAAGAACGCGCCCGAGCCAAGACTGTCTTCGAGTCGGGCCAGCGCCCCGCGGACGACCTCGCGGATGCTCCCAAGGTCCGGTGCCAAAAACCGTTGCAGCTTGGGAGCAGAACCAGCCCCGCTAAGCAGTAACAGCTTGCCGTGCATATCCGCCACCTCCCTACCCCGAAGAGCCAGCGCCTCAGCGAGGATATAGCCGTAGGTCTGGCCCAAAAGATGGACCAGCACTGTCTCATTACGGTCGCGGAAGTAGGGAAACTGCTGTTCAGCCAGGTTCGGAAAGAGCCGCTGTTTCAGCACCGTGGCCAGCCGATAGTAGTAGCCGCCGGTGCCGGTGCCTTCAAAAATCTGAGTGTTGGTTGTGACTGCTGCCAGCGGCCGCACCAGCAGCCGCCGCCGTTTCTCATCGCGCTCGACCAGCTCCCAGCTTCGGCCTGCCAGCACGAAGTGGCGATAGACGAAAAAGACCGTGCCGATGTGCTGGTTGCTCGTCACATCGCGGACCTCATACTCGCCAAACGACTTGTCCTGAATGTTGGAATGAATCTTCCCTGACTCCACCTGCCGCTCGACCGCGGTGCCGGTGTGATAGATGCCCTCTTGGCTTGAGACGAGCGCGCCGGTCTCGACCAGATGCCGAAACGCCCGGTCAAACTGCCGCTCGTCGGTCACCAGCGGTACCAGCGCGCGCCGACACGACTCCCGCGTCATCCCGACCCGGCGGCGCTGAAACGCGTAGGAGAGGATTTGCTGGGGCAGCACCGCCAGCGAGGGCGTGTAGCGCTTCTCGTAGAGCCGACCGGTTCGAGCGCACTCGAAGAACGTCTCAAAGAGCATCCGCTCCCAGGCGTTGGCATAGAGGGCAATCACCGGCAGCGGCAGCCGGCTGCGCCGATTGCCCCGACCCAGCCGTTGCAGCAGCGAGGAAACACTGAACGGCGGCCGCACCAGCACCACCGCGTCAATGTCGCCGATGTCAATGCCCAGTTCGAGCGTCGAAGTGCAGCAGAGCAGGCCGGTTCGCTCCCGGTTCATCGCCTGTTCGACTGTCTCCCGCACAGCCTTGTTCAACGACCCGTGATGCACCCAGCAGCGGCCCGCGAACGGCGGTCGGTCCAGAAGCTTCACCGCCTTCTCCGCTGCCGAGCGGGCGTTGAAAAAACAAAGCACCTTCCGGCAACCTTTGCGCCTTAGAGTGGCGAGCAGCTCACCCTCCCAGTTATCGTCCAGCGCCGCATACTCGACACTAATCTCCCGCTGCGCCGGTACCGCCACAACGGTTGGGTTCGAAAAGTAACGTTGGCCAATCTCAAGGTCGTCAATCGTTGCCGACAACGCATGGAAGGTGAGGTTCGGGTTCACCAGCCGCAGCCGCTGAAGCAGCACCCGCAACTGGTCCCCCCGCGGCGTGTTGTCAAGAAGATGCAGCTCATCTAGAATCACCGTCGCCAGTTGCCGAAATATGGCAGTGTGCCGACAGAGCAAAGAGTCGAACGACTCCGGTGTCGTCAGAAGCAGAAACGGCAACCGCCTCTCGTCAATGTCAGGATGATCACCAGTCTTGCGGCTGACCGTAAGTCCCAAATATTCCATCGGCTCGACCAGACGGCGATAAAGGTCGTTTACCAGCGCCCGCGTCGGACTGACATAGAGCACAGCCAGACCCTGTTGGCCACTCCTCTCCGCTGTAGCGCCAGCTCCGCCAAGGAGCCGCTCTACAACCGGGGCCACCACCCCATCGGTTTTGCCCGAAGCGGCCGGTGAGATGACCACCAGATTCTCGCCTGCCAGTATCCTCGGAATCGTCTGGACCTGAATGTCGGTGAGCTGGCCGAAGCGTGAAAAAAACGGCACCCACGTGCGGCGCAACGCCTGACGAATCGAGGCTACTGCTGCCGATGTCATCGTTGGGTGTGACTAGCCATCAGGGGGTCTGGGACTGACGGCTGCTGATTTGAGCCCAGCGCCGCGCGTCCAGTGCCTCAACCGAGTACTTGATGAAAGCACGGATACCCTCGATGTTTCGCTTCGCGGCCTCACGGAGCAACTGTTTCTGTTCAAGCTCAGTAATCTCAAACTGGGGATAGGCCTGACGGTATAGCATGACCATTGTCGAGAAAGCATCCATTAGCGCCTTGTCCGACAACTGTTCCAGCTCAATCCGGTGCCGGATGCGGTTGGCCAGCTTGATGTAGGCATAGTCGTATGGGCTAGGCGTGGTCGCAAAAACCAAGAGGATGTGGGGGTCGCGGTAGATGTAGGGCACCGGCTTGACCCGATTGTGAATCATCCGGTCGTTCACACGCCGCAGCTCCGGGTCGTTCTGGGCGGTGCGCACGAGTCCGTCCATGAAGTTCACACTCTTGGTGAGATAGATAATATCCCAGAGGTGCGTGACCGTCTCGGCCTCGTCAATCAAGAGCACAAGCCCCTTCATGCCGAGCTGCCAGGCAATCCACGACAGGCCTGACAGGATGTTGCAATACAGGTCAGCCGCAGTCGAGAAATCGTAGAGCGCCGGAATCCGCTGCCCGCCCCGTACCCGATACGGACTCCGAAGCTCGGTTGCGTATTCCTTGGTGCTCTCCCCCTCAATCCATTGCCAGAAAACCTCAGAGCCGAGCTGGCCGCGGTCAAGCCGCCGCAGCTTCTCAAGTACCGGCCCCCAGAAGACATGGTCACGCAAGTCGAGCTCACCTGCCGCAAGCAACAGGTCGCGAAAGCCGTGTTCCCGGCTGTCCTTGATGTAGCGCAGGTTGTGGACGATTTCACGATAGACCCGCTTGGGCCGATGCGGGGCCACCTCCTGCGGGTCAAACTGCACCAGACTCGTCGCCATACCGGCGCCAAGGGCCCGGTGGTGGATGTACTCCAGAATGTGAGTCTTGCCCGTGCCGTACTCGCCCTCGACCATAAAGACATCGCCCTTGCCCTTAGCCAGCGCCGCCAGAGCCGCATCTACTATCCCGACCTGTTTCTCACGACCAAAAGTGAACTTCTCGACGTCCTGATGCGGCACAATCCCAAGCCGAAATGCCTCAACCATCCGCCGCGCCTGCACCTTATCAATCGTGCCGAGGGCCGGGCTGGCATCGCCGATGTCAATGTCAATACCGGTCAGCAGCCGTACCCGCTGCGTAGGCAGCCAGAGCCGCAGACCGCTGGTGAACTGAACGAGCAGTTCGGTGCCGTGCCAACGCGAGTCGAGTACCTCGCCTTCCCCAAAAACTGGGTGGCTTACGAGCCGCCGCCTTACCCCCTTCATCGGTTCAACGCCAGCCATCTGCTCCCAAAGTCCCTAGCCCAACACCAAACCAGAAAAACAATTGGTGGCTCGTCCGTCCGGCGCTAGAACTCCTGGCTTTCGACCTCGGCCTTGCCGGCGGCCTCAAGCCTCTGCGTCGTGACGCGCAGCAGCTTCTCGGCATCCTTCCGTTCGAACTGTAGCGAAGGATTCGCCCGCAATTGGTGCAGGGCTTCGACCATCGCCACCACAAACAGGCGCCGGTACCCGACGTCGAATGCAAAAGCCGATACTGCCAGTTCGGCCAACGTCCTCGTGACCCCGTCGCGCCGCGCCTCGGGCAGCTTCAGCTCATAGGCAGTCTCGAACAGCCGCACGAGCCTGTCCCCCAGCCGGTGCAGAAACTCGACAGGCTCGATTCCCAGGTCTTCGAGGTTGATGCGCACGCCGACCGGGTTCGTCTGGCTGAATGGACTGCGCAGCCGCTGTTTGAGCGCTTCATAGACCCCGCCCGAGCCTTCGAGCAACAGATTCTCGTCCGGCACGGCGTAGAAGAACATCGCCCCCGGCAGTCGCGAATTGCCGCATTCATCTACTATCTGCCGCAGGTTGTCCAGCGCCCGCCGCTTGTCTCGCGACGACGATATTGACATTCCCCGCTCGGCCTCGTCAAAGAGAAAGACGAGACCGGAGTAGCCGATAGAGTGAACCCATTGGATTAGCGAGCGCAGCATCCGAAACGCAGTCGCCTTGTCTATCCGCTCGGAGATACGGTACTGGGCCCGCACGTCCTTGGCAACCTCCTCACCCTCGAGCCACTGACAGAGCTCGCTGAACCCTTCGCTATCCTCAGCAAGTGACGCCCCAAACGCACCCCGCACCGCATTACTGAAGCTGGTGCTCTCGGTCACCGGCAGGGTCTCGAGGTAACTGCGCAGTGAATCCACCCGGTCCTGCTGCCGTCGCTGCTCTGCGACCCAACGTTTGATTACGTTTTCGATACCTTTGTCGGCGAAGCGGGCCGGTGTGTCAGTCGGGCCAGGACTCGTCAGATTGGCCGCAATGCCCTTATAGACGAGTTCGAGCTTGTCGAACGGACACTCGGTTGGATTCAGACTGACATAGGCGACACAGTAGTTGTGCCGGAACGCTAGGTCCCGGACAGCAAAAAGAAAGTGAGTCTTGCCGCCACCGTAGTTGCCGGTCACAAGCTTGAAACTCGAAAGATTGTACTTAAGAATCCCGTTTAGGTATTCTTCTTCAATCACTTGTAAGTAGCGCTCCAGTCCCACCGTGAACTGGTCAATCCCAAACTCCGGCGGCGTGCCGGTTGAGCCGAGCTTCATCAGAATCGCCTGCGCCAGTTGCCTGTCCATCAACTACTCCACGACGGTGAATGAGACATAAGAATAGTGCGTTCCGTCGCCGGCATCGTTGTCCGGCACCCAGAGCGCCTTTGCCTTTTCGGTTGTCGCGTCGAAATTGGCCACATGCAACTTCAGTCGCCGCCCGCCGGTGACAAACTGCCCAGCCTGCTTCAGCCGATAGAGGTCATAGCTGAAACGAATCCGGGGATAGTCAACAAACTTCTCCTGCGTCGGATTGAGCCGAAAGCTCGCCGGCTGCAGCAGCAGCACGAGCTCCGACAAAAGGTCAACGAGAAAGACCCGACTGCCGACACTCTGGCCATTGAGAAGGCAGTAGCGCTCGTAGGCAGTCGCAAGCTGCCCGAGCAATCGCTCCGGCGGAATCGCCCGCGCGGTCAGGCGCTCCCCAAAGCTGCGCACGGTCTTGGCCAAACTCAGCGGCTCAAGCCTGATTCCCGACTTTAGCTTCTCGATCTCCGGCCCCCAAAAGACGGTCGCGGCGCCGGCCGCGAAATCGGCCTTGATTGTGAACAGGCCCACCCGCAACAAGGGCAACTGGCCGCGCACCGTCATCCCTGAGCCTTCCAGCGCCGCCAGCAACTGCCGGCCAAACTGGAACCGGAACTCGGCCTTGGCTCCTTCAATTTCGGCCCGCTCCCCGGCAATCCACTCCTCGAGGTTCGCCCGTACCTCAGCCGGCGGCAGGGTCGCAGCCTGCTTGGTAATCTCGGCCAAAAGCTGCTCTCGTTTGTGGACGTTGTTGACTGGAGCCGACAGCAGGGACCGGTAGTCGCCGAGCCTCTTGGCCAGCCCGAGCGCGGTAGCACTCAGGCTACGCAGGGAGAGAATCAGCCCTTCCATAATCGCCAGTATAGCCCCTGGCCGCGGCAGCTGTCAATGCTGGTGATTGCGTCCGCCAGAGAAGTCGGCTTGACTCATCCCGCCAAGCTCCTAGACTCCTGCTCATGTGGAACGTCATCGTGACTGGCATAACCAGCTTCTTTACCGACCTTTCGACCGAGATGGTCTATCCGCTGGTGCCGCTCTATCTTACGAGTCTCGGCACTCCACCCGCCCTGCTCGGCCTGATTGAGGGTCTGGCCGAAAGCACTGCTTCGATTCTGAAAGTCTTTGCTGGCCGTTTCTCGGACAAGCTCCGTCAGCGCAAACCGGTCACGATTGCCGGCTACTCCGGCTCGCTATTCGGCAAGCTCCTGCTCTACCTTTCTACTGGCTGGGTAATGGTCCTTGCTGGCCGGCTAGTGGACCGCTTTGGCAAAGGCATCCGTACCGCTCCTCGCGACGCCCTGATTGCCGACTCGACCCCTGCTGGCCGGCGGGGCGCTGCTTATGGCCTCCACCGCGCGATGGACACCCTCGGCGCTGCTGCCGGTGTGATTGTGGCGATAATCCTCGTGCAAACTCTGCCGAGTGGCCTCGGCCGCCACGATTACCAGCGCATCTTTCTTTTCTCGCTCATTCCCGCTGCCGTCGGCGTCCTCGCCCTGTTCCTCATCCGGGAGCGAACTGCCAGACCAACCACCACTCTGCCGCCACTTACCTTCCGAGCTATTCCGGCCCGGCTGCGCTGGTTTCTTCTGGTCGTGTTCGTCTTTGCGCTTGGCAACTCGTCGAACACGTTTCTGATTCTGCGGGCCAAGAATCTCGGCCTGCCGGTCGCGGCTGTGCTCGCCGCCTACCTCCTCTATAACCTCATCTATGGCGTGGTCTCCTATCCGGCTGGCCGGCTGGCTGACCGGATGGGTCGCAAAAAACTGCTCATTGCTGGCTACTCGTTCTACGGCCTGGTCTATCTCGGCTTTGCCCTCGCTGGCCGGCCTGCCCTCGTCTGGCCCCTCTTCGCCAGCTACGGCCTGTACAGCGCCCTGACCGAGGGCCTGGAAAAGGCGCTGGTGGCCGACATCGCGCCGGCTGAGCAACGGGCCACCTTCATCGGCCTGCACGCAACGCTAGTCGGAATCGGGCTCCTGCCCGCGTCGCTGATTGCTGGCGCGCTCTGGAGCCTCTGGGGCCCGCGCGCGCCGTTTATTTTCGGCGGCTGCCTTGGTCTCGGGGCCGCGCTCGGCCTGGCCCTAGTGCTCGAATCGGACCGAGGGCGTCTTTCCCAGCCATCTTGACACCCGCCAATTGCGGCCGATAATCTATCCTACCATGTCCCTCCTCGGCCCAAAGGCCAACTAGTTCAACACCAAGACAATGCGCCTGGCGCTATGTAACCCTCTTTGTGCCGGCAGGTTAGCCTGCGTTCCGCCCTCCTCCTGCCCCTTGCCTTTTAGCTTTTGGCTTTTCGCCTTTGCCTCTCACCACTCTAACCCTATATGCCGCTGCCCCGTCGCTTCTCGATAATCCGTTCTGACCGGCCGCTGCCAGCCTGGCTTGGCCGCTACCAGCTCGCTGTCACCGTTGTTGTCGCCGTCTCCCTGCTCCTAGTTCTGCTCCGGTCCGGCTATCTGCTTCCGGTTCTAGTGCAGGCAAGCTGGCTGCCCAAACTGCTGACAGTCGTTGCCTCAATTCTGGTCCTTACTGACATCGTTCTCGGCTTTATCCATACCCCGACTTTTCGCGAGTACCTCCGTTCGCGCTGGTTCGACCTGCTACTCTTTCTGCCCATCCTGCTCCTGCTCCTCCGCGGCGGCCCGGGCCTCGTAGTCATCGCAATCCGCCAGCTAATGGTCGTCTTTCAGGTCTTCTCCCGCTCGCGCCGCTTTGCCACAGTTATCGAAAGACTCCGCCGTCAGCCGGTCCAGATGCTGGCGCTCAGTTTCCTCGGCCTGATTGCCGCCGGCACAGTCCTGCTCACCTTGCCGATTGCCGCCGCGAGCGGCCGCGGCCCGGGCCTGCTCGACGCCCTCTTCACCGCTACCTCCGCGGTCTGCGTCACCGGCCTGACCGTCCGCGACACTGCCACCTTCTTCTCGCCCTTTGGCCAACTCGTCATCCTCATCCTGATTCAGCTTGGCGGCCTCGGCATCATGACCTTCTCCGCGAGCATCGTTGCTGCCTTTGGCCGCCGGCTCGGCCTTGGCCAGCGCAGCACCTTCACCACGATGATTGAGCAGACCCGCGACATTGATATTCTCCGCACCCTCCGCTACATCTTCCTTTTGACCGTCACGGTCGAAGCGGGCGGCGCGGCTCTGCTCTTTCTCCACTGGCGGGCCCAATTCCCCAGCGCCGGCACCACCCTGATGGCCGCGGTCTTTCACTCGGTCTCGGCCTTCTGCAACGCCGGCTTCGCCCTCTTCTCCGATTCGCTCGTGCGGTTCCGCGGCGACATCATCACCAATCTTGTCATCATCGGCCTGATTATCACTGGCGGGCTCGGCTTCAGCGTTGTCCACGAGCTGCTCAACCGCCAGACCTTCCGCCGGCCCCTTGCGGTCCTGCGCCGGCTCACGGTCCACGCCCGGCTGGTGCTCGTCACCTCGGGCCTACTCATCCTCGGCGGCACCATCTTTTTCTTCTTCTTCGAATACGACAATGCTCTCGCACCCCTGCCGCTCGGCACCAAACTGCTCGCCGCCCTCTTTCAAGCCGTCACTCCCCGCACCGCCGGCTTCAACACCGTCCCTTTTGACAACCTCCGGCCGGTCACCCTGCTCGCTTGGGTGATACTGATGTTCATCGGCGCGTCACCCGGCGGCACCGGCGGCGGCATCAAGACCTCAACCCTGGCCGTGCTCTTTCTCTCGGTGCGGAGCCGCATCCGCGGCGAGGAAGAAATCGCGGTTGCCGGTCGGTCAATCCCCCACGACGTTGTCTATCGCGCCACTGCCATCACTGCTGTCTCCGGCCTCATCGTCGCCGGCTTCTTTGCCCTACTGCTCGTCACCGAACCGGCGCCATTTGCCAACATTCTTTTTGAGACGGTTTCCGCCTTCGGCACGGTCGGCCTCTCAACCGGCCTGACCCCGGCCCTGTCGCCGCCGGGCAAGCTGGCGGTCACCGCCCTGATGTACATCGGCCGCATCGGCCCGCTCACCCTCACCCTGGCGATGAGCAGCCGGCGCGCGGCCCTGCCGATTCGCTATCCGGACGCCCGGATAATGGTCGGATAAGGAGAAAGTATGAAGCAATTTGCAGTAATCGGCCTTGGCACTTTTGGCGGCCGGGTCGCTCGCACCCTGGTCGAAAAAGGCGCCGAGGTCATCGGCATTGACTCTGACCCCAAACGGGTCGAATCCATCAAAGACGACATCACTCAGGCCCTCTGCTTCGACGCCACCGACGAAGAAGCGCTGGCCAACTCCGGCGTTCTCGATGTGGACGCGGTTGTCGTCGCCATGGGCGAGCGGATGGAAGCCGCCATCCTTACCACCGCCATCCTCCATCGCCTTGGCGCCGGCTACATTGTCGCCCGCGCCGCCACCGCCATCCACGCCCAGATACTCACCGACGTCGGTGCCGACCGCACCGTCCTCATCGAAGAACAGATGGGCGACCAGGTTGCCAAAAGTCTGATTGCCCCGGACGTCGTCGAACAGATAACCCTTGCCAGCGGCCACTCGCTCGCCGAAATCAAGCCGCGCCGCGAGATGATTGGCCGGAAGTTGGGCGAACTCGCTATCCGCACCCGCTACAACGTCAACGTCGTCGCCATCAAAAAACGGGTGCCGATAGTCGGCGAGGACGGCGAAAACACCTTTGAGGAGCGCATCAACGACATCCCCGGCCCCAGCGACAGAATCGAACAAGACGACATCATCGTTATCGTCGGCCACGACGACGACATCGAACGACTAGCCACCGGCCGCGAATGAAACCCCTGATTCCCTCCTCATCCTCGCTCCGCCGCCTCTCCATCCGCGCCCGGATGGTTTTGGCCATGCTCGCGGTTGCCGCGCTGCTCATACCAGTCGTCGTCCTCTCGGTCTTCTACATCCGCTCCCTCAACACCGTCACCAGCCGCATCGTCAACCAAGGCATCGAACTCGTCCAGACCGGCAACCGCATCCCCCTCGAATTCGCCCGGGCCCGCCGCCACTACGAGAACTTTGTCCGCACCCGCGACTCAGCCGAGTTCTGGCAGGCCCAGGCCGCGCTCAGTCGCATCGGCGGACTAGTCGCCCGCAGCCGGCTCCTCGAACCAGCCCTCGCCCCCTTCCTCGACTCCATAGCCCGCTGTCTCGAAAGCTTCCGCCAAACTGCCGGACTCGAATTCACCCGGCCCGCCACCGACACCACCACCCCACCCGGCCAAAGCAGCAACGGCGCAATCCTCATCCTCGAACCAAGCCTCCCCTCAACCCTTGCCGCTCCGGTCGAAACCCGCATCCGCCAGCTCAACGCTGCCATCGTCGAACAATCCGACTCAACTCTGGCCCTGGCCAGCCGCATCATCGCCCTCCACCAGCTCCGCGGCCAGCAACTCTCCGCCTGGGGCCAGCGTAACATCGTCACCGCCCTGCTCATCACCGTCGCCATCCTCATTTGGCTCGTTATCGTCCTGCCCCAACAGATAGTCCTGCCGGTCAAGCGCATCGCCAACGCCCTGCGCCGCGCCGAACAAGGCGACCTCACCACCCGCATCACCGTACCCACCAACGACGAAATCGGCTCGCTCGCCCGCCAACTCAACCGGCTCTTTGCCCGGCTGCGCGAATTCGACAGCCGCAAAACCGAGCGCATCCAGCTCCTCGAACGGCGGTTTCGGCTCCTCGCCGGCGACATCAGCGAAGGCGTCCTCGTCGTTGACCGCACCCCCAAACTCCTCTACGCCAATCCACCCACCGAACCCCTGCTCGGCTGCCGCGCCAGCGACGCCATTGGCCGCAACCTGAGCGAATTTCCGCGCCTTGCCGCCCTTGCCCAAAGCCTTGAAGAAACACTCGCTGGAGCCAGCGGCCACCAAGAATGTGAAATCCTGCCCGGCCTGCCATTCTCGGCCATCTGCATCGAAGCCCTCCGCGACGCCAGCGGCTCAATCGCCGGCGCCCTCATCGTCATCACCAACCCGATCGCGCCCGAACCAGCCACAACCGACACGACGCCCGAAGAACAGATCGACAACCCCGCCTAGCCACCAGCCTCCCCACTAGCCATCCCTGCCCTGTCATTCCGAAGGCTGTCCTTGCCCGAGGAATCGCCGCACCCTTCCTGCCCCTGCCCTCTGCACAGCCCTCCCACTAGTTCTTCTCACTAGCCCTACTCACCATCCCTCGTCCCCTTCCCCTACCCGAACCGAGTCATGACCATCCACAAACCTGGGCCCTGACAGACCAAACCAACCCAGTTCTGAAACCCATCCTCGGCTCCAACCTAATCACAGCGCTCAAGCCCTTATTCTGCTGGAACATAGAGATTCAAATCGTGCAGCGACTCCCCTTGCGTTTGGCTTCGAAACTACCCCCACGGGTCACCCCGGGAACGACTCCCCCTTGACCTCCTGCACCCTAATGACGATGTAGGGCGATAGTCTGTCGCCCAACAATGTTACGATTCGAGCCGGGTATCTTTCTGGCCTTGGTGGTAGGTCCGAACCGCTGACAGCCGTCAGTTGTGCGGGGAAGGGTCGTCGCGGGTATAGACTACCCGCCGCGGGAACGGAATCTCAATGCCTTGGGCGTCAAACGCTTGCTTCAGCCGATTGCGCAGCTCGCGCTCAGCCTGCCAGTGCTGCAACGGCTTCACTTTGGCTACGACCCTAATCGTCATCCCCGATTCTCCAAAGGCAACAATACCTTGCACTTCCGGCGGCTCGATTACGATATCCGAACGCTCAGCCGCCCACTCTGCAGCCACTTTCGCAGCAATGGCCATGCCCTTGGCTGCATCCTGCTCATAGGCAATATCAACTGCCACCAGCGCCCGCATGAAACCACGATTGGCATTGCCGAACCGGGTCAGTTCGCCATTCGGAACCACGTGCAGCGTCCCGTCAAACCCGCGAATCCGAGTAATCCGCAGCCCGATATCCTCGACTGTACCGCTCGGCCCATTCGGCAGCACTGTCACCCAGTCACCAACGCTAATGAGGTCCTCAAGCAACAGAAAGAAGCCGGATATGAAATCCCGAATCAGGGTCTGGGCCCCAAACCCGACTGCCAGCCCCACCACTCCGGCACCGGCCAGAATCGCCGTGTAATCAACGCCCAGTGCCCGCAAGATGAGAATCAGCGCTCCAAAAAGAATCACATAGCCAAGCACGCTGTGTGCCAGCGATACAAGGGTCTTGGCCCGACGCTCGTGCGCCTGGCGCAGGAACCGTCGCACGAAAATGCCAGCCAGCAGATAGAGCAACAGTGCTGCGGCCAGCACAATCACAACCTGAATGGCCTTAGTGATGTAACCGGCGACTTGCTCTGGCGACCAGAGCCGTTCCCGTAGCTTCAGGCCAAGCTCGCGCCAGAACATGGTCACAGGGAAAAAACTGACCGCCGGAGCACGAAGGCAATGAGGACTGGTGGGGGGGCTAGTGGAAAGGGCTGAAAGCTGGGTGCGGTCAGGCTCATGCGGTCACCTCGATTGTCCCTGGCTCGCCGGCGACCACCGTGCCGATGACCGCAGCAAGGAGCCTGTCCCGAGCTAAGCCGAGGGAGCCTGCCTTCTCGGCCTGCTCCCTGAAATCGGCCAACCGCTCTGGCCGAAGGCAGACAAGCAGCCCGCCTGAGCTCTGCGACTCCCAGAGCAACTGCCGCAACTCCGGCGCAACGTCGTCAGCAAACGACACCTTTGGCCCGAACGAGGTCTCGTTCATCAACACGCCCGGGTCAACAAACTGGGCAGCAAGTTCGCGCACCCCCGGCAGCAACGGCACCGCCTCGGCCCTAATCTTCATCCGTACTGCTGACGCCTCGGCCATCTCCTGACAGTGGCCAAGCAGTCCGTAGCCAGTGATATCCGTGGCACTCACGACACCACAAGCGAGCATTATCGTTGATGCGGCCCGATTGAGCCTTGTCATCCACTCCACTGCCGCATCATATAGCTGCCGGTCAACTTCATCGAGAGTCATCATCATCTGAGCAAAGACGCCGGTGCCGAGCGGCTTGGTCAACACCAGGATGTCACCCGGCTTGGCCGCTGCGTTGGTGACAATTCTGGCCGGGTCAATCTCGCCGGTCACGGCCAGACCGAACTTGATCTCCTTCTCATTGAAAGTATGTCCGCCAGCCACGACCGCGCCCGCCTCCTCAACTGCATCCTGCCCCCCGCGCAGTATCTCACCGAGCACGCGCTTGTCCATCGGCCCGGGAAAGCCGACGATGTTCAGGGCAGTCAGCGGCCGGCCGCCCATAGCATAGACGTCGGATAGCGAGTTCGTTGCGGCAATCCGGCCAAAAGTGTACGGGTCTTCAACCATCGGGGTCAGCATGTCAACGGTCTGAACGAGCGCCAGGCCATCACGCAGCAGATAGACCCCGGCGTCGTCAGCCGTGTTGATACCGACCAGCAACCGCGGGTCGGTGGGGCGTTTCAGCCCTGCCAGTGCTTGCGCCAACTGCGCCTTGCCAAGCTTGGACGCTCAGCCAGCACAGGAGACGGTCGCGAGTATGCCTCTTTTTGCCATCTCGTCTTCTTCCGGTTCTTCATCACTTAGCCGAGTGCTGTCGCAGCACCCGCACCTCACCTCGCCGCTGGGTAAGGCCGTGCGCATCAAAGTAATTCAGCAGCGGAATCACATACTTCCGAGTTGCCCCAAGCGCCTGTCTGATTTCCGAAGCGGTCAGCTCGTCCCGGGTCGCGAAAACGCCGCGGATGACATCTTCGGCATGACGCACCACATCCCGATGGAGTATCACTGATTCACCGACATCAATCAGCGTGCCCGACTCAAGCAGGGCAGTTCGTACCCGATCTGCCAGCCGCTTCTCGACACCGGCCAGTGCCTCGGCCAGTGGCGGCGGGGCAAATCCCAGCTCCTGATACAGCGCCGCCACCCGGTCAAACTGTTTCTGCTCGGCCGGACCCAGTTTGAGCGTGTGGGTTGCCAGTCGCACCCGGTCATCTTCGACCACGACCTCGCCACCTGTTACCAGTCCGGCCAGGACTGTCTCAAACAGCGGCACCGACATTCCGGCCCCGGCTTTGGCCCGCAGTTCGGGTCGCTTCATCCCCAGCCGAAAAGGGTTGTCGTGGTGGAACCCGGCCAAAGTCTCGCGCACCGCTTCGCGCGCCCGACTTATCACCTGCTCGTGGAGAAGGTACTCTTTTGATTCAAACTCGACCCGGCGCACTTTGCCGGTTCTGACCAAGTGGTCGAGCATGGCCCGGGCATCGTTGTCGGCGAGGGCCAGCTCGCGCGCGGCTACGGCCAGTGTCTTGGCTTCAAACCCGGCCTTGAGGAGATATTGTTCCAGCACGCCCCCGGCTTCGCCGCGACGGAGCGCGGCCAGTCGGTCTATGACTGCCTTGTCAAACCGGCGCTCTTTTTGGGGGTTGGCTTCGAGCACCACGCCGCCGCCGATTGTCCGTTGCGGAGAGAATGTCCGCAGCACAAAGTGGTCGTCCCAGTCACAGACAACCGGTTCTTCAAGCCGGCACTGGACAAAGGCCTCGGCTCCGGGCGCCAGTTCCCGGGTGTCCAGAAGCAGCACTCGGCACATCACCTCGGCGGTGCCGATGTGAAGTTTGAGCCGGGTCAGGTTCCGCAGCGGCCGTCCGGCATCTTTGAGCAAGTAGCACCAGGCGTTGAACTGCTCGGTTGGCGAGTAGTAGCCGGGCGTGGCCAGCACGTTGCCGCGCATTGCCGCCTCGCGTTCGATGCCTTGCAGGTTGAGGGCAGCCCGCTCGCCCAGTCCGGCAAGCTCGGCTGGCTGACCGTGTTTCTGGATGCCGCGGACGCGCACCTCCCGTCGTTCGGGCAGCAGTTCGAGCCGGTCGCCGACTCGGACGCTGCCGGAGAGGACGGTGCCGGCCACAACCGTACCGAATCCCTTCATCACGAAGTTGCGGTCAATCGGCATCCGGAAAACGCCCCGGTCCGGCTTGGGCGGCACGGTCTGGGCCAGTTCGACAATCGTCTGGCGCAGCTTGGGGATGCCGGCGCCGGTCAGGGCCGAGACGACGACGAGCGGCGCGCCCTCAAGAAAAGAGCCGCGCACGAGTTCTAGGGCATCGAGCTTGACCAGTTCGAGCATCTCCTCTTCGACGAGATCGGCCTTGTTGATGACGATAATGCCCTTGCGGATGCCCATCAGTCGGCAGATTTCGAAGTGTTCCCGGGTCTGGGGCATCACACCGTCGTCGGCGGCAATGACGAGCAGCACGAGGTCAATGGTGCTGGCGCCGGCGAGCATGTGGCGGACAAACCGCTCGTGGCCCGGCACGTCTATCAGGGTAATGTTGTCACCAAGGAACGCAAACCCGAGGTCGGTTGTCATCCCCCGCTCTTTTTCTTCTTTGAGCCGGTCAGGGTCGGTACCGGTCAGGGCCCGCACCAGTGCGCTCTTGCCGTGGTCAATGTGCCCGGCTGTGCCAACGACTACGTGCATCGCTCCTAGAACGCCTTTCGCTCGCTGCAGCCGGCTATGCCCAGCTCGCCCCGGTACTTGGCAACTGTCCGCCGCGAGATGCTGATGCCCTCTTCTTTCAGCCGGGCGCAGATCTCCTCGTCGGTAAGCGGCTGGTTCTTGTCCTCGGCATTGACAATCGCCTGCACCCGCTCCTTGATGCTTGTCCGTGACCGCTCGCCAGTGCCGGCCTTGAAGAAGTATCCGAGCGGGAAGATGCCATGCGGCGTTTCGACATATTTGCCGGCAACCGCCCGCGACATCGTTGAGGGATTGACGCCGAGAGTCCGCGCTGCCTGCCGCAGGGTGGCCGGCTTTAGGTGCTCTGGCCCGTGCAGGAAGAACTCGTGCTGTTCATCAACCACCAGTTGCACGAGCCGCCCGAGGGTCCGGCGCCGCGACTCGATCGCTTCGAGGAACAGTCTGGCCCGGGCGAGCTTCTCGCGGGCAAAGGCAACCTGCTCGCGTGGATACGACTTGGGGTCCATCAGAATCTCCCGGTACTGGCGCGAGAGCCGCAGCCTTGGTATCCGGTCGTCGTTCGCCACTACCACCAGCTCGTCACCCCGCCACTCAACCGAGAAGTCCGGCGAGACGTATTCGGTTGCTCCGCCGGCAAAGCGTCGGGCCGGCCGCGGTTCGAGGCCAACAATCACCCCGATTGCCGCCCGCACCGCTTCCTCGGTCACGCCACAAAGCTGGGCGATTCGGGCCGTCCCCTTTTTCATCACCAGTTCCCAGTAATCGGCAAGCAGCCGCCGCTCCAGACTGTCCGGGCCGTAGCCGGCCAGCTCAAGCTGGACGATAAACGACTCGCGCCGATCCCGGCAGGCAATGCCGCCCGGCTCCAGTCGCTGAATCACGTGCAGTATCGCCATCACCCTTTCGATGGTTGTGCCGCACACCTCGGCAATCTCGGCCGGCTCCATTGTCAGAAACCCGTCATCATCGAGTGACTCGATGATGTATTGGGCGGTCCCGACGTCCTCCTCACCGAGAATCGAACGGAGCTGGGGCAGCAGCCGGTCGGCAAGCGAGGCCTCAGGCCCGGCCGCCAACTCAACACCACTAACATCGTCGTCGCGCTCGGTGCTGGACCCGCTCGACGGCAGGTAGCTGTCGTCCGGCAGCAGCTCGCCGAGTGAATACTCCTCGCCCGGTTCGGTCGGAATAATCTCTTCCTCGCTACGGGCCGGTTCTGCTGGCGCCGATTCCTCGGCACTCTCAGCCGGCTGACGCTCGCCATCAGCCAGCGGATTGTCGTCAGCGTATTCGAGGGCCGGGTTCTTTTCCAGCTCGGTAGTAACCAGCCGTTCAAGGTCGAGGGCCGTGGCATGCAGAATATTCATCATCAGCATCACGGCCATCCGCTGCTGCAGTTCCAGCCGCTGGACCTGAGTCTGGTCTTGGCTCAGTCTCATATCCGAAACCGCTCCCCAAGGTAAAGCTCGCGCGCCTTCTCGTCGTTCACCAGTTCCTGGGCCGAGCCCGAGAGCAGCACCCGCGCATCGTACATGATGTAGGCCCGGTCGGTGATTTCGAGGGTCTCACGCACGTTGTGGTCGGTTATCAGGATGCCAAGCCCCTCGTCACGGAGTTGCCGGACGATGTCCTGTATCTCGGCCCGGACAATCGGGTCAATGCCGGTGAACGGCTCATCGAGCAGCAGAAAGGCCGGCCGCGAGGCGAGTGCCCGGGCCAGCTCGACCCGCCGCCGCTCACCGCCGGAAAGAGTCTCGCCCCGCTGCCGGCGCAGCCCGGCAATGTTGAACTTGACTAAAAGCTCATCGGTACGGCGCTGCTGCTCCGGCTTAGGCAGCCCGAGCATCTCAAGAATCGCCCGGATGTTCTGCTCCACTGTCAGCTTGCGGAATATCGAAGGCTCCTGCGAGAGATAGCCCAGCCCGAGCCGCGCTCGCCGGTACACCGGCAGCCGGGTGATATCGTGCTCGCCGAGGGTTATCCTGCCGCCTTCCGGCCGGATAAAGCCGGTAATCATGTGAAAGGTCGTGGTCTTGCCCGCGCCGTTCGGCCCGAGCAGCCCAACAATCTCGCCCGCGGCCAGCGCCAGCGAGACCTCATCCACCACCCGATGGCCGCCATACCGTTTGACCAGCCCGTGCGCTTCGAGCCTTGTCCCGGGCTTCACTCGTTTTCTCCCGTTCGAATCAACCGACCCATCCCGAGCGCGGTCACAGTGATGCGCTCGACAGCGCCACGGTCAAACTCAATCCTGATTGTCTGGCCTGCTACCTCGACCCGTTCTCCGCCCCGAGTCCGATACTCGCCGCTGGCGCGACCGGCAATCAGCACCTCCTGCAAGGCTCCGTCCCGAATCCGGAAGCTCAGCGAATCGCCGCCAGCCCGGCTGACACTGTCCCGCACCGTCGGCCCGCCAATGGCAAGCCCGGAATCCGGACCGGCCAGATAGACAATCGTGTCGCAGCTCACCTCGCTGGCCCCGGAATAGAGCCGGACATTGCCGCGCGCCACTGCCCGCGACTCGCGCTCGTTCCAGACCATCTCCCGGCTGGTGACTCGGGCCGAATCGCCTTCGCGGTGCCAGACCAGAAGCGGCGAACGGTCAACAACCCCGCTGTCACCGGCAAGGTCATAATTGCCCCGCTGGCCGGTCAAGCGAAACCGACCGTCCCGGTTGACCAGCGTCACTCCGTCCCGCGCCTCAACCAGCTTGCTGTCGGCCAGATAGCGAATCGTCGGCGCCGCGATATCAAGCGACTCCCGGCGCACCCGGACATTGCCATACAGCTCAGCCCGTCGCTCGTTCAGGTAGTAAAATGCCGAGTCAGCCTGGATATCGGCATCCGGGCTTTCGATTCGCACCGATTCGCTGATTACTGCCAGCCCGAGATGGTCATAAAGCCGGGCCACGTTCGCCTCAATCCGGGTCGGGTCATCGGTAATGACCACGCTGTCGCGAAAGATTGTTGCCTGACCTTCGGGCAGCCGCACCACCTCCATCCGCCGGGCAAAGAGCTGAGCCGCACCCACCACTGCCACCCAGCCGAACCCGAGAGAGCAAACCAAGAGAGCCACCCGCGCCACTCTTGACCTTTGGCTTCTGGCTTTTGGCTTTTGCCTCTTAGCTTTTGCCTCTTGCCTCATGCCTTTTGCATTCTCCCCCCTCAGCCCAAAGACCCCTCGACTCCGCTCGGGGTGACACCTTCCTTCCGCGCCATTCGGCCCTCTACACTCTGCCACACTCGCCCCTTCACTCTTGCTCCTTGCCTTTTGCCTCTTGGCTCTTGCCTTTTGGCCTTTGGCCCACTTCATAACCTCTCTGCCCCCCATACTATCTCCCGGTCTCAAACCGGTAGTCAGACTCTCCTCTGACTTCGCTCAGAATCTCGATTCGCCCCAGCCCGGCGTCGGAACGCAACCCCTGACCGCGTACCACCCCTCTCGGCGTCCTGATCTCGACTGCCGCCTCGGTGGTCACCACCTGCCGGCTGTTGCTCCAGCAGAGCGAATCGGTTACCAGCCGCGTGCTTTCGGCTGTCACCACCACCACATTGCCCCGGGCAACCAAATCCTCTGATTGGGAATAGACCGTTCCCGCATCAGCCACCAACCGCGAGTCAACCCGACCAGTCGCATCATAGAAGGTCACCCTGGGCCGAACCAGCTCGGCCCGCTGCTCGTCGTCATACACATAAGCCGAATCAGCTTCGAGCGTGTACAGCCGGTTACCCGACCGACTCTCGTGCAGGACCAGTGAGTCAACAATCTGACTGGGCAGGTTTCGCTCCTCAACCGCGACCGGTTTCTCACCGCAACCGACCAATACTTGGCCGAGCAACAGGACGGCCGCAACTCGCCTCATCTCGCCACCCGCTTCAGTGCGCCGGCCTTGCCCCACCAAACCCAGTCAAGCGGATAGCGGCGCACCCGAGCCAGCAATGAACGGACTACTGCCGGCTCATCGCCGGCTTCGGCCACCTCAACACAAAGTCGGCCGCGCTCAAGTCTTGCAAACAAAGGAATGACCCGGGTCTTCGTTCTTTCTGCCAGCCGAAACGGCACTGTCGGCAGCCGCACTGCCAGCCGGTCCAGAACGACCCAGCGCTGGCTGCCTTGGCTGGTGTTATCGAGCATAAAGCCGCTCAGCGTCGGCCTGTCCGGCAGTCGCAGTAACTCGCGAAGGGTTCGCAACAGTCTGACGCCGCCACTCGCTCGCTGCGCCGCAAGCTGCTTCTGCAAAGCTCTGTCCTGCTGCTTCCCAATAGCCAGCCTTACTGCAAAACCGCGGGCAGCAAAAACCTGGGGCAGGTACTCCCAGACCCCGAAGTGAAAAGAGACCATGACGCTATGCAACTCTCGTTCCAGCCTTTGACCATGATGATTCTCCCACTGGATGACCGCGGTGTCAATCAAAGCCTTACCCCAAGCGCTCGATGCCTTGGCCATTGCGGCAAGATTCTGGCCTACCCGTCGGGCATTTTGAAACCAGAATCGGCTCGGCGCTGCTCCTAACACCAGCTCGCAATTCGTTCTAATCTCGTGACGATAGCGTGGTCGCAGCCAAAGATAAAGAATTACCAGCAGTTGTGCTAGGGCTCGGGCCGGCCTAGCCGGCAGCGCTCGAACTAGCGTCAGTGCGACGCTGGCTAAGCTCATGGCTGGCACGAATGAACCCGCTAAAAAGCGGATGGGGCCGCAATGGCCGCGACTTGAACTCCGGATGGAACTGGCTGGCGATGAAGAAAGGGTGTTTGGGCAGCTCGACAATCTCAACCAACTGGCCATCCGGCGAGCGGCCCGACGCCACCAGACCCTTGCGCGCCAGCAGCGGCAGATACTTGTTATTGACCTCGTAACGGTGCCGGTGCCGTTCACTTACCGCTGTCCGCCGGTAGCAGCGCCAGGCCAAAGTCCCCTTCCGGATACGACAGGGCCAGGCACCCAGCCGCATCGTGCCACCCTTGCGGCGACGGCCACGCTGACCCGGCATCAGAAAGATGACCGGATGCGGAGTCCGGGGATTGAACTCAGTCGAATTGGCCCCACCGAGACCGCAGACATTACGGGCGAACTCGACGACCGCACAATGCAGGCCAACGCACAGCCCCAGAAACGGAATGCCCTGCTCGCGGCAGTAGCGGATAGCGGTCAGCTTGCCCTCGATGCCGCGCATGCCGAAACCGCCCGGCACGATAACCCCGGCCAGTCCTGATAACTGCTCGGCAACCGTGTCCGACCGCAGCTCCTCAGCCTCAAGCCAGCGAATCTCAACGTTGACACCGTTCGCCGCCGCCGCGTGATTGACAGCCTCAATCACTGACTTGTAGGAATCGTGCAATCCGACATACTTGCCGCACATCCCGATACGAACGAGGCCGCTCGCCAGTGACTGCCGCTCGACAAAACGCTGCCAGGCCCCAAGGTCTGGCCGCTCTGTCCGCAGCCCCAGCAGTCGAACAATCAGGCCGTCCAGCCCCTGTTGGTGAAACACGAGCGGAATCTGGTAGATGTTAGGTACGTCCACCGCCTCAATCACTGCCTCGGGCCGGACGTTGCAGAACAGAGCAATCTTGTCACGGGCCGACTGCGGCAGCCGCGTCTCGGTTCGACACATCACAATGTCCGGCTGGATTCCCAAGTTCTGCAGCTCGCGCACCGAGTGCTGAGTTGGCTTGGTCTTATACTCACCCGCCGCCCGAATATAAGGCACCAGCGTCAGGTGAATGAAGCAGACATTGTGCCGCCCCTCCTCGAGGGCAAACTGCCGGGCTGCTTCCAGAAATGGCAGCCCCTCAATGTCGCCGACCGTGCCGCCAATCTCGGTGATAACCACGTCATGGGCGTTGGCCAGTTTGCGGATGCGGTCCTTGATCTCGCCGGTGATGTGCGGCACTACCTGAATCGTCTTACCCAGGTATTCGCCGCGCCGTTCTTTCTCGATGACCGAGGAATAAATCTGACCGGCGGTCAGGTTGTTGTCCTGACTCAGCTCCAGGTCTATGAACCGCTCATAGTGACCAAGGTCAAGGTCGGTCTCGGCTCCATCCTCGGTGACAAAGACCTCACCGTGCTGATACGGGCTCATCGTCCCCGGGTCAACGTTGATGTAGGGGTCGAACTTCAGCGGCACCACCCGAAGACCGCGGCTCTTCAATAGCAGCCCGATTGACGACGTGGCAATCCCCTTGCCCAGAGACGAGACCACGCCGCCAGTTACGAAAACATATTTCGCCATGCCGCTTGGGCCGTCACCATCCCCATCCCGACGGCAAGGACCAGCCCGGCGTTTCGGCTACCCCTGCCGCTGCTTGTGCTTGGGGTCGCGTTTGCAGATTACCCTGACCACGCCCTTGCGCTTGACAACCACGCAATGGGCACAACGCTTCTTAATCGAAGCCTTGACCTTCACATTGACTCCTTTCTCTGTCGGCCCGCCGACGGTTACTTGAAACGGTAGATGATCCGTCCTCGACTCAGGTCGTAGGGCGAGAACTCCACCGTCACCCGGTCGCCCGGCAGGATGCGAATCCAGTTCAACCGCATCCGGCCCGAGATATGGGCAAGCACCTTGTGACCGTTATCGAGCTCGACCCGGAACGTTGCATTCGGTAGTGCCTCAACAATCGTCCCTTCGAGTTGTAACAAATCCTTCTTTGACATTTAGCTACGCTAGTCTTTTCCCTTTCGCCGGCTGCTTGCTAGCGCCCGGCAGTTCCTCATCGTCGGCCGTCAGTATTACCGGCTCACCGTCCGTCACCAGGACAGTGTTTTCATAGTGCGCCGAAGGACTGCCGTCGGCAGTCACGACCGTCCACCCATTACTCAACGTCTCGACTGCAAACTTCCCAGCATTGACCATCGGCTCAATCGCCAGTGTCATACCCGCGACCAGCCGTCGTCGCGCCGTAGCGGTGACAAAGTTCGGCACCGAAGGCTCCTCATGCAGGTATAGCCCCACGCCGTGGCCGCACAGGTCCCTGACCACCGAATAGCCCTGGGCCTCGACATACTCCTGCACCGCCCGGCTGATGTCCGATACGCGCCGGCCGGCCCTGGCCTCAGCCGCACCGAGCCAGAACGCCTGCCGCGTCACCGCAACTAGCCGCTGCTTCTCCTCGCTAATCTGACCGACGGCATAGGTTCGTGCCGCGTCAGCAATAAACCCGTCTCGCGTCACCCCGACATCAATCTTGACGATGTCGCCGACTCGCAACTGCCGCTTGTCCGGGATGCCGTGCACCACCTCTTCATTCACACTGATGCAGACTGCCGCCGGAAACCCGCGGTAGCCAAGAAAGGTCGGTATCCCGCCGTTATCGCGGATGTAGCGCTCGCACACCCGTTCCAGCTCCCGCAGACTCACTCCCGGTCGGACCGCCTGCCGCGCTGCTGCCAGCGCCCCACTGACGATTCTGCCGGCTGCCCGAATACCGGCGACTTCCCGCTCGGTCTTGATGTAGATTGCCACGTTCGGCGCTCAAGACCCAACTCTGAGCAACCAGCGTTCAAGCCGGCTCGCAGCAACCGTCAATCGGGAAGTGTTGAAAGCAGCCGCGCGACCTCCTCATAGACCAAATCCCGACCAAGCTCACCAGCCACCCGATGCAGTTTCTGCTGATTAGCGTAGTAGTGAATCACCGGCTCGGTCTGAGTGTGATAGACCCGCAGCCGATCGCGGATTGTCGCCTCGGCATCATCCTTGCGCTGGTACAGTTCGCCGCCGCACTCGTCACAGCGGTCTGCCACCTTGGGTGGGCTGAAGGTCAGGTTGTAAATCTTGCCGCACTTGCGGCACTGTCGCCGCGCTGTCAGTCGGCGCACAACCTCTTCGTCACCGAGGTCAACCAGTATTGCCGCCGCGATGTGGCCGCCGTGCTCGGCCAGCACCTCATCCAGCCCCTCGGCCTGGGGAATCGTTCGCGGAAATCCATCGTAGAGCACCGGCTTGCCGGCGTGCTCGGCGACAAAGGCGTTGACGACATCAAGCACGACTTCATCCGGCACCAGTCGGCCAGCAACAACATACTCCTCAACCTCAAGGCCAACCGGCGTCTTGCGGGTGATGTGATCGCGGAAGACCTCACCCGTCGAATAGTGGACAAACCCCAGCCGTTCCTTTAGCAGCTCAGCCAACGTGCCTTTGCCGCTCCCCGGCGGACCAATCAGGACAATATTCATCGCTCTCATGAGTTCCCCAAGTGTATGTCATGCCGGCGCCGAGTCAAGGCATCACCACCGCGGCTTGACAGTCAGTAGCCAGCGGTCTATCCTTGCTACCCTCAGAATAGCTGCCTGTAGTCATGCTAAGGAGACGAAGTGAGTGTTACAGTTGAACAAGCGGCCGCGATCGTGCGCCGAGAACTGGATCGAATGTCAGGCCTCGGCGTGAGCTTTGCCGACGCGCGGCTCTACGATGAAGACCGGAGCGAACGACTCCTGCTCTACGATGGCAATCTCGAATCAAACGACGGCACTCTCGAACGCGGCATCGGCGTCCGGGTCCTCTATCAGGGCGCTTGGGGTTTTGCCGCCACTGCCGACCTTGGTAATATCACCGCCTGCTTCGACCGGGCGCTGGCCAATGCCCGGGCGGCCAGCCTGTTGCCCGGCTTCCCCAAGGATATGGGCAAGGCCCAGCCAGTCAAAGGCCAATACCGGCCGCCGGTCAAACAAGACCCCTTTGAGGTTCCGCTGGCCGACAAGCTCGGCTTTCTATCCAACCTCGATGCCCGGCTAAAGGGCGCGACCGTCGAGCACCGAGTCGTTTCTGTCAACTTCCAGCGCCGCAAAATCTACTACTACAACAGCGAAGGCACCGAGGTTGATCGCTGGGTGCTGAACACCTTCGGTACGATGATGGTAATGGCCCAGGATAAAGAGGGCCGCACCCAGCGCCGCTCCACCGAGCTTTTCTGCCACGGTGATGGCACCCGCGGCTGGGAATGGCTCGCCAATCCCGACGCCTTCGCCAATCATGCCGAGCGCATCAAGTCTGAGCTGGGTCAGATTGTCGCGGCCGACAAGCTTACGGCTGGCCGGCGCGATGTCATCCTGCTGCCCGGCCAGGGCTTTCTTCAGGTCCACGAGACAATCGGCCACGCGCTCGAACTCGACCGCATCCTCGGCTATGAGCTGTCGTTTGCCGGCGGCTCCCATGTCCGGCTCGAACATATCGGCACCCTTCGCTACGGCTCAGAAAAACTGAACTGCCGGGCTGGCATCACGCCCAACTCACCCGGCACGTTCGGCTACGACGACGAAGGCTCGCCCCAGCGCGACTATTACCTCATCTACAAGGGCATCCTTGTCAATGTCCTTTCCAGCCGGGCCGACCTGGCCGAGGCCAATGCCAAGGCCGGCAAGGTCATTATCAAGGAATCCGGTACTGCGGCCCGCGCTGCTGGGTTTTACAAGACGCCGATTGACCGGATGACCAACATCAACATTGACCCCGGCACCGACGGCACCCTGGAAGACATCATCAAGCAGACCGAGAACGGCATCATCGTTGATGTACCGGTCTCCTGGTCCATCGGCTCCAACCGCGAACACTTCCACTTCGGCTGCGAGATTGCCTGGGAGGTGAAAGACGGCCAGCGCGGCCGCGTGCTCAAGAACCCGACCTATCACGGCCACACCCTTGAGTTCTGGAACTCGCTCGATGCCGTTGGCAACCAAGACACCTGGTGCCTGCAGCAGGTTCCCAATTGCGGCAAAGGCGAGCCCAACCAGATAATGGAGCTCGGCCACGGCATCCCGGTGATGCGCTTCCACAACGTCGAAACCGGAGAGAAGGAGTAAGCCATGCTCGACAAGCGAACCCGTGACATTCTGCTCGGCGGCCGCGACCGGGCCCGCCAGGCCGGCATCAAGGCCGAGTTCCTGCTCCACCGCGAGAAGTCAAGCCTGATTCGGCTTGGCAATTCCGCGGTTGCACTCTCAACCTTCGAGGAGCTGACCCGACTCGACATCGAGGTTCAGGATGGCCGCAAGGTTGGCACCTACACCATGCTCGCCGATATCACTTCCCCGGCCCAACTGGACGAGGCGCTCGCCCGTGCTCGGGCCAACTGTCAAGCTGCACTGCCCAAAGACTACGACCCTATCTTCGGTCAAGTAGAAGAGACGATTGACGACGCGACCGGCTTTGACCCGGCGCTCGAAAACCTCTCGCCCGAAGCCAAAGCCGAGCTCTGCGCAAGAGTCGTCAAGGCCATCAAACCCGAAGGCCATTACGACTTCTCCGGCTCCTGGTCCACCGGCTCGACCGAGCTCTATTGCATCACCACCGCCAACGACAACGAGGCCTGGCGCAAGCTCACTGATGGCCGGCTCGTCATCGTCCTCAAAGAGCAGGACAAGAAGTGGGAGCTGGCGGTTGAGCGTACCCAGAAAAAGGCCGGCGAGTTTGCTGCCGACGAGATTATCGCCGAGTTCCGCGAGCTGCTGCCGGTCTATGAGAAGAATCCTGGCTATCGCACCACGGTTGGCCGCCAGAAGGTGATGTTCGGCACCCAGGCAGTCTCTGAACTGCTGACGCTCGCGCTTTGGGGCGGATTCTACGGCCGGGCCTGGGAAGAGAAGCGCTCCTACACCGCGCAAAACAAGCTCGGCGACCGCATCTTCCCCGAGGCCATCAGCATCACTGACGACCCAGCCAACCCGAACTGCTTTGGCATGCCCTTTGACTTCAAAGGCCGACGTCGCCAGCGCTTTGCCCTCGTCGAGAACGGTATCTTCACCAACCTCATCTACGATTCAGCCACCGCTGCTAAATATGACAAGAAACCAACCGGCCACGACCTCAGCACCGGCGACCTCTGCCTAGCAGCCGGCACTGCTCCCGCCGGCATCGCTGCCGGCCGCCAGCTTGCCGGTGACGCGCTCTACATTCCCCATCTTCACTACATCCACATGCCCGACCCGACCAAAGGAATGTTCACCGGCTCCAGCCGCTTCAACGCCCAGCTCATCAAGAACGGCGAGTTCGTCGCTCCACTCCTCTCCTCCCGTGTTACCGATACCATTCCCACTGTTCTCGGCCAGGTTATCGCCATCTCGTCCCGAACCGTACCGTTCAACATCTCTGCCACCTACGGCCGCCGCAGCCCCGAAGCCGTGAGCGTGCCCGAATACATCATCTGTGGCGACGTCCGCATCTCCGACGTCGCCGACAGCTTCTAGCCTGCCGAAGTCCTCTTGCTGGAGCGGGGTAGCTACCCCGCTCCATGCTTTCCGACAAACCCCCTTGACAGGCAATACCGCTGGACTATCTTGATGCCGATGGGAAAGAAGCCATTAGTCCCGGCTATTGGCTTGGTGCTGCTCGTCTTTTTGGCTGGCTGCCCAGTGCCACCAGTCGTCTTCCACGACGGCCTGCCTGCGCGTGCACCGAGACCAGACGAGGATGATGTCCGACTAGGGGTTCAGGCCGGCAACTGGGACTACCGTGACGGGTCCAATTCTATACCGCGGTCAATCGCCTTTCCCAGCTTTCACGTCGGTGCCCGCGTTGGTCAGCAGGCCGGCAAACTTTGCTTTGAGGAGGGACTGAATCTGCTCTACTGCGGCACCTTTGTGCCCTTCGTCACCGGCGGAATCGGACTTACTAGCCCGGCGGTGATGCTGCGCGGTGCAATCTCACCACTCCAGCAGGGCGACGGTGACTTTTTCTGGCAGACATCGCTCATGGCCGGTACGCCCAATTCTGAGAGGCTTAGTGTCTCAGTCGGCCCCCGCGTAAGCAGCTTCGGCATCGGCGGCGCTGCCATCAGCGACCTAGACTTCGGCAGTTCGACCCTGCGGGCCGAGGTCTCCTACACTGCCCGCGCACCCTGGGCCGGCACCGCGGTCAACGGCAACATCTTCACTATCGGGCTCTGGTATGAGCACCGGTTCCGACGGACCGGACAGCCGTCGCTAATAGAGCAGTAGCCGCCAGCCTGCTCGCTAATAGGCCTTGCCCTGGCCGTGCCGCTTCCACTCCTGAAAAAGTTCGCGGCACTCATCCCGCATAAAGTCGGGCACGAGTTCCATCTCGTCGCCGGAGAACTTGCGCATCCGCTCGGCTGAGATGACCAGCTCGTTGAAGCCGGCAGCCTGGGCATCGGCAATCTCTGCGCCATAGACGATGCGGCTGACGCGCGCCCAGTGTGCGGCCGAATAGCACATCGGGCAAGGCTCGCAGGTTGTGTAAAGCGTGCAACCGGAAAGGTCAATCGTGCCGAGTTTAGAACAGGCCTGACGGATGGCATTCACTTCGGCGTGCGCTGTTGCATCACAGCTCTGCCAGACTGTGTTGTGCGCCCGGGCCACGACCTTGCCCTGCCGGACGATAACACAGCCAAACGGCGACTGCCCCTTCTTCACTCCGGCCCGCGCGGTCTTGATTGCCAGCGCCATCGCCTGGCGCGGAGTAATCGGCTGACGAGCCTTTGTTCGCGGTTGCGGCACGCCAATATTTGTAGCAGTGGTGCTGACTATGTCAAGCCGAAACCGACCGCCTGGCTAGAACTCAAAGCTGACCAGCGGCACCCGACAAGACGTACCGGCCTTCGCAGCCACAAACAGACCGAGCGCGTTCGCCGGCGTGAACGCAAAGTAACGCGGCTCGCGGTTCGCGCTGAACCGGCCCTTGCCCGGCTTGTCGGTTTCGAGTAACGCATGGGTGAGATGAAACCCCAGCCAGCCACCAGCAGCCATTGACCAGAGTGTTATCTTGCCAGCATCATCACCGCTCTCCGGTGTCAGCAGCAGTGCCATCGCTCCGCCGATGCTACCCACGCCCAAACCGGTGCCGAGCGAGACGAGCAGCGACTGGCCGAAGCTCAGGTCGCGGTGGCGATGGAACCGGTAGCTATACCAGAGCCCGGCCGCATTCACCGCCGCCGGCAGCAACGTCGCCGCCTTGAGCGACAACTCTCTGTCCTGTGCACCTCCTGGCACTAGTGACCAAGCCGCTGCCGCCGTCAACACACCCAATCCTTCTGCCCAGTTCACCGACACCGCATCACCGGTCGTGAAGTCGCGCGGCCCCAGCTTGTGCCAGTAGTAAAGGCCTGCGCCCCAACCGGTCAAGGCCGCAGCCTCGATGAGTTTGCGCGGCAGGCGCTCCCGGAACGGGGCAGTGCCGCTCCAAGGAACCGCTAGCGATATCAAGTATCCGCCGTAGAGCCCGCCCCAGATACCGGCCTGGCCAAGCATCTGAACATTACCACAGTTCAGCCGCTCGCGCTCGGCAAAGCGCAGCCCGACAACATGACTGGCAATACTCGCTGCGACTGCGGTACCCAGTTCTGGAAAGAACTTGCCGATGTCGCGGTCGCCCCAGTCAAAAAGAATGTTACCAGCCACAAACCCAGCAGCAAAACCCTGGCCGGTGCCCTGCACGCTCCCGTGCAACATCCCCAGTGTTATCTCGCGCCGCCGCGAAGCCAAGAGAAACACGAAGAAGCTCGCCGGCGAGGCAAGCAACTGCACCGCAGTCGCCTTCCGGTAATCATCGTAGAACCCAAAACAGCCATTGATCGCCGCACTCCAAAGCGGCGCCTCATAGAGCAACGAGCCGAGATAGAGCCAGCGGGCTGCTGCCGGCGGAATGATGTCGAGCTTCGGGTCGTAGGGCGAGTCTGTTGCGGACAACGCAACCAAACCGGTGTCGGTCCGGACCCGTTCAGCCTGGGCCGAATCCAACCTTGGCATCGTGTCAGCAACCAGGCTGTCTCTGAGTTCCTCTGGCTTGAGCGAATCGGACTCCTGCGCTACGGCAGGTGTGGTGCCGGCGATTGCCAGCACGCTGAGCAGTAGCAGACTGACCTTAGCAGTCATTCCTGCCTCCTCTGACTGCGGGTGACTGGGCAGCCGTCATCCGGCAGCCTCCGAACTTGTCTCTGAACAGGCTAGGCCAGCCCTGAAGATTGTCAATAGCCAATATTGGCAATCAGCCGCCGACAGCGCTGCGCCAAGAGCAGCCAACCGAAACCAACACTGACCCCGAGAAACCTGGTTTGAAGCTCTGTCTTCTTCGTGTCTTTATGCTCTTCTTGGTGTTGAGTCCGGGTCCGCTCCGGGGCGCTACTGCCGCGGCAGCGGTATCACGCAGATAAACCGAAACGGCCCCGCGCCGGTATTCTCAAACCCATGCTCCTCATCTGGCCGGACAAAGACAAAACTGCCCGGCCCCACCGGCTTTGCTCCGTCCGGCCCAACCACGTTGCCCGCGCCCTCGATAATGAAAATCTCATGCTCATAGGGATGACGGTGCAGCGGTATCTTCTCACCCCGGCCTTTGATTTCGATAACGCGCATTGCGAACCGCGCTGCTCCTTCCTTCTCGGCAATCAGCCAACGGATAGTCGCCTGCATCGTCGCTGCTGCCGGCGGCTCCTCTCTCACATCAGAATAGTGTCCGATAATCATGCCCAATTCTAACCCTACTCTTCACCATTCGCAACGGCTGTCCTCGCCCGCTCCCCATACAACCATTGCGGACTCAAACAAAGAGACTGGCAAAAGACCTGGCCCCGGGTTCTGGTCAGGCGAGACAACAGCAATCACAACCGTACCCGGCTCAGGTCGAGCCGACTCCCCAGGCTCGACAACCCAAGTAGCCGCCACGAACCCGAACTCCAGCCGACCGGCGACAAAGGTGAAACCTCCCAGGCAACCTACGGCCAGAACCACGAGCAACCAAACCTCACCGCCAGCATTCCCCAGCACCGCTCCTACTCCCTCTCCCTCGCCGCCCGACCCGACCCGCCAGACCCCGCCACCGACCAGATAAGGCGCGAACCAAAATGCGAACAAGACCAGAGCCGAAATGGCAACACCACACGCCACTGCGGTCAGCACTCCCCAAACCACCAGCAGACTCGTCCCACAATTCACCCAACGATTCAACTACCAATTGATTCTCCAAACAACTCCCCAACCCACTCCTCGACCAACCCCACGACCAACACCAAGAATCACTCCCCAACTAACCCCAACAACCACCCGTAAAACAACCCCCACAACGACACCAACAACGACCCCACAAACAACCAAACAAATCAATCCCCTGCTCAACGCCCAACTCAACCCATAATTCACTCCTCGACTCATCCCCGTAACAACTACCCCAACCACTGGGGGAGTGACCCCCTGAACGCCTGCCAGAGTGACGATACCGGCACCTCCCCACGCTCACTCTGTCATATCTGGTGCTGCGCTTGATTTGGTAATGCATTATATATCAAGGTGTTAGGTGTGACGGCCCGCTGTTGACGACCGGGGTGCGCAAGCTCCCTGTTTCCCAGATGGCATGGGACAAGGAGCCCAGGCGTGTTCGCCGTTGACCTACATCCCGGACTGAAACGGGACTGAGTGTCATCCCGAGGAACGGAGTGACGAGGGATCGCTGCGCTCACTCGGCCACAGAATAGCTGAAACCGAACCCCAAGAGACCCACCAGCACTCCTGTCATCATCAGCGCAGGCCCGTAGCACCACCGTCCGTCCCCCCGAGCAGAATCCGAAGGCCGGAGTCGAGGGGCCTTCAAGCAACAGGCAAGAGCAGAAGTCCGTAGGGTCGTTCGGGGCGGTCACACCTCTCAACCTTTGCTTGACAGGCGGCCGAGCGCGGTCATAATGGCGCGTGACTGACAGGTTTCTCGCTGCCCGGTTTCTTTTGGCCCGTTTCCACTAGCCCGGCCGCACACCCAACAGAATATGGCAACTGCAGCAAGTGAGTTCAACCGCCGGTTTGAGCCGCTCCGCCGCCGACTGGCCGAGCTTGAGACCCAGCTTGGCGACCCCAAGACAAGCTCTGACGTGCGACTGCTTGCAAACCTGACCCGCGAGCATCGCCGCATTAGTGCCACACTAGGCCGACTGGCCGAGTATGAGAAACTCGAACAGCAGCTTCGCGACGCCGAGGAGATGGCCCGCAGCGACGACCCGGAACTGCGCGACCTCGCTGTTAGCGAGCAAGAAGAGCTGAGCAAGAAGAGTCTGGCACTTGCTGCCGAGCTGGAGGCGGCACTTCGGCCCCGGTCGCCGGACTGGAATAAGAACTGCATCGTCGAGATTCGGGCGGCAGCCGGTGGCGAGGAGGCCGCGCTTTTTGCTGGTGACCTGTTCCGGATGTACAGTCGCTTTGCCGAGAATCACGGACTCAAGCTGACTGTCCTCGACTCCCGACCGAGCGACCTCAAAGGCTTCCGCGAAATTATTCTCGAAGTCGAGGGCGACGAACCTTTCCGCTACTTCCGGTTCGAAAGCGGCGTCCACCGGGTGCAGCGCGTTCCTGAGACCGAGGCTTCGGGCCGGATTCACACTTCAACCGTCACAGTTGCTGTGCTGCCGGAGCCAGAGGAGATTGAGATTAACATCAATCCTGAGGACCTGCGCATTGATGTGTTCCGGGCCGGCGGTCATGGCGGCCAGGGCGTCAACAAGACCGAATCGGCAGTACGCATCACCCATCTGCCGACTGGCATCGTTGCTCAGTGTCAGGATGAGCGCTCCCAGCAACGTAACAAGGCCCAGGCGATGAAGGTGCTGGCTGCTCGCCTGCTTGAAGCCAAACGGCAGCAGGACGAATCGAAGACGACCGCAGCCCGGCGCCGGCAGATTGGTACCGGCGAACGGAGCGAGAAGATTCGCACGTATAACTTTCCCCAGAACCGGGTCACCGACCACCGCATCGGCTTCACCAGCCACAACCTCACTGCCGTGCTCGAAGGTGCCCTCGAACCGCTGTTCGACGCCCTCGAAGCCGCCGAGGCCAAGCTCGCCACCGAACCAGTAACTGAGTGAGCACTGCCAGCAGTGTCCTTGTTCGCAGTGCTGGCCGCCGCATTGGCCGGGCTGACGCCGAATACCTGCTTGGCCACCTGCTCGGTTGCAAACGCCACGAGCTCTATCTTGGTGCCGAAGTGCCGCCGCGGATTGCCAGCCGATTTGTCCGGCTGGTCAAACAGGCCGAGCGCGGCTGCCCAGTGCAATATCTGGTCGGCACCGCTCCGTTTATGGACTTCACCGTCAAGGTCAACCGCCGCGTCCTCATCCCTAGACCAGAAACTGAAGAACTTGTCCTGCGTGCGCTGGCACGTCTGCACCGTTCCTACGGTGCGGCAGCCAGTTCACTACTGGCCCTCGATTTTGGTACTGGGTCCGGCTGCATCGCCATTGCTATTGCCCGCCAGCTACCCCAGGCCCGCATAATTGCTGTGGACCGCTCCCTGGCCGCGCTCCGGCTGGCTAGAGAGAATGCCCGCCAGCTCGGTGTGGCCCGCCGCATTCGGTTCATCCAAGCTGCTAGTCTTACTGCCCGGCCGCTTGCCCGTCTTGGCAGTAGGCTTGACTTGCTCATCGCCAATCCACCCTATATACCAACCGAACGGCTCCATCGCTTGCCACGAGCAGTGCGCGACTACGAGCCCCGACTTGCCCTTGATGGCGGACCAAAAGGCACTAAGATTGTCGAGATGCTGCTCAGCCAGGGCCCGGCGTTGCTGAAACCGCAAGGAGTACTTGCCATCGAAATTGACCACACTCACGGCCGTTACGTTCGCAACCTGGCACCCACTGCCGAAATCGAGCCAGACCTTGCTGGCCGCACCCGCTACGTCTTCCTTACTGCTGCCGCCTGATGCGCATCGCTTTCATTGTCAATCCGTCTAAACCGCTTGCCCGCCGGCTCGTGCCAGCACTGGCAGCCTGGCTGCGCCGGCAGGGGCACGAGCCGCTGCTCGGAGCAAAAGACAGCACCGACCAGCACCAGTCGCGAATAGCAACTCTCCGCATGGTGCGCTCGGCTGACCTTGTACTGGCACTCGGCGGCGATGGCACACTGCTGCGGGCTGCCCGACTGGTCGGCGCACTCGAAAAACCAATCATGGGCATCAATCTCGGTGGGCTAGGGTTCCTCACCGAGTTCGCAATCGAGGAGGCCCGGGCCGGCATCCTCGCCTTTGTCCAAGGCCGACACAGCGAAGAACGACGATTGGTCCTCGAATGCCGCTATGGTCGGCGCCGGGGATATGCCCTCAACGACATCGCCGTCAATATGGGTCTGGCCAACCGGGTGATTGACCTCACCGCCCGCGCCAATGGCACACTGATAACCCGCTTTGTCGGCGACGGCGTGGTCGTGGCAACGCCAACCGGCTCGACCGCCTATTCGCTGGCTGCCGGCGGCCCGGTTGTCTATCCGACCATGGCCGCAATACTGCTCACCCCGCTTGCACCCCATGCGCTCGGTTCACGGCCGCTCATCTTGCCCGCCGAAGCAGTGCTCACCCTGGAACTGAGCGAGCGCTCTTCCCAAGCAGTTGTCACCCTTGACGGCCAGCAGCGCTGGCAACTCGTGCCCAACACCCCAATCAACATCAGTCGGGCCCAGTTTGTGGTCCGGCTGATTACCCCCCGGCACAAGACCTATTTCCAGATTCTGCGCGACAAGCTGAAATGGGCCGGAAGCCAACGCCGCTAGCATGAAGTCAGGTACAGTCCGCTCCCCGCGTCGCTCTTCAGCCCGTCCTCGGGAGCAGCCAGCGCGTGGGCTCCTCTCGCTCCATATCCAGAACTATGCCCTGATTGAAAATCTGACCGTCGAGTTCGGACCGGGTCTGAACGTCCTTACCGGTGAGACTGGCACCGGCAAGTCAATCATCCTCGGTGCATTGAACCTGCTCCTCGGCGAGCGGCCTGACCCGACGATGATTCGCTCCGGCGCCGACTCGGCCCTAGTCGAAGGCACCTTTGTAGCAACCCCACTAGTAGTATCAATCTGTGCCGAGACCGGTATCCCGCTGCCAGCCACTGCCCAGCCGCTGCTCGTTCTCCGCCGTCGCATCACTGGTAGCGGCCGCAACAATGCCGCTTGGGCCAACGATGTCGCCATCACCGTCACTACCCTTGCCCGCATCGGTGATCGACTCGTTGACCTCCACGGCCAGCACCAGCATCAACTCCTGCTCGACCCAAGCTTTCAGCTCGACATCCTTGACGAATACGCTGGCCTTGGCCCGGCCCGACAGCAGTTTGGCGAACGCTACGCCGAACACGTCGCACTCGTCAGCGCCATAGCCGAACTCGACCGAGTCAGTAGCGAACGGGCTGCCCGCCGTGAGCTGACCGAGTTTCAGCTCAAAGAACTCGCTACGGCTGCAGTCCAACCCGGCGAGGCCGAACGACTACGCCAAGAGCAGGCGCTCGCCGCCTCAACTGAGAAACGTTGGCAACTGGTGGCCGGCCTGCGTGACCTGCTGGCCGAGAAAGAAGGCTCACTCCTCGAACTGCTGTCAGGGGTGAGTCGCCACCTCAGTGAGCTCGGCCGGCTCGACCCGAAGCTGGCCAACTGGCAGGAACCAGTCGCCGCTGCCCGAGCAACCCTCGACGACCTCTGGCGTGAGCTCACCAGCTACGCCGACAAAACCGAATACTCGCCCGAGCGGATCGAGGAAATCAATGCCCGACTCTTCCTCATCGAGAAGCTGGAACGCAAATACGGCGCGCCTGCCGCCGAGCTACCCGAACTTCAGGCAAAACTGCAGGCCGAGCTCGACGCAACTGAAACCGACGCCGACCGCCGCCGCGAACTGGCGGCCCAGCTTGTTGCCCAGCGCCGCGAACTGACGACTGCTGCCGTTGCCCTTTCCCAACGACGCCAGCAGGCCGCCCGCAAGCTCGAAGCTGCGATTGCTGCCGAGTTCCGCGCCCTCGGCCTAACCGAAGCGAAACTGACTATCGCCGTCGTCCCCACCAACGATGCGGCCGGTACTATTGAACACGAGGGCAACCGCTTTCGTCTCACCCCGCTAGGCATTGACACGGTCAGTTTCTCCTTCTGTGCCAACCCCGGTGAGGAACTCCGACCACTGCGTCGGGTTGCCTCGGGCGGTGAGATATCAAGACTGATGCTGGCCATCAAGACCTGTCTTGCCCAGAGTGACCCGGTGCCGAGTCTTGTTTTTGACGAGATTGACGCGGGTATCGGCGGACGCGTTGCCGAGGCGGTCGGACTCCGCCTACGCCGGCTCGCCACTGATCACCAGGTAATCTGCATCACTCACCTGCCCCAGATTGCCCAATATGCTGACCGCCACCTACTCGTCGCCAAGACCAGGCGCGCTGGCCGCAACGTCACCGCCATCCAGGAGCTTGACAACGATGGCCGTGTCCAAGAGCTTGCCCGGATGACCAGCGGTGCTCGCATCTCGGCCGCCAGCCTAGCCCATGCCCGCGAACTCATCGCTGCCGCCCAGGCCGACCGTGATTGAAGAGCAGCCCGGCCTAATCAATCATGCTCCGGCCCGGCGGATTGTCACCCTTCCCAATGTCCTGAGCGTATCCCGGCTAGCGCTGCTGCCGCTAATCCTGCTGCTGCTGCTCAAACACCAGGGCCATGCGGCTGCCGGCGTGATGCTCATCTCCTGGCTAACTGATGCGCTGGACGGCTGGTTCGCCCGCCGGCTCCGACTTGTCTCCAACCTTGGCCGCGTGCTCGATCACCTGGTTGACAAAGTCTGGGTTGGCTCGGTACTGGTGACACTGGTCTTCACTGCCAATCTGCCGCTGTTCATTGCTGCCAGCGTCATCCTCCGCGATGTGCTGATACTGGCTGGTAGCGGTATCATCATGCGGACCCGCGGTTCGTTTGTCTCATCCGACGTGCTCGGCAAGATTACCGGCACTGCCTTTGCCCTGATGATTCTCTTCTATACGCTGGCAGTGCCGACGCTACTGCCCTACAAGCCGATTGTTGACCTAGCGGTAATCACGCTCGTCGTCGTCTCGTTCATCAACTACCTGACCGTATTCCTGCGCCAGATGGTTCACTTTCGCCTGCCGGGCGAGGACGAGCACCACGACACGTAAACACAAGGTCCGGAGTCAGAGAGTCCGGACCTTGTCCTTTCGTAAACCCTATGGCGAGTGCGCTCTACTCAGCGCTGCCTATTGCTTCGCTACCTGCCGGTAGGCCCGGGCAAAGCAATTGAAGGCCCGCAATACCTCAGCCTTTGACTCCGGGCCCATATGACCGATGCGGACAACCTTGCCCCGCATCTCCGCTTGGCCGTTGGCGAGCAGCAACTTGTTGCGGGTCTTGACAATCTCAACGATTTTCGTGCCGTCAACCCCTTCGGGCAGCTTGATGACGGTCAGCGAATTGGCCGGCTGCTGCGGAAAGACAGTAAGCCCCAGCTTGGTCACCCGCTCGCGCACGGCTGTAGCAATCTCCTTGTGCCGTTTCCAGTTGCGCACCATCCCCACCCTAAGCAGCTTCTTCAGCCCCAAGTCGAGGGCGTAGAAAAGTGAGATGGCCGGCGTCCAGGGTGTCTGGCCTTTCTCGGCGAAGCGCCGGGCTGCCCGCAGGTCGAAGTAGTAACGGGGTGACCTGACCTTCTCGCACCGCTCCCAGGCCCGCTGGCTCATGCTGATGAACGCCAGTCCTGGCGGCGCGGCAATGCCCTTCTGCGAACCACCGACAACAACATCACAATACCACTCATCGGCCCGCAGCTCGTCAGCACCGAGCCCGGCAACCGCATCAACAATCAGATACCGATTCAGCCGATGACAGACATCGCCAAAGGCCCGGATATCGTTCAGGGCGCCGGTTGAAGTCTCGGTCAGTGTCGCAAAAACGCAGCGGGCACTGTCATTGGCCAGCAACCGTCGTTCCAGCTCATCGGCCGGAATTGACTCCCCGAATGGCCGAGAAAGCTCGTCAACATAGGCGTTGTAACGCAGACAGAGTTCCCGCCACCGTTCGCCAAACTTGCCGGCAACCATGACCAGCACCTTGTCTCCCGGATTGACCATATTGGCAACGGCCGCTTCCATCGCGCCGGTGCCCGAGGCCGTAAGCACAAAAACCTGGCCCTGGGTCATCATCACCTTACCCAGTCCGTCCACAACCGAACGGTAGAGTTCACCAAATGCCGCATCGCGATGATAGACCAAGTCGCGCGCCATCTCGCGCAAAATATCAGCCGGCACAGCGACCGGCCCGGGCGTACAGAGTCGGTATTTAGGCCTGACCATTACTCAACTAGCTCCTTGTTCTAGTTTCAAAGCTTTGCCTTCTTCCTGCCATTTTGACGTTGCGCCTTTCTCTGTTCTGACCGCAGACGTCTGATTGCACAAAACTCGCCACACATTGTACAGGCACCGTCGGTCTGTGACCGCGCCTGCGCAAAAACCTCTCGCGCCCGCACCGGGTCAACACAGCCGCTGATCATCCCTTCCCAGTCCAGCCGCGCCCGACAGCGCGAAACCCGGTGGTCCCAGCTAATTGCACCAGGCTGATGCCGAGCAATATCAGCGGCATGGGCCGCAATCCGGGAGGCAATCACCCCCTGCCGCACATCATCAACTGTCGGCAGCCCCAGGTGTTCGGACGGCGTCACATAGCAAAGAAAATCAGCCCCGTGCCAAGCCGCCAGTGCCCCGCCGATTGCACCAGTGATATGGTCGTAGCCGCAACCCACATCACTGACGAGCGGCCCGAGCAGATAGAACGGCGCACCGTCACAGACGGTTTTCTCCAGCCTGACATTCGCCTCAATCTGATCCAGCGGCACGTGCCCCGGCCCCTCGACCATCGCCTGGACACCGGCTGCCCTGGCCCGCTGCACGAGCTCACCAATCGTCACCAGCTCCGCAATCTGGGCCACGTCGCTGGCGTCGGCCAGTGCGCCCGGTCGCAGTCCGTCGCCGAGCGACAGACAGCAGCGATACTCCCGCGCCATTGCCAGCAGCTCATCGTAGTACTCATAGAGCGGGTTCTCGGCTCGGTTGTAAGTCATCCATTCGACCGCCATCGAACCACCGCGCGACACGACTCCACAGAGTCTTCGCGCCAACCGCAACCGGGCCAGGTTCGCCTGATTGACCCCGCAGTGGACAGTGATGAAATCCACACCGTCGCGCAGGTGCTTCTCAACCGCAGCCAGCCAGTCCGCCGCAGTCGTGTCCAAAAAAGACTTCCCCTGCTTACGGGCATCAAGTGCCACCTGATAGAGCGGCACCGTCCCCACTGGCACCGCCGAATGCTCCAGAACTGCCCGCCGGATACTGTCAACATCGCCGCCTACCGACAGGTCCATTACCGTATCGGCACCGGCAGCCACGGCTGCTGCCAGCTTGGCTAGCTCATGCTGGAGATTGCTGCTATCCGGCGAAGTGCCGATATTGGCGTTCACCTTCACCCGCAGGCCCCGCCCCACTGCGAGCGGTTTGATACGACGCCCCTTCGCCCGCAGAATCACCACCCGGCCGGCGTGCCAGTCGGCCGTCAATTGGGCCACCGGCACGCCCTCGCGTCGAGCAATACTCCCTAGACCAGTCATCATTCTCCTTGCTCTGCTGCCTGCCCCATCTCTTCCAGAGCGACTGATTCGACGCTGTCATCTTCGTAACGCAGACTCACCCGCCGCTTGACCGGATCAAAACCAGCCACCACGCCAACCCCACGCTCGGTCACAATCCGCGTACCGAGCAAAGGCATCTCACGTAGCCACTGCTGATAGACCCGATCCTCGAAGCTCAGGCAGCACAGCAGCTTGCCACAGAGTCCGGAAATCTTCGCCGGCTCGACAAACAGGTTCTGCTGCCGGGCCATCCGCAGGGCAATCGGCCGCAGCTCGCGCAAGAATGCCTTGCAGCAGACCTCGCGGCCACACGGCCCCAATCCTCCCAGCACCCGGACGTAATCGCGCACACCAATCTGTTTGATTGCCACCCGGGCATTCAGCGCTGCCGACACTGCCTTATGCAGCGCCCGAAAGTCAAGCCGCTCCTCGGAAGCAAAATAGAAACAGACCTTGCGCCGGTCCAGCCGCCAATGGGCACCCACCACCCGCATTCGCAGCCGGAAGTCGTCCTTCAGCCGGTTGAAAACCGCCAGCGCCGCTGGCGTCCGGGCATCAAGCTCCTCGCGCCGGGCGATGACGTCAGCTGTTGCCAGCCGCAGCACCAGCCCGTGCGGCTCATCCGTCACTGCCCGGGCCACCACCCGGCCCAGCTCTTCTCCTTCCTCATCCTGAATCACAACCCGGTCGCCCACACCCACGCTCAGGCTGTCCGGCACCGAACACGCCTCAGTCCTGAACGAATGTACCTCAACCGCAACTACCACTTCCTCGCGCATGTCCACACTCATCGTCGCTAGCGCAGCTCAGCCTGTTCCTCGGCCGACAGATAGTGTTCCAGCCCGGTCGGCGGTTCTTCCTTGGCATTGGTCCAGACCAGCCGAAAGTTACCGTCACCACGAATATCAACAAAGACAAATCGGTAGCCGATGCCGTAGTAGTGCCAATACTCCCGCGGTCGAGTACCACTCTCAATGACCTTCTGCTCAATCGCGTCCGGCTCGCCGTACTTCACATAGATTCGGCCGCGATCGGTCCGTAGCCCCGACTCCTTCGGACGGCGGAATCGCTCTGCCGCTGTCTCCATCCGCCGGGCAAACTCGGTCAGATTGTGCTGGGACCAGAACTGCGCCAGCCACGCCTCCTTGCCCGAATCACTCAGCGCCTGATAGTAAGCAAGCTGCCGCGGTGTGGCAATGTAGCTAATCTCACGATAGTAACGCTGCTCACGCTCACCTAGCCCCACCAGTCTCGGTGCCGGCCCAGCCGGCCCTACTACCTCGCCAACCACAAAGGGCCGGTTCGTTCTTACTGTCTGGCCAGTACCGAAGTCAGTCAGCGCCACGCCAAGCTCATACTCGCCGGGTCCAAGACTCGCGACCTCAAGACCAAACGCAGCCCCCACCGTGGTTGCCGAACGTGGCCGCGACAGCAACCCTGACTGAACAACTGTATCCACCCTCTCGCCCCGCCGCAGTACCCACGTCTCCAGACCATACTCGCCGGTATCCGGCGAAAGGCCATACCCCTCATAGTAGAAATAGAGCGTATCAAACCCGGCAGCCCCGAACCGGCGCGACGGATGGGGCAGCACCGAAACCCGACCGCCAAAACTATCAGTCACCACCCTGGCACCAAGCTGCAGCGAAGAGATACCAAATCCACTACCAAATCGGCCCACGACCAGCGTCTCAACCACCGTTCCACTATTCCTGCCAGCAGGTGATGAATCAGTAATCGTCATCTCGAACCGATACCGCCCAGCCGGCGCAACAATACTGAATCCGTCAACAAACGTCCGCTGCCGGGCCGCTGCCTGTGCAAAGCCTCCCGGGCCCAGGCTCGCTCGCTTGCTGAACTGACCCGACTGTGCGAAACTGTTGTCAATCCCGCGAAAATCAATCGCTACCGCAAAAGACGCCGTCGGCCCGCCCGCCGAGTCAACATAAAGCAACTGGTCATAGGGCACCGCATAGAAAAAGTCCACCCGGCTCGAATCTTCGGTCGCCCGAAAGACCGCCCAGTCCACGCTGAACTGGAGCGCTCCAACCAAGGTCAGGCAAAGTGCCAGACTAACGGTCATCGAGAGCCTCTGGGTTCTGCAGTAGATACTCGCCAGTGCCAAACCGGTCAACAAAGATGAATCGCTTGTTCAGCTCGTAGTAATACCAGACCTCCCGGGCCGGCCGATCAATCTCAAACGGTCGCGCCTCAATCTGGTCTGGACTGCCATAGTACACATAGACGCGGCCACGATCACTGCGAAACCCTCGATCGCCATGCCCGAAATGCTCCTCAGCATAGGCAATACGGGCAAAATACTCTTCCTCGCGTTCATTCCGCTCGGTAGTCGGGGTATCGTCCCTTTGCTTCCAGAAATCGCGCCAGGCCTGCTCGCGTTCCTCGCGGGGCGTCGCTGTCAGCCGCCGCAGCTCTGCCGGCTCAGCGACATAGATCAACTGCTCGACCCGCCGCGCCCATGCCCGGTCATCAAGAAAAAATGGAACCTCGACCCGAAACCCGATACTTCCCGTTGCTGACCCGGCCACCGCCTGCAGCATGTAATCTCCACTCACTAGTGCACTGCCATTGTCGCCAGGTCCAATAGCCAACCGATACACAGCAACCCGCCGACCAAGGCTCTCAGTCGCCGCCACCGTGCTCCCCATCGCTACTCGTCCCCCAGACAGCACCCGAAAACGGCAGCTCTCCAACGGCAGATTCGGCCCGACAATCTCTGCCAGCGCCACCAATGTATCCCCCGGCCGATATAATGAACGCCGGTCTGACAGCCGTAAGGTCATGCCGCCGGTCGGCCGATTCAGAACGAAATCTGCCACAGCCTGACGCTCACTTAGCTCATCGGTTACCACCACTCGACCACGCCGTGCCGTCGCCGGCAGCCCCGTAGCTAGCACCCCGCTCACGACCGACTCCCGGGCACTAGTCGCCCCATACTCAGCTACACTCACCCGCAAGGTCCGAAAATCGGCCGACAGCGAACGACCCCGGTCATCCAGCGCCTCCAGCGCAATTCGGCAGCGAGCAGCATACTCCTGGCCCTGTCGGACAAACGCGAGACTGCTGAAAGGTATCTCATATCCCAACTCCAGCCGTTCCCCGCCCGACTCACTAGGATAGACAACCGGGTCCAGCCTGACCGGCAGGTCGCCGCGCACCGAAAGTGCCCACAACGACAGGCACACTACCAAGAGCATTGAACAGTAAGTGTAGGCCTGACCTAAGCGAAGTCAAGCCACCGACCCCATTTACAAGCAGAAAGAGCTTGATGCCGAATCTCTCTGTCGGATTTGACTTGGGCGCAACGCGGGCTGTAGAATCGGCCAATGCCGGTAGCATCAAAAGCAACCAAGGAGGCTTCGATGACAAAAGCCGTGCTTGTCGTGGCTGTTCTAGTCAGTGTCGGCCACGCCCTCATCTCCCCTGACTTGACCGACCGACTCCGCACTGCCGGCGCCGATCAACTGCTTCCGGTCCACATAATCCTCAAGGAGCAGTTTGATGTAGCCTTACTCAACTCGCTGGTTGACGGGCTGCCGCGGCCGCAGCGGCGGGTCGAGGTTGCCAGAATCATGCAGCAGTTTGCTGAAGAGCAGCAGGCCGAGCTGCTGCAGTTTCTTGCCGGCCGCGCCGGTGAGGTAGCTGATGTGACCTCGCTCTGGGTGGTCAACGCGGTCTACTGCCAGGCGACGCCGGCAGTAATCCGGGCCCTGAGTGAGCGGCCAGAGGTCAACTTTGTTGACTATGACCTGAAGCACTGTCCTGACCTGCTTGAAACCAATGCCCGCGCCAGTGACGGCGGCGATGAGATAACTTGGGGTGTGCGGAAGGTGAACGCGCCGGCGGTATGGGCCCAGGGCTACACTGGGGCCGGAGTGGTCTGCGGCCACATTGACACCGGCTGCAACTACAACCATCCGGACTTGGCCGACCATATGTGGACCGATCCGAACTATCCGTATCACGGCTGGAACTTCGAGAATAACAATAACAACCCGATGGACGTGCAGGGTCATGGGACCCACACGGCGGGGACAGTGGCGAGTGACGGTACTGGTGGCAGTCAGTGTGGGGTGGCGCCAGATGCGCAGCTGATGATCTGTCGGGTGCGGACAGTGGCAGACTCGATTGCCGAGAGCCAGTGCTGGCAGGCGATGCAGTTCTGCGTGTCGCCGCCATTGTCGCCGGCGAACGGAGCTGACCTCTACACGATGTCCTTGGGCTGGTACATTTCGTGGAATCCGGCGCAG
>CBFGKH010000002.1:0-291201 GCA_965649295.1 Caldifarciminota bacterium
GAGAACGACGGTGGTAGCGGGCTACGCAGGCAATTGTTCGCACCTCTTCATCGTCGAGGCGTAAGAGGGTTAGGGCGTTGATAAGGTACTCGCTGTGCTTGTGATGGGCGCTGAATGAGACCGACTTGCCGATATCGTGAAGGTAGGCAGCGATAAGCAGGTAGTTGATGTCGCTTGGCTCAAGCCCAAGCTGGGACCCGAGGCCGTCGAAGAGGCTGCGGCACAGCTGGGCAACGCGTCGTGCGTGCCGGACATCGGTACCGTGGCGATAGCAGAGGGCGCGGGCAACAGCTAATTGCTGACGGAGCTTGTTGTAGCGTTCGGCCTTGCCCAAGTCGAATAGCCTGTAGTTGAGCAGGGCTTCGGCTAGTGATGTCTGAATGACTGCCAGTCGGTTAAGGCCGAATACGTTGAGGAGCGAAGCGATCGTGACAGCGGTGGCGGTTATGGTTGGCGCGACATCATCGGCCAAACCGTAGACTTCTGCCAGTTCGGCTGGCGAGCGACCGCGACACCGCTGCCATAATTCCTCGATTGCCTGCCGGTCAAAGCTAGCCACCGCTGGTGTTTCTTGGTCGGATTGGAGTACCGCTACCGCGGCTGGGGCAATGGTCTCGCTGAAGAGAACTATGTCTTGAGGAACAACCCGTGGCAACTGGCGACGAAAGTCTAGTAGTTCGGTCTCAACATACTCCCGCAGCGCATCAGCGGCGAGGGCTGGTTCGGCTCGGGTTCTTTCGAGCAAGCGAGTCAGGCGCAACGCGCCCAGGGGCAGGCCGGCTGTAGCAATCACCGTGCCCCGGCGCAGGAGGGAGAAGTCAGCCGACCCCGAACCGACGTCGGCGGTAAGGATGTTACGTTTGCGCACCGGCAAGGTTCGGCTTAGTCGGGACCAGAGAAAGGCGTCGAAATAATAAACCACGTCGCCGGGGGTGAGGACCCTGACGTCCCAACGGCAGCGGCGCCGAATCCAGTCAATCGTTACCTCGCGATTGCGTGCCTCACGGATGGCGGTTGTGGCGACAACTTGGACGGCTGTCGTGTCGTATTCGGTCAGCACTTCCCGGAAACGTTCGAGCGCAGCCAGCAATTGGGAGGCGGCCAGTGGCGAGATGGTGCCGCTGCGGAAGACTTCTTGGCCGATCGGCACCGGGAGACGTAGAGACTCAAGTACACGCAGCTGTTCAGCCTGGCGTTCCCCCAAGACCAGCCGAGTATGGCTCGAGCCAATGTCAATGACTGCGGCCCGGGGCGGGCCGGTGCCGCTAGCTGCGCCGGTAGTGCTCAATGAGTTCAGCAAGACCCCATGGTTTCAGTTGCTCCGCCGCAAATCCGAGTAGCCAGGCGGTGTTCCGCACGTCGGCAATGGTTGGGGCCTCGATTTCGAGTAGCGGCGGGATAAAACTAAGATTTCCTTCGTAGCAGTCAATCTCGCAGCGGGCAGTGCCGAGTTGCCAACTGCGGCGTTGTTTGATAACACGGTTTGTGATGACCAATCCCAAGGCCTGCAACAACGCGGTGCAGCCAGCAGCGTCGTCCACAGCCACTTCCAACTCGTCCCGGACCTTCGCGCCGTCCTCATGCTGCCGCAGCTTGCACGTCAGACGAACGGTATCACCTTCGCGGCGGAGACGTAGATAGCTGCCTTGAGTAGCCAGACGCTGGTCAGGGAAATCGAAGAAGGTAGCCTCAAGCTGACCAGCAAAGACTGGCTTGGCACCGAGTTCGCGCAAACGACTTTCGATCGCGGTCGGGTCAATGTCGAGTATCTTGGCTTCGGTTTCCTGGATACGCAATAATAGCCTCCCGAGTTTGCTAATGATTAGGCTGGTGTTAGCTAATTGTCAAGGGCAATGTTAGTTGGCGGCGGGTGCTTCACCCGGCGGTGCTATGGGGTGAGGCCCTACCTTGAAAAGCAGCGGACGATTTCGCCGATGTAGAGGCGATGGTAATCCTTATTGGGGTAGTTCCGGTCAATGCGGTAGTCAAGGAATCTTGCTGGGTCAAGGTCGGTGGTGTAGAGCTTGCGGCAGACGAGAATGAGTCGCGCCTGTCTGAAGCTCACCGTGCCCGCGATTGGTGAGAACGGTCGCAGGCCGGTCGCTGCCGCCTTATCGTGTTCGCGGCCGGAATGAGTGCCGCAGAACAGTAGTGCCTGACGGTAACGCGCGGCGAAAAACGACAGCGTGAAGCGCGAGCTGCGTTCCATGAAGGAATAGGTATGCCGAGTCGGCCGGACGAAGGCGAATGCCACCGGCTTGTTCCAGAGCACGCCGAGACCGCCCCAGCTAGCGGTCATTGTATTCCATCGCCTCAATGTCCCGGCAGTGATGAGCATCCAGTCATCGCCGATGAGTTTGAAGACATTGGCGCGGATAGCCTTGGGGTCGAGGGTCTTCAGTTTGGTGTTCATTGCCGGTAGTTCTCTTGGCCTGTCTGAGCTAGGCTAGCGCTGTGGCTAGTGATAGTCAACAGAGAGCTGCTCCCAGGCTTCTACTATTGACAGTCGCGGTCTGCCAGCGCTATTATCCTGCGACCAAGGTCGGTGGGCCCAGCCCGTCGTGACAATACAATACACCTGTTCGGCGGCGCTGAGCAGTGCGACCAAGGGATAGGAGGCAGACGTGGTACGGATCGTTATGACAAGCGCGGTCATCGGTACGATGCTCATGGCCGCTGGTGTATATACTGCTCTACCTGCAGCCGCTGGCGGCAGCGACGCCATTGCAATTCCCAGAATACTTTCTTATCAGGGCAAGCTGACCGACACCTTAGGTGTGCCGGTGGCAGACACGCTCTACTCGGTGCGGTTCCGGCTCTACACCCAGCCGTCTGGCGGCACTCAGTTCTGGGAGGAGACCCAGAGCGTCCGCACTCGGGCCGGGTTGTTCCCGGCATTACTCGGGTCGGTGATGCCTATCAGCGCACTGCCCGATGGTGGTGAGGTCTATCTGGGAATGGCGGTTGACGGTGGAGCCGAGCTACTGCCCAGGCTACGGATAGCCAGCGCCGCGTATGCGTTTCTTTGTGAGCGGGCGGCGAATGCCGACCTGCTACAGGGCCGGGACACGGCTGCGCTCGATGGCCGGTATGTGAACGAAGGCCAAGCAAACGCAGTCAGCTCAGCGATGATTACTGACGGCACGATCGCGGCTAGTGACCTTGGGCAGATGGGCGCCACTGCCGGCCAGGTAATGAAATGGACTGGCAGTGCCTGGGAACCACGGAACGACAGCGTCGGCGTCTCTGGTGGCGGCACGGCAACAAGCGTTGGTCAGGGGACCGGTGTGGTCTGCACGCCCAATCCGATCACGACCACCGGCACGGTTGGGTTTGACCAAGCCTATGGTGATGGCCGGTATATCAACGAAGGCCAAACCGCGGGCGGCGACCTTGCTGGTACCTACCCCAACCCGACCATCGCCCAGAAGGGCGCAACTAGCAATCAGGTATTGAAATGGAACGGTACTACCTGGGTGCCTGCGAACGAGGCCTGGGTGCGTGTCGGCACGGACAGCATACTCTACACCTCAAGCCGCGTCGGCATTGCTCGCGGCGGGTCGTTCAACATATTGCACGGGACACAAGCCTACACCCAGACGAACCTGGGCGCCTACCAATGTACGACCGGTGTTGCCGGTGTGAGCTACGACTATCAGACTGTTAGTGGCGGCTTTCGCTGTGTTGCCGAGTCAACAAGCTCAACTGTTGGTGGCGGATATGGAAACAAAGCCCGGGGGCAGTACTCGACAGTGGCTGGTGGCTTCGTGAACACAGCGACCGGTAGCCAGGCCACAGTCAGTGGCGGGTATGTGAACAGTGCGGCCGGCGAAAACTCAGTAGTTGGCGGTGGCGCCTACGACACCGCTGCGGGCCGCTTTTCTATGGTCAGCGGTGGTTACAGCAATACCGCAAGTGGCAATGGTGCTACCGTTGGTGGCGGTGGAGTTAACACTGCGAGTGGGCTTTACTCCACAGTCCCGGGTGGTGAAGAAAACGCGGCTCGCGGTCGGTTCAGCTTCGCAGCCGGCTGCCGTGCCAAATCCAATCACTCCGGTTCGTTTGTCTGGGGCGATTCGACATACAGTGATTCTGTGTACACCACCGGCGCAAACCAGTTCCGGGCCCGCGCTCGGGGCGGGACGTGGTTCTTCAGTAACGCAGGGATGACGACCGGTGCTTATCTGGCACCGGGTTCCAACTCGTGGGCCTCAGCCTGTGACAGCGCCACAAAAGAGGACTTCCGCGATGTGGACAAACAGGAGCTACTGCGAAAGGTTGCTGGGCTGCGGGTGCGGAACTACAAACTAAAGGACCAGAATGACGGCACGCGGCACATCGGACCAGTGGCGCAGGAGTTCCATGCCGCGTTCGGCGTTGGCGAGAACGAGAAGAGCATCAACCTGGCCGATGCCGATGGCGTGCTTCTGGCCGCCGTCCAGGCGCTGTATGAACAGAACCAGCAACTGTTCGACCAGAATCAGGATCTGCGGGCCGAGCTCGACGCCTTGAAGGCCGAGCTGGTTGCGCGAAAGTGAGGCAGCGCTATGAAGACGCATCTTGTTGCGCTGTTGTGTGGTCTTGGTGCCCTGGGTCTGCTTGGCAGTGACGCTGCTCGTGGCCAGCCCTATCGCTGTGACTGCGTGAACGGGATTGGGGGCGGAGAGATGAGTTCGACCGCGTATAAGTGCGGCTCCAGCGCTGGTCAGACCGCAGTTGGGCTGGCGACAGCATCGGGTCTAGAGGTGTTTGCCGGGTTCTGGCTGCCCGACTATGGCGTGGGCATCGAGAAACGAGATGAGGTTGGCACCGGCAGTGTCAGGCTCATGACTAAGCTGGAGACGATTGCACCCAATCCAGCTAGACAACGCGTTGCTATCCGCTACTCGCTTGCCGATGATGGGCTGGTGTCACTTATGGTCTGCGACCTGACCGGTCGGGTGGTGCGCGAGCTTCTCGGCGCGAGCGTTGGGCGAGGGGAGCACGGCGTTGTCTGGGATGGTGGGGACCGACTTGGCCGGCTAGTGCCAACCGGTGTTTACCTGATACGACTTGCGGCCGGCAATTATGCCGCAACCCGTAACCTGGTGCTGCAGCGTTAGTTATAGCAGAGGACCGAGGCCTCGGGCGAGCGAGTGGCGCTTGGGGCCTCGGTTTTGTAATTTGGGCGCAGGGTTTTGGCGGTGGGTGTGTCGAATATAGCGGAAGTTGAATATTCCGTCGTTCCAACTAGCGTTTGCTGTTGGTGATTCGGAGAATGGGTAATGTGGTCCGATGGTATGGTGAGTGTGCATGGCCGCGCAACGAGTGTGCCAATCGGTGCAACAACTACCGGCATCTTGGTTTTGCTGTAGGTATTTCCTCGTGGCACAGTTGTTGCTAATTGCGGGCTGTGCTACAATCTCGGACAGTGTGCTGATAAAGGTGAGAAGACAAAGTTGACGATGAGAGTACATCTAGTTTCAGTTAACGTGCTTTTGTTGGTGCTGGTGATGCCAGCGCTGGCGTATGATGACTATGTTGGTTATTCGAATGCGCCCGGGTCGCTCGGCTCGTGCGCTTACTCGTGTCATGGCCCAATGGGCGGGACAATCTGGGTGCAGGGCTTTCCTAGTAGCTATCAGCCCGGCGCAACCTACACGATTAGAGTCGGACACAGTGGAGGTTCGACGATTTCGAACTTCAATGCCTCGGTGCGGGTCGGCTCAGGCAGCACCACGGCTGGTGTAATCACTGCTGGACTGAACACGGCAACCTACAGCGTTACGGCTGAGCCGAATGGCGTGCATCTGAGACTGCCGAACCGTGATTCGGGCATCTTCTACTGGCAGGCACCAAACCCAGCGGTTGGACCGGTGACCTTCTACCTTGCCGGTGAACAGGGAACAACCCGTAACGGCCCCAATACCGAGATCGTTCTTACGGCAGTACCACTGGCCGCGGTCGAGGAAGCTAGCGAGACCAGACCGCTACTGGCATTTGAAGTCTCGCCGACAGTCGTCAGTTCTTCGACCACCATCCAGGCGACGCTACCGCAGGGAAACGGTGGCAGTCTGCGGGTGTTGGATGCGAACGGCCGAGTTGTGACCAGACTAGAACTGCCGGTAACGGCTGGTGGCCGAATTGCAGTTGGCTGGCGGCCTTATCGGCCAGACGGCTCACGGCTGGCAAGTGGGCCCTATTTTGTCCTGCTCGAGGCTGGCAGCGACAGGGTGCTAAGCCGAGTAACGGTGAGATGATGATGAGGATAGTTGCCTTTGTTCTTGCTCTTTGCGGAGTGGTGCTGGCCTACCCGCGCTACACCACAGTGACGGGTCTGCCGTGCCTGTTCTGCCATACTCAGCCGGACGGAACCGGTCCGCTAACTGCCGGCGGCCGCTACTACAACGAGCACCTGACGATGGATGGGTATGAGCCGACGAGTTCGGGCAGCGCCTTCAGTGTTGGTGGCCGGTTGGGTGGACTTTTTGAGCACGACTTTGCTGACACTGCTCGCAATACGTTTCTGCTTTACTCGGTAAGACTGAACCTGCTCTATCGGCCACACCCAATGGTTGAACTGGCCCTGGGCAACAATCTTGGTCAGTTCCGCGAAGCCTATCTGGGATTGCGGTCACTACCCCTTCGTAGTCAGGTGCGGCTGGGGCTGCAGGAGATACCGTTTGGCTTGAATCCCTACGACCATACGCTGCTATTGGAGGATGATGCTGGGCTGGGACTGTCCCGCAATGATGTTGGTCTGTCAGTTCGGACCGGCTACGACTGGCTAGCACTGCGGCTGGGAGCATTCAACGGCGCAGGAGATAAACTCTTTGCTGCTGATAACGACCTAGCCAAGTCGTTTGTTGGTGACCTTTCAACAACGTGGCGCTGGGCTCAGTTTGGGGTCTCCGGCTGGCTTGACCGCTCGCCGAAGCGGCAGCGCGAGTTGGGTGAGGGCTACGCCTATCTGGGCTGGCGCTTTGCCACTGCTACTCTCCGTTACCAACTCGGCAAGCTGGGCGGGAAACGTGTGCGCGGCACCGAGATTGGGCTCGAACTGACGCCGTGGCGCTGGACAACCGTGCGCGGTACCTACGGCTTTTATGACCCGGATCGTGACATCAGTCCGAATGCGCTCTGGCGCTCGGTCTTTGGTATCCGCGGCAATCTGCCCTACGGCATTCGGCCGGAACTGCTCTATTATCTGAACCGCGAGGCCGGCACCGAAAAGAACAACGACGCGCTGGTGCTGATGCTGCGGTTCTTCTTCTAGGAGAAGGTATGCGACAGCTTGCGACAGTTACAGTTATTGTCCTGTTGGCGGCTACTGCCGGGTGCAAAGAAGAACTGGGTAATCCCAACCCGCCTGCCGCTGACACGACGGTTTCCTACACCAATCATATTCGACCAATCTTCGACAGCGACTGCATGCGCTGTCACTCGGGCCGAAGGATTGAGGGCGGACTCGATCTTTCGACCTATGCGACGCTGCGCGCAGGCGGCGTCAGTGGCGATCCGATTGTGCCGGGTCAGCCTGATTCGAGCCTGCTCATTCGCAGCGTTGATGGGACAATGACTAACCATGCCGCCTATTTTGCCTACTCGCCCGGTGACACGGAGTTGACGCTGCTCCGGCGCTGGGTAGCCCAAGGCGCGCTTGACAACTAAGGAGAATAAGAATGCGACGACTATTGCTGTCCGTAGCGATTGCCGCAGCAGTTGCGGCAGCGTGCAATATCACTTTCACGCCAGCCCGCGACACTGCGGCGGTTGGTGATACCCTGACATTCAAGGTGCTTGTTACTAATATCCATGTTCCCTGCCTGCTGAAGATTGATGCGTCGAAGTTCACTTTCGTGAACGCCCATCTCGTCAGCAGTGACTCGGTATGGAAGAAGCTTGGACCGACGAAGTTCGAGAAGAACATTGCGGTTGTGCTTGATTCCGTGGGCACGGCCAGGGTGATGGCAGTGCGCAAGTGCGATATCAAGCAGTCAACCGGGACCGCGACGATTCTGGTCACGCCGGCCAAACCGAAACCCAAGGCCGAGCCGACCGAGGAATAGTACCTAACTACTGGTCTTGCGGGCAGGCAGAAGCCTGCCCGCAGCTTTCTTGGCGGGTAAATCTTGAGGCGTGGGGGTCGTCGAGGACGACGATGAGACGACGCGCTTTGGTGGATGGTACTCCAGCGATGGATGAGCCCGGAGATTTCCGCGTGACTATATTGTCGAGTTTGGGAGAACGGCTACTGGTCTGACTGCAGGCTTCACTTGGCGCTCCAACCGGCTATACTTGCCCGATGGTCGTGATTGTTGGCCGACCCAATACCGGCAAATCTACCCTGTTCAACCGACTGGTCGGCGGCCGTGTGGCGATAACGTTGCAGGAACCGGGCATCACTCGCGACCGGATTATCCGCGAGGCAGAATGGCTGGGTCGCCGTTTCCGGGTAGTGGATACCGGAGGATTGATTCCAGACTCAAAAGAGGAGATTGCCCGTGAGGTCGAGCGGCAGGTGGCGATTGCCCTGAGCGAAGCGCAGGTAATCGTGCTGGTTGTGGACGGCGCGGCCGGACTCTGGCCGATGGATGAGGAGATTGCCAGTCGCCTGCGCAAGCAGGGCCGCAAGTTCATTGTGGCGGTAAACAAGCTCGACCGGCGGCGCGAGTTTGATGCGGCCCAGTTTCACAAGCTCGGGCCGGACGCGCTCGTCTCGATTTCTGCCGAGCTCGGCACCGGTGTTGATGAACTGCTGGAGGAGATTGTCGCCAGGCTGCCTGAACAGCCACGGCGCCGGCCAGAGCGGATTCTGTCGCTACTGATTCTCGGCCGGCCGAATGTTGGCAAGTCCTCTTTTCTCAACCGGCTGCTCGGGGCCGAACGTTCGATTGTCACGCCGATTCCCGGCACGACCCGCGACGTGGTTGAAGAGACCTTTGAGTACGAGGGTCGGCATCTGCGGTTGCTCGATACCGCCGGCATCAGGCGCAAGCCACGGGTGCGCGAGCCGGTTGAGTATTACTCAGTGACGCGGGCGATTGACCAGATCGGTCGCTGCGATGTTGCCATCGTGATGTTCGACGCCTTTGATGGGCCGAACAACCAAGACAAGCGGATTGTCAATCTGGTGACCGAGCGGGGCAAGGGAATGGTGATTATGGCCAACAAGATGGATACGGTGCCGGCAGCAAAGAAGGAACCGGTGCGCGAATGGGTGAAGCGGGAGCTGGCCTTTGTTGACTATGCTCCAGTAGTTTTTGGCTCGGTGCTCAAGGGCCAGGGTATTGATAGAGCGTTGCGAACGGCAATCGCCGTTTGGGATGGTGGCGGAGTTCAGATTCCTAATGCCGAGCTACGCAAGGCGGTGATGCCGCGAATCCAGCGAAACCAGCCGCGTTTTGATTGTCGGGTATTGGCCCTGAGCCAAACCGGCACCCGGCCACCAACCTTCCGGCTGCGACTTTCCAATCCCAAGGCGATGTCAGCGGCTTACGAGAAGTTTGTGGTTGGCGAGATTCGTCGTAAGTTCGGCTTTGCCGGCTATCCGGTGAAGCTCTACGTCACACGCTAACTGATGCCGGGTCGGCGCCGCCTGCTACTGTGGCTAGTGGGCCTAGTCCTGCTGGTGGTAGGGATTGGGCTGTTGCTCTTGCTGCCGCGTCGGGCCGAGGAACGGATAACCACGCTTGAACCGACACCAACCGGCACGTTGAACATCCTTATTATCGGCAAGGACGCGCGGGCGGTCGGGCCGGTGCTGGCTGAGGGTCGCCGCCGCAACGTCCGTGAGGAACGTTCTCATTCCGACATTATCGTTGTCGCCCACATCAACTTTCGGCGCGGTCGGCTCAATCTCGTTGCCATACCGCGGGATTTGCTCGTCGAGGTGCCGGGTGTCACCCGTGCTACCGGCAGAACCGACTTCACCAACATGGAGAAGATTACCCACACCTATGCGATTGGCGGCGAGAAGCTACTGCGTCGGACGGTCGAGAATCTGCTTGGTATCAAGATTCAACGCTCCATCGCCTTCGACTTCGATTCATTTCGGATGGCTTTTGACCTATTGCGGCCGTATCTTGGTGTGCTGCGCGTTGGCACAACTACGCTGACCGAGCGCGACCAGGCCTTACAGTTTGCCCGCAAGCGGTATGGGCTGCAGTTTGACGATGCTGACCGCTGCCGCAACGCTGTCAACCTGATTCGGGCGGTTATCATCAAGACGTGGTGGCTGGCCAATACCCGGCTTGGTGACATACTGGTAGCAAGGCTACTCCGGATTGTTGGCGAGGACACCGACCTGACTGCCGATGAGATTGATGCGATGATGGTGGGCCTGCGCCGGGCCGGATTCCGGCCAGGCCGGATTCGTAACGCGGTACTGGTCGGCAGCGGCGCTGATGTGACGCTCAGCCGCTACAACCAGACACTCTCCTGCTACCTGCCGGTCTATGCTGAGATCGAAAAGCAGGTGCAGCATTTTCTGTTCGATCGGGACGAAGTGAGGGCGCTTGACTTCATGACCCAGCAGCCGTTCCGCGTGCCCGGCTACTTCGAGTACAACTACGTGATTGATACACTAGCGCCAGCTATGGAATCGGTTGTGCCGGTTGACTCGCAGGCTGACGCCACGCTCCGGCGCGAGCGGGAACGGGCGAGAGCTGTGGCCCCGCCGCCCGACTCCGGCAAGTAGCCGGTCGCTCAACCACTAAGAAGACAAAGACAACAAGGGAAGCAGGTGTCGTGTTGTCCGACGTGCGTCTCTTGGTGTTCGCTTAGTGCCTTAGTGACCTTGGTGGTTAGTCTGCCGGCGTGAGCTTAGCCAGCTCAGCCCGGAACGCGGCCTGGCCATCGGCCAGCTTGTTGCGTTGGCCGCCACCTTCGGCAATCTCGGGCCGACCGCCGCCACCGCCAGCCATTGCGGTACCGACGACCTTGGCCAGTTTGCCGGCAGGCAGGGTTTGCTGTAGTTCGGGGCTGACAAAGACGACATAGCGGAGGCGCTCGCCGTCACCGGCGCCGGTCAAAAGGCCAGCATAGGGATGGGGCAGCAGCTCGCGCAGCCGGTCGGCAATCAGCCGCAGTTCGTCGCCCTCAAACTGGGGAAGATGAGCTACGATGCTACTGACCGCGGCAATCTTTTGGGCCTGGCCAGCTAGTTCGGTGGCGGTGCTGTTGGCAAGCTGGGTCGAAAGCGCCCGCACCCTTGCCTCCAGTCGCTTGATTTGATCGGTCAGGCCGGCAACCTTCTTGGTCAGGGTGTCGGTGGTGCCGCCGAGCTGTTCGACCAGTGCCGTGACCGTGGCCCGTTCAGCCTTGGCGCTGGCAAATGCAGCCTTGCCGACGAGCGCCTCGATGCGCCGAATTCCAGCGGCAACCCCGGTCTCGGACACGATCCGGAACATTCCGACCTGACCGGTTGAGCGCAGGTGGGTGCCGCCGCATAGTTCCTGCGAGAAGTCGCCTATCTTGACTACTGTTACCCGCTCGCCATAGGTCTCGCCAAAGAATGCTAGCGCACCGCCGGCCTTGGCCTCTTCCAGGCTCTTCTCGGTTCGCTCTAGCGGTATGTCGGCGATAATCTGGTCATAGACGAGTCCCTCAATAGCAGCCAGTTGGTCGGGCAGCATCGGTTCAAACTGAGTGAAGTCGAAACGTAGCCGACCTGGTTCGACGAGTGACCCTTCCTGCTTGACATAATCACCCAGTATCCGGCGTAGCGCCGCGTGGAGCAGGTGGGTGGCGGTATGGGCCCGCTCAATCTCGCGCCGCCGTTCCTTGTCAACGACGGCGAGTACCGCACCAGTCTTCAGCTCGCCGCGAACCAGTCGGGAACGGCAGACCCGCACGCCGTGCTGCTGCACGGTGTCGAGGACTTCGAGTTCGAAGTCCTCGCCAATGATGCGGCCGGTATCGCCGACCTGACCGCCCATCTCGGCATAGAACGGACTCTCGCTCAGGACAACCTCATACTCGCCGTTCGGCAGCGCGGCAAAGGAGACGATTGTCGTCCGGAATTCATCGTGTTCGTAGCCGACAAATCTTGACTCAAGTGTGCCGGCGCTGGCATCAAAAATGCCGTGTCCAGCGTCAACTGTCCGGCGACTGCGCTCGCGCTGTTCCTGCATCGCCTGCTCAAAACCAGCTCGGTCGAGCCCGACACCCGAGCCTTCGGCGAGCTCCTGGACAAGCTCGATATGAAAACCGAAAGTATCATGCAGCTTGAATAGCTCAATCCCCGGAATGAGTCCGTCGCGGCGGTATTTCGCCAGGACCTCGCGCCAACGTTCCAAGCCGGCATCAAGCGTCCGCAGGAATCGTTCTTCCTCGGACTTGATGATAAGCGCGGCCTGCTCGCGCTTGACCACTAGCTCGGGATACCACTGCCGCATCAGCTCAACGACCTCACCTGACACCCGGTAGAGGAATGGCTCGCGCACGCCCTGTCGGCTGGCGAAGAGTAATGCCCGGCGCAGGATGCTCCGCAGCACATAGCCCCGCGCCTCGTTGGAGGGGATTGCGCCGTCAGCGATGGCAAAGGTCAGGGCCCGAGCATGGTCGGCGGCAACGTGCAGAAGCTGGCGATTATCATCGCTGATAGTCAGGCCGAGCAGCTTGGCCGTGGCCCGGACAATCGGCGCAAAGAGGTCGGTGTCGAAGATGGTTCGTTTCTGCTGCGCCACCATTGCCAGTCGCTCCATGCCCATGCCGGTGTCAATGCCCCGGTTCTTGAGCGGCTCGCGCGTACCATCCGGCAACTGGTTATACTGCGGGAAGACGATGTTATAGATCTCGCTGTAACGGTTGCAGTCGCAGCCGGGTTTGCAGTCGGGGCGGCCGCAGCCGAGTTCCGGGCCGAGGTCGTAGTAGATTTCGGAACAGGGGCCGCAGGCACCACCACCGCCAACCGGTCCCCAGAAATTGTCTTTCGCTCCCAGGCGAACGATCCGTTCGGCCGGCAGGCCGACACGGGTGTGCCAGATGTTGTAGGCCTCGTTGTCTTCTTCGAAGACCGAGACCCAAAGCTGATTGGTGTCAAGTTTGACAACCTGGGTCAGGTATTCCCAGGCCCAGGGAATCGCTTCATACTTGAAGTAGTCGCCAAACGAGAAGTTGCCGAGCATCTCGAAGAAGGTGCAGTGGCGCGGGGTCTTGCCGACCTGGTCGAGGTCAGAAGCACGCAGGCACTTCTGAATCGAGGTTGCCCGGCGATAGGGTAGTTCGACGGTACCGGCAAAGAAGGGTTTGAACTGCACCATGCCGGCGCTGGTAAAGAGCATTGTCGGGTCGTCGCGGGGAATGAGCGATGAGCTGGGAACAATCTTGTGGTCGCGCGCAGCATAGAACTCAAGAAAGGTCCGGCGTAGTTCGCGGTGGTTCATAGTGGCGCTATTGTAGCGCAGGACAGCGATTCGGCAAGCACGGGGCTGGGGTCAGGAGACGCGCAGCAGGACTGCGGCAGTGACGATCCTTCGCTAACGCTCAGGATGACCCGCAGCAGAGCTGCGGGTCACTTGCCGGGGCACTGGCGGACGATACTAGCAGCGATTCCTTTGTTGCCGTAGGCCTTGTCGAACTGCGCCGAGAACTCGGCGGCCAGCCGTCGTGCCCGTTCGTCGTAGGCTGATTTGTCCGGCCAGGTGTTACGGGGGTTGAGCACGGTCGGGTCCGCTACGCCCGGGCAGGAGCGTGGAATCAGCAAGTGGAAGAGCGGGTCCTCACTGTATTCGACCTGGTTCAGGGCGCCGGAGAGCGCGGCGTTGACAATTTCGCGGGTGAGGCTGATGTCCATTCGCCGGCCAGCGCCGTAGGGGCCGCCGCTCCAGCCGGTGTTGACCAAGAAGACCTGGGTGCCGTGCCTGTCCAGTTTCTCACCGAGCATGCCGGCGTAGATATCAGGATTGAGCGGCATAAACGGTGCGCCAAAGAATCGGGAGAAGGTGCTCTTGGGGTCAACGATGCCGGTTTCGGTGCCGGCGAGCTTGGAGGTGTAGCCGAGAAGAAACCACACCATTGCCTGGTCGCGGTTAAGTCTTGCCACTGGCGGCAGGACGCCATTGGCGTCAGCGGTTAGAAAGATGATTGTCTGCGGGTGGCCGGCAACCGGCGGGTTCTTGATGTTGGGCAAAAATGAGAGCGGATAAGAGCCGCGGGAGTTTGGGGTAAGCCGCTCGTCGTCGAGGTCGAACCGGCCGTCAGGGTAGACCATGGCGTTTTCGACGATTGCGCCGTGGTCGAGGTAGGGTGCATCGTGAAAGCAGGCCCAGTAGATGTCCGGTTCTTTCTCGGGGCGGAGATTGATGAGCTTGGCATAGCAGCCGTTTTCGAGATTGGCAATACCGGTGTCACTCCAAGCGTGTTCATCGTCGCCAAGCAAGGCCCGGCGAGGGTCAGCCGACAGGGTAGTCTTGCCGGTGCCGGACAGTCCGAGCAGCAGGGCGACATGGCCGTCGCTGCCTTCGTTGGCCGAGCAATGGAGCGGCAGGATGCCGGCCAGGGGCAGCAGATAGTTCATAACCGTGAACATGTGCTTCTTGACACTGCCGCAGTAGGCCGAACCAAAGACAACGCCGAGGCGCTGGTCAAAGTCCATGGCAATGGCCATGTTCGAGGTCTTGCCGGTTTTGGGAACGATTCGCAACCGGCCAACATAGCGGGCAGAGTCTAGCTTGTCATAGGGCAGCACAAGCAGGGTGTAGGGCCGACTGGCAAAGATGGAACGGCCTATATCGGTCGGCACCGGTCGAAACATGTTGTCACCAAACAGGGCGGTGAGTGCCCGGTCAGTGACTAGCCGCACGGGCAGCGCATAACCGGCATCAGCGCCGAGAACGCGGTCAACAACATAGAGCCGTTCCTTTTTGGCCAGGGTCGCCAGCGCATCTGCGAACAGCATGGCAAAGGTATCGGGCGCAATCGGCAGGTTGTTGGGCGCATCCCAGTCAATGTTCTGCTCGGACTCGGGCCGGCGGACGATGACGGTGTCCTGGGGCGAGCGGCCGGTTGACTCGGGCGGTGTCCAGGTGGCAAGACAGCCGCAGCGGGCGACCATTGCCTCGCGCCGCTCGACCGTGTCGGCAATCATTTGGCGACGGTCGGGGTTGAGCCGGACATCGCGGTGCCGCTGGAGTAGCTCGGCTAGCGCGGCGGCAGGAGCAGGTTGCATCGGCTAGGCAGTGGGCTCGGGCGAGCGCGGGGCAGTCGTGGTGCTGGCAGCAGCTTTCTCAAGTTGGCGCTGCTTGGCCCGTTCGGCCCGGCGCCCGGTTGCTTGTTCCTCGCGGAGCGCGGCGCGGGCAGCGGCCAGGCGCGCGACCGGCACGCGGTAGGGCGAGCAACTGACGTAGTTCACGCCGACTTGATGGCAGAAGGCAACCGATTCCGGGTCACCGCCGTGTTCGCCACAGATGCCGATCTTCAGGCCGGGCTTGGTGCGGCGGCCAAGTCGGATGCAGAGTCGGATGAGCGAGCCGACGCCGTCGGCGTCAATCGTCTCAAACGGGTTGGCCGGCAGAATCCCCAGTTTCTCGTAGGTGGGCAGAAACTTGCCGGCATCGTCGCGCGAGAAGCCAAAGGTCATCTGGGTCAGGTCGTTAGTGCCGAACGAGAAGAAGTCGGCCTCGCGGGCGACCTCATCGGCAGTCAAGGCGGCGCGCGGTACTTCGATCATCGTGCCGACCTGATAGTCAACTCTGACCCCGGCCTTGGCAAATACCTCCTCGGCGACCCGGACGACGAGTTGCCGCTGCAAGGCCAGCTCAGCAACGGTGCTGACCAGCGGAATCATCACTTCCGGCAGCACCTTGATGCCTTCCTGCTTAACCAGGCAGGCAGCCTCGAAGATGGCCCGGGCCTGCATCTCGGTGATTTCGGGATAGGTGATGCCGAGCCGGCAGCCCCGGAAACCGAGCATCGGGTTCTCCTCGTGCAGGCGATGGATGGTCTGCTTGACTTGTTCGGCCTTGATGCCCATCCGCTCGGCCAGTTTCTCGATGGCCGCTTCATCTTTGGGCAAAAACTCGTGCAGCGGCGGGTCGAGCGTGCGAATGGTGACCGGATAGCCGTCCATCTCGCGGAAGATTTGGGCAAAGTCGTTGCGCTGCATCGAGAGGAGCTTGGCCAAGGCCCGGCGGCGACCAGCCTCGTCGGCAGCGAGAATCATCTCCTGCATGGCGCCGATCCGGTCGGCAGCAAAGAACATGTGCTCGGTGCGGCAGAGGCCGATGCCCTGAGCGCCAAACTCGCGGGCCCGCTTGGCGTCGGTCGGGGTGTCGGCATTGGTGCGAATGCCAAGCCGGCGATACTTGTCGGCCCAACTGAGGATGGCGGTGAACTCGTCGCTGAAGACGCTCTCGGTCATCGGCACCTTGCCGATTATCACCTCGCCGGTGGTACCGTTGATGGTAATGATATCGCCCTCGACCAGGTTGTGACTGCCGATAGTGACCCGGCGGTTTTCGTAATCAACATGGACAGCTTCGCAGCCGACCACGCAGGGCTTACCCATACCGCGGGCGACGACTGCCGCATGGGAGCTCTTGCCGCCCGTGGCAGTGAGAAAGCCGTCGGCTCGGGCCATACCGGCAACGTCGTCGGCTGAGGTCTGGTGCCGGACAAGGATTACGTGCCGGCCCGCACTGGCGAGCTCGACTGCCCGTTCGGAGAAGAGGACGATTTCGCCCTGGGCAGCACCGGGGCTGGCCGCGATGCCCTTGGCGGCCGGTTCATACTTGGCGTTTGGGTCAATGCTGGGGTGGAGTAGGGCATTGACGTCATCGGGATTGATGCGGAGTACTGCCTCGCGCCGGGTGATCAGATTGGCCTGGGCCATCTCATAGGCGATGCGGACCGCCGCGCGCGGGGTGCGCTTGCCGCTGCGGCACTGCAGAATCCAGAGCCGGCCGTTCTCGATGGTGAACTCGATATCCTGCATGTCGCGGTAATGGCGTTCGAGTTTCGCCATGTGTTCGAGCAACTGGCGGTAGGCCTGCGGCTGCTCGGATTCGAGCCATTCGATGGGTTTGGGAGTGCGAATGCCGGCAACGATGTCCTCGCCCTGGGCGTTGTTCAGATACTCGCCGTAGATGCGGTTCTCACCGGTGGCCGGGTCGCGGGTGAAGGCGACGCCGGTGGCCGAGGCGTCGCCGAGGTTGCCGAAGACCATTGCCTGGACGTTGACGGCAGTGCCCCAGTCGTCGGGGATGTGGTAGATGCGGCGGTATTCGACGGCCCGCGGGTTGTTCCAGGACTTCAGTACTGCCTCGATTGCCATCCAGAGCTGGGTTTCGGCCGACTGGGGAAACTCCTTGCCGGTCAACTCCTTGACCTTCTCTTTGTAGCGCTGCACCACCCGGCCCAGGGCAGTGGCGTCAAGGTCGGCATCGGTCTTGGCGCCGGCCCGTTTGCGCTCGGCCGTAAGGATGCGCTCAAACTCCTCGTCGCCGGTGCCGAGCACAACATCGGCAAACATCTGGATAAAACGGCGGTAGGAGTCAAGGGCAAAGCGCTCGTTGCGAGTGAGCTGGGCAAGGCCGGTGACAGTCGAGTCATTCAGGCCGAGGTTGAGAACAGTGTCCATCATTCCCGGCATGGAAGCCCGGGCACCAGAACGAACCGAAAGCAGCAGCGGAGCCGCGACGTTGCCGAACTGGCGGCCGACAACACTCTCGATATAGGCGATACCACGCCGCACCTCGCCCCGCAGCACCTTGGGCAGAGTCTTGTGCCGCATGTAATAGACACAGGCCCGGGTCGTAATCGTAAAACCGGGCGGCACCGGCAGCCCGATGTTGGTCATCTCGGCAAGGTTGGCACCTTTGCCGCCGAGCAAGTCGCGGTCCTGGGCTGAGCCGTCAGCTTGGCCGCTGCCGAAACGATAGACAAATCGCATAAAGTCCTCCGCTGTTCAGCAAAGTAGTAGTGCCGATAAACAAAACCCGGTGCGCCACAGCAAAGCCGCGCACCGAGGACAAATAGTCAGCCGCCAGACTAGGTTTCGGGGTTGTCCGGCTCGGCCTCCGCGGCGAGAAAGCCATCTACGAGTTCTTTGGCTCTGGCCAGGTCCTCCTCTTCGACCAGTATCTCGCCCCAGACCGGTCGCATCACGCGGGCAAGACCGTCGTAGGCCGGAATCTGGAACGAGCGAATCAGGGCCGGGATGCCGTTTTGCTCAAGCAGGTCCCGTACACTGTTCGCCATGAACTCGTCGGCGGGCTTGTACACCGGTTTCAGCGCCACGGAATTAGAATTATAGGCTTCGGGCCGCCAAAGTCAATTGGGGCAAAAACTTGCGCTAGCGCCGGCTTACCCGCAGGTCAATGCCCCGCGCCCGGAGTTCGTTGATAAATACCGAACCCGGGATGCCGGTTTCGCCAGTGAATGCACCGCGCAGTGCAATCCCGCCGCGGGCAAGCATCAGGGCGACCACGGCCGCGGCAAAGCCGGTGGTGCGCATCATCGCGGTCAGTCCGGTGCGCGCGTCGGCATAGTCAATAAGCTGGTAGCGAATCCGGCAGGGACGGCGGCGGCGCGTGCCGATGACGTCAACGCGCAAGAGCACTACGTCGTCAGTCTCGCGCGGCAGCACCGCTTCGAGCCGGTTGATTAGGAGCTGACGCGGAACGACTGACTGGCCGTTCACTTTCACCGGTGTCAGCCCAAACAGACCAAGGTCGCGGAGCAACTGCAACTGGCGGCAGTGGCCGGGATAGCGGATGGTCTTGTAGTCAAGGGTCTGCACCCGACCGGCAAAAGTGAGGGGCAGCCGTGAGGAGCCGCCTGAAGTGTTGAACGCCTCAAGGCGGCCGAACGGCGCTGGAAACGACAGTTCCTCGAGGTCGGCGAGAGGCGGAACCGTGTCAACCTTGCCATCGCGCAGCACAAGACACGGCTCGGCATACTCGTTGATGAGACCGTTGGCCGAAAAGACGAGGCCATAGCCGAGCGGCGGTCGGGGCCGGCGCGGTAGGCCGCCGACCCGGATGTGGATGGCAGTAGTCTTGTCTAACCCCGCGTAGCCGTCAGCAGCCAGGGTGCTGACCATTCCCGGAGCAAGGCCACAGTCGGGCACGATCGCTACCCCGGCCTTTCTCGCCCGGGCGTCAAGTCCAATCTGGCGGTCAACGACCTTGTTGTTGCCGCCTAGGTCGCAAAAATGGGTCTTGGCTGCAATCGCTGCCCGGGTCAGGTCGAGATTGTAAAAATAGGGGACGCAGCTCACTGCTACTTGGCATGATGCCATGAGCTGTTCCATGGCGGCAATGTCAGCCGCATCGGCCTGATGGATGACGAGCTTCGGGCTGGTCAGCCAGCGCCGCAACCCGGACAAACGCTTTGGGTCCTTATCGGTGACGTGCACCTCAGTAACATCCGGCTGGCGCACAAAGTCGTAGCAGACTGCTCGCGCCATCATTCCGGCACCGATAACCAGTAGCTTCATCTCTCGTCCTCTCCGTTTGTGAACAGTCCTGGCAGCAGCGACCGGACCCCTTCGCGCAGCGGCCAGTGGCGGGCGTCGGCAAAGCGGCCGGTGCGCTGGCCAAGGAGCGTCTGGAACTGATACTCGCCTTCAAGCCGGAGCACAACCGTGTCGCTGTCACCTAGACCGGTAATGGCGTGACCGACGACGCGGCCAAGGTTGACCGCCAAGGGGAACTCGGCCTCAACCGGCCTACCCGGCAATAGCGTCAGCTTATTGGCGCGGTAACCGCTGGCCAGCGTCTCGGTACCGATTGTGACCGCGTAGCTGGCCTGTAGCAGCGTCAATGCCCGGCGCTCCTGGTTAGTCAGGCGCAGGTGCACCCGCAGGCTGTCAGCAGCATAGCCGACGCCGGCAAGTTCGACTGTCGGCAGCCGCAACTGCCGCTGACAGCCTGCAAGCAGTAACACCAGTAGGGCAAACCTGACGATTGCTCGGCCTAGCTCTGTTTGCGGGCGGTCCAGGAACCGCTGCCGCGCTTGGAGTAGATTTTCAGCTTGAACTTGCCGCCGCCGGTCAGGGTGATAATGTCACCGTTGTCAAGGTCGTAATCGCCGAGCTGCTTGCCGCTCGAACCATAGACCTTCACCCAGAAGTCAGCACCTGAAGGCCAGGTAAAGATAATGCTCTCCTTGTTACTGGTCGCGTAGTACTCAAACGAACTCGACTCGCCTTCAGGCAACGAACCGCTCGCGATAAGCTCGCCAGACTCACAACTGCCACCGGCAAAGACCACCCTTTCGTCAGCCGCGCTGGGGCCGTCACCGCGCCAGGCTTCCCACTGGCCATTGCCGGCAATCTCATAGACCACAAACCGCACCTTCTTGCCGGCAGCGTTCACCAATGTAATGCTCTGATGGTCCGATAGGTCGGTATCTTCGAGCTCGTTGTCATTCTCGTCGAAGGTCTTGCACCAGAAATACTCACCCTCGGGGATCCGGAACCACCAGCTTTCGTTATTGCTCTTGGGACGGACGATGAAGTAGCAGGAGTCGTGATTCCACTGCCAGAGGTAGCCGCTGAACCGCGGGCTATCATCGGCTGCTGCAACTGCGATGATTGGTGCCAGAAGCACCATTGCCACCACCAGTCTTTTCATTGGTTCTCTCCTTTCCAACATAGTAACAGTGGTGTATGTATCTATTCTAGCGGAACTTGGCCTTCTGTCAACGCTGTGTGCCCGTGCCCTGCTGACCTGCGGCGATTCCTCGCCTCGCTTGGAATGACGGGCGGCGGTTGCTTCGGCCAAGACCAGCGGCTACGGACTAACCTACCGGACAACAACGGGTTGTTGCATTGCACCCCTTTTGGGGTGCAGGGTAAGTTTGCCGGTTTTCTTCTAACCGCTGATTCTGGAAGCTGATAGCTCGATAGTTCTCTTCACCCCTCCCTTGTCCCGGGGATTGCTTGCAGAGTGGTTCTGGAAGCTGATTCCGACTGGGCCAAGCAGACCATCTCTCGACTGGTTACTATTCCGGCCTTGGGAGTTCTTTCTGTTGCTGCTTCGGTCTGGGTTTGAGCCTGAGTTGCGAGCAGAGCCTGGGGAGGTGACTCGTAGTGGCTGCCGACGATTCTAGGGGACTGGAACTGGCAGCCGCTCCCCAGGCATCTTCCGGCAGAACCTAGCGGACTCGCTACTGACCAGGCATCGGGCAGGCTCTTTCTGTTGGTGACGGTGATAGTGGTTGCTCATAGGCTGGAGCAGAACGTCTGAGCACGACGGCTGCGGTGCTCGGAGCAACTGGGACTGTTCCTCGTTTCTTGACTTGGCGCGCGGGAGCTAATATCATTCCTGTCCAGCAATGCCAACAGCTGATGACCTGTCTTTGCTCAGCCAGATTGAGGAGCTGAGCGGTCAAGTCGTGGCCGACTGCTACCAGTGCGGCTGCTGCACGGCCGGCTGTCCGATTGGCGAGGCGATGGACCCGCCGCCTAGCAAGGCCATCCGGTTGCTCCAACTGGGCCGGGTGCGGGAGTTGCTTGGCTCCACCGGGATTTGGCTCTGCGCCTCCTGTCTTGTCTGCGGTACGCGCTGCCCAAGGGCGGTTGACTATGCCCGAATCGCCGAGGCGTGCCGGGCTCTGGTGCTGCGTTCAAAGCAGAGTCGCGTGGACCCAGACACAGTCACTGACCCAGATTTGGAGGACATTCCCCAGCAGGCGTTTATCGCCAGTTTCCGCAAGTTCTCGGTATGAGCTACGTCTATTATCCGGGTTGCACCCTTTACACCAAGGCGAAGAATCTTGATAACTGCGCGCGGAAGGCAGCCGCCAAGGTCGGGTTTGAGCTGGTGGAGATGCCGTCGTGGAACTGCTGCGGCGCTATCTACAACGCTACCAGCGATGACCTGGCTGCTCAGGTCGGGCCGGTGCGCAACCTGGCCAAGGCGAGCCAGCTTGGTGACAAGCTCGTCACCTTGTGCGCGGCCTGCTATAACGTGCTCAAGCGCGTGCAGGACCGGATTGACGCGCCGGGCAATGAGGTTGAGCGCAACCGACTGCTGGAGTTTGTCGAGGAGCCTTTTTTGCAGCCGGTCCGGGTGCTGCACTACCTGGAAGTGCTGAAGAAGGAGATTGGCTGGGAGCGGATTGGCGAGCGGGTGGTGAAGCCGCTTGGCGGGTTGCGGGTGGCTTCTTACTATGGCTGCCTGATGGTGCGGCCGCGCGAGGTGCTCGGGTTTGATGACCCTGAGAATCCGCAGGTGATGGATGAGCTGATGCAGGTGCTCGGCGCGGTGCCGACGAAGTTTGACTTCAAGGCCGAGTGCTGCGGCGGCTATCTGGTGGTGAACCAGCGGGAGGTGGCTCGGGCCTGCTCGCAGAAGGTTATTGCCAATGCCCAGTCCTGGGGCGCAGAGGCAATCGTTACCACCTGTCCGCTCTGTCAGTACAATCTCGACGCCCTGCGGCAGCCGCGCGAAGGAGCCTTGCCGGTTTTCTACTTCACCCAGTTGCTCGGAATTGCGGTCGGGCTCGAACCCGACGAACTCGGACTCGACTACAACGCGGTTGACCCGGTGCCATTCCTCAAATCAAAGGGGCTGGTATAGATGGCCGAGCGGGTAGCCAGCGAACCGAAGCCGCTGCCCCGGATTGGCGTTTTTGTCTGCCACTGCGGCATCAACATCGCCGGCGTGGTGAAGATTCCCGAGGTGCTCGAACGTATTAGCCGGCTGCCGCTGGTCAAGACCTGCAAAGACTACAAATACTGCTGCTCTGACCCGGGTCAGCAGATGATTCGGGACGCCATCAAGGCCGACAGGCTTGACCGGGTGGTGGTGGCCTGCTGCTCGCCGAGCCTGCACGAGACGACCTTTCGCAACGCCTGCGCCGAGGCCGGGCTCAACCCCTATCTCTGCGAAATAGCGAACATCCGCGAGCAGTGCTCTTGGGTGACGGCCGACCGCGACGAGGCTACTGACAAGGCCTGTGCCATCATCAAGACGATGCTCGCCAAGGCCGAGCTTGACCAGCCGCTGGTGGCAGTGAGCGTGCCAATCAAGAAGCGGGCATTGGTGGTTGGTGCCGGCATTGCCGGCATTCAGGCCGCGCTCGACATTGCCAATGCCGGTTATGAGGTGGTGCTGGTTGAAAAGGAGCCGTCAATTGGCGGGCACATGGCCCAGCTTTCCGAGACGTTCCCGACGCTCGACTGCTCGCAGTGTATTCTGACTCCGCGCACAGTCGAGGCGGGTCGGCATCCGCGCATCAAGCTGCTGACTTACTCTGAGGTCGAGAGCGTGTCCGGCTATGTCGGCAACTTCCGGGTGCGGATTCGGCAGAAACCACGCTATGTTGACTTTGCTGCCTGCACCGGCTGTGGCCTCTGCATCGAGAAGTGTCCGAGTCGGGCCGAGTCGGCTTTTGAGCGGGGGATGGCGAAGCGCAAGGCAATCTATCGGCTGCTGCCCCAGGCGGTGCCCAATCGGCCGGTGATCGACCCGGCGGCCTGCAGCTATCTGAGCAAGGGCAAGTGCGGGGTCTGCGCCAAGATTTGCCCGACCGGAGCGATTCGCTACGACGACCAGGAACGGTTTGTCGAGGAGGAGGTCGGCGCGATTGTGCTCGCTACCGGCTATGAACTCCTCGATGCGAAGCGGATCGGCTCGTATGGTGTTGGACAGGTGCCGGATGTGATTGACGGTCTTGCGTTTGAGCGGCTGCTTTCGGCCTCGGGCCCGACTGCCGGTGAGGTGCGGCGGCCATCAGACGGCCGGGTGCCAAAGCGGGTGGTCTTTGTCCAGTGCGCGGGTTCGCGCGACTCGACAACCGGCGTGCCCTACTGCTCGAAGATTTGCTGCATGTACACCGCCAAGCAGGCGATTCTCTACAAGCATCGGGTGCACGACGGCGAGGCGATTGTCTGCTACATTGATGTCCGGACCCCGGGCAAGGGGTTTGAGGAGTTCTACAAGCGGGCGACCGATGAGGGCGTGACCTATCTGCGCGGCAAGGTGTCGAAGGTCTTCCGGCAGGGTGACAAAGTTATCGTCTGGGCAGCCGACACGCTCGCTGGCCGTAAGGTTGAGCTGGAGGCAGATATGGTGGTGCTGGCGACTGCGGTCGTAGCCAGCCCGGACGGCGTGGCCCTGGCCCGCAAGCTGAAGGCCCAGCTCGACAGCCACGGCTTTTTGACCGAGGCACATCCGAAGCTGCGGCCGGTCGAGACGTTGACGGCCGGCTACTTCCTTGCCGGCACGGGTCAAGGGCCAAAGGACATTCCCGAGACCGTGGCCCAGGCGTCAGCCGCTGCGGCCAAGGTGCTGGCGATGTTTGGCGCGACCGAGCTGACCCACTCACCGACGACAGCGGTGGTGGACGAGGAGGTCTGCGTCGGCTGCGGCAACTGCGAGCGGACCTGCGCCTACGAGGCGGTGAAGGTTGACCCGCGGCGCGGTGTTGCGGTGGTGAACGCGGTGCTCTGCGAGGGCTGTGGGGCCTGTGCGGTGAGCTGTCCGTCCGGGGCGATGAGCCATAAGAACTTTTCTAAGCAGAGCATCTACCAGATGGTTGACCAGTTCTAGGGGAAGCGACTAGTGGCGAACAACGAAGAGCGGACAAAGGCCGACAGCCGCCCAGCGCCGGTCGGTGCGGTGCTGGTGGTTGGTTCGGGCATCGGTGGGATTCAGTCGTCGCTCGAACTGGCCGATGCCGGGTTCCGGGTCTATCTGCTCGACGAAGGGCCGGCGATTGGCGGCGTGATGGCGATGCTCGACAAGACCTTCCCGACCAATGACTGCTCGATGTGCATCCTGTCGCCCAAGCTCGTGGCGACGGGCCGGCACCAGAACATTGAGCTACTGAACTACTGCGAGCTACTGGCACTCGAAGGTGAGCCGGGCCGGTTCCGGGCGCGGATTCGGCGCAAGCCGAGATACGTCCTTCTTGACAAGTGCACTGGTTGCATGGACTGCACCAAGGTCTGTCCGGTGTCGTTGCCCGACATCTTCAATCAGGGGCTCGCCCAGCGCGGGGCAACCTACAAGCTCTATCCGCAGGCGATTCCGAATGCGGTCGCCATCGAAAAGAACGAGGCCAAACCACCGTGCCGGCTGGCCTGTCCGTCGGGTGTCAATGCCCAGGGCTATGTTGCGCTTATCGCGAAGCGAAAGTTCCGGGAGGCCTATGAGTTGGTGCGCGACCGACTGCCGTTTCCTGGTATCTGCGGTCGCGTCTGCCATCATCCCTGCGAGGAGGCCTGCAACCGTCAGGAATATGAGGGGCCGGTGGCAATTCGTACCCTCAAGCGGTTCGTGGCCGACTATGTCTATGGGCACAACATCCAGTTCCCGGTTATCAAGGAGCCGGCGGCGAGTCGGGCCGAGCGGGTTGCTGTGGTTGGTGCGGGGCCGGCTGGCCTGACCTGTGCGCTGGACCTGCGGGCCAAGGGCTACCAGGTAACGGTATTCGAGGCATCAGCCAAGGCTGGCGGCATGATGCGTTGGGGCATTCCGGCTTATCGGCTACCCCGGCCGATTCTCGACCGTGAGATTGATGATATTCTCGCCACCGGCATCGAGCTCCGGACAAACACGACGATCGCCGGTACGGCCGGCGTGCAGCAGTTGCTGGCCGAGGGGTATAGCGCGGTCTTTCTTGGCATCGGCGCAGGCCGGAGTCGCACCCTGAAGATTGCGGGGATGGACCTAGATGGGGTGATGCTCGGGATTGATTTCCTGCGCGAAGTGAATGAGGGCAAGATGCCTCCGGTCGGCAGACGGGTGGTGGTGATTGGCGGCGGCAATGTGGCGGTTGATGTTGCCCTCTGTGCCCGGCGCTGTGGTGCCGAAGATGTAACGATGGTTTGTCTCGAATGTCGAGAGGAGATGCCAGCCTATGAGTATGAGATTGCCGAGGCGCTGGCTGAGGGCGTAAAGCTCAATCCGTCCTGGGGGCCGCAGGCGATTGTCGGCGAGAATGGCCGGGTGACGGGCCTGCGGACCGTCGAGTGCACTCGGGTCTTTGATGAAGAGGGACGGTTCAACCCCGAGTTCAACTCGTGTAACGAGGGGTTTGTGCCGGCCGATACGGTGATTCTGGCTATTGGTCAGGCAGTGGCGGCTGATGATTTTGACGGCTTTGAGCGGGGGCCGGGCGGCACTTTCAAGACCGATAAGCTGACGCTCGCGACGAATGTGCCGGGTGTGTTTGCGGGCGGTGACATGGTTTCGGGGCCGGCGTCGGTGATTGAGGCGGTGGCGGCTGGGCACGAGGCGGCCATCTCGATTGACCGCTTTATCAACGGGCTAGACCTGGCTGCGGGCCGAGCCAAGCCGGAGGAGAAGCGGGCGACCGCTGAAGAGTCGGCTGCCGCCCGGGCCAAGATTGTTCGGCGCGAGCGGGCGCCGGAGTCGCAGCGCTGGACCGAGGCCAAAGGCGACCTGCGCGGTAATTTCGCCGAAATCGGACTTGGCTACGATGAGGAGACCGCGGTTGCCGAGGCCGAGCGTTGCCTCAACTGCGGTATCTGTTCGGAGTGTCTGCAGTGCGTGGCAGCCTGTGAGGCGAAGGCGATTGACCACTCGATGGTTGCGACCGAGGAGGAGCTTGAAGTCGGGGCGGTGGTGGTGGCGGCTGGTTTCAAAGAGTACAAGCCGACCGGCGAATACGGCTATGGCTATGGTCGCTACCCGAACGTGGTGACGAGTCTCGAATTTGAGCGGATTCTTTCGGCCTCGGGCCCTTATGAGGGGCATGTCCGGCGACCAAGCGATCGCACCCAGCCGAGGAAGATTGCCTGGATTCAGTGTGTCGGCTCGCGCAATGCCGAGCATTATTACTGCTCGTCGGTCTGTTGCATGTATGCGACCAAGGAGGCGGTCATTGCCCGCGAGCACTGTGGCGGCAACCTCCAGTGCCACATCTACTACATGGACATGCGCTGCTTCGGTAAGGACTTTGAGCGCTACTACGAGCGGGCGAAGAATGAGTACGGCATTGTCTATCGGCGCTGCAAGGTAAGCGCCGTGACGCGAAAGGGGGCCAGGGGCCAGGGCGCCGACGAGGAGAACCTCATCATCAGCTATGAGGATGAGGCCGGGGTACTGCGCGAGGAAGAGTATGACCTCGTAGTCCTCTCAACCGCGCTTGGTGCCAATCCACGGGCTACCGAGCTGGCGCAGCGGATTGGTGTGGGGGCCGATGACCAAGGTTTTGTGCGCACCGACCGGTTCGAGCCGATGCTCACCAGTCGGCCGGGTGTCTATGCCTGCGGCGCAGTGGTCGAGCCGAAGGACATTCCCGAGACTGTCACCGAGTCAACCGGCACGGCCGCGGCAGTGGCGTCACTACTGTCCGCCGGGCGCGGCACCCTCGTCCGCAAGAAGGAGTATCCGCCGTTCTGCGATGTCAGTGGCGAGGAGCCACGGATTGGCGTTTTTGTCTGCAACTGCGGCATCAATATCGGTGGCGTGGTGCGCGTGCCGAGCGTGGTCGAGTATGCCCAGACTCTGCCGGGTGTGGTCTATGTTGACCAGAATCTCTTTACCTGCTCCGAGGACACGCAGCAGAAGATTCGCAAGGCGATTGAGGACTACCGGCTCAATCGGGTGGTGGTCGCTTCCTGCACGCCGCGGACGCACGAACCGCTCTTTCAGGAGACATTGGCCGAAGCCGGGCTCAATCCGCACCTCTTCACGATGGCCAACATCCGCGACCAGTGCTCGTGGGTGCACATGCAGGATGCGGTTGCCGCCACCGAGAAGTCGAAGGAGCTCGTCAGGATGGCGGTGGCGAACGCCCGGCTGCTCAAGCCGCTGCAATCGTTCCCGCAGGCCATCGTCCAGAAGGCGCTCGTCATTGGCGGTGGTCTCGCGGGCATGACCGCGGCGCTGGCGATTGCCGAGCAGGGGTTTGAGACCTGGCTGGTTGAGCGCAACGACCGGCTTGGCGGCAACCTGCTCAAGCTCCGTTACAACGAGGCCGGCGATGATATCGCCGGCTATCTCGCCCGGCTCGAAGAACGGGTGCGGCGACACTCGCTCGTTCACGTCCTGACCGGCACCGAGCTCGTCGGCGTGTCCGGCTATGTCGGCAACTACCGGTCGCGGCTTGCCACCCGGGATGGCGTGACCGAGGTCGAGCATGGGGTGTTTGTGGTGGCGACCGGTGCAAACGAATACCGGCCGACTGAATACCGCTATGGTCAGGATGAGCGGGTGATGACGCAGACCGAGCTTGAGGCCCTGCTGGCCGAGAGGCCGGCGGTGGCGGCCGGGCTGCGGCACGTGGTGATGATTCAGTGCGTCGGCTCGCGCGAGCCCGAGCATCCCTGGTGCTCGCGGGTCTGCTGCACCGAGGCGGTGAAGAATGCGTTGCGACTGAAGGGTCTCAACCCGCAGGCCAACGTCTATGTGCTCTACCGCGACCTGCGCACCTATGGTTTCAAGGAGGCACTCTACCGCGACGCCCGGGCCGCCGGGGTGATGTTCATTCGCTTTGACCCGGAGACGATGCCGGAGCTTTGTGACCGGGACGGCAAGTTGCACGTCTCGGTCTATGACCCGGTGCTGCAGCGCCGGCTCGGCATCAATGCTGATATGCTCGTCCTTTCGACCGGTATCGTCCCGCCCCAGTCGAATCATGAGCTTGGTCAGTTGCTCAAGGTGCCGCTGAACGAGGACGGTTTCTTCCTCGAAGCGCACATGAAGCTGCGGCCGGTTGATTTCACCACGCGCGGCGTGTTTATGGCCGGTCTTGCCCACAGTCCGCGGCGGATTCCGGAGACAGTGGCCCAGGCCTATGCGGCGGCGGCGCGGGCCTGTTCAATTATCTCCCATAAGGAGCTTTCGACCGAGGCGGTGGTGGCCGAGGTGAATCCGCGCTGGTGCGTTGGTTGCGGGGTCTGCGAAAAGGTCTGTCAGTATGAGGCGGCCCGGCTCAACCCGCTGACCGGCAAGTCAGAGGTGACGGCGGTGCTCTGTCAGGGCTGCGGCGCCTGTGCGGCGGCCTGTCCGTCCGAGGCGATCAAGCTCAAGGGCTTTGAGGCGAGGAATGTGATGGCGATGGTTGATGCTGCGCTGTAGCTGAGTGAAAATGCTGAACGAAGGAAGCGGTGATGGAGAAATTTGAGCCGAAGATTGTCGGGTTTCTGTGCAACTGGTGCACCTACGCCGGTGCCGACCTGGCCGGGACATCGCGGATGCAGTATCCGCCCAACATGCGGCCGATTCGGGTTATGTGCTCGGGCGCGGTTGACTCGGTTTATATCGTGCGGGCCTTGCTCGAAGGGGCGGACGGCGTGTTTCTGGGTGGGTGCCATCCGGGCGACTGCCACTATGTTTCCGGCAACTACAAGGCCCGGCGCCGGATGGTGCTTTTCAACTCGATTATGAAGTCGCTTGGTCTTGACGATAGCCGGGTCTGGTTGCGCTGGATTTCGGCAGCCGAGGGCCGCAAGTTTGCCGATACGATTACCGAGTTCACGGAACACCTGCGCGCCAAAGGCCCGAGTCCGTTCAAGACAATCTGGGAAGTGTGAGGCGGTGATGAAGGGAACGCTCCGCGTTGAGAATCGCAATCCGGAACAGACACTACGGGACCTGTTCGGCCGCTGGCTCAAAGAGAGCCGGCTGTCGGCAATCCTCGTGCCGGCCTACTCGGCAGCCGGCACCGCCACTGTCGCCCTCGTCTCGAACCCGGACAAGCTCGGTGAGGCCGCACCGCTGCTGCCGGCAATGGCGGTCAATGCCGCTTCAATCGTCGCCAGCATCGCTGCCGAGGCATCGCCGAACGCTCGGGTCGGGCTGTTTTTGCGGCCGTGCGAGCTGCGGGCGGTGGTTGAGCTGCTCAAGCTCAAGCAGATTGACCCGGCGAGCCTGGTGCTGATTGGCATTGATTGCCCCGGCACCTACAAGGCGGCCGGTTTCCGCAACATTCGCGGCGCAGACGCCGACTTCGACAATAAGCACGTCCGCGACCAGGCGAACTACGCTGCCAACGTCAACTTCCGGACCGCCTGTCAGCTCTGCGAATACCCCAGGCCGCTGGTGTTTGACCTGGCCATTGGCTACATCGGCATGAACCCGGACGAGGAGCTCTGGGTTGAGGCGGCAACCGACAAGGGCCGGGCGTTGCTCGAAGGTAGCCTCGTGACCGAAGCGGAGGAGCCAGCCAGCCGCCAGCAGGCGCTGGAGCGGCTGAGCACCGCCCGCAAGACAAGGACGGCAGAACGCATTGCCGAGCTGGATAGGCAGATGATGGGGCCAGAGAAGCTGGTTGCCTACTTTGCCGATTGCCTCAACTGTCACAACTGCATGAAGGTCTGCCCGGTCTGCTACTGCCGCGAGTGTTTCTTCGATTCCGATACCTTCCAGCGCGATATCGGCGAGCACGTCCGGGTATCGCTGCGCAAGGGCCTGACCCGGATGCCGTCTGAGACCCTGCTTTTCCATCTGACGCGGATGAATCACATGATGACATCCTGCGTGGCCTGCGGCATCTGTGAGGACTCCTGCCCGGTGACCATCGGCCTGGCTACGCTCTTCAAGAAGGTATCGCAGAACGCGCAGGCCGAGTTTGACTACGTGTCCGGCCGCAGTCTTGATGAACCGCTGCCCTTGACGACGTTCCGCGAGACCGAGTTCACCAAGGTTGGAGAGGAGTAGACTTGGCCGAGGCACCGGAACTGCTGGTCAACGACCTCGACCTTGAGTTCAAGTATCGGCTGGCAGCCAAGTATGGTGACACCGGGTTCATGCACTGCCTGTCGTGCGGGTCGTGCTCGGCTTCCTGTCCGGTGCGCCGGCTGGAGGAGAAGTACAACCCGCGGCGCATTATCCGCATGGCGATACTGGGGATGAAGGAAGAGGTCTATCGGTCTGAGTTTGTCTGGATGTGTTCCTACCACACGACTTGCCTCAACCGTTGCCCGCAGGCAGTGAACATCGGTGAGGTCGCGGACGCGGTGGCGCGACTGGCCGAAGCCGAGCGGCGGCAGCCGACCCCGCCGGCGGAGAGGATTCGTCAGCCGGACTTTGACCGGGACTTCAAGAAGCAGGTCCAGAAGATGGCTCCGAGCGCGAGCGCCTGTTTTGTCTGCGGCTCGTGCAGCGCAGTCTGCCCGGAGACGCTCTTTGACCCGACCAAGGACCCCCGCCGGTTTATCCGCAAGGTGAACATGGGCCTGCGCGATGCTGCCCTGGCCGATGAGTTCAAGGACATCTGCGCCACCCACTTTCGCTGCCTTTCGCGCTGCCCGCAGGGCGTGCAGATATCGAGGATAATGAACGCAATCAAGGCGTGTGCAATTGAGGACGGATTTGGCTACCCGGCAGCGCTGGCGGCGCTGGAGGTGCCGGTTGAGACGAGGCCAGAAGCCAGAGGTCAGCGTGCAGATTATTAGGGGACGCGGCGCAGCCAAGCGAGCTTAGGATGGTTGTGGCTCTAGCTTCTGCATTCTTGCTGCTAGGTCCTGCCTTCGTCCGGCCTGAGATAGGCGAGGTGTTCCTGTGAGCGAAGAACGGGTTGGTGCGGTGCTGGTCATCGGTGGCGGCATCGGTGGGGTGCAGGCGGCGCTGGATTTGGCTGATTCTGGGTACAAGGTCTATCTGGTTGAGCGGTCGCCGGCAATCGGTGGCATCATGGCGATGCTCGACAAGACCTTCCCGACCAATGACTGTTCGATGTGCATCCTGTCGCCGAAGCTCGTGGCTGCGGGCCGACATAGTAACATCGAGCTATTGACCTTAACCGAGGTGGTGGGCATTGAGGGCGAACCCGGCAACTTCCAGGTGAAGCTACTGCGGCACGCCCGTTCGGTTGACCTGACAAAGTGTACCGGCTGCGGCGACTGCCTCGCCAAGTGTCCAGTGCGGGACCTGCCCAATGAGTTTGAAGGCGGACTCTCCCAGCGGCGCGCCATCTATCGGCTCTATGCCCAGGCCGTGCCGAATGCGCCGACGATTGACCGCGAGCACTGCCTTAAGTTCCAGAAGGATAAGTGCGGTGCCTGCCAGAAGAGCTGCAAGGCCGGCGCGATTGACTACAGCCAGCAGGATGAGGAGCTGACAATTGCGGTCGGTGCAGTGGTGGTCGCGGCCGGATCGAAGATTGCGCCGACCGGACTGCGGCCTGAGTATGGGCATGGCCGTTATCCGAATGTCGTTACCAGCTTGGAGTTTGAGCGGATTCTTTCGGCCTCAGGGCCGTTCGGTGGCCATGTGCAGCGGCCGTCGGACGGCCGGGTGCCAAGGCGGGTGGCCTGGCTGCAGTGCGTTGGCTCGCGTGATGATTCGGTCGAGCGCGGCTACTGCTCGGCGATGTGCTGCATGTATGCAGTGAAGGAGGCGGTCATTGCCAAGGAGCACGCGAAGGAGATTGAGCCGACGGTCTTCTACATGGACATGCGTTCCTATGGCAAGGATTTCGACCGCTATGTCGAGCGGGCCGAGCAGCAGTATGGTGTGCGGCTGGTGCGGGCGCGGGTGCCGGAGATACGTGAGGACCCTGGGACTCACAACCTGATTCTCCGCTATGCCGGCGATGGCGGTGCCCGGGCCGAGGAGTTCGACATGGTTGTGCTCGCCTGCGGGTTTGTGCCGCCACCGGAACTGGTCGAGCTTTCCCGGCGACTCGATTTTGAGCTGGACCGGTTCGGGTTCTGTCGTGCCGATGCCTGGAATCCGGTGCAGACGAGCCGGAGCGGTGTGAGCGTGGCTGGTTCATTCGCCCAGCCGATGGCGATTCCTGAGGCGGTGACGACAGCGTCGGGAGCAGCGGCGGTGGCAGAGGAGTTGCTGGCGGCTGAACGCGGCCAGCTTGCTCAGGCGAAAGAGGCTCCGGCTGAGCTGGACGTGCGCGGCGATGCTCCGCGCATCGGGGTGTTTGTCTGTCACTGCGGTATCAATATCGGCGGTGTGGTGCGCGTGCCAGAGGTGGTCGAGTTTGCCCGGACCCTGCCGCACGTGGTCTTTGCAACCGAGAATCTCTACTCTTGTTCGGGCGATACTCAGGAGAAGCTGAAGGAGTGGATTCGCGAGCACCGGCTGACGCGGGTGGTGGTGGCTTCCTGCTCACCGCGGACGCACGAGCCGCTGTTCCAGGCGACCTGCGCCGAGGCCGGGCTGAATCCCCATCTCTTTGCGATGGCCAATATCCGGGACCAGTGCTCTTGGGTGCACATGCAGGAGCCGGACAAGGCAACCGCGAAGGCCAAAGACCTTGTCAAGATGGCGGTGGCCCGGGCAGTGCGGCTGCGGCCGTTGCCCAAGGTCGAGCTGCCGGTCAGAAAGTCCGGCTTGGTGATTGGCGGTGGTATTGCCGGAATGACTGCCGCCCTAGCGCTGGCTGGCGAGGGATTCGAGGTGGCGCTGGTCGAGCGCGAGCCGGAGCTGGGCGGCAATGCTCGTTCTATCGCGAAGACGGTTGAGGGCGACGACGTGCGCAGGCGGCTGGCCGAACTGGTGGCGCAGGTGCAGAGCCAACCGCGCATCAAGGTCTATACTGGGGCGCGAATAAGGCAAATTGACGGGTTCGTGGGCAATTTCCGGACGACAATCGAGCGGTCGGAAGGGACCAGTGGATCGGATGTGCAGGTCGAGCACGGAGTCGTGGTCGTCGCCACCGGTGCCGAGTACCGCACGCCGACTGAGTACGGTTATGGCGAATCCGGGCAGATTGTCACCCAAAAGGAATTTGAGGAGATGCTCGCCGGCAGAACGGCGGCGGTTGCCAAGCTCGATTCAGTAGTCATGATTCAGTGCGTCGGCTCGCGCGAACCTGACCGGCCCTACTGCTCGCGCATCTGCTGCGCCGAAGCGGTGAAGAACGCGCTCGCGCTCAAGGAGCTGAACCCGAATGCTCAGGTCTTTGTGCTCTACCGCGACATCCGCACCTATGGCCTGCGCGAGGAGTACTATCGCAAGGCACGCGAGGCCGGCGTCGTCTTCATCCGCTACTTGCCGGAGCAGAAGCCGGAAGTGCGGGTCGTTGGTGGCCGGCCCGTGGTCACCGCGTTCGACCCGATACTCGGCCAGACCATCGAGTTTGGGCCTGACCTGCTCGTGCTCTCATCCGGGCTTGTGCCGAGAACAGGTTCAGAAGAGCTGGCCCAGATGCTCAAGGTGCCGCTCAACGCCGACGGCTTCTTTCTGGAAGCCCATATGAAGCTGCGGCCGGTCGATTTCGCCACCGAGGGTGTCTTCATGGCCGGACTCTGCCACTTCCCCAAGTTTATTGACGAGGCGGCGGCCCAGGCCAAAGCCGCTGCCGGCCGCGCCGCCACGATTCTTTCGCGCGACAAGCTTGAGGCTGAGGCGACAGTGGCTCACGTTGACCCGGCCAAGTGCTCAGCCTGCCATATGTGCGAAACCCTCTGCGCCTATCGCGCCATCGAGGTCAAGACGATCAACGAGCGGACCGGCAAGCAGGCCGCGGTCGTGAACGAGGCGCTCTGCAAGGGCTGCGGTGCCTGTGCCGCCAACTGCCGCTCACTGGCAATAGACATTCGCGGGTTCGGGTCGGAGAATATCTACCGCGAGCTGGTGGCGCTGCTCGACTAGCCCCAACCCCTAACGACAAGCTGGCCATTTCTCCGACTGCAGCCGGTACGGCAATGCTACTGGTAAGGCAGGGCGGGAAGCGGCTTGCAGGAGAGGCCCAGAAGTTCTTGGCCAAGCCCTGCTAAGGGTAGAGCCGCGAATCTGGTGGACAGGATTGGGAGAGGCCAGTTCGCCGACCGAGGCGCCAATGGCGGGTAAAGCCCAATCGGCAGGAGTGAAGCTAGCTGGCGGCAAGAGAGACCCAGACACTACTACACAAAGTTGGCGGGAATGAACGCCGATGGTCTGTTTGGAGGCTTGCTCGGTCATAGCCTCGGGAACCACTCCCGGGACAGTAGAGGGTGGGGTGGGCAAGAATGGCATAGCTGTTTGATGAATCGGAAGTTAGTGGCCAGAGAGCAATGCCGATTGGCCCGCAGTGAGCCATGATTCGGCTCTGCTGCCCAGAACAGCGGTCCAGAAGATATAACAGGGATGGGGTGTAGAGCCCGCAAGGTTTGGGGTCGGTTTGACTTTGGCGTGGCAGGCCGTAGGCTTGGCTTATGATTTTCAGTCGCCGTAGGGAGGTGGCCAGTGTCCAGATACGATGAACTATGTAATGCCTATGTTGCGGCCCGAAACGAGTTCTTTCAGCGCCGGGAGCGGTGCGTCGCTTTTGCAGCAATGCTGATGAAGGGATTCGAGACCTATATCGGGGCACCGCTTTTTCAGATGCGCTTTGTGCCGCATACTGGCGATGCGGCCGCGGCCAAAACTAATTCGCCGGATGCGGCAGCGTGGCTGGGGAACGACGGACGGTGGCACTTCCTTATCGGCCTGCCGCTGGTCGAACGGGTTCAGGGGAGCAACAAGGGCGGTACGACGCAGACGCTGCGGTTCGACCTCCATGTCGCGCCGGTCGAAACGGGCTTCAACGTCGGCGTGACCGGGACGAATGAACGTTTTGACCTGCCGGCAACCGAGAACGCGCCTGAGCACCAGCCGTTCTTTGAGTTTCTTTACGGGCAGATGGCCCGCGTCTATCAGCAGCCGGGCCTGAAGTTTCTCGATAACATGCCCGACACCCTGCGCACCCTGCACGGTGACCGCTAGGCACTGATTGCTGGCGGCAGTCGTTAGCTGAGCCTTTGGCGCCGGAGCGGCGGTGGCACCGGCCCCACGACTGCGCTTTGTCTGTTGCCTTCCTGTCATTCCGGGCATCGCGAGGAATCGCCGCGGCCGGGCGGCGAAGAACCGCCGGCCCGGAGGAGAGACCGTCCGCGGTCGCCGTTCGCCGTAGCCTGTCAAGACGACCAGGCTGGACGCAGTTTAGTGCGCCCAGCCTGGAGGTTGTTGCCGACAACCGCTGGCTCGGCTAGAAGCTCAGTCTGATTCCCGCGCTAAAGACCCGACCGCGTGACGGGCCCCAGAGGGGCACTTCTTCCACCAGCCAGCCAGATTGGACGTAGTCAAAGAGATTCTCGACACCGGCGGAAATGACTAGGTTGGAGCCGACCGGCTGCGATGCCCGCACGTTCCAGAGGGTGTAGGTCGGTGAATAACCGGCCCGCACCAGCTCGCCGGCTACGCGCTGCTGATAGGGCATGCTGCCGACCAGCTCGCCGTTCAACGTCAGCTTGTGCCCGAGCCGGGGATGTTCATAGCTAGCTTGCCAGTTGGCAGCGTGGCGTGACCGATAGACGAGCGGCTCACCACTGGTTCGGTCATGAGCATCGGTGAACGTGTAGCCAGCACGCAGCTCGAAACCGGCAGGCAGGCGCAGGCCGATATCGAGTTCGAGCCCTTGAGTCACAAACGAGCCGACGTTCTGGTACTGGTAGCGGCGAAGCAGGTTTGCGCTGTCGTATTCGACCAGCCGTTCTTCGATCATGTTGCTCAGGTCGTTTCGGAACAGACCGGCCGTGAGGACAAAGTCACCGGGATGGTATTCGGCGCCGAGCGTCCCGCCGATTGACCGTTCGGGAACCAGGCGTGGGTTCTGGATGAAATCGTACATTCCCTGGCCAGGGCAGAAATGGGTCAGTTTCGAAAAGGTGGGGGGTGTCTTGTTGCCAAGGCCGAACGTACCGCGCACGGTCAACTTGTCGGTGGGGTCAAACTGGACGGCAAGGCCAGGGGTGAGCGAGATGCCGAAGTCAGAGTGTCGCTCAACTCGGGCGTGGGGTGTCAGTTGGAGTAGTCCCAGCCGCAGACGGTCTTGAATCGAGAGGCCGGTCATGGCGACAGAGCGCACGCTCAGGCGCGTGTTCTCCACCAGTCGTTCGTAGCGATGGCTGGCTGCTGCTTGCAGCGCATGGTTCTGGGTTAGCGTCTGTCTCACCGCAAGTTCCAGAAAGACGGCGTCTTCGAACGCATTGAACCACTGGTTGGCGACAAAGACTCGCTGCCGGTAGTCGGAGTAGGTGCCCCGCAGCCAGACACTCGTGGCTGCGCTCGGCTGCCAAGAAAGAGTTGCGTTTGGGCCCCATTGGCGGATGTTAGGATTCTGATAGAGCCCGGAATCGGACCGGCCAAGAATCCGCGCAATCGCGCCGCCTTGGCGTTCTTCAATATTAGCATTGGCTCCGAGACTGAGGTCGAGCTCACTGCCGAGGCGCTGGTTCAGCTTCAGAGTCAGTGCTGCCCGGTCGGCTTTGACGTAGTCGGAATTGCCGTCGCGGTCAATGTCCACTGGGTCGGCCTGGCTCTTGCTTAGGCTGACGCTGACGCCGGTATTTTCAAGCTTCAGGTTGAGCGTTGCGCCCAGCGCCAGCGTTCCGTAGGTACCGGCGCTCAGATTGACAGCGCCGCCGGTGGTGTCGGCCGACTTGGTTACAACGTTGACTGCACCAGCGATGGCGTCGCCGGAGTAGGCTAGCCCGCCCGCGCCCTTGACGACCTCGAGCCGTTCAACATTCTCGGTGGCGAGGTGCGAGAGGCCGTAGAATGTGCTGATGTCGGAGAGTGACGGGGCGCCGTCAACAAGTACCTGGGCATACTTGCCGGCCATGCCCTGAATCTGGACCTCAGCCGCGTTACTGCACGGACACTTAGTTTTCACGGCCACGCCGGGCTGCCAGCGCAGTACCTCCTGAATGTTGGCGGCGCCGCGCTCGGCGATTTCCTGCTCCGAGACGACGGCAGTGGGCACCGGCTTGTCGTCTAGGGTGCGCAGGTCAGGTCGCACCGCAATCGAAGGCATTTCTACTGGCTGGGGCCGAAGCCGGAAAGAGGCTTCAACCTGGCCAAAGGCCGGTACCATGACGGTGAGGGTCTCGGTGCCGAACCCGACGGCTGAGGCGACAATCCGCTGCCGGCCAGCCGGAACACCGACAAGTTGATAGTGACCAGACTCGGTTGCGGCCGCGCCCAGCTTAGTGCCGATAACAACAAGATGGGCAAGGGGAATTGGATCACCGCTGGCGTCGTCAATGACGATGCCGGTGACAACCCCAGTCTGCGCGGTGGCAATCGCCGCGGCGACAAACAGTAGCCAGGCAGTTCTACTAGCAAGACTCACAGTATCCTCCTTTTGTTCGGTTATTCTGCTGCCACTGCTCCGTCTCGGCTGGAGACGGAGTGTTGCGTTCGAGTTAGGAAAGGGAAGGAGGACTGCGGGGACCGAGCTGACCGAGATAGCACTGGTTCGGATGCTGAGCTGTTGTCTCGGCCCGCGGCCAAGGAGTTGGATTCGCTGCGGGCTGGGCGCAAACTGGGTCAGCTATCGCCGGCAGTTGCCGTTCCGCCCGGGGCTGAAGCGGCTGGGCTTTGGCAAGTCGGGTCGGACATGTCCGGCATTCCTGAACCGCGGGCCGCAACTGGCCGGCTGATTGGGACGGACTGGCAGTGGTGGTGAGGTGCCCAGTACAGCAGTTTAACTCCATCGGACTGGCCGTACCGTCGCCGCAGCCGCAGATGTTACGTTGCAGCGGCTGCAGGGCGACCAAGACGGCACAGACCAGAATCAGTGCTCGTGTTCGTTCTGATGCCACCATCTAAGTCTATTATCCTCCGGCTGGACGGTCAACGGTAGCCGTCACTCGGCGCTACCTGCGTTGACTTGGCCGGTTACAGCCTCTATAATCCGACCCGAGGAATTTATGCCCAAGCGAACATATCAACCATCTCGCGTCAAGCGCGCGCGCACCCACGGTTTCCGAGCCCGGATGAGCACGCCGAGCGGCCGCAATGTTCTCCGGCGGCGGCGGCAGAAGGGTCGCAAGCGTCTGACCGTATGAATGTCCGACTCGCCTGCTGCCGATATGACCTTGAAGCGAAGCGAGATACTGAGGCGCCGCCGCGACCTTGGTCGGGTAATCCGCTCCGGCACGAGAATTGCCGGCCCGGCGCTGTATCTCCGTTTCGCACCCCAGCCTGCTAGTTCAGACAATCTGCCGGCCCGGCGTATTGCCTTTCTGCTTTCGCGGCAGGTTGGCACCGCCGTTGTCCGCAACCGGGTCAAGCGGCTGCTGCGGGAGGCCTATCGCCGGCACAAGGACTGGTTCCGACCGGGCTATGACTATGTGCTCGGAGCTGGGCCAGGCGTAGTCGGTCTCAGTCTCGGTCAAATCGAAGAACAGACCCGGTCGCTGACCGGTCGCATAGCCCAAGATGACACTAGTGCTTAGTTTGCTAGTTCGACTGTACCAGCTCACGCTCGGGACGGTCCTGCCCAATGCCTGTCGGTATCAGCCGAGCTGCTCTAACTATGCGCTGGAGGCGCTGCGCTTGCACGGGGCTGGTCGCGGCTCGCTGCTCGCTCTGCGCCGGCTGCTGCGCTGCAATCCGTTCTCTGGCGGCGGGTTTGACCCGGTGCCGCCGGCAACCAACCCTGAACTGGCCAATACAAGGAAGGCGAAGTGAAATCAGATACGACCCGGATGATCGTCGGCTTCTTGCTGATTCTCGTTATTCTTATCGGCTGGCAGTTGCTCTATCGGCCCAAGCCTCGGGTTCAGCCGACGCCAACGGCTGAAGTGCCGCCACCAGCGCCAACACCAGCACCGGCGCCAACAGCGGAGCCGAAGGTAGCGCTGGCTCCAATGCCGGCGATTCCAGTAGCCGAGACAACGGTCGTATTGGCCAATGATTTCTTGCAGCTTGAGTTCTCGAATATTGGCGGCCGGTTGCTGCGGGTTCGCCTGAAGAAGTTCGATGCCGAACTGGTACCTGAGTCGGGCGCGCTGCTTGGCACCACGCTCGTTACTGATTCGGGTGCGTTCAGCCTAGCCCCGGTGCCGATGAAGGTGACGGGCAGCGATAGTAGCGTTGAGTTCAGTTATGAGGCGGGCGGCATCGGCATCAGCAAGTCGTTTGTCCTCGGGCCACGCTATGCGCTGCGCCATAACATTAGCACCACTGGTGCTATTGGCGTCGTCCTTGATGGTGCGGCGGGCTTGGCTCTGACCGAGACTGCGTCCAAGGAGGGGCTTGGTTATTACAGCTTCTCGGTGCGGAACGGCCGCAAGACCCGAACGGTCGCAGCTACTAAACTGAATAAGCCCTGGAGCAATAACGAACCAGCCGCCTGGGTTGCGGCCCGTTCGAAGTACTTTGTGCTGGTGCTGGCCGGGCCGGATTCGAGCTTTGACTCCTGCCATGCGTTCCGGCTGGAAGACGGTCGCGTTGGGTTCGGGGCAGCGAGCCACCGGCCGCAACTGAATCTGACGCTCTATCTTGGTCCGGTTGACGAGCGAGAGCTCGGGCCGCTCGGGCTGGGGGGAATCATCGCCCACGGCTGGACCCGGCCGATTGAACTGGCGATGCTCTGGCTGCTGCGGTTGCTCTACTCGCTGGTCCGCAACTGGGGCCTGGCCATCGTCATCTTCGCGGTGCTGATGAAGGCGTTGCTCTGGCCGATCTCGCGCACCCAGACAAAACAGATGCGGCAGATGCAGTTACTGCAGCCAAAGCTGAATGAGCTGAAGGCCAAATACAAAGACGACCAGCAGAAGCTCAACGCCGAGACGATGCAGCTCTACAAACTGTACAAGATCAATCCGCTGGCCGGCTGTCTGCCGATGCTACTGCAACTGCCGATATTTTGGGCACTGTACGCGGTGCTGCGCAACGCGATCGAGATGCGCGGTGCCCGTTTTGTACTCTGGCTGCACGACCTGTCGCAGCCCGACACCTTGTTCGGCCATCTTCCGCACGGTATTCCGCTAATCGGCGGCTATGCCTTTGGCCTGCTGCCGGTAATGATGGGCGTCTCGTTTATCGCCCAGAATCTGATAACCTCGACCGACAAGAAGAACTGGGCCTTGACGATTATCTTCCCGGTGTTCATCACCGCCATCTTTCTGAACCTGCCGAGCGGGCTGCAACTCTACTGGTTTATGTATAACATTCTATCCATCGGCGAGACTCTGTTCGCCGTCAAAGGAGGTAAGCTATGGCGCAAGCAGACGAGTCAGTGAACGTTCCGGAGAATGAGTCAGCTGTTCCGCCATCTCCTCTGCCGGTTGACCAGCAGGAACTTGTCCGGCTGACGGTTGAGAAGATTGTCAACCTGATGGGCTTGCGCTGTCGGGTTGAGATTACCTACGAGCGCGACGGCTATGTTGCCGAGGTGGTCGCCAAGCGGCCGGCAACGTTTCTTGTCGGCCGGCGCGGCGAGATACTCGACGCGATTGGGCTATTGGCGCATCAGATTGCCAGCCGTCAGTATCCCCAGTGTCCGCCGGTAACGGTTGATGCCGATGGATTCCGGCGCCGGCACCAGCAGCAACTGCGCGGCAAGGCCCAGGCGATTGCCACGATTGTGCAGAACACGGGCCGCGAGATGGCAGTTGACTTTCTCACCGAGGAAGAGTTCCGGATAGTGAAGGAAGAGCTGCGCTCTAATCGAGCGGTCCGAGTGCATGCGGTCGGCGACGGCGAGCGCCGTAATGTCATCATCTCGCCTGCGGCCCGCTGACCGGGTGCGGCCGACAGTGGCGGCGCTGGCGACGCCGCCCGGCCAGAGTGCGCTGGCGGTCATCCGGGTAAGCGGCCCGGACGCACTGCCGATTGTTGACCGGCTGGTGCCCGGCTGCCGAATCCGCACCCAGCCGTCACATACGGTCAGGCTTGGCTGGTGCCGGGACAGTGCCGGCAAGCCGATTGACCAGGTGCTGGTGACGGTCTTTCGCTCTCCCCGTTCATATACCGGTGAGGATATGGCCGAGATATCCTGCCACGGTGGCTTGGCCGCGCCGGCCGCAGTTCTCGACCGGCTGTTCGAGCTTGGCTGTCAGTCGGCCGAGCCCGGTGAGTTCACCCGGCGGGCAGTGCTGGCGGGCAAGCTGACCGTGGCCCAGGCCGAGGCAGTTCTCGAGATAATCAATGCTCAGTCACCGGCCGCGCTGCGGGCGGCGACCAAACGTTACCAGGGTCAGTTGGCAGAGTTTGTGGCTCAAACCGGGGCCGAGCTGAGCCAGGTGCTGGTTGAGCTTGAGTACAGCCTGCTCGACGATGGCCCGCTACCACCGCTCAATCGCCGGCTAGGCAGACTGGCAGCCGGAATTGAGCGCGAGCTAGCCTTGGCCAGTCAGAATCGCTTTCTCTACGAAGGAGCGAAGGTGGCGATTGTCGGTCGGCCTAATGTCGGCAAGTCGAGTCTCTTTAATCGGCTGCTGGGTACGGCTCGAACCATTGAGAATCGGTTGCCGCACACCACCCGCGACGCGGTCAGTGCCGATGTGATGATTGGGGATATCAGGGTGCGGCTGACCGATACTGCCGGTCTTTCGGCGCGACCGGTGCCGGCGCTGACGCTGCAGGCACAGGCAAAAACCCGGCAGGCGATTGCCGAGGCTGACCTGGTGCTGGTTGTGCTTGACCGTTCACTGCCAAGCCAGCGGGCCGACCGGTTGGTGCTGGCCGAGACAGCCACCCGGCCACGAATAGTTGTGCTCAACAAGGCAGATCGGCCAGACCGACTTGGGCCGGCAGCCGGGCTGCGGCCGCGAGTGGCGGTATCGTGTCGAACCGGAGCCGGGCTTACTGGCCTGCGGCGGCTGCTGGCCAAGCGGCTTGCTCCGGGTGCCGGAATCGGGCTGGTTGCCGGAGAACGTCAGCTGGCGGTCCTGCGGGACTGCCTGGCAGCGGTAGAGCGCAGTCGGACAGCGCCCAATGCCGAGATTGCGGCACTTGAAATCCGGCAGGCCCTTGATATGCTGGCTCAGCTTGACATTCGTTTTCCAACCCAGGCGATTCTCGACCAGGTTTTTGCCCGGTTCTGTGTCGGCAAGTGATGCGGTTCGTCAGCCTGATTGCGCTAGTGGTGTCGGCCGGTCCGGCACCGAGGGCCGAGCAAGCGGGCGCGCCGCTTTCCTGGGCCGATGATGATTGAACGGATTTTGCTGCTGGTGACCGATACACCAGCAATGGCCGCAACAGCAGCGTGGACACTGGCACTGGCGCGGGACCTTTCCGCCCGGCTCTTTGCAATTGCCCTGCTTGGCCCGGCTGACTTGCCGGCTGACGAGGAGCGGGCCTGGAAGCTGCTCTACGAGATTGAGGACGATGCTTTCGAGCAAAACGTGAAGGTGTCGCTGCTGCTTGAAGCAGGGGCGCCGCTCGACCGGCTGCCGACGCTGGCAGCCAACTACGAGGTCGGTCTGGTAGTCGCCAGCGCCGACTGCCAGCTTGACCCGGCCGAGCTGGTGCGCCGCAGCCCGCGGCCGGTGGTCATCTATAACAAGCAACCGGAGGTATGATGGCGAAGCTATCTGCGCCGCCCCAAGTTGGCCAACTGTCGGCATTGCTCCCCCGTGCGGCGATTCTGCTCAACATGCAGGCCACGGAGAAGTTCGCGGCCATCCGCGAGCTGGTCCAGCCACTGGTCGCGGCCGGGGTCATCACCGACGAGGCTGAGTTTATCGCGGCGATTGTTCGGCGCGAGAACATGGAGTCAACCGGTATCGGGCTGGGAGTGGCAATCCCCCACGCCCGTACCCGCGCCACGAATTCGATTGTGCTGGCATTCGGTCGTGCTGACCACGGCATTGATTTTGCCAGCCTTGACGGCAAACCCTCGCATCTCATCTTTCTGATTGCCGCGCCCGAGGAGCAGAAGACCGAATACATCATGACGCTGGCCCGACTTTCCCGGCTGTTGCGCAAAGACGAGGTGCGCATCGGCCTGAACCGGGCCACGAATGCCGACGAGGTGCTGGCCGTTATCCGACAGTATGAGTAGTGAAGCCGCGGTCAGCCGACCGCTAGGGAAGCTAGTGGTCACTCTCCGCCAGGGTGACATCACCGACGAGACGGTAGATGCAATCGTCAATGCGGCCAATACCCGTTTCTGGATGGGCAGCGGCGTTGCCGGCGCTATCAAGCGCCGGGGCGGGGTGGAGATTGAGACCGAGGCAATGAATCATGGCCCGGCCGAGCCGGGTGCGGCCGTGGCAACGACCGCCGGGCGACTGGCGGCACGTTACTGCATCCACGCCGCAGTGATGGGCGATGACCTTGTCACCTGCGGCGACTTCATCCGCCGGGCCACCCGCAACGCTTTGGAATTGGCCGAGAAGCTGGGGGTAAGAAGCATTGCGCTGCCAGCACTGGGCACCGGCGTCGGTTGTTTTCCTGCGGCTGATTGCGCGCGGCTGATGCTTGATACCGTGGTCGAGTTCAGTCGGGGTCACGAGCAGCCGGCCGATATTCGGTTTGTCCTGTTTGACGAGCCGACATTCACCGCGTTCGCGAAAGAACTAGCCGCCCGCAGCCAGAATCATTCCTAGCCAGTTCTGCCCGTTTCTTGCCAATGGCTGAGCTTAGCTACCTACTGCCCCGGTCGCGGCAAGTGATTGCCGACCGGCTGGCCGAGCTCGGGTTGCCGATTGCTGCGACCGAGGTTCGTGATGCCGAGGCCGGGATTGATGCCGACCTGGCACTACCGCTCTTTCGGTCGGCCAAGCTTCTGGGCCGCAATCCGCACGAGCTGGCCACCGAACTGGCCGAGAGGTTTGACCGCAGTGGTACCGACTTTGCGGTGGTTACTCCGCTGCGGGGTTATCTCAACTTCCGGTTTGCGCCGGCGCGACTGGCAGCCGGTGTGCTGGCTGACTACAGCCGCAACCCGGCCGGCTACGGTAGTTCCGAACTGGGCCGCGGGCAGCGGGTGGTGATAGACTACTCTTCGCCCAACATCGCCAAGCCGTTTGCGGTCGGCCATCTCCGTTCAACAATCATCGGCCAGGCGCTGAAGAATATTCTCGAATGCCTTGGCTATCAGGTGATTGGCGACAACCACCTCGGCGACTGGGGCACCCAGTTTGGCAAGCTGCTCTGCGCGTTCGACCGCTGGGGCGACGAGGCCGAGCTGGCGGCTAACCCGACAGCCACCTTGCTCGCACTCTATGTTCGGTTTCACGAAGCGGCCAAGACCGAACCGGCTCTGGAGGCAGCGGCCCGCGACTGGTTTCGGCGGTTGGAGACCGGTGACCCGGTTGCCCGCAGCCGCTGGGAAAGATTTGTCGCTCTCAGTCGAGCCGAGTTCAACCGCATCTACGAGCTGCTCGGGGTACGGTTCGACACGGTGCTCGGCGAGAGTTTCTATGCGGATCGGCTCGAACCGCTGGTGCAGCAGGCGCTGGCCCGGGGCATTGCCCGGCGCGAGAAACCGCCGGCCGCCGCCACCGGTTCGGACGAAGAGATCCGCCCCGATGAGACGGTTGTCGTCATGCCGCTCGACGCGGCCGGTATTGATGTGCCGCTCGTTCTCCAGAAGTCGGATGGCACCAGTCTCTACGCGACCCGCGAACTCGCGACGGCTGAATACCGCATCGCAACCTGGCAGCCGCAAAAGATACTCTATGTTGTCGGCAACGAGCAGCAGTTCTACTTCCGGCAGTTCGCGGCCGCGATGCGGTTGCTCGGCCACGAGACCCCCTGCATCCACGTCGGCTTTGGACTGGTGCGGCTGCCGAGCGGCCGCATGTCCACCCGGGCGGGTCGGGTCATTCTGCTCGAAGAGGTCATCCGGGAGGCAATCCGCCGCGCTGGAGCGATTCTTGCCGACCGCGACCTGCCGGCAGCCGAAAAAGAGCAGATTGCCAGTCGGGTCGGCATCGGCGCCATCAAGTATGCCGACCTTTCGGTCTCCCGGCAAAAAGAGGTGGTGTTCGACTGGGACCGGATGCTTGCCCTCGACGGCGATTCCGCGCCCTATCTGCAGTATGCTTGGACGCGGACCCGCTCGATTCTGCGCAAGGCTGAGATCGAGCCATCGGCGCAGGCCGCGCTATTGTTGACCCTGCCTGAGGAGCAGACCTTGCTGCGCGAACTTGCCCGCTACCCAGAGACAATTGTCGCTGCGGCCGAGGCATATGAGCCGCACCGGATTGCCAATCGCATCTACCGCGTGGCGCGCGAGTTTTCGGTCTTCTATGACCGGGTACCGGTGCTTCGGGCCGAACCCAGGGAGTTGGCAGCAGCGAGATTGAAGCTCGTCGAGATGACCGGAGCGGTAATAGGTCACGGCCTCGGGCTGCTCGGTATCGAGACCGTTGACCGAATGTAGGAATAAACAGACTGGTGGGACGGCAAGGGGGAAGCCGCCCCACCAGCTTTTGCCCGCACCCCTAACGAACGAGTACTAGTCGGTCGCGCCGCAACCGGCTGTTGCCCTGCTCGATGACGACAAAGTAGGTGCCGTCGGAAAGTTCAGCCAAGTCAATTGTCCGCTCAAACCAGCCGGGGCCGGAAGTGAGAGGAGATATTCGGCGGCAGTTGCCGACGGCGTCGTAGATGCGGCAGTGAACCGGCCCGGCACTGGCAATCTGGCCACGTATCTGTAGCCCGGTTCCGGTCAAGGGATTGGGTCCGAGCGCAATACTGGTTCGGCTGGGCACTGGGCCAGTTGCCATTACGCCACTGCGCTGGACTGGGCCAGGGCGGACGACCTCGTTGGCCGGCAGGTAACGCCAGACTTCCACCGACTTGTTGCCCTTGATGGCCAGGAACGTGCCGTCGCCGAGACAGGTGATGTCGGCTCCGTCCTTCACCCTGACCAACCGGCTGCCATTGCCGGCTGGAGGGATTGTCTCAAGCTCGGTCCAGTTGTCAGATTCCGGGTCGTAGCGCCAGAACTGCAGAGTGTTGCCGCCTTTGAAGGCGTAGATGGCACCGTTGTACCAGGTGGCGGTACCACCATCCTTCAGGACGGTGTTACGGCCGGTGTTGTTATTGAACGTCGGCATTGGCGTAAGCGGACGGCTGTACCATGTCTCGCCGACAACATCGAACCGGCGGAACTGATGGTATTTGCCCTGATGGGCATAGATTGTTCCGCTGCCGTCATAGCAGAGCCACGAGCCTTTGTCCCATTTCGGACTCTGTCCCGGGGGCAGGCTGGGCAGCGAATCCCAAGAGCCGGTCTGGGTATTGTAACGCCAGAACTCGTTGCTGCCACCGCCTTTGGTGACATAGACATAGCCGGTGTCGTTCTTCGTTGCAAAGACGGCGTCGGCACCAGCCTTCAGCTTCTTCTTCCGGGGCCCGGCCGGCACATCGGCCAACCGCTGCCAGGAGTCGGTATAGGCGTTGTAACGCCAAAAAGCGCAGCAGGAACCCTTAGTGACGTAGATCTGGCCACCGCCGTCACCAGTCGCGGTGGCGCCGGCAACCGGCAATCTCCGTTCCGGTCCGGCGGGAATGGTCTCTCGGTTCTGCCAGCCATCAGTTATTGGGTCATAGGCGTAGAAGTCCCGGGTCTTGTTGCCTTTTGCAGCAAAGACGCGGCCAACCCCGGGCAGCCAGACAAGCCAGCCACCGGCCTTGATTGCCTTGCTCGAAGGCAGGGCCGGCATCGAGGAGACCGGCTGCCAGCCACTCGGACGGGGCCGGGAAGCGACTTTGATTGTATGCATCTGGCGATTGTTTGTCGGGTCGTCATCGCGGGCCAGCCCAACCGAGCAACGGACGACATAGAAACCGCTGCGCGCAAAGTGGAGCGTGTCAAATGTCTTCATCAGAATCTCACCAGACCCGAGGGTAACCAGAATCGAATCGCGATAGACCGGTTCACCGTTCGTGTGGTCAATCATGAGCCAGGCCGGGAAAGTGGCAGGGTAGTCACCAAGATTGGCAAGCCGCGCCGACGGGGTGACGAGCAGCACGGTATCTACTGTTCCGACCGGGGCGGTAATCTCGACCACGGCCGCATCACGAAAGGCCCGGAACGGTCGGGGATGCCAGTAACCAATCCAGCCATTGGTTCCTTCCCGATCTTGGGACCGGCCGATAGTCAATTGGCCAAAACTGCCCCGGGAAATCAGCGTGCCTTCAATATCAGTTGCCTTGCGGCCGCCGGCGTCAATCACCCACTCGGTCAGCCGATAGGATGGCTGAGCCAGGGCGACGGCCGCGGCCAGCACGAGAATCAGTAGGCGATGCATGGCGCCTCCTCGGTGCGGGCGCTAGCGCACCGGCACTGGCGGAAGCACGCCGGACCGTAGCGGAGTGGCGACACCGGGGAGTGCTGCTGGCGCTAGCGGGAAACGGATTCCGGCTTCACCGCGACGGGCTCCAACCACCCGGTAGGTAAAGGCTGCATTCGACTTGCCGCCGCCAATCTCATAGGCGTCGAAACCAGTGGCGTCGCTCTTGACATAGATGCCTTTGCAGTCGTCGTTCAGCGTGATGAAGACCCTTAGGGTCTGGTCCTGCTGCTGCTCGATGCAGTCGAGGAATACCGGGTCAAGATTGACCCGGCAGTGGCCGTTCTGGAGCCGGGCAGTGCCGTAGTCTTCAAACAGTGGCTCGGGCGACTCTGGCGCGAAGAGAATCCGGTTGCCGTCGCCGGTTGGCATTACGGTGCTGACATTGCCATTGCCAAGGACTTTGAATTTCTGGGCGCCGTGATTGTAGGCAACATAGGCCCAGGCAGTATCGCCACCCGGAGCAGCGAACGTCCGGAAGAAACCACCGCAGCGGTCCCCAGTCAGATTCCGCGCTAGGCCATAGACGCCAACCGTCGTGCCGTTGAAAGCACCACCAGAACCCTGGAGCAAGGTATAGACTGTATCGCTGATCCGATTGCCCATGGTGGCTATGCCAGTCCCGGTTGTGTCGTGGGCATAGGCGAACAGCCCGATGTGCCGAGCCGTGAAGGCACCGCCCGAGCCGCCTTCGAGGTAGAAGGTCGTGTCGTTGCAGCCGGCACCGGCAACAGCGGTGCCGGCAGCGTGGCTGTTGTGGCCCCAGACCGCAAAGGCATTGTTTGTCTTGCCCTGAGCATAGGTTGCAGTTCCCGCATCGCTCGTCGCATAGACACCGATGCCATTCTTGCTCCCTCCGTAGACGCCGATGCATGTTCCTTGCACGTCACCGACAATGGCCGGTTGATTGGTGAGCCCGTTGGCGGAGGCGACCAGTTGCTGGTCGGCCCGACCGCTGCCCTCAATCCAGAAGTTGGTCGCTGGCTGCGGAGTGGTGCTGTTCCAGACGAAGCCGGTTGCGTGCCGGTCATCGAGCTTGTCTGAGTTGTCCGCGTAGCCAGCCAGTTCAGCCCGGTAGGCACGATCGCCGTATTGGGCGTGGAGAGCGAAGGGCATGGTTGCCATCTCGGTGCGCGGTTCGAGCATCCGGCCATTGACGTTGAGGCCGATCCAGCGCCGCTGCCCGGTTAAGAAGACCAGTGTGTCGGCTGGATTGAGACCTATTTTGACATTGAATACTCCCTGTTCGACTGGTACCGCCGGCAGGCTGCGGGAGAGCAATGGACTGCCGCCGATGCTGTCGGAGTAGATGGTGATTGTCATTGGGACGGTGGCGGTTAGCGGCTCACCGTCGGCATCGGTCAGGTATCCTTGGTAGTTGAAGTAGAGCGGTACATCGTCGACACCAGCTCCACGGTCGGCCAGGCTAGACCGTTCGAGTCCCAGGGCCCCGGCGACTAGCGCCGCGACGAGCAGCAGGACTTTGCCTGGCTTTAGTCCTTCCGCAGCTACAAAGCCACGGAGATGGTTCCCCATCGTTAGTGCGAGCATCCTTCCTCCTATTGCAAGATTGCAACCAACACCGGCCGCGCCAAGACGCGACCGACAGTAACCCGGTTCAATTTTGCTTGGTCAGCTTCCCAAGCAACACCCCAAACAGAACAAATAATAATACCCGTTGTGCCAGCTCCGGTCAACAGTTGGACTACTGTCTGGGTGTTGACAATTGCATCGCCACCCTCTAGCATCGGCTGGCCCAATGCCCGGAGGAAACTGATGTCGCATCTTGACCGGATCCGAGAGGAGCTGCGTCGGCGCAACGAAGCCGCACTGAAAGGTGGCGGTGAAGAGCGGATCGCCCAGCAGCATGCTGCGGGCAAGCTGACTGCCCGGGAGCGGCTCGACCTGCTGCTCGACAAGGGCACATTTGTTGAGCTCGACCGGCTGCGCGTGCATAACTGCACTGATTTCGGGATGGCGGATAAGCGCATTCCTGGTGACGCGGTTGTGACCGGCCACGGGCGCATCAATGGCCGGCCGGTGGCGGTCTTCGCGCAGGACTTCACTGTCTTTGGCGGCACCCTTTCCCGGGTGTTCGCCGAGAAGGTCTGTAAGGTGATGGACCTGGCGCTGCGCGTCGGGATGCCGATTATCGGTCTCAATGACTCGGGCGGGGCCCGGATTCAGGAGGGGGTGGATTCGCTCGGCGGCTACGCCGACATCTTTCTACGCAATACCCTGGCCTCGGGCGTGGTGCCGCAGATATCGTGTATCATGGGCCCGTGTGCTGGCGGCGCGGTCTATTCGCCGGCGCTGACCGATTTCATACTGATGACCGAACGGGCAAGCCACATGTTCATCACCGGGCCAGAGGTAATCAAGGCGGTTACGCGCGAGGAAGTGACCAAGGACCAGCTCGGTGGAGCCGACACCCATAATTCAGTCTCGGGTGTTGCCCATTTCAAGGATATTGACGACCGCGATTTGCTCGAACGGGTGCGCAAGCTGCTCTCGTTTTTGCCCCAGAACAATAGGGAGCGGCCGCCCAGCGTGCCTTGCCGGGACCGCGCTGATCGTCCGGTCGAGGGGATTGCCGAACTATTGCCGGATGACCCGCGACGGCCCTATGATATGACCGAGATAGTCCGACGGGTCGTGGATGGGGGCAAGTTCTTTCAGGTTCACCAGCACTGGGCCCAGAACATTCTGGTCGGGTTTGCCCATCTGAACGGCGAGGTGGTCGGCATTGTTGCCAATCAGCCGCGCCATCTTGCCGGCTGTCTTGATATCAATGCTTCGGTCAAGGCCGGCCGGTTTGTCCGGTTCTGCGATGCGTTCAATATCCCGCTGGTCACTTTTGTTGACGTACCCGGGTTTCTGCCCGGCACCCAGCAGGAGCTGGGCGGCATCATCCGGCACGGCGCAAAGCTGCTCTATGCGTTCTGTGAGGCGACAGTGCCGAAGATAACGGTTATCACTCGGCGCGCCTATGGCGGTGCCTATGACGTGATGTCGTCCAAGCATATCCGCGGTGACTTGAACTTTGCCTGGCCGACTGCCGAGATTGCGGTGATGGGTTCAGAAGGTGCGGTGAACATTCTCTACCGGCGTGAGATTGCGGCGGCAGCAGACCCGGCAGCCCGGCGCCGGGAGCTGACCGAGGAGTATGAAGAACGGTTTAGCAATCCGTTCCGGGCTGCCGAGCTTGGTTATGTTGACGAGGTGATTGAGTTCGAGGACACCCGCCGCCGCATCATCAACGGCTTGGAACTGCTGCGCACGAAGCAGCAGACCAATCCGTGGAAGAAGCACGGGAACATACCGCTCTAGGAGTAAGTCAAGAGTCAAAAGCCAAGTGTCAAGAGCCAATGGTCAAGAGGGAGATGGGAGGCCAGGGATGACACAGCGAAGCGTGGTCGGCGATGAGTGACGACCAGTTGCGGGAGCACATCGCCAAGTGGCGCCGGGAGGTGCGGGACCCGGCCTTGGCCAAAGCGCCGGAGCGCAAGCCCAAGTTTGAGACCGTGTCGGGGATTCCGCTGCCCGATGTGGCCACGCCGCTTGACAATACCGGTTTTGACTATTGCGCCGACGCGGCCATGCCGGGTGAGTTTCCGTTCACGCGTGGGGTGCAGCCAACGATGTATCGCTCGCGGCTCTGGACGATGCGCCAGTATGCCGGTTTCGGTTCGGCTGAGGAGACGAATAGGCGGTTTCGCTATCTGCTAGCACAGGGTCAGACCGGACTGTCGGTTGCCTTCGACCTTCCCACCCAGCTTGGCTACGACTCTGACCATCCGCTGGCCCGGGCTGAAGTCGGTCGCGTCGGGGTGGCAATTTCGTCGCTTGACGATATGGCCGTACTCTTTGCTGGTATTCCGCTCGACCAGGTGTCGGTCTCGATGACAATCAACTCGACCGCTGCGACTCTGCTGGCGATGTACTGCGTGCTCGCCGAGCAGCAGGGCGTACCCTTGGCAAAGCTGCAGGGTACGATTCAGAACGATATCCTGAAGGAATACGTCGCGCGCGGGACCTACATCTATCCGCCGCGGCCGTCCTTGCGGCTGGTGACTGATATCATCGCCTGGTGCGCGGAGAACGTGCCGCGCTGGAATCCGATCAGTGTCTCCGGCTATCACCTGCGTGAGGCCGGCTGCACCGCAGTCCAGGAGGTTGCGTTCACCATCGCCAACGGGCTGGAATATGTCAAGGCGGCAGTGAGCGCCGGACTCGATGTCAACCGTTTTGCTCCCCGGCTTTCGTTTTTCTTCGCGGCCCACTCGGAGCTGTTCGAAGAGGTTGCCAAGTTCCGGGCGGCTCGGCGGCTCTGGGCCAGATTGCTGCGCGAGCGCTGGAACGCATCTGATGACGCCTGCCGGCTTCGGTTCCACACCCAGACCGGTGGCGTGACGCTCACAGCCCAGCAGCCGGACAACAATGTCGTCCGGGTGGCCTATCAGGCGCTGGCCGCAGTGCTCGGCGGCACGCAGAGCCTGCACACCAATGCGCGGGATGAGGCGTTGGCCCTGCCCACCGCTGAGTCGGCGCTGATCGCCCTGCGCACGCAGCAGATTCTCGGCCACGAGACCGGCGTGGCGGACACGGTTGACCCGCTGGCGGGTTCGTATCTGGTGGAGCGGCTGACAACCGAGATTGAGCTCCGTAGCCGCGAGCTGATTCGGAAGGTGGAGTCGCTGGGCGGGGCAGTTGCCGCTGTTGAGCAGGGCTGGATCGAGCAGGAGATTGCTGAGAGCGCCTACCGCTATCAGCAGCAGGTCGAGCGGGGGGAGAGGATTATTGTTGGTGTGAACAAATACGGCGGGGATGCCGCGGCCGAGGGCCGGCTGGAGCTACTGAAGGTTGATGCGGCGCTGGGAGAGCGGCGGATTGAGTTGCTGCGGCAGTTTCGGGCGAGCCGCGACAACTCCCGGCTGCAAGCGGCACTGGCCGAACTGCAAAAGGCGGCCGGCGGTTCGGCGAACCTGATGCCACCGACAATTGCTGCGGTCCGGGCCGGGGCAACGGTCGGCGAGATTGCCGACGCGCTCCGGCAAGTGTTTGGAGTCCATACTGCGGGAGGTAGCCGTGGTTAGGCGCGTTGCCCACATTGGCATCGCGGTTCAGAGTATTGATGAGGCCGCGAAGTTCTATGCGCAGCTCGGCCTTTTGGTCAGCCACCGCGAGTCGGTGCCGAGCCAGAAGGTAACAGTTGGTTTCATTCCAGTAGGCGATACCTGCATCGAATTGATTCAGCCGGAGGCCGACGACGCGCCGATTGCGAAGTTTCTTGCCAGCCGGGGCCCGGGCCTGCATCACATCTGCTTTGAGGTCGAGGATATCGATTCGACCCACGCCGGACTCACCGCCGCCGGCGCGCGGCTCATTGACAAGTCTCCGCGGCTGGGCGCGCACAACACCCGGGTGGCGTTTGTCCACCCCGAGTCGGCTACTGGCGTGCTGGTCGAGCTGAGTCAGCCGGCTGACCGGCACCTAGACTGACGGCACCGGGTCAAGGAACGTTTGGAACTCGATCGTGCGGTCTTCGGGGTCCTCGGCAAAGAAGTGGTAGATGCGGTATTTGTTGTTCTGCTGCGGGCTGGTCGCTCCTGCAGGGCGGAACTTTTCGTACATTTGGTCAACATCGGCACGAGTCGGGTAGTAGAAGGTGATGATGCCGCCGGTATCAGCGGTATCGCGCTGGCAGAACCCGACGAGCAGGTTGCCGTGTTGCAGAATCGTGCAATCGGCCTGTTCGAGCCAGACGTTCATTCCCACCTGTTCGCAGTAGAACCGCACGACGTCGGCCAGTCGCTTTGTTTTGAGAAAGACGATACCGGCCATAGGCCTACTGCTGGCTAACGGGCGGTTTCGTTCCGAAGGCCTTGTCGAGCAAGGCCCGGTCCGGCGGCCGCGTGAACAGGCTGACGACGATGAGGACGAGCAGGGAAACGCTGATGCCGGGGATGAATCCGTGCAGGCCGCCCGGATTCCGCAATGCCATCCAGACCAAGGCGGTGATGCTGCCGCTCAGCATCGCGGCCACCACGCCGGCCCGGGTTGTCCGGCGCCAGTAGAGACCGAAGAGATAGGGCCAGAGGGTTGTCGAGGCAATCACCGCCCAGGCAAACCCGGTGATGACGAGTATCATTGCCGGTGGTTTGAGCGCAACCAGGACCGCGGCCAGGCCGATGACTGCCGAGGCAGCACGCGAGAGAGCGACTTCGGTACGGGCCGACATCCCCATTCCCAGGCTCTCCTGCAAGAGGTCTTTGATGAGCGCGCTGACCGAGACGATAAGCACCGCCGCAAATGTGGACATGCCGGCGGCAATGACACCGGCAAGAAAGAGGGCCGATGCCCAGGCCGGCATTACGGTCTTGACGAGCATCGGAATTGCTTTGTCGGCAGCGGCGAGGTCGGGAAAGAGCACCCGTGCCAGCGCACCCGAGAAGTAGGGCAAAAGCGCCATCGTTGCGCCGACGGTCGCGACAACCGTGCCCAGCCGCAGGACCCGAACGCTCTTGATCGAGTAGAACCGGGTCAGCAGTTGCGGCATGCCCCAGACCCCAAGCGAGACAATCAGTGAGTAGGAGACCAGCCCGGGCCAGCCCCAGATGCCCGGGGTTGCCAGGTAGCTGCCGTCGGCGAACTGGCCGAGCCGGCTGAACGCGGTGCTAAGCCCGCCGATGCGAAGGGTTGTTAGCGCCGCCAGCAGCACCAAGCCGACAATCATAATTATGCCCTGAGCAAATCCGGTCCAAACCACCGCTACATAGCCACCCAGGGCAACATAGACGACGATTATCAGGGCGGAGATGAGCACGCCCCAGACATAGGGCAGTCCGACCAGCACTCCGAAGGCGTGGCCCATTCCTTGAATTACCGAGACGCTGTAGATGACCAGAAAGACCGTGACAACGGTTGCCGAGATTAGCCTTGCTGCTGGCGAGCCGAATCGTCGGGCAAAGAAACCGGGCATCGTCAGCGATTCCAGCCGGGAGGTCATCGTCCGCGTCCGAGCGCCGAGCACAATCCAAGCGAGCAGGGTGCCGACAAGCACATTCGTGGCACCAACCCAAAGAGTCGCCAGGCCGTATTTGTAGCCGAAGCCACCGCCGCCGATGATGACGACCGAACTGAAATAGGCGGCTACAAAAGAGAACGCCGTGACCCACGGGCCGATTGACCGGCCGCCCAAATGAAAACCGTCAGCCGAACGAGCCTGCTGCCGTGACAGTAGGCCAATGACAAAGAGCAAGGCCAAATACAGTCCCAGCACCAGAACATGGATGGCGGTTGCGCTCATATGTCAGTCCTTGAGTTTGGCGAAGAGCGCCCAGATAAGCGCCGCGATAATCGCAGCCAGTGCCACGAGCAAGGCGGCGAATGTCAGCCAGGGCAATCCAAGCGGACCGGTCATGCGGCAATGCTAATCGGCGCTGAGTCGGTGTCAAACCGTCACCGGGGTAAGCCCGGCTTGACAAACTCAGGTTGTCCGGCGAGAGTTTAGGCGCCGATGAACGGAGCTGTTCCCCGACTGACCCGTGACCGTCGCAACTGGCTGATTGCGCTGGTTGTGCTGGGGATCGCGCTGGGCTACTCGACGCTCGTTCACCTTTCCTGCCCGGTCTATCCTGAGGACGATGCGTTCATTATCTACCGCTATGTCGAGAACATCGTTGCCGGTCACGGCCCGGTGTACAATGTCGGCCAGCGGGTTTTTGGAGCTTCGTGTCCTTTGTATGTTGCCGGTCTCGCTCTTGCGAAACTGGTGTTACGGAGCGTACCGACACCGAACTTAGCGGTTCGCCTCAATTTCTTGCCCTGGCTATTGGTCGGCGTCGGCCTGTTTTTGCTCCTGCGCCGACTGCTTGAGCAGGACCTAGTGGCAGCGCTGTTCGCTGCTTTCTTTTTGGTGCGCGATGACTTGCTGCGAATCTCAACCGGCGGGATGGAGTCGTCGTTCTTTGCCGCCCTGCTTGTTTGGGCGCTCTGGGCCCTGGTTCGGCACCGGTTCAGGCTGGCAGCTTGGCTGGCTGGCATCTCTGTGCTGGTGCGGCTAGAGGGCGTGCTGCTCTTGCTCGTTGTCTTCGGTGCGTGGCTTGTGCTCGACCGGCAGCGGCCGCTTGGAGTTCTACTCGGCCTGCTGTTGCCGGGTTTGGCCTGGACTGTCTTCGGCTTCGCCTACTACGGCACGCCGGTCTATCATTCCATCATCGCCAAGGCCAAGCCACTCTATCCGCTGCCGCCAGCACACGCCTTTCTCGCCATCCTGCGGGAGTTCGATGCCCGGATACTCGGCAACCTCCAGCCGTATAAGGCTGACGGTATGCCGGTGGTCTGGCGCTTCACCGCCAAGACCGCGGTGCTTATCCTCCTGACCGGCGTCGGTCTCTGGGGTCAGCTTCGCCTGCTCTTTCGCTGTCCGGCCACCGCCCGAGGTATCGTCGTCTTGACAGCAGTGCCGCTGCTGCTTCTGCTCTTGCTCATTTTCTATCTTGCCAGCAATCCGCTCCTCTTTCCTTGGTACCTGCCGCCGCTCTATCTACTCTGGTTCATCGTTGTGGCCGGTGGGGGTCACAGCACCGCCCAACCGCGGGCGCGGCGGTTGCTCGTGTCGGTGCTCGGCATCTTCTTTGCGGTCGTTACCTTGCGTCAGCCGCTGGAGCGGACTTTGACCGGCCGAAGCTTTATTGACATCGGCATCACCCAAGACCCGGTGCGCACCCGCATCGAGGCCTATCGCGAGGCGGCAGAGTGGCTCAACCGCGTCCTGCCGAGCGGTACGCCGGTGCTGGCTGCCGAGATCGGTTCGTTTGGCTATTACTACCAAGGGCCGGTGATTGATGGCTGCGGTCTTGTAACTCCGGAGGCGCTGCCCTATATGCCGGTGCCGCTGTCCGAGCGCTACTCAGCCGAGTGCGGCACAATACCGCTGGAGTTTGTCAAGGCGACGATGCCGGATGTCATCTGCACGATGGCGACATTTGCGGGGCTGAGTCTTTTTGACGATGACTGGTTCAAGCTGAACTACCAATGGGTCAGGGCGTTCAATCTGCCTAAGCCGGCTTGGAATACACCGGCGGTTGACGTCTATATCCGTCGCGACCATCTCTAGCCTTGCGCCACTTTCGTCACCCGTCGTTTCTGCTGGTCGTCATTGCCACGCTCGTATTCGGCTCAGTCTCGCTTATCTTTCCATTCGGCCGCGACCAGGGTATCCATGCTTTCATCGCCGATGCGGCACTGCATGGTCGGGTCGTCTATCGCGACGTCTTCAATGTCAAACCGCCGCTGACCACCCTCGTCCATGCGCTCGCATTGCTCCTTTTCGGCCATTCCATGACCAGCATCCGTCTGCTCGACCTGTTCTGGACCCTTGCTACCGCCCTCGTGCTGGCCGCTCTTGCGGCCCGAATTTTTGGCAACCGCTGGGTGGGAGCTGTTGCCGGCGCACTCTATCCCTTGCTCTACTATCCGTTCGGGTACTGGCATACCGCCCAGACTGATGGCTGGCTCAACCTGCCGCTTGCTGCCGCCTTGCTGCTCATCTTACAGTTTGAGAGTCGCGGTCTGCAATCGGCCACCTTTCCGCGGGCCCGGCTCTTCTTCTGGCCCGGCTTGTTCATTGCTCTGGCCACGCTACTCAAGTACACTGCCGCCATTGCTCTGCCGCTGCTTGCTATTATCTTCGTTCTGCCATTCGTCGCCCGCGGCCTCCGGTTCTCCTTCCGGCTTCGCCTTATCCTCTGGCTCGGCCTTGGTTTTGCCACCGGCATTGCCGCTTGCGGCCTACTGTTGCTCGCCACTGGCGCACTGCCGGCATTTATCCAGAGCCAGTTCGGCCTGATGCCCGCCTATGTCGCGCTCGGTCCAACCGAGTCACTCTTTCGCCGGTTCTCGCAACAGCTATTGACGACACCATGCCTGCGCAATGTCGGCATCGTCGGTTTGATAGGTATCATTGCGACTTTCGTCTTCTTTCTGCTCCGGCACCGCTCTCCGTTCAGCGCGCAGACTACGGGCTTCTCCTTTCAGTTGGCGATAGTCATCGGCTGGTTTGTTACTGCCCTAGTTTCGGTTTTTGCCCAGGCCAAGTTCTTTGAGTATCACTACCTGCCATTGCTCGGCGTCGTGGCGGTGTTGGGGGCCGGAGTCGTTGCGCTCTTTTTACCGTGGCTGCGGCGATTGCCAGTCGTCGTCAATCTCGGCCTCGGACTGGTGCTGGCGGCTGGCGCTGCACTGGCTACTGGGTATGGGCCGCGGTTCGCCAATCTGGCCCAGGTTGCGGGCGGCCAGGTTTCGTTGCGCCAGTATTGGGATTCAGGCCGGCATGACTCGGGCAGCGATTTCAGCTTGCGTGAGGACCTAGCGCTGGCTGACTACATTGCCGCTAATACTGATCCGACCGACCGCATCTTCATCTGGGGCTATGAGCCGCTTGTCTATTTTGTCGCGCGGCGCTGGCCGGTATCGCGGTTCATCTACAATTTCCCGCTGGTGGTGAGTTGGCGAACTGCCGATTTCCGCAGCGAGCTTGTGGCGGCGCTAGCGGCGACACCACCACGGCTGATGGTGGTGGCGCACGGCGATGCCACGCCCTGGGTGATGGGGCACGACAAGGATTCTTACGCGAGCCTGCTCGAGTTTCCGGAGTTACTCGACTTCATCCGGAACAACTACTTCTTTGCGACGAGCGTCGAGCGGTTTGACATCCTCTTCCGCGCCGGCAATTGACAGCCGCACGCCTCGCACCTACACTCGCACTACCTTGCGCTACAGCGTCGTAATCCCCGCCTTCAACGAGGCCGAGTCGGTTGCCGAGCTGCTTAGCGAACTGAAGCGGGCGCTGCCGACTGATGCCGAGTTCATCTTTGTTGACGACGGCTCTTATGACGACACCGGAACGAGACTCGACGAGCTCGCAAAGACCGAGCCGCGCTGCCGGGTGATTCATCTGCAGCGCAACTTCGGCAAGTCAGCAGCCTATTCGGCCGGATTTGAGCAGGCCCAGGGCGACATCGTTATCACGCTCGACGCCGACCTGCAGGACGACCCGGCTGAGTTGCCCAAGCTGCTGGCCCGGCTTGATGAAGGCTATGACCTGGTAGTCGGCTGGAAGCTCGGCCGGTTTGGCAATGAGCCGGGCAAGACGATGCCGTCCCGGCTCTTCAACTGGTTGGTCTATCTTCTGTTCGGACTGCGGTTGCACGATTCGAACTCTGGTTTTCGGGTAATGCGGCGGGCGGTTGCGCAGAGTCTGGAGCTTTATGGCGACCTGTATCGCTTCATTCCCGAACTTGCCCATCAGCGCGGGTTCCGAGTGACTGAGGTCGGTGTCCAGCACCGGCGCCGCAAGTATGGCCGCAGCAAGTATGGGGTCAGTCGGTTCTGGACCGGTGTCCTCGACTTGCTGACGGTGCGGTTTATCACCGGCTTCACCCGCAAACCGCTGCACTTCTTCGGTACGCTCGGACTGGTCCCCCTACTCCTTGGCTGCGGGATCGAGCTTTATGTGCTCATCCGCAAGCTCCTTGGCGGCACGTTTCAGACGCACGTGGCTGCGATTGTCATTGGGGTGTTACTGATAACCGTGGGGATACAGCTCATCGCTACTGGTCTGGTTGGTGAGATGATTGCCGCGGCGAGTCGCAGCCGCGACTACTTTATCCGCCGTTAGTCAGCTACTCATCACCTCATGCGTTACGAGGGTAACATCTTCCGGCCGCCGTCCGAGGCCGATTCGCTGCTGCTGCAGGCGACAATTGGTTGCTCGCACAACCGTTGCACCTTCTGCGCGATGTACCGGGACAAACAGTTTCGAGTTCGGCCCATTAGTGAGGTGCTTGAGGACATCAGCTTGGCCCGGCAGTATTACGGCCCAGAGGTACGACGGGTATTCATCTGCGACGGTGACGCGCTGGTCCTGCCCCAGACCTATCTTGTCCAGGTGCTGGACGCGCTGGCTAAGAGTTTTCCTGACCTGCAGCGTGTCGGCATCTACGCCAATGCCCGCGACATTCTCAAGCGCACCGATGAGGAGCTGCGCGAACTGGTCAACCGCAAGCTGACTATCTTCTACATTGGGATGGAGTCCGGCTCGGACCGCATCCTCGAACAGGTGGCGAAAGGCGCGACTGCCGCGGAGATGGTTGCGGCGGTGCAAAAGGCGATGGCGGCAGGGATGAAGTCTTCGGTCATCTACCTGCTTGGCCTTGGTGGCCGCCGGTACTGGCAGGAGAATGCGATTGAATCGGCGCGGGCGGTATCGCAGATGAATCCAAACTACCTGTCAGCCCTGACCGTGACCGTCATTCCTGGCACTCCGCTGGCCGAGCAGTTGGTACGGGGCGAGTTTGAGCTGCCCGCACCAGAGGAGTTTGCGGCAGAACTACGGCTCTTTCTTGAACACGTTCGGGTCAAGGCGACGGTTTTCCGTTCTAATCACGCCTCAAACTACGTGCCGCTGGCTGGCCGCCTGCCCAAGGACCGGGAACGGTTGATTAGTGAGCTTGACGCCGCCATCAGTCAGCACCGCTTCCGGCCTGAATACTTGCGCGGGCTTTAGGGCTTGCGCGCCACGACAAAAAGCGACATTCCGAACGGCGGCCGGAAATGACGTTCGATTGCCGCAATCAGTGGCACGAACCGGTCGAAGAGTATTGTCTGCCAGTTGGAAAGCTCGGCCCGGCCGAGCACGCGGGAGTTCAGAAACCAGCCCAAGACCGCCGGCAGGTTGCAGTATTGCGAGTGCTCAATGACAAAGCCGGCACGGGTGAGTAACTCGACTAGTTGCCCGCGGCCGTAGCGCCGATAGTGGGCGAGGTTGCGGTCGAGTGAGCCATAAAGACAGGCCATCGCCGGCACGTGAACGAGTAACCGACCGCCTGCTGCGAGCACCCGATAGAAGTTGGCAACGGCGCCGGTGTCGTCGGCGATGTGTTCGAGCACGTTGACGCAGACGACCGTATCGTAGCCGGTGCCAGCAACTTTCGGCAGGTCCGGGCTCGCCGCATCGCACTGCACGAACCGAACGTCAGGAAAGTCTATGCGCATGTGGGCAAGGTAGAGTTCAGAGATGTCAATACAGGTCAGGTTGCCGAACTCCTGCAGATAGCAGGTCAGATTGCCGATGCCGCAGCCCACTTCGAGCACTTTGCGGCCGATGTAGGGCCGGAGCAGGTCTATGACCCACTGATTGTAGTTGTGGGTCAGGGCAAATGTCTTCAGTGTTTCGCGGGCGACGTCGGCGGCCCGGCCAGCAGGGCCTTGGGGTCGGCGCATGGTCAGAGCGTAGGCGGCCCGTCTTGGTCTGTCAAACCGACGCCGGCTGACCCCTTGACTCAAACGGGTGCTGGCCTACACTCACTGCCGATTGACTACCGCTGACGTTACTAATCCGACAACCGACTTCAGTTCGCCGCCGTCGGTTGCTGGCCGGCTGGGTTTAGTCGAAAAGTGGCTGGGAGAGCATGAGTGGCTTATTGTGCTGGTGCTGGCCTTGGCTGCCTTTTTGGGTCGGATTATCTTTGCTCTGCCTTTGGCACTCAATCCGGATGAGGCGATGCACGTCATTCGCAGCAGTGAGCCGACCCTTTGGGCAATCTACCGCGAGGACCTAGCCGGGCCTGACCCTTCGTTACTTCACTTCATTCTCTTTCCGCTCTGCCGGCTCAATGCCTCGGATACCGTTCTTCGGCTACCCTCGATTCTGGCGGGAGTGATGGCCGCGCTCTTCTCCTATCTCTGGCTCAGGGAATTGCGGAGCCGGGCTGCCGGTCTTATTGGCATGATTCTTGTTGGCTTTGCGCCGGCAGTGCTCTTTGTCACGAGCGAGGTGCGAGCCTATGGCCTATTACTCGGCTTCTCGGCCGCGGCGCTCTGGCTGCTGGCGGCTGGGGTTCGTCGGGGGTCAGCTGGGCTACTGCTACTGTTCGGGGTTGCGCAGTGTCTCGCGCTTGTCTCGCAGTATTCGGCACTGCTGCTTGTGGCCGGGGCGGGGTGCTACTCACTAGTGCTGGTCATAACTCGGCGCATCCGCGGACATCGGTTTTGGGCGTGGCTGGGAGCCGAGGTGATGACACTGGGGTTGCTCGCTTTCCTCTATATCACCCATATTTCCAAGCTCCGCGGCGGCGAGGCAGAGACGAGCGTGAAGCAAGGGTTCCTCAGTGGCGCCTACTTCGATCCGGCCAAGGAGAGAATCCTCGGCTTTGTCTTCAGCCGCACCGTGGCCGCATTCCGGTTTCTTTTCACGTCGCCGGGGCTGGGCCTGCTGGCGCTGCTGCTTTTCCTCTTGGGCATTGTTCTAATCCTTTGGCGCGGGCCACGGCCAAGATTAGCCACGGCGGCGTTGGTGCTGGTTCCTTGGTTGGGGGCGGTGGCGGGCAGCTTGCTCGGGCTTCATCCTTATGCTGGCACGCGCCACATCGTCCTGCTCATCCTGTTTGCGACCGTTCCGATTGCGCTGCTGCTGGCTTGGGTGGCCCGGGAGAAGCTCACGCCGATTCTGCTTGGTGCGGTGTTGATCGTGCCAGCTTGGAATCTCGTCCGGCTGCCTTGGGCCGGCGGCTGGCTCAGCCCGCTGCGCGATGGCTATCGTTCGAACCTGCTGGCAGCGGTTAGCTATGTTCGCAGCCTGCTGCCGGCGGGCGGCGTTGTTTTTGCCGACCTTGAGTCCCATTATGTCTTCCGGCGCTATCTTTTCAGTGGCCGGCCCGGTGTCACCAGAGTGGGGGCGCCGGGATTCCATGAGTACGAGTGGCAGGGTTATCGGATAATCACGCTTGATTACTGGTATGTGACCGCCGAATCGCTTGGCAATGAGTTGCAGCGGATGGCCGAGACCTATGGTCTGGAGCCGGGGACCAAGGTCGTGGCGGTTTCGGCTGGCTGGGGTACGAGCCGGTCCCGACGGCTAGCAAGAATGGGAATCGAGTATCCGGGGACCCGGGAATATGGGTTTAGGGTAGCGGTGATGCCGGTAATAGTAGGCGAGGAGCAACTGAGTGAGAAGCGGCGTGAACAGGTCAGCCGAACCCGACGCGCCTTGTACAATCTTGCCTGGCAGATGGCCCGGGCTCGACCAAGCCGGGTCGCAACCGTTATCTGGCCTTCGTACTACCTTGATACTACGGCCGAAGAGCTGACCAAGGCGCTTGCCGATGTGACGATTCCCTACAGCACATTCTATCGTCTTGTGCTGCGGCCGGATGCCGACTTTGACCGGCTGCTGCCGGCACTGGCTTTCTGGGTCTTTGGCACCAAGGAACGGCACGTCAAGTCAGTTGCCTGGATGAACGGTTGCGAGAACTACATCGCTGGTGACCAGACATTCACCCTACTGGGGGTTGACCCGGATAGCTTGGCCGCAGTCTATCTTGTGACTGCGACGCCCTGAGCTCGGCTACCAGCGTGAGCTGAGATTGGCCCGGCCCATCCACTCAATCCGCGACCACCAGGCCTCGTTCTGCTGGTACCATTTCACGGTTTCGGCGATACCCTGAGCAAACGGCCGGCCCGGCTTGATGCCGAGTACGCTGGCTGCCTTCGCTGTCGAACTGATGTGTTTCTGTACTTGGCCCGGCCGGTCCTCGATTGCGGTGCAGAGACTAGACGGTTTGCCGAGCAACCGGAGTACCTTGTCGGCAATCTCCCGGACACTGATTGCCTCGCCACTGCCGAGATTGAAGACCTCGCCGATGGCCTTGTCGGGTTGGGTGATGACTTGGTCAATGCGCTGGCAGAGGTCCTCAACATAGAGCCAGTCCCGAATCGCGTCACCACCGCCGTGCAGTTCGAGCGGCTGGTTGCGAATCGCTGCCGTTATGAAGCGGGGTACGACCTTCTCCAGATGCTGGTAGGGGCCGTACTGGTTGAATGGCCGTAAGATTGTTACGGGAATCCGATAGGTCTGGTAGTAGGCATAGACCAGCCGGTCAGCACCGGCTTTGGCCGCAGCATAGGGGCTCATCGGGTTGAGCGGATGTTCTTCGGTCATTGGCTCGGAGAGGGCGGTGCCATAGACCTCGCTCGTCGAGATGTGCACGAAGAGCTGGATGCGGTCGGCGTGCTTCACCACCGCATTGGCCACGGCGTGGGTGCCGAGCACGTCGGTCTCAAAGAAGACACGGTTGTCGTAGAGCGAACGGGCAACGTGTGATTCGGCGGCAAAGTGGACGACGAGGTCAGCGCGACCCACCAGCGCAGTGACAATGTCTGGGTTACAGACGTTGCCATACCAGAACTCGTAGCGGTCGCGGTCGTCGCGAATGCGGGCCGGGATGTTGTCGGGGTTGCCAGCATAGGTCAGCAGGTCGAGGTTGAGGATGCGGTCACCCGGATGGGTATCGTACCAGTAACGGATGAAATTGGAGCCAATGAAGCCGGCGCCGCCAGTTACAAGAATCGTTCGCATCGGGCAAGTGTGCCCAAACCAGCGCCCAAGTCAACTGGTGGCAATAATGCCACCGGGTAATGCCATTGGGATTATGGTAGTCGTGGCTCCCTGCTCTCCGGTCAGCGCCAGCAGATACTAGACTTCGCCAAGCACAATGGCTGCTATTCTGTCGAAGCCTTGGCCGAGGAGTAGCAGACCAGGCTCAACCCGACTCCGGACTACTGGCACTTACTTCTGTGTCCCGAAGTAGGCGGCTAGCGGTTGAGTCGGAACGTGGTCTTGGCCGACTGGGCCGTCACCAGCCTAAGTACCCGAGAAACCTGCGGATAGGAGCCGGGTTCAGGCTGGCATCGTCGCGACAATGGTCAAGGGGGGAGTGACTCCCGGGGTGAGTCGCCAAGGCAGGGTCAGGGCGAGTTTTGGTTCGGATTGCGGGTCGAGTTACGTGTGCAAGTCCTTGGTCAGTAGCGAGTTGAGTTGAGCTAACAGGGTCGGGTCGAAGTCGTAGCGCAGCGGCGGAGCAAGGTGCGGGCGCAGATTCAGGTCGAGGTTGGGCACGAGGATGGAGTCGAGGTGGGAATGGAGCTCGGGCAGCAGCGAACAGGTGAACTGAGCGATGAGCTCGGTATGGGCAGCCGGGACCGATTTCTTAGAACCGGCGGTTCCAGGGATTTCGTCTGATGATTGCCTGAATCTGTTCGTCGGTGGGTGGGCCGGTGTGGGTTTCGAGCGAACAGAGGCCGTCGGACTTCATCAGGGCCTGGGCTTCGGGTGTGAGGAACCGGGTTAGCTGGGCATAGGCGTGGCCGTCGCCCAGGGCAAAGCGTTTGTAGTAGTAGCGGAGCGGAAAGAGGACATAGAGCCAGTCGCGGGCGCGGGTGAGCGCGACATAGAAGAGCCGTCGTTCTTCCTCGATGCTCTCTTCGTCTTCGGTGGCCATATCCGAAGGTATCATTCCGTCGGCAGCGTGAATCACATAGACGACCTTCCATTCACAGCCCTTGGCAGAGTGCATTGTCGAGAGTACGAGCCAGTCTTCGTCGCGGTGGGGCGGGCCGGCAAGGTCGGCGGTTGAGTCGGGCGGGTCCAGGGTCAGGTCGGAAATGAAGTTGGCGCGGCTGCGGTAGCGGCCGGCAACGCCGACGAGCTGTTCGAGGTCGCGTTCGCGGGGCACGGGATTGTCGTAGAGGCGGAGCAGCAATGGCGCGTAGAACTCGCGCACCCGTTCGACTTGGGACGCAACCGAGAGGTGCTCGTCGGCGCGGAGTTCAACGAGCAGCCGGGCAAGCCGGTGGTAGTCAGGCTGGGCAGCCGCGGGCAGTTCGATGTCGCCGAGGCGGGCGAGGTCGTAACCGCGTTCCTCAAGGTCGGCCATGAATCGCTCGGCGGTGCGCGGACCAATGCCATCGAACATCTCGAGCACGCGGAACCAGCTCATCTCGTCGCGCGGGTTCTCGACAATGCGTAGAAACGCGAGCAGGTCCTTGACGTGGGCGGCTTCGAGAAACTTGAGTCCGCCGTACTTGTGATAGGGGATGTTGCGCCGGGTGAGCTCGATTTCGAGTTGGTCGGAGTGGTGGCCGGCGCGGAAGAGGACGGCCTGGTGCTGGAGCTTGATGCCGTTCTCGCGGTGCTGGAGGATGGTGTCACAGACCACCCGTACCTGTTCGTCTTCGTCGCGACAGACGATTAGCCGTGGCCGCTCCTGGCTTTCGCGGCGCGACCAGAGGTTCTTGGTGTAGCGGAACCGGGCCGGCTGCATCACGGCGTTGGCCAGGGCGAGAATCGGGCCAGTGGAACGGTAGTTCTCTTCGAGTGTGACGACGGTTGTGCCCGGGAACTGGTTGGGGAAGTCGAGGATGTTTTTGATGGTGGCGGCGCGGAACGAGTAGATGGATTGGGCGTCATCGCCGACCACGGTGATGTTGCGGTTCTGCTGGCGCAGGCGCTGCAGGATTTCAGCCTGGATGATGTTGGTGTCCTGGTATTCGTCAACCAGGATGTGCTCGAACCGACCCGCCATCAGCTCGGCAATCGCCGGTATTTCGAGGGTCGCATTCCAGAAGAGGAGCAGGTCGTCGTAGTCAAGGGTCTGCTTCTGCTGCTTGCGTCGGTTGTACTCGTTGAAGATGAGGCGCAGGCCGGGTTCGGCTTCAAGGCACCACGGGTATTCGCGCCTGAGCACTCGGTCGAGCGGCTCGCGGGAGTTGACGACGCGCGAGTAGATGGCGCGGATGGTGTGTTTGCGGGGAAAGCGCTTCTCCTTGGCCGCAAACCCGAGCCGGGTGCGGATAAGACCGAGCAGGTCAGCGGAGTCGCCTTCGTCCATCACCGTGAAGTCAGGGGAGAGACCGACCGCGCGGCCATATTGGCGAAGGAGGCGATTGGCGATGGCGTGGAACGTGCCGCCCCAGACTTTGGCGGTGGAGTGGCGGCTGACCGATTCGGCGCGGCGTAGCATCTCCTGGGCAGCGCGGCGGGTGAAGGTCAGTAGCAGGATGCGTTCGGCTGGGACGCCGGAGCGAATCAGATAGGCGACGCGGTAGGCAAGGGTGTTGGTCTTGCCGGTGCCGGCGCCGGCGATGATGAGCAGCGGGCCGTCACCGTGGGTGACTGCCTGGCGCTGCTGGGGGTTGAGTTTGTCGAGCCAGTCGGACATCGGTGGAGTATACAAAAGAGAGGAGAAGGGATACAGGACGGAGCAAGGCAGAGGGCGAGAAGCCAGAGCGCAGAAGCCAAGAGGCAAAGGTCAAGAGGCAAGGTGCCAGTTGCAGAGCGGGGCAGGTGGAAGGAGGGGGCGAAGGTCAGGGCGAGGCGGATTGGGGGTTGACGCGAGCTAGGTGGGTCGTATTCTCTTGCAGTAACGCACAGTCGCGCCAGTCAAGACCAGTCAGTCGGTACGTGCGTTATGTAAGGAGGACAGGATGAAGGGCAAGAAGTCCGTCAGGAAGGCGGCCAGACCGGCCGCAACCAAATCTCCGGACCGGTAACCAGCCGAACCAATCCCGGCTACCAACGCCGACGACTGGGTCAACCAGATGCTTATCCTTGCGACGCGCGAGCGCGCCGACACAATCCACGTCGAGCAAGGAGTCGAGGGAGTGACCGTTCGCTTGCGCATTGACGGCACGTTGCGACCAATCCGAGCACCGGAGCAGGCCTTGCAGGAGGCGGTGATTACGCGGCTCAAGAAGATGTCAAGGATGAAGACAGAAGACGACCGGGTGCCCAAGGATGGACGATTCGGTGCGATTATTGACGGCCGCGAAATCGACTTCCGAGTCTCCAGCTTCCCGACCGCCTACGGCGAAAGCCTGACCCTGCGGGTGCTGGACCGCGCCACGCTCATTCCGATAGACCAGCTGGGATTCTCGCCCGCAGCCCTGACCAGCGTGCGCGGGATGCTGAGCAAGCCGCGCGGCCTGATTCTTGTCACCGGTCCGGCCGGCAGCGGCAAGACCACGACCCTTTACGCATTGCTGAGCTACATCGCAAAGAGCGACAAGAAGGTCGTCTCGCTCGAAGACCCGATTGAATTCGTCCTGCCGAACGTGACCCAGTCGCAGATTGACCCGCGTTCCGGGTACGACTATCCGACCGCGCTGCGCTTGGTCGCGCGTCAGGACCCGGACGTGGTCATGGTTGGCGAGTTGGGCGACGCCGACACGGCGCAAGCGGCCCTGGATACCGTGCTCGGCGGCAATCTGGTACTAGGCTCCATCTCCGCGAACGATGCAGGCGAGGCGATTGGCCGCCTGTTGGGAATGGGAATCGACCCGTTGCTGGTTGCTACCGGCCTGGAAGACGTGATTGGGCAGCGACTGGTTCGTCAAGTCTGTCCGTCCTGCAAGCAGAGCTTTGCGCCGACCAAGACGCAGAGCCTGTGGCTGGGACTCAAGCCCGGGCAGAAGCTCGCCAAGGGCCGCGGCTGCAAGGAGTGCAAGGGCACCGGTTACAGAGGACGCATTGGGGTCTTCGCGGTGCTGCCGATGACCGAGGAGCTTCGCGACCTCGTGCTCGCGCGGCCGCAGTTGAGTGAATTGCGTCGGTCCTTTGGCCAGATTGAAGCGGGAGCCCTGAACAAGGACGGGATGGAGAAAGTCAAGGCCGGGCTCATCACTGTCGAAGAGCTGATGCGGATGGGAAAGGCGTAGCAGCACCCCGGGCAAGCGGTCTGAACCGACCGGCTGTCGGTATTTCGCCTTGGCGCCGGTTCTGCCGGTCATTGTGCCCGGGTGGGACTGATTGACACTCCAGTACTGGCGGCTAGAATCACGGTCCGGCAGGCCGGCGTAGCTCAGTTGGTAGAGCAACGGAATCATAATCCGTGTGTCAGGGGTTCGACTCCCTTCGCCGGCATCGCGAGACATGATACAATGAAGATTCTGCTGATTGTCTTGAACTTACGGAGCGCGGCGGGGCCTTGGGCCCCGCTTTTGCCTTGACAGGAGGACGCCATGGGTCTGGAAGAGACCAAGTCGCAGTACATCTGGATGAACGGCAAGTATGTGCCGTGGGACGATGCCAAGATTCATATCTGCTCGCATGTCATCCATTATGGGACCGGGGTTTTTGAGGGGATTCGGTGTTACAAGACACCGACCGGGCCAGCGATTTTCCGGGCCAAGGACCATACCGACCGACTGTTCAACTCGGCCAAGATCTACCGGATGGATATCCCGTTTACCAAGGACGAGATAAATGCGGCAATGGTTGACCTTATCAAGAAGAACAACCTGCAGGAGTGCTACATCCGGCCGATTGTCTATCGTGGGTACAAAGAGCTGGGGGTGAATCCGTTCGGCTGCCCAGTTGACGTCGCCCTGATTACCTGGTACTGGGGCAAGTATCTCGGGCCGGAGGCGCTCGAACAGGGTGTTGATGTGATGGTGTCTTCCTGGAACCGAATGGCGCCGAACACCTTCCCGGCTATGGCCAAGACCTGCGCGAACTATATGAACTCGCAGCTCATCAAGATGGAGGCAATCAAGTATGGGTTTGTCGAGGGAATCGCGCTGGACGTGAACGGCTTCCTTTCCGAGGGCTCGGGCGAGAATCTGTTTGTGGTGAAGGACGGCGTCATCCACACGCCGCCCTTGCATGCCACGGTGCTGCCTGGTATCACTCGGGCAACGATAATCACGCTCGCCCGGGAGCTCGGTTATACGGTGATTGAGACGATGATGTTGCGGGAGTTCCTCTACATTGCCGACGAGGTGTTCTTCACCGGTAGTGCGGCTGAGGTGACACCCATCCGATCAGTGGACAAGATTCCGATCGGCACGGGCAAGTGTGGGCCGATAACGAAGCGGTTGCAGGAGGAGTTCTTTGCCGTCATTGATGGCAAGAAGCCGGACAGCCACGGCTGGCTGACGTTCGTCAGGTGAAGGTTGCGCTCGGAGCCGACCATCGGGGCTATGCCTTGAAGGAACGGCTACGAAAGTTGCTCATCAGTCTTGGTCACGAGGCCATTGACTTTGGGCCGACCAGTGCCGAGCCGGTTGATTATCCTGACTATGCGTTGGTTGTGGCCAGGGCGGTAAGTGAGGGCCGGGCCGATCGGGGAATCCTCATCTGTTCAACCGGTATCGGCATGTCAATCGCTGCCAATCGGCTGCCAATGGTGCGGGCAGCGCTTTGCGACAGCGTTCGCCTGGCCAGGCTGAGCCGCGAGCACAACAATGCCAATATTCTCTGCTTGGGAGCCGATGTTGTTAGCCCGGCGTTGGCCCAGCGAATTGTGCGGGTCTGGCTCCGGACTGAGTTTGCGGGCGGACGGCATGCTCGCCGGCTGGGTAAGATTGAGCGCGGCCGCGGCTAGCTACTGCCGCAGCATCAGGGTGATGAGAATCGTGGCGACCGGGATGCCGACCGCACTGATAATAGTCACGTAGTCCTGCCACCACTTGAGGGAGACGCGCGGTATCATGATGATGTCGCCCGGCTCGACGATAGGGTTGTCGCGGGTGCTGATCGTGCGGCCGTCGCGCTGAATGTGAGCGTATTTCAGGTTGGCGTAGTGGGTTGGCCCGCCCGCTTGACCGAGATAGTCGCTGAAGCGCTGGTTGGGCGAGTAGGCGTAGGCCTTGGGCTCGCGGACTTCGCCTTCAACATAGACTAGCGTGTTGACCGGCGGCACGACGACGATGTCGCCGTTCATCAGTTCGATGTCGAGGTCGGTATTCTGCTCGTAGATGATGCGGCGCAGGTCAACCGGCAGGCGTTTACGTGCGCCGTTGCCGCCGACGATCAGCCGTTCGACATAGGCGTTGGACATGTCGGCCCAAGGGGTTATGCCGCCAGCCCGACCGATAACACCAGATACACGCTCACCGGGCCGTAGCTCATAGATGCCCTCGCTGACGCGCTCTTTCTCGGTGGTCAGGGTTGACGACCGGAGCCGGTATTCGCCCCGACCAAAGACCGCTCCTTTGACTGTGACCAAGGCTTCAACCGGCGGCACCCGAATGATATCGCCGGACTGAACAAAGGGATTGGCCGACAGGTCACCGTCATTCTCGAACCGTTCCAGGTCAACGGTCGTATAAAGCGCACCGTCGCGAATCAACTGAATATTGGAGCGAGAGCCAAGCGGCGCCAAGCCGCCGGCCCGGGCAATTATCTGGGAGACTCGCTCGACCGGCGAGGCCAGGACTGTGCCCGGATTCTGGACTTCACCGGTCAAAAAGACGACGGCGGTGCGCAGGCCGGTCAGCGTCAGTTTCACCCGCACCTGCTTGTAATAGCGGCTCATCGCCAAGGTCAGGGTCTCTTCGGCCGCGGTTACAGTCAGCCCACTTACGGGCACGGCGTCAACGATTCCAACCTTGGGGATGCTGATGGGAACGCGGCCTTCATAGGTGACAGCGGCCTCGTTGCTGAAGGTTATGCTGCCGGTAACCGTGATGAGCAGCCGGTCCCCAGGCATCAGGACGTACTGTTCAGAGATGATTGGGCTCTCGACACCAGTGGCTGACGGTATTGGCAGCGCTGCTTCCTGAGCGATTGCGGGCAGGAGCAACACAAGCAGTAGCAGGGAGTTCCGCGTCATCGCGGCAATTGTAGGTTGGTGGTTCTAGACTGTCAAATCGCCACTTGTCTGTGCCAGCAGCAGACCGAGAGAGCTTGTTAGCTTGATTGCGAGCGCGGCCAGGGCTGCTGCGGCCAGACCAAGGGCGGGAACCAGTACCAGGCTTGTTGCCAATCCGCCGACAAAGCCACCGGTCAGGTCAAGGGCAGTGATGAGGCCGGTGCGACGGCGAACTGGCTGGCCGGCAGTTGCCAGTGAGAATTGGAGGCCGAGCGCGATACCGACGAGGAGATTGAGAAGTAGAAGGAGGACTGCCGGCAGCGAAGTCAGCCAGACGAGACTGGCGAGCAGGCCGAGCAGGATGTCGGCAACCAAGAAGGCTCTTGGTGAGACACGACCGCCAATCGAACTGCCGAGTACGGTTCCGGCCATGAACGCGGCAGTAAGCACTGCCAGGCTCCAATAGACTGAGCCATAGCGCAACTGCCAGGAGAAGAGAACTAGTATCGGCAGGGCGGCGCCGGTGAATCCCGAGGATAGAATTGCCCACGGCACGGCGAAGGCCGAACGCCGGCGCCAGGCCAGAATTAGGACGACGAGAGCCAGTCCGGCAGCCATCAACCCCAGCGTCGAGGGCCGGATGCGGCTGACTGCTGTCCAGAGTCTTGCTGATGCTGGGGATGCGAGTCGGCTTTCCCTAATCAGTGTAGCGAGAAGTTCTGACCGGGCAGCGTCGGCTGACCCTTCGACTGCGGCCTGCAACTGCTGCTGGCGCAGCGGACTGAAAAGCGAGGCGAGGTAGCCACTGTCGAGCAGCAGCCAGTTGCCAGGCGGAAGTGGTCCCGATAGAACTGGGCGATTCGCGGCGATGAGCAGCGGAAAGTCGAGGGCCAGTAACTGAACGTGAGGAAAGATTGCTGCCAGTTGGCGGCGGCGGTGGGCAAGGAGAGTGGTCAGGTCGCTACTGAGTGCGGCTGGGTCACCAGGGCCAGGAATTGCCAGTGTTCCGGCAGGGGTCAGCCTTGTTCGACAGCGACGGTAGAAGTCTGGGGTGAAGAGGCGGCTGCTAGCGAGTGTTGTCGGCGCGGGTAGGAGCAGGATGATGCAGTCGAAGGAGTCCCTGGTATTGCGTAGAAACGCGACCGGGTCCTGAGCCAGTACCCGGACATGCGGGTCGGCAAGCTGACTAGCAACAGTCGGGTCAATCCTCTTGATGGTGCTGGTCAGGCGAGCGTCAGGCTGGAGAATTGTAATCGCCAGTTCTGGCCAGTTGCGGGCAGCAGCCGCGGGCGCGCCCAGGCCTTGGCCGATGAGGAGGAGCTGGCGCGGATTACTAGCAGCGAGCAATGGCACTGCCACGAGCTCTTCGGCGGCAAGCGGGTCTAGCGCCGGAATTGTGTGAACCGGGACGCCGTCGTAGAGCACGGTCGGACTGCCGGCTCGCTCGATGACAACAGTCAGGCCGTAGCGGGATGGTGTCAGGCTAGTTGCCTGGTAGCCAGGCCAAGCAAGCTGCCAGCATCCTAGTTCGAGCCTCGGTCCGGCAATCGCCAGCCCAAGGAGTATCGGTACCAGAAGCCAAGGCAGCATCCTGTGCTCGCTACTGCCTGCGCCATTCTCCTTTTTCGGCGAAGGAGCGGGCAGGAAGAGAACAAGCGGCAGGGCGCTAGCAGCGAGCGTGGACAGGGTTGGGGCGCCGAGCGCGAAGAGCACCGCGAGCAGCAGTCCGGCTGTGACCGTGCCGGCACCGCGCCAGCAATAGGCTCGGCCACCCGAGCCAAGGCGGCTAGCAGCCCAGACAAACAGCCAACCATGGCTCCAAGCCGGGATGAGTGTGAAGGTGAAGAGTATGGCGATTAGCGTTGGGATGGTCAGGGTTTGGCCTGGAGCAAGGCCGATGATTCGGCGCACTGGGACGATTGCTGCTGCGGCTAGGACAGTGCCAACGATGGCGACGATGACAATCAGCGATAGATAGCGGGTCTCTTGCCTGGCCTTGATTTCTTCTTGCAGTGGCAAGGAAACGGTAAGAGAAGGGCCAGGATGGCGTGCGGCACCGGTCCAGCGGGAGCGACCAGCGATGGCAGCGCCAATTGCCTCCCAGAGGAGCCAGGCTGAGACGGCGATGCCGAGGGTCAGTTCGTTGCCAGCAAACGTGGCCATGAACTGGCGCAGGAGCACGGCTTGGGCGACAAGGCCGAAGAGTCCAAGGCTGAACAGCAGGTCTGGCACTGCAGCCCAATCGTAGGTCAGGTTCGGGTCAAGTCAACCGGCCAGTGTCGGGGAGCAGTTGACGACTGCCAGCGTGGTCAGCGTGGTAGGCCGGCAGCGACGGTCAAGACAGAGAGTCTTGTGACTAAGAGCAGCGAGGGGCGCAAGCACAGGGTTAGCAGGATGGGGGTAAGTCTGAGACCCTGGGCCTGCTGTCGGCAGCCGCAAATTGGCCATTGACAGTTGTAGCTAGTCCAACCGATACTTGTCCGGGACAGTAACTATAAAGGAGGCCCTGTGCTTCGTGAGTTCAAGGAGTTCATCGCTCGCGGTAACGTGATGGACATGGCCGTAGGGATCGTCATCGGTGCGGCGTTCGGTGCGATCATCAATTCCTTTGTTAAGGATGTGATCATGCCGCCGATTGGGCTGCTGCTGGGCAAGGTTGACTTTGCCAACCTGCATGTGGTCCTAAAGGAAGGCACAACACCAGGTCCATATCCGACCCTGGCAGCGGCACAAGCAGCCGGAGCGACAACCCTGAATTACGGGTTGTTCATCAACGCCGTCATTAGTTTTCTAATAATCGGCCTGGCGGTGTTCATCATGGTAAAGGGTGTGAACCAGCTCAAGCGACCCAAGCCAGCGCCGGCAGCAGTGCCGACAACTAAGTCGTGTCCATACTGCTGCACCGAGATACCAATTAAGGCGACCCGCTGCCCGCACTGCACGTCGCAGCTCGGTTAGCTGGTTGTGGTCTAGCTTGACCGCAACCGGCCAGCGGTCATAATTGCCGACGACTGCTAAGAATAGCTGCCCAAAGGAGGCAAGATGGCTGACAACGCGGCGCCGGCAACTGCTCCGGCGGCAAAGAGTAGGACAACCGCCCTGATTCTCTGTATTCTGCTTGGCGGGCTTGGGGTCCATCGGTTCTATGTCGGCAAGGTCGGAACCGGCATCGTCTGGTTGCTGACAGCCGGTGTGTTTGGTATCGGCTGGCTGGTGGACATCATCATGATTGCCACCGGCAAGTTCAAGGACAAGCAGGGCAACTCCCTCGCTTAGCTGATTGCGAGTAGTCTCCGGCCGCTGCCCGCGCAGCGGCCGGACGGCTTTCCGGTGCTTGACTTGGCGCAGCGTGACGGGCATAGTGAGGGCCGAGGCCGGTGAATTGAGGTCAACGTGGAGCGCCGCTGCCGGATGAGCACGCTACTGCTGCTTGGGCTTGCGGCCGGGCCGATCGAAGCCGATGTCATCGAGCAGATTTTCGCTCGCCAGGCAGTAGTGGCAGCCCAGGTCTGCTCGCTCAGCTACCTAGCTCTGTACCAATACCGCGAAACCGACTATCGCCAAGACCGTCGGCAGGAGGTGAGCTGTTTTCGGCGGGTGACGATGCGCGGCTACGATAATCAGCGGCACGACTTCCTCCGGGTTACCGTTGATGGCCGCGAGCTGGTCGGTGAGGAGATGGAGCAGGAGATTAGTGACCTGCGGGCCAAAGGGCTGATTGCCACCGGCACGAGGATGCCGTTTTTGCTCGAAACCCGCAACGAATATCGCTATCAACTGCTTGGCACAACCGAGCTGGCTGGTCAGGACTGCTGGCTTGTCGGTTTTGAGCCGGTGCGACCTTCGGGCAGGACGGTGCGCGGCCAGAGTTTCGTGCTCCGGGCGACCGGCGACATCATTCGCACCGAGTTTCGGCCAGCCCGAGTACCGTTTGTCGTGCAGGATATCGGGCTCGTGCTCGAATATGGTCGGGTCGGTTCCTACTGGCTACCGAGCCGATTTACCTTCCGGATGGACTTGCGGCTGCGGTTGCTGGTAACAATGCTCGACCGCCGAATTGAGGTTGACGACAGTTACACCGACTACCATCTCTATCTCGGCGAGGCCAGTGGCAATGAATAGCCTGCTGGCGGCGACGCTATTCAGCGGAGTCGGTTTTCTCTTTGGGGCGCTGCCGTTCTCGGTCTGGCTGGCACGATTGCGCGGCCGGGAGGTGCGGGCGTTCGGAGACGGCAATCCTGGTGCGGCCAATGCCTTTCGGGCTGGTGGCGCGGTAATCGGTATTGCCGCGTTGCTATTGGACTTTCTCAAGGCCGGGCTGCCAGTAGCGGCTGCCTGGTGGTGGGCGCGGCTGCGAGGCTGGCCGATTGTGCCAGTCAGCCTGGCGCCGGTGCTTGGTCATGCCTTCTCGCCATTCCTGCGCTGGCGGGGCGGCAAGGCGATTACCGCGACATTCGGAATCTGGGCCGGGCTAACACTTTGGCAAGGGCCGTCACTGCTGGGCGCGGCGTTTCTCGTTGGCAAGTTTCTACTGCGGCTGGCTGATGCCGGGACAGTGCTCTTTGGTATGGGCGTACTGCTGCTGGGGGCGATAGTGTGGTGGCGGTCGCCAGTGCTGGTCTTTCTGGCAATGGCGAACGCACTGCTTTTGGCCTGGACCCACCGGCGCGAGCTAAGACGATGAACGTCTGGAACCTATTTGTTGATGCCTGGCGGGTGCTCATCTTTGTCGGGGTGCAGGGCCTGATTGCGGTTACCAACGCATTACTGATGCGGCGGCCAGCAAGGTATCCTGCCGCAGCCAGGCAGCCGCTAGTCTCGGTGCTGGTGCCGGCGCGAAACGAGGAGGCGACAATCGGCGCCTGCCTCTGGTCGCTGCTCGACCAGACCTATCCGAACATCGAGATTTTTGTCCTCGACGACAATTCAACCGACCAGACGACCTATCTGGCAGCGAGCTTTGAGAAGCCCAAGGTGCACCTAATCGGTGGCCGGCCCCTGCCCAATGACTGGACTGGCAAGGCTTGGGCCTGCCATCAACTGGCCCAGGTTGCAAACGGCGAGCTACTGCTATTCCTCGATGCCGATGTGTTTTTGGAGCCAGCCGCAATTGAACAACTGGTCAATGCGCAGGCAGCCACCAATGCCCAATTCGTCACTGCGCTCAACCGGAACGAGGTTGTTACTTTTGGCGAACAACTGACAGTACCGTTTGTGGTCTGGAGCATTGTCACCTTGCTGCCGCTCGGTCTGGCCTACTGGCTGCGGCGGGCGACAGTCTTCTCGGCGGCCAACGGCAAGCTACTACTCTTCACCCGGCAGGCGTATGAGCAGACCGGCGGCCATGCGCAAGTGCGGCAGGATGCGACCGAGGACTTGGCCCTGTGTCGGCAGGTGAAAAAGCTGGGGCTAGGCTGGCGCTTGCTCGACGGCAGCGAGATTGCCCGGGTGAGGATGTACAACGGTTTCGCGGACGCAGTAGCGGGTTTCTCCAAGAACTACTTTGCCCTGTTCGGCTACCGAGTGGTGCCGGCCTTGTTTGTCTGGTTCTGGATTATGCTCATCACCTGGCACCCAATCTTCACCTTGGCGGCAACGATTACCGCACCAACCGGCAGCACGCTGGCCAGTGCTCTCACGCTGCTACTGGTGGCTGGGCAGTGGTTGCTCATCAGCAGCAAGTTCCGACTGCCGCGGCGGCTAGCGCTGTTCCATCCGCTGATAATGACCGTCTCGGCATTCATCGGTGTCCGTTCGCTGCTACTGGCGCTTGGCAATCAGACAACCTGGAAAGAGCGAGTCCTGCCGCGGCGGCGACCGCGGCTGTTCTAGATTCGGTGCCGACTATCGGGGCGGGTTTGATTCGGACCGCCCCAGCAGCTATAATTAGTATCATGGCTGGGGCAGGATGCCGATGATAACACTGGGAATGGACCGAGGCTAGGCCTGGTAGATGGTAACGATGGGTGCAAAGCCGCTGCCAGTCCTAAAAGGCCGGTGCCCACAGACCCACAAACAGCCGCAAGCAAAGAGCATAGCTTACGTTTGGGAGGAAATATGCAGAGAATCGCCCTGACAGCATTACTATCGGTCGCCTTGCTCGGGATGCCCGGGCTTGCCCAAGAGCCGGAGTCAACCGATGTAACACCGATTGTCAATTCCGGTAACAACCTGGCCTTCAAGCTGCTGGTCCGGCTTAGTCGGACTGGCAACGAGAATGTCTTCGTGTCGCCCACCAGTATCGCAATGTGTCTAACCATGGCCTACAACGGTGCCGCCGGAACCACGCTCGGCGCAATGATACAGACACTGGGCTACGACGGCCTTGACCCAGAATACGTCAACCGGGCCAATAGCTTCCTGCGCAAAGAACTGACCGGCGCTGACCCCAAGGTGCGGCTCGACATTGCCAACTCGCTCTGGGCGCACAAGACCGTCGGGCTGCAGGAGCGGTTTGTCAGCCTCAATCAGAACTACTTCAACGCCCGGCTGAGTGTGATTGACTTCGCCAGTCCAACAGCAGTGCCCGCCATCAACAACTGGGTGAGCCAGAACACCAATGGCCGCATCACCCAGATAGTGAACAAGCTCGACCCGGCCGACCGCCTGCTGCTCATCAACGCCATCTACTTCAAGGGCAAGTGGACCGAGCCGTTCGACCCCAAGAAGACCGCGCCCCGCGACTTTTACCTGACCAAGACAAAAACGGTAAAGCGGCAGATGATGCGGCGCGAAGGCAGCTTCAACTATCTTCAGGACAACGGTTTTCAGGCAGTCAGCCTGCCTTATGGCGATGGCCGGCTGGCGATGTACATCTTCTTGCCCGACAGCCGCGACGGCATCATTGACCTGCTCGCCCAGATGAGCAAAGAGAACTGGGATGAGTGGATGGGCCAGTTCCGGCGGCGCGAGGGTGAGGTAGTCCTGCCGCGGTTCCGCATCGAGTATGACACGAGCCTGGTCGAGCCGCTGAGCCTCTTTGGCATGAGCGTCGCCTTTGACCCGAAAGAGGCGAACTTCAGCTACATGGTCAAGCCGCCCGAGAACCTCTTCATCGGCGACGTCATTCATAAGACATTCGTCGAGGTAAACGAGGAAGGCACTGAGGCAGCCGCGGTCACCGGCGTCAAGATGATGGCCACTGCCGTACCGACGAAGACCGACAAGTTCACATTCATCTGCGACCATCCGTTTGTCTGCGCGATTCGGGACAACGTGACCGGCGCAATCCTCTTCATCGGCACGATTGCCGATCCGAAACAGTAAAAGGCCAGACCTAGCAGTAAGAGCCTACTAGGACAGAATCGCCGAGCAGGACTCGGCGATTCTGCTTTCTACGCAGCACAGCCGACAAGGTGAATTGCTGGCCTGTCGTCAGGCAACGCCAGCAGTAGTCTTCGAAGCCTGACCGCAAGCTAGTCCTCTGGCAGCTTCCGGAGCAGAATCAGGCACGCGTCCCCAAGCAGTGCGAATAGTCGTCACTGGCGTAGCCAACGAAGCGGCCTGGCAATGCCAGTCAGGGGCCGTCGCGATGGCACATCCGCAGGCCCAGTTGCAGGTGGTCATGCAATAAGACCGGCAAGCCGACTTAGGAGCGATGTCAGGACAGGCTTGTGGACTGGCCGAACAAGAGGCTCGGGAGACCATCCCGGGGATGGAGGAGGGGGAGAGAAGGGAAGCAATATATCACATTGTAAGGCCTAGATTTAGGCTAATAGCGACCCTGCAGGTTCTGCACCCGAAAAGGGGTGCAAAGCCCTGACCATCAGTCTTCAATATTGAGCGGGTCTGTGTCGCGTCGGCCGTGAAACGACGTGCGCCAGCCGCGAGCTGGTCAGCGATAGTTGTACCTTGTTGGTCGCGTTGCGTGGAAGACCGGTCTCGTGGGCCTACTGGCGGTAATTGAGTCGAACGCAAGTTCGCAATAGTGAGCTTGAGTGGGATGTCAAGCGCAGTCAGCAGCGGCTTGGCTGGTACCTGTGTAGCCGGTGTAGAACATGGCTTGCCGAGGGTTGACAGGCAAGCTATGATTGGCCTGTGGCGGAACCGAGCAACGTGACTCCTGAAGCGGTGAAGCGCTTGTGCTGGAGTTCGAGCGCGAGCTGCTAGCCTAGTCGCTCGTGGTTTGACTGGCTCGGGCAGTAGATTATAATCTCGGTCCGACAATCCAACCTGTTTAGGAGTCAATCAGATGGCACACAAGAAGAGTGGCGGTTCTGGTAAGAACGGACGTAATAGTCCGGGCCAGCGGCTGGGTATCAAGGCCTTTGGCTCGGAGCGGGTGACCTGCGGTTCGATCATTGTCCGGCAGCGGGGTACGGTGATTCTGCCGGGAGTGAACGTCGGCCGCGGCAAGGACGACACGTTGTTTGCGCTGGCGGACGGAGTGGTCAAGTTCGAGCAGTGCGGCAAGTCGAAGAAGCGCGTGTCGGTGGTCGCGGCTTCCTAGCCACTACGAACGCAGTTTCTTTGTCGCTGCTAGGGCCTCTTCGCAGAAGAAGAGGGGGCAGCGGTATGCGGAGGTTGGCGTGAGAATCAAGTTTCTGGGGCATGCCGCCTTTCTGCTGACGGCGAGCGACGGCACGCGGATAGTTACTGACCCGTATAAGCCGGGTGCGTTTGACGGTGCTATCAAGTATGGGCCAATCCGGGAGGCTGCCGATTATGCGACGGTCAGCCACGACCATCTTGACCACAACAACGCGGCTGAGCTGCCGGGCAAACCGGTAGTGATAGGGCCAAGCCAAGAGTCAAAAGCCAAGAGTCAAGAGCCAAGAGGACGAAGCGAGAAGCTAGAGGGGCGCGAGCCGATTATCCGAACCCGGGCCGGCAGCGTGGTGATTACCGGGTTTGATTCGTTTCATGACACCGAGCAGGGAGCGCAGCGGGGGAAGAACATTATCTTTCTGTTTGAGGATGCGGGGCTGCGGCTGGCGCATCTTGGTGACCTCGGGCATGTGCCCAAGGAGCAGGCGGCGGCGATTGGCCGGGTAGATGTCCTGCTGCTGCCGGTGGGCGGCTATTACACGATTGGGCCGAACGAGGCGGCGAAGGCAACTGAGCTGCTGGGTGCCCGGGTGATTATTCCGATGCACTTTGCGACCAAGAAGACGAATATGCCGATTGCCGGTGTTGAGGAGTTTCTGCGCGGACGGCCGAATGTGAAGCGATTGGGGACGAGTGAGGTTGAGGTGACGCCGGCCAGTCTGCCCCCAGCACCGGAGATTTGGGTGCTGGAACACGCACTCTAGTGACTGCTGATTTGTGGCGGCCGATTTCCGATTGGGCAGGATGAAGCGAGGCAAAGCATGAGAGAGATTGGGTTTGATGTGATCAGGGATACGGTTGCCCGGCTGTGTATCGAGGCGAACTGCTATCTTGGTGATGATGTGGTGCAGGCGTTTCGGCGCGGCCTGGAGATTGAGGAGTCGCCGGCTGGCCGGGATGTGTTGAATCAACTGCTCGAGAATGAGCAGATTGCCCGCAAGGAACTGCTGCCAATCTGTCAGGACACGGGCTGGGCCGTGGTCTGGGTTGAGATTGGCTCGCAGGTGCGGGTGACGGGCGGCGAGCTTTATGACGCGATTCAGCAGGGCGTGGCCAAGGGTTATACCGAGGGCTACCTGCGCAAGTCAATTGTCGAGGACCCGTTGCGGCGCAAGAACACCGGCAACAACACGCCGGCCATCATCTACACCGACATTGTACCGGGCGACAGGCTGAAGCTCGTGGTCCAGCCCAAGGGTGGCGGTTCCGAGAATATGAGTGAGGTGAAGATGCTTTCGGCGGCGGACGGCGCCGAGGGGATCAAGAAGTTTGTGGTTGACCGGGTGGCGCGGTCGAAGGCCAATCCGTGTCCGCCGATTATTGTCGGCGTCGGCATCGGCGGGACGTTTGAGAAGTGCGCGATGCTGGCGAAGAAGTCGCTGCTTAGGGAGATTGGTTCAGTTCATCCTGACCCTTTCTATGCGGAGATGGAGAAGGAGCTGCTCGAACGGATTAACAAGCTTGGCATCGGGCCGCAGGGACTGGGTGGCAGGGTGACAGCGCTGGCCGTCTTTATCGAGGCATTTCCTTGTCATATTGCGACGATGCCCTGCGCCGTGAATATCAACTGCCACGCCGCGCGGCATAAGACAGTGGTGCTCTAGGGGGCGAGATGGCAAAGAAGATTCAGGCTCCGCTGACAGTTGATACCGTGAAAGACCTGCGGGCTGGTGATTCGGTGCTGATTTCGGGCATCATCTATACCGGCCGCGACCTTGCCCACAAGCGGCTGACCGATGCCATCAAGGCCGGGGAGAAGCTGCCGTTCGACCTGACCGGTGCGGTTATCTACTATGTCGGGCCGTCGCCAGCCAAGCCCGGACAGGTGATTGGTTCGGCCGGGCCGACAACGTCGTATCGGATGGACAGCTACTCGCCGCTGTTGATGGAGAAGGGGATGCGCGGCATGATTGGCAAGGGCAACCGCACCCCGCCGGTGATTGAGGCGATGCAGCGCTACGGTGCGGTCTATTTTGCCGCAGTTGGTGGTGCCGGCGCCTTGATTGCGCGCAGCATCAAGGAGGCAAAGGTCATCGCCTATGAGGACTTGGGGCCGGAGGCGGTGCGCGAGCTGCGCGTCGAAGACTTTCCAGCGATTGTCATCAACGACAGGTACGGCGGCGACCTGTACGAGCAGGGCGTGGCCAAGTACCGGAAGGACTAGGCGATGGCAGACGAGACGAAGAGCCCAAAGTCAAAGTCGAGGAGCCAAAAGCCAAGGGCCAAGGCGACCAAGCCCGAAACCCGGGCTGGCAGCGGTCAGCCGAAAGCCGAAAGCCCTACTGTCGCTCCTAGTGACCTCGTAACCATCTACGTGATGGGCGAGGCTTACCAGGTGCCGAAAGAGCTGACGATAATGAAGGCGATGGAGTATGCCGGTTTTCGGTTTATCCGCGGGTGCGGGTGCCGGGGCGGGTTCTGTGGCGCTTGCGGCACGGTCTATCGCAAGAAGGATTCGTACAAGCTGCGGGTGGGTCTGGCGTGTCAGACCGTGGTTGAGGACGGAATGTATCTGACCCAGATTCCGTTCTATCCTGCCAACAAGGCGCAATACGACATCGCCACCGAGCCGGCCAATACTCAGGTGCTGGTGCGCCGCTATCCGGAGATAATGCGCTGCATCGCCTGTAACTCGTGTACCAAAATCTGCCCGCAGGATATTGACGTGATGGGCTACATCAATGCGGCGATTCGCGGCGACATTGCCAAGGTGGCCGACATGTCGTTCGACTGCATCATGTGCGGGCTGTGCGCGAGCCGCTGCCCGGCCGAGATTGTTCACTATAACGTCGCCCTGCTGGCGCGGCGGCTGTATGGCGCCAAGCTGGCCAAGCGGGCACCGCATCTGGCCGAGCGGCTTCGGGAGATTGCGGCCGGCAAGTTTGAGCCGGGACTGGACCGGCTCTGCCAGCTCGACGAGAAAGAACTGGCGAAGCTTTATTACGACCCGAACACGAGGGATGTGGAGCCGTAAGGAGGAATGATGTACCCGGAGAGCATGCAGCAGTCAATCAAGCGACTGGAGGCCACTCGCGAGGAACGGATTCGGCAGGGCAAGATTCCGCTGCTCGGGGCCGAGCAGAAGAAGGAGCTGCTGCAGGGTTTCCATCCCGATTACATCGAAGCCTCGATGCGAGCGCTGGCAGTGGGGCCGAACAAGGGTGACCGCACGCCCCACGAGATTGCCGACGTGTTGGAGGCGTGGCCGCTGGTTGACCGGCGGCGGTTTGATGTCGAGAACCCGAAGTTCGATGTTGATGTGCTGGTGATTGGCGCGGGCGGGGCAGGCGTGGCAGCGGCCCTGGTTGCTGCTGAACGCGGTGCCCGCGTGCTGACGGTGACCAAGCTGCGGATTGGCGATGCCAACACGATGATGGCCCAGGGCGGGATTCAGGCGGCAGACAAGCCGAACGACTCACCGGAACGGCACTACCTCGACGTCCTCGGCGGCGGCCATTTCAAGAACATTCCCGAACTGGCGCGGGCACTGGTTACCGATGCGCCGGGAGTGATTGCCTGGCTCGAAGAGCTCGGCGCGATGTTCGACAAGGAAGAGGACGGGACGATGATTACGATTCACGGCGGCGGCACCTCGCGCAAGCGGATGCACGCGGCCCGTGACTACACTGGCGCCGAGATTATGCGCACCCTGCGCGACGAGTTCCGCAACCGGAACCTGGAACTGCTCGAATACTGCGCGGCAGTGGAACTAGTGACCGATGCGACCGGCGCCTGCGCCGGGGCGGCATTTGTCAACCTTGAGACCCAGGAGCTTTTTGTGGTCCGGGCCAAGACAACGATTGTCGCGACCGGTGGCTGCGGCCGGTTGCACATTCAGGGCTTTCCCTGTACGAACCACTACGGTGCGACCGCGGATGGACTGGTGCTGGCCTACCGGGCCGGCGCGAAACTCGCCTTCATTGACACGATTCAATACCATCCGACCGGCGCGGCCTATCCAGAGCAGATATTCGGCCTGCTCATCACCGAGAAGGTGCGTGGCGTGGGTGCCCACCTAGTCAACGACGAAGGCAACCGCTTCATCTACGAACTGGAGAGCCGCGATATCACTGCCTCGGCGATTATCCGCGAGTGCCAGGGCCGGGGCAAGGGCGTCAGGACACCAGCCGGCCGCGTTGGGGTCTGGCTCGACACACCGCTGATTGAGGTGCTCAAGGGGCCAGGCGCAGTGAAGAAGAACCTGCCGGCGATGTATCACCAGTATGAGCGGTTCGGAATCTATATGGACAAGGAGCCGATTCTTACCTATCCGACTCAGCACTACCAGAACGGTGGCATCCTGATTGATGCAACCGGCCTTACCGGTGTGAAGCGGCTCTATGCGGCTGGTGAGGTTGCCGGTGGCATTCACGGTCGGAACCGGCTGATGGGCAACTCGCTGCTCGACATCCTCGTGTTTGGTCGCCGGGCCGGTGCCGCTGCTGCCGAAGCAGCGCGGGCTGTCACTCCGAGCGAGCTCGGGAAGATTGGCTTCAGACACGTCGAGGCGTTTGAGTCCGAACTCAGGGCGGCAAAGATACCGCGGGAGCGCCAGTCGCCGATGCTTTTGCCTGACTACCGGCGGCCGGAGCTGAAGAGTCCGTTTCCGTTCGCCGGGCTCGGCTGCGAGTAGATGGGCCGCGGACGACTGCCAGCCACACTCCAGATTGAGTCAGCGATACTGCTCTTGCGCGGCCAGCGTGTCATGCTTAGCACTGACCTCGCACAGCTTTACGGCGTTGAACCACGGGTATTGGTGCAGGCGGTGAAGCGCAACATCGAGCGTTTCCCGCCGGACTTCATGTTTCAGCTCAGTCGTGATGAAGCCGCGCGTTTGAAATCACAATCTGTGACTTCAAGTTGGGGTGGCATCAGGCGGGCAATGCCCTATGCCTTCACCGAGCAAGGTGTGGCGATGCTGTCGAGTGTGCTACGTAGCCCGCGGGCAGTGCAGGTCAACATCGAAATCATGCGGGCGTTTGTTCGGCTGCGACAGTTGCTGGCGACCCACGCTGATCTTGCTCAACGCCTTGACGAGCTGGAGCGGAAGTACGATAAGCAGTTCCGGGTCGTGTTTGATGCTATCCGGCAATTGATGACGCCGCCGGAGCCGAAGCGGACGCGTATCGGGTTCTAGCTGACAGGCAACTTAGCTAGACCTGTCCGATGATTGCGCCCCACTTTGCTCAGGTTTAACTGTCAAACCACAACGATTCTGTCATACCGAGACCACGGCGAGAAAGTCACAGAACTCTTCTTGGCAAGATGTTGGAGTCTCGCGGGTAGCAGTGTGGCCACCATTGTTCCTGTCGGTTCATGGCAGACGTGGATCGAGCCGGCAGGCGACGCTTGAATAGAAACCAGCAAGCCGGCAATGGCGGCACTGCAAGTATTAGGCTTGAGCTGGTAGCACTGCCATCGGCGGCGTGGTTTTCTGCGTTGAGCCGGAATGGGGGGGCGGGCTCTCAGACCCAGCATGTCAGCTGCGGCCTGCGCCGAGAGTCCCGAGAACGTCCGCTGGATGACGGTGAGCCGTCTCACTTCCGGCTCCGCGGAGTATGCGCGTTCCAACATGCACCGGCATACCGTCATCCCGCCCGTTACTGTCAATATGACATAATCGCTGTGCCGTTACCCTACGACATTATCGCTGCTGTTTCACAGCACGCACTCTTTCTGCTTGACAGCCCCCCTCCCGTCGTACTATTCCACAGTTGACTTGGCGAAGTCTATCCGGTGTGATTCCGGATAGGGGACAACATGAGCGGTCTGGTCTCGTAGTCGAGAAGCGTGTGCGTCCGCTTGGCGCACGGATCGCAGTCTAAGGAGGATCGAGCGATGGTTCACTTGATGCGGGACCGGCGCTTGTACTTGGCGCCGCTTGCTGTCATCTGTGCGTACCTGATGATGTTTTCCTGTAGGCCTGTTACGCCGGATGACGGCATCAACCCCAGGACTCGGGTCCCTGAAAACAACGCTGCTCTGAGGAACGTCATCGTGTCCGGGGACACGGTTCGTCTCGTCTATGCTCCGGGAGCAGCCAAGCCGAACTACACCGCTGGTGATGTCATTGTCGGGCGGCATGGGGATGGTTACCTGAAGAAGGTCGTCTCTTCCTCAGTCCGAGGCGACACGCTGGTGTTGCGAACTTCGCAGGCGGCATTCACCGACGCGGTGGACTCGTGTACCTTTGATACGACCGTGGCACTTGTCGCCGAGACTATGACCTTGCCAGCGATCAAGCGGGACTCGGAGTACACGGACGCGGCTGGGGTGATGCATAAGGTCTCGGTCTCTTGTGATGGTCTGGAGGTGCTGCCAACTTCCGACGGCAGGACTTTTGTTGTCCGGCTGCCCAATGTTCGAGTGGAGATATCCAATGGCGGCAATCTGGCAGCATTTGTGGCCTGCGATACAGTCGTCCTTACCAAGGGTATTGATATTGACCTCGGCTTGAGAGTTCGCGGCGCAGCGGTGAGTGAGTTTCGGGCAATCGCTCAGTCAACCGAGGGGGTGAGCTTCCGGCACCTGCGGCTTGGGTTCACACGAACACTCTACAACGACACCGCACAAGTCAAGCTGGCAACGGTTCGTCTCGGACACGCTGTGGTTATGGTCGGCTTCGTTCCGGTGGTCTTCGCCTTCGAGATGGGGGTCTATGTTGGCATCGGTGCGAATCTATCGCTAACCGTCTCCGGCGAGATCGCCAACGAGGCGTCAGTTTCGTCGAGCCTGACCGTCGGGGCAATCTACGAGAACCGTGCCTATCGTACGGTCTATGACAAGACATTGTCGTCCAGCCTAACGATGTCATTTGTGCCAGTAGGTGTGAGCGCGGAACTACAAAGCTTCCTGCGTGGAAGTCTCGACATGAAGATCTACGGTGTTGCCGGTCCGACCGTGTACGCGCAGCCGTACATCTACGACGAGATTTCCTCCCCGCCGATTTCGGTCGAAGCCGGCTATGGCATATCTGCCGGGCTTGGGTTCAAGGCCGAGATACTTGATCGGAGGATTGTTGAGTTCAACTGGACCTTTGCCGACTTCAGGCGTGCGCTGGTGGACACGACCTTTGCGGCAAACCAGCCACCAACTACGCCAACCACACCATCTGGAACATCGAGTGGTCAGGTTAACGTGTCGTACACATACTCTTCATCAACCACTGATCCTGAAGGCGGACGCGTTGCACTTCGCTTTGATTGGGGCAATGGTGATACATCCAACTGGACGGCATATGTGAATAGCGGCGTGGTAGCAAGTCAACCTCACGCGTGGTCGGCTGCCGGTACCTATAGTATACGAGCCCAGGCCAAAGACGAGGCCGGCAACCTATCCGGGTGGTCGAGTGCAAGGACGGTTTACATCGGCGTTCAGTAGGTGCAGTACACGGTTGCTCTGACGTGGGGAGCAGAGCCGCTGGACCTCGATGCACACACCTGGACGCCGAGGGTGGGCAACGACTCCCACCATGTCTACTACGCCAATCGCGGCAGGCTATCGGTCGCCCCCTATTGCTCGCTTGACGTTGATGATGTGAATGGCTATGGGCCAGAACATACGTCGTTATCCCAGCTTTCGGCCGGAACCTATGCGTACGCCGTCCATCGCTACTCCAGCGGCGCCCTGCAGACATCACAGGCGGTTGTCGAGGTGTACCGTCAGGGAAGTCTTATACGAACATTCACAGTGCCTACCAGTCCATCGGGCACCACCCTGAGTTGGTGGCATGTATTCAACATTGACGGCTCGACCGGCAATGTTCAGTCCGTCAACAGGCTCGACTCCCTGCCACCGCGACCGTGGTGGGTAGACTCGGGGTTCGGGGTCGGAGAAGCGGCAATAGGATGGCCGTGGTCCGCGATTGATTCGTATGTACCAGGTAACCAAACAAAAGGAGGCCTGTATGAGAAAAGTCATCGCAGTCTGTGCGGTGCTGCTCGGCATCTCGGCAATTGCGCTGGGAAAGGAGTAGTCTGTTCAGCCGGCAGCGGGGCAAGATGGTGCGGAGATAGCAGCTCCCGCCGCGGCTGAATGTGCATCTCATAATGAGTTTGCCAGTGCCGAGGAAGCGTACTTGGCTGGCAAACAGGCTGGTTATGAGGCAGGCAAGCAGGTGGCGCTTGCCTCTGTGCGATTGAAGGATGCTACCCGAGTGGGTGAGCCGATAGAGCTCTCCAGCCGCGCGACATACAGCGGAGGGTACGATGCCGACTATGACCGTGGCTACCGCGAAGGCTACGATGTCGGCTACCGCGAAGGACTGGAGAAGGGCAAGCGCGCCAAACCAGGGTGGGGTGTTGGTTTTGTTCTAGGGTTCTTTCTTAATTTGATCGGCGTAATCATTGCCGTCGTCATATAGGGGGCAATATGGCAGTCCTGATGTATCGCAAAAGCTATTTGAAATCGGTGGTCATCGCAGTCATCGCCTGCTTTGTCCTTGCCAGCGCCGAGACTATTACGTTACACGACGGATCGGTGGTTACAGGGACGATAACCGGGCAGACGGAGACCAAGATTACGGTGAAGACGCCGCACGGTACTTTGACAATCGACAAGGCGAACATCTCGTCCGTCGATTACGGCAGCGGTGGCAAACGCGACTCGCAGCAACAACAGAATGAATCGAGAATCGCTGTTTCTACGGAAGGCAATTACAGGAGTGGCTATGATCAGGGCAAGTTGAAGGGCTACGAGGATGGCCACGCGGCGGGGGTGTCCGAACAGCGGTCGGCTCGCCTGTTGGGCTCCATTGTTGGCTGGCTCTGCTCGCTTGCTGTCGTGGCTTTCGTCATGGCGATCGCGACCGCGTCGACGTACTAGCTGGTGAGACGGTGGAACATCCTGTGTGCTCTTGCCGTGACCGTAACTCTCGGCAGAGATGTGCCGTGACAAGTAGAACAGGGTAGGTTCTTCGTGAGGCCAGTGTAACGAGATGAGATTCTATCAGACGCTCAACGCACATTTACGCGTGTCGTGAGGGGTACGCCACTTGAGGCTGGACCGCAGTGGCCCGTCTTGGAGTTGTTCTGTAGGAATACGTGGCAGACCTGAAGCGAAAACTTGCCGACACTCGCGGGGCGCCAACTGGCGCCCCGCCAGTGTTTCTTGCCCCTAGTTAGCGTTTCTTTTTGGGTCGGAACCGGCCGATGCGGAGGATTTCGGCAAGGTTTGCATGCGGGGTGACTTTGGGCACAAGGAGCGGCTTGGCGCTGGCAAGGAGCGTGGTCACGCCCGGGCCGTGGCCAGCCACGACGCAGTCAGAGTGAACCACAATCCCGATGGTGACAGCACCGCGTCGCCAGGACCGGCCGTAACAGTTGTCGTGGTCGTTGATAGCAACGAAGTCGCCGAACCGGAGACGGTCGAGGCCGAGTTTCTTTATCTCGTTGCGATCGGTAGTCATCACGTCATAGTCGCCAGTGCCCATCGAGGTGGAGCCGGTGCCTGAGCCCATGAGGTAGCCGGGCACGATGGCAGCGACCGGTACCTCGAGGCGGCCGTCACCGAGTTCGCGAATTCCCATCCGCTGGAGCAGCCCGGGGTCAAGGTTGGTAACCTGAATGTCGGGATAGTCGATTAAGGCCAGACCCTGGCCAAAGCCGCGGATGAGGAATCGGTCGTCGAGGGTGAGCTTGTTGAGGACGTCGTCGGCAAAGTCAATCAGCACGTGCTCGGCACCGCCGTGATGGCCGGTGACTATTCCTTTAGCACCTTTGGCATCGCCCGAGACGACGCGCGCCTCGTTGCCGACGCAGGAGTAGAAGTGGAGCGAAGTGTTTGGATGGTCCATCCGCTTCTCCCAGTCGGCGATACAGGAGACACCGGGTTCGATGTGGTCGCCAGCCCAGCCGAAAGCCGGGTCGCCAACCTTGACGTTGTAGGTGATGCCGCCGATGCTCGGCAGCAGGAACGGCCGACCATCAGCGTCAACGCCGTGACCGCGACGGCCAGAGGGGTAGGAGACTTTGCCCTGGACTGAGAGCATGACGACTCGGTCAGAGTTAGTGCGTAGCTTCTTGGTCATGGCAGGAGTATAGGTGCTACAGTGGCAGAGACAAGTATGCCCGACGCTGGGCTGGAGAATGACCGAGAAGTTGCTAGAAAGCTAGCGGAGCAGGCAGCCGCGGCGCTCGTATTCCTGGAATAGCCGGCCCCAGCCAGTATTGGCCAGCCATTGCTTGTACAGCCGTTTGCCCTTGAACGGCCAGAAGATGAGGTCGTGGTTGATGGCCGAGACAAGAATTGGGATATAGACGACCGGCTTGCGGGTGACGATTTTCTGCAGCACCCGGGTGGGGCCGTACCAAGAGAGCCAGCCTAGGAAGCGGTGGAAGTTGTAGCCGACGCGGAATCCCCAATTGACGTCGCGGATGTCGTCGCCGACTACCTCAATCTCAGCCGGGTCGCCGATGCCCAAGCCGGCTTCGTGGGCAAGCCGGATATATTTGATGCTCATCGGCTCGAAGCCCATCATCTTGGCCGATATCGCGTCAATTGCGACCTGGTCAGCCGATGCCATGATGACATTCTTTACCACCGGCTCGATGGTGCGCGGCCCAGGGCCATTGCCGGCAGTGGTGCCGTCCATCACCGCGAAGATGCCGGGATGAATCTCTTTCTGGATGGCGAGTAGGTCAACAAGGGTTTCGTGAATCCAGGTGTGGGTGTAGTGGCGGTTGGTTGAGAGGAGGCCGCCGAAGGCGTTCTTCATGGCGCCGGTCGTTGTCGTGTAGATGTGACACTTCATCGTCGGCATATGGACGATGTTCTTGCCGATAAAGTAGTCGGGTATCCTGATGCCCTTGGGAAAGACTCGGTCGAGGGCAAGCATCTTGGCCTTGGGCCGATAGACAATCCAGGACATGTCCTCGGGCCGGAAGTTGTAGAGCACCGGCAGGCCGCATTTGCGGAAGATGGGAACGTAGCGGTTGAGGTCCTCGCCTTTCTCAGTATCAACGACGACGGTGCGGTTCTGGACAACAGAGAGGTCGCGCAGGCCGATGTCGCCCAGCCCGAGGATGGTGCCTTCGAGCTGCCAGGGCGTGGTGTTGCAACCGGGCATCGGATAGTGCCAGGTGATGTTGTCTTTGAGGATTGTCGGTTTGGTGGGGTCGAGGTGCTGGCGGGCATCGGCGAGCACGAACAGACGCCGATAGTCGTCGAGCACGGTCTCGGGTTTGGTATAGAGAACAGCGACTTTGGCCTTGGCAGCCATAGGGGTTATTATAGCCACCAGTTGCGGCAGGACAACTGTCGTAGCCATTGCACCGGCGCTGGTCTCGTGCTAAGATGCCAGCAGTGAATCCAGACAGGCGGCGACATTGGCAGCCGAGCCGCTGAACGGCAACGGCAGCACCGATACCAGTGCAACCCGGCGGGCAATCACGCGCGGGGTGCGTATCTTTGTGCTCTTGGCGGTGGTTGCTGCGGTCCTGGTGATTGCGCTCACTGCCAGCCGTGAGACATTGGCCGGGTTGACTCGGGTCAAATGGTACTGGCTGGTGGTGACGGTTGTGCTCTGGTTTGCTGCTGCCGGGCTCGATGGTCTGCGCCTGGCCGTGCTTTCACGGGCCGGTGAGCATCCGTTGACCGCCTTTCAGGCGTTCCAGGTAATCTACATCGGCTACTTCATGGCGGCAGTCACGCCGTTTCAGGTCGGCGGCCTACCCTTGCAGCTCTACATTATGCACCGTTGGGGCATCAGTCCGGGCAAGGCCTCGGCGATGCTGATTATGCGGGGAATCCTGTTCTACGGACTGCTCTTTGCTGTGGCGCCGTTTGTCGCAATTCGGCTCGGGGCTGCCACCGCCCTGCTCAAAGTTCTTGCTGCCTACATTGCCGTGATTATTGCTGCCGGGACGGTGCTGGTACTTGTCAGTCTGGTATTTCCGGCCAAGCTCGAGGCCTGGCGTGAGCGGCTGGCAGCCAAACCGCATCCCGGTCGGGTCCGACGTTGGATTGTCTGGTTATTGGGCGAGCTGCATGGCTTTACCGATGGCTTGCGGCTCTATCTGCGCGGTCGGAATCTTGGGCATCTCGCACTGGCGACAGTGCTGACCGTTGCCTGCATGAGCTCGCTGTTTGCGATGAGCGCGACACTCTTGGCCGGGCTGGGCGTACATACCGAAGCGTGGCGGGCCATGGGCCTGAACCTGCTTCTTTGTTCGGTCATGCTCTTTGTGCCGACGCCGGGCGCAAGCGGCGTGGCCGAGGCCGGCGCCGCCGGACTCTATTCGCTAATCTGTCCGCGCTACATGCTCGGCGTCTATGTCGTGCTCTGGCGGCTCTTTAGCTTCTATCTGGGTGCGATTGCCGGCGGCATCGCCACCCTACCCCATCTTTCCCGGCGCAGTCCAAAACCGTTACCCAACCAGAACCAGAGCTAGGCGCGGCGGCGACTACCCAAGAGTTTGCGCAGTTCGTCAACCAGCAGGATTGAACCAGCCAGGGCGACGATGCGCAGCCAGTCGGCCAGGCCGAGCGGGACAGTGCCGAAGACTGCCGGGCCAATAGGCGTGTAGATGACCAGCAGTTGCAGCAAGACCGCAATGATGATGCCCGCGGCCAGCGAACGATTGCCAGCAAGACCGATGGTGAATATCGAACGGTCGGCGGAGCGCATGGTCAGGGCCTGAAACCACTGAAACGCGGCCAGCGTGGTAAAGGCAATGGTGCGGGCGTGGGCAAGTGGGCGTGTCTGCCGGTCGAGTAGGAACTGGATGAATGTTCCGGCGGCCATGGTCAGGGCAAGCAGGGCAATTCGGCCGAGCATTGGCCTGCTAATCAGCCGTTCCCGGGGCGAGCGCGGCGGCTCGGCGAGCGCGCTGCCGTGGCCGGGTTCAACGCCGAGCGGAACCGTGCAGGCACCATCGGTCACGAGATTGACCCAGAGCACCATCACCGGCGTCAGCGGTTTGTCTAGCCCAGCAATGATGCAGGCAACAAAGGTCAGCATCTCACCGAGACTGGTGGCAACGAGATAGGTCACGACGCGACGGATGTTGCGGAAGATGATGCGGCCTTCTTCGATTGCCCGGACAATCGTCGCGAAGTTATCATCAAGCAGCACCATATCGGCCGCTTCTTTGGCGACCTCAGTGCCTGCCCCACCCATCGCAATGCCGATGTCGGCTGCCTTCAGAGCCGGCGCGTCATTGACGCCGTCACCAGTCATCGCCACAACCTCACCCTGACGGGTGAGTGCGTTCAGAACTCGCAGTTTGTGAGTCGGGCTGACCCGGGCAAAGACTGACACCGAACCCAGTCGCCGGACCAGTTCTTCGTCAGACAACGCGTCGAGCTCGCTGCCGGCGATGACACCGGCGCGGCTGCGGACGATGCCGGTCTGCTGGCCGATGGCAGCCGCAGTCTGGACGTGGTCACCAGTGAGCATCAGCACCCGAATCCCAGCATTCTGCGCTGCCCGTACTGCCGCCTGAGCCTCGGGTCGCAGCGGGTCGGCCATTCCCCAAAGTCCAAGCAGTACGAAATCGGAGCCGAGGTTCTCGCCGTCAAGGCGGTCGGTGTCGGGCGCGACTTCCTGCACCGCGGCTGCCACCACGCGCAAGGCATTGGCGGCGAGCTGCTCGACCGTGTCGCGAATCTCCCAGCAGAGCTCGTCGGTAAGCTCAACTCTCCTGCTGTCCGGGCCGGCAAGATAGCGGCAGCGGTTGAGAACTCTTTCCGGTGCACCCTTGAGGTAGATGCGTCGGCCCGTGTCCGACCCAACCAGCACAGCCATGAACTTGCGGCTGCTGGAGAAAGGTATCTCGGCGATGCGCGGCAGCGCGGCCCGGGCCGCGGCGATGTCAATGCCGCAGGTAAGTGCTGCGTTGAGGATTGCCCGTTCGGTCGGCGTGCCCTCAAGGCGGCCATCCGGGCCGACAATCGTCGCATCGCTGGCAAGTGCACCGGCCAGAAGCAGGTCGCGGACAGGACCAACCGCTTCAACTGGAACACTCACTTCAGTCCCGGCAACCCAGAGCCGAGTCACGGTCATCTCGTTGCGGGTCAGGGTACCGGTTTTGTCAGTGCAGATGACCGTGGTCGAGCCAAGCGTCTCGACTGCCGGCAGGCGGCGGATTACCGCGTTACGTTGAGCCATCCGGCGAACACCAAGGGCTAGCGTGACGCTGACCGCAGCCGGTAGGCCGGCTGGCACCGATGATACTGCGGCGGCGACCGCAAAGAGAAGCATCTCGCCGGTCGGGTAGCCGCGCAACAGACCGAGCGCGAAAAGTACGGCGCCGAGCGAGACCGCGACGATGCCGAGGGTGGTGCCGAGGTTGTTGATGCGCTGCTGGAGTGGGGTTAGTGGTCGTCGTGTCGCCCGCATCTGGGCGGCGATGCTGCCGAGCGTCGTCTCCATCCCGGTTGCGACGACGACCGCTGCTGCCCGGCCGCCGGTTACGACGGTCGAGAGCCAGACCATATTCAGTCGGTCAGCAAGCTCGGTAGCGACAGGGAGGGGTTCTGGATTCTTGGCAACCGGCTCGGACTCGCCGGTCAGGGCTGCTTCGTCCACCTGCAGTTCTTCGGTCCAGAGCAGTCGGGCATCGGCTGCCACTCGGTCGCCGGTCGCGAGTTGGAGGATATCGCCGGGGACGACTTCGGTTGCCGGAATCAGAAGTGATTGGCCGGCACGGAGGACCCGGGCGCGGGGCGCAGCCAGCTTTTCGAGCGCGGCGAGGGCCTGTTCTGCTCGCCACTCCGATACGACACCCAGCGTAGTGTTGAGTACAACGACCACGGCAATTGCCGCGGCGTCAACCAGGTTGCCGCTGAGTAGTGATGCGGCGGCAGCAGCGAGCAGGACATAGCTGACCGGATTGTTGATGTGGTGCAGGGCCAGCCGAATAATGCTCGGTCGTTCTTCGGCAACAAGCTGATTGGGGCCGTGGCGGATGAGGAGTTCGGCTGCTACTGTCGGGTCGAGTCCTTGCGGGTTGGACTGGAGCCGGGCCAGCACGTCGTCGGCCGCGAGTGAGTGCCAGGGAGTAGGCTTGGTCTCATTCCGTGGCACTGGCTGGCTCATGCCAGAGCATATTTGCCTTGATTAGCAAGGTCAAACCAGGGCGGTTGGCTAACGGCCCAACGGCCAAACCCGGAGTACCAGCAAGACAGTAGTAACCGTGGCGATAACACTCAAGGGCAGACCGCTTGGCCAGTAGTCGCCGAATCGGTATCCGCCCGGGCCGAGTACGAGCGTGTTCGACTGGTGGCCGATCGGGGTCAAGAAGGCACAGGAGGCGCTAACCGCGACGGTCATCAGGAATGGGTCGGGCGAGGCGCCGAACCCGATGGCAAGGTCGTAGGCGACCGGTGCCATCAATAGCGCAGCAGCCGCATTGTTGATGACGTTCGAGAGTAGCATCGTGGCGACAAAGAGTAGGGCGAGGGTTGCGGTTGGCGGCCAGGAGTGGCCGAGTACGAGCAGGCCGTGGGCAAGCAGCCGCGCCGCGCCACTGGTTTCGAGCGCTTGGCTCAGCGGAATCAGCGCCCCCAGCAGAACGATGACCGACCAATCAACCGCGTTGTACACCTCGCGTGGCGGCACGATGCCGGCGAGCACGTTCAATGCAGCAGCCAGCATCAGCGCGACAGCCGGCGAGAGCAAGCCGGTGAGGATGGCGACCAGGGCAGCGACAAAGATAGCCAGGGCTAGAGTCAGGCGGCGCGGCTGGCCGACAGACAGACCGCGACTGACAAGCGGCAGGCAGCCGAGCTCGACTAAGCTGTCGGCTATCATTGCCTGGTCGCCCTGGAGTAGCAGGACGTCGCCGGCCTCGAACCGAATTTGACTAAGGCGTTGGTTCAGGCGGGAGCCGTCGCGGGCGACTGCCAGTAGATTGAGGCCGTGGCGGTCGAGTAAGGCCAGGTCGCCCGCAGTGCGGCCGACAAGTTGCGAGCCAGGTCGGACAACCGCCTCGGCGATATCGATGCCGGCGATATCGCTCAGCTTGCCGGTGAATCGTCTGCTTCCAATCTGTAGTCCGGTTCGCGCAACGAGGTCCTGCAGTTCCTCTGGTTCGGTCTCGACCAGCAGGGTGTCGCCTGGCATCAGGCGATCGTTGAAGGTGTGGGGCGGTTGATTGATGCCGTTACGCACGATCGCGACCAACGGCACTGGTTCACCGTAGGCTTGCCGTAGCTGGGTGATGGTCCAGCCTACGGCCTTTGAGTCGACCAGCACCGTAAGCTCGCTCAGATAGCGGCTGGTCTCAAACAGGTCCTCGGCGCTGCGGCGGCTGCGGCGGCGCGGAATCAGTCGCCAGCCGATTAGGGCAAGATAGAGAATGCCGGCCAGGGCCACGCCGCCACCGACCGGTAGGAAAGCGAACATGCCGAAACCGGAGCCAATCCGTTCAGCCCGGAATGTCGAGATGATAATGTTGGCTGGTGTGCCAATCAGTGTCAGCAGGCCACCGAGTAGTGAGCCAAACGCCAGCGGCATCAAGAGCTGGGATGCAGGCTGGTTACGGTCGCGGGCCAGCTTCATCGCTGCTGGCATCAGCAGGGCGAGAGCGCCGACGTTATTCATGAAAGCGGAGAGAATGGCAATTGCAGTAGTCAGGGCACCGACCTGCAGGGTTACGCTGCGGCCAATCCTGGCCAACTGTCGTGTCAGCAAGGAGACAACGCCGGCAAGTTGCAGCCCACGGCTGAGGACAAGGACAGCAGCGACCGTTATCACTGCCGGGTGACCGAACCCGAGAAACGCCTTGTTAGCCGGAACTGCGCCGGCGAGTACGGCGGCGAGCAGGGCCAGCAGGGCAACGACGTCGTAGCGCAGCCGGTTCCAGATGAAAGCGGCGAGGGTCAGCCCTAGTATCGCCAGGACGACAATCGCCCGGCCGACACCAAGCAGAGAGTCAGCAGCCAACCGTTAGCGCCGCACGATTTTGGTTACGCCTGATCCGTGCCGAACAAGGTACACACCAGCAGCAAGGCCGGAGATGTCGTTGGGGCCAGGGCGAAGGTCGAGCACCTTGCGGCCGGTGGCGTCGAGCAGGGCGATTGGCGATTGCCAGTTGCAAGGTGCAAAGGGCAAGTTGAGGATGTTGCCGACGATGGTTGGACCGGCAAGAGAGCTGGTGGTGAGTGCTGAACCCTCTTCGATGCCGATGGCTTCGCCAAGGTCGGTGAGGATGCGGATTGCTGCCTGCCGGGCAGCACCGTCGTTCATATAGTAGAGCGGGAACCCAAGCAGCACGACGCGGCCCGGCTGACCAAGCCAGCGGATTCCGACCGGCTTATCCTGGAATGTGTCGCCGGCCGCGGAGTTGAAGGTGTAGATCGGTTCGGCGTCGCGCGGATAGGTAATCTCGACACCGGGCAGCCGGCCATGCTGGCTTGGAAACATCTTGGCTGAATCAGTGGCGAGGTCAGGGTAACCACTAGCGCCAGTCGCGCCGATGAAGCTGGCGGCTGCACAGAGACCGGCCTGGCCGAGGTGCAACCAGTCGTAGCCAAAGCTGCCAGGAGCGAACGTGACCGGGAAAGTTGGGTTGGGCGGCAGTATGCCGGTCAGCGGCTTCCAGCCAGAATACCAGAGTCGCCCGCCCTGGCTTAGGTAGTTGGCAAGGCCGTTGAGCGCCGGTCGAATCTGCTGCTGGGTGTAGTCATCGGCTATCCAGACAACGGTTGAATAGGGGCCGATATCGCCGGCCAGCGGCACAGCGCCGCGCTCGAGGCAGTCCCAGTCGGTATAGGTTGTGCCACGAAGGCAGTGGTGATAGAAAGCGTCCTGCTGGGCATCAGACGGGCTGCCGGGGTTGCCGCTGCCGTCGCGGGTCTCGTCAACGAGCAGGATGCCGTGGTCAAGGGTGATTGGTTTGGCGCGACCGTGGGCTGAGCTGTCGCTTTCAAGCCCCTGAGTATCAACGGCAGTGGCGTAGTAGTAGTACATCGTGTCAGCGAACAGTCCAGAATCGGTGTAGGTAGTGTCGGCCAGCAGGCCGGAATTGATGCGGATGAAACCGGTGCTGGCCTGGGTTGAGCGGTAGAGGTTGTAGCCGTCAATGTCAAGTTCCTGATTGGCCTGCCAGGTCAGCCGGTTGCCCCAGCGAATCGGCAGGACCGCAAAACCGGCTGGCGCGAGCGGTGTGGTGCCGGGTACAGCGGAGCGTTCGGGTGTTGGGAATCCTTCGCGGCCTGAAGAGTCAATGGCAACGCCGATTGCGTAGTAGCGGGTGCCGTTCACCAGCCCGGTTATGTCGTAGCTCGTGGTGTTGGGCAGAATAATCGAGTCGGTGTAGGTCTGAGATGTGGTGCCCCAAAGGAGCTTGTAGCCAACAACGTCAGCGGACGGACTTGGCCGCCAGCGAGCCGCGAGGCTGCCGCCAGTGCCATTGTCGCGCAGTTCGAAGCCGACCGGCGCTGCCGGAGCACTGCCGAGCGAGGCAGCAGTGGCAACAGCCATCCGGCAGACTTCGGCGGCGAGGTTGAAGTCGAGGTTGCCGATGGTGTCGGCAGTGGTGTGGTACCAGGGATAGAAGCTGCCATATTCGGCTCCGGCAGTTGCCGGATAGCCGAAATACATGAAAGCAATCTGATCACTGCCATACGAGCGCTGGTCAACCGAGCAGTCGAGGCCGGTGTAGGTTGCGGCCATGCGGGCCTCAAACTCGGCCAGCGGTTGGGACAGGGTGTCGCAATGGATACTGACCCCGAACTGGCCGCCCGGCCAGGCAATCATGTCGAAGTTGAGCGCGCCGACAACCGGCCGGCGCTGCAGGGCGAGCTTGCGGACAAAGTTGAAGCTGCCCCAGAGTCCTTGTTCTTCGCCGGAGAAGCCGATGAACATCACTGATGTCTCGAATCTCTCGCCCGCCAGGACTCGGGCGGCTTCGATTGCCATAGCTGCACCAGAGGCGTTGTCTTCGGCGCCCGGGGCATAGGTGGTTGGGGTCTCGGACGTGCAGTCGAGGTGGCCGCAGACGATGACAAGCTGGTCTGGGTTCGTGGTACCGCGAATCATTCCGACCGCGTTGTAGAGGGTTTCACCCTGGGCAACATAGGGGTCGAGCGCAACTGAGTCAAGGCCAAGTCGGGTGAAGTAGTCGCAGATGTAGCGTTCGGCACTGCGGCAGGAGTCGGTGAAGGTGTAGCGGGTGCGGAAGTCAACCAGCCGTTGGATGTGGCTTCGCACCGAGTCAGGGCTGACCCGGCTCACCAGCCGGCCGATTAGGGTGTCCGGCCGCAAGGCCCGCGGATAAACCGGGGGTTCGGCAGCGGGCAGCGGAATCGGTTCGTCGGGGAGCTGGAACAGCTCGGCACCGGCAAGGCTGACCGCCTGGCGCTGGGCCGCATCAAGCTGCATCAGCAGGACGCGGCCATCCTGAAGAAGTATTGGGCCGATTTGGGCAATCGTTGGTTCGATTCCGGGTCGGTGGAGATAGACAATGTAGGTCGGCCGGTCCGGATTGAGCGCTAGCAATCGGCCAGTTGGGGCGTCTTCGAGGAGCAGGTAGCGGCCAACGCGACCAAAGTAGCGAACCGGTGATTGCGGAGCCGCATCGGCAATGACCAACTTCGTTGGCCGGGCAGCCACTAAGGCCACGGCCGCAAGCACCATAAGCAGAATACGTTTCAAGTTCTCTTCCTCCAATCAGCGGACAAGCAATAGCGAGCGGATGGCAGCAGTTTCGGGCAAGGCGAGGCGCAGAAAGTAGCTGCCACTGGGCAGGCTGGTCTCTGGCTGCCAGACGACTGTCCGGATGCCGCTCGGCTCGAACCGGCTGACCAGCCGCGAGACGAGCCGACCCTGGGCATCGTGGACAGTGAGACGAACCGGTCCTGGCTGACAGACCGAGTAGCGGATGAACACCCGGTCGCGCACCGGCGCGGGCGAGAGGGTGATTCTTGATTCGAGAAGGCCGCTGGCCGATTCATAGCAGCCGACTGGCGGCAGCAAGACCTCGACCGAATCGAAGACCGGGCTGCGGAGCACCGAGTCGCCATAGGTGAAGTTGTAGTTCCAGTCGCTTGAGTCGCCGTGCAGGTAGCGTTCGAGGAAGGCGGTCAGATGGCGACGGATAATCCGCTGCTGTTCGGCCCGGGTTATCGTGGCGGTGCCACCGTTCTCCCAGAAGTAAGAGTAGTCCATCACGTAGCCGTGATTGGCGCCGGTGATTACCGCAAAAGTGCCGGGCGGGTTGCCGCCCTGCCAGAACGCGGTTCGGACATCGTTCCATGGCGCGATATTGTCCACGCTGCCGGCCAAAACGAGCCGCGGCTGGAGAATGTGAGCCGGGTGGGTTGGCGGCGTTGTCTGAGGCGAGTGGATGGCCACGACAACGCGCAGGGTCTCGCGTAGGCCGAAGGTGTCGGCCGCGAGCATGGCCAGGCCGCCGCCCATCGAGTGGCCGGCAAATCCCCAGTTCCAGCGGTCGAGCCGGCGATAGAACCGGTCACCAGGAACTGTGTCAAGGCCGGCGGTGAAGCGGGCAGCGTCAATCATCAGCCGGGCTCGGGCATAGTGGTCAGGGACAATCAGCGGGTTGGAGATGGTCGGCAGCACGACAACATAGCCCCAGGACGCCAGGTGCCGGGCATAGCTGTAGTAGCGGTCAATGCCCATCTGCCAGCCGTGGCCGAACACGACAATCGGCGCGGGCACAGCTCGGCCCGGGAAGGTGCCGGCTGAGTCTGGAAAGTAGATGCGCGAGTTTTCCATCGTTTCGGTTGTGCCGGGAATGTCCTCGACCCGGAACGTGTCGGCATACGGGCCACGGGCAGCAAAATCAGGCTGCTGGGCAACAAGGACTGCTGCCAGCAGCAACAACGTCAATAGCAGGTGACGCACAGCGCCTCCTTGGTTAGTAACGGTGCAGACCCCATTTGAGCAGGTTGATGCCGATGAATGTAAAGAGCATGGCCAAAAAGACGAGGACGTGCCAAGTAGCGGCCAGCTTGCGGCCCGGCCGAATGTGCACGAAGCCGAGCATCAATGCCCAGGTGAAGAGGGCCCAGGACTCTTTTGGGTCCCAGGACCAGTAGCGGCCCCAGGATGAATCAGCCCAGGCCGCACCGGTGATGATGCCAGCGCCAAGCAGTAGCAGGCCGGCCAGGGCCAGCTTCAGTGGTACGGCAGGGTTGAAGTCGAGGCGGCGGTCAAAGAGATGGACGATGCTCCAGCCCAGGCCAGCAGCAAAGCAGCCATACCCGGCAAAGGCGGCAAGAATGTGCACCGAGAACCAGGGGCTGGCCAGAATCGGGTTCAGTTCAGTGCCCGGGTGAAACCCGACCGGCAGTAGGGCGGCGGCGAGGATGATGATGCCGAGGATGTCGGTGCCGAACTTCGGCCAGCGCTGACCGGTTATGAGATAGATAAGAAAACCGGTGCCGAAGATGGCAAGCGAGAACAGGGCCATCGCCTCAAATCGTGAGGCAAAAGGCAGCACACCGGTCGCCAGGGTGCGCAGCACGGTGAAGAGCACCTGGAGAGCGATGCCAAGGCCGGATAGCACAATTGTCGGGCCGCGGCGACTGGCCAGAATCGCGGCGGCGATGTGGGCAGCCAGCGCCAAATAGAGGAGAACGGGGCTACTGTTCATTGCTGGGGACGGCGAAACAACTGGAACAAAAGACCAAGCAGGACAAGCCCGGCACCGGCAAAGATTGGTGGCCGATAGCGAGTGTCGTTGACCACGAGAATCGCGCCGGGGTTGGCTGCGAACCTTGCTGACCGGAGCACCAGTCGGGTGCTGCCAACTGTGGCGGTGTCACCGATACCAAGCCAGAATCGCTCTCGACCATGGGCAAGACCGATCTTTTGCTCCTCCTGGTCATAGCCGAAGCTGTAGAGCGGCGGCCCTTGCGGAATCTCGACCTGCTGATTGTGGAGCAGCAGATACTCGGTTGAGTCAACCACCAGCTCGTATTCGGCTAAGAAACCGGGTTCGGTCAACTGGCCGAGCAGGATGCGGCGGCCAGCCGTAACCAGCGGCTGGTTGTAGGTGACACGATGGGTTCGGTCGTCAACCGCCAGCCGCACGACCGGCGCTGGTCGGAAGCCGCGCTGTTGCTGCTGCTCGATGCCCTGCAACTGGACCGGCACCGGCAGTTCGGCAATCTGCCGCAGGTCATCGCGCAAAAAGAAGCCGGGCGAAGCAGCCCCCAGCTCAAGAAAGAGATAGCCGCTCTTACTCTGCTGGCCAGAAATCAGGACACCGGCCAGCAGCACCACCGGCCCAAAGTGCAGCAGGACCAGGCCCGGGTTGCGACGCAGTAGTGCCCGGACTGCCATTATCAGCGCTAGGACGCCTGTCAAGATTGCTCCGGCGAGAAAGGCCGGCGAACCGGTCACTGCCGAAACCGATTCCGGTCCGAATAGTGAGGCGACCGCTGCCACTCCGGAAAGTAACGCGGGCAGCAGGCCAACTATCGCTATTGCCTTGGAACTGGTCACGTCAACTGATTGTAGGCCATCTCCGGGTAAGTGCAAATCGTGGGCCGGCAGCGAGACTGTTCGGGTGATGCCGACAAGGGCGTCGGCATCGAGTATCAGGATTAGGCCGGAGCCGGGCTAGTAGGGGCTAGGGCGAGGGTGGAGCGCTGATGTCGAAGACACCGGTGCGGATCTGAGCGAGCACAGCCGGGTCCAGGCCGCGGGCAGCCCACTTGGCGATGAGTATCTCGGCAGCGCGGGCAAAGGCGTCACCGGAGATGCCCTGCTGCCGCGAGAGGCGAAAGAGCTCGCGGCCAAAGTCGAGATACGGAACATAGAGCACGGTCTGGACACCGTTCTGGTTGAGTACGGTCTTCACCGCGGTCTCCATCTCGCAGAGCGAGACCACGGCGGCAGCGTAGCGTTCGAGCATCTGTTGCCGCAGTTCGTCGAGTGTCTGCTTGGTGCGGCCAGTGTCGAACTTCCGGTTCCAGCGCCTGATTCTACTGTTGGCATCAGCGGCCATTGTTCTCCTCCTTTCTTTTGGGGCTTACTGTCTCTTCATCTGGTTATACGCGCAGGTGAGGAGTCTAGAGCAGAAGGAATGATAGCAAGTGATAACTCGTCGGTTCTCCATTGGTTATGCCGATACAGGGCTGGGCAGGAAGCAGAAGGGCTGGAAGGGGGAGTCACTCCCGGGATGAGATGGGGTACTGGTTGCGGGGCTATTTGACACAGCAGGGTGAGAAGCTGTCGCAAGGCGACGGCGAAGGCTTGGGCCGGAGGCAGGCGTGGCTTGAGTTGCCGGAACAAGGGCGACACGAGAACCGCAATTAGCGGCGAGGGCTGTGGGCTAGCGAGCAGCAGGGGCAGTCAGGAATCGAGCGATGGTGGCAGCGCTAGGGCTAGGGCCGGGTGCAGGCTTGGCCTAATTGCTGGTGAAGCCGGCGCGGCGGCGACGGCGGGGCCGAATCGCGTCGCCATAGACTTGGCGGATGGTTTCGTCAACGACAGCGTCCATCTGGCGGGATGTTGGGGTCGGGCGGCCAAAGGGGGTGCCGAAGTTGATACGGGCGAGGAGTCGGTCAGCCAGCGAGGAGCGCTCGCGGCCCAGTTCTTCGAGGACAGCGACGAGCCGGTCAACATCGGCTTCGGTGTTCTCGATGCTGAAACTCACCCGGACTAGGCCGATGAGCAGCCGCTCCATCAGGCGGGGCCAGACCGCAAGGCCCAAGTGGGCAATCGTGTCCTTGGTGCGGCCGATGCCGAGCAGCTTTTTGACATACATGTTGACGCAGAAGCAGCCGTTGCGGACGCCGATGCCGCCGCGCTCGGCGAGCAGCCGGGCAGCCCGGTTGTGAGGAATGTGCCTGATAGCAAAGCTGAGGATGCCGCCCTTGCAGCCGAACCGACCGCATTCTGGGTCCTGAACACCGTAAAGGCGCAGGGCCGGGTTCTGGCGCAGCTTTGCTAGGGCATAGGCGGTGAGCCGGGTCTCTTCGGCATTCACCAGGTCCATGCCGATTCTTTCGAGCAGGTCAATTGCTTTGCCCAGGGCAGCGATGCCGGCGACATTCTCCTCGCCGGAAGGACAGGCAGCAGCCAGTTGCTCGTTGACAAGTTCGCGGCGAATGATGAGGCCACCGGAGCCGAACGGCGCGTGCATCTTGTGGGCGGAGAAGGCGAGCAAGTCAATGCCGGTTTCAGCCATTCGAACCGGACGGTGGGCGGCAAGCTGGGCCGCGTCAACAAAGAGGAGGGCATGGTAGTGACGACAGACCGCACCAATCGCGGCGAGGTCGTTGAAGGTGCCCATCACGTTGGAGGCACCGCAGACCGCGACGAGCCGGACCCGGGGTGAGTCGGGGTTTGAGTTCGCGTTGTAGTGGCGCAGCCGGGCTTCGAGGGCGTCAATGTCAATGAAGCCCTCGTCGTCAACCGGCACCCGTTCGAGCTGGACACCTTCGAGATGACGCCAGGGCAGCTCGTTGGAGTTGTGCTCGACCATCGTGTTGAGGACAACGGTCGCGCCGGCCGGAGCAGCAGCGGCAATTGCCGCAGTGGCGACGTTGACGGCTTCGGTGGTGTTGCAGGTGAAGAAGACCGCGTAGTCGGCAGCCGGTGCGCCGAAGAAGCGGTGGCAGCGGTCGCGTACCGCGGCGATGACCTCGGGCCAGGCAGATTCGGGCAGGCGCCAGGCCCGACAGAAGGTCTGCCAGACCGGGATGAAAGTCGGTGTGCTCGCGCCATTGTCAAGGTTGGTGTAGGGCTGTTCGCCTTTGTCAGTGGGCACGGTCAGCTCGCGGCCAACCAGCAGCTCGCGCAGGCGATAAAGCAGCTCAGCCCCCACAAGACCATTGAGGCCGTCGGCGAAAACCTGGTCGGGCGTTAGGGCGGGGCCGCGGGCGTTGATGAACGTATCCGGGCCGCGCTGCCGGGCAATGAGCAGGGCCCGGGCTAGGGCAATGACACCGATGATGTTCGGCGTACCGGCTTCGAGCCGGTCAGGCAGGTCAGCCCAAGCGATTGTTTCGGGTGAGACCATCTTGATGGTGCCGCCGCCGGTCTCGTAGGGCACGCCAGCCGGAACGGCGCGGCGCGGCACTGCCGCGGCGTGGACTCCAAGCGGCAGGCCGAGGTCGGCACTGGTTACTGTCCTTAGTCGGGTGCCGGGCCGGAGGCTCGCTTCAAGCCGGCGCAGCCGGCGTTCGGTGCAGAAGACAACGATGTAGTCGCCGTCGGCGAGGCCGAGATGGTCGAGGATGATGGAGCGGGCCGCTTCGTAGAGTTCGGTGGTGATGAGCGAGTGAAGACCGGTGCCGCGGTGGACATTCGAATAGCGGCCAAGTGCAAGCAGGATTGACTGCTCGAGTTCGTCAAACGGCCCGGTCGTAGCGGTCGGATTGGAGTCTGGCACAGGCCATTGTAGCAGAACTGCCGGGCTCTGGCGAGTTCTGCCGGTTTGGGTTTTCGGCGCCGGGTGGGTAGGCCCGGAGGCCATTGCTATTGACAGCGACCTGCCGCTGATTACAGAATATGATGTGCCGTGTGGGCTCTGAACATCAGTCTTTAATGGTATGATTGCTGTGCAGTCTAGTGAAGACCCGAAAGGTGAGCGTCTAGGTCAATTGCTGTTATCGTCTTTTCAAACGATAGGAAAGGGGTTCGCAATGCGTCAGGTCCTCTTGTCCCTTGTGCTGGCCGTAGCCGCAGCGTTGGGCGCGGAACTGCGCTGGCTCGGTTCGCTGAACACGCCCTATGCCGAGGCCCACGGTGTAGCGGCTGACGGCAGCACGGCAGTCGGCTGGGCCGGAGTGCTGAGTCCGCACCGTGCCTGGCTCTGGATTCGGGACTCGGGTATGACGGTCATCCGGCCGCCGGCACCCGACCGGGATTGTGAAGCGTGGGGAATCTCGGCTGATGGCCGGGTGGTTGTCGGCTGTACCCATCCCGACAACACCAGCAACTACCGGGGGTTCTGCTGGAATCGCGACACGATGATTGTGCTGGGAACGCTGGGTGGCCTGACAAGCTGGGCGTATGCGGCGTCGGCCGACGGCTGGGTTGTTGTCGGCGGTGCCGAGCATTTCTCGGGCTACAATCACGCCTTCCGCTGGCGGCCGGATTCAGGGATGCAGGATTTGGGCGTGCTGCCCGGCGCCCTGCGCAGTGTTGCCCGGGCGGTGTCGCTTGATGGCGGAGTTGTGGTCGGCTGGTCCGGCTTTCCCGGCCAGATTCACAATGCCTTCCGTTGGGAAGACGGCCAAATGACAAACATCCACAACCCGAGCTTCGGCGGCAGCGAGGGGCTCGGCGTATCGGGCGACGGGCAGGTCGCAGTCGGTGCTTGGGGGCCGCAGTCATTGACCCCCTGCCGGCCGTTCCGTTGGACCGCGGCTACTGGCATGTACGACTTGGGAACGCTGGGTGGCGATTGGGGTGAAGCTTGGGCCGCCAATCGCGATGGCTCGATTGTTGTCGGCTGGTCAGAAAGAAGCCAAGGCAACTGGGCCGCCTTTCGTTGGAGCGAAGCAACCGGAATGGAAGACCTCAACGCCGTCTATCCCGATCTGCTGAGTCCAGGTTCAGTGCTCAGGGACGCAATGGCCATCTCGCCTGATGGCCGATTTATCGCCGGCCGCGGCTACAATGCTGCTACCGGTGTTGATGAGGCATACCTTCTTGACACTGGTAGTTCAGCGTTTAGCACCGAGAATCATCGGCCGGCCGCAAATAGCGGTGCACAACTGACCAGTTCGCCTAACCCATTCCGGCAGAGTACAACCTTGAGTGTGTCCGTTCCGTTCCGGACTGCGATTGAACTGGCGGTTTTTGATCTGAGCGGCAAACCGGTCGCCGAACTGCTGAATGCGGTTGTTGAGGCCGGCAGTTATGCCCTACCGCTGACTTCTGTTGGACTGGCCAGCGGTACTTATGTCTGCGTCCTCAAAGCCGGTACTAGCGTCGTTAGCACCCGACTGGTGAGGACGAACTAGCCGCTGTTCCCAGTTAGCAGCGGTCAGTCTCGGCGGTGGCGGGATGCAAACACCGCCGCCGTCCTGTTCGTCAGCGAAGTATCGCTATCCTGCTTGTCAATGTCTGCTTGCCGTTCTCACTCGTTGCCGTGTGCAAGAAGTAAACTCCGGGTGCGAGACGGGAGATGTCGTTCGGGCCGGGCAAGAGGTCGAGTACCTTGCGGCCAGTGGCGTCGAGCAGGGCGATTGGCAATTGCAAGTTGCAGGATGCAAAGGGTAAGTTGAGGGTGTTGCGGACGATGGTCGGGCCGGAGCGCGGCGCCGGGATCGCATCGTTCATCGCTTCGGTGACGCCGAAGGTCTGGACGTACTTGACGGTCAGGTAGTCAAAGCCCTGAGCGTTGCTCATGCTGAACCCGGTGACGTAGACGTTGCGTTCGGAGTCGAGCGCGATGGCCACAGGCTGGTCCCAGTCGTCGGCATAGCCGCTGTAGCGAATCTGCCAGCGCGGTCGGCCTTCGGGGGTGACACTGATGGTGTGGTAGTCGTACTGGGTTGCCGGGTCGAACCCGTAGCCGGTGACATAGCTGTTGCCGTCTTCGTCCACGGCGAAGGCAGTGGGCCAGTTGCCATAGCCGGAGTAGTCCCAGCGGAAGGCCCAGAGCGAATCGCCGAGCGGGCTGTAGCAGACCACGACGTAGTCGGCAAATGAGCCAGTGTAACAGGCGTGACCGGCAGCGTAGATGCGGCCGCGGCCGTCCACGCCGATGCCCACGACTTCGTCATCCTCGCTGGCCGAGCCGTCGAGGCGGCGGCTCCAGAGAGTGTCACCATGAGTGCTGAACTTGACCACCGCGACGTCCCGGCCGGTGCTCGGGCGCTCGCTGTAACCGCCGACGTAGATGTTCTGGGACTGGTCAACCAGCAGGCAGGTCGGCCTGTCCTCGGTGAAGCCGCCGGCTCCGGCCCAGCGGCCGGTCCAGAGCGTCTCGCCGGCCGAGTTGTACTTGATGAGGACGATGTCCTGGCTGGTGCTGCCGCCGTAGCTGGTTCCTGTCACATAGATGTTGCCGGCCGTATCGAGCGCGAGCGCGACGGCTTCATCGGCCTGGCTGGCCGGGCCGTCGTAGTGCGCGGTCCAGAACGTATCGCCCTGGGCCGAATAGCGGATTGTCGTGATGTCCCAGTTGCGGGCCGGGCCAAAGGCCGCGCCGGTGACAACCACGTCACCATTGGAGCAGACAGCAATCGCCCGTGGTTCGTCATCGTGGTGCAGGCTGCCGTCGTAGTAGGTGGTCCACCAGATGACACCATTGGTATCGTGCTGAGCGGTCATCCAGTCGTAGCGGCTGCCGCTCACCCAGACCCGGCCGGTCACATAGCAGTTGCCGGCCGCGTTCACAGCCAGGGCCTTGGCCTGAGCGCTCGTATCGCCGCGGCCGTCGTAGCGCCGGAACCAGCGGGAAGTGCCGTCGGCGTTGTAACAGAGCGTGGCGAAGTCCTCAATTGAGTCATCGTCGAAGCTGTGGCCGGTAACGTAGAGCCGACCGGCGCGGATCGCGAGCGCCGCGGGCCAGTCGGTTGAATCGCCGGCACCGTTGAACCGGCGCGACCAGGTAGTGTCAACGCCATCGGCCAGTGCCACGGCGAACAGCAGCAGGGGCAGAAGCAGGCAGCGGTGCAAAGAGCCTCCTTAGCGGGTAACTACGACACGAATGACATCCGGTCCGAGACGGAAGAAGTACACACCGGGACTGAGGCCGGAAACGTCGTTCGGGCCGGGCAAGAGGTCGAGTACCTTGCGGCCAGTGGCGTCGAGCAGGGCGATTGGCAATTGCAAGTTGCAGGATGCAAAGGGTAGGTTGAGGGTGTGGCTGACGATGGTTGAGGACCAAGGCGGCGTTTGTATCTCGCCTGGCCGTTCTTCTTGTTTTCCTGTACCGGCTTCAGTGCGGAGAAGGCAGATGTCATACCTGCCCGCTGTCTGCCAGTCGGTTCGGCCGCAGAGGACGTAGCCGCCGCTAGATACTTCTTGCGCCGAGTAGCAGTAATCGTAGCCCGAGTCGGTGCCGTAGCTGGCGGTCCAGAGCGTGTCGCCAGCAGAGTTGAACCGCACCAGCCAGATGTTGATGTCGTTAGGATGGGGATAGTGCCAGCCGCCGCAGAGAAATCCGCCGTCAGTAGTTGGCGCGACCGAACCGAATTCCTCTCCCAGTTCGTAGGTGCCGATTCTTCTTGTCCAGAGCGTGTCGCCGTTGGCCCGAGTGCGGACGATGTAGCCATCGCTGTACAGGCCGCGGGCAACATAGCCGGCAAAGACGAGACCGCTGTCCGGTGTCTGCAGCAGCGAGACAGCCGACGAGACTCCGGAACCGAAACCGCGGGTCCAGAGGGTGTCGCCATTCTGATTCAGCCGGAGCAACCAGATGCCGCTGCCCTGGATGCCAACAACAGCGTAGCCACCGTCAGCGGTGTTGATGACTGCCTCACCCCGCTCGTAGTACTGCGGCCGGCCGTAGATCCTCTCCCACTCAACGTAGCCAGCCGCATCGGTCTTGAGCAGATAGAGGTTGTGGTCCGAGCCGTCATAGCGGTGACCGGTGGCAATGAAGCCGTTATCAGGAGTCTCGGCCACCTCGAACAAGTAGTCGGCTTCAGTACCGCTGCCGCCGTAGTGGTTCCGCCACAACTCGTTACCCAAGCTGTCGAACCGCCAGAGAACAGCATCGTAGGAGTAATAATTGGTGTAGCCAAGAACGACATAACCGTTGTCGTGAGTTTGGCGAACGCAGTAGGTTTGACAGATGTCGCCGGTGCGGAAGTTCAGGATGCGATTCCAGAGCTCGCGACCGAGATTGTCGGTCCGGATTAGATAACCACACATGCTTCGCGGCGGATAGGAGTTTGACCAGCCGGTGAGAACAAACCCGCCGTCGTGGCATTCTTCAACCCACCAGCCCCATTCATCCTGTTCACCGCCGAACAGCCGCAGCCAGAGCGTGTCCGGCGGTTCGGCATGAAGGAGGCTGCAGAGCAGGACAGCAAGTAGTAGGACTGCCCTGCGTGACATGATTTCCTCCTTGACCTATTTCAGCTTTATCACTTTGCTTGTTGCGGGTCGTCTGTCGGCTACCGGCGTGTCGAGAAAGTAGATGCCGGGACTGAGGCGGGAGAGGTCGTTCGGGCCGGGACGCAAGTCGAGCACCTTGCGGCCGGTGGCGTCGAGGAGGGCGATTGGAGATTGCAGGCTGCAAGACGCCGAAGGCAAATTGAGGGTGCGACGGACGATGGTCGAATTGCGTCCTGGCAATTGCACCGTGGAGCTTGATAGTTCCGCGACTGCGCCGGCAGCAAGGTTGCGCTTGTGGTAGATTTCGAAGTTGCCCTCGCGGTTGTCGTAGAAGAGGACGTGCGCCCGGGCGCCGGTTGCGGCAATGTTCGCGGTGCCCATTCCCGGGACTGTAGTTAATGTGGTTTCGGCAGACCAGGTCTGACCGTTGTCGGTAGAGCTGCGGTAGGCGATACCGAACTGGCCTGCGGACCAAGCGCGATAGACGATGTGAACATTGCGGCCGGCCGTGGCGAGGGCAGGATAGTCAGAGCCGTAGAGCGTGTCGGCGAGATACTGTTCGGCCGACCAGGTTTGGCCGTTGTCGGTCGAGCCGCGGTACCAGATGCCGTAGCCGCCGTCACGGCCGTCCCACCAGCAGATATGCACGTTCGGGCCGGACACTGCCACCATCGGTTGGTTCTGGGCGGTCGGGTCGCTGGTGACGCGCGTTCGCGGCTCCCATGTCGTACCGTTGCTGGTCGAGCGCATGAACCAGACCGAGTTGACGCTCGTGTTCCAGCCAACTCGGGTCCAGACCAAGTAGCGATTGGTGCCAGCGAGGACAAGACACATCTCCTTGTCCAGTACTGAGTCGGTGTCAATAGTCAGACGGGTGTCAACCGTCCAGTGCTGGCCCGCATCGCTCGACTGCTTGTAGTAGAGTTCGCCGTTCCAGTTGCCGTCGCGGCTGTCGCACCAGGCCAGGCCAACGTTCTGGCCCGCGGCAGAAAGGAATGGGCTGCTGCAGCTCCGGGTTGATACGACCAGCGATTCCTCGGCCAGCCACGATGCGCCGCCATCGGTCGAGCGGCGGTACTTCATTATCCGGTAGCCGCTGATTTCCCAGACGACGTGAACGAACTCGCCGGATGCAGTCAGAGTTGCACCAGAGACATTGCCGTCGGTCTGCGGACTCAGGCGGAAAGGAGCGGACCAGGACTCGCCAGCGTCGAGCGAGCGGGTGTAGTAGAGGCTGAAGGTGTCGGTTCGGTTGTCAACAAAGATGACGTGCAGGGTGTCGCCGCGGGCGACGATGCACTGCTGGCCGCAAAGATAGGAATCGGCGGGGTCATCGGTCAGGCGTTGGTCCGGCTCCCACTGGCCGAGCGCAATGCCGGCTACGGCACCCAGAATCATCCCAACTAGAGAAACTCGCATTACTCCTCCTTGGAGTCACGACGTTATCGGCTTGCCGGACACGTCGCGCCCGCTGTCTGCCAACCCGCAAGTGTGACGGCGGTCCGCCGTAGCCGTTGCCAGATGGTAAGCCGAAAAGGATGGCTGTCAATAGCGCTGCTGGCAGCCGCCTATTGCAGCTGCCAGCAGGCGTCTTGCTCAGGCGCGAAAGCTACTTCAAGATTATCTTGGCTCCTGATTTCAGGGGCGAGAGCGCAGATGCTCGGTGGATGAAATAGACTCCGGGCGCGAGGCCGGAGACATCATTGGGGCCGGGCGCAAGGTCGAGCACCTTGCGGCCGGTGGCGTCGAGCAGAGCGATTGGCGACTGCAAATTGCAAGATGCAAAAGGCAAGTTGAGGGTGTTGCGGACAAGGGTCGGGCTCGCAACTGGTGTTCGAGCATCGGTGCGCGGCGTTTCGGCAATGCCGGGCACTGGGTTCAGCTTGCCCCAGATGCGGTGGGTGCTGTAAGTTCTGCCCCCAACCGTTCCGGCCCAGCCCTGATACACCAGAAACAGTTGGCCACCAGAGCCGCGCACCAAGGCTGGAAACCACTGACAGCCTCTCTGCCTGACTACCGGTCCGCTGTCAAGGATAGTGCCAGCCGGGCTCACCCGCGCTCCGTAGATGTCAGTCTCGTCCCCGTCGTAGCGATTGTGCTCCCAGACAACGAGAAACTCAGTACCGGTGAAGGCAACCTCCGGTGAGTATTTGTGATACGCTGTGGTGCAAACGACAATGCCCTGAGTGTCGAGCACAGTTCCATTCCGACTTACTCGGGCAGCGTAGATGTCGGTAATAGCGTTACCAGGATGGTACTCCCAGACAATAAGGAAGTTGGTGCCGTCAAAGGCAAGGGCTGGTACTTCTTCGCTACCGGCGGCCGTGCTTATCGGAATGCCCTGAGGGTCAAGGACGGTGCCGCCGGGCGTGACGCGCGCTCCGTAGATGTCGTAGTAAGTGCCACCGGTCCGGTAGTGCTGCCAGACTACAAGGTAGTTTGTCCCGTCGAAGGCAACCGCGGGGTCGTGCTGGTAGTTCGGGGCGGTCATGATGGGAATGCCGCCGGGGTCAAGGACCTCGCCGTTCGGGCTAACTCGTGCGCCGTAGATGTCGTCGTTCCCCCAGCGTCCGTCGCTCCAGACAACAAGGTAGTTTGTCCCGTCAAAGGCGACCGCGCTTCCGTACTGGGCGCGCGCCGCAGTTGAGATGGGAATGCCCTGCGGGTCGAGCACCGCGCCGGTTGGACTTACTCGCGCGCCGTAGATGTCGGCATAGCCGGTATTGCTGCGAAAGTCAGTCCAGGTGACGAGGTAGTTCGTTCCGTCGAAGGCGACCGCCGGACAGTCCTGCCAGTGCGGCGCGGTAGAAACAGGAATGCCTTGCGGATCGAGCACCGTGCCGTCGGGACCGACTCTGGCGCCATAGATGTCATCATAGAAGTCAACACTGTCGTTGCGGGTGTCGGTCCAGACGACAAAGTAGTTCGAGCCGTCATATGCGCTCGCCGGCCACCAGTGTTCGTAGGTTCCGTACGACAGGACAACACCCTGCGGGTCGAGGACAGTGCCGCCAGGACTGACACGCGCACCATAGATGTCGATGTCATCTTCGCCACGGCGATAGTCTTCCCAGACCACAAGGAAGTTGTTACCGTCGAAAGCGAGTGCCGGCCAATCCTCGTCGTAACTGCCGGCAGATATCACGATAGCCTGCGTGTCAAGAACTGTGCCGCTGGGAGTCACCCGTGCACCATGGATATCAGTGTAGTCACCAAGAGTACTGGTCCAGACCACCAGGTAGTTAGAGCCGTCAAAGCTGACACGTGGTAATTCCTGGTCGTCGGCGGCAGTTGAGATGGCGATGCCCTGAGGATCAAGGACTGTCCCTTCAGGACTCACCCGCGCACCGTAGATATCCCAATAGCCATGGCGATAGTCCTGCCAGACTACAAACCAGTTGTTACCGTCAGCAAGAACGGCAGGACTCTTTTCGTTGTAGGTCGAATCGGCTGAGACTGGTATGCCTTCAGGGTCGCGCACCACCCCGGCCGGACTGACCCGGGCAGCGTAGATGTCAGTCGCCCAAAGCCCTGTCTGTTTAATCCAAGCAACAAGGAAATCTGTACCGTTGAAAGCGATAACAGGCCAATACTGCCTGCCGGGTGCGGTTGATATGGGAATCCCCTGAGGGTCAAGCACATTGCCGCCAGGCGTTACCCGGGCGCCGTAGATATCGTCATTGGCACTCCAGACGACGAAGTACACCCCTTGGGCAAAGGCAACTGACGGCCCCAATGCACCTGTGTTCAAGGAGATAGGGATGCCGTCAGTGTCAAGAACAGTGCCGTCCTGGCTGACTCGTGCACCGTAGATACTCGGATTTAGCCGATCATGGCGCCAGTCTTCCCAGACTACGAAGTAGTTGACTCCATCGAACGCGACCCCACCCGTCCACTGGTTATCAGGTGCGGCGCTGATGACGACCGGGAGTGTGTCAAGCACGACGCCGCTGGGGCTGACTCGTGTGCAATGTATGTCGTAATTACCAGAACTGCCGTCCTGCCACACGACCAAGTAGTTGGTTCCGCCAAATTCCACCGCCGGATAGTCCTCACTACCTTGGGCGACTACGACAGTCCGGTTGGTGTCCAATAGAAACTCGCCGTCGTCGGCGAGCTGCTCTTTGCCTGTTGTCCGCTCTTCTATTCGGCCGCGGTGCTGGTGCGGCTTTCCTGTTCGGCCTGACTCCAGGGTAGTAGCTCCACCAAATCTTCGGTTGCGACGCACCGACCGTACGACTTCCTGCGGGTCAAAGCCGGTGGGAGCGCAATCCTGCTGGCAAAACAGGTCATAGGGCGCTGCCAGCGCGACCAGGGCCAGACTCAGAAGTAGGGTCATCACTACTCTTTTCATCTTTCCTCCTTCTCATCGTTGAATGATGACCTTACGCATATCGGATTTCTGGCAGACGAAATAGACTCCGGGTGCGAGGCGGGAGAGGTCGTTTGGGCCGGGTAAGAGGTCAAGCACCTTGCGGCCCGAGGCGTCGAGGAGGGCGATGGGGAAATGCAAGCTGCAAGTTGTCGAAGGCAAGTTGAGGGTGTTGCGGACGATGGTCGGGCTGACGAGGTGCGGGGCAGAAGGTGAGGGGTGTGGTTCAGCGGTTCCGGTGGTAATGCCGGTGCCGCGGTAGTGGACAGCAAGGGTTCGGTAGCCGCAGACGCAGTGCAGGCCGAGAGTGCCGGCGGAGTCGAGCACGCCATAGGCTGCGGCCTGAATGTTCTCAGGCAAGCTGGTCTCGTTGGACCACTGGTTGGTATGCTTGTCGTAGCAGGCGACGCCGTTCGTTGATGTCCAGCCGTTGCCGCCGCCCCAGGCCCAGATGTAGCCGCCGGCAGCGCCAAGGCAGCAGGAGTTGCCGGCAGTGTTTGGCGGGGCGTCGGGCAGTATCTTCCAGACGCCGGTGGCAGGATTGTAGCGCTGAAACCCGAGTGAGTTCTGCCAACCGCCAAGTTGCCAGACCTGGTCGTCGGCAACACAGATAGCACCGTAGTAGTTGCCGGGCAGGGCGGGTTGGGGACGCGCTTCCCAGGTGCCTTCGCGGATGCTATAACGATGAAACTCGCAGACCTCCTGGCTCAGGCGGTGGATGAGAAAGACCGAATCGCCGACCACGGCGGCCATATTGCCGGTCCAGGGATTGCCCGGATACTCAGGCACTTCGGTGCTGGACCAAGTGTTGGTTGCTTTTGTCCAGTGGTAACAGGTTTTGTAGGTGGCAGCCGGGGTGTAGCGGCCGAAGACGTAGATGCCAGATGAGTCGGTGCCAACGCCGTCATCGGTCCACCAGACCGCAGCCTGATTGCAATTGGGCTCGGGCAAGGGCGCAATTGTTGACCACTGGCCGGTGCGGATGTTGTACCGGTAGCAGTCGCTGTAGATTTCACCGTTGCGACCGCCGATAACATACAAGTATTGTGTGTCGCCGGGTTCGACGCAGGACATTGGCCGGAACCGACCGCTGGCAGGATAAGTCGGTTGGCTATACCAAGTGATACTGAAAAGCTCGACCGCGGTTGGGGCTGGCAGTTGGATAAGCTCGGACGGACCGTCAGCCGGGTCGGGCATTGCGGTGACCAGTGACACGGCCACCAGCACGAGCAGTGTCAGCTTAATCATCAAGCCTCCTTGCACGATGATTGTAGGCTGACGATGTTTTGTGTCAATAATGGAGGGGCAGGGTTTGGCCCTAATCTATGTTATAGGCGCTGGTGGAGGGAATTGAGCGGGGAAAATGAATGTCTTGGGATGTGGCGTCGGGTTGCGGGGAACGGGTTGTATATCGGAAAGTACACAGGCCGCGGGCTAGGAAGCATGGCCTAACTTCCGGTTTGTCAACTGATTAGCCGTAGGAATCGTTTCTTGGCCCCCCATCCCGGGGACTGTCCCGGGAGTGGTCTCGGATTGGCTCTACGAGCTGCTTGCTCGCGTGGTTTGTCCGGTTCTTGGTGGTGCTATTGCGCGAGGAGTTGCCCAAGCGGTCTGGGGCTGGGCCGGTTCGGCTGATTGGCTAACTGCTCCTAGGCCCGATTCGGCGATTGCTGGCCAAGACGTTCTTGCCAGCGCTGGGTAATGCTCTTTTCTAGCTCTCTCGGCTGCTGCTGGTCAGCATGTTGGGCAGCGGGCTGGTCAGCAGGTGCCGATAGGGGTCTGGTCGAGACCGATGCTAGTGGGGTAGCTGCTTTTTGGCGGCGAGCCGGTTGAAGCCGTCGGCAAGAAGACCGGCGACAGCAGTAATGAGCAGCGTGCTGCCAGCGGTGAGTGGCTCGCTTGGGCCTTCGAGGTGGATGCGGCCGACTGGTTTCTTGCCGTCAATGACCGGCCAGCTTTGAATCTGAGCGGTGTCAATGATGTCGAAGGGGCCGAGCCGTTGGGCCGGAACGGGGTCGAGCCCGCCGTGCTTTGCTACAACCTGGCCGTTCTGCAGGGCGATGCCGTTATTGAAACGAAGGGCGGTACAGAGCAGGGTGAGGGCTTCGGCCAGGAAGTCGGCGGGTTCGAGATTGATGCCGGCAAGGCCGGTCAGTCCCAGTAGCAGAGCCTGCTCGCGGTCGCGGGCCAGGGCAATTTTGAAGAGCAGTCGGTTGGTGCTCACTGCCTCGGCAACGACCCGGAGCTTGCGAAAGGTTCGGCCAGCAGCTTCGAGCAGCTCCAAGGCTGCGTCGGTCTGGTTCTGGGCGAGGCGGAAGCAGCCGTATTGGAATCGGGCAGTGGCGAGGGCATAGCTCTCCTCGGCATCAGCCAAGAGTTCGATGGCGGCGTCAAAGGCGGCCGCGGCCTGGCTTGGTTCCTCTTGGGCAGCAAAGATGCGGCCGAGCACGAGCAGGGCACCAGCCTCGACTGGTCGCGCACCAGTTGCTTGGGCTAGGGTCAATGATTCGTCGCCGTGGTGTCGGGCAGTGGCGAGGTCGTGCTGGTCGAGGGCAAGCTCGGCCAGGCGCGAGTGGACGAGTGCCTGCAGCCGACGATCGCCAGCAGCGATTGAGCGGTCAAGGGCCTGCTGATAGGTGGTTCGGGCGCTGGTAAGGTTGCCCTGGCGTTGGTAAGCGAGGCCGAGATTGGCGAGGATGTCGCCGTAGGCGGATGGGGTGTCGGGTGTTGGCGCCCTGGTGAGCTCGTCAGCGGCCCGGCGAAAGAAGTCAATGGCCTGGCCAAGCTGATTGCGGTGAAGATAAAGCTCGCCGAGGCAGTTGCAGGTGTCGCTAATGGTCTCATGCCGGCCTTGGACAGCGTCGTCTTGCAGCACGCGTTCAAGGCAGTCAACTGCGTCTTCCCAGCGGCCGAGCGCTTCGAGCGCCCAGCCGAGGTTGTAGGTGATGACAATCTTGGTGCGGATATCGCCCTGCTCTTCGGCGAGATTGTAGGCCTGCTGGTAGTAGGTGAGGGCGGTCTCATGGTCGCCTTGCAGGCCGGCAATGTTGGCGAGCATCATCAGAACCGAATATTCGGCATCAGGTGGACCTTGTATCTGCCAGTGCTGGCGGGCCTTCTCGAAGAGGGCGCGGGCCTCGTCATAGGCGCCACGGGTGTAGGCGATTTCGGCCGCAACGTAGTCATTCGAACCGAGAATGTGCTCGCGTTTGGCGGGTGAGAGGTCGGCGGCCGCGCGGATGAGCTGGCGGAACTCTTCGGCTTCAGCGAGCAGGCCGATGCCAATCATCGCCTCGGCAGCACGGATAGCATATTCGCCCATCCGGCGCTGATTCCCGAGGCGGTGGGCAGTCATAATCGCTTGGTGGAACAGCTCGCTGGCCTGGGTTGGGTCTTGAGGACAGATGCGGCGGGCGGTCTGGAATTGCTGCTCGGCCCGCTCAGCCGAGTCGGTCACCGGGCTGGTGCCCGCAGGCGCGGTATCGGGACTCTCCTTGCCGGAATCGTCATCCATCGCTACGGCCATAATAGGGCCGGTTGAGCGGTTGTCAAAGACTATTTACCGGTTGGCGAACTAGCGGGTGACGACGAGCTTGGTTACGCCGGTGCGGGTGGGAAAGAAATAGATGCCGGGCCGGATGGTGGTGGTGCCGACGCGGCGGCCAGTGGCGTCGAACAAGGCGTTGCTAGATTGGAGATTGCAAAGTGCAAATGGCAAGTGGGCGTTGTGGCGGAGGATGGACGAAGGGGTCGCGGCCACAGGTTCGGTAACGGCAGTGCTGGTGCCAAAGCTTAGGTCGTCCCAGTAGGCGAAGCCGCCGAAGCCGAGCAGCTTCAGATTGAGCCGGGCAAATTCGGTGCCGGCCGGAGCTACTACCGGGCCGGTGGTCAGTTCGATCCAGGCGCTACTGTCCCGGACGATTTCGGCCGAGCTGGCACTGGCGATGACCTCGTGGTTTGCGTTGTACCACTCGATGACCAGTTGCAGGCGGTTGCCCCGGCCGTCGTCCTTGTAGGCCCAGCCACGGAACTCACACAGGCTGCCAGGAGTGACGCGGACATCCTGAAAGACAGAGGAGCGGACTGGCCAGGGATAGCCGAGCGAGTCGGGTTGCTGACCGATGCTGGCCGAACCAGAGTGAACGATCGCGGTCTCGCGGTGGTAGCGCGCCTTGCGGCCTTCATACCAGCCAGCCGGATTGGCGGTGGTGTCGCTGGGCACGGCTAGGGTGTCAAGATACCAGGTCTCACAGTCGCCATTGGTGAAGGCGGCCAGCGGCGGGTTGAATGATTCGCGCAATGCGGCCCAGAGTTCGGGCCGAGCGCCGTCGTAGCCGAGCGCCCAGATGCCGGTCCCGAGCAGGTTGTGGCGATGGACCTCCTGATACTTGAGCAGGAGGCTCGTGTCGTCGTCGAACCAGCCCTGGTTCCAGCCGCCGTTGTAGAAGGCGTACCAGGGAGTCTGGGATTCAGCGTCCCAGCGGTAGCCGTGGGCAGCGGCCCGGCTTGGTGCGTCACGGTAGTAGAGCGCTTCGCCGTAGCCGGCAGTGGCTGAGTGGGTTGTCTCGGCGCGGGTCGGCCACTGAAAGCCGTAGTAGGGCAGGCCGAGATAGAGCTTGCTGCCGTTACCAATCTCGTTCAGATAGAGATTGAGGGTCAGCTGGAGATTGCCGTAGAAAGGCCAGCCGGTGAGTGGTGCGACCGGCCCGGCTTCAGGACCGCCCTGCCAGTGATAGTTATAGCCCATAATGAAGAGGCCGTCGGTCGTGTCGGCCAGAGCGGCAAAGTCGTAGGCGTTGGCAGGGTCGAGCGGCATTGTGGCCATGGTCAGTTCGAGGCCGGCGCTGCGACAGGCGCGAGACAACGCCTGCATAAAAAGCACCACTGTGTCCCGGTCTGCCGGGAGAATCTCCTCAAAGTCAATGTTGATGCCGTCCATCCCGGCAGTAGTGGCAAGGGCAATGAGATTCGGAATCGCGGCCGGAGCGCGAATCGCGTGATGGATGTTGTACCAGCCGAAGCAGGTTGCCACCAGCTCGCACTTGACGCCGTTACGATGGGCGCGGTCAATGGCCGCAGCCCAGCGAGTCGGAAAGTTGTTATCGTTGGTGATACTGCCGTCCGGGTTGAGGGTGACATCGAAGATGCCGATGTGGGTAAGCAGGTCGTAGTGAAGCCAACGTTCGTCAACCCAGTAGGGCAGGTAACCGTAGATGCGGCGGATGGGCGGTGAGTCAGGACCGGGCTGGAGCGGTGTCGGTCTTGGCCCGGAATGGGGCGCGGCTGGCGCTGGTGGGTGGGTGATGGCTTCCTGCCAGTGAATAGAGCTGGGGCCGGACGCCGAGATGAGAAGCAGCAGTAGTAACATCAGCTGGCCGGTTTGTACAGCAGCACGACGTCAGCATCGGCAAAGTCGCTGGTCCAGCCAAACCGGGCCGCGATGTGCCGGAACGTGGTCGCAGTGTAGAAGACGACGTGGGTAGGGTCGCGGCGATAGTGCCAGGTGGCGAAGTCCTGTCGAGGAGTGAGCAGCCGGGTCATCACCCCGAGCCAGCCGTTTGGTCGGAGCAGGCGATCGAGGCGGCGGAGTTCGACTGCCGGCTGGTGGAAGTGCTCGAAGACTTCAGAGCAGGTGATGAAGTCGTAGTGACCTTCGAGCGCGGCCGGGTCAGGCGCAAAGAACGGGTCGTAGCGCCGGACCGAGTGACCGGCAGCGGCGAGGATTGAGCCAAGCAGCGGGGTCGGGCCGCAGCCGTAGTCGAGTCCCGACTGCGATGAACCAAGGCGCCGAAGGAGTGGTCGGGCCAAACGTTCTAGAAACCGACGGTAGCCAGGGTCGGCAGGGTCGTTCTGGTGCTTTTGGTAGCGGGCAAGCTCGGTAGCCGGGTCGGGAAGACAGGCCGGGTCGAGAAAGACCGCCTGGCAAACCGGGCAGCGCCAGTAGTACTGATTGGCGCTGGTGAAATAGGGCGCAGGTTCGGGTGCGCAGCAGACCGGACAGGATGGAGTCGGCACGCTAGTGGGGAGTGAGCGCTTTGTAAACCGCGGCCATCAGGCAGCGGCTCGAACCGGTCGCGCCGGCAACAACATCAACGTCCGGACTCTGGGCGGCAATAATCCGGTCGAGGGTGGCGCGGGCATCGTAGCCGGGGCCGCAGCGCTGGTCAATAACTTCGATGGCAGTGATGCGATGGTCGGCAACGCGGACCCGGACATGGGCTGCGACGAGAAAGTCACCGAACTTGCCCTCGTAGTCACCGTCAGCAATCCCGGACAGGTCAACCGTAGCCCGGGGCGCGTTGAGCATCACCGTGCGCATCTTGTTGAAGCGGAACGAGAACCAGCCGACTGCGCCGAGCAGCAGCACGACCGGCACGCCGATGAGGAGTGCGGGTTTCACAGGCCCAGTCTAGCCGGTGACTTGACTGGCGTCAATCGCAGAGGTGACACGGCGGGGCAAGGTTGTAAGGGCTTGATAATCAATGCCTAATAGGACTGGCACAACAGTTGCGCCAGTTTCGCCTTGACTTGCCTTGGGCGCCGGCTATGATTCGGCACCATGGCGAAGAAATACACGGTGCTTGAAACCTGGATTGTCAACACGACCAAGCCGGTTGAGTCGAACTCGGCCGAGCAGACTTATGAGCGAATCGAACGCCAGGGCGGCGGCCGGCTGCCGGTGATTGACATACCGCAGGAGCTGCGGCGAGAGGAAGATTTTATTGACGAGGCGCAGGTGCGCGACTTTGTGGCCCATCTTGGGTCGGCGCAGGAAGTGCTCGACATTGGGCCGGGTGACGGCTGGCCGCTACTGCGGCTGGCGCCGTTCTTTCGGGCGGTCACCGGGGTTGACGCCTCAGCCCGGCGGGTTGAGACGATCAAGGCCAATGCCGAGAAGCTCGGCTTGAAGAACGTGACGGTTCGCCTCGGCTCGGCGCTCGAACTGCCGTTTGCCGACAAGACCTTCGACGGCGCGGTTGCTAGTTGCAGCATCGAGGAGACACCAGACAGCTTTGCGGCCCTGCGCGAGGTCTATCGGGTGCTGAAGCCGGGCGGCAAGTTCCGGGTCAGCTTCCAGTCCTACGACACCAAAGACCGGGGTTTCAGTGAGGGGATGATGCTTTCCGAGACCGCTGATTCGCTCGGCTATCACTATTTCATCAAGCACCGGTTGCCGCCGTGGGAGCGAAACTACCTTGTCAAGTTTGCGGTCACGCCGGAGATGAAAGAGGCCTTTGCCAAGCTGGCCGACCTGGTCGAACGGCTGGGGACGAATCCGAGTGCTAATCCCGAAATCGGCTTGGAGTTTTTGGAGCGGCACCAGGCGCAGATTATCGGCGCGAGCTGGTATGAGCTAGAACACTTCACCAGCCAGACGATGAAGGAGAGCCTGGAAGAAGTCGGTTTTGTCAATGTCCGCTGCACCTATTCGGCAGGGACCTTGGCGCGGACGTGCTGGCCGCGGCTGCGCGATGTTGAGCTTGGCGACAGTCAGGCGCAGGCGGTCTGCGCCGGGCTGGCCGATGTCGCGCTCGGCCTTGAGGCACCCGGCCACTCTGGCGAGCCGGTGACGGCAACCCGGCCGGCCTGACAAGGGCTTGACGCACCGAGTCTGGCGCGTTACGCTTGATACCATCATGCGTGTCCTGCCCGAACGCAGACGGAGGTGCCAGTGACAAATCGGCTGTCGGCGGTTAGGTTTTGGCTGCTCGGGTTTTGCACCATTGCCCTGCTCTTCGCTGGGTGTCGGCGAGCGGAGCCGGGAACTCCTATCGGAACAACCTACGAACGAATCGCGCGGCCGGCGGTCTGGCGCGTACTGCCGCGGACGCAGGCCGAGTCGCTCGGTATCCTGCCTGGTGACCTAATCCTCGCCTATGCCGGCGTGCCGATAAAGTCGGTGAGCGAGCTTTGGCAGGCGCAGGCCCAGGCTGAGACCGCCACTAGCAAGGTCGAGATTACCTTGCTGCGCGACGGTCAGGAGGTGCGGATTGCGGCGCGGGGCGGCGGTTTGGGACTCTTGCTCGACGAGGACCGCTATCCTTCGAGCCTGGCAATTGCCCTCGAAGACGTCCTTGCCAACCACGGAGCGATCGCCGAATACGATTGGATTGCTGCGGCCCTGGGCGAGAGCTTCACCTTCACGGCAATAGCCGGTGAGTGTCCACTACAGTGGCCAGGTGCCATCACCGATGAATACCTCGAATCGCTGCAGTCGGCATTCGGCCTATCGTTCAAGACCGTCTATCTGGCTCCGCCTGAGGATACACTGGCGGCAACCGAAACAGTCGCGGTGGCGGCAGTGCGCAAAGAGCTTGAGCACGGCGCGACCGTGCTCGTCCTCGGCGAATGGGCTGATGACCCAATCAGCCGGTGGGGAATCGTCACCCGTTTTGATGGGACCGACTCGCTGCTCTATGGCTTCACAACCGGCGCGGCCACCGAGGTTCCGGTTACCGGGCTTATTGATGAAGTGTTGACTGTCGGCTACGCGCCGACCGGTGAAGTTGACCCGGCAGCCCTGCTGGGACTGGTACTCGTCCATGCCATCGAACTTGGTCAGGCCTACGAGCCGGGCGACTGGCAGTCAGGCATCGCGGCCTACGATGTCTGGCTCGCGGCCCTCGACAGTGTGCCGTTCTGTCCGGTTTGTGGCGACCAGAGTCAGGTCTGCTTTGATGCGCTGGTTTGGAACTTGATTGCCAATCGGGAGAGTGCCAATCGTTTCCTTGCCGACATGAAAGAGGCCCTGCCCGAACATGCCGACCTGATTGACGATATTCGCACCCAGCAGAGCGGAATCATTGCCCGGCTGGAGGGCATCACCCGCAGCGGCACCACTGTTGGTACCATCGCCAATCAGCAGAAGCTCGGACGGGTCGTCGGCGAGATTCAGCAGGCAGAGATTGATCTGCAGCTACTCTACCAAGAACTGCTCAGCGATTTGAAATAGGCCGACCCGGCACCAAAGACAATCGGCTAGCGGCCGGTATCGTAAATGTCGTCAAAGGCTGGATGCCAGTCGTGGAGGTTGTTCTGGAGGCGCAAGCTCTCCGGGTCGAGGGTGGTGTTGGTCAGATAGATGCACCAGTTGCTCGACCAACCAATCTCGTTATTGACAATTCGCGGTACGCAACTGTCAACATAGACAATCCCGGTGCCGCCAGCCCCGCCGTAGAGGACGCGGCAGCGATCGAGGGTCGTTCCCGGCTGGGTCAAGGGATAGAAGGCCAGGCCGCGCCAGTGGCCGGGCACTGTGGCGGTGCCGCTGAAGGTGATGGTGCTGGTGGTACCGACTGCCCGCAACAGCGCCGAGCCGGTGCGGCCGACGACGAGCCCGGCGCCGGCAGCGAAGAGTAGTTCGGCACCGGGGTCAATTACCAGTTGCGGACTGTCACCACCGATCTCGACAACACCGCTGACAACATAGGGCGCACGCTGATTCCGCCACTGGTGGACACCGGCAGCAATCGTGTCGGCAAGGACCGCGATGCCGGGGCGGTTGTCCTTATAGGTATTGTCGGTACCAAGCGTGGTGATGGCCGAGGCCGAAAGTTCGAGGCCGTAGCCGGTGCAATACTCAATTGTGTTGCCGTTGAACTGGCGAAAGCCGCAGTTGCGCAAAGTGATGCCGTTGCCAGCGCAATAAGCGATGCGCGAGCCGGAGAGAGCGATTGGCGCACGATAGCAGGTGACGCCGGCCCGACTTGACCGCTCGATAGTCGTGAAGCGAAAGAGCGAGCGGAGCGTGTCGGTGCGCTGGCGGAACTCGATACCGCGCCAGCGGCCGGTCGGGTTGAGGCTGGAAAAGACGATGGCGCTGACACTGCCGTCGCAGCGTAAGCCGCCAGGCCGAGCATCATCGGCCACAAACAGACCAGCCGAATCGGCAAAAAGGAGCGAGCAACCCTCGGCAACGGCCAGCAGCGGATTCGCACTGCCGGCAACAGCCAAATCAGCAGTAATGCACCAGGGCACGCCCGGATTGGGCCAGGTTGCCGACTGGCTGAGGGTACCACCCGGGACCTCGACGCCGTTGCGGCTGTTGTTGCGAAAGATATTGCCCGTACCGATGGTTGCTGCCCAAGGAGCGTCAACCCGCACCGGAATCTCGGCGCAATCCTCAAAATTGTTGCCCTCGCAGCGGCTGAACCCGCAGCCAATCAAAACAACCGCCCGACCGCTGCTGCCTAGCCGGCAGTCGGTAAGCGTGATGGCGCAAGACTCGGCGTTGATAAGCGCGGCGCTGCCACGTTCGAGGCGACAGCGCTGCAACCGGCAGCTATCCGCCACAGCGCGGCGGCGAAAGAAAATCCCGGCCCAGGAAGCAGAGTTACCAAGGCTCGTCAGCGTAATCAGCGAATCCTGCTTGCCAATGGCAATAAGGCCGGCTGGTGCGTTACTGCCGACCCTAATCGCCACACCCGGAGCGACCAATACCCTCACTCCTGGTTCGAGACGAAGAAACGACTCAACAAAGAGGTCGCGGTCAATCACATGGGGATTATCAGCCGCTAGCCAGGTCTCGGGCGTGGCCACAATGCCGCCATGACGAAACCCGGCATCCGGGCCGACAACGACAACGACTGGTGCGGACCGGCCGACATTATCGGCCGCATCGCGGGCAGCACAGAGCAGGGTCTCGCTTCGGCCCGGCTCAAACCGAACCGTGTTCCAGACAAACTCAAAAGTGTCGCCCTGACCGGTCGAGTCGCGGCCAAGATAGCGGTTGCCGGCATAGAAATCAGCCGCGACGACGCGGCTTTGGTCAGCGATAACCGCGCGAATCACCGTGCCGACTAGGACCGTGTCACCGGCCGCCGGCGCGATAATCGTCACCCGGGGAGGGTCAAAATCCCCAGGCGGGCAAGCGGTTATCAATAAACCGCCAACAGCAACAACCAAAGACCAAGGCCAGCCAGACCTAATCACCATGCCTTACCCACTGACGCAAAGGCCCAGCCGTCTTTAGTACGCTTGAGATAGATTTGCTGGCCCCGGTTACGGCCAAATGAGCCGAAATCACGACGGCGGCTGGGCAACAGGTCAACCGCCACAACCGCCACCGTCTCCAACACCCGCACGCCCGAAATTGCCATCACGAACGGCGGTGGCTGCAACCGGCAGCGAGCGGTGAGTTCATCAGCGGTCAGCCAGATTAGCACGGTTTTGTCAACGCTGGGGATACGCACCGCAGTCGTTTCGCGCTGCAGCATTAGCAGTGTGTCCGGACGACGGAAGTTGCGTCCCAGCCGACTGAGCCCGGCTGGCGAGAGGGCGTGACGGAGTGCCGCCTCGATGACAAGGCGGACGTTGGCAGTGTCCTTGCGGCCGTAGTCGAATGAGCGGTCGAGCAGGCGCGACACCCAGACGAGCTGCCAGCCGGTGTTGGTGCGAATCCAGCTCTGAAACAGGTATTGATAGTCGCGGGCGCGTTCAAAAACAACCCAGGTCGAGACGTGGCCGCCGAGGCCGGTGACTTCTTCGACCCGCCGCCGAGCGCGAGCGATGGTCCGGCCGGCAAACCAGCGCTGGAACGCCGAGTCAAAGCGGGCAAATGAGTGCTCTTGCCGAAACTCAGGGCAGAACAACTGGTAGATGTCTTGGCTCCGGCCGGCGACAAGCGCCTCGGTGAATTGTTGCGAGCGGACGCCCAGTTCGAGATTGTCCTGAAGCCGGCCAGCCCGCAGTAAGCCAAAGGCTGCCACCGTGACGATGAGCAGAACGATACGGAGGCAGCCTTTTTGCATCAGTACGGACCCAGCGGGCTCGACCGGATTTGAACCGGCGGTCTCTGCCGTGACAGGGCAGCGTGTTAAACCAAGCTACACTACGAGCCCAGCACAGGATAATATTCGGCAGCAGCGACTGTGTCAAATCACCGCAGTCGAGGCGAGAGCGTGACGACAGCGCCACCGTGGGGCGGGGAGTCCTTGCCATCAGGCGTTGGCTTGCTATCATCAGCCAGTAGTGCCATTTTCTGGTTTGCCTTTCGCCCGAAGTATTGTCGGCCAGGCTAGCAGGCCGGCGGCTGGCGGTTTTGTCTGGCAGCCGACGCGGATTGGCCCAAGGTTTGAGTGGCTCGACCACGAGCGGATTCGGATTTGTGAAGGTCGGCTTGCCGGCCGAAGTTTCTGGCTGATTACCGATGTCCGGCCAGACCGGGCCGCGGGTAAGCTCTTTTCGCGGGATGTCGAGGTTGGTTCGATCGCGATTGAGCGCAACCCACCGGGCCGCGGTGTCATTCTTTGGGATGTGGGGATCAGACCAGAGCTGCGTGGCTACGGACTGGCCTCGATTTTGACGTGGTGTATGTTTCGCGAGCTACTTGGCGATCAGGAGGAGGCGACGTTTCGCATCCGGATGGTGCGCTCCTTGCGAGCCGGGGGTAGAGGAAGCGGGGTTCAGAATGTTGGGATGTGTGTGATTGCCAGCCGGCTCGGTTTTGTGCCGGATTTGGACCTGGATGCGGTGCTGCAGCCGGACAATGTGCTGAAGACAAACCTGTTGCCGGCTCGCGATGAGAATCCGCCGGGCTTGGAGCTTGTGCTGGCAACCGACCCGCTAGTGCTGGTCTGTCTAGTACTTGACCCGGACACCGGCAGGCCGGTGCGCAGTACTGGTGTCTATCTCCAGTTGCTGCGCGAGGGGGGGGTGACGCCGGAACTGGTGCGGCGGGGGGTGATAACGATCACCAACGGCAATTTCAAGTTGCCGGCCGACAGCATTGGTCGGTTCGTGAACCGGATTGCGGTTGATGCCGACGAGGCCCAGCAGTTTCTTTCTAAAATTCAGGGTCTCTAGGTCAAGCCAACGTCAGCAAGACAAGCGATTGTAAATTGTAACTTGAGGAGCTTTAGTGGCGAGAGAGTTTCCGCTGGAACGGGTGCGTAATATCGGCATCATGGCCCATATTGACGCGGGCAAGACGACGGTGTCAGAACGGATTCTTTTCTACACCGGTAAGTCGCACAAGCTGGGCGAGGTTCACGATGGCGAGGCGATAATGGACTGGATGCCGCAGGAGCAGGAGCGGGGCATTACGATTACCAGTGCCGCGACGACGACGGTCTGGCGTGGTCACCAGATAAATCTGATTGACACGCCTGGTCATGTTGACTTCACGGTTGAGGTCGAGCGCAGTTTGCGGGTGCTCGATGGGGTGGTGGCGTTGTTTTGCGGGGTGGGTGGCGTGGAGCCGCAGTCGGAGACAGTGTGGCGTCAGGCCGAGAAGTATTCGGTGCCGCGGATTGCGTTTGTGAACAAGTTGGACCGGCCGGGCGCCGATTTCTATAGCGTGGTGGAGCAGATCCAGGCCGAACTGGGCGCGAATGCGGTGCCGGTGACCATTCCGATTGGAGGCGAGGAGAAGTTTGCCGGCATTGTTGACTTGGTCAGTGATGTCGCAATCTACTATGACGACACCGATTACGGAATGACTTGGCGGGAAGAGGCGATTCCGAACGAGCTGATCGAGACGGCGCGACATTGGAAGCAGTATCTGCTGGAGAAAGTGAGCGAGGTGGACGATAGGCTGCTGGAGTTGTTCTTGCACGACAGGCCGATTGGTGCTGAGGAGCTGACAGCGGCAATCCGGGGGGCCACGCTCAAACACCAGATTGTTCCGGTCATCGGCGGGTCGGCGTTTCGGAACAAGGGGATTCAGCGGCTGCTCGATGCGATTGTCGCTTATCTACCCAGTCCGGCCGATTTGCTGCCGACGGTGGGGGTGCATCCGGGCGGGGAGGAGGTGTTGCGGTTTCCGTGGGATGAGGGTCGGTTGGCAGCGTTGGCGTTCAAGGTGGTGGCAGATAGGCATGTGGGGAAGCTGGTCTATGTGCGGGTCTATTCCGGGACGTTGCACGCCGGTTCTTATGTTTACAACTCGACCCAGCAGCGTGACCAGCGGGTTGGCCGGTTGTTGCGGATGCATGCGAATCGGCAGGAGGCGATTGCGGCGTTGTATTCGGGCGAGATTGGCGCAGTGGTCGGGCTTGCGGAGACGGTGACCGGGGATACGATTTGCATCCGCGAGGCGCCGATTGTTTTGCAGGCGATTGAGTTTCCGGCGCCGGTGCTTTCGGTTGCGGCCGGGTTGCGCGACCGCAAGGATCGGGAGAAGCTGGGCCAGGCACTGGTCCGGCTAGCTGAGGAGGACCCGACTTTTGTTGTGACGACCGATGCTGAGACCGAGCAGACGGTAATATCGGGGATGGGCGAGCTGCACCTGGAGATTATCATGGACCGGCTGAAGCGGGAGTATGGGGTGGAGGTGATTCCGGGCCGGCCGCAGGTTGCCTATCGTGAGACGATTACGAGCCGGGCTGAGGTGAATGAGAAGTTTGCCAAGCAGACTGGCGGTCGCGGCCAGTTTGCGCACGTGGTCATGGAGCTTGTGCCGCTGCCGGCCGGGCAGGGGTTTGAGTTTGTGAACAAAGTGGTATCGGGCCGGATTCCGAAGGAGTACATTCCGGCGGTGGAGAAGGGAGTCATTGACGCGATGCAGCGAGGCGTTGTCGCTGGTTTTCCGGTGGTGGATGTGCGGGTGACGCTTTTGGATGGGAGTTATCACGAGGTGGATTCGTCGGATATCGCTTTTCGAACCTGTGCGGCACGGGCGTTTCGGCGCGGGTTTCGGGCGGCAAGCCCGGAGCTGCTTGAGCCGGTGATGAGTGTCAATGTGGTGACGCCGGAGGAGTGGGCCGGGGCGATTATGGGTTCGCTTTGTAATCGGCGGGGAGTGATTACCGGCATGGACGTGCAGGGCGGAGCGAAGGTGATTCGGGCAACGGTCCCGCTTTCGACGATGTTTGGGTATGCGACCGAGGTGCGGAACCTGAGTCAGGGCCGGGCGACGTTTACGATGCATTTTGAGCATTATGAGGCGGTGCCGTATAGCATCGCCGAAGAGATTATTGCGGCGAGGAAGAAGGCGAAGGGAGAAGAGGAGGAGTAGGGCGAAGGGCGAAATGAGGCGACTCTGAGGGCTGTGCGCCTCGGGATAGCGGTAGGGTTACGTCATTCCGACACCGAGGAGGAAGTGCGGAGTCAGGAATGCAAAATGAGAAGTAAGTTGTGAGGGAAGAGGAATGTTGACAGTTGGTTTGGGAAGGGGAGAATCTGTTTTGTGTCATTGAGTCGCAATGTCCGCGAGACCTTTTTCACCTTGGGCTATGTGCTGTTTGGTGTCGCCGGCGCGGTCGCAGCCGGGTTTCTGACCTACGGCGCCAAATTTGCCGGTTTTCCGCGACCGATGCTACCGTTCCTGATTGTCGGGTTGGTCTATGCCCTGATTCATGCGGCGGTACAGATGAGCGGGTTCGGGATGGTGCTGCTCGTCTTCGTACTTTTCTTTCTCGGCCAGCTTGCTTTGGCCGGTTCGTTGCGCGGGCCGGCACTGGTTGAGAAGGTGGTTGGGGCCGCTATCTATGTGCTGCCAATCGGTTCGGCGCTGATCCTCAGCGCCTATCTCTTTCGAACGCTGGGCCGTATCCCTATCGGCAAGTTTATCATCAGTGCGGTGGTAGTTGCCTTTGGGTTTGTGGTAATGGTGGTGCTCTGGCTCGTGCGACAGGGTGCTGGGCTGGCGTTGCCGGTCTTGGGAGCGCAGGCCTGGATTGGGGCTAAGATCGGAGCCGGGATTGGTCTTGGGCTGGAGCTGGTTGAGGCCATTGGCGGCAAGCGGCCGAGTCCGCCGGGCATGCCCGAGTCTTGACACTGGCCGAGATTCTCGAGTGGCACTGGCGGCGCTATCCGCTGCTCGGCGCGGCCGACGTTTATAAGCTCGTTCATCAGGGCGCGTTCGGGCCCGGGCACATTGTCGCAAGTCCGGCCGCAGCGTTGGCGAATCTCTGGACCGAGATTGGCCGGCTCGAACCCGGGAACGCGCCGGAGACGGTTGATACCGAGCCGCTGGACCCGACAGGTCAGTTTATCCGCGTCAATCTGCTGCCGTTGGTCGGTAACAACGAGAAGATTTCCCGGCTTGGTGAGGCACTGGTGCAGAGCAGTCGGGTGCAGGGAACAGTCTCGATAATGAAGGAGCGACTGGCGATTGCCGCTGACTGGTTTGCCGGTGTTATGCCCGAGATTGGCCAGCAGCTCGGGCAGATTGCTGGCGATGCCGAGTTGGCCGGCTTTCCGCCGCTCCATCACACTGCGGTCTATATCCGGGCCTTTCAGCCGGCCTATCGCGTCGTTCTCGCTGAACTCTGGTCCTGACCCCGACGCGGCAGCACAACGCTGCTACCGGGCACTCATCGCACTTCGGGTTGACTGGCCGACAGATTGTCTGGCCGAGCGCGACCAAAAGATAGTTCCACTCGCGCCAGCGGCGGCGCGGCAGCACCTGCTGTAAGGCCTGCTCGGTGGCCTGCGGCGTGCTAGTGCTGACGAGGCCGAGACGGTTTGATATCCGGTGGACGTGCGTGTCAACAGCGATGGCGTCCTGACCGAAAGCATTGGCGAGGACGATATTGGCGACCTTGGGGCCGACACCGGGCAGTAGCAGCAGTTCGGCCTTGGTAGCCGGCACCCGGCCCAGCGCGACGAGCTGCTGTGCCAGTTTGGGCAGGAGTCGGGCCTTGGTGCGATAGAAGCCGACCGGGTAGATGAGTCGGGCGATGCTGTCAACCCGGAGCCGGGCAAGGGCCGCAGGAGTTGGCGCAACCTGAAAAAGCCGGGCAGCAGCCTGGGCAGTTACCGTATCCTGAGTTCGGGTCGAAAGGACCGCTGCTACCAGCACCGAATACGGCTCGCGCTGAGGCATCGCCTTGACCGGTGCGGCGAGACTGGGCAGGGCTGCTTGCAGTTGCGCAACGATGCGCCGGACATGGTCTTTGGGCAAAGGTGTGGTGGGGGCTAGAAGATAAGTGCCCAGAGCACGAGCATCCCGGCAGTGAAGATGGTGGTGAGGGCAGCAACCATCAGCAGAGGGTGGATACGCATTGCTCCCGAAACCTCGCCGGAGCGGCTGCGAGTGAAGGTGACGAGCGCGGCAGCGAGGGCGAGGACCATCGTGATAATGGCGAGGGGTAGGTGGCCGGTCAACCGGGTATCAAATCCCCGGCCGCGCAGGTCGGCAGTCACGAGCAGCCCAATAACAAAGTTGGCAACGGTCAGGAGCAGAAATACGATTGAGCGGTGACGCTGGGTGGTAAACGGGAAGTCCCATTGGGTGATGCGAGAGAGGCTCGTCTGAGCGGTAACAAGGCCGAGGGCCAAAGTGGCAATCGCCAGCAAGGGATGAATGTAACCGTACCAGGGCATACTTCTCCTAGGCTAAGAGCCGGTCAATACTCTGGGACGCGCAACCGTATCGCACATAACGGCAAGCGGCCAACGGGAATCGAACCCGTGTAGCCGGCTTGGGAAGCCGGAGCTCTACCCCTGAGCTATGGCCGCAAACGACGGCACTGCTGGCGCTACTGGCGATAGCAGTTCGCTAGGGTGAATCGTAGTCACCGCTGTCCGAGTGTCAAGTGCGGTAGCGGCGAGTAGCCAAAGATATGGCAGTCGTGGTGGCCACTGGCAGTGGTCAGATTGACTATTTCGGTATTGCCGATAAACTCACATGATGTCTCGGTCTTTGGCCTGGTTGCTCGTCGGGGCGGCTATGGCCAGTGCCATGCCGCCGGTGCGAGCTGCGGATGCCGAGACGATTTTGCTCCCTGAGCCGGTTTCGCATCAGTCAAGTTTTGCCCTGGTTTCGAACAGCCGCTATTCGGTGTATGCCGGTTTTTCCGACTCCTTGCCCCGCACGGTGCTCGGCAATGTTGTCTGGGCAATGGCGCGGGCCTTGACGGTAATCAGTCCGGGGCCGGAATGGACGCTCTATGTGGCGATGCGCTCCGGTGTCTATCGCTATGAACTGGCTAGCCGCCGACTGGTGCTCTATCGGGCCGGTGACCGGCGCTACAGTTCGGCCTCGGCCTATGAGATTGGAGTGGCGACCCAGAGTTACGAAGTTGCCGGCGCGGCAGTACAGGCCGGCCTTTTGGCAGCGACAGCCTTTCGCCAGGAGCCGAACCCGCGGGTGGTGGCCTGTCCGCTCGGCTGGGCCGCCGATAACGCCAATCTCAACTGGGGGGCAGGTTTGCCGATAAGGATGGTCGTGGTGCTCGGTGCGGCCGAGGCACTGCCGCTGGACTCAGTGGTAATCGCCCGGTCAGCCGATGGCAGTTTGCCCCGGCCCCAAGTGATTGGCCAGGATTCGTTTGTGGCAGTGGTGCGCGATCTCGAACAGGACGATCGGTTTCGGCCGTTCCCGCTTTCTGATGCGACGGTTGCTCAGTTGCTTTGGGCTGGACGGGGCGTGACTCCGCATCTGACCTTCAACAATCAGCAGGGGTTGACCGTGCCGACACTGGCAACCGACCAGCAGGCGATTCGCCTTTATCTGCTGAACGAGCAGGGTCTGGGCCGATATGTCAGCGCTGCGGGTCCTGTCCATCGGCTGGTCTGGATCGGACGCACCGACCTGCGGCCTGGACTCCGGCTGGCGACTGGTCGAATTCCGAGTTCGGCACCGTGCTATGTCGTGGTGACGGTTGCCGACACCGGTTCAGCCAATCTGCTGCTTGAGGCCGGAGCCACTGCCTTTCAGTTGCTCGGTCAGGCGCGGGCGCTGGGGTTGTCAGGCCGACTGGTGCTGTCGCTGGCAGCGGCCGAGCGGCTGGCAGTCGGCGCGGTGCTCGGGTTAGAGAAAGAGGTCCCGGTTATTGTCTTTGCCGCAGGCGAGCCGGCGCAGGAAAGATTGGCAGCGAGTCCCGAAGATATTGTTAGTATCGTGCGGGCTGACCCGGCAATCCGGCGCGGGCGGATGGAGCTGCGTTATCTTCTCAAGCGGTCCGGGCCGGTGCGGGTCGAAGTGTTTGACATGCTCGGGCGGTCGGTGTTGGTGCTGCTTGACGAAGAACAGTCAGCTGGGCTGCACGATGTAAGCTGGGACGGTACCGGGCCAGACGGCCGTCGCCTCAAACGCGGCACTTATCTCGTTACCGTGTCGGCGCGCGGAGCCGTGGTGCGACACAAGGTCAATCTCGGCTGATAGCGGCCGGTAACTGACAACGGTAAGGCCGGTCAATCGCGCGGCCGAATAAACTAGTGCTGAGAGAATGACAGACAAGCTGAGCATTGGCGTCTGCGAAAAACTGTTGCCCCACGCGACGCGAGCGGCAGCTGCCGATGTCTTAGTCGTACCGTTTCCAGCCGACTGTAGTAGTATTGGCGCTGTCAGCGGTGCGCCCCAGCGGGTAATCGGCGGTCGCTGCCTTGCCGGCAGCGAAGTTCCGGGCGTCGTGCGCGTTGACTGGTGCGAACGATGCGACACATCAGCCGATGCCCAGGCTGCGCTAGCCCTGCTCATCGAGAAGCTGACACTCGAAGAACGACTGACTGCCCAGCGCACTCGGCTCAACACCATCCTCGCCGATGCCTATCGCCGACTGACCAACTACGCGCTGGTGCGGGAACTGGTCCAGACCCTCTCTGAGACCCTGGCTGAGGAGAAAGTTGTCGACCGGGTCTTTGACGCCTTCAGCAGCCTGCTGGCTCCAGAACGGATGCTGTTTGTCGCCCTGAAAGAAGGTCAGGTTGAGCACGTCTGGGCAAGGCCGCCGACAGTGCTGGCAGGGGATAGTCCTGAGGTCCGCGAGCTGGCCGAGTTCCGGCGGGCCTATGCCTGGACCGAAGACGGCCGCGGATTTCGGCTAAGCATCCGGCACCGGAGCAAAGCAATTGGCACAATCGAAGTGCGTGGCATCGCTGCCCCGGAACAGAAAGAGCACTACCTCGACCTCGCTCTCGTTATCACCCGCGTCGCCGGACTCGCTCTCTCCAATGCCCAGCTCTATCAGGATATGAAGGGGCCGAACCGGACCTCGCTCGAATTCGCCGAAGACCTGCGCGACGCCCTGCTCGCCCGCAAGCGGGCCGAAGAGAAACAGGCCCAGTTGTTGCGGCAGGTCGAAGCAGCCAACCAGGAGCTGAACGACTTTGCCCATGTCGTCTCTCACGACCTCAAAGCACCACTGCGGGCAATTGATACCTTGGCCCGCTGGGTCCTCGCCGACTACGGGCCAAAACTCGACGCCGACGGCCAAGAACAATTGCGGATGCTCGTGGCCCGGGCCGACCGGATGCGGCAGTTGATTGACGGCATTCTGCAGTATTCAAGGGCTGGCAGGCTCCGCACCGAACCGGTGCCGGTCAACTTGGCCGAACTGTTGCCTGGCGTCATTGATAACCTCTCGCCACCCGCCAATATTCAGGTCACAATCGAAACAGACCTGCCGGTAGTCGGCGGCGACAAGGTGCGACTCGAACAGCTCTTTCAGAACTTGCTCAGCAACGCCATCAAGTATATGGACAAGCCCAACGGGCTCGTGCGCATCGGCTGCCTCAGCGGTGAGACCGGGCCTGACGGCGGCCCAGGCCAGGGTTTCTACTCCTGCTACGTTGCCGACAACGGGCCGGGAATCGCCGAAAAGGACCGGGAGCGGGTCTTTGGACTCTTCCAAACCCTGCGGCCCCGGGACGAGGCCGACTCGACCGGCGTCGGGCTGGCAGTCGTCAAGAAGATAGTCGAGACCGGCGGTGGCCGGGTCTGGCTCGAATCAGAACTGGGCGCAGGAACCACCTTCCGCTTCACCCTGCCCAAGCCGCCGGCCGGCCAAGACGGAGGAGCATAAAATGAACCATCCTGCTGAACGGCGCTGGCGGGTGCTGCTAATCGAAGATGACAAGATTGACCAAATGGCCTTCAAGCGATTCGTCCAAGAAGCCGGCTTGGCCTATGACTGTCGGTACGCCGGCTCGGTTGCCGAGGCCCGCAAAGCACTCGCAGATGAGAAGTTCGATGTCGTCATCACCGACTACTCGCTCGGTGATGGCACGGCGTTTGATGTGGTCGAACTCTGCCACGGTATGCCGATTATCTTTACGACCGGTGCCGGCGATGAGAGTGTGGCGGTGCGGGCGCTGAAGACCGGCGCCGCTGACTATTTGATCAAGGACCATGAGCGCCACTATCTGCAGGTACTGCCGGTGACCGTCGGCAACGCCATTCGCCGGATGCAGGCGGAAGAGCAGGTTCGCAAGCTCGAGCGGGCAATCGCCCAGAGTCCGGTGACAGTGGTTATTACCGACGTCACGGGCAAGATTGAATATGTCAACCCCAAGTTCACCAGTCTGACTGGTTACAGCGTTGCCGAGGCGCTGGGGCAGAATCCGCGAATCCTCAAGTCGGGCGAGCATCCGGCCGAGTTCTACGAAGAGCTCTGGCGGACGATATCATCCGGGCAGGAATGGCGCGGCGAGTTCCACAATCGTAAGAAGAACGGCGAGCTGTTCTGGGAGCAGGCCTCAATCTCGCCGGTACGGAATCGCGATGGGGTTGTCACCCACTATGTTGCGGTAAAGGAAGATATCACTGAACGGAAACGGATTGAGGCCGAGCGCGAGCGGCTAATCAGCGAGCTTGACGCCTTTGCCCATACGGTTGCCCATGACCTGAAGAACCCGCTCGGAGCGGTGCTGGGTTTTGCCGAGTTGCTCAACCTGGGCAGTAGTCAGTTGAGCGAGGAGGACAAGCGGCAGAGCATCGCTGCCATCGCCCAGGGCGCGCGCAAGATGCAAAGCATCATTGACGAGCTGCTGCTTCTGGCTGGCGTGCGCAAGGCCGAGGTTCGGCTCGAGCCGGTGGATATGGCAGCAGTCGTGGCCGGTGCCTGGGGCCGGCTCAGTCACATGGCCAGCGAATACGCGCCGGAACTGCACCTGCCCAAAGAATGGCCGGTCGCGCTGGGTTATGGGCCGTGGCTGGAGGAAGTGTGGGCCAACTACCTGAGTAATGCTCTGAAGTACGGTGGCCGTCCGCCGCTGATTGAGGTCGGGGCCGATGTTGTTGGTGACCGCGTGCGGTTTTGGGTCAAGGACAACGGGCCGGGCATCAGCATCGAGGAGCAGCAGCGGCTCTTTCTGCCGTTCACTCGGCTGCACCAGGCGCGGGCGACTGGGCAGGGACTGGGGCTTTCGATCGTCCGGCGGATAATGGAGAAGCTCGGCGGCGAGGCTTGGGTGGAAAGCGAGCCAGGCAAAGGCAGTCGATTCGGATTCACCCTGCCGCGGGCTGGCAAGTGACGACCGAATAGAGTCAGCAGCCGCCACGCCGAAGGCAGCAATCAAACCAAAACGACAAGCAGTGGCTAGGGCTGTCCGTTAGCCGAGTCAGCGGTGCTGGCTTGACGATTTCACTTGACACTGCCGCACTGCCGGACTAATCTACAACTGACCGAAGGAGACCAAGTGCCAGTCAGGCAGCAATGGTGTCATCATCAAACCCGGATACTCAAGGCCGGGCTAGTTGCGCTGATGCCCAAATGCAGGGGGGGATATGTCCGACGAGAATCAGCTCAAACTCCTCTTTATTGAAGATGACCGAATTGACCAGCTAGCGTTTCAGCGCTTTCTGCGCGAGGCGCAACTGGATTATCGCTGTCGGATAGTGGCTTCGGTGGCCGAGGCTAAGGCCGAGCTGGCCACGGCGGCCTTTGACGTGATTGTCGCTGACTACCGGCTGCGCGACGGGACTGCATTTGAGATTCTGGCTGAGGCCGGAGCAACACCGGTGATTTTCGTCACCGGCTCGGGCTCGGAGGAGATTGCCGTGCGGGCGTTGCGGGCCGGCGCTGCTGACTATTTAGTCAAGGACCCGGCCGGCCGGTACCTGCAGTTGCTGCCGGCAACGGTCGAGACTGCGGTCCGGCGGGCGGCTGAGGCCGAGCAGTTCCAGAAGATGACCCATGCGGTCGAGCAGAGTCCGGTGGGAGTGATGATTCTTGATGCGCTGGGCCGGGTTGAGTATGTCAACAGTCGCTATACAATGTTGACCGGCTACACGGCCGGTGAGGTGCTGGGCAAAGAGCCGCCGTTTCTGCTCTGTGACCTGGAGCCACCGGAGTTGTATGACAGCATTCGGCAGGCGTTGCGCGAGCGCCAGAGTTGGACCGGTGAGATGCGCAATCGGCGCAAAGACGGCACAGTCTATTGGGAGCAGCTCACCTTGTCGCCGTTCCACGGGCCGGACGGCGTGACGACGCACTTCATTCTGATTCGTGAAGACATCACCGAGCGGCGCGAGATGGAGCAGGCTCTGCGGGATAGTCGGGAGCGACTGCACCAGTTGCAGGAGAACGTGCCGGTGGGAATCTTTCAGACCACGCCAGACGGCCGTTTCCTCAGCGTCAATCGGACTGTAGTCGAGATGTTTGGGTACCGGTCGAAGGAAGAGTTGTTGCAAGTGCCGGTACGGGCGGTGTATGCGAATCCGGATGAGCGGGGTGATGTAATCGGCCGATTGAATAGTGCGGGTGCGGTGGAAAATGTTGAGCTTCTGTTGCGGCGACGGGATGGCAGTACTTTCACGGGGCTGTTTAGTGCGCGGGTGGTGTTGGGTGACGATGGCGAGCCGGACCACTATGACGGGATGTTGCAGGATATCACCGCGCGGAAGCGAGCCGAGCAGCGAATCCGCGACCAAGAGCGGAATTTCCATGCCTTGGCTGAGAACTCGCATGACGGGATTGCGATTGTCGGCACCGATGGTCTGATTCTGTATGCCAATCGCCGGAGCCGGGAGCTGACCGGTTTTTCGGCAAGGGAGCTGGTGGGCCGGCATTTTTCTGAGCTGGTGCCGCCGGAGTCGCAGCCAGAGTTGCTTGAGCGGTTCCGCAATCGGCTGGCGGGTAAGCCCGAGCCGAATGAGTACGAGCTGGAGCTGGTTGGTCGGAATGGCGAGCGCCGGCCAGTGGAGCTGGCAGCAGCCTTGACTGTTTGGGAGGGCAGGCCGGCGGTCATCTTTTCGCTGCGGGATGTGAGTGAGCGTAAGCGGCATGAGGCGGAGCGGGCCGACCGCGAGGCGAGGCTGCGCTTGCTGGTTGAGCAGATGCCGGCAGTGCTCTGGACTACCGATTGCGAGCTGCGGTTCACTTCTTCGACCGGCTCGGCGCTGAAGCAACTGGGGCTGCAGCCGGGCGAGGTAGTGGGTAAGCCGCTGGCTGAGTATTTCGGGACAACTGATGAGCAGCATCCGGCGATTGTTGCTCATCGGCGGGCTTTGGCCGGCGAGCAGGCCCGTTATGTGTTGGAGATGGACGGCGTCGCCTTTGATAGTGTAGTGGAGCCGTTGCGTGATGCGGCTGGTAAGATTATCGGTGTTATCGGTGTTGCGCAGGATATTACTGAGTTGCGCCAAGCTGAGAATGCCCGCATGCGGCTGATTGACGAGCTTGATGCATTTGCCCATACGGTTGCGCACGACTTGAAGAATCCGCTGACAGCCGTGACCGGGTTTTGCGAGTTCTTGCGGTGGGAGGGATCGAAGAGTGTTGACGAGCAGACTGCTGATTGTCTGCGGCAGATTGCCCTGAATGCGGCTCGGATGCAGAACATTATTGATGAGTTGCTACTTTTGGCCGGGGTGCGCAAGGCCGAGGTAAAGCCGGGGATTGTCGAAATGGGGCCGATTGTCGAACGGGCTTGGGAGCGGTTGCAGTATCTGGCCGACGAGCACCAGCCCCAGTTGATTTTGCCGGCGGAGTGGCCGGCTGCTGTTGGCTACGGCCCGTGGTTGGAAGAGGTCTGGACGAACTATCTGAGTAACGCGATGAAGTACGGTGGCCGGCCGCCCCGGATCGAGGTTGGCGCTGAGGTGCTGGCCGAGCAGGTGCGGTTCTGGGTGCAGGATAACGGGCCGGGCATCAGTAAGGAGGACCAGGCCAAGCTCTTCTTGCCGTTTACTCGGCTCCATCAGGCGCGGGCAACCGGCCATGGTTTGGGACTGTCAATCGTGCGCCGGATAATGGAGAAGCTCGGCGGTGAGGCTTGGGTTGAGAGCGAGCCGGGTAAGGGGAGCCGATTTGGTTTTTCTTTGCCGCGGCCGACCACGGCGATCGCCGTGTCTTGTGGCAGTTTGCAGGCCGGGGCGCTCGCGACCGGGCTGACCAAGTAGCAGCGCGTGACCAGGCCGCGGCCTGGTGCTAGACTCTGTTGTGCCGTTCCTTGTTGACATCCTCGCTTTGGCAGTTGTTTCCTTGACAGTTGCGCTGGAGGCAAGGCGGGGCTTGTTCTGGGCCTTAGCCGACGTTCTGCGGATATTGCTGGCACTGGTCCTGGGCTTGGCCGCTTACTCGCTTGGCCACCGGCTGACCAGTAGTTACGAAGTGGGGTTTGTGGCCTTGGCAGTTGTCACCTTGCTGGTGGTGGTGCTCATTCCGCTGGCGCTGCGGCTGCTCAAACTGGACCCGGCCTGGGGTAGGAGCGGAGCAGGACGGATTGGCGGTGGCCTGATTGGTGCTGGTATCGGGATAGTGATTGTGCTCAGTTTTGCGGTCGTCGGCCATCAGATGCGGGGGCTGGGGCCGGCAATTGGCGGCTCGTGGTCGGGTGCGGCAGCGCTGGACGCATCGCCGGTCTTTTACTACTTGGCCGATGCCTTTGATATTGACATGCCGATGCTCAATCGGCGGGCGCGGCGGTTTGAGGACGAGGGATCGCTGGAACGGGCCACGCTGGTTGACCGCATCAACTACTCGCGTTTCGACGGTGCGACCTGTATCGAGTGCCGGGGCCGGGTGCGCTTTGCCGGTTACCATCGGCGGTTTGCTGTTGCGGTCTCGCCCCGGTTTGTTTGCCGGCGGTGCGGCCGGACTTCGGACGGCTGCCAGACCTTTGAGGCGTTTCATCGGATGTACGGCCGCTGTCCGGTTGAGGTGGCGGCGCGGCTGGGGCCGATTGATTGCGGGGTCTGGCCTAATGACCGGCCGGTCTATCCGAATGGAACCTGTCCGGTCTGCGGTCGGGCGCTAGTGCGCTGACCGTTGGTCTTTGGCGATGAGCCGGTCGAAATCGGGGGTGGTGAGGATGCTTTCGGTGGCGGTGACGAGCATGGCGGGGATGCCTTGCTGCTGGAGCAGGGGCAGGGCTTTGGGTCCGAGAATGAAGAGGACCTTGGACCAGCACTGGGCGAGTGTCGGGTCGGCCATGACCACGGTGCTGCTGGCGCTGCCTTGGGCTGGCCAGCCGGTGCGCGGGTCAATGATGTGGCAACAGCGGGTGCTGTCCGGGCCGAAGCAGTAGCGTTCGTAGTCACCCGAGGTCACGACTGCCTGATTGGTCACCGCGAGGGTGGCAATCAGCGTGTCGGCGCGGGGCGAGCGGATGCCAACCCGCCAGTGCCGGTCACCCTTGCGGCCGATGGCAAAGACATCGCCGCCGATGTCAATGATTGCCGAGTCAACGCCGGCAGCACGGAGCACTTGGGCCGCGGCAGCTAGGGCATAGCCTTTGGCCACGCCGCCAAGGTCAATGGTGACATCGGGCCGCAGCTTGACCAAGGTGTCGCCGCGAAACGCAAGTGCGCCGTAGCCGACAAGCTGGCGGCAGGAGTCAATTGCGGCCCGGTCAGGGACGGCCGGGTGCCCGCTGTAGAATCCCCAAAGTCGGACCAGTGGCTCGACGGTGATGTCAAAGACGCCGTCGGAGAGCTCGCTGACCCTGAGTGCGCCGCGGACAACGGAGACGATTTCGGAATCGTGCAGTGGCTCGCCATACTGGTTGAAGCGAAAGAGCGGACTCGTGCTGTCGAGATGGTTGAATCGGTGGTTTGTGGAGTCGAGCCGGGCAAAGGCCAGTTCGATTGCCTGGTCAGCTTGGCGGCGGGGTGCAAAGGTAGTAATCGTCACATAGGTATCAAAGAGCAGGCGGGTGGAACGGCGCAGCGTCGGCTGTCGCTCGTTGCAGGCGCTGGTCAGGCAGAGTCCCAAGAGCAGTAGCCGACAATAAGATTTCACCGGCTGAAGTTAGTCGCGGCTACGGCTAGAGTCAAGCGGTCCAGACTTGCCAAGTCGAGGCCGGTGGTGATAATCTCGGCGGTGAGCAGCAGTAGCGTTGAGCAGTTGCGACGGCTCATGCCGGTGACCCAGCGACTGGTCTATCTGAACCACGCCTCGACCGGGCCGCTGCCGGCAACTGCGGTGGTGGCGATTACCGCTTTTGCCGAGCGGGCCAGCCAGGAAGGCCAGGTGCCTTATGCGGATGCAGAGGCGATAGTAGAGGAGACGCGGGCCCGGCTGGCACGGCTGCTGCACGTCGAACCGTCTGAGATTGCCTTCACCAAGAACACGTCGGCTGGGGTGTTGATTGCTATTGGCTCGCTCGAATGGCAGGCCGGCGACAATGTCGTATTGATGCGCGACGACTTTCCGACTGTCACCTATCCGTTTGAACTTGTCCTGCCCGAGGTCGAGCGCCGTTATGTGACGAGCGCGGCACTCTGCGCCGACATTGGCGCGGCCCTGCGCTTGGTTGATAGCCGGACCCGGGCAGTGGCAGTGTCGTGGGTGCACTTTCTGACCGGCCGGCGCAATGACATTCGTACGCTCTGTCAGGAGTGCCGGGAGCGGGGGGTGACGACGATTATTGACGCGATTCAGGGCATCGGCGCGGTTGACCTCGACTGGAGCCAGGTGGCGGCAGACTTTGTGGTCAGTCATGGTGCCAAGTGGCTGCTTGGGCCGCAGGGCAGCGGGTTTCTCTTGGTGCGGCCAGCGACGCTGGGGCGGCTGCGGCGGTGCAACCTGGGCTGGCTTTCCTGCGAGTGGCAGGAGTTCAACGACATTTTCAGTCCGAAACCGCTCAAGGCGGGTGCGGCCCGTTACGAGGAAGGGACAAAGAACTATCTCGGTATCGCTGGGCTGGGAGCCAGTCTCGCGCTCTTTCATGAGTTTGGCATCGCGGCAGTGGCTGAGCGGGTGCGCCGGCTGGCCGGAATGGTGCGCGAGCGGTTCGAACAGGCCGGCTACGAGGTGGTGACACCGGCTGAGCCGGAGCGCAGCGCTGGCATCATTACTGCCCGCAAGCCGGGAACCGATGCAAGCGCAGTCTTTGCCCGACTGGTGAGGGCAGGCTGTGCTTGCTCCTTGCGCGAGGGGATGCTGCGGGTCGCGCCCCATTTCTACAACACCGAGGCGGAGATTGACCGGTTCATGACGGTCGTGGCCGATGAGCGGTAAAGGCGTCACTATCAGCCTCGATAGCAGGGTGGCACTGGTGACCGGTGGGTCGCGCGGCCTGGGGCGGGCTGCAGCGCTCCTTTTGGCCCGGGCCGGGGCCGATGTGGCGATCAGCTATCATCGCAATACCCGGGCGGCAAAGCTGGTGGTTGACGAGTGCTGTGGCCTGGGCAGCAGGGCGATTGCGGTGCGGGCTGATATGGCGCAAAGCGGACAGGTAAGAAGGCTTGTCCAGACGACAGTTCAGCAGCTTGGACGACTCGACATCCTTGTCGCCAATGCCGGTATCTGGAATGAGGCGGCGATTGAGCGAATGAGCGACCAGCGGCTCGAAGAAATGCTGGCGGTCAACCTCAAGGGTGTGTTCTGGTCTCTGCGGGCCGCTGTACCGGTGATGAAGCGGCAGGGCTATGGCCGGATAATTCTCGTCTCGTCAACCGCTGGGCAGCGGGGCGAGGCGTTCCACTCGCACTATGCTGCCAGCAAGGGCGCAATCATCGCCTTGACCAAGTCACTCGCGCCGGAACTGGCCGCGCACAACATTCTCGTCAACTGTATCGCGCCGGGCTGGTTTGATACTGACATGAGCAAGCCAACCCTGGCCGTGCCGCGGCTGCGGCGCTGGGTGCTTGACTCCATCCCTTTGGGCCGGGTCGGTCGGCCCGATGAGTTTGCCGGCGCGGTGCTCTTTCTGGCATCAGACCTGGCGACCTTCATCACTGGCGAGATTCTGAACGTCAACGGCGGAGCAGTGCTTGTCGGCTAGGACCGGCTCAGGACGAGGCCCGACTGCCGGCGAGCGGCTGGGCATCGTCATCACCGCGACGATTATCGTCGGTTTCATCGTTGTCTTTCTGGTCGCGGGTCGGCCGATCGTTCACTATTTCCGGCATCCTGATGAGCTGCGGCTTTTAGTGCGAAGCTGGGGCGCTTGGGCGCCACTGGGCATCGTTGTGTTCCAGATGCTGCAGGTGATTGTGGCACCACTGCCCGGTAACGCGATGTCGTTTGCGGCCGGCTATGCGTTTGGGGTCTGGCCGACGATTCTCTGGCTGATGTTTGGGGTGATACTGGGCGCGACAGTTGACTTTCTTTTGGTGCGGCTGGTCGGTCGGCAGGTGCTCCGGTTCTTTATCGCTGAGGAGCGGCTGGCGCGGCTTGATGCGGTGGTGCTGCGGCGCGGGACCTTCTATATCTTCCTGCTGCTGCTTGTGCCCAATCCGGTTGGCGATTGGGTCTATTATCTTGCCGGGCTGACTTCGATGCCGCTACTGCTCTTCTGGGGCTTGGTTCTGGTTGCCCGGCTGCCGTCGAATCTGCTCGAATGCTGGGTTGGCTCGACTGCTACCGGTTTTGGCTGGCGCGAGTGGGTGATACTGGCCGCAGTAGTTGGGGCACTGGCGCTCCTCTACTATCAGTTCCATGACCGAATCGAGTCCCTGCTTGACCGCATCACCGCGCAGCGGCTGAAGAAGAGCCGCCGGCAGCAAGCCGGCGGCCCGAATCAGAACGAGTCTCAGGCCTAGGGCTGAACAGTCAGCTTGACGGTCGCTGTGCGGGCGCGGGTCTGGACCCGGCAGTAGTAGATACCACTGGCGAGGCCGCTAATCACCAAGGAAGAGTTGTCGAAGGCAGCGGTGCGGAGGAGCCGACCAGCGGCGTCGTAAATTGCCAGCGTGGCCGACCCGTCGAGCGGGCCAGCGGTCAATTGGAGAATGGCAGTGCCGCGGCAGGGGTTGGGGCTGACAGCAAGGAGCGGGCCGATTGGTAGCGTAGTAATCTCGCTCGTACCGGTCCAGGGTTCGCCGGCAAAGCCGACAGCGTCGAGCGCGCAGTTACTGGTCTCGTTGATACGGACATAGCGGCAGGAGTCAAGACTGCCAAGGTCGAAGCTCTGAGTGCCGGTACCAGAACCGAGGCTAGTGTAGGTGCCCCAAGGGTCAACCGCGACCTGGACAGTGTAGGAGCCGGTAGCATAGACAGTCAGGTCAGCGCCAGGACGATTGCGGCAGGCGATTTTTGGGTCGAGTTCAAAGATGATGCTGCTGGACGGGCCGACCCGGTAGGAGCGCAGGTCAGGGGGGCCGAGTGCGTCGGCACCGGTGCCAGACAGGACATGGCTATCGTCAACCCGCTTGAGGGCAAAGACACGATAGGCGTAGTTCAGCGGTTCACTCGTTGGCCGGGCCAGCGGAATGTTGAGCGTGACACCGCCGGTGCTCGGCACAACCACGCCGGTCAGGGTCTTAGGCTCGTAGCCGTTGGCCCAGACGCGAATATCATAGCTGCCCGGCGCGACCATCTTGTGGAAATCACCGGTCAATGGGTGGGTGTAGCTGTGCCAGCGCCGGGGACTCGTGACCTCGACCCGGGCGCAGAGCGGCTCGCCGGTAACCGAGTCGGTGACGATGCCGTTGATGCCCCAACCGGCCGCGGTCACCTGGTAGAGTAGGGCGCGGATGTTGGCAGTGCAGATTGAGTCAATCTTCGGTCGGGTTGAGGGCAGGGCGGTCTCAATTGTGTTTGCCAGGGTGCCGAAACAGCCGAAGACCATGTCCTGACACGAGCCGTGGACCTCATACCAGTCAAAGCCGTTGATGGGCGTCAGTCGGGTTGTGCTCGAACCGTAGGTCGAGTCAGCATAGGCCTGGGCAAGAAAGATAATCCAGGCTGAATCGGGCGGGTCAATCGGCGTGTTGTCCCAGAGATAGTTCACATAGGCCGCAGTCGTGTGGTATTCGTACTCGTTGGTCGGGACATTCCGCTCGGAGTGGCGGCGCAGGGCGCGCGTCTCGGGCTGGCTGTAGGGAACCGCGTAGTTCTCCCATTCCCAGCCGTAGTCACGGTTGAGGTCAACACCGGCGTCGTTGGTGCGCCGGTTGGCGACGTGGCCGTCGGGGTTGAAGACCGGGATAATCTGGAACTCGCGGGTGTTGACCAGTTCCTGAATCTGGGGATTGGTGGCGTAGTTGGCGGTCAGGTGCTGGAGCAGGGCAAGGCAGATTTCGGTGCTTGTCTTCTCGTTGCCGTGATGAACGCCAATGACGCGCAGCCGCGGCTTTGGGGCTGGTGTGTGGGCGTTACCGGTTACATAGATGACCGGAATCATCCGGTTGCCGGCCGAGAAACCGAGGGTTTCGAGCCGGGTGATTTCCGGATAGAGCGAGGCCTGGGATACAAGAATGCTGCAGGCCTGGGCATAGGTGTAGTAGGTGACAAGGTCACGCTCGGCTTGGGCCACATAGTCGTTAACAAGAACCGTGACCGGATAGCCGCGGGCGCGGATTTGCCGAATCGTCATGTCATCGGCATAGACCTGCAGGAACCCAGGGCCGGCACCGTCAACATCGAGCCGAAGCTCGCGGGCGAGAGCACGACCAGCCTCGCGGTTAGGAATGTCAACACGGATGATGCGCACCGGCTCGGCGCCAAAGGCAGAGGCAAGTGCGACTGTCAGACAGATGAGGACAACATAGGTTTTCATAGGTACTGGACAATCATACACCACCCCAGCGCCGGTTTCCAGCCCTGGCTAGCGACTAACCACCAAGGTCACTAAGGCACTAAGGGGTGAGAACCGGAATCCGGTCTCGCTAGTTGGTTCTCTTTTGGTTTTGGCAGTTCTGTCCCAAGTTCGCGGGCGAAGGCCGCGGCCAAGGCCGGTAGGAACTAGGGCGAAAAGCGATTGAGCGAGACTGGGCAAGGCCTGACCGATAGCCTTCGGCCTAAGACCGGCAGAGAGAGGATTCGAGGCTTATCAGCAGGTACAGTCACAAACACAGCCCCAAGCATGTTCTAGAAGATAGTGGCGAGCATCGTGGTAGAGACAACCTGAGTCGCGCCCGGAAGGAGCACGGGTAACCATCCCCGGGACAGAGGAGGGGGAGGTAAGGAGAAATCAGCCATCAGCTTGGATAGCCTCGACTTAGGCCCCAAGTCCGCGACCTGGCTCTGCACCCTAAGAATGGTGCAAGAGAATATCCTGGCTCTGGCACCGACAGTTCTTGCCGTATCTGGGCCGCTCACTTTGGCTGGGCAGTGCGTATAACCATATATGAAGGCATGATGACGAGCGACGGTTGCAAACGCCAAACTGCTGGCTTGGCTACTTTATCGGCCACCTGGGAATGGCCTTGTCCACTTCCTCCATCAGGCGGATGGTGTTGCGGATGGCGACGACCACACGCTGGTAGTGGCGAATGTCATCGTGGGACAACTTGCGGCCCTTGCGGTCTTTGAGCCACTTCGCTAGCACCTGATAGCCGCCGATATGGAACTCCCATTCCTCGGGCCGGATGCCGGCGAAATACTGCTCGTCATTGATGTACACCCGGCCGCCATCCTTGTCATCCTGAGCCGAACCAAGCATCTCGCTGCCGCGCTGAACGGGGTGCAGCATCCTACTATCACCTTGGCTGAGCGAAGCCCCTCCACTGTCACCCTGAGCGGAGCGAAGCGGAGTCGAAGGGTCTTCGCCGCCGCGGCTACGAAGATTCCTCGACTTCGCGCCGGACGCGTCGCTCGGAATGACAGACAATCCTGGTTGTAGCACAACTTCAATTGCCGCGAACCGAGTTCGCTGCTGGGCGGTGTTGGGAAAGTTGAGAAAGGAGCCGGCAAGAGGCCGGCCTACGGAGCGCGACTAGTGCGGGGGTGGAGAAAGCTCGGCTAGTAACAGTTTCGTCGGACGGTCAGCGGCAATCGGCATTTCGGTGTACTCTTGGCCATCGAGCTGGCGGCCGTGCTGATGCCGGCGAGTGCCGCCCCACTGCTTGAAGTAGAACGCTGCACCGGCAGCTCTACACTGGCGGCGGATGTCGAGCACCCATTCGCGCCTCATCGGCCTTGCACCCGGGCCAGATTCGCCACCGACGATCACCCAATCAATGCCGCGCAGGTCAAGATTGTCCATCGGTCCTAATAGCGGTTCGCAGGAAAGGAATCGCACTGCTGCTGGTACTTGCCGGAGCTCGTCAATCCGCCGGGACACGCGGGCATCTTCAACAGTTACGCCCATCCAGACATTGTCGGGCCAGGGCAGCAGTCGAGCCATCGCCAGCAGGCGTTTGCTGCGTTTGGTTAGTACCTGAAACCGGTGTTGGGGCGTGGCCCGCATCACGGCAAACACGCGTTTGATGAACTCGACCGGCACCGCCGGATGGAAGAGGTCGCCCATCGAGCAGAGAAAGACCATGCGTGGCCGGCGCCAGGATTGGGGTAGCAGCAGTTCGTTTTCGTGCACAGTGACTTGGAAGCCGTTGCGGTACTTCGGCATCCCCATTGATTGTAGTCGCAGTGCCATCCGCTCGGCATAACAGTGGTCACAACCGGCGCTGATGTGGGTGCAACCGGTGACCGGGTTCCAGGTCGCCTCAGTCCATTCGATTGAGGAATTGATGGCCATTGTTACATATTGAGTATATGTTCGGCGATTCGTAGCGCAATGTCGCCGCCTTTGTGCGGGTTGGCGGCAGCAAAACAGAGAAGAAATAGCGGAACATTGCGTGAATTGAAGAGCACACGCGGGTGTGGGGCGACTTTGGCGAAAACTGTCTCAAGGCGACGGACAAAGAACTGGCCGATGGTGTCAAAGTCCGCCTGTTTCAGTTGACGCTCTTCGGGTCCGAATAGCGTCTCACTGGCTGTGCAGTGATAGAAGGCGTTGCGCCAGTCTTCAGTGCCAAATACTCGGGTGAGGTGGTCTGCCCAAGAATCTGGCGGCGGCCCATGTCGGGTCAATAGGCGGTTTACAGCGGAGAGGGGGAACAGCAACCACAAATCTACTGCCTTCGTTTGTCCTAACGATGTGATAGTTTTCCAGTTCACTTCCATCGCATACGGATCGAGAAAGACTACGGCGCGATGATTCCGCCAGTCGGTCTGTGAGCAAAGAGTTGGTATTTGCACATTGGCATCGCCGGTCTTGATGACGATGTTGCGGCCCGGATATTTGGTGCTTAGGTCTTTGAGCTCGTTGACCTTCTGAGGGTCGATCTCGATGAATACGTAACGATCGAAGCCATGCTTCAGCGACAAGGCCAGTGATACGCTGCCCTCGAGAAACCTGACTGCGTCTGCGTCTTCGTGTTCGGGGAATAGGGGGAGTCCGGAATCTGTTTCTTGGCGACGTGTCCGATAACCAGTTCCGGCGAAGGCGTCCACATACATGGTAAAGAAGCGCCGCGCTCCGCTAGCTTTGCTAAAGATCTTGGTGTATTCCACTAAATAGCGTCTAAGTTTGTCGAGCTTGTTATCAGTCCAAGAGCCGCCAAATCTTTGTTCGATCACTCTGTTCCGACCGAACCAAAGTTGGCTATTTGGGCAACTAGTCTGATGATGGGGACGGCCGCTATTCTCGCCATGGCGACAATATGCCTGAAGTCGGCGGTGGGTCAAGAGGGGCGCGGATAATGGCCCTGTCTGGCGGCTTGAGCAGGCTTGGTCGCGGCACTGCTGTCTGACCTTTGGTTGACGGGCTTGCGCGGGCTTCTATAATCACGCGTCATGGCCCAAATGCACGATAGTGATTTTCCACCCCAGTATGACCCCAAACCGGTCGAATCGAAGTGGTACCGGTTCTGGGAGGAACGCGGCTTCTTTCGGGCGAATCCGGATTCGCCGAAGCCCAAGTTCTCAATTGTAATTCCGCCGCCGAACATCACCGGCTCGCTGCATGTCGGTCACGCCCTGAATAATACGTTGCAGGATATTCAGATTCGGTTCAAGAAGTTGCAGGGTTATGAGACGCTCTGGCTGCCCGGGACCGATCACGCGAGTATCGGTACCCACACCCATCTTGACCGCCAGTTGGCGGCAGAGGGAACCGACCGATTCAAGCTCGGCCGCGAGGAGTTCCTGAAGCGGGCTTGGGCTTGGAAGGAGAAGTACGGCACGCGGATTATCGAGCAGCTCAAGCTCTTGGGCTGTGCCTGCGACTGGAGCCGGACCCGGTTTACGATGGATGAGATATGTTCGCGGGCAGTGCGCGAGGCGTTTGTCCGTTATTACGAGGACGGGCTGATTTATCGGGGCACGCGGATTGTGAACTGGTGTCCGCGTTGTCATACGGCGGTGTCAGACCTCGAAATCAAGCATCAGGAGGTGGCGAGCCACTGGTGGTACATTCGCTATCCGTTTGCCAATGACCCGAGCCGGTATGTGGTAGTGGCGACGACCCGGCCGGAGACGATGCTTGGGGATACGGCCGTGGCGGTGAATCCGCAGGATGAGCGCTATCGCGGGCTGGTCGGGCAGAAGCTGGTGCTGCCGCTGGTGGGCCGCGAGATTCCGATTATTGCCGATGAGCTGGTGCTGGCTGAGTTTGGAACCGGAGCGGTGAAGGTGACGCCGGCGCATGATGCGGCCGACTTTGAGATGGGCCGTAAGCACAACCTTGAGTTTATCACCGTGATTGACGACCGGGCCCGGATGACTGAAGCGGTGCCGGCCAAGTATCGGGGGCTTTCGCGTGAGGAGTGTCGCCGGCAGGTGGTTTCGGACCTTGAGGCGCAGGGACTATTGGAGAAGATTGAGCCGTATCGGTTGAGTGCGAGTAACTGCGAGCGGTGCGGGACGACGGTTGAGCCGCTGCTCTCGGAGCAGTGGTTTGTCAGGATGCAGGAGCTGGCCCGGCCAGCGATTGAGGTTGTCGAGTCGGGCCGGGTGAAGTTCATTCCCGAACGTTGGACCAAGGTCTATCTCGATTGGATGTACAACGTCCGTGACTGGTGTATCTCGCGGCAGCTCTGGTGGGGGCATCGGATTCCGGTCTGGTATTGTGACTGCGGCGAGGTGATTGTCAGCCGCACCGACCCGACTGCGTGTCCGAAGTGCGGTTCGCATAACCTGCGGCAGGATGAGGATATCCTCGATACCTGGTTCTCGTCAGCGCTCTGGCCGTTCTCGACGATGGGCTGGCCCGAGAAGACACCGGACCTGGCGCGGTTCTATCCGACCGACTTTCTGTCCACGGCACCGGACATCATCTTCCTCTGGGTTGCCAGGATGATTTTCTCTGGCTTGCGGTTTGTGGGCGACATTCCTTTCTCGCGGGTCTATTTCCATTCGTTTATCCTCGTCGAGTCCGGCGAGCGGATGAGCCGGTCCAAGGGGGTGGGAATTGACCCGGTGGACATGTTCGAGAAGTATGGGACCGATGCGGTGCGGTTCACGCTGGCCTATCTGGAGAGCCAGTCGCAGAGCTACCGGCTGAGCGAGAAGCGGTTTGAGTTTGGCCGCAACTTCACGAACAAGGTCTGGAACGCAGCCCGGCTGGTGGCACCGCATCTGGCCGAGCCGGCTGCTGATCATCGTAAGGCAGAAGTCCCACTGCAGGCAACGGATAACTGGATAAGGGAGCGGTTCAATCTGACCCGGCGGAGTGTCACCGAGGGGCTGGAGCGGTGTAGTTATTCGCAGGTGGCAGCCGCGCTCTATGACTTCTTCTGGCATGACCTCTGTGACTGGTATCTGGAGTTCGCCAAGACCCGGCTGCGGAACGATGACCCGGCAGTGCGGCAGACACTCGCCGATGTGTTTCGCGGCACGCTGCAACTGCTCCATCCGTTCATGCCGTTCATCACTGAGGAGCTGTGGCAGCGGCTGGGATTCGGCCAGGCCGGTAGCGAGTCAATTATGCTCTCGCAGTGGCCGACAGAACTGCCGCTGGACCAGGTTGAGACTAGGCGGGTCGAGACCTTGCGCGAACTGATTGCGGCGGTGCGAAACATCCGGGCAGAGATGGCAGTGCCGGCCAAGGCGGTGGTTGAGTGCATTGTCAACACCCAGGATGAGGAGCTGGCGCGGTTTCTTGCGGCCCATGAGGAGCTGGCCCGAGACCTGGCAAAGGTGGCCGGACTTCGGTTTGGGCAAGAGCGGCCGGCCAAGTCGTCAGTGGCGGTGCTGGCCGGGCTGGAGGTCTATGTTCCACTGGCCGGCATCGTTGATGTCGAGAAGGAGATTGGCCGAATCAGGGCCGAGGTGGCGAATCTTGAACGACTGATTGCCAGCATTGATGCGAAGTTTGCCAATCCGGAGTTTGTGGCCCGGGCCAAGCCTGAGGTGGTCGAGAACGAACGGCAGCGCCGGGCAGAGTTTGGGGCCAAGCTCGAACGACTGCAGCGGCAGCTTGCCGGGTGGAATTAGCGTGGGCAGGCGGGACTCAGGCAGAATCGAGAATTGCGAGTACCGAATGGGGAAGTGGGGAGCGGAGTGAAGGGGCTTATCAGCAGTGCTGGCTGGATTCTTCTGCTCTTGCTGGCCGCGGTCTTTCTGCTTTTCTATAACTTCGCCTATATTCCCCGGGCCGACCGCATCATCCGGCAGCAGAACGAGATTGCGATGTGGACCGACCAGGTGCGCGAGCTGACCGATAGCCTGGAGTTTGTGCGGCGGCTGAACGACACCCTGCTGCGGACGGCTTTCACTTTTGATGAGCTTTTCGGCGGTGCTGAGGAGCTGACAATCACGCCCCAGGGCGAGTCGGCCTTGCGGGCCTATATTCCTTCAATCCAGAGCCTGCCCGGCAGGATCGATGTCGTTGGTCACGCTGACAAGTCGGGTGTGCCGGTGCGACTGCGGCAGCAGTATCCGAGTAGCTGGGAGTATGCTGCGGCTCGGGCCGGTGCCGTGGCGCGGGCGCTGATTAGCTGGGGCGTGGCCCCGGAACGTATCTATGTCGTGAGTGCTGGCGAGCTGCGGCCACCGGTTGATTCAAGCGGGCTGGTCGGAGCAGTGCCCAAGCGGCGCGTCGAGATAATCATTCGCAATCAGTAGGAGGTCTGTTTTGTCCGCAAGGCACGGCGTCGGCAGCGGGTGGCAGTTGCTGCTGCTCGGGCTGGCGGTCGCGGTGGCGCAGCCGGCCGGAGAGTTCTCGCCGGGGCCGGACAGTAGCCCTGGGCAAGATACCGCGGTTAGGAGTGAGTCGGTGGCGACGGCAAGAGCAAGTCGGCGCCAGAAGTCGCCGGGACGGGCAGTACTGCTTTCGCTGCTACTGCCCGGCGGCGGGCAGGTCTATACCGGTGAGTGGTGGCGGGCCTTGGTGATCGCGCCGGCTGAGGTGGCGCTGGGGTTCTTCACTTACCGGACACACTTGGCAGCGTCGGCGGCGCTGGGTCGCGGTGATTCAACTGACTATGTCAGACTGCGCGACCGTCGTACTGCCTTGTTTTGGTGGACCGGTGCGGTTATCGTTTTCTCGATGGCTGATGCCTATGTCTCGGCCCAGCTATACGGGTTTGACCAGGAGATGCAGTTTGCTGGGCCAGTCCGTCGCCGGCTGCGCGCCCGCATCAGCCCGACTGGGCTGGGTTTTGAACTGGGGCTGTAGGTGATAAACCTCTGTGCGGCAGTCGGCCGGTTCGAGATGGCCGAGCTACTTGAGGCAGTGCGATCAGGCCCAGGCGGGGACGCCGAGCCCGGCAACTGGGGCATTGCCTACTGCTATGGCACAAGACTGGAGGCCCTGCGCTCGCCCCACCCGCCCCAGCGCGACCCTGATTTTGACAAGCTGACCGAACTGCGAACCGATGTTGCCTGCCTTTGGGCCGAATCGGGGGTTGTGCACGGGGTTCGAGAGCTGCAGCCGTTTCTGCGGCGCGACAGCGGTCGGGTTTGGGCGTTCTGTCATTTCGGGCAGGTGCTGCGGCCAGGGCAGCTTGATGTCGGCGGCAGGATTGTTGATTCCCAGAGTCCAAGCGAGCGGCTGTTTCTTTATGTGCTGAACCGGCTTGACCAGGAACAGCCGATGGAGTCGGTGGCAGCGGCCCTGGGCGAGTTGGTCGGCGAGACAGCCCTTTCGTTCTGGTTGATGAGCACCGACCTGGTCTTGGTCGCATCGTGGCATGGTGACGAGACGCGGGACGGTGAGGGTGTGCTCTGGATGGGCAAGGCCGAACTCGTTCGCTATGTCACCAGTCGGCCACTGCCGAACGTGGCTGAGGTGAGCTGGGAGCGGCTGCCAGCCAAGACAGTCTTGGCAATTACCCGCGAACGGCGCGAACTTCCCTAGAAACAAAAACGCCGGCGTAGCCGGCAAAGGAGGAAGTCCGAATGCCGCCTGCCTAGCGGAAGGCCGGCTTGCCGCCTTTCTGCTGGGCAGCGGTACGGGCACCGTATTCGATCAGGTCGCGGAAGCCCTTGGGGTCAAAGGCCGAGGCGATGGCGGTTTCGTAGGTGACCTTGCCAGCACGGTAGAGCTCGGCCAGATAGGCGTCGAAAGAGATGCTGCCTTCGGCAGTGCCGGTCTGAATGGCTGAGGGCAGGTGCTCGACCTTGCGCTCGCGGATGAGGTTACGAACCGCAGGGGTGGCAATCATTATCTCATAGCAGCCAACCCGGCCCTTGCCGCCAGCCTTGGGCAGTAGTCGCTGGGCAAAGACCGCGAGCAGTGATATCGAGAACTGGATGCGGATCTGGTCGCGGATTTCCGGCGGGAAGATGTCAATGAAGCGGGTGACGGTTTCGGGCGCGTTGGTGGTGTGCAGGGTGCCGATGACGAGGTGGCCGGATTCGGCGGCCCAGATCGTGGCTTCGGCAGTGGCCAGGTCGCGGATTTCGGCGACGAGGATGACATTCGGGTTCGACCGGAGGCCCTTCATGATTGCCTCGCGGAACGAGGAGACGTCGCTGCCGACCTCACGCTGGGTGACAATACCGTTCTTGTGGTCGTGGACGAATTCGACCGGGTCTTCGATGGTGAGCACGTGGCGCGGGCTTTCGAGGATGTAGTCAACGAAGGTCGCCTGGGTGGTCGTCTTGCCCTGACCAGTCGGGCCGGTGACGAGAATCAGGCCGTGCGGCCGGTCGAGCAGGTTCTTGATGCGGGGAATCAGGTGCGACGAGACGAAGAGTTCCTCGAAGGAGAGAATCCGCCGCGGAATCAGTCGCAGAGCAAGACCGAAATAGCCTTTCTGCTTATAGACTGCGACCCGGAACCGGGCCATGTTGCGAAAGCTCATGGCAAAGTCACCACCACCGCCATTGTCAATCTGGGCGCGGAGGTGACGCAAGTCCTTGGTGCAGATGTTCTTGAAGCTTTCGGTCATTTCAGGGGTAAGGACAGGGCAGCCCGGAATTGGGCGCAAAAACCCATCGATCCGGAGCGTCGGCGGACGACCCACGGTCATGTGAAGGTCCGAGGCGTTAACCTTGATGCACTCGGCCATCAATGACTCGAAGAATTCTTCGTCAGTCACCTGTAGAAATTATAGGGGCAGGGCTATGACTGTCAAGGCAAGCAGTTCTAAGGGGATAGCGGTCTAGCTATTCGGGGGGCAGCCTTGGTAATAGACGATACCACGATGGACACGGCGGCAGAGTTCTTTTCTCCGTTCAAGCTGGGCCAGGGTCGAATCGAGTTCGGCAGGAGGGATGCTGGTAATTCCGCTGATTTCAGCAACAGTCACTGGTCGTGAATGACAGAGGGCGATTATCCGTTCGGTCAGCTCACTCGGGGCTGACTGCGCAGGCAGCGGCGGGCTGGCTTTTCTTGATTTGGGCAGGTCGGCGATAAGGGCATTGGGGCCGAAGAGGAGCCTAATCTGCTCTAGGTCGTCAGCGGACAGCGGTCGGGCCGAAGGTTCGGCCGGCGGCCGGACAACGGTGTTCAGGTGGACAAGGTCAGGGTTGATCTCGGCAACGGCGTGACGGAGCTGGACCAAGTGTTCGGGTGAGTCATTAGTGTCCTTGCAGAGCATTATCTCGAGCCAGATGCGGCCTGAGTAGCGCTTTCGGAACTTCACCAGCCCAGTGATGATGTCAGCGACCCGCAGGGAACGATGGCCGCGGTCAATGCGCCAAAAGACGCGTTGGTCAGCAGCGTCGAGCGAGGGGACAACGAGGTCGGCAGCAGCCAGCTCGCGCCGGACGCGGCCATCGGTGAGCAGGGTTGAGTTGGTGATAACTGCGACCGGAATCGAGAACTCCGCCTTCAGGCGGCGGATGAGGCGGCCGATGTCGGCATTGAGGGTCGGCTCGCCTTCGCCGGAGAAGGTGAGATAATCAATCCGCGGTGTCCGGGCAACTGCGGCCCGAACCGCGGCAATGATGTCGGCAATCGGGTAGAACGATTGGCGTTCAAGTGTTTTGCGGGTCGTGCGGCCGCACTGGCAGTAGATGCAGTCGAGGGTGCAGGTCTTGCGGGGGATGATGTTGATGCCGAGCGAATACCCCAACCGGCGCGAGCGCACCGGGCCATAGGTGAACGAGTGTTTCTGACCGAAGAGATGGGAGAGGAATGCCATTTAGCGGTCGGTTGCACCGGCTAGGCCGGCGAGATGGGTCTTCAGATACTCGATGCCCTGCTCGGTCGAGGTGATGCGGCCCTCAATCTGCAGCTCTTCGAGCTCTTGGAGAATAACCTTGAACGCCGGGCCGGGCTTGAGACCAAGCCTAATCAGGTCGTCACCAGTGACCAACCGGCGAACGCGAACGACGGCATCCTCAGCCCGCTTCTGTTCAATCATTCGCGTTATGGTGTCTTCCAGGTGCGTGGTGCGACCGGCAGTTGCCCAGCCGTCGGCAACGCAGAGAATCATCAGGCCAAAACCCTCCGGGCCAAGGTCGCGCCAGTAGCGGCGAATCGCCCGTTCGGTCAGGTCGCTGCTCGTTGCCAGCAGATGGAGCCGCATGTGCTCGGCAGCCAGGGTGACGAGCATCTCAGTTTGGTGGCGCGATAGGCGCAGTCGTTCCCGGGCCAGCCGCTTGATTACCTTTGCACCGATGCTGTCGTGACCGTAGAAGTGAACTTCGCCAGCGCTGTTGGTGAAGCGGGTCTCGGGTTTGGCAATGTCGTGCAGCAGACCAGCGAGCTTGAGCAGACCCCGGCGGAACGGCAACGGCGCCGGCGGTTCGGCTGGCGCGGCTTCAGCAGTCGGTTCGGTGCTCGCTGGTGGTTCAGCGGTAGGGGCGGCTAGGCCCCAGCTGTCAAAGTAGGCACGCCACTCTGGTTCGAACCGGCCGAAGAAGCCAGGCCGGTCAATAATCTCTTCAATCTTCTGATAGGTACGGAATGAATGCTCCCGTAACTGCTCGTCGGCTAGGACCGGCTGAAGCTCGGGCAGAATCTCGGCCAGGCGGCCAATCGAGTCGAGCCGGCGGATGAACTCATATGATCCGGGCGATTCGAGAATCCGGAGCAGCTCAGCGCCGATGCGTTCGGGTGCGGTGGCAGCGAGCGAGACCTGGTGGCCGAGCGTGAAGACCTGGTCGTCAATCCGAAACCCAAGCTCAAGGCCGAGCCGTACCGCCCGAAGCAACCGGAGCGGGTCCTGGACAAGCGACTGGTCAGACACCGGGCGAATCAGCCGCTGATTGAGGTCGGTGAGACCGCCGGCAACATCGAGGACTGGGCCGACGCCAGCAGCGGTGATTTCTACGGCCAGGGCATTGACCGTGAAGTCTCGCCGCGCCAGGTCCGACTCAATGGTCTTGTCCCCGAGACCGTTGAAGTCGAGCGTGCGGCCGCCTATCACAACCCGGACTTCATCATCAGCTTCGGACAGGATTACAAGCTTGCTGCGGGTGCGCTGACTAAACAGGCGGCCAAACTCGTAGCCTGAGCCGCTGACCGCAAAGTCGAGGTCGGTGGGCGTGCGCCCGAGCAGAGCATCACGTACCGCGCCGCCGACGAGGAAAAGACGGCGGTCGCGAGCGCAGGCGAGAAGCTGGCTGCGGCCGCGGCCCAACGCAAGCAGGGCGGCTTCGACTTGGGGTTGCACAGCGGCAGAGGATAACAATAGCTGCCGGCTGTCGCAACTGGCGCGGCGGTGGCGTTCGACTCGCGTTCGTTCAGTCGCGACCACCCTGCCAGGGCTTGACCATAGTCGAAAACTAGTCAACAGTACGGGGTCAAGCTTGACAGCGGGAAACGGGGGCGGCGATTTGCCTGTAAGCGAGGCAGGAACCCAGTCCGAACTGGCCAATTTGGTCTTGACGTTACAGTTGAAAATGCACTATTGATTTCCGGTCAGGCGGGTGCTAATTTGTGCAGCTCATTACCAAGGAGATTTCTTCTGACATTTCAAGTTTTCGCCAAAGAAGGCTGCGAACTCTGTGAGAAGGCCCGGACTGTGCTGGCCCATGTCGGGGTGACACCGGTCGTTCGCTATGTGGACGGGCCGTCGGCAACACCGGAGAACGTTGCCGACTTTGCCTGGTTTGACTGGACCGACAAGCCGCCCCTAGTGGTGGTTACTGAGGGCGAGCGGGTGCTGGCGCGCTGGGACGGCCGGGACATCGGCGCAGCCTGGCTGCCGCAGGTAAAGAAGTGGCTGAGCGAGCACGGTTCGGCTGGGACGAATCCCGATGCCGATAATGCCGGTCGAACCGGTTAGGAGCAGGCGATGGAAAAGCACCAACACAAGCACGAGGGTAACTATGACCCGGTCTGCGGAATGGAAGTGACCAAGGAGCAGGCAGCCTGCAGCTACGAGTACAAGGGCAAGACTTACTACTTCTGTGCTCCAAGCTGCCGGGATGAGTTTGCTGCCAACCCGCAGCACTTCCTCGAAAAGTCCTAGCGACTGGTGAAGGAATTGCGGCGGCACCGCTGGTGCCGCCGCCTGTTTTGGGGTTGCGAATTAGCGGTTGAAGAGCTCGCTCAGACTGGGCAGGGCGATCAGTCCTGCGATCATCAGTACCGCCCAGATAATTCCAGCAATCAGGCCGAGCCCGATCGAGACAATGGTCAGAATCCCGGATATTGTGAAGTAGTTCTTTAGCTTGTCGGTCATCGCTGCGAGCGCGGCCGCGTCACCCTTCTCAGCATACTCGCCGGTGCGCGAGCCGGCCTGAACGAGCACGATACCGAGCCAGATTGGTATCCACGCCCAGAGGATGCCGACAATCGAGAGGGCATTGAGTGCGCCGGCGATGATATTGATGATACCCAGGAACTTCATCCAGCCTTTCATGCCGGCAGCATTGCGCTGCGCTGCGGTGCTCGTGACGGCGGATAGACCACTGACACTGGCTTCCATAGATAAGTCCTCCTGATTCTGTTTGTTCGAACCGCCAGAGAGTAACCCAAACAGACCAGAGAATCAAGACCGACCGCCACTCCCGCAGCCCTGCTCAAGAACGTCGGCGTTGAGCCTAAAGGTCACCGCGGCGATTGTTGGCTGTAACATATTGCAAATGCGTAAGATAAACGACAGGTTGGTGCTGGCGGCCATTGATGGGGTCGCGCTGGTCGGTCAGCATAAGCTACGTCTTGTCGGCTAGTTGCAGTATGGTAAGCCGCTGGCGGCTGACTTTTGGGGCGGGTTCGGCCGATTGGGGGCTTGACATTTCTGGACATAATGCTATATTGTGGCAGTTATGGGGCTTAGCTCCAAGCCGGAAGTCTCGGTCATTGTTCCAGCCTACAATGAGGTTGATAATATCGGCCCATTGCTGGCCGAGCTTTCTGCTCGGTTTCCATCCACTTATGAGGTGATAATCGTTGACGATGGTTCGCGGGATGGAACTTACGAGGCAGCCTTGGCAGAGCAGGCCAAGTATCCATTTGTCCGAGTCGCCAGGCATCCGACCAATCAGGGCAAGACCGCGGCAATTGTGACCGGTATGGAGCTGGCCCGGGCCGACATCATCTCGATTCTCGATGCTGACCTACAGTTTCTGCCTGAGGATGTGATGGCCCAAGTGCAGAAGCTCGAAGAGGGCTATGGGATGGTTACCGGCCGCAAGCGTGGTCATTACGAGAAGAGGCTTGTCTCAGCCATCTACAACGGCCTGGCCCGGCTGCTGTTTGGGCTGAAGGTACATGATATCAACGCGCTCAAGACATTTCGGCGCGAGGCGCTTGATGGGGTAGTGCTGCGCAAGGACTGGCACCGCTACATCGTGCCGCTGGCTGCCAGTCGGGGTGTGCGGATTGCCGAGATTCCGGTGACTCTGCGGCCGCGCCATGCGGGTGAGGCCAAGTATTCGAATCCGCTGCGGGTCTTTATCGGGCTTTTTGACCTGGTGGCGGTTGCGTTTCAGCTCTCCTTCATGCGCAAGCCGATGCTCTACTTCGGGACTCTGGGAATGCTGTCGCTGGTGGGTGGGTTTATAGCCGGAGTGGTGGCCGTCATTCTGCGGCTGTTTGGGCACGGGTTCCGACCCTTGCTCTATCTTGTCGTGCTACTGGTGCTGGCTGGGCTGCTACTGTTTGCAGCCGGGTTTCTGGGCGAGGCTCTGGCTGGCATCAATGAGCGGGTTGAGCGGCTGGAGCGACTACTGACGAAAGCGAAGGACAGGGGGCAGACTGAGGGTGGTAACTAGTGGCCGTGCAGGGCAGCCGGATTCGGAGTATCGTCAGCACTGGGCTGCGGGTCCTGCTTTCGGCCGGGCTGCTTGGGCTGCTCGGCTGGCTCTTTCGCGACAAGCTGGGCGATGCGCTGCTGCTGGTGCGGCGGGCCGAGCCAGGCTGGCTGGTGATGGCGGCAGCCTGGTATGTCCTGTTTGTCATCGTCTCGGCCTGGCGCTGGCAGGTGCTGTTAGGAGCGCGTGGATTGCACTTCTCGACCGGCTATCTGGCGCGGGTCTTCACCATTGGGCTTTTCTTCTGCAAGCTGCTGCCGACTTCGATCGGCGGTGACGTGATGCGTATCGCCTACACTGCGCCAAAAGAGAAGGCAGCCGAGGCGTTCTCAGCCACGCTGCTCGACCGGCTGATTGGTTTCACCAGCCTGCTTTTCCTGGCAGTGCTCGTCTCAATCCTCATGTTTCTGACGAGTGTTCAGTCGCGGCAGCTCGAACTGGCAGTTGCCGGCATCACCTTCCGGGGCCCGGCGATTTTGGTGCTGCTCTGTGCCGGGCTCGGTGCGCTGGTGCTTGTCACCCTGACCTTCTTTTCGGACCGGGCGCACAGCCTGGTCAACCGGGTCTTTGGCCGGATTCGGCTGCTGCGTCTGGGCGAGCGGCTGGACCGAGCCTACGACGCGGTGAAGCAATACCGGCATTCGGGCGGTGCCTTGGCAGTGAGCTTTCTTGCTGGCATGGGCGTGCAGACGATGCTGGCCTTCTCGTGGTGGAGCACGGCCCGAGCCATTGGCGGCACCGTGCCGCTCGTCTATTACCTGATATTCATTCCCTTACTCAACATCATCGTCAACATCCCGACCATCGGCGGTATCGGTGTGCGGGAGTGGGCGTTTGTGCTTTTGTTCACCCCGACCTGGCTGACCGGTCGCCTGACCGAGGAGCTGGCCCTGGCCGCAGCACTACTCTTTCTGGCGCTGGACCTGGTTTTTGCCCTGGCCGGTGGTGTGCTTTTTGCCTTTGCGCGGCGGCCAGTTCAGGAGGCCGCGAAGATGACCATGACATCCAAGGAGGACGGAGATGCTGCCCGTTCCCAGACCCTGTCTTGAAAGCGTCAAGCCTTACCAGCCGGGCAAGCCGATTGAGCAGCTCCGGCGCGAACTCGGACTGAAAGGGCCGATTATCAAGCTCGCCTCAAACGAGAACCCACTCGGCCCGAGTCCGCGGGCACTGACTGCTCTGCGCCGGGCCATGCCGGAGTTCAACCGCTATCCGGAGGACGCCTATGTTGACCTGAAAGAGAAGCTGGCGACGTTCTACAAGGTTGACCCGGAATCGGTTATCCTCGGCAACGGCTCGGTTGAGATTATCCTGATGCTCTGCCTCTGCTACCTGCAGCCGGACGATGAGATTATCATGTCAACCCACTCGTTTTTGATGGCGCGCGTTCACGCCGGCATCATGAGCGCCCGCGTGGTCAGCGTGCCGGAGACCGACGATCGGCGGCACGACCTCGAGCAGATGCTGGCCGCGGTCACGCCCAAGACGAAGTTCATCTACATTGACAATCCCATCAATCCGCTCGGCACGATTGTCACGCGCGACGAGTTCAGCAACTTCATGGAGCGGGTGCCGGAGCATGTCACGGTCATCTACGACGAGGCCTATGCTGAGTACATCACCAGCCGCGACTATCCGAAGTCCCTCGACTACTACAACCGCAAGAAGAATATCGTCATCCTGCGGACGTTCTCAAAGATACACGGACTGGCCGGGCTGCGCATCGGCTACGGCTTTGCCCAGCCCGAGGTGGTCAGCCACCTAGCCAAGGTGCGGCTGCCATTTCATATCAGCCGCGCCGGGCAGGCGGCAGCGATTGCTGCCCTTGACGACAAGCGGCACATTCTGCGCAGCCGGAAGGTCAACGAGGCAGGCAAGGAGTACTTCTACCGCGAGTTCAAGAACATGCCGCGGCTTTTCTATCTCAAAAGCTACGGTAACTTTGTCTTCATCAACTTTGCGGTGGACGCGAGGGAGATTACCGATCAGCTCGATCGGCGCGGGGTCATCACCCGGCCGCTCCATGCCTACAACCTGAGTACTGCTGTCCGGCTCTCGGTCGGCACGCCGGCCGAGAACAAGCGGTTCATCAAGGCGCTGCGCGAGGTTCTTGGGCCGTAGCCAGACACGTCCATTTTGACCGCCGGCTCCGCAGGGAAATGCGGGGCCGCGTGTCTAATAGGCTAGCAGCAACATGGGTAGTTCCGGCGACAACTGACTGACCAGCTTGGCAGGCCTGTCAGTTGGGCTAGCGCCAACCGCGAGGCTGTAGGCAAGAACGAAAACCGAGAAGAGTTACAGGAGGTAGCATGAGAGGTCTTCTGTGTGAGGGCGCCCAAGGCAACGGTTCCGGGGCGAGCATAGGGCGAGGCTGGCTTGGGGCGTTGCTACTGGTATGGGCTATTGTCGGTAGCGCTGCGGCCTGGACATGGGACGTGGCAGCGGTGCGGATTATCGCTCCAGCCGGCAACGTTGATTCGGGCATGGTGGTTACACCAAGCGCCGTGGTCAGGAATCTTGGCGACAGCACAGCGTCGTTTCCGGTCGTCTTCACAATTGGCACGAGTTACACCGACACCCAGGATGTGAGTGAGCTTGGTCCTGGCGACTCACTGGTGGTGGCATTTTCGTCGTGGACAGCGCTGGTGCGGGGCAGCACCCTGGCTGCATGTTCGACAGCGCTGGCAGTGGATGAGAGCACTGCCAATGACCGGGTGGCCAGCACTTTCACTGTCCGGGTGCGGGACGTAAGCGTTGATCGGATCATTGCTCCGGTCGGAGTTGTCGAGTCGGGGCGGGTGGTTACACCGCAGGCCCAGGTGACCAACCGTGGCACTAACAATGCCAATTTCCAGGTGACGTTTCGAATCGGCACGGCCTACAGCCGGAGCACGATGGTGAGTGGATTGGCTCCGGGTGCATTCCGGATCGTAAGCTTCCCAACCTGGGCAGCGGACACGCTCGGCCACTACCCGGTCGCCTGCACTGCCGCAATGAACAACGACCAGGTGCCGGAGAACAACATCGTCCACGACTCCTGCACTGTTGCGCTTGTCGTGACCGATGTCGGCGTGGTGCGCATCGTCGGGCCGCGCGGCAACATTGACTCCGGCGCGGTCATCGCTCCCCAGGCAATGGTGCGCAACTACGGAAGCAGGACTCTCTCTTTTGCCACCGTCTTTACAATTGGCACAAGCTATGCCGATACCCAGCCGGTGACCGACCTTGGGCCGTTCGATTCGGTGCTCGTCACCTTCAGCGACTGGACAGCAACCGAGCTCGGCAGATTCCCGACGCGCTGTTCAACAATGCTCGCCGGCGACATGAACCCGGCCAACGATTTCCGCTCTGACTCGGTGGCGGTTATCTTCCGCACCAATGACGTGGGCGCAGTGCGAATTCTGGCTCCGGCTGATACCGTTGATTCGGGCGCGGTCATCACTCCGGTCGCGGTGGTGCGCAACTACGGCCTGACCACTGCCTCGTTTCCGGTAACGATGCGGATTGGTTCGAGCTTTGTCAGCACGGTGCAGGTAACCGACCTTGATGCCGGTGACTCGGCAATCGTCACCTTTGACGACTGGACAGTCGCCCGCCGCGGCAACACACCCGCAAGCTGCAGCACCGCGCTGGCTGGTGACCAGGTGCCGGCCAACGATGTCGTGCGCAAGACTGTGTTCCGCCGGGTGCGCGATGTTGGCGTCACCGCGATTCTGGCTCCGATCGGAATCCTCGACTCCGGCACAGTGGTGCTGCCGCGGGCCAGGCTGCGCAACTGGGGCAATGTTATCGAGACATTCCCGGTAGTCTTCCGCATCGGCACCTTCTACGCCGACACCCAGTACACGGCTGACACCGCTGTTACCTTCCGACCCTGCACGCTCAGCCTTGTCGGCACGTTCTCGACCCAGTGCTCAACAGCTATGACCGGTGACATGGTGCCGACCAACGACCTGCGCACCGACTCAGTCGTAGTCCAGTATCCGACCGGCATTGCCGGGCCTGGGCCGGTTGACGCCATTCCCAGCCAGCTAGTACTGCGCAGTATCGGCTCGAGCCTGTTCAGTCGCCAGGTCAGTATCAGCTACGGTCTGCCCAGAGCAGCCGAAGTGAAGCTCGAAGTTTACGATGCTAGCGGCAAGCCGGTCAGCACCATCGAAGCCGGGCCCAAACCGGCCGGGTACCACACCGTAGTCTGGGACGGTGCTGACAGCTACGGCACCCAGTTACCGACCGGCGCCTATTTCGTGCGACTGGCTGCTGATGGTCTCACTCGAACCGGCAAGATTGTGAAACTCGACTAGCCAGAGTATCGAGATAGCAAGTCAGGGCCGGCAGACAGTAGTTCTGCCGGCCTCCTTCTTGCCGGCAAGAAAAGGCCGGGAAGGACCATCGCTAGCCAAGACCAGAGCACCGGTTCAGGCAGGCGGGTAAAGCTTAGGCCAAACCCGAGCAAGAAGCCCTGCCCCAAGACCGCCCGAGGCTCAGAACTTAGCCCATACGCCAGCCCAACCGCTGGGCTAATGACAGGCAAGGCGCCAAGCCGGATAGAAGGCTTGTTCGGCAAGACATTCGCAAATAGGCCTGATGGCGTGCTCGGAGAGAGCGTTGCCAACCCGTCACCCAAGAGCTTGGGGAACCACTCCCGGGACAGTGGAGGGTGGGTAGGGCCGAAGTCGGCTATCAGCTTGTAGGGAATAAAGTTATAGCGAAAACGGCCCGCACGAGCGACCCAAATGCAAGCTGGCCGCTATTTTCTCTGCACAGAACAGCGGCCCTGCGAGTATAACAGATTGGGGATGGCGAGCAGCACGCTAGCGCCTTGTATCCGGCCGAAAATCCACCCTTGGTCATTCCGAGGAACGCCCACTCCTTGTCATCTCGAGTAACCTTCACCTTCTGTCATTCCGAGGAGCGTTTCCCTTTGTCATTCCGAGGAACGTAGTGACGAGGAATCGCCTCTTCCCTTCCTCCGTCTCTCTTGGTTTCTCCTTTTCCTCCGCAGTTCTTCCTCCTTGTCTCTTCCTTGCAACTCTTGCCTTTTGGCTCTTGCGTCTTGCCTTTTCTTCTTTCGGCAATTCCCCTCGGCTCAGCTCGGGGCAGCCCCTCGGGTGCAACCGTCCTCGGAATGATATGGGTCTAGCGTCATCCCGGCCGCGCCACCACCTCCGTCATTCCGACCGAGCGAGCGGAGCGAGCGAGTGGAGGGATCTTCTCCCCCTCCTGCCCTTTCTTCACCTTCGTCTGCTTGACTTCAGTCGTTGTCTGCCTACAGTATGGCCATGTCGAAAGCCAATCAAGGAAAGGCCATGTCCGAGCCAAGCAGCAAAGCCCACAAGAGCCAGGAGCGCTTCTTTAGCGCCCTACGGGACCTGTTCGTTGGTGCGAAGGTCGAGGGCGAGTCGGGCTTCATCAACCTGATGCGCATCAAGTCGCGCTACTACACCGACGTTTTCCCTAAACTCCAGTCTCTCTACCCTCGCGATACCAAAGGCACTCGAAGCTCACCTTGCCAACTAAGACGGTCTTGAGCCTCATCGAGGAATTCCTAAGCGTCCCAGCCGAGGACATCGAGTTCGACTTGCGCGGCATCGGTTCCGTTCCCTGGAGCGAATTCCTTCTCAATCCGCGCAGGCTTCGGGGTTCGGACTTCCTCATGAGGTGGTCACAGGGGGTATGGAGCGAACAGCGCCTCATCCAGGCGGTCAACAAAACGAAAGACTTTTACGCCATACCCTACGGTCCGAGCAGTGTCGCACCGTCTGATAACGTGCGGGCTTTCGAGCTGTACTTCGAGCGCCTGGAAAGGGCAGGCTTGGGGAAAGTCAAACGGCCGGATCTTCTGGTCTTTCCGCGGAGCGCACGCACTAAGGTGGTCCGGCTCGTCCGGGCGGCTGGGGGCGTCGCCAATTTGCCATTCACAGAGGAAGGTGAATTGACCGAGCTGCTCAGGCTGGCCATTATTGCGGTCGAATGTGAGAACAGCCTTTGGCGAGCCGAGAAAATGCCTGGCTACGGACTCCCTTTAACGCCACAGAGATGGCTTGGCGGTAGGGCAGGGGTGAGGAGGACTGCAGTTCTGCCGACGATCATCCTCAAGGAGGAAGACCGCCCACTACTGCAGAAGTGGCAGAAGCAGAACCGGGTCAGAATCCACATCTGGCATGCGTTCTATGAACGCGCCTATGGTATCTCGTTTGATGTCGCTCAGAACCTGATTGAAAATGGCTTAATTCTGCCAACGAGACAGGTTTTCCAGGCCCCGGGTGGACCGACGACTACAAAGGTTCTGTACAAGATCTTCTATCAGCACGCTTATTCCCTTGCAGTAGCGGTTAAAGAACCATCGCTCGATGCCAAATACATCCAGGACAGAAACGGACACATACTGCCTTATGTTCGGTTTCATGGTGGCAGGCTTAAAATGACTGACGAAGCACTGCAGGTGTTATCTACGGCGCGGAGCGGACATCGATGACCAGAAGACTATCTTTGCGCCGAGCGGAACGCGAGAGACTCCGTGCGAAAGGCCAGTTCTGGACGCCAGACTGGGTTGCCGAAGCCATGACCGCATACGTTGCAGCTCACACCTGCACCGTGTTTGACCCAGCGGCGGGTGAAGGCGCTTTCTATCGCGCTTTGCTCAGGGTATGTCGGGGTCGCAGTGAGCCAATCCGTTTCATAGGCAGCGATCTTGATGGGCAACTGCTGATGAAGGTCAAGGAACAGGACTGGTACGACCCAGCGACCTGCCAACTCGAAACGAGAGATTTCCTGCAAACGCCTACCCAGACGACCTATCCGGCCATTGTGGCGAACCCACCGTACATTCGCCACCATCGTCTGACGAGGGAGCTCAAGGACCGTCTAAGCTATCTTAGCCGTCGGACGCTTGGCCAGAAACTGGATGGTCGGGCCGGATTGCACGTTTACTTCCTCATTCAGGCGCTAACGCTCCTTCAAGACGGAGGGCGGCTGGCCTTCATCATGCCCGCTGACACCTGCGAAGGAGTGTTCGCACACACGCTATGGGAGTGGATAGCGCGGCGTTTCTGCCTGGACTGCGTGATCACATTCGCGCCAGAGGCGTCCCCCTTCCCGGACGTCGACACCAACACCATGATTTTCCTCATCAGACGAGCCGAACCTGGGGATCACGTCTTGTGGGTCAGGTGTGTTAGGCGGGGCAGCGATCAGGTGCGACGTTTCATAGAGTCGTCGTTCTCGGACTTGGCGCTTGGCGATCTCGAGGTTTACAGGAGATCACTCAAGGAGGCGTTGAGCACCGGACTCTCCAGGCCGCCCCAGAGCGAAAAGGAACCGGTCTTCCGGCTACGCGATTTTGCACACGTGATGCGCGGTATCGCCACCGGCGCGAATGACTTCTTTTTCCTTACTGTGGAACAGGCGGCTGATCTGAAGCTACCTGCCGATTTCCTGCGTCCTGCAATAGGCCGGACGCGAGATGTAACCGGTAGCGCGGTCACACAAGAAACTATGGCCGCCCTTGCGGCCAGGGGGCGCCCAACACTGCTGTTCTCTCCGAACGGTGACGACCCAGCAAGCTTCCCGCGGTCAGTGCGCGATTATCTGGAGCGAGGTGTGGAACGCGGATTGCCGAACCGGGCTCTGCTTTCAACTCGCCACCCGTGGTACAGGATGGAACGACGAGCAGCGCCCCCGTTCCTCTTTGCTTATCTCGGTCGGCGTAATGCACGGTTCATAAAGAACGATGCGCGCGCCGTGCCACTCACAGGGTTCCTGTGCGTATACCCCAATTCTGATGACCCAGTCTACGTTCAGCGACTGTGGCATGTCCTACAACATCAGAAGACGATCGCCAACCTACGCCTAGTGGGAAAGTCCTACGGTGCTGGCGCGATCAAAGTCGAGCCTCGTGCACTCGAGAATCTTCCTATTCCCAGTTCTGTTGTAGCGGCGGCGGGGCTTGCACCGATTCGAATAGCCTACGATAAACCGCCGCAGCTTGATTTCGGCCAGCAGATGGTAGCTGGCGCACATTCTTCAGCGTGACGTCAATTGGCTTACAGGGCCAGCAGCAACTCCGTGAGTCTGACCGCCGCAATAAGGGTCAGTGCTGAGAAGGATTCCGCACACATTGACCTGTCCTAGTTACACATGGATGTCGACCTGGGAGAAATCCTCTCCAGTCTGCTCGGCAAGCGCATCCGCCGCATCAAGCCTGATTCGGTTGAGTTCGAGGACGGCATGGTCATCGACTTGACCAAGCAGGACTTCGAGTTCTTCAAGCTCACTAAGCCGCTCATCTGGTGGTAGCCAGACTGGGATAGCAGCCACATGGCCCGCACCTTTCTTCAGGAAATGGTCGAGAGCCGGGCCTACGAGTTCCTGCGGGCTAGCTAGGCATCGAGATCGAAACGTTTGAGTCGTTCTGCCCTTCTGGGCAGGGACGGCGTAGGCTTTCTTCTTCAGAACAGCAGAATTGAGTCCAGGGCGCGGTGTTCTGGATAAGGGCTGGTTGAACGGTGGTGCTGTCGTTGCTGAACGAGGGCAGAGTGATGAGGAGGTGGCAGAATGGCGGGTGGCGAAGGCAGCGGCAATTGCCGGGTGTGACTTTGTGGCTATGATGTGCGTCAGAGTGATGATGCGTCTTTTGCTGGCGGTCTGGTTTTGGGCAGCGGTGGCGGCTGCGCAGGGGGTGGTGAACGGCGATGTCCACGATGCGACAAATGGTGAGCCGCTGGCTTATGCCAATGTCTATCTCGAAGGCACTGAGTTTGGGGCGGCGACGAATCTGCGCGGCTATTTCTTTATCAGTGGGGTGCCGGACGGCGACTATCAGATTGTTGCTTCGTTTGTCGGGTATGAGGAGCAGCGCAAGCCGATTGCGGTGCGGGGTGGAGTGGTGCGGGTGAGTTTTGAGCTGCGGCCGACAGCGATTCGGGTTGGCGAGGTGAAGGTGACGGCGGACCGGGCCCGGTTTGAGCGGGAAGTCCAGGTGTCGGCAGTGCGGCTTGATGCGCGGCAGTTGCAGTTTGTGCCGCGGGTCGGTGGTGAGGCAGACCTGTTTCGGACGATTCAGTTGCTGCCCGGGGTGATTACGACTTCGGATTTCTCGAACAAGCTCTATATCCGCGGCGGGTCGCCGGACCAGAATCTGATTCTTTTGGATGGAGTGACGGTCTATAACCCGTCGCATCTTTTTGGGTTGTTCTCGCCGTTTGTTTCTGAGGCGGTTTCGGATGTGACGCTGCTGGCCGGCGGGTTTCCGGCGAAGTATGGTGGCCGGATGAGTTCGGTGCTGGATGTGACGACGCGCGAGGGTAACTCGAAGCGGCTGGCCGGTAGTGCTTCGGCTTCGATGATTGCGGCTCAGGGTCTGGTTGAGGGGCCGATTCCGAAAGGCTCGTTTCTTTTGGCGGGCCGCCGGACCTATGTTGCCGACGCCCTGTTGCGGGCGTTTGGGGTGGATGGGCTGGGTTACTATTTCTATGACATGATGGGCAAGGTGAACTATGAGCCGGTAGAGGATTCGCGGCTGACGCTGGCGGGGATTCTGGCTGAGGATGTGCTCAGTTTCTATGACCCGGCCAATCCGGACGGGCTTTCGGGCCGGCTCAGCTGGGGTAATCGTGGCTTTGCTCTGCATCTGAACCGGGTGATGAGTCCGTTGCTCTATGCCGAGTTTGTTGGTTCCTACAGCAACTTCTTCACCGGCTTGCAGGCAAGGGTGGGAACGCCGGACACTGCCCGTTTTGAGGCAGGGGTGACTGATTGCGTGCTCAAGGGCGACCTGACCTGGTATCCGGCTGACCGTTTCACGCTCGGATTCGGTGCCGAGGCTCGTTACGTCGAGCCGGGATTCAGGGCTGAGTTCAGTTCCATCGGGATTCGACGAACTGACACGCTGGCACCGCTCGTCGGCTATGCTGACGGCAAGTGGGAGGTGATTGCCAAGCGGCTCTTTGTCAAGCCGGGCCTGCGGCTTTTGTGGGATTTTGCCTTGCGGCGGTTTGAGCCGGAGCCGCGGCTTGGGCTCAAGTACCAGCCTTTCACCAATACTGCGGTCAATCTGGCAGCCGGCCGCTTTACCCAGCAACTGGTGACGGCCAATTCGACCGAGGCGGTCTTTTCAATCTACGATGCCTGGGCGCCGGTGCAGGAGTTTCAGGCGACACCGACTGCTTGGCACGGAATTGCCGGGGTGGAGCAGTGGCTGGGGCGGGACGTGGTTCTGTCGGCCGAGACCTACTACAAGCACTATGACAACCTGCTTGAGACAAGATATGGCACTGCTTTCACCCGGCCAGATTCGCTGTTGCCGGCAGATGGCTATTCGACCGGGTTTGAGCTACTGGCGCGGCGGGCCGAAGGCCGCGTCAACGGCTGGGTGACCTATTCATACATGTGGACTAGGCGTCAGATTCGGGGTGAGGCCGAAGAGTATGCGCCGCATTATGACCGGCGCCATTCGGTGAATCTCGTCTTGAACTTCCCGAAGGTGCTGTGGAGGATTGATTTGGCTGCCAAGTGGAGTCTGGGTAGTGGGCTGCCCTATGCCGGTTTTGTCGGCTACTTTCCGCGGTATGTGGAGCGGCCGTTTGGTGACTACTGGACCCAGCGGGAGTGGGAGTTTCTGCGCTCAAAGCGGGACGGTTTCCGCTATCCGGTCTATCACCGGCTTGACATTGGGCTGACGCGGGCTTGGAACCTGCGTTGGGGCGAGCTGAGCGTTTTTGCCGATGTGGTCAATGCCTATAATGCCCGCAATCCGCTCCTCTACTTCTGGGAAGTGGACAGCCAGGGTCTGCCGCGGCGCGGTCAGATTGGCAACCTGCCAATACTGCCGACAGTCGGGTTGAAGGTGAAGTTCTGAGATGAACCGACGCGAGCGGCTGCTGAAATTGGGGCTGGCTGCGGTCAGCCTCTTGGTGCTAGGGTGTGATGAGAATCGGGATGGCCAGTTTGTGCCGAAGCTGGCAGTGCACTGCCAGCTTCGGGTGGGCGCGACCGCGGCAACAGTGCTGGTGAATCGGACTTATGGTTTGGGTGAGCAGTTTGACAGCATTTTCTCCGGTGCTGAGGTCTGGCTGTTCCGAGCGGCTGACTCTTTTCGGCTGGGCTGGGTTGACCGGGACCGCTATTTCGGGGACTGGACCGACAGCGCGCCGCCGGTTGCCCCGAACGAGACCTGGCGACTGCGGGTTAGCTGTGTTGGGTTTGACACGGTGACGGCAATGACGGTTACGCCCTGTGACTTTGCGATTCTCTATCCGGGTGAGGGCGATACGGTGACCATCAATGATTCGCTCGGCTGGAGCCGCTGTCCGGGTGCCAAGGGTTATTACCTCTCACGTCGGGTTGAGCAGCAGGGCGAGGAGTTGTTCTTTGATATCGTCATTCCCAATGACTCGTCTGGCGATAGCTACGACCCGCGCCGGGTGCACATTCCCAGGCTCGTCTTTTTTTATGGCGACACGGCCACTACTCAGCAGCTCAGCGTCTATGCTGTGGACACGAACTACTACTACTGGGTGAGCGGTGGCGGTGGAATGATGGGCAGCCGCGAGAATGTGAACCGGGTGAACGGCGGTGTCGGCGTGTTCGGGTCAGCGGTGCGGCGCGACCGGCGGCTCTATCTGCGGCGTGAATCGCTACCCTAGCCGGTGCGGCGCGGCCGCAACCAGACCAGTAGCGTCTCAATCACCATCCACGCCTCGAGAGCAAGGCAGACGAGCGTGACGACAAACAGTAGCCAGTTGCGGGCCGCGTAGAACGGGCCGAGTTTCTGGACCAGTGCCCAGGTGGTCATCGTTATCATGAACAGTGCTGGAATCAGAGCCAGCGGGTACCAGCGGCTGCGCGGCCGCAGCCAGACTGAGACCACGAGCAGGGCAAGACCGGCAAGCATCTGGTTGAGGGCACCGAATACCGGCCAGAGCCGGAGCGCACCAGCACCGCTGGCACCGTTGGCAAAGGCCAGGGCACCGGCACTGACCACGGCAAGGGTCGTGGCTGGCCAGGGTTTGGCAAGGAAGTCGAGACGGGCGGTGCCGGCAAGCTCGGCAATGACGTAGCGCTGGATGCGGGCGGCGGTGTCGAGTGTGGTGCCGGCAAATGAGGCGACGAGCACGCCCATCAGGGTGATGCCCAGCCCGACCGGAATGCCGTAGCTGGTCATCATGTTGGCAGCACCGGTGACAAAGGCGTCAAGGTTGGCGCCCAGGCCTTCGGCTGCGCCCCAGCTCGCATAGTGACGGAACCAGGCGGCCGAGCCGGTGAGTAGCGTGCCGTCGGCAGCCTTGTAGCCGAGGCCGATGCCGGCACAGCAGGCAGCAATGACCAGCACGGCCAGGGCTGACTCAATGAGCATCGCGCCGTAGCCGACAAAGAGGGCATCGGGTTCGCGGGCGACCTGCTTGGCCGAGGTGCCTGAGGCGACGAGCGAGTGGAAGCCGGATATTGCGCCGCAAGCAATGGTGATGAAGAGTACTGGCCAGAGCGAGGGCGCTCCCGGGACCGCAAGGCGCAGGGCTGGGGCGACGAGCGGCAGGCCGCCGCCAAATGACGAGAAGATTACCCCAAGCAGCAGCAGAACAAAGGCGACACCAAGCTCCCAGGCGTTGATGTAGTCGCGGGGCTGGAGTAGGGTTGTTACTGGCAGGACCGAGGCGATGAAGGCATAGATGAGCAGGATTGTCGTCCAGACACCGGTCGGCGGTATGCCCAGGACCGTTGGCATCACTAGCGGCAGGCGGAAGCCGATGAAGATAGTGGCATACATCAGCAGGACTGCGGCGATGTCGAAGAAGATTAGTCTGTTGCCAAGGCCACGACGATAGACGAGCCAGCCGAGCGTGATGGCAATCGGGATTTCTGACCAGATTGGGATGACGGCGGCCGGATAGCGGCTGAAGATGAGTGCCATCACCAGTCCGAAGATCGCCAGGACGACCCAGAGAATCAGCATCACCACCAAGAAAAAGATTAGCCGCACCCGCGGGCCAATCAGTTCACCGGTGATGTCGGCAAGCGAGTGGCCCTGACGGCGGAGCGAGACGACCAGCGAGCCGAGGTCGTGGACGCCGCCCATGACGATTGAGCCGACAAAGACCCAGAGGAAAGCCGGCACCCAGCCCCAGATGACGCCGATGGCCGGGCCGACAATCGGCCCGGTGCCGGCGATCGAGGTGAAGTGGTGACCAAAGATAATCAGCCGGCGGGTGGGGACGTAGTCATGGTCGTCGCGCAGCTCGACTGCCGGTACGCGGGCCGCCGGGTCAAGCCGAAAGATGCGACGCGCGAGAAAGCGGCCGTAGGTATTGTAGGCGACGATATAGCCGAAGAAGGCGAGCAGGACGAGTAGTAGCGTGGCCATGGCTGGTAGTATAGGGCGCGGCGACGGGCGGTCAAGCTACCAAGATTGGTGCTTGACATCGAATATAGGTAAATTAGTATATACTAGTATATGTCAGGTTCGACAGCTCTTGCGCCGGCGAGCGGCCGCCAGGTCGCCGAAGCGACGGTCGCGGCCTTCAGTCAGATGTTTGATCTCGGGCTGACCAAGGAGAAGATGCTGGCAATGATGCCGGGACTGCTGCTCTATCTGGCGCGGACACCGGCGGCAGTCCAGCCGTGTCTTGATGTCATGCTGCCGATGATGAAACAGATGAACATCGCCATCAACGATGACCTACTGGTGGAGATGATGCCGGCGGTGGTGAAGGCAGTGGACCGGGCGCCCGCGCTCGGTGGTAAGGTGTTTGAACGGATGGTGCCGATGATGAAGGCGTTCGGCCTGAAGATGAACCTTTCCATTATGAGCCGGGTAATGGGGATGATGCTGGGGATGACCCTGCGGCATCCGCGGATTATTCCGGGGATGCTGAAGGCGATGCCACGGATGCTTTAGAGTGATGAACGAGGAGTGGTAGTGCGCGAGAGTCCAATGGATTGGCTGCCCGGTTTCGACAAGAAGTTCTCAGAACTGACGCACCAGATGGTGAAGGACCTGGAGAAGTGCATGCAGTGCGGCAAGTGCACGGCTCAGTGCCCGGCAGCCAAGCTATCGTCGTATAATCCGCGCCAGATTATCCGCGACCTGAAGATGGGTAACGTCGAGAAGGTCATCTCGTCGCAGGAGCTTTGGCTCTGCTTCTTCTGCTCGGGCTGCTATGCGGTCTGCCCGCAGGATATCAACTTCCCGTTTGCGGTGGCGATGCTCCGCTATGCGGCCCTGGCGCAGGGCTACGGCTGGGAAGAGGTGAAGAAGATTAAGGACCCCTATGCCCAGGACTACTACAATACCGGGCTGTCGGTCAGTCCGGAGGAGAGGAATCTGGGGCTGCGCCGCGAGCTGGCCGAGCACACCGGTACCGACGGTCGGATGGCGACGATTCGCAAGCGGATGGGGCTGCCGCCGAAACGAGAGGTGTCGGCGAAGGCATTGGCCGAGATTCGTTTCATTGCCGACGCTACCGGGATGACCGATTTATTTGGTGAGATTGAGAAAAAGCAAGGGCGGCCGAAGAAGTGGAATTACGGGTCGCCGGCTGACCTGGTCAGAATCAAGCGCGGGCCGCACCAGAAGTTCATTGATATTGATGATGAGCGGGATGCGGACGAGGACGCGTGTGCGGGGCGAGTAGCCAAGGGTCAGCCAGCCGAAGGGTAGGGTGCGATGCCGCGCAAAGAAGTAGAAAGAGCAATTCGTATCAGTGACCGGATGTTTCTGTTTCAGCCCTGTGTCGGGCACAACAAGTATCCCGGGATCATCGCTGCTGCCCAGGAGATTCTGCCCCGGCTTGGTATCGAGGCCGTGCTGAGTGACGAGCAGACCTGCTGCGGTGGATTCTTGACGTTTACCAATGTGGCCCAGCCGACCTCGACGATGCCGGCAGTGGCGCGCAATCTGACGCTGGCCGAAGAGCAGAACCTCGATGTCATTGCACTCTGCAACGGCTGCCACACGTTCTTGACCGAGTTCTCACATTTCATGAACGACCGGCCGCCGGTCAAGGGCGTGGTCAATGTCATTCTCGCAATGATTGGCCGCGAGTATCGGGGCACGGCGAATGTCTATCACGTCATCGAGGTGCTATACAAGCTCCGCGACCGGGTCCGCGAGCGGGTCCAGGTGCCGCTGACTGGCTTGCGGTTCGCCACCCACTACGGCTGCCATTACCTGAACGGGTTCAAGAAGACAGCAATTGACGATGCGTTCATGCCGACGGTGCTGGAGGAGATTATTGAGGCTTGCGGCGCAACACCGGTCTCCTACGCCGAGAATCGGTCGTGTTGTGGCACCGGTCTGACTCAGGTCATTTTGCACAAAGAGGAGCTTTCGCTGCCGCACACCAAGCGGAAGCTGGAGAGCCTGAACGCGGTGCAGGCCGATGGGGTAGTTGTCCAGTGTCCATATTGCCTGGCCCAGCTTGACCGGATGTCGCAGAAGCTCAATTCGCGCCGGGCCGGCAATTTCCAGACGCCGGCTCTCCATGTGGTGCAGCTCGTCGGGCTTGCGCTCGGTATCGAGGAGCGAAAGCTCGGGTTTGAGGCGCACGCGATTCCGCACACCCGCATGCTTGCCAAGTACCGAAAGCTCGAACACCGGCTCGCCGAGCCGGCAGCGGTGTAGCTCGTGGCCAGAGTTGGTGTCTTTGTCTGTCACTGCGGAGTGAACATCGCGGCCAAGGTTGATGTCGCCCGGGTGGCCGAGGAGATTGGCCGAATGCCCGAGGTTGCATTCAGCCGCGACTACAAGTTCATGTGCTCATCACCCGGCCAGAAGCTGGTTGAGGACGCCATCAAGGAGCATGGTCTGAATCGGATCGTTGTTGCGGCCTGCTCGCCCAAGATGCACCTGCCGACCTTCCAAAAGACAGTGGCCCGGGCCGGACTCAATCCTTACCTTGTGGCGATGGCGAATATCCGTGAGCAGTGCTCCTGGGTGACCCAGGAGCGCGAGGCAGCGACCGACAAGGCGATTGACCTCGTGCGTCGACAGGTGAAACGGGTGGCGCACCAGGATGAGCTTGCGGACGTGGCCGTGCCAGTGAACAAGACGGCGGTAGTGATTGGTGGCGGCGTGGCTGGCATTCAAGCGGCGCTTGACATTGCCGATGGTGGCCGGCGGGTGATTCTCGTTGAGAAATCGCCTTCCATCGGCGGCAAGATGGCCCAGCTTGACGAGACGTTCCCGACGCTTGACTGCTCGCAGTGTATCCTGACGCCGAAGATGGTCGAAGCTGCCCAGCACCCCAACATCGAGATTAGGGTGAATACGACCGTGACCAAGGTTGACGGGTATGTCGGCAACTTCCAGGTCACGCTTGAACGGCGGCGTACCTATGTCGAGGCGGCGAAATGCATCGGCTGTGGTATCTGCATTAGCAAGTGCCCGGTGAAGGATGTGCCGGATGAGTTCAATGCTGGCCTCGGCAAGCGGCATGCCATCTACATACCGTTTCCTCAGGCAGTGCCGGCAATACCGATGATTGACGCGGCCCACTGCCGGCAGTTGCTTAGCGGCAAGTGTGGGGTTTGTGCCAAGGTCTGCCCGGCCGGGGCCATCAACTACAACGATAGGGGTGCGACCGAAACGGTCTTGGCTGGTGCCATCGTCGTAGCAACCGGCTACCAGGAGATGGACAGGTCGGTATATACCGAATACGGCGGTGGCGCCTATCCTGATGTTATCACCGGCCTGCAGTTCGAGCGGCTGGTGAGCTCGACGGGGCCGACTGGCGGACACTTGGTGCGGCCAAGCGATGGCCGCGAGCCGGAGACGATTGTCTTTGTCCAATGTGTTGGTTCACGTGACCCGTCCAAGGGACATGAGTATTGCTCGGGTATCTGCTGCATGTACACGGCCAAGCATGCGATGCTGTATAAGCATCACAAGCCTGATGGCCAAGCCTATGTTTGCTACATTGATATCCGCAGCCCGGGCAAGGGCTACGAGCAGTTCATCCGGCGAGCGAGCGAGGAAGAGGACGTGCGCTATATCCGCGGCCGGGTGGGCAAGGTGCAGCGGTTGGAAAACGGCCGCTATCGAGTCTTCACCGAGGACACGCTCGTTGGTCGGCCAGTGGCAATTGATGCGGACATGGTCGTCTTGTCGAGTGCGGTTGAGCCTCAGGCCGATGCGGCCCAGCTTGCCCAGACACTTGGTATCGCCTACGATGCCGACGGGTTCTATAGCGAGGCCCACCCGAAGCTGAAGCCGGTCGAGACCGCGACCGCTGGTGTCTTCTTGGCGGGCGCGTGTCAGGGGCCAAAGGATATTCCCACGAGCGTCCAGCAGGGCAGTGCGGCTGCCGCCAAGGTGCTGGCGCTTTTCAGTCGCGACGTGCTGGTGAAGTCGCCCCAGATAGCCCGGGTTGATCCGTTCGCCTGCACCGGCTGTTTGACTTGTGCCTATGTCTGTCACTATTCGGCAATCGAGGAGAAGGAGCACGGTGGCCGACAGGTCGCCAATATAGTCGCGGGCAAGTGCCAGGGCTGCGGGGCCTGTGTGGCAACCTGCAAGAACAAGGCGGTAACGCTTGCTCAGTTCAGCGACGATGAGGTGTTTGAGGAGATGCTGCGGTGAGCCAGCCAATTGCGGCCGAGCCGAGAATACTGGCGTTACTCTGTCGCTGGTGTTCGTATGCGGGTGCGGACCTTGCCGGCACCAGCCGCTTCAGCTATCCGCCTAACGTGCGGATTGTTCAGGTGCCGTGCTCGGGTCGGGTTGACCCGGTGATGATATTCAAGGCGTTTGTCGAAGGCTATGATGGTGTGCTGGTCGCCGGCTGCCATCCTGGTGACTGTCACTACGGCACAGGCAACTATTATGCTCGGCGCAAGCTGGCGGTGGCCCGGCGGTTGCTCGAAACGGTCGGCGTCCATCCGGACCGGATGCACTTCACCTGGGTTTCAGCAGCCGAGGGCAAGCGTTTTGCGCAAGTCTGCACCGACTTTGCCGAGACCTTGAAGAGGCTCGCTGGCCAGAAGAAGACGTTGGCTCGGGAGGGACTCGGCTGATGACGGCATTGCAGGAGAAGGCGAACCAGCTGCTGCAGAGTGGCGCGATTGACGTGCTGCTGGGCTGGCGATTTGACCCAGCCATTGACGACGTCCGGCCCACGCTGTTCAAGAAGAGTGACAATGTCACCGAGCTTGTCTTTGACGACCGCTGCGTTCATAACCTTGCCAACTATCTGCCGACGCTGGTGGCGCGGTACAACCGCGTCGGCGTGGTGCTAAAAGGCTGCGACGGCCGTTCGCTTGTGACCTTGCTGGTCGAACACCGTATCAACCGTTCCAGCGTACTGGTACTCGCGCCGGACTGTGCTGGGGTCAAGGTCAATGGCGGCCGTGCGCCGAAGTGCGACGACTGTCCGACCACGGTCGCGCCGATTGCCGACTATACCTTTGGTGAAGCCCGTAAGAGCGACAAGGCCGAGTTCAAGCAGCTTGAGCGTATTGCGAAGCTGTCACCAGAAGAGCGCTGGCAATTCTTCGCCGAACAGTTTGCGAAGTGCCGGCGCTGTTATGCCTGCCGTCAAGTTTGTCCGATGTGCTACTGCGAACTCTGTATTGCGGACCAGCACGAGCCGAAGTGGATTGAGCCGTCGCGCAAGCTCTCGGCCAACTCGATGTGGCACCTCGTTCGCGCTTGGCATCTGGCCGGTCGTTGTTCGGACTGTGGCGAGTGCCAGCGCGTCTGTCCGGAAGGGATTCCTATTCGGCTGCTCAACATTGCGGTCGAGAGGCTCGTGCGCGATGAGTTTGGGGTTAGGCCTGGCACCAAGCCGGATGAACTACCACCGCTTGTAACGCTGGCCAAGGACGACCCGGACGAAGTTATGGAGAAGCACCTGTGAGCGGCAACTGGCAGAAGCTGCGGCGCGAGGACCTGGGAGCCTTCCTCGATGAGCTTGCCGAGCTGGCCGAGCTCTGGGTGCCGGTCAAGCCTGCGAACCGCTGGGAGTTCGGAAGATACGAGAGGGGACAACAGGTTCAGTTCCCGGCAAGCATCATTGACACATCGGCCAAGGCGCTGTTCTTTCCGCAGCGGCGGCCGATTGCCCGCTTCAGCCCCAAGGAGAAGTGGTCGCTTGCACCGGTCGAGCCGGCAACCGCGCCACGGATCGTTATGGGCCTGCATCCGTGTGATGTGGCGGCGCTGGAACGGATGGACCGGGTGCTCGGCAGCGGTAAGCATGCTGACCGCTGGTATCAGGCTGAGCGCGCGCGCACGACGATCATCGGGATGCGCTGCGCCGCGATGAAGCCAACCTGTCACTGTACCGACCGTGGTCTGTCGCCGGACGAGACCGCCGGGATGGATGCGGTGTTTGCTGAGGTTAGCGACGGCTGGCTATTCCGCAGCCTGACTGCCCGGGGCGCGAAGCTACTCGGGTCGAAGCTGCTACAGCCGACCAGGGAGGAGCCGGTAACCCAAGAGTGGCCGCGCGGCAACTACCCGGTGCCCAGTCCCGATGAACTGCTCGCCATCTACGAGGACGACTTCTGGTTGGAGGCGGCAGACATCTGTCTCACCTGTGGTGCCTGTACGTTCGCCTGTCCGACCTGCACCTGTTACCTGGTGGCCGATGAGAAGACGGGCGATGAGGGCGAGCGGGTGACGGCGTGGGATTCTTGTCAGTTTCTCGCCTACTCGCGCGAGACTAGCGGCCACAACCCGCGCCGGACTAATGCGGCCCGGCTGCGCAATCGGACCCTGGACAAGTTCGCCTATAGCCACTACAAGCATGGTGCCGGTTCGTGCATTGGCTGCGGCCGCTGCGTCATTATCTGTCCGATACGAAGGTCATTCCCGCAACTCGGAGCAAAGCTGAAGAAGCGGGTTGAGGAAATGAAGGTGGCAGGGAAGTGAGTCGCAGCGAGCTCGTCCCGCGGCCGGCACAGCTGGTGCGGGTCGTCAACGAGTCGGCAGATGTGAAGAGCTTTGAGCTTGAGTTTCTTGACGGCGCGAAGCTAGAAGCGCTGCCCGGTCAGTTTGTCGAGGTGTCGGTGCAGGGCTACGGTGAGGCGACGTTCGCAGTCAGTCGGCTCGCCCCTGACCACAAGCGCTTCTGGGTCTCGGTTAAGCGGATGGGCCATCTCACCAAGATGCTGCACCGCCTGGCTGCGGGTGAGACAGTGGGCGCGCGCGGGCCTTACGGCAAACCATTCCCGGTTGCAGACTGGAAGGGTAGGAGCATCTACATCATCGGCGGCGGCATCGGGCTAGCTCCGTTGCGGCCAGTAGTGGACTACGTGCTTCAGCACCGGTCAGACTATGCCGGAATCGAGATTCTCTTTGGTGCGCGAACGCCGCAGGACATGCTGTTCAAAGATGACCTTGCGACGTGGCAGGCAGATAGCGCTGTCCGGTTGCATACGACGATTGACTACCCGGCTGAAGGCTGGAATGGTCGTGTTGGGTTCGTGCCAGTAGTCACCAAGGACCTTGGGCTCAGACCGGACAACCGGATTGCGGTAGTCTGCGGCCCGCCGATAATGATTAAGTTGACCGCGGCCGCGCTGCGGGAGCTGGGCTGGCCTGAAGGATCAATCTACACCACACTCGAGATGAAGATGCAGTGCGGCATCGGCCAATGCGGCCGTTGCAATATCGGCCCGAAGCTGGTCTGCAAGGACGGGCCGGTCTTCAGACTCGACGAAATCCCCGGCTGGGCACTCTAGGCCCAGCGGTTATCACGCGATTCGACTCTCAGCCGATGGGCCGGACAAGGCGGGTGCTGAGCGGTTTGTACCCGAGCCGTTTGAAGAAGGCGGCGGCCGGCCGGTTGAACTCATAGACGTTGAGCTGAATCTCGGTTGCGCCTCGCCTTTGTGCCCAATCGGCAACCGCGTTCATCAGGGCAGTGGCGATACCGCGGCGGCGATATTCTGGCCGGACAACGATGCCGCGCACGAGAACCGACTTGATGGGCCGCTTCTGCGGGTAGTCGGGCATCGTCGCAATACCGGCATTGATGATGCCGACTGCTCGGCCGTCAAGCTCAGCGATGCGCAGGAAGGTGTTCGGGTCGGCCATCAGCTTCTCAGTGCTGTCCTGGCGGCGCAGCGGGCCTTCGGGTTTACGGAACCGCTCGGGCAGGGCCTCGCGGTGGGGCGCATCAAGGTACTCAGCCAGCTCGCAAATCAGCTCGTAGTCAGCCGGTACTGCTGGTCGGATTGAGAGAGCAGGCGGAGACTTGAAGGCAGAATGAGAAGTGGTCAATCTTCAGTGAAGCGTTGTTGCTACCATCCTTAGCTTGGCCAGGCCAGTGAGAGGCCCATCCCGAGTGTCTGCTTCAACCGAACCGCTTTGATGATGTTCTCATCGTAGAGAAGTTGGAAGAAGAGCTTGCCGGAGAGGGCGCGGTTGAAGCGGGCCGAAAGTTCGTGCTGCCAGTCAACCTGGGGCACAGGATTGACCGGAGTGCTGGTGAAGGCAATCAGCGGCTCATAGACAGTGAGCTGGGTTGAGTAGCCGGCGTTCTTTGAGAAGACAATAGTCTTGAAGGCAGTTATCCAGCTCAGGCCAGCATCGGCAACCATCGGCGACGGCGTGGTCCAAAGCTGGCGTGCGGAGAAGCCGAGCTGGGAGGATAGGAACCGGGTCGAGTCGTCATAGAACTTGCGGCCCGCACCCATCGTTTCGAGGAGCTGAAGTGGATTGAGCCAGCGGGTCTGAGTTGGATCGGACTGGTCAACAAACTGGGACTTGAGCTGGGCCGAGACAAGCGGGTCAACCCAGGCCCCAAGGGTGAAGCGCAACACCTCGTCGAGCTGAATCTTATCTTCCGACTTGGAGCGGTCCCAGGTCACCGAATCACGCTGGGTGAGCTGCTGACCGAAGGCCAGGACGCCAGCGTGGTCGAACCGAACCGGCTTCGCTAACTGGATACCGGCAGCGTGGCCGAGCGTGGCAGTGAGCGAGGCTGAGGTCTTCTCAGTGCCCTGCCAGTTACTTGAGTAGTAGCCCTCGTTGAAGATGAGGTCAAAGCCTAGCTTCTGGGTCCAGTTCTGGGCAGCGAGCGGCGCGGCCAGCGCTACAGTGGTTGCGAGCACTAACAGTCGTCTCATCGGCACCTCCTTGGTCATATAGCGAGAGTAGCGGCGGTTGGCGTGAGGTCAAGAAGCGAATGGCTTGGGCTGGGCCAGCGGGATGGGGCTTGACCGGTTCGGGTTAGTGGCTAGTCTGTGGGTAGGTTGGCAGGGAGACGGGGAAAAGAGAGGAGAAGATGAAACAACAGGTCAGTATCGGGCTGGTGCTTGTCGCCCTTTGGGCGCAGGCGACTTATCTTATCGGTCGGAGCGGAACAGTAGTGAAACCGTTTCAGGTCTTCTTCTGGGTCAATTCTAGCTATTCTCAGACCAAGTTTGCCTACGACTGGGATTACCGGTCTTGGCGGGAGATGGGGGAAGATGACCGGGTGACGACAACCAGCGCCGAAATAACGGCCGCGCTGGGGCTGCCCGGTCGATTCGAATTGGGACTGACCTTGCCAGTGATATCAAGGCAACTGACCCTGCCCGGTGCAATCAGTCCAAGCGGGCTTGGTGATATGATGGTACACGCCCGCTGGGGAGCCCTGCCAAGCCGCCTTCTGCCGGTGAAGGCAGCCCTGACTGTGGGCGCGAATCTGCCGACCTCGTCACAGATTCCGGCGCGGATGGTGGGCGACAGGACAGTTGATGTCGGTGCAGGGCTCGCTTTGGTGACGACCGGTCTTGGCAGACTGGTCCTCCATGGTCGGGCCGGCTACTGGTGGAACGGCAGAACCAATGACACGACCAAGCTTGGGAACCTATTTGAGTATGTGGCGGTCGTTGACTACGCGGTGGCCAACTGGCTAGTGCCGGAGATTGCCCTGTCAGGTGCTATTACCGGCCCCAAAGAGATTGGAGGCACAGCGGTCACTAGGACGGAGTCGAGGGTTCACAATGTCGGCCTGCTGCTTCTGCTCAAACCGATTCCGCAACTGGTGGTGCGGCCCAAAGCGTCACTGCCGCTGAGGTCGGTATCGAGCGGCGGCAGGCTACCGCCGTTTGCGGTGGGATTTGATGTCTGGGCCACAATCCTTTGAAGCGCCCGATAACCGAAAGGAGTCTAACAGGTATGAAACCAGCAAAGACCGGCGATGTGCTGCACTGCTCCAAGTGCGGCGTGGAAGTGACTGTTACGAAGGACTGCGGCTGTAACGACTGCAACATCATCTGCTGCGGCCAGCCGATGACACCGGTGAAAGATAGTCCCAAGTCCGGCAGTTGTTGCTGCTGCGGTTAGCCGATAACCATCCTCCGAACCGGCCTGGCTCTGCCGGGCCGGTCTTGCTGTCTTCTTGACTTAGTCGGGGTGGTTTCTAAGCTGGCAAGTGTGGCAGAGTCCCGCATTGCCCGGATAATTGACGTCAATCTCAATCGTCTGACTGAAGGACTGCGGGTGGTTGAAGACGTGGTCCGGCTGGGCTTTGAGGACCGGAGCCTGCTGACGGCTGTCCGCCGGCTTCGGACCGATGTTGGCACCTGTCTACGGAGGCTGCGACGGCGGGTGATGCGGGAGCGAAAGAGCGAGCAGGACATGGGGCGTGAGGAGAGGTTTGATCGAACCCGGCGCCGGAGCCTTGAGGATATCTTGTTTGCCAACCTCAAACGGGCTGAGGAAGCCTGCCGGGTACTGGAGGAATCGCTGAAGGTGTTTGAGCCGGAACTGGCGCCGCGGGTGAAGGAGTTCCGGTTCCGACTCTACGACCTCGAGGGGGCAGCCGCCCGGCAGCTTGACTTGCCTAGACCCACTCCTATACTCAGCCGACAATTGCCAAACAACAGGAGGCGGCATGCCGAAAGACGACGAAAAAGCTAAAGCACTTGCCAACGCACTCGGTCAGATTGAAAAGCAGTTCGGCAAGGGCTCGGTGATGCGAATGGGTGATGAGAATGCCGTCGTGGCGGTGGAAGGAATTCCCACCGGGTCAATTGGGCTCGATGCGATTCTGGGTATCGGTGGCGTGCCGCGCGGCCGGTTTGTAGAAATCTTCGGCCCGGAAGCGTCGGGCAAGACGACATTGGTGCTGCACATTATTGCTGAGTGTCAGAAGCTTGGCGGTACCTGTGCGTTCATTGATGCCGAGAATGCGCTTGACTCGGGTTATGCTGCCAAGTTGGGGGTGGACCTCGATTCGCTCCTTGTCTCCCAACCCGATTCCGGTGAGCAGGCGCTGGAGATTGCCGAGGTGCTGACCCGCTCTGGTGGGATTGACCTTTTCGTGATTGACTCGGTAGCGGCGCTGGTGCCCCGGGCCGAGATTGAGGGCGAGATGGGCGATGCGTTTGTCGGCGTTCAGGCCCGGCTGATGTCGCAGGCGATGCGGAAGCTTTCGGGCGTGGCCGCCCGGACCAAGACCTGCGCTATCTTCACCAACCAGATTCGGCAGAAGATCGGCGTGATGTTTGGGAATCCGGAGACGACGACCGGCGGACTGGCCCTCAAGTTCTACGCAACGATGCGACTTGACATTCGCCGGATGGCAGCAATCAAGAAGGACGAGACGGTTATCGGTGCCCGCACCCGGGTCAAGGTTGTCAAGAACAAGGTGGCGCCGCCGTTCCGCGAGACGGAGTTTGACCTTATCTACGGTCAGGGCATCTCGCGGCTGGGCGAGTTGGTTGACCTTGGTGTCGAGCAGGGCATTTTCACCAAGTCGGGGTCGTGGTATCTCTATGGCGACCTCCGCATCGGTCAGGGCCGGGATGCGGCAATCGAGTTCCTGCGCGAGAACAAGCCGACTGCGGCCAAGGCCGAGGCTCAGCTTTATGAGAAGCTGAAGATACCGCGGCCGGCCAGAATCACCTCGCGCGCGGCTGAAGATGAAGATAACCGCGCTCCAGCCGCAAAAAAGAAATAGCCGGCGCGTCGCGGTCTACCTCGACGGAACGTTCCTGTTTGGGCTGTCAGCGCAGACTGTCCGGGCAACGGGTCTGCGGGTGGGGATGGAGGTTGACCGGGCCGCACTCGACCGGATTGCTCGCGAGGAGCAACTGCTCCAGGCGCGCAACTACGCCTTCCGACTCCTCTCCTACAAGGCAAGAACTACTGCCGAGCTGAAGCAGCGGCTTGGACGGAGGGGATTCGGGCCGGAGATAGTTGCGGCGACACTTGACCGGCTCCGCGAACTGCGGCTGCTTGATGATGAGGGATTCGCCCGACAGTTTGTTGAGGACCGGGTGCGGGTCGGTCACCGTGGTCGGCTGCGGGTTCGTGCTGAGCTGGCCAAACGGGGAATTGAACGGCAGCAAATTGAGGCGGCGCTAGCGGATGCGCCGGACGAGGTGGCGGCTGCTCAAGCGGTCGCTGACAAGTACCGCCGCCGCAACCGGCGGCTCGAACCGGCGGTATTGCGACGGCGGCTATACGGTTTCTTGGCCCGACGCGGGTTCACGCCCGACACTATCAGCCGCGTGATTGGGTGTGAGGAAGCAGAGGAACAGTGAAACCGTCAGGAGTTTGGGGACTGCTGGCGCTGGTGATTGTCGCGGCTGGGCAGCCGGTTAGCTGGGATAGTATCGTGCCGCTGACGACCAATCCGGCGATGCAGACACTGGGCAGCGGTGGACAGCGGAGCATTGCGGTTGATGGAAGTGGTAACCTGCACGTTGTCTGGCTGGATAACCGTTCGGTTCCATACCAGGTCTGGTATCGTCGTTACGATAACTCGACAGGGACTTGGCTGGCCGAGACAGTGCTGTCGGCGCGGACGGCCAACTGTTTTGCACCGGCAGTGGCGTGCGATGGTGAGAACGGGGTTCACGTTGTCTGGCATGTTGAGGCTGGAAATCAGCCGGGTATCTGGTACAAGCGCTACAGCGCAGCGGCGCGCCGCTGGCAGGCCGACACCTTGCTGGTACCGGCATCATCACCAGGCATCCTCCTGGCGCCGGCAATCTGCTGCCGGCCGGGTACGCGGGTCGTTCATCTTGCCTGGCACGGTAACGTTGACACGTTGCTCTACATGCCGGTGTTCCATCGTGAGCTGCTGCCGGATTCAGGCTGGCGGCCAGTAGAAATCGTAAGCGAGTATCCTTGCGGGCACAGCAACGCGGCAATTGCCTGCGACAGCGCCGGTGACCTCTGCTTGGCGTGGGCTGGTTATGACTTCGGTGCTACCAGCCAGCAGCTATTCTGCCGTCGCCGCGTCGCCGGTGTCTGGCAGGCAACCGAGCTCGTATCCGGCAATACTGGCATGGGTGCGCAGTATCTGCCCGCGGTTGCGGCTGGCCAGAACGGCTGGTTTGGTGTTGCCTGGTATGGGGTGCTGAACTCGTGGCAGCGGGTTTTCTACCGGCAGTGGACCGGTAGTCGCTGGCTGGAGATTGAGGAGGTGAGCGGTGGGGTGCAGCGGCAGCAGCGGCACGTGTCGGTTGCGTGTCGGGGACAGGGTGAGGCTTGGGCAGTCTGGGCCGGGCAGGACTCGGCAGTGCCGCCAAACTACCAGTTGCGGTTTGGTCGGCGCAATCCGGCTGGCGGCTGGTTTGTGCCCGAAAGCCTGACCAGTTTTCCGACTGGTGATGTTGGAGCGCCCTGCATTGCCTATGCTGCGGGCTCGAACCTGCACGTGGTCTGGTGGGATGACCACACTGGGGACAAGGACATCTATTATCGCTGCGGGACTTTGCCGCTCGCTGTTGCCGAAGAACCGCCGGCCCAGCCCAAGCCAGTAGCCGGTACTCAGGCAATCATCTTTGATGCGACTGGACGGGTAGTGGGGGTCAGAACAGTTCAGGCCGAAACTGTCGGCAGTCGGCAGTTCAGTCTGGCCGGGCTTGGTTCGGGTGTTTACTTTGTCCGCTGGGCAGCCGATGCGGGGAGCACGATTCGGGTGGTGCTCTGTCGCTGAGCCGGTGGTGGTCTTGACCGAAACGCGGCCGGCGCGATAATCTGGTTACAAACCTAACCCAAAGGAGTGAGGATGAACTGCTCGACAATCATGGCTGTGCGAATTGACAAACGGCTGAAAGAAGCAGTGAAGGTCCAGGAAGTCCTGACCAAGCATGGTTGTATCATCAACCTGCGTATCGGTCTGCACGAGACAACGAACGTTTGCGCCGATTCCGGACTAATCCTGCTCAGTCTCTGTGGCACAAAGAAAGAGGTGGCCGCACTCAAGGCTGACCTTGCCCGGATTAAGGGTATCAAGGTCAAGACGATGAGTGTTTAGTCAGACCGCGGGTAGAATGGACGTCATCACTGCTATTGGTGAGCGGCGGGCCTACCGCTCGCTGGCACCGGTCGAAATCAGTGATGAGCTGATTCGGGACCTGGCCCGTTGTGCCCAGCTTGCACCGACCTGCTTCAACAATCAGCCGGCCCGGTTTGTGTTTGTCCGCTCGGCAGCGGTGCTGGCGCAGTTGCGGCCGGCTTTCAGCCGGGGCAATGAGTGGTGCCATGCCGCTTCCTTGGTCATTGCCGTCTGTGCTCAGCGTGAGGCAGATTGCATCATCAAGGACCGTGAGTATTACGGGTTTGACTGCGGACTGCAGACTGCCTTGCTCGTGCTGCGGGCGACTGAACTCGGGCTGGTGGCGCATCCGATTGCCGGGTTCAGTCCAGAGAAGGTGCGCGCGGTGCTGGGCATTCCGGCAACGTTTGCGGTGCTGACGCTGGTGATTGTGGGACGGCGGGCGGATACCATCAGTCCCGTGCTCTCCGAGCAGCAGGTTGCGGCCGAGCGAGAGCGGCCAGCCCGGTTGCCATTGGCCGAGGTGATGTTCATTGACCACTGGCCGGCGGAGGAGAGATGACATTTCTGCGCAAGCTCCATCTCTACCTTGGGTTCACCCTAGTGCCGTTTCTGGTGGTAACTGCCGTGACTGGAGCGCATATCCTTTTGACCGGCAGCTATCGGACCCTGAAGTGGCATAGCTGGTTTCGCTGGGGCGGGCTGGCGCTGGCCCTGGGGCTGCTCCTGCTGGCGGTGACGGGTTCAATTCTCTATCTGAACATGCGCATCAACCAGTGGCGACGTCGGGCCCAGCAGTCAGGGGCCAAGGGCTGATCTTTGCAGGAACGCGGTCGGGTTGTCGAGGCGGGCAACGGCCGAGCTGTGGTTGAGGTCGCGGCCAGTGGCGGTTGTGGTCACTGTTCAGCCCGTTCGCTCTGTAACTGGACAGGTAGTAGCACCCGCCAGTTGCTGGCGCGGGACGAAGTTGGTGTCCGGCCTGGCGAGCAGGTATTGCTGGAACACCCGGTCCGGGTCGGGTCGAACTTGCTGGTGTTCGGTGTACCAGCACTGGGACTGCTGACCGGTATCCTTCTCGGCGGGCTATTTCTTTCTGACCAGTGGGCAGCGGCGCTGGGCGGTATCGGCCTGCTGGTCGGAGTTGGGGTAGTAAAGTTTCTTGACCGGGCGGCAAATCGGTCAGGTCGGATTCTGCCGGTTGTCGTTCAGAGAGTCGAATCAGACGGAGGCGAGAACTGTGAGAGTAGTGATGACAGTGCTGGCAGTGCTGCTAGTGGCCGGTTGTCGGCAGGCGCCACGGATGCAGCTGACCAATCTGGAGCACAGTGAGATGTCTTTCTGGCGAGATGCGAAGTTTGAGCCGGACACGAGTGACCCGACCGGCAAGCGCGGTCGCTGGTCAGGCTGGTTTCGGCAGGAGAATGTTGATGCGAGCCGACTGGCGGCGGGTGTGATTCGGGCCCGGGTCGAGGGAAGCTGGCGTGAGTTTCGGGTGGTTGAGCTGCCGCCGGAGTTTCGGGAGTGGAACTTCGGTCGCAGGCTGGAACAACTGGCGGTAATCAAGCAGCTAGCGTCTGACCCTAAGGCGATGGTTAGACCGGAAGTGGCCGGTCCGCATAATGCGATTGTGGCCAGCCATGGTCTGCGGCGCAAGGATTCGGAGTTCACTATCAACAACGCGGTCAAAGGGACTGGCTGGCTCCCGAGGCCCGAACACCTCCCGGCAATGATTGCCCGGCTGCGTGAGACCCAGGATGCGCCGATGCCGGCTAAGCTTGCCCTGCTCGAAAGTCTGTACAGCCAGGAAACCGACCGGCTCGACTTTACGAAACAGGCATCACTCGAGCTCTACTCAACACCGGGATTTGAGACGCACACCTTTCTCAACCAGATGGCTGACCCCGGCGTGGCGGTTGTCTTTCTGGACTTGCCCAAGTCCTATGAGCTGCGTTGCATCGCCCAGATGCTCCATCCGGCTGACCCCGGGCTGACTGAGTATGAGCGACAGGTGGTTGAGTACGTCAATCTCATTCACGACTATTTCCACGGCAAGTCGCCTCGTCAGTCAATCGCTGTCATCTACCACGTCGTCCAGGTGTTTGACAACTCGCCGGGCAAGATGCGGGGACAGCGGGTGGTACCGCCACTGCCCTAGGCGGGTTGACAGCCGCTGCGGCAGGACTATCTTTGGGCGTGGCTGAAGGAACTCAGCTTCAGGTAGCGCCAATCGCGCTACCGGTGCCGGACGACGAGCTCGTCCGGCGCGTGCAGGCCGGCAACAGTGAGGCGTTTGAGGAGCTGGTCCGGCGCTACGAGCGGAAGATTTACAACGTCACCTTCCGACTGCTCGGCAATGAGCAGGATGCGAGCGAGGCGCTGCAGGATACCTTCCTGCGGGCCTATCGGTTTATCCACAAGTTCCAGTTCAAGTCGGCATTCTTCACCTGGCTGTATCGCATCGCCACCAACGTGAGTCTAAGCAAATTGCGGAAGCGGGAGAAGATCGAGACGGTCTCGATTGACGGGCCGACTGGTGAACCGGGCGAGACCGCCTTCGACATCCCGGACCCGAAGTATGCACCAGAGCGAATGATGCGCGAGCGGGAGCTGCGCAGTGCTCTCAATGCAGCAGTTGAGGCGCTGCCGGCTGACTACCGCTCGGTGGTGGTATTGCGTGACCTGGAAGGTCTGAGCAACGAAGAAGTGAGCAAGGTTCTCAACCTGTCGGTAGCGGCAGTCAAGTCGCGCTTACATCGCGGCCGCTTGATTCTGCGGAACAAGCTGGCCAAGTATGTGTGAGGAGTGGTCATGCACGGTGACGACATTCGGAACGATGCCTGTAGTGAGTGCGAGGAGTTGCTGGAGCTGCTGAACGGTTTTCTTGATGGCGAGCTTGATGATGAGCTGCGGCACGAACTGATGCTGCACGCGCAGAGTTGCCATCACTGCGCCCGACTGCTCTACAGTCTGCGCCGGCTGGTTGCTCACTGCCGGACCGAGCCTAGCTGTGATATGCCGGCCACGGTCAGACAGCAACTCTGGCTGGCGATTCGGCGTGAGATTCATCTTGGGCCTGGTGACCAGGCTGAGGCCTAAGCGCCGACAAGACGAGTGATGGCGGCCCGGCAGGTGCCGGGCCGCACCCTTCTGAGTTGACCGGCGGAAGTGACCAGTTATTCTCAGGCGATGCGCGTCCTTGTGGCGATGAGCGGCGGTGTTGATTCGGCGGTGGCAGCAGCACTGCTGCTCGAACAGGGCTGGACAGTGGTTGGGGTAACGATGCTGCTGTTCGACGATGACCGGGACCGTGGCGGCGGCCGGAGTTGTTGTGGCAGCGCGGCTGCGCGCGACGCAGCCCGGGTGGCGGCAAGGCTGGGATTTCCCCACTATGTTTGGGACCTGCGCGCGGAGTTTGAGGCGGCAGTGGTGGCCGACTTTGTCAACGAATATGCGCGCGGCCGAACACCCAATCCGTGTATCCGCTGTAACGAGCGGGTGAAGTTCCGCTTCCTGCTCGAACGGGCAGCGGGGCTCGGGGTCGCGGCGGTGGCAACCGGACACCACGCGCAGGTGCGTTGCGACCCCAAGACGGGCGAGTGGCAGTTACTGCGAGGAGCAGACCGGCAGAAAGACCAGTCCTACTTTCTCTATTCGCTCACCCAGCAGCAGCTCGGTCGGGTAATCCTGCCGATTGGCACCATGCAGAAGGACGAGGTGCGGGCCCGGGCGCGAAAGCTGGGCCTAGCAGTTGCCGAAAAGCCGGAAAGCCAAGATATCTGCTTTGTGCCGGACGGTGACTATGCCAGGCTGCTGCGGGCGCGCCAGCCAGAACTGTTCCGGCCTGGGCCGGTGCTGGATAGTGCTGGCAAGGTGCTTGGCACTCATTGCGGCGCGGCTGGGTTCACAGTTGGGCAGCGCAAGGGGTTGGGGCTGGCGTTTGGCGAGCGGCGTTATGTTGTGAGGATTGATGCGGCGAAGAATGCTGTTGTCCTGGGCAGTGAGCGTGAAGCGCAGCAACGTGTTGTGCTCGCAAGTGGCGTGAACTGGATTTCCGGCCGGGTTCCGTCCGAACCGGTGCGGGTCCATGCTAGTGTCCGGTATGGGAGCAAGGGCGGCAGTGCGCTCGTTTGGCCCATCGCTCCGGACCGAGCCGAAGTCCGGTTCGACGAACCGCAGTGGGCACCGACGCCGGGCCAAGCAGTGGTGTTCTGGGACGGCGAGCAGGTGCTGGGCGGCGGGACGATTGAGCAGGCGAGCCGGGAGTAGGCCGCGCCCGCGAACCCTGAAGCAAGAGTGGAGAAGGCAGGGGGACAGGGAATGAGGAAGGAACGAGGCCGGTATATGGCAGCAGGCTAGATTGCATTCCAGCTAAGGAGGAATGGTGATTTCTTTACTACTGGCACTGACCGCGATGACCGTTAGTTCGCGGGTTGATTCGGTGGTGGTCTATCCTTATCAGGTGCAGGTTACTAGGACCGCAAGCGTCACGGTGAGCGGCCCGGGTGAGATTGTCCTGCCGGGCCTGCCCGGAGCACTGGTTGACAACACCGTGCGCATCAAGGCCACCGGCTTGCGCATCGGTGAGGTGCAGGTGAAGCAGGGCTATCTCGCTGAGCCGACGCCGGAAGTGAAGCGGCTCGAACTGCGGGTGCGGCAGCTTGAGGACGAGCTCAAGGGGCTGGACAATGAGGCGGCAGTGCTGCGGGCGCGGGAGGATTTCCTCAATTCGGTCAAGCTTGGCGCACCAGAGCTGATAGCCAAGGACCTGGGCCAGGGCCGGATTGCGGTCGAGTCATGGCGAGCTGCCCTCAACTTTGTCGGCGATGAGCTGGGCCGGGTCAAGGCGCGAGGCATCACCCTCGGCCGTGAGCGCGAGGAGAAACAGCGGCTGCTCGAAGCAGCTCGGCAGGAGTATGCGGCAGCACGGGCAGCGGTCGAGAGCCGCAAGCAGGTTGTGTTTGACTATGACGGTGCAGCGGGAACGTATCGAATTGAAGTCGCCTATGCGGTGGCGGGGGCGGCAAGCTGGTCACCATACTACGAGCTGCGGGCCAGACCGGGTGACGGCAAGGTTGAGGTGAGCTACTTTGCCCGGCTGGAGCAGCGGTCAGGCGAGGACTGGGAAGGGGTGAAGGTCGTGCTTTCGACGACAACACCGGTGGCAGGAATGGTCGCGCCGGAACCAGTGCCGTGGTTTGTCTCGCTGGCGAGTGATGAGGCTTATGATCGGCGGCTCAAGCGGCCGTTGCCAGCGCCAGCCGCGAAGGCGGAAAGTTTCGATGGGGCGATGGCAGTCGGCCTGATGCAGGAAGAGATACGAACCGTCGAGACCGGCATCTCGCTGCAGTATGTGATACCGGGCCGCGTCAGCTTGAAGAGCGGCGAGGCAGCAAAGAAGCTACCTTTGACCACGGTCAGTCTGCCAGCCGAGTATGAATACCTGGCTGTGCCGCGGATGCGCGAGCAGGCTTTCCTGACCGGCCAACTGGCCAACACCAGCGACTTTGTGTTCATGGCTGGGCAGGCTAACACCTATGTCGGTGATGAGTACACTGGCTCAACCTGGATTGGCACGGTTGCGCCGCAGGAGTCAGTTCGACTGAGCTTTGGCACCGACGATCGAGTCAAGGTAAAGCGCGAGCTAGTCAAGAGCTTCAAGTCCAAAGGCGGGCTGTTCAGCAAGACCGAGAAACTGAGCTATGTGTATAAGACCACGGTCGAGAACTACCAGCCCAAGCCAATCACCATCAGCATCATCGAGCAGGTTCCAATTTCGCAGCAGGGCGAGGTGAAGGTGAGCGTGACCAAGGTCGAGCCGAAGCCCTACGAGGAGAGAAAGGACATCGGCGGCTATGTCTGGAAGCCGACGCTGGAGACGCGCGGCAAGTTCACAATCAACCTTGAGTTCGCGGTCGAATACCCGGCTGGCCGGCGGGTTGACGGGCTCTACTAGTCTTTAGCAGCCAACATTGCAGGGCAGGCCACAAGCCTGCCCTGCCGCTTTCTCCTGCGGCTGAACCCGGGCTACCGGGCGGTCCGGTTGAGGCCGCGGGTAGTCCGTTTCGCTATAACCACCTGAACGGTAGTGGCGCATGTTTCGCCAGCGATTTTACTTGGGCTTTGCACCCTTTTTAGGGTGCAAGGCCAGTTCAGATGGTTTGGGGCTAACGCTTGCTTCTGCAAGCTGATAGCTAACTTCTCCGCAAATACCCTCCCCTGTCCCGGGGATGGCTATCGGCGTTCTTAGTAAGGGTGTCTTCCGCACTGCGTGTGGAGTTCTGTCCGATTCTCTTAGCGATTGTGTCTTGGGCGGAGCGATGGGGCGAACCTGCTATTGAGCCTCTGGTTGAGCAACCGGCTGACCTTTCTAGGTTCTTCTCGATGGTCTGCCTGGTTATCTCATCGAATGACTAGTCAGAGCAGCCATTGGAGGGCTCTGGGGAGGAACGGCTGGACTTCTTGTCCAGGTAGCTGTCAGATGTGTCACTGTTGCCATGGTCCAAATGGGTTTGGACGGTCGAGGTGAACTACGAAGACAACAGGCACAATGATGTCAGAATCCAGGATGCGGGTATCGGCTGGCAGAATGGAGCGGGTTCGGCGACATGAGTTCTGGTATCGGCAATCTGCTATCCTTTGTGTCTCAGTAACCGTGGTGGTGAATCCAGGACCGGGCCGAATCGGCGTCAGTGGTGCCGGGCGTGCGGGCCGGTGGAAAGATGGCGTGGTCTGCGCTATTCTCTGGCGATGTTGACGGTGACGGTGATTGGCGCTGGATTGGCCGGCTGCGAGGCGGCGTTGCAGGCGCGCAGACTGGGCGTGGCGGTGCGGCTTATCGAGATGCGGCCCGGGCGGATGACCGAAGCGCACGAGACCGGCAACGTCGCGGAGCTGGTCTGCTCGAACTCGCTCAAGTCTGATGAGCCGGGTAATGCGCACGGGCTGCTGAAGGCTGAATTGCGGCGGCTCGGTTCGAAGCTCTTGGCCAGCGCTGAGCAGGCACGGATTCCGGGTGGCAAGGCACTGGTGGTTGACCGGCAGCGGTTCTCGGCTGCGGTGCAGGCTGAGCTTGATGCGGCAGGTGTGGAGGTCGAGCGGGCTGAGATCGAGGAGTTGCCAGCCGGCGACGGCGTCACGGTCGTTGCAACCGGGCCGCTGACTTCGGCAGGGCTGGCAGCCACGCTGGGCCGGGTGCTTGGGGCAGAGCATCTGTTCTTCTATGATGCGATTGCACCGGTGGTGCTGGCTGAGTCGCTGGACCCGAGTGTCGTGTTTTCGGCGTCCCGCTATGGGGCTGGTAGTGATTATCTCAACTGCCCGCTCGATGAGGCTGAGTATGACCGATTCATTGATGCGTTGCTCACGGCTGAACTGCATCCGTTGCACGATTTCGAGGCCGGTCATTTCTTTGAGGGCTGTTTGCCGATTGAGGAGATGGCGCGTCGCGGCCGGCTGGTGCCGGCTTTTGGACCGATGAAACCGGTTGGGCTTTGTGACCCGCGCACAGGCCGGCGGCCGTTTGCGGTGGTGCAGCTTCGGCGCGAGAACACCGAAGGTACGATGTATAACCTGGTTGGGTTCCAGACCAGATTGCGCCACTCAGAGCAGGAGCGAGTCTTTCGGCTGATTCCAGGTCTGGGCCAGGCCCGGTTCTGCCGATTTGGTTCGATGCATCGTAACACTTTCCTTGACGCGCCGAAGTGTCTGCGGCCGACATTGCAGACCAGGGTTAGCGAACAGCTACTCGTGGCCGGGCAACTGACCGGGGTTGAGGGTTATGTTGAGTCAATCGGGGCTGGGCTGGTGGCAGGATTGAACGCAGCGCGGATTGTGCGGGAGGAGGAGCCGCTGACATTGCCGGCCGAGATGATGCTGGGCGGACTCCTTTCTTACATCACCACCCCGAATCCTGGTTTCCAGCCGATGAATGCGAACTTTGGCCTGCTGCCCGCGGTTCGGGCACGAGGCCGGGAGCGGAGGTTGGTTCAGGTCGAGCAGGCGCTTGCTGCGGCCAGTCGGTTTGCCGAGCAGTTCGGGATTGCCTGAAAAAGGACTGCCGGGCCACAACAGTGTGCGGCCCGGCAGTAGTAGCGCGAGATGCTAGTGGGTCAGAATCAGTTTGGCCTCGGTCTGCTTACCGGCGGAGTTAGCACGGCAGAAGTAGATGCCAGGCGAGACCAACTGGCCGTGGTCGTCTCGGCCATCCCAGATTGCTGTTCCGGGTTCGAGCTGGCGAATCTGGCGACCGATTGCATCACAGATGGTGAAGCCGGTGGGATTAGTAGTTGCAAGCCTGACGGTCTGACCGATGCGGCCAGGATTGGGCCAAGCCTGAATCCGGGCCCGCTGCGGCTGAGCCGGTATTTCGGCAATCCAGGTGAGCGGATCGTCGGTCACGTATTTGATTGCCCGGCCCGGAGCAAGACGGGCTGCGCCACGATGGTAGGTTCCGTCAAAGAGGCACTGGATGGCAATCGTGGCGGTCGGGTCCTGGATGCCGACTGTGGCTGAGCCGTAGCCGTTGGTGGTCAGGTATTGGGCGATGAGGACGTTGTCGCCGGTAGTAGTGTGGACCGTGGTGTCGTAGATGATGAGCTGGAAGGTCTCCCAGGTGGTGCGCGATGCATAGGTGGGGATGCTGTCGTATTCGATAATCAGCCGGTGGTTTTCCGGTTCATGGCGATACCAGATACCGCGGCCTTCAGGCGGATAGAGGTCGTCCCAGTTGAGACAGACCATTGGTGGCATACCGGCTGCCGGTAGTGCGGCATTGGTGTAGGTGGCGATGCTGGTACTGCCCGGAGCGACAAAACCGTTGCTGCAGATTGAGAACTGGGTGTAGGTCTGACCGTAGTAACGCCAGACAAAGCCGGCTGGCAATGGGAAAGTCAGGGTCTGGTCGTCGCCCAAGATGACCTGGGTGCTTGGCATGCCGGCAATCTCAACCCAACTGAACTGGGGATGGTTGGGATAGAGCGTGTCACATTCGTCGTAGGCCCAGTAGCGGGGCGGCTGGCGCGGGCCGTCAGGAATCGGGTCCTGAGCGCGGATTTCGCCAACCACGACGCGCAGCGTGATGGTATCGTTCCAGGTGCCGGAGATGAGGAGCTGAAGCTCGGCGCTGTGCTCCAGCGGGCAGTTCGGCGCCGCGGCTAGGCGGAAGGGGGTCGCGGCGTTGTTGCGGGTTGAATCGGGCAGGATGGCAGGATAGGTACAGGTCGAGTCGAGTACGCTGACAAACGGGTCACTCGTGCGCAGCCGAGCATTGACGACTGTTGCCGGCTGGGTGCCGACATTGCGCAGGCCGATAATATAGCTGGCAGTCTCGCCCGGGTCGAGCTTGCGGTCGTTGTTGCCGCCGGGCGGCGGGTCGTAGATTGTTCGCTCGCTACAGACGAGATACGGGCCGCTAGCAGTTGAGACTAGGGAGATGTCGTCGGCGAAGACCTTCGCCGTCGGCGTCCCTCAGCCGGAGTAGGTGTAGCTGTAGAGCGCTACCTCAATCTGGGCGATGTCGCCGGGATTGACGCCCGGCAGGTTCTGGCTGACCTCGTCAACGACGTTGAGGGTGTAGCGCTGCCAGGCCGGATTGGTGATGCGGTAGAGACTGAGGGTTGGGCTCGGCACCCAGTTGGCATAGGTGGAATAGTAGTACCGGGTCTCGCCGAGCAGGTTTGAGGCTAGGTCGTAGTAGCAGACGCTGAAACAGGCTGCCGGCCAGCAGGTCGAGACCCCGCCGCTTTCGGCAAAACTGGCCCAGAACTCAAGCTGAACAAGCGGACCAGGAACCATTACGGTTTGGCCCAGGCGTGCCCAGCCCGGGTTGTCGTATTGTCGGGTCATCGCCTCGTAGTCTGGGTCAGGGTGATAGGTGGTCGAGCGGTCGGCTGAGGGCGTGCCAGTGCCGCCGTAGGTGAATGTCCAACCGACCGTCAGCGGTTGTTCAAAGTCGCCATTGGTCAGCAGATTCTGACCGCCGGCAACCGCCAATAGTAGCGGTAGGAGTAGAATAGTCTTCTGCAAGGTGCCTCCTTTTTGGCTGAGTAGATTCTCGCCTGAATCGGCAATCTAGTCAAGCATCCGAGTGCGACGGGCTTTGGCTGGCCTCCGTCAGTCTGGTGCTCGCTTTTCTGGCTGGCGGGCGTCGCGAATCATCTCCTCGACACGCTCCTGCTGCGGTTTCTCTTCGGCAATCCGCTGGACATGCTCGAACTCAGCAGCGACCATTGCCCCAAACTCTTCAATCTCGGCCAGGCAGCGCTTGCCCGACCGGTGGGCAAAACCGCGCAGCGACTCGAGCAGTGATTCGTAACCGCGGTCAGAGGTGTAGCGGGAAAGGACATAGCGGGCAACAAAGGCACCACAGGCCGCGCACTTGACATAGACACAGGTGTCCTGGCCGGTGCGGACATAGACCAGGTTGGTCATCTGGGTGCCGTGGCAGCGGGGGCAGCATTCAGCCTTGGCCTTTTCCATAATTGTCTCCTACAGATAGCCGAACAGCTTCGACAGGGCCAGGACCACACCGAGCACGACGAACAGGCCAGCGGCGCAGACGATAGCGCCAGTTAGGGCCATTGTCCGGACCTTGATGAGGCCAGAGCCATAGGCGATAGCGTTGGGTGGTGTTGATATCGGCAGAATCATTGACAAGGAGACTGCGATGCCGGCAGCGAGGACAAGCGGGACCGGATGGCCAGAGAGGCCGGCAACGAGCGGCAGCAGCATTGCAGCGGCGGATGTATTGGAGATGAAGGTTGTCACGACGATTGCCGCCAGCATTACGACGCCGGCAAGCAGCAGGGGACTGAGGCCGTCGAGGTGGAGCGAGCTGAGCAGCCAATTGGCAAGGCCGCTACTACGAATTGCAACGCCAAGCGACAGCCCACCGCCCATCAGGATGAGAATATCCCAGCCGATGCGACCGAAGTCCTCGCTATCGAGGAACCCGAAGCCGGTGAAAATCAGTGCGGGAATGGTGGCAATCACGGCGGACGGAACGTGATGGAGTTCGGTTGTGAGCCAGAGCAGGACAGTGATGGCAAAGACGGCGATGATTACCTGCTGGTGCCGGTTCAGCGGCTCACGCCGCGACGGGGGCAGGGCCAGTGACCCAGTTCGGGCTGGGAAGCGGCGTAGCAGCAGCCACCAGATAAACAGAAAAAGCAGCACGGTCACCGGCAATCCGAAGAGCATCCACTGGCTGAAAGAAATGCGGATGCCCTGTCGAGCCAGGATGCCGATGGCGATAGCATTGGGTGGTGAGCCGATAGGGGTGGCGATGCCGCCGATGTTGGCGGCGAACGGAATGCCAAGAATTAGGGCGGTGCGGAATGGCTCGTCGTCAGGCAGGCCGCGGATGATGGTCAGGCCCATGCCGATGAGCAGGGCGGTGGCGGCGGTGTTGGACATCCACATCGAGAGGAACGCGGCGACAAACATCATCCCGAGCAGGACCCGGCTGGGCCGAGTGCCAGTCCGTTCGAGAATCAGGCCGGCAAGCAGAGTGTCGAGGCCGAACTTACCGAGTGTCTCGGACAGCACAAATCCGCCGAGGAAGAGCATGATGACGTTGTCGAAGAACGGAGCAATGAAGACCGCCGGTTCGAGTCGCAACGGGCCGGCGAGCAGGAGCACTTCGAGCAGAACGACGAGGAATGAGGTCGAGTAGAGCGGAATTGCCTCAGTGACCCAGAGATAGGCAGCCACGCCAATAATGGCGAGACAGCGCCGAGCCGGTTCGGGCAGCCCAGGCAGCGGCAGGAAGTAGGCAACAACGCCGCAGAGGAGCGCAGCACCGGCGTGCACCAGCCGGCGCCTGAAGGTTGGTTCGGTGGCGTGGGACATCGCGTCTTTGGCGTAGTCTAGCCAAAGAGTAGCGGCAGGCAAGCAGCGGTTGCTAGAGGTTGGCCTGCGGGTTGTTGGGGCCTCTGGCGAGTGGTGTTCGGGTCAGTAGCGCCAGCTCAGTTCGAGGCTGAAGAGAGCAGTCGTGATGTTGTCGGTCGGCTCACTGTGCCATTCGGGACCGAGGTCGAGGGTGCCGGTCATTGCGAGCGCACCCGAACTGGTCCTGGTGATTGTCCAGTCGAGTAGGAGGGAGAGGTTGTCGAATAGGTAGTTGGTGGCGAGGACAGTGGTCTCGGTGAGGTATTGACGTTGGCCCAGCCGGTTTTCCAGGGTGAGAGACGCGCGGTCGGTCTCGACAAAGTCTAGCCCAACGACGAGGGCCGGTTCGTTGAAGTTGTCCTCGGCGATACCGGAAAGGCTGCGGCTGTGACCGATTTCGAATCCAGCATACCAGTTGAGAGCGGTGTTGGGCTGCATTTTCGCCTCGAACCGGAGACGATTCTCGGCGGTGCCACCGTAGGCTGGCGATGCCGTATCATACGAGACCAGCAACAGCTCGTCGCTAATAGTCAGAGCCAGGTTGTTGGCAAGGCCAAACTCGAGGCCGGCATCGGCGGCGAGGTCCCAGCAAGCGGGGGTGGTGCCAACTTGGGTGCGACGGGCAATCTCGGCAGTGGTGAGGTAGTGGGGACCTGGGTCAAAGTAGTAGTCAACCGCAAGTCGTCCAGACTGCTCAACGTAGCCGAGCCGCGGGCTGAACCGGCGACGATGAGAATAGCCAAGCCCGAAACTGGAGAGTTCAGTGCGGACGAGTTCGAAGTCAGCATCGAACCGGTTGGTCAGATGGTCCTGATTCAGGCTGTCGGGGTTGAGAAAGTGGCCGTATTCGAGTTCGTCAGTGGTACGGATGGTCAAGTTGCTGCTGGGTCGAAACGCAAGACTGAGTCGGCCGGTGTTACCCAGGGTACTCTGCTGCCAGTTAGTGTCAATAAGGCTGGGCAGTAGCCGGTGAAAGATGCGGGCGTCAGCAGCGCTGGCCAGCTTGAGGTCGAACCAGGTTGCCGGACTGAGCGCGAGTTCAAGCCGGGGCTGTTCGACAACGGCAGCCGAGCCGACGTCAAGGCTGTTGTCAAAGCTAAGGAGCGGGCCGCTGGCGACTGCATTCCAGAATAGGCGGGCTTCTGTTTCGAGCTTGGCAGTGTCTTTGCTGAAGAGGCGACGGCGAAGAGTATCTTCCTCGATAGTGACATAGCGCTGATTGGTATAGTCGAAGCCAAGGCCAAAGTCGCCGGTCAACCCGACTGCTAGCAGTAATAGAAGACCGAACACCCGGCTATGGGTTTTTCGGTTCCTGGACGATTTCGACTGCCCGATTCAACAGGCGTCGTGCCAGGCCAGCGTCAGCAAGTGCTGCCTGGTATTGGCCCTGAGCAAAGCTGGTCTGGGCGTTGGCGAGATGAGACTTAGCCTGGTTGAGGAGGGCTGTCGCGGCTGGGGTCGCCGCCTCCTCGATCACTGCCGACCACTCGCTTATCAGGGCGTTCGCCTCGGCGATGGCCTGTTCAGCCAGGTCTGGGCCGCTGCGAACGGTCTCCCAGGCACGCAGGGCAAGGTCGCGAGCGGCGAAGGTGAGCTTCAGTGCCCGGCCGAACTGGCGGCTGCGGAGATGAGTGCGCGATTGGGACTGCCAGCGGCGAGCACGGTTGAGCAGGTCGCGGCCCCGGCTGTTCTTGCTTTGGTCTATCGGCACGCTGACCCGTTCGAGCAGGGCGTCGGTGCGGTCAAGCTCGCGGTTGATTCGTTCTGGGTTCGACTGCTGACGGACGAGCCGCAAGGCCGACTTGCCGTGCTCACGAGCAGCCAATGTGAACCGGGCAGCAAGTCGGTAGCGACCCCGGCCGAAGTGGGATTCGGCCGTTGCCTGTTCAGACTGGGCGATGCGCCAGAGCTGCTGGGCTTCGGGAATGCCGGAGCTGTTCACAATCGGCGTGAATTGGGCAATCAGTTCAGCAGTTCGTCTCACCTCGGCGCGAACACGCTCACGGTTCTGCTGTTGGCCCGAAACGAGTCCAACAGTAAGCAGCAGGGAGATGGTCACTAGTCGGGCCAGTCGCTGGTAGCTCATCATTTCAGCTAGCTCCATTGCACGACCCGTGCCGCACGTAACCGGTTGAAGTTGCTGATGGTCGGCACGGTCAGCGCTGACCCAATCGGTGCGCGGCTGAACCCGTTAGTCCAGAACTGGCCCACTTCTGGTCAGGCGACGTCGCCTTCCTCAGCGTCGAACTCGATCCCAAGGTTGCGAAGTTTGGTGTAGAGCATCCGCCGGGTGATGCCCAGCAGTCGGGCGGCGCGGCTCTTGTTGTTACCGGCCTTGCGCAGGGCCTCTTCGACGATCCTGCGCTCCATGGCAGCGAGTGATTCACCCGAGGGTGAACCAACAGTGGCAAGGACCGGCTCGGGCAGTTGAATGTGCTGGGGCCGGATCGGTTCACCACCAGCGAGAATCAGGGCCCGTTCGAGGACGTTCTCCAGCTCGCGGATGTTGCCCGGCCAGTCGTAGTTGGTGAGGCGGTGCAGTACCGCCGGGTCAAGCTGAGCAGTGTAGCCCAGCCGGTTCAGTATGTGCTGACAGAGTTCGGGAATGTCAGTGCGGCGCTCGCGCAGTGGCGGTACAATGATAGGAAAGACGGAGAGCCGGTAATAGAGGTCTTCGCGAAACCGGCCGGCTCGTGTTTCGGCAGCCAGGTCGCGATTGGTAGCACAGATGATGCGGGTGTTCACTGTTATCGTTTGGGTGCCGCCAAGCCGGACAAATGTCCGTTCCTGGAGGAAGCGGAGCAGCTTCACTTGGACCGCGGCCGGAATCTCGCCGATTTCGTCGAGAAAGAGTGTACCGCCGGCAGCCAGTTCGAGTCGGCCCGGCTTACGGCTGGTGGCACCGGTAAACGCGCCTTTCTCGTAGCCAAAAAGTTCGCTTTCGAGGAGGGTTTCGGGCAGGGCTGCGGCGTGGACGGTGACAAACGGTCGGGAGGCACGCGGACTCGAACGGTGAATCAGCCGGGCAACTAGTTCCTTACCCGTACCTGATTCACCCAGCACCAGCACAGTGGTATCAGCAGCGGCGACCTTGCGGATAAGTTCGCGGACTGATTGTAGTGCCGGGCTGCTACCGACCATCGCGGCAAACCGGTCGGTTGCTGCCAGTTCTTGGCGCAGGACAGCATTGTCACGACGCAGCTGGCGGCGCTCGGCAATGCGCTCGACCAGTAGCGATAGTTCATCAAGGCTGAATGGCTTTATCAGGTAGTCGTAGGCGCCCCGCCGGAGCGCGGCAATGGCCGACTCAATCGAGGCGTGGGCGGTCATGATGACTACGTCAGCATCGCCGGCAGCGCGGGCGGCATCAAGGACGGCAATACCGTCAACCGGGACCATCTTCAGGTCGGTGATGACAAGGTCAAACTCAGCCTGCGCTAGTCGGCGTCGGGCGTCGTCACCGGTTGTCAGTACGGTTACCTCGTGGCCAGCATCGCGCAAGTGATCGGCAACAAGTTGAGCAAAGCGCTCCTCATCGTCAACTACAAGGATTCTCATAATGGCAGTCGCACCGTAACAGTTGTACCAGCACCCGGCTGGGAGTCAATTGCCACCTGGCCGCCCAGGCCGGTAATGATGCGACGCACCGAGAAGAGACCAAGACCAGACCCCTTCTCTTTGGTGGTAAAGAACGGTTCGAAGACGCGGCGGCGGTGTTCAGGGGGTATGCCGGGACCGTGGTCGTGAACTGTGGCCACGAGCCAGCGCCGGCGGCCACTGGTCTCAATGCGGGTAGCAATATCAATCGCCCCACCGTCGGGTTGGGCCTGGATTGCATTGAGCAGGATGTTGAGAAACGCCTGGCGCAGTTCCACCCGACCGGCATTGACCGGCGGTGCTGGCGCAAGGCTGGTTGTCAGGCGGATGGCGTGGTGACTGAGCTCAGAACTGAGGTCGGCGGCAAGTTCGCCCAGCAGTGCCGGAAGGTCAACCGGTTCAGGGGTACTGGCGCGGGCTGAGCCAAGAGTCAGGTAGTTGCTGATGATTGTATTGAGGCGGTCAACTTCCTCGGGGATGTAGTCGAACTGGGGGTCAGGTCCTTGGGCGTAGCGCCGTTTCAGACGCTCGGCCGTTGTCCGGATGATTGCCAATGGATTGCGCAGGTCATGGGCAACCGCGGCAGATAGCTGCCCGAGCAGGGCCAGGGCATTGGCTCGGCCGGCTGCCTGTTCGAGAGCTATTGCCCGTCGGGTCAGGCCAGCCGCCACCAGCACCACGGCAACAATTGCCAGCAGACTGAAGAGATTGATGATGAGAACCGTTTGCTGAAAACTGGTCAGCGTGCCAAAGAAGCGAGCGTCGGCCTCGATGCCGACAACCGCGGCAACGGCACCAAGGGAGTCGGTCAGCGGCGCGTAGGCGGTCTTCAGCCGGGCTCGGCCGGCTGAATAGAGCTGGGATTGGGCCGGCAGACCGGCAAAGGCAGCAATGATTTCTGCCGCGTCGAGTTCGAGGGTAGCGTCAGTTGAGTCAACGAGATTCGGGTCGCGGGCATTAGCTACGTAGCGTAGGTCTTCACTCACAATAAAGGCGTTGAACAGTTCGTTCTGGTCGAGCAGTGACTTGAGCAGGTTGGTTACACCGGCCGACTGCCAGTTGGCGCCGACAGTTGCTGCGAAGGTGACGGCAATAGCCTGCAGTCGGTCACCAAGCTCGGCTTCGAGTGTGGTCCGGGTACGATTGAGCAGCAGCCAGGCCTGGAGATTGGCCAGCAGGATGACCACCGCTAGGAGCAGGCCAATCCAGAACAGGGTGCGACGCATCAGTCACAAGCCTAGAACCAGGCTGCCGTGGGGTCAAGGCAGATGGTTGTGCACTGGCTTGACTTGTGCAAGCAAAGAGGCAGGATTGACGGCGTGAATGCGGAGGCAGTGGCAATCCTCAATCCGGCTGCTGGCCGCGGCCGCGGCGAAAAGCTGGAGCCGCGCATTCGGGCCGAGCTGGAGCGCTACTTTCCTGGCCTTGAGATACTGCGAACCGACGGGCCGGGTCACGCGACTGAACTAGCCCGGCAGACAGCCGCGGCCGAGGTTGTTATCGCCATTGGCGGCGATGGCACCGTTCGTGAAGTTGCGTCTGGCCTGGTTGGCTCAAAGGCCGAGCTGGCAGTTGTGCCAGTTGGGTCGGGCAATGATCTTTTGAAGACGTTGGGGTGCAGCAGCAAGCTTGCGGACTCGTGCCGACGGGCACGGTATGGCCGGCCGCGACTCATTGACGTCAATCGCATCACTGTCAGCGACGACCAGGGCGAGCGACGGCTGCATTCAATCAACGCCGCTGGTTTTGGATTCGACGCGGCAGTCGTGACCGAGGCGATGAAGCTGCGCTGGCTGCGGGGTCTGCCTTTGTACGCGGTGGCAGTCTATCAGGCGGTGAGGAACCTGACTTGTCCGCTTGTGCGCATCACTGCCAACGGCCAGACCTGGGAACAGCCTATCCTGCTCCTGGCGGCAACTAACGGCAAGTTTTACGGTGGCGGGATGAAGATTGCGCCGGCGGCTGAAATTGATGACGGAATGATGGATGTCTGCATCATCGAGGCGGTCAGCAAGTTGTTTGTGATGAGAAAGCTGCCCAACTTCATCGCTGGCACTCACGTTACGATGAAGCAGACGCGGCTACTGCGGCTGCGCGAGTTCAGGCTTGAGCTGCTAGAACCAGCGCCGTTCCAGCTCGATGGTGATGTGCTCAGTGCTGCTGGTCTGCCCAAGTTTCAGCTTGAAGTCCTGCCTCGGGCACTGACAATCCGGGCCTAGGCCGGTTGAACCGAAGCGAACAACTCTGGTCGGGCCGGTGCAGCCAGCACGCACGGTGTTAGCGTCCAACAGGCGCAGCGACAAGGGGTTGGCACCTGGCACCATAGTTGCAAATCGCTGAGTATGGTGAAGTCAGAGCACACTAGACCGGAGGTAAGAATGAAGCGTCTGTCTGCAACAGTCTTTGCTGCGCTACTCTTAGTCGGCGCCGGGATGCTCGGCTGTGATACTGCTCGTACGAGTGACGAGGAGTCGGTCCGCGCCTTGCTCGATGCGTCAGAGTACACCGATGAGGAAAGCTCAGTCCGCTACGGTTCAGCCGATTCCACGCTTGGTGCCGGCAATGGTGCAGAACTGCCGATACTCGCCGGCTATCAGTATCTCCCATTTGTCAGGTTTCATCGCTACATCCCCAGAACCGGGATTACGAGAACCGTTGAGGTGACGATTCCGGCCTACCCTGGTTACGACGATACAACCGCCTTGGCGACGATAACAACCGACATCGTTGGCGAACTACGCGTGACCACCGATACCAGCACCAATCCGATTCTTGTCTGGCGCAAGCCGTTTCACGATGTCTCAGTGCGTCGTGTCTATCTGACCAAGACTCGGGCTAACCGGCGGACACCACGCGGTGGCTGGCATATCGTCAAGGTATCGCCGGTTCAGATTACGACCCAGAATCCCGACTACAACCTGCGTATCGTCCGGCTGCGGGCAACTGCCCGCCCGTCCGGTGCGAACTTTGAGCTGGTGACTGCTGACACGCTGCTGGCCAAAGACGAATTGCCAATTTTCCGGCCGAATGATACCGTCACTCTGCAGCTGGAGATGGCGAGCGACGGTGACTCCTGCTGGGCGTTTCTGCACCCTGGTCGGGTCGGCAACGAACGGCCGCGCTACTGGCGTCAGGCCTACTGGAAGACCGGCACCTTGACGTTCGAGCGGGTCTGGGTAGTTGGCGAAGAGCAGTATGACCGGCCGCGAGTCAGACCGAGTGTTCACGATGCGATTGGCTGGGGCACGCTCTGGGGTGACACTACTCAGCGCTATGTGGCTACTGCCTGGGGTATACCTTGCATTGTACGCCAGCCTGGGCAGCGGATTCCCGACGACGAATAGCGATAGCGCCAAGAACGAGCTAGGCCGGGGCCAACATGCCCCGGCCTAGCGTTATGGTCCTGATTAGTGTTCAATAACGAGCTTGCGGGTAATGGTGTTACTACCGGATTCAAGTTGCAGTAGATAGACGCCGGACGGCAGCGAACCGAGCGCTAGGTCCCAGTGTCCAGCCGACAGCGCCGAAGCCGGTAGGGAACGGCTGAGTACGCAGCGGCCGAGAGCATCGTAGATGGACAGTGTGGTTGAGTTGCCCAGTCGTTCAGTGGCCAAGCGGATGAGGCCAGAGCGGAGAGGATTGGGGCCGCGGATTGAAGATTGAGAATCGGAGGTAGCTACCGTGTTCGCGCCACTGCGGCTGGGGCGAAGAGAGTAGGCCATAGGCCAGTCAACCCAGCGCCAGCATTCGAGGGTTTTGTTGCCCTTGAGCGCAAAGAGGATGCCAGCAGCGTAGCTCGTGATGTCCGCTCCAGACTTCACCTTCTTTTTTCGTTGCGTGTAACCCCATTGTGGTAGCGTGTCGAGTTCCTGCCAGGAGTCGTGCTGGGGCAGGTAGCGGTAGTACTCTTGGGTGTTGCCGCCCTTGAGAGCATAGATGCAACCGTTAGACCAGGCTGCGCAGCCGCCATCATTAGACTTCCTGGTTCGGTTGAAGTAGCGGGAGACAAAAGGCATTCCGTGCAGCACGTCGGCGCTCCACGACCGGGTTGGAACATCGTAGCGGTAGAGTTTGTGGTATTTGGCTTGGTGAGCATAGAGGACGCCCGAGCCATCGCTGACCAAAAATGAGCCCTTGTCGTACTTCGGGCTGGCATCGGCCGGGGCTGGCCTTTCGGTCTCCCAACGCAGTGTCGTCGTGTTGAAGCGGTAGAACTCGTTTCTGTAGCCTTTGAGCAGATAGACGTAGCCGGTGTCGTGGTGCACGACATAGGCAAGGTCGGTGCCGCCCTTGACAGGATGGGTACCGGCCGGGACCGGCTCGAGTTCGTGCCAGGAGTCCTGAACGATATCGTAGCGGTAGAACTCAAGGGTCTTATTGCCCTTGACCGTGTAGATGTATCGATCGCCGTCGGCTATGCCCGACGCACCTTTGCCGACGGCTCGATTGATGGGGCCGGCGGGAATGCTCGCTTTGGCGAGCCAGGTGTTGGCAATCGGGTCGAAGGCGTAGAAGTCGCGGGTCTTGTTACCGCGGCTAGCGTAGATTCTCTGATTGGGACTAGTGTAGGCGAGCCAGCCACCGTCCTGTATCAAGCGTGCTTGGCTGCCGGGCGGTATCGCGGCAACTTCGTGCCAGCCGCCTGGCCAGTTTGGGCCAGCGACGACTGTGAATTGTCGGCTGATGGTGTCGTTGGCCGGATTCTGGTCACCAGCCAGCACTAGTGAGCAGCGACCGACATAACTGCCGGTGTCGTGGGGATGCGGCCACTCGGCGAAGGTGAGAGTTGTGCTAGCACCCGGGCCAAGGTTGGCCACTGATTGCAAACTCGTATAGACCTCGCTGCCGTGGCGCAGGATGCAAAAGACCGCATTGAAGCTGGCAGGTAGGTCACCTTCATTGCTTACAATTGCCTGTGGGATGACTCTAACACCAGTATCAATTGTGCCAACTGGAGCGATGATGCTCGTGACACCGACGTCGAGCCTACCCGCGGCCGTAACGCGGCAGTTGGTGTTAGCCGTGTCGTTGGCCGGCAGCAGGTCATCGGCTGAAACTGTCCAGGCTACTACCGAGTAATCGCCAACTGGTGTTGCCAGCCATTCAGGTGGAAGCTCGACATCAGCCAGTCCGCCAAGCGGCACGGTCAAGCCGGTCAGTTCGCGGCTGGCCACGATTGTGCCGCCGGTGTCGAGAATGGCAAGCCCGAGGCTGCCGACAATAGCAGTGTTACCATAGTTGGCAATATCAACCCGGGGCGTGACCAGCGTGCTCTCAACGAGAGTGCCATTGGGAATGTCAATACTGGCCACGCCGATGTCGCGCACGGCGACGAATACCGAGCCACTGAGGGTGTCGTTGGCTGGGACCATGTCACCGGCGAGGGTGGTGATAAGCTGCAGGGCGTGAGTGCCGCGCTGCGGCTGCCAGGTTGGGCTGCAATCAATGGTGGCAGCAAGGCCTGGGCCCAGTCCGCTCACGGTCGCGGTGCCGATGTAACCGGTGCCAATCGTCAGTTGGGAAGTGAAGCTAGCGGCGGTGTTGCCATTGTTACGGACTCTGACCCGAGGCGTAATTGGGCCAGAGGAGTCAATGGCCGCACCGGGAACCTCAATCGCCAGTGGCTGAACATCGCGCAGGCGGACAAACACCGACTCGCGGTGCCAATACCGGCCTTCTGGTCCGGCAAAGCCGGTTGCTGGTTCGTATTTGATGTCCTGAATGCGGTCATTGGCCCAACTGCGGAAAAGGATTGGCTGATGTCCGCTAGCCTTGGGCCTGACCACCAGCCAGTAGTCGAAGGTTGTGCCAACTGCCAGCCGGTTGCCCCAGGTGTAGCCGCCCTGCCATTCGAGAATCCGATACTGGCCGTTCGTTCGGGTCGTGACCTGGCCGATGCCGGTGCCAGTAGTCTGCCAGTCAACAATGCTAAAGCGAGTCGTGTCACAGGCCACGGTCAGGCCATAGCGCCAGGGTGAGAAGCCGGCTGTGCAACTGAGCCGCAGCCGGAGCGTCTCAGGCTGCAGCAGATTGACCGAGTCAGGCCAGTTGCGGCGCTGGCTCAGCAGGCTGATTGGCCCAAGCTCATAGTCCGGATAGTTGACATAGATAGCGTTGGTCAGCAGCTCAGGGTCGTTGACGCTGTTCTCAAGGTAGGCGCGGACAAAGTCGGTGCTGGTGGCGTTGTAGGTGACAGTCCATTCGTAGGCGTAGTCGTAGGACCCGAACGGATTCCAGAACCAGTGGTTGTGAACCGTGCCGGTCTTGTTGTAAACCCAGAAGTCGTCCAAGTAGTCGGCGTCCTCGATCTCAGCCCGGAACTTGATGGTCTTGGTGCCGGTAACGCGGATGTGCTGGCCCATTACCAAGTCCCATTGATTGTTGTTGTTGGTGTCGGCATAGAGCCAAATCTGGCCGTCATCAAGCTCGTCAATAACCATTGCCCGGCCGAGCTTGGCATATTTCAGGATTGAGTCAGGATGGTTCGAAGGGGCAAAGACCCGGGTATGGGAAGTCATCACTCCCTCGCCCGGCATATTGCCATGATAGTCGGCATTGCCGACCGCGGCGATGGTCTTGCCTTGGACCAGCAGGCTGTGCCACCAGCTTACTGCCTCGACGTCGCGGTCGCGGCCGCGGTCCTTGCCGGGCGGAAACCAGGTCGGGCCGTTGAAGACCTCAATCATATCCACGCTCGAATCGAGCACCGGGTAGTTGTCCCAGCCGAACCCGAGCTCGTCATCGCAGGGATGGTTAATCTGCACCAGTCCGCCGCGCCAGGAAGCGTCGTCAAGAAGCTGGCGCACCGTGCCGAGGGAGAAGACCTGACTGCCCTCAAATCCAAGCACGTTAGCATGGCCGAGGTCGCTTGACCATTCGGTGCCGCGAATCGGCTGCAACGTTCCGACCGGATGAAAGGCGGTGTCGTAGCACTGGGCAGTTTGGTCGTGGTCGGTAATGGCATAGGCGTGGGCGCCGGCACCGAGCGCAAGCTGGAGCAGGTTGTGCACCGAGTTGGTGCCGTCCGAGTAGGTGGTATGGGCATGGAAGTTTGCCTTGTACCAGGCATTGTCACTCGTCCACATCCGCAACCAGAACTTTTGGGCCTTGCCGGTACGGAGTTCAATTTCGTTCTGGCCAGAGCGGAGCAGGCCTGAGTAGTCAGAAAGGTCGAGTCCGCCAATCCGGCTGCGCGGCAGTTCTTTGTGGCCGAAGGCAGCGACAAACTGGCCATTGGCCCAGACTGCCAGAGATTCAACACCCTCAATGTTTGCATACCAGCCGGCAATGCGCCGACCAGCCGGTATCGTGGCCTGTAGCCGTAGCCGACCGTCACGGGCCAGGGCATCACCGTCAAATAGGATGCAGTCTGATTCTAACGGCGAAATGGCGGCTGCGAACGATAGTAGCAGCCCCAACAAAACTAGCAGTCTTCTACCAGAGCACATCTGAGCCTCCCAGCTTCTATTCCACAGGCTGTGGTCTAGCAAGGCCGATACTTCAGCCTTGAGCCGGCCAATTATACTTCGGCCGCCTATCCTGCTGTCAAATCTAGCGGCAAAGAGCTGAGGCGGCCAACCGGCCGCCCCAGCAGTGATGCTAGCCGAAGGTTAGTGCTCGATAACGAGCTTGCGCGTCAGCACATTGTTACTCGACTCGAGCCGAACGAGATAGACGCCTGCCGGCAACTGGCGAAGGTCAAGAGCCATTGGCCCGGAACCGGTACCTACCAGTTGGCGAATGAGGACTCGCCGGCCAAGCGGGTCGAAGAGCGAAATCGTGGCTGTGCGGCCAGGTAAGCCAGCAGTGATGTTGAGAATGCCGGAACGGAGCGGATTGGGTGCTATTATCAATCGCCACTCGTCGGCTAGTGGGCCGTGTTGAGTCACGCCGTCGGCCTGGGGCCGGCCGGAGTAGAGGTCGGTAGTCGGCGTGTAGCGCCAGAACTCGCGGGTCTTGTTGCCTTTGAGGGCGTAGATGATGCCGTCAGCGCGAGCCGCAATCCCGGCTCCACCCTTGACCAGCCGGCGCTTGCGGGTAACCGGGCTGTAGCTGGGCAGAGATTCGAGTTCGGTCCAGGAGTCCCTGCTGATCCGGTAGCGGAAGAAGTCCTGACTGTTGGCTCCCTTGAGCGAGTAGATGTCGCCGGCGTAGTAGGTGGCGCAGCCGCCTTCTTTTGACTTCCGCGTCCGGCCGTAGCGGTTCGTGAGCGGCATTCCGGTCAGCATTCGGCTTGTGTCCCAGCGGCCAGTTGCCAGGTCAAACCGCCAGAGTTCGTGGTAGCGGGCCTTGTGCAAGTAGAGGCTCATCGTACCGTCAAAGACAAGCCAGGAGCCGTACTCAATCTTCGGCCCGCGACCGACGGGAATGCCGGGTAATTCTTGCCAAGTGTCAGCGGTGATGTCATAGCGGTAGAACTCAAGGGTACCGCTGCCTTTGGCAAGATAGACCGACTGTTGGCCACCGTAGTCAACGTAGGCCATGGCAGTGCCGCCCTTCAGTTTGCGGCGCCTCACTCCCAAGGGGATTGATTCGAGCTCAAGCCAGCTATCACCACTGATGCTGTAGCGATAGAACTTACTCGTGTTGTTACCCTTGGCCGTATAGATGTAGTTGTCACCGTCAGTAGTCGCGCCCGAGCCTTTGGCTGGCGGCCTGTCCTCGCGGCCACGCTCATACGGGTTGCGCAGAGTCCAGCCGCCGCCGACAGGATCGAAGCAGTAGAAGTCTTCGGTCTTGTTGCCTTTGGCGGCAAAGAACCGGTCGTGGTTGCGATTATAGACGAGCCAGCCACCATCACCGACTGGTTTGTTGGAGTTGTCGAGCGGGACCGGATTCAGCTCCACCCAGCCGGCTGGTGCCGGCGCGCGCACAGCGAGCCAGGTTCGGGCAGTATCGTTGCTGCGGCGAGTATCAGTACCCAGCAGCGTTATGCCGACAACACTGTGGAGGCCGGCCGGACCAGCAGCCCAGGTCGGGAAGACAACCTGCTGATAGCTGCCGGGTGCATGGTTGACCACATCTACCGAGCAGTCATAGACCGTGCCGATGCGTACGAGAGCGCGATAGCTCTCAGTCGTGTTGCCGTAGTTATAAAGCGAGCAGACCGGCGCTATCACTCGTCCCAACGGAATGTGGCCCGCCGGCACCAGTACCCGGGTGCAGCCGACGTCTGGTCGCGGATAGAGGACGCGCACCTCGGTGACCTGACGGTCGTCCTCAGGCGTATTGTCTCCAGCCAACCGAGTCGAGCAGGAGACAACGATTACCCCAGTCGGTGACGCAACCCAGTTCGGGAAGGTTACCTCCCAGGTCACGCCGGCCGGATGGTTGCTGACCCATACTGACTCACGGTAGATGAGCGGGCCACCGATGTCCATCACGACAAAGTAGGATTCGGTGAACGAACCGTAGTTACGAACCGAGCAGGCCGGCGTTATCACCGCGCCGGAGTCAACTGTGCCGGTAGGTCTGACAATGAACGAGCAGCCGACATCGTGGCCGCCTGGCCGGCGCACGACGCAATGACCGGTGACTGAGTCGTTCGGAACGAGGTCCGGGCTGTAGATAGTGCGGGCCTCCAGCGGAGTCACTCCGACAGTGGTGGCGGTCCAGTCGGGGAACGGCCCGACTTCGATTCTGTCACCCGGTCCCAAGTCGCTAACCCACAGCGATTCGCGGTAGGCGCCGATTCTCAGTCTGGCCCAGAACGAGGCCGGTACGTTGCCAAAGTTGGCAACCGAGCAGGCCGGCGTTATCACCGTGCCCGAGTCAATCACCGCGCCGTCAGCGGGAGCGACGAGCGCCGTTGCTCCAACATCCCGTACCCGCACCATCACCGGCTGGGTCAGCGTGTTGTCGTCAGGCCTCACATCGTTGGGGATGATCGCGCTGGCAGTGGCAGTCCAATCCCCGCGCTGCCACCCGTCGAAGGCGCCGAAGCTGATGGTCAGTCGCTCGCCGGGTAGGGCCGAGACAGTCTGGGTCGCGTTGTAGTTCGCCAGATCGAATGTGACACCAAACGTCTCGGGTACGTTGCCCTGATTACCCACAGTGACTACCGGCGCGACAAGCTGGGTCGAGTCAATCGTATCGGTCGGTGCAACAATGTCCTCGACACTCACGTCTCGCACACGAACAAAGACCGAGTCAAGGGCAACGTTGTTCAGAAGATTGGTGTCACCATCGAGCGTAGTTGTGGCGATGACAAGATGTCGGCCCCGCGGCCAGTCGCTGTAAGCCGGGAAGGTGACGCGGGCACCGGTTCCTGGGGCCAGGCCGAACACAGTCTCGGTTGCCACATAGAACGGCGGCATGGTCGCGCCGATGCTGATTGTCACCGGAATGTCAATTGGGAAGTTGCCGTGATTATGGACCGAGCAGGCCGGGGCAACAGTCTGAGTCGAATCAATCGTGTCGGTCGGTGCAAATATCCGCCAAGAGCCGCCGTCACGGATTTCCGGGCAGATGTCAACCCGGCTGACACCAAAGTCGGCAACCGTCATTACCGACATGGCATAGGTTTCGATGACACTGGTGATGACACTGAAACCGGCCCCAATGTTGAGGCTAGCCAGGACCAGGGTGTCAATCACGCAGACCGGCCGGTTGCCATTGGTGTCGAGGGTGACAAAGTGGGCGTCGTCCTGGCCGATGGCCCAGGGGCTATTAGTGTAACCGGCAATGGCATAACGGATGGTATCGCGGACAATGGCAAAGGCCTTCTCGTCCTGGGCCCCGGGCTGACTGGGATGAACCCGCGACCAGACCGGGTTGCCGTTGACTGGTTCAACCTTCAGCGCCAGCATGTTGAAGTTCGGCACCCCTGGCCCGGCGCCGTTGGTCCAGCCGGCAACGGTGTAGCCCCGGAGCGAATCAACGACAAGACAGCGCTCGCCCATCGCTTTCTCTTCAGACAGGTCCCAGCCATAGACCCTTGCCCAGCTCGTGACGCCAGCCGGCGAAAGTTTCCAGAGCAGAATGTTGTCGCTGAGCGAGCCACCCGCGCCCCAGTTACCGCTCCAGCCGGCAACGATGATGTCCTTGCCGTCATACGCCACTGACCAAGCCTCGGTACTGGAAGCAGCGCTGGTGATTACTGGCTGATTGGCAGCCGGCCAGACCAGATTGCCGTTCAGAGCATCAACCTTCATCACAAAGGCGTTGGTCGTGCCGAGACCGCTGAACGGCTTGAACCGGCCGCAGACCACATAGGACGGATTGAGTGGACTTGGCACCTCGCAGATGCTCAGGCCTTCGGTCCAGTCGCTGCCCAGCAGATAGTTCCTTGCCCAGATCGGTGTACCAGTTCCGTTCAGCTTCAGCACCACTGCCTGGCGTATACCGCCTAGCTCGGAGTAGCCGGTAACCGCATAACCACCGTCAGCAGTCGGGATCACCGCCATCGCCTTGTCATCACCGCCGCGGCCAAAAGTCTGGCCCCACATCAGGTTGCCGTCAGCCGCGAGCTTGACCACAAAGATATCGGCGCTGGGCGGGTTGAGGTTGCGGGTCCAGCCAGCGATAACGCAGCCGCCGTCAGCAGTCGCGGCGACCGATTGAACAACGTCGGCAAAGTTACCCGGCGGTATTGGCCCGGTTGTTCGCGCCCAGGAGACAGCGCCGTTCGGCTTCACCTTGAAGACGAGTAGGTTAGTGTCAGCCGGGCCGCCAGTCGCCATGGTCGTGTAACCGGCCACAAACCAGCCCGAATCAGCAGCAGCGGCAATACTCAGCGCGCGCTCGCTGAGCTGGGTGCCATAGCAGCCGCACGGCAGCGGCACCGCAGTAGCAGCAGCCGGCAGCAAGAAACTAAGAAAGACAAGAAGGAGAAGGTGCTGAAGGCAGAAGCGGCTCATACAAACCTCCGGAGAGCTAGAGCTTGGCAGCCAGTCCCGCAGTCGCGCTGCGGGCAACGACGCAACTAAAGTCTAACTTGCCCGCTGGGAGTGTCAATCAGCCCAACCGCGGCCCGACGACATCACTATACAAACAGACGGTGTTCGAGCAGAAGTCGCTTCCCGGCGTGGTAACGCGTTGGGTTCTGCTGGTGGTCATGCACCTTCGCTGTCCTTGATGCAGAAGACTGTTGCTGCTATATTCGGGGAAATCGGCCCCAACGGCGATGGCACTTGATGTCTTTCAGCTCCGCAACGAAGTAGTCAACGAGTACGCCGCTTACGTCCAGGGTTTTCTCAATATCCGTGATGCAAGAATCGGTCAAGCGGTTCAGGCGGCGTTGGCGTCAGGCGCCCTCTGGCCCGAGCCGCTGACGGGAAGGTGAGGGTGAGGGTGAAGGTGTGAGTACGACATTCACGTGGCTATCTTTCTCTGAGAAGGAACGACGGCGGGCACTTGATATCATTAGTCAGTTCAGAGAGCAGGAAACGCGCGATGAGTTGGGGATAGGGTCGGTCCGCGATGCCTATGCAGAGATACTCTTCCCCGGCACCGGAACCGTGCAGACCCGAGCCAAGTACTTTCTGTTCATTCCGTGGATCTACTTGGCGCTGGAGCGCAAGCAGGTGAAGGGCGTTGATTTTGAATCTCGGGCACGGAGGGCAGAGATTGCTCTGATTGAGAGTCTCAGAAAGTCCGGCGACCGGGCCGGTCTCATCGGCGTCGATGCGAGGGCATCGCTGAAGCGCCTACCCAGCGAGATTTACTGGAGCGGGTTACGGACATGGGGCATCAGGCTTTTCCCGGGCGCGCGGTATCAGTACTTCCGGTACATCGACCGTTTCTATGAGCACCAGCGATGTGGTCAAGCTGACGGCGACGACCAAGAGAGCGGCAGCGCTGTTCGAGGGAACTGGCACAGCGGCCTGCCGGAACCTGACCCTGGTTTTCCGACAAATGCGGAATTCGCCCTCTCGCGTGACCAGGCCGTCTACCTCAAGGAGCAGGTGATGTTGAGGGCACCAAACTCCATGCTGGCCTTTCTTGTCGACAGGGGTAAGCCGGTTGGTGAGGAGGTGAGGTTTCCTTGGGAGCACCCTCAATATGCCGAGATGGGTGACGTCATACAAAGTGAACTTGGGCACGCCCGGCGCTTCTCAGACGCTATGTACGGAGCCACCATGCTCTATAACCTGATGCTTGCGGAGAAGCGAAGAGAAGGCGAGTGGCGGGAGTCTTACCGTGAAGAACTGGATGGTTGGCGCGACGACATCAGCAAGAGGCGGCGCGAGTTCAGGGCGTGGGATATGACCGCATTATGGCACATCGCTGGCAAGAGTGGGATCGTGATTCCGCGACTTGCCAAACTGTTCACCGAGAGCTGGGTTACCCTTGCCATCCAGAGCGGTCTGTCGGAAACGAACTGGGAGCAGCGTGCACGGCAGATGGTCCATGATCGTGAGCGGCAAGTGAAGGGGGCGGCCGCTCGGCTTGACGACTCGCGAAAGCTGGAAAGATGGTCAGGTGCTTCGGCGGCCTTCCGAATCAACTACCGCTGGCCACAGGCCAGGAGAATCACAAACGACATCTTGGCGGGGCTCGGAAGATGAACAGTCTGCTTGCTCCACAGGACCGAACCGGTCTGTTGGAAATGCTGCGGCCGCCCGATGGTTACCACATCACCGACGCCATCGGCGCCACCTATTCGCTTGACCTTGCCACCTTGCTTTCGATCCCGGTGGCAATGACATTTCCGTACTGGGAAGATGACAGTCATAGCTCAGAGACTTCCTCCTTAGTGGTCTTACAATCACTGCGGCGCCAGGCGGACCGGATTACGGTGTTTTGCCAGGCAGGGGGCATCAAGTTGCCCACACGCAACAAACTCCTGTTGAGCTACCTCGAGAAATCGGTATACGATGTCACCGCGAGGAGCCGTTTCGGAGTCTTCCACCCAAAAGTATGGGTAATCCGGTTCGAAGGGCAGAAGAAGAGCATACGCTATCGGCTGCTCTGTCTTACCAGGAATCTCACGTTTGACCAGTCGTGGGACACGGCGCTGGCGATGGACGGCGAACTCACTGGCCGCAGCAAGCCCTACGCGAAAAACCACGGCATATGCGACCTCCTAGGTGCTCTACCAACCCTTGCTCTCGCCCGACCCGTGCCGCGGGAGCGGGTGTCGGCTATCAGGCGTATTGTGCACGAGCTCCGAGTCGTCGATTTCGAGGTACCGGACGGCTTCGATGATTACGTTACCTGGTCGTCCGGAATCGGACGGCGCAGTTCGTGGCCATTTGAACGCTGGTGCGACCGCTTCCTAGTAGTGTCGCCATTCCTGTCGGACGTGGTTCTTCGTCGTCTTGTCAAGAACAGCAGCGAACGGCGGTCATTACTGATTTCGCAGCCTGCCGCCATCGATTCGCTGCCTTCCAGCACCAGGGCGGCGTTCAAGAAGACCTTCGTTCTCAATCCAGCGGCTGAACTCGATGGCGCGGCAATGGTTGAGTCTGAAGAAGATATTGCCCAAGCCGGCGGTCTCCACGCCAAGCTGTACCTGCAGGAGAAAGGCTGGTATGCCACAGTCTGGACCGGCTCAGCCAATGCAACCGATGCCGCGTTCGAACAAAACGTTGAGTTCATGGTGGGGCTGAAGGGAATGCGTAGCCGAGTTGGGATAGACGTTCTCTTGGCCAAGGACAAGAACCAAACCAGTCTGTTCGATATGCTGGAGGAATATTCACCCGAAAGCGACAATCAGCCAGCGGGTGATGTGCAAGCGCGGCTCGACAGAGCGGCCGCTGACGCCGCACGCTCGCTGGCTGAATCCCGACCGGAGTGCAGGGTCAGCCGCAGGCAGAGAGGGTGCTTCACGATGCAAGTCAGAACAACGAGGGGCAGGTGGCATCCGTCCGACTCCATTTGTGCCGTCTGCTGGCCGGTCAGTCTACAGGAATCGTCGGCCGTCACCCTAGACAGAACTGGCTCCGCTACGTTTGAGAACGTGACGATAGAGGCACTCACTTCGTTCTTTGCCTTTGACGTAACCTTCTCTGAGGGCCCACGCCGTTCGCTCCATCGCCGGTTTGTCCTGAACCTGCCGCTGGTCGGTGTGCCGGCAGAAAGAGAGGATGTTGTTCTGCGAACGCTCTTATCCTCTCACGGCCACGTGCTGCGGTTCCTGTTGCTGCTCCTGGGCAATGACGAAGTAGGTGGTCCTGACCATCACACGGGCTGGTCGTGGTCCCAAGACCCGTGCGGCGTTCGATCGGAATCCGTAGTTACTGAGCCAACGTTGTTTGAGTTGCTGGTACGCACGCTGGTGCGAGACCGTGACCGTCTCAAGGAAGTCGCTCGCCTGGTTGATGACCTGCGTCGGACTGATGAAGGAACCAAGTTACTACCACCGGGCTTTGACAGCATTTGGGATCCGGTCTGGGAAGCGTATCAGAGGACCCGCCGATGAAACGACACTCAGGGCTGGTGGACGTCGAGAAGGTCTTGTCCGTGCTCAAACGCTTTCAGCGCGACACCGTGGACTACGTCTTCGGTCGGATGTATCTTGACAACGACAAGACACGGCGGTTTCTGGTAGCCGATGAGGTCGGCCTCGGGAAGACACTCGTGGCACGCGGAGTCATCGCGCGCGTGATAGAGCATCTGGACAAAGAAGGACTTCCGCGGATAGACATAGTCTATATCTGCTCTAATGCCGATATCGCCCGTCAGAACATCGCGCGACTGAACGTAACCGGCAAGGATGACTTTGAGTTCACCTCGCGAATCACGATGCTGCCCGATGTCCTGCGCGACCTGAATGCTAACCGCGTTAATCTGGTGTCATTTACCCCGAGTACGTCATTTGACTTGGAGTCCGGCACCGGCCGAGCCGAGGAGCGAGCACTAATGTGCCGGTTGCTGGGTGGCGCATTCGACCTGCCGAGAACCGGTCTGATGAACGTCCTGCAGGTGAAAAAGGAGACCGGCGACTTCCGCTGGCTGGTTCGTAAGTACGAAGGCTGCGATTTGAGTAAGGAGATTTCTGATAGCTTCCCCCGCGCCGTAAAACGGGCTTCCGACATTCTCCCGCAGCTACGTGAGCTCTGTCGAGCATTTCGCCGGACACGTAAGAACATCCCTCCTGATGAGCGGAACGCGTGCAGGATGATAGTTGGCAAGTTGCGTGCGCTGCTGGCAGCTACGTGTCGTGAAGTGCTGAAACCCGCCCTCATTATTCTCGACGAATTCCAGCGGTTCAGGTACCTCCTTGAAGGTACCAGTGAAGCAGGACTGCTCGCCCGTGAGATGTTCGAGTATTCCAAGGGAGAAACCCAAGCACGGGTTCTACTTCTCTCGGCGACTCCGTACAAGATGTACACGATCGACGGAGTTGATGACGAGGATCACTACAAGGATTTTCAGCACACGCTCCAATTCCTGGCAGAGGGTTGCGAAGATGCCCCCGACTTCGAGTTGCTGCTGCGAGAATACCGCAGCGAACTACTAAGGCTGAACCATCCCAGAGGGCGATTCCAGGAGGCCAAAGAGCGACTGGAGAAGGCCCTGCGTAAGGTGATGGTGCGAACCGAGCGGCTGGCCGTGACTCCGGACCGCAGCGGAATGCTCAACTTCTCGACTGAGCTGCCAGTTCGCCTGCGGGCCTCCGATCTCTCAGCGTACGTCGCCACACAACGGCTGGCCACAGAACTTCGTTGCGGAGACGTACTGGAACTGTGGAAATCGACACCCTATATGCTGAATTTCATGGAGGGGTACAAGCTGAAGCAGCTTCTGCGGGAGCGCGTCGAAAAGAACGGAGGCGGGGCAGCGATCGTCCGGGCAATCGAAGGGTTACCCGACTTGCTGGCGCGTGCTGATATCGAGCGCTACCGGGCAATCGACCCTGGCAACGCCCGGCTTCGGGCGCTGGTGGAAGACATCCTTGACAAGGGACTTTGGAAACTGCTCTGGGTTCCGCCTGCCCTTCCTTATTACGACTTAGGCGGTCCGTTCTCCGACGAGGCGGCCCAGCGGTTCACAAAGAGGCTTGTATTCTCCACTTGGCGGCTGGTGCCACGGGTCATCTCGGCCGTGCTCAGCTACGAAGCTGAGCGACGAATGGTCACCTCCTTTTTCCCCCGTGCCGTCAATCCGCAAGGTGAGAGAAGACGTCGTCCGCCCCTGCTCAGATTCAGCAAGACCGATGGCAGGTTGACCGGCATGCCAGTCCTTGGCCTGGTCTACCCATGTTTCACTTTGGTGCGCGAGTGTGATCCACTGCAGTTCTTTATCGAACGAGGCCAACGGCCTTCTCTCCAGCTGCTGATGCACGAAATGGAGCACAGAATCCAGCGGATGTTGGGCAGACTGAGGGTGCGTAATGTCGAAGATGGTCGCGAAGATGAGACTTGGTACTGGCTTACGCCCTTGCTGCTCGACTACGAGCACAACCCGCGGGCATTCTCGTCCTGGTTCGATCGCGACGACCTGGCACAACGCTGGAGTCGCGGTCTCACCGACGAGGTGTCAGCATATTGGGAAGATCACGTGAACGAGGCACGTCGCCGTGTTGACGAGTACCGGGCGGGAAAGCAGGTGCTCGGGCGCCGCCCAGCGGACTTGGCAGAGGTCTTGGCACAGTCGGGGATTGCCGGGTTCGGCACCGTCGTCCTGCGGGCACTGTGCCGCGTTGCCGGCAGTAGAAGGGCCGCTACTAATGTACTGGTTCGCGACGCGAGCGCAGCGCCGGCGCACTCATTTCTCTCCCTTTTTAACGCGCAGGACGCCATGCCGATGATCAGAGGGTTGACCAAGAGAGGAAACGCCAAGGGCCAGCCCTACTGGCGACTTGTCATTAAGTATGCCCTTGAAGGGGGACTGCAAGCGGTGATGGACGAGTACGTTCACTTACTGCATGATTCGCCCGAGTATGTCGACCACGCCCCTGAAAGAGCTGTCGCGGCTGTAGCTGAAGCAGTGCAAACCGCGATGGCGCTTAGGCCAGCACAGCCAGGTATAGACTGGGTCAGCGTCACCCCCCGCAGCCGTAAGGTCAGAATCGAGGGCGGGAGACTACGGAACAGGTTCGCAGTGCGGTTCGGCGACGATGAGGCGGATCTGGCACGCGAAGGCGTGCGTGCCGAACAGATTCGCAAGGCCTTCAATTCGCCGTTCTGGCCATTTGTGCTGGCAACGACTTCGGTCGGCCAGGAAGGCCTTGACTTTCATTGCTATTGCCATGCGGTGGTGCACTGGAACCTGCCAGCTAACCCTGTTGACCTGGAGCAACGCGAGGGACGCGTACACCGCTACAAAGGACTCGCGGTTCGCCGCAACCTGGCGGTCCGCTACGGGTCCGGCAGGTTGCTGGCGGGCGGAGCCGATCCGTGGGCCACGATGTTCCAACTTGCGGTACGCGACCAACCGCCGGGGCGCGGCGACATTTGGCCCTATTGGGTTTGTACCTGCGAGAAAGGGGTAATGATTGAGCGCCACGTGCCAATGCTACCACTAAGTCGAGAATCCGATCGGCTAAGCTGGCTCCAACGCTCGCTGGCCGCCTATCGCATGGTCTTTGGTCAGGCCCGCCAAGAGGACCTGCTGCAGTACCTCATGGCGAGCGGAGCGGCTGACAACGTTGCAGACTTGACAATGGACCTGAGTCCACCGGGTCAACGCTAGCATGCTGTCTCGCCCTTTTGAGTACACTCGCGTGGAGCTGCCGTTCATCGAGTAGCTCAAGGGCATGGGCTGGCAGCACGTGGAGGGCGATACCTAAGTTCCGGGCCTGAGTCCCAGCGGCAAGGAGAGCTTCCGCGAGGTGTTGCTGGTTGACCGGCTGTTTGGCTAAAGCCTGACCGGCTGGCAACGAGGCCGGCGGTTATGCTGGCTGAGCTTGGGATTCGAGGACTTCGGCGCAGGGAACGCCGTCAACGAGGCTGACCCGCACTGCGGTTGCTGTTTCCCATTCGGGTTTTGTCCGCAGCCGGGCTAGGGCAGTGCCGACGACTTGGTCAAAGGCTCGGTTGAGCGGCCGGGCACCGTATTCCGGGTCAAACCCCTGTTTGCGAATGAGCTTGCGGACAGCGTCGTCGAGGACGATGCGGCGGCGGGTCAGTTCGCCAAGGCGCAGTAGCTTCTGGTCAATGAAGCGGGTCATCATCTCGCTGGTGAGCGGTCGGAAGACAAGGACGCCGTCAAGCCGGCCGAGAAACTCGGCCGGAAACTTCAGTTTGGTGGCGGTGAGAAACTGGCGCACGGCCTCGCTGGTCGGCTCGGGCCCGAAGCCGCGGACTCGGGTCCATTGTTCGCGCTTGTCGAAGCCGACGTTGCAGGTCATCAGCACGATGTAGGACCCAAGGTGAAGGACGTTGCCCTGCAGGTCGGTCATCCGGCCATAGTCGAACGCCTGCAGAAATGCTGTCCAGACCTCTTCGTCGGCCTTCTCGAACTCGTCGAGCAGCAGCACGCCATAGGGATGGCTGCGCAGTCCGAGGGTGAGCGGCGGCAGGTATTCTGGACTTTCCGGGCTGGGGGTTCCGGGTCGGCCGAGGAGCGAATAGAGCTGTTTGTGGACCGACATGTCAATGCGAATCAGGTGTTCTTCGCTGCCCATATAGACGCTGGCCAGAGCCTTGGCCAGTTCGGTCTTGCCGACGCCGCTCGGCCCGGTGCACATAAAGACGGCGAGTGGCCGTTCGGGGTTCAGTTGTACCCGGTTGCGCGTGACCTGCAGCCGGCGGCAGATGGCGGCGATGGCCTCTTCCTGGCCGAGCACGCGCCGGTTGAGCTCGGCTTCGAGGGCGTCGGCGTGTTCGTCACCGGTGACCCGGCCGGCGTCCGGGATGCCGGTCAGCTCGGCCACGGCCGTGCGCAGCTCCTGTTCGCCGACGGTCGGCTGCCCGGTTGTGCCGGCCAAGACAAACGCGCCTTCGAGCAGGTCAACGGCCTTGTCCGGCTGGCAGCGAAACGGCAGGTATTCGTCGGCCAGTCGTATCGCGGTGCGGGCGAGTTGGGGACGGGCCGTGATGCCAAAGTGGCGTTCGAGCACCCGACATTCGGCCTCAACAATCCGTTCGAGCACCGGGCCTTCAGGCGGCAGGATATAGACCGGCTGAAAACGGCGCACCAGCGCGTCCTCGCGGCCGAGCAGGCGGTGAAACTCGGCTGTGGTCGTTGCGCCGATAATCTTCAGTCGGCCGTCGGCGAGATAGGGCTTGATGACGTTGGAGCTGATTTCAAACCAGCGGATGGTATGGAACTCGTCGAAGAATAGTACGACCGGAGTCTGGACCGCCTCTTTGAGCAGCCGGGAGAGAAGCCGCATGTAGCTGTTGAACTCCCAGGTGCTGCTATCGGCTGCGCCGTGAATCTGCTGAAAGCTGGTGCGGATTACTTTTCGACCCTGCAGCCACTTGGGCACCTGGTTCTGGACAATGCGCCAGGCAAGACAGCGGACAAGAGACGACTTGCCGACACCGGCGTCGCCAAGAATGACCGGGTTGGCCTTGGTGCGGCGGCCAAGAATCCGTATCAACTGGTCCAGCGCTTCCTCGCGGCCAACCACATCGTCGGCAGTCAGGTCCTTCACCGCCACCGTCAAGTCCTCGCCGCACTTGTAGAAGACCGAATCATCGGGCAAAGGCTGGGTGGGAAAGAAGGCATCGGCGAATAGCTCACCGGTAACCATCGTCTGCTCCCTTCTGGCGAGCGGCCGGCAGGAGTGGCCGGAAAGCGCTGATGCTGGCATCGGAACCGACTGCGGCCTTGACAATAGCAGTAGCCCGGGCCGCTAATAGGCTGGTGACTTTTGGTCTTTGGTGGTCGCGACTACGGTCTGAGCCGTCACCCTGAAAGGGGACAACCTCGCGGGCAAAGTCCGGTCGTGCGCCCCGTGTTGTAGCCCCAGAAAGGCCAGAATCGGTGAGAATATCCGTGCTCTCCACTGCCGTCTCCAATCTAGCGCGAAGTTCAGGGCAGGATAGCAACCGTATAGCCAAGGTCAAGAAAATAATGCCCGAAGTCCCATCTTCATCAACTGCACCCGACCACGAAGGCGAAAGTTAACATACCGGCTACCTCCAGAAGTATAAAGTTAGTACCACTGCCAAAGACGGGCCGGAATGGTGTAAAGGATTGTATCTTGGAGCCTTAGACCGAATCGGCCAAACTACCCTAGGGCGTCCCGGGGGTCACTCCCCCAGTTGTCCCAGTAGCGGCCTCCCGAGCTACTCTGGCCGTTGCTTGACCGGCTGTTGGTGGAGCTATCCTTCGAGCTACTGGCCGGGCTGCTTTAGGGGTTGTCTGACCCAGGGTTTGGCGCGCTCTTGGGAGGAGAGTCTCGGGCGCTCTTCGGGGCTGGGCTTGGGCAGTGGCTTGGGCCGCTCTCTGCTCAGGAGCCTGCCCAGCTCTTTAGCGCTCTCTCCCTTCGGCTCTTCTGTGAGCTGCTCGACACGCGCTCTTAGCAGCCTACTGTCTTCTAGTGTTCTTGGCGGGTGAGAGAAGGGCGGCCACTGTCCTTGCGGTGCTGATGGTCTCTGCACTAACCCGAGACAGTTGCCACCCGTTTCGGCAATGGGCCCGGTCCGGGTCGAACGGACGACCGGCTGATTATGAGTCAGCTGCTCTTACCAACTGAGCTACGGGCCCGCGGGCAAATGGTAATCAAAAGGGAGCAGCGGGTCAAGGCTGGGTTGGCTTCGTTCGTCTGGCGAGGGCGGTGCGGAAGAAGTGGTTGACGGCGAGGATGTAGAGCCGGCGGGGGACGAGGTCCCGTGTGATGCGGGCTTGGGTCAGTTCGGAGATTTTGCCGGTGCGGACGAACTCGCTGCCGGCGTCAGCGCAGGCGGCAAGAACTTCCTTGACCGGCAGGCCGAGCTTGGCGATTTCGGAGAGGGAAGAGGCGTAGGGCCGCAGGACCGCACCCGAGTATTCGAGTCCCATGTTCAGGCAGGCGGCTTTGATGTGGGAGAGGAGCGGGTCGAAGTTGTCGGGTTCGGTGAACCCGCAGACCGAGACAAGTACAGCCCGGGTCGGCTTGAACTCGGGGCGGCGGGGATGCCGGCAGTGGCCGGCGCGGACCTCGAACCAGGGTTCGATGAGCGGTAGGCAGCGGTCGAGGAAGAGTTTCATCGTGCCGTTCATGCCGTCAACGTAGAGCGGCGTGGCATACACCAGCGCGTCGGCGGCGGCGACTTTGGGTAGTAGTTCGGCCATTGCATCGTGCTGGACGCAGCGGCCCGGAGTTGCTAGCCAGCAGGTGAGGCAGCCAAGGCAGGGCTTGATTTCAAGGCCGTGAAGGTGAACTAGTTCAACCTGGGCGCCGGCAGCCTGGGCGCCTTGGAGAAAGTGGCCAAGCACGAGGCCGGTGCCGCCTTGGTCTTTGTGCGGGCTGGAGTTGATGGCGAGTAGCTGCATCGGCGAGATTGTCGGCAGGCGTAGATGACTGTCAACCCCGAGGCGGGCAACGATGGGCATTGTGCCGGCGGTGGCTTCTTGACTCGCTTGCACCAGCAATCTACGATTGTGCAGCCGGAGAGGTCATTCCGAACATGAGCTGCTGATAAGGAGCGTGATGATATGAGCCGAGCAAGCGTAGTCTTCTGTCTGCTGGCGCTGGCAGCGGTGGCCTGGGCAGACTGGACGAGCATCGGGCCAGAAGGCGGGCCAATCTACAGCGGCGTGGCGACAGCGACGAGTCCGCCAACTGTTTATGCTGCGCCGACCGGTTACAACCGGCCGCTATACCGAACCCGCAACGGTGGTGTAAACTGGACACCTACTGCCAGTGCGCCGGTGTATGGGCCGACAGTGATGGCCGCTCATCCGACCGATACCAACCGGCTCTATGGCATCTACAGTTCGCTCTTTTTCCGGACAACTGACGCGGGCGCAACCTGGACCCAGACATCGCTGGGAACAAACACGGTCGGGTACGATATCGCGGTCAATCCGCAGAATCCGCAGGTTATTTACTCAGTCGGCTATCGCTACGACGGTTCGGCCTGGCGGCTGACGAGTATCAAGACGACTGATGGCGGCGCAACCTGGACCCCGACTCAGCTCGATACGGCGAGGACTGCTTATGGCTATGCCTGTGCAATTGACCCGGTTGATACCAATGTTGTCTATGCGGGCGGCTATGCCGATACCATGACCGCGTTCTACAAGTCCACTGACTGCGGTGCTACTTGGACGAAGATTGCCTGGCCCCGGAATGACTATTATCTATACTCGATTGCGGTCAGTCCGGTTGACCACAACATCGTTTTTGCCGGAACGCTGTATGGCATCTACCGCTCGACTGACGCTGGCCTGACCTGGACCCGGCAGAGCACGAGCATCTATAACTACCGCATTGTCTTTGCGCCCGACAACCCGAACGTGATGTACTCGGCCGCCTACAGTGGTGTTTATCGTTCGACTGATGGCGGCCGCACCTGGACCATCTCGACTGCCGGCATCCAAGGCTCGAACCTGCGTTTTGTCGTGACGGTGCCGGGCCAAGCTGGCGTTGTTTTCTGCGGCACGACTGCAGGGATGCACAAGTCAACTGACTATGGCCAGACCTGGACACCGGTCAACAGCGGCGTCTTGGTCGGTTCTATCCCGGCGATTGCCTTTGACCCGAGCGCTCCCGGCACCGCTTTTGCCGAGTTCATTGACAACGCCATCTTCAAGACGACCGACGACGGCGTCACCTGGGAGCGGCAGCCGACCGTGCTTTCCTGTGGCAATGTCTGTAGTATCATCATCGAGCCTGCGAACCCACAACGACGCTGGATGTTCGAAGCTTCGGGCTGAGGGACCGCTGAGCTCTTCCGGAGCACAGACGGCGGGTCCGTCTGGACAGTAATCGAAAGCTGGATGAATGATGGCGGAGCGATGGCAGTCTCTTTGCTCAACCCGAACTATGTCTTCTGTACCGGCAACATCTATGTGTCTGGGCAGTGGTGCATTGCGGTCTCGCATTCAAGTGACGGTGGTACGACTTGGGAACATGATACGATTCCTGGGGGCAGCAACGGCTTTGCCGTGGCCTTTGATGCGGTTGACCCGAACCTGGTCTATGTCGGCGGCGACAGCGCCTACAGCTACACCTATCCGCAGTTGCTGGTCTCTACTGACCTTGGGGTAACCTGGACGCCGCGGCACGCTGGTCTGAATGGTCGGGTCTGGGCAATTGCGGCTGATCCGGTTCAGTCCGGTGTTGTCTATTGCGGCACCTACCGCGGTGTGTTCAAGTCCACCAACGCCGGAGCAAGCTGGACTGCCACGCCGCTCGCTTACGAAACCCGCGCTCTTGTCGTTGACCCGACTGACCCGGCAAAGCTCTATGCCGGCACCTATGGCAACGGCGTCTATGTCTCAACCAATGCCGGTGCGACTTGGACAGCGATGAACACCGGGCTTGGCTGCCTTCGGATACTGTCACTAGGGTTGCGGCCCGGGCCTGGCAGTGTGCTCTATGCCGGCACGGATGGTGGCGCAGTCTATCGCACCGACATCCTGACCAGCGTCACTGACCAGCCGGCGAGCGAAGTTCGGGCCGCGAGGTTCGAGATTACCCCCAATCCATGCCGCGACCGTGCCTTTGTTCGTCTCCTCACTCAGGCGCACGATAGTTCAATTACTGCGACTGTCTCCCTCTTTGATGTCACTGGCAAGCGGGTGCTATCTACCAAAGGCGCTGGGTTCTGGGAACTCGATGTCTCTGCGCTGGCACCCGGTAGCTATTTTGTCTCGCTTGCCGGGCCAGGTCAGCGCCTGATAGCGCGGCTAATAGTGACGCGGTAGCTTCTGTTCAACAGCAAGCCGCGGGGCGGCCATTCGGCCGCCCCGCGGTGCTCGTTCTGCTCAGTGTTATTTCAGGACGAAGATGTTGTGCTTCTCGCAGATTTCGTGGAGCTGTTTCGGCCAGACCGTGACCGTCACCTCGCCGATATGAGCCTTGCGCAGGAGGAGCATCTGCAACCGGCCCTGACCGATGCCGCCACCAATCGAGAGCGGTATCTCGTCGTTCATTATCATCTGGTGATAGGGCAGCGTCAGCCGGTCGAGCTGGTTTGAGAGCTCAAGCTGCAGGCGCAGGGTCTCCTTGGTGACGCGGATACCCATTGACGACAGCTCGTGTCGCCGCTTGGTGACGTGGTTCCAGACAAGGATGTCGCCGTTAAGGCCGTGGGTGTCCTTGCCGGTCTCTTTGGATGTGTCGGTGACCCAGTCATCGTAGTCGGCGGCCCGCATCTCGTGCGGGTAGCCGTCTTTGAGCACCCAGCCGATGCCGATGATGAAGATGGCCGGCGCGTAGTCCTGGAGGATGCGGGTCTCGCGCTGCTTGCGCGGCAGGTCTGGATACCGTTCGAGAATCTCTTCAGCGTGGATGAAGACCAGTTCCTTGGGCAGGTTCGGATAGCGGGGGTCCTTCAGTTGCGGGTACATTTGCTGGACATAGTCCTCAGCGCCGGTGATGACCTTCCAGATTTTCCGTACCGTGTCCTTGAGATACTCAAGGTTGCGCTGTTCTGGGGTGATGACCTTTTCCCAGTCCCACTGGTCAACGTAGCTGGAGTGGTCATGGTCGAGGAAGTAGTCCTTGCGGACGGCCCGCATGTCGGTATTGATGCCCTCGCCGACCTGACAGCCGTATTGCTTCAGCGCCCACCGCTTCCACTTGGTCGCAGCCTGAACAATCTGGGCATTGATGCGGGGGCTGATGCCAAGTCCGCAGGGAAACTCGACCGGCGTGCGTGAACCGTCGCGGTCGAGATTGTCGTTCATGCCGCTCTCGCGTTCGACAATCAGCGGCACCTGCACCATCTGCAGGTTAAGTTCTTTGGCCAGGCCGTCTTCGACGAAGCGCTTGACCGCATAGATGGCGCGCTGGGTTTCTTTGTTGTCGAGAATTGAGCGGTAGCCAACGGGCAGGACCTTTTCGACTTCCTCGTAGGTCGAGACGCCGGGACCGGCCAAGTCGGCGGCCTTGCCGACCTTACCCGGCTTGGGCATGAAGCTTGCGCCCTTTTTCTTGGCTGGCCGGGCAAGCTTCTTGGCGACCTTCTTGCCGACAGGCCGGCGGGCTGGTTTCTTGGCTGCTTTCTTGACTACCTTCTTCGCTGCCTTCTTTGCCATCGCTTAGCTCCTTAGGAATAGTGTATTTTGGGCCGGAATTCCCGCTTTGCTCGGGGCCGGCTGACTATTGGGATTGAACGGGTTAGCAACTTCCGCGGGCCAAAGGATAACGCCCCGGCAATCGCTGTCAAGCTGACGGCCGTTCGCCGGCGAGCTGCTGGTGATAGAGCTGCCAGTATAGTCCCCGGCGGTTGAGCAGTTCGGTAGGGGTGCCGGACTCGACGACCGAGCCGGCATCGAGCACATAGACAAAGTCGCAGGCGGCCAGGATTGAGAGCCGGTGCGAGATGATGACCACAGTTAGGTCCGCGGTGTGTTCGAGCACCGCCTTCATGAACTCTTGTTCGGTTGCGGCATCGAGGCTCGAAGTGACGTCGTCAAGCACGAGTATCTCTGGTCGGCCGTATAGTGCCCGCGCGATTGCCATCCGGCCCCGTTGACCGCCGGAGAGCCGGAGTCCAGCCTCGCCAATCGGTTCGTCAAGGCCGCTGGGCATTGCTTTGATTTCGGCATCAAGCTGGGCGACCGCTAGGACTTTCTCTAGCTGCTCGCTGTCGAGCGGTCGGCCGAGCAGGATGTTATCGCGGACAGTGCCCGAGAAAAGGCCGGGCTCCTGTGGTGCATAGCCAATGCGGTCACGCAGCTGAACGAGGTCATATTCGGCCAGGTCACGGCCGTCATAACCGACGACGCCAGCGTCAGGGTCAACTAGGCGCAGGAGCAGCCGGGCAATCGTGGTCTTGCCCGAACCGACAGTGCCGGCGATGCCGATGCGCGTGCCGGCCGGGACCGAGATTGTTACCCGATTCAGCGCCGGCCTTGGTTCACCGGCACAGAGATAACCATAGCTTACCTTGTCCAACTTGATGTTGGCCCGGGCGGGTGGCGATGCGCTGCCGTGGGGCCGCAGTTCGGTAGGATACTCGGCTAGTTCACGCAACCGCTGTTCCTCAACGCCGGTCTGTTTGATCCAGACAAACATGTCGCCGATGCCCATCATCGGCCAGATGAGCATCTGGACATAGGCATTGAAGGCGACGAACTCACCCAAGGTCAGTCTTCCTTGGATGACCGCGATGCCGCCAGCACCAAGAACCAGCAGGGCGCCGAAGTCGCTGATGCTAGAGAAGAGGGTGTTGAAGAGCGCGCCCATCTTTGCTCCGCGCAGGGCTGCCCGGATTCGCTTGTCGAGCACCGCTCGGAACCGGGTCGCGGTGCGGTCTTCGAGGGCGTAGGCCTTGATGAGGCGGCTGCCTGAGTAGGCGGCCTCGAGGAAGTTATTGGTTTGTGACATCATCTCGCGCCAGTCGCGCCACCACTTGTCCCAGACTGGGCCGAGCCGCAGCCAGACTACCGTCATCAGCGAAACTGGGACCGCGCAGTAGAGGGTGAGCTGCCAGTTGATGCGCAGCAGGATGGCGAGGGTCAGAATAAGCATCAGCAGCGAGCGGAGTGGCCAGAAGATGCCGGTGGAGACAAAACTGCCGACATCGGTCAGGTCCGCATCGAGCCGAGAGAGGACGTCGCCCGAGGGCAGGCGGTTGAGGAAGCCGAATCCCTTGTCAAGCAGCCGGCGAAAGATGGTGACGCGGAGCTGGCGGATGAAGCGTTGACTCGTTTCGGTCCACAGGTACGGCTCGAAGTCTTGAACCAGGGCGTTGCCGATGCCGATACCCAGTAGCACCAGCACCAGTTGTCCGAGTCGCTGGGCTGCGGCCGGGCCAGGAGTGCGCAGACCAGCAGCGATGGCATCAACGATGAAACCGAGTAGCCGCGGGTAGGCGAGGGCCAGGCCGGTTGTCAGAATGGCGAAGCCGACAAGGCCGACCAGCCGCAACCGGTGGCGGGACCAGAAGTCGGTCACGAGTTTCATGTCAAGGACGGTTCGGGCACCGGCTGGTCTGGTCATCATCCCTCGCGACTATTAGAACTTTGGGCCGGGCAGTCGGTCGCAGTCAGATATTGGAGCCGAAACAACTGCTGATACTGGCCGTCCTGGGCCAGTAGTTCAGCGTGAGTGCCCTGTTGTACCACCCGGCCGGCTGCGACGACGAGGATGCGGTCAGCCATTTGGACTGTTGCCAGACGGTGGGCGATGAGGATGGCGGTTCGGCCCGCGAGCAGTTCCCTGATGCCTTCTTGAATCAGTCGCTCGGTCTCGGGGTCAACCGACGAGGTTGCCTCGTCGAGGATGAGAATCTCGGGGTCGAGGACGAAGGCTCGCGCAATCGCCAAGAGTTGGCGCTCACCGAGGGAGAGATTGAGACCGCGTTCGACAAGATTGGTTTCGTAGCCATCCGGGAGTGCGACCAGCCGTTCGTGAATCCGGGCACGGCGGGCCGCGGCCAAGACCCGCTCGGCCGGAATCGTCTCATCAAAGAGACGCAAGTTATCAAGCACGGTGCCGGGAAAGAGCATCACCTCCTGGGGGACGAATCCGATTCGCTGGCGCAAGGAGCGAGCATCGAGGTCACGGATATCGGTGCCGTCAAATAGAATCCGGCCGCTCTGCGGCTGGTAGAGTTTGAGGGCGAGGGCGACAATCGAGGTTTTGCCACCGCCGGTCTCTCCGACTAAGGCTACGCGTTCGCCGCGGCGGACAGTGAAGCTGACATTGGCAAGCGCGGCGGGCCGGCCCGGATAGGCGAAGGTTACGTCCTCGAAGCGTAGTTCGCTACTCAGCCGTTCGAAGTGCTGGCCGGCAAGCGGTTCTTCGGGTTGGTCGAGCAAGCCGAACACCCGCTGGGCCGAAGCCACAGCGCGTTGGGCAACGTTGACCTGCTGGGAAAGGCCGCGCAGGGGTCCAAACAGCCGGCTGATGTAGGAGTAGAAAAGAAAAAGGCCGCCGACAGTCAGCGAACCGCGTAGAGTCCAGAGACCGCCCAAGCCAAGGACAGCGGCAAGGGCGGCAACCTCGCCGATGTCCAGTAGCAGCCAGAAGAAGAGCCAGAGTTGCTGGCCGCGCAGCTCCTGTTGGTAGCGGTGGCGGTTGAGTTCATCGAACCTGGCACCAAACCAGTCCTGGCGATTGAAGGCCTGCACTACCGGCAACGCGTGCAGCGCCTCGGTGATGAAATTGTTTACCGCGGCCGCGGTCTTGCGAATGGCAAGATAGAGTGGCTGGACCCGACGCTGCAGCAAGAGGAGTCCAGCGGCGAAGATTGGCAGTAGCGAGAAGACAATCAGGAATAGCCGCCAGTTGACCGTTGCCATCACGATGCCCATCCCGACGACGAGGACGAGATTGCGGGCGAGGGAGGTGACGGTTGTGGCGAAGAGCTCGCGTAGTGCCTCGCAGTCGCCTTCGGTGCGGGTGATGAGCTTGCCGACAGCAAGGCTATCGAGCGTGGTTGTCGGTAACCGGAGAACGTGATGGAAGATGGCGTGCTTCAGATCAGCGGTCGCCCTTTCGCCGACCCGGGCAAGAACAAGCGCCTGGGCGTAACCGGTTGCACCAGTGCCCAGCAGAACGAGCAGGTAATAACCGGCGGTGCGCAGTAGCCCGGGTAGGTTCTTGCTGGCGATGTCAACGTCAATTGCGTGCTTGACGATAATCGGGCCGAGCAGGCCGAGCAGGGCCGAGGCCAGCAGCAGGCCGGCAGCGAGAATGACCAGCCCCAGATGACGACGAAAGTAAGGCCAGGCCCGGCCCAGATAGGAGATACCAGCACCGGTTCGTGCTGGCACCGATTCGCTATCGAACTCCTCTTTGAACAAAAGGCGCTCCCGGTCGAGAATCCTAGCTACCGGCAGCGCTTCAGTCAAACAGGCACGAAGCCTGGTACTGCCGGTCGGACATGACGATTACTGAATGTAACGTCGCGGCCACCCGATTCAGCCTTCTAGCACGGGGTTTGCGAGGTTACGTCCAGAAATACCCCTGAGCTAGCGCAGAAGCCTTATTTCGGCTGTTGCCGCCTGTCCGTTACCTTTGGCCCGAACCAGATAGACGCCAGCCGGCAATTGGCGGCCGTCCGCGTCAGTACCGTCCCAGCAGAACTCAGGGTCGCGAATCTCGCGGACAGTGCGTCCCTGGACGTCATAGATTCGTGCTGACCAACCAGCCGGCAGACGAATGAGCGTGCTGGTCCTGAATACACTGGGGCTTGCCGCAACTGGCAATCGTCTCGGGGACGGCGCCCGGGCTTCGGCGACACCGGGAAACGGCCCGAACTTGCCAAACACCCGCCAGGTGTTGTAGGTTCGGCCATTGACGAACCCGGCCCAGTCGGTCCAGGTCAGGAGCAACTCGCTGCAACAGCCGCGAGTGTAAACTGGGTACATCGCCTGGCCAAGACGGAGGATGGTGAAGGTGTCACGAACGGTTCCGTCAATGCGCAGCCGGACACCGCGCAGACCACCTTCGCTAATCCAGACCAGTTGATGGTCAGTGGCGTCGAATTCCATTGCCAATTGACGATAGTCCCGGAAGTCCATTGGCCCGCCGACTCTGATGCCGCTAGGGTCGAGCACGGTGCCGGCTCGACTCACTCGAGCAGCATAGACCCAGGGCTCACCAGTGCGAAAGTCTTGCCAGGCGACCGCGTAGTTGGCGCCGTCGAAACTGACCGCCGGGAAAACCTGGTAGTCAGGCGCGACGCTGATAGGAATTCCGGCGGTGTCAAGAATCCGGCCATCCTGGCTGACGCGGGTGCCATAGACCTCGGGATAGTCAATGTCGTGGCCGTCGGTCCAGACTACAAGCCAGTTCTGACCGTCGAAGGCGGCACTGCTGTAGGCCCGCGGTAAGTCAGGAGAGCCGACAGCAATCCCGGCCGGGTCAAGGACCCGGCCGGCTCGGCTCACCCTACCGACCTTGACATTAGCCCAGGTCATTTCCGAATACTCTGTCCACGTCACAAGATAGCAGGTGTCGCCGAACACGACATCGGGCATCAGAATGTAGGTTCCGGGCTCGGTTGGTACGAAGAGTCGCAGCTCGTTCGTATCAATCACGACTCCGTCTGGCGTAACTCTCGCACCCCGAATCTCATAGGTGTAGGTCGTTTCGTCCTCTTGAATCCAGACCACGAGATAGTTCGTGCCATCGAACGCTACCCGCGCATCATGCTGCCAACCTGGTGCGCGGCTGACTGGGAATGAACGGGGGTCAAGCTGGACACCGGTCTGACTCAGTCTGATGCCGTTGATGTGGGTGTTTGGGGACTGTCCCTGCTCAGAGAAGACAATCAGGTAGTTCGTGCCGTCAAACGCGCCATCGGCCATGGCCTGAGGGTTGGCAGCGATAATCACGCCAAAGCCGCCTGGGTCCGGGGTGGTGCCGGCTTGGGTTACCCGCCCAGCAAAGACCGCGGCGTCATCCGTCCATACCACAAGCCAGCCAACTGCCAATTGTGGCCGGCCGCGGTAGCTACCCGGAAAGGGATTGGTCATCACAATGCCGGCTGAATCGAGTCTGATTCCCTGTTCAGTCAACCGGCTGGCCACGATGTTCCATACACTTATCGAGTCAACGGCAAGCCAAGCGATGAGATAGCTTGACCCGGTCCACTCAATCGCCGCCTGCAGTTCCCAGTCACCGTCTTCGGTTAGAGCGATGCCTTGGGGGTCGAGCACAACTCCTGCCCTGGTCACCCGTGCACCAGCAATGCAGTATGCCCAGTTGAGCGTGTCGTCCTGAGTCCAGACCACAAATGAACCGGCCGGTCCGGAAGCTACAGCCGGCATCATCCGCCAGAACTGTCCGATTGCGATGCCGATGCCCTGGGGATCAAGCACGATTCCGGCGGGACTCACCCGCGCGCCGTAGATGTCGCTACCCGAGTTGCGCTGGTCCTCCCAGACAACGAGCCAGTTTTCGCCGTCGAAGCTGACATCAGGATACTGCTGAGTTTCGGCGGTAACGCCAATCGGTAGTCCGCTCGGGTCGAGCACAATCCCGTCCTGAGTCACTCGGGCACCGTAGATGTCATCGAGGGTGGTCGCATAATTGCGGTCGTCAACCCAAACGACTAGTGCCTCGTCGCCATTGCTGGCCACCGCCGGCGAATAGACGTTCCACCAGCCAGTAGCGATGGTGAAGCCGTCGGGATCGAGCACCACTCCGTCCGGGCTGATTCTGGCACCACGTATTTCCCCGGGCTCTGTCCAAACAGTTAGGAAGTTTTCGCCATCATAGGCTACCGTTGGCCAGGAACCGGTTGCGCTGATGGCGATGCTTGTTGTATCAACGACCACTCCGGACGGTTCAATCCGTGCACCGCGAATACCACCGCTCATGTAGTCTTGCCAGACAACAAACCAGCAGCCAGCGCCCCAGGCCGCAACGGGTGCATCCCCAGAGCCTGGGCGGTGGACAATTGCGGTGTCAACAAGGAACTCGCCCCAGTTGCGACTCGAGCTGCTGTCGGGATGCTTTGCCAACTGTCTGTTGGCTGGCAGCCGCCAGTCAAACGGCTTCTTGTTGGCTCGAACGCTTTCGCCCGCAGCCGCGATTGCGATCAGAGCCAGTAGCGAAGACCAGACCATGACCTGCCGCTGCATAACGCCTCCTGATTACAGTCTGGGCACCTCTAGGACGGTAGCGATGCTGATTGCCTGCCTGTCAGCCCCGACTGCTACCCAATTATTGAGCGCTACTGGCGGCTGTCAACCTGCTATTGGTCTGATTTCGGTCGGCCGGTGCCCGCGCCTGTCGGTAGTCCTGCTACTGAATGAAGCCGTGCGAGCGGAACCGGCCGACGATGGTGTCTTTGGGCACGGCGCCGACGATGCGCGACAGCTCGTTGCCGTCTTTGTCGAGGAAGACCAGCGTCGGCACGGCCTGAATACCGAACTTGCTGGCCAGCTCGCCGTTCTTATCAACGTCAATTGACTTAATCTCAATCTTGCCGGCGTATTCGGTTTCGAGCGCCTCAATGGTTGGCTTGAGCGCCTTGCAGGGCGGGCACCAGGTGGCCCAAAAGTCCCAGAGCTTGGGCAGACCGGCTGTTTCGGTCTGAGGCTTGGTTGTTTCCTCTTTGGCAGTTGGTGCGGGAGTGTTTTTGGCGCCGCTGCAGCCAGCTAAGGTCAGCATGAGTACAGCGAGGCCGGTTAGCATCAGTCTCATTTGGTTCCTCCTTATTCGCTTTAGTCGGTCAGCACGAACTTCGTCAGCGGCCCGGTCTCGGTGCCGCTGGCTTGAACAAAATAGACGCCAGCCGGTAGCGCTGGCCGCCAATACAGTTCTCGTCCGGTCACTGGAAGTTGCGCTCGGGCACGGCCAGATAGGTCGAGAACCCTGAACTGCCGGACTTCGGTCTGGTCGAACTTCAGGTGTACTGGCATCCCGCGTCGCGCCGGACTGGGCAGCGTTGAAAGCAGTCGCGGGCCATGGAATGGGTTCTGCCCCGGCTCGGCAATGCCGGTGACATAGCAGCTATCCAGAATCCAGTTATCCGGGTCAAAGGTCAGGCCTTGCGGTTGGGTAGGGACCAGGAACGTGTCGGTCTGGGGATTGGTCTGGGGCCGCAGGGTGATTAGCGTGCTCTCGCCAGGGCAGTTCACTCGCACCGGCAGGGGCATCCGGTAGCAGACCGGGCCACCTGGGCCATTGGTCTGGCTGAGGGTCGTGATAATGCGGAACGAGTCGCCAGCCGGCTGAACTGACCAGTTGAGATAGTATTTGGGGTAGCCAGCCGCATAGACCCAGTCGTCGAAGAACCAGACGAGGTCTTGACCAAGCTCCTGTTCGCAGATGCGGCGCAGGTCGTCAGTCGAAGCCGTGCCGTAGCGGAATGAGTCAGCATAGACCCGCAAGGCCCGAAACAGTCTGCCGGGCTGTTCCCAAGCGGTGTCGCCGGCCACGAACTGCAGCATCCGCAGCACCCAGGCGCCTTTGCAGTAGATGGTGCCGTAGTTGTAGATTTCGGCCTCAGGCGGGTTGTACATTGAGAACCGACGCGAGCGGTCCTGACTGAAAACCGAGCGGGCCAGGCCGGCAATGTAGGTGTTGAACGCGGCCCGGCCACGTTGATAACCGTAGAAGAGACACTCTGCCCAGGTTGCGAACCCCTCGTTGAGCCAGACGTTGCGGAAGTCAACGCAGGTGACCATATCCCCGAACCACATATGCGACATTTCGTGGGCCATGCCGATGTCGTTGCCGTTGAGCCACTGGGCATTAATCATCGTCAGGGTTTGATTCTCCATCCCGCCCCAGGGAAAGGCGTAATAGCCGACAGTCTGGCCGTATTTCTCGAACGGATAAGCGCCGAATCGCAGGGTGTCTGAGTAGTAGCGCATTATCTCGGGCAGCCGGGCAAAGGCGATGTGGGACTGGGCTGAGTCGCCCGGCCAGATGAAATGGAGGGCCGGTACGATTACGCCGGTGCCGGTAGGCAGGGCCTGTTGCCATGACGCGAACCTTGATGCACTGAAGGTTATGAGGTAGGTGGCAATCGCGTAGCGGTGGCTCCACCAGTAGGTCTTGGTGCCGTTGCCGTTGTCGGTCACGCTGTCGAGCAGGCCGTTGGCACAGGTCTGGAAGGTATCGGGCACGGTCAGGTTCAGCTCGACGCCCCGCTCGGCCTTGTCCAGGGGCTCATCATAGCACGGCAGCCAGTAGCGGCAGTCGCGCGGCGGAGTGCAGGTCATCGCAAACGCCCGGTAGATTCGGGGTGGTTTGGCAAAGTAGTAACCCCGCAGCGGCGTGTTGGGCAGCCGGCGGTAGTAGATGTCAATGACCGTTGAGTCGCCTTGGGCCAGACTGGCGTCAAGGAAGACGGCGAGGGTCGTATCAGTGGTGATAAACCGCAGCGGCACGCCATTCCGCTTTACCGAGTCGCAGGTGAGGTTGCAGAAGTGGAGCGTGAAGGAGTCGAGCAGCGGCACGTCGCTGCGAATAGCGATGCCGGCGTGGGCAGTATAGGAGCTGTCGGTCATCGGTAGGTCTATATCAATCCGATAATGCCGGACGTTATAGGAGTGGAGCGACTCGGCAACGGTCGCGCCCTGATAGCGGAGCCTTGCCGCTCCGCACGGTGGCCCCAGCTCGGTTGTCGGCCTTGGCCCGAGCAGCCAGTCGTCATCAGCCTGTGCCGAAACCCGGCTCGCCAACAAGCCAGCAAGAACGCAAAGCACACCAAGACTGATACGTTTCATCGCTCCGCCCGCTTACTTCTGCCCGGGAACCTTCTCTGCGAGTGCCTCGGCAATCTGCACCGCATTGGTGGCTGCGCCTTTGCGCAGGTTGTCGGTAACAATCCAGAGACTGATTTCGTCCGGGTCAGCACCCTGCCTTACCCGGCTGACATAGACATTGTCGTTGCCACGGGCCAGCACCGGCGTCACATACCGGTCACGGTCATAGAGCACGACGCCGGGAGCATGCCGCAAGGCCTCCAAGGCATCCTTGACCTTGACCGGTTGGCTGAACTTGGCAGTGACCGCCAGAGCGTGGCCAATTGACACCGGTACCCGCACGCAGGTGGAGTTCACGCGCAGCTCGGGCAGGCCAAGAATCTTGGCGGTCTCCTTGATTGTTTTCAGTTCCTCGCCGGTGTTGCCGTGGCTGTCAAAATCGTCAATCTGCGGGATGACGTTGTCGGCAAGCTGGGTCGGCAACGGGCTTGGTCGGGTGTCAGGTTGCTGGTCCATGGCCACAAACTCGATCTCGTAGCGGAGCTGGCGCATGGCATCACGGCCGGCGCCGGACGCCGACTGATAGGAGGCAATCCAGAGTTTCTCAAGACCGAACCGCTGGTGCAGTGGGTTGATGGCAACAACCAATGGTATGGTCGTGCAGTTGGGGTTGGCGATGATGTTATGGTGGGAACGGAGGGCGGCCTTGTTCACCTCAGGCACGACGAGCGGCACGTCCTCACGCAACCGGAAGTTACTCGACTTGTCAATGACCGGGCAGTGCTTTGCTACCTCGGGCACGAGCCGCTTTGCCAAGCCTGGTTCAAGACAGAAGAAGGCGACGTCCAGGCCACGGAAGGCGTCGGCCCGGACTTCCTGTACTTCATACTCCTGGTCGCGGAACCGCAGCTTGGTCCCGGCACTCTTGGCTGATGCGAAAAGTCGCAATTCCTCAATTTCGCTAGCCCGTTGCTCCAGTACCCGGAGCAATGTCTCGCCAACTAGACCAGTTGCACCGGCAATTCCGATTCGCTTCATGCTAGACTCCCGATTCCTGATTCCACCACCAAGGCACCAAGGTCCGACTCGGCCCGGAGCACCGCCGCGCCTCGTCTCTTTGGATGCCTGGTGTTTCTTCTATCTCTGGCTGGCACTACTGTTTCCCTGCTATTCCGTGTAACCGCGCGGATACTGCTGATGAAAGTGCCAAGCGTCAGCAATCATGTCATCGAGCGTCTTTTCCGGTCGCCAGCCCAGTTCAGCTCGAATCCGAGCCGACGAAGCGAGGAGTATCGCCGGGTCGCCCTGCCGCCGGCCAACGGTTTCAATCCGCAGCCTGCGGCCGGTTATCCGCTCGACCGCGGCGAAGACCTCTTTGACGGAAAAGCCCTGCTCGCTACCAAGATTATAGACTACACTTCGGTCAGCAGTGGCGCTGATTGCCAGCAGATGGGCGCGGGCCAGATCGTAAACATGGAGGTAGTCGCGGACACAGGTGCCATCGTGGGTGGGGTAGTCGTCGCCGAATATCTGAAAGACCCGGTTTGGTTCCAATGCGGCGGCGAGCAGCTTCGGTATGAGGTGGGTCTCGGGCCGATGGTCCTCACCGAGTCCGCCATAGGCACCAGCCACATTGAAGTAACGCAGGGCCGCATAGCGCAGGCCAGTTGCCCGGGCGTACTCTTCGAGCAGGGCCTCGAACACACGCTTGGTCCCGCCATAGGGATTGACCGGCCGCAACGGTGCGTCCTCGGTAATCGGGACCTTTTCCGGCTCGCCATAGACCGCGGCTGATGAGGAGAAGACAAATCGCTTGACCTTGTGCTGGCTTACGGCGTTGAGCAGGTTGATGCCGCAGGCAACGTTATTGTAGAAGTAGCGCTCTGGTTTCAGCACTGACTCGGCGACCAGCGAGAACGCAGCAAAGTGGATTACGCATTCGGGCCGCGCCAGCTCAAAGGCGGCGGTCAGGGCATTGGTATCAGCGAGGCTGCCGACAAAGAGTCGGGCCGGCGCCAGCACCGCCTGTCGGTGCCCAAGCGACAGGTTGTCAAAGACGGTGACATCGTGGCCGGCCTCAACCAGCACCTTGGTTGTGATGCTGCCAATATAGCCGGCACCACCGGTAACGAGTATCCGCACGTCGAGACTATAACGGCTGGCCAGCGGGCTGACAAGGGCAGGTTGCAAGGGACTGGCCCAAGCTCAGGGCCGAACTGATTCGGCAGCCAGCACCGAGGCCCAATCAGTGGCTGGGCCGCCGAGGTCGGCGCAAAGTCTCCTAGGAAGAGTTCGACCGGTGGTGGCAAAGGCGCAGTGAAGGAGACTGACAGTCGCTTTCTCACCAGGAGCGTGACGAGGAGCGATTGGGGCCGGGCCGGAATGAGACCCAGTAATTGCCAGAGAGACTCTTTGGGCAACTCCTTGTGAATCTCTGGGGGTAACCATCCCCGGGACAGTATAGGGGGTGGGGCGCAAATCGCAATATCGTGCTGATAGGTGGTGAGTTAGGGCCGTTGGTAACTGGCATCCGCCGGGTTGGGAAACTGCTAGTATTCCGGCCTGGTTGCAGTGTTGTTGACTTGGGATTGAACCTAGTGTAAGTTGCGCAGAGATGAGTCGCGGTGAACTGCGCGAACTGACGCCGCTACTGTCGGTTCTGCATCTCGGCGAGATGAGCTACAATGCCGGTATCTTTGCTGCCGGCGGTGAGGCCTGCTTAGTTGACCCAGGACTAGGGTGGGCAGACATGAGGCTGCTTGCCGAGGCAATTGGCAGTCGGCAGGCGCGGCCACGCTGGCTGGTACTTACCCATAGCCACTGGGACCACGTGCTGGGGCCGGATTTCTTTGCGGGGGTGCCAGTGGTGCAGCAGCAGGCAGCAGTGGCAGTGGCAGCCGAGTTTGGTTCGGCTATTGAACGGCAGGTGTCAGAATGGCGGGCGCAGGCCGGTGAGAGTCCAACCGAGTTCAGCCTCGCTGAGCCGGATGGGACGTTTGGTGAGCGACTGGAGCTGGTGGTGGGTGGCGAGCGATTGGAACTGTTGCACGCACCCGGCCACGCTGAGGAACAACTGGTAGTCTATCATGCGGCCAGTGGCCTGCTCTGGGCTGGGGACATGTTGAGTGATATTGAGATTCCGTTTGTGATGCAGAGTCTGCGTGATTATCGGGCGACGTTGGGCCGGCTGGCAGAACTGGAGATTCGGGTGCTCGTGCCCGGCCATGGCCGGCCGACAACCGACCAGACGGAAATCCGGCGGCGGCTGGCTGAGGACAGTCGGTATCTTGACGAACTGGCTGAGCGAGTGGAGGCAGCAGTGCGGGCCGGCCGTGATGTCCGGGAGGCGGTGCTGGACTGTCAGGGGATGCGGTTTCGGCTGCGCGACAGCAATCAGGGCGCACACGAGCTGAATGTGGCGACCGCCTTTTACGAGCTGGGTGGCAGTGAGACGGCGGGAGTGAGGGGCTGGAACAGGCTGCAGTGACCGGTAGTTGAAGTGATGCGGGAGCGGGTGCGATGAGGCTGTGGGGAACACTGTTGAATGTTGGAACCGTGATTATCGGCAGCTTGATTGGTCTGTTCTTTCACGCGCGGCTGCCGAGGCGACTGGTGCAGGTTGCGTTTGCCGGGATTGGGCTATTCACGCTCTTCATTGGTTTCACGATGGCGGCGAAGACAAAGAACTTCGTCGTGCTGGTATTTGCCATCGTGCTGGGCGCGATTGCTGGCGAGCTGCTGGCGATTGAAGAGCGACTGGCAGGATGCGGCGAGTGGCTGAAGCAGCGGCTGGGCTCGGCGAACGAGCGGTTTGCTGAAGGGCTGGTGACAGCGTTTCTGCTCTTCTGTATGGGTTCGATGACTGTTCTCGGAGCAATCGAGGAAGGAATGGGTGGCAAGCCAAATCTGCTGGTGGCCAAGTCGGTATTGGATGGCTTTGCGTCGCTGGCCCTGGCCGCGTCAATGGGAGTCGGCGTACTCTTCTCGGTGGTGCCGCAGTTGCTGTATCAAGGTGGATTGACAGCGGCAGCATGGCTAGTGGGACGGGCGCTGGCGCCGACAGTGGTGAACGAGGTGTCGGCAGCGGGCGGCTTGATTCTCATTGGGTTGGGGATCAGGATTCTGGAGATAAAGCAACTGAAGGTGCTGAACATGCTGCCGGCGCTGGTCGTGGCCGGTGTCCTGGCAGCGCTGCTTGTGAGATAGCGGCGAGCAGAGAGGAGTGAGGCGATGAAGCGGACTGTTCTCGTGCTGGCTTTGCTGGTGATGGCCGGACTGGGGGCGCCGGTGGTGCGGTTTGCGGTTATCGGTGACCGAACCGGTAATGCCCAGCCCGGGGTGTATGAGTCAATAGTGGCCGAGATCGAGCGGCTGCGGCCGGACTTCGTTTTCTCGGTCGGCGACCAGATTCAGGGTTACACCAAGGACACGGCAGTGCTTGGGCAGCAGTGGCGCGAGTATCGTTCAATAATGGCCGGTCTTTCAGTGCCGCTTTACATCACTGCCGGCAACCATGACATAAGAGACGAAAGTCACCTGGGGCCGTTTCTTCAGTACAACGGTCGGCCCTACTACAGCCTCGAGCGACAAGGACTCTACTTCATTGTCCTCGACAACAGCCGCTGGGAGGCGAGCAGCGAACTGCCGGAAGAACAGCTTGACTGGCTGCAGGCTGAGCTCAGACGGTCGCGGCGGGCACGATACACTTCTGTCATCATGCACAAGCCGTTCTGGGAGAATACCACGGCCCGAGGTCGGCCAGACACGTTGCACAGCCTGTTCCGACGCTACGGCGTGGACGCGGTTTTTGCCGGGCACCGCCACCAATACTTCAGCGGCCTTTACGACGGCATTAGCTATACCGCGGTGGGTAGTTCTGGTGGCGCCACAATTCCGGGGCCGACCGGGATTCTTTACCACTTCACCTGGGTGACGGTTGACGATGCTGGTATTCACATCGCGCCAATTCTGGCTGGCACGATACGGCCATGGGATGATGTCACTGCTACTGACCGGCAGGCAATCGAGAAGAACGAGCGAGACGGAATCCGTTTCCCAGCGCCGGTGCTCGTTGATGGAAGATTGGCAGTCAACGGGGACGCCGAGCTGGTGGTGGTGAACTTCTCGGCGACCGATACCTTGATTGACACGCTACGTTGGGAGGTGCCGGCTGGCTGGAGTGTGGAGCCAGACCAGGCGATTCTGACAGTAGCACCCGGAGCAACCGTATCGGTCACGGCCAGGGTCGCTTGCGCAGGCCGGCCTTTTCCGGTGCCGATTGCTAAGGTGAGGCTGCCCTATCGGCCGGGCCGAACGAGTCTTGTCTCGCGGCAGTTGCGGGTGGCCCGGACCGCGGTTAGCAGCCGGCTGGCTGACATTGTGATTGACGGTCGGCCGACCGAGAGAGAGTGGCAGCAGCCGGAGACCTATTTCTTCGGCCCGGACGGCGGGCCAGCCCAAACCGACTCGACACGGTTCTATTTCGGATGGGACGATTCGAGTCTCTATATCAGTGCTGTTTGCTTTGACCCGGCGGTTACCACCGTCAAGGCGCAGGCCGAGCAGCAGGATGAGGCGGTGTACAACGACGATTGCGTTGGGTTCTTTCTGCAGCCGGACACGAGCACCGGTGTCATCTACCAAATCTACTTCAATCCGAATGGCGTTGCATTTGACCAGCAGCTAGTCGCCGTTACTGGCGGCGTTGAGGCCAACCCGAAGTGGAACGGCAGCTACACGGTCGCCACCGCTTTGGGGCCGGACCGCTGGTCAATTGAGGCACGGATACCGCTTGGGCAGCTCGGGGCCAAGGCAGGGGCCGGCCAAGTATGGGGCCTCAACTTTCGGCGCAAGCAGCCGGGCCGTAAGGCCAACGGTGACTGGCAGCCGATTAGCTATGACCGCGACGGCCTAGGCTGGCTGCTTTTCCGCTAAACCCTACTCAATTCCTGACCTTGTCAAGGTGAAGATTTGACAGTCAGTCACCGGCCGATAAGATGAGCCGGTGGCTGCCTATCAGGCAAAGAAGACCCGCAAGCCAGCCCAGGTGCTGGCTGATATTGCTGCCGGTCGGATTGAACCGGTCTATATCCTGTTCGGCGATGACACGGCGATGGCCGAGGAGATTATCGAGGCGCTGCGGGCGCGGTTGATTGAGCCTGGTTTTGGAACGATGACTTTTAGCAATCTCCACCCACCCAAGCTGAACGAGGCCGGGGCCAGTGCTTGGCCGACAGAACTACTCCAACTGGTGAACACGCCGCCAATGGGCGCGGCGCGACGGCTGGTGGTCATTCGCGGCTTCGATGTGCTTGATAAACAGCGGGCCGAGGCTGTCGGCAGTGGCCTGGCCAAGACACCTGATTTTACCACGGTAGTCGCGACCTGCGAGTATGATCGAACCCGCGAACGACTCTTCAACCAGACCGGTCTGGCCCGTTTTGTTGTTGACTTGCGTTCGCCGTCGGCTGGCGACCGGATTACGATGCTGCGGCGGTGGGCAAAGGAGCGGGGGATTGAGCTGGACGAGAAGGCCGCCGCCTTGCTGGTGGAGATTGCCGGCACCGATACGGCTTTGCTCAAGACTGAGATTGAGAAGCTGGCGACCTTGCTGGGTAAAGGCGGTCGGGCGACGGTTGAGGTCGTGGGTGAACTGGCGGCTGACTCGCGGGAGTACAGCCTGCGCGAATACACGATGGCGACCTTGGGTCGCAATCTCAAGCCGGCCCTGACCGAGCTGCGGCGGCTGCAGGATTGGGGCGAGGAGCCGATTCGGATTGTTGGCTGGCTGGCGCCGGCACTGATTCGGCTGGCCAGCGAGGCGCGCGGTGATGCGGCCCGGCTGTTCAATCGGGCCTTGCACCGGCTGTATGAAATCAACCGTGAGATTGTGTCGGGCGGAGCCGAGCCGTTTTTGCTGCTGGAGCTGTTTACAATCTGTTTGGCCTGTAGTGGTCGCACCTGCCGGCTCGCCGGTCAACCGAATGCTCCGAACTTCTGCCTGCATCGGCTACCGCCAGCAAGGAGGAAAGCAGTCAATGAGTGAGAGAGCCGATCAAACCCCGGAACGTACGCGCGTCGCTTACCCGGCTCGCGAGATCGAGCAGCGGTGGCAGCAATACTGGAACGAACAGCAGACCTTCCGTACCAACCCTGATCCGAGCCGCAAGTTCTATGTGCTGGTGATGTTCTTCTATCCGTCGGGCGATGTCCACATGGGGCACTGCCGCAACTATGTCATCGGCGATGTGTTGTGTCGGTTTCGCAAGATGCAGGGCTACGATGTGCTCCATCCATTCGGCTGGGACGCGTTTGGGCTGCCGGCCGAGAACGCGGCAATTGCCCATGGTAATCACCCAAGCTACTGGACGTTCAAGTCAATCGAAACTGCCCGGCGCAGCTTGAAGCTGTTGGGTATCGGCTATGACTGGGAACGGGAGGTGACGACCTGTCTGCCTGAGTACTACCGCTGGAACCAGTGGTTGTTTCTGCGGTTCTGGGAACGGGGTCTGGCCTATCGCAAGGAGGCGCAGGTCAACTGGTGTCCCCAGTGTCAGACTGTGTTGGCAAACGAGCAAGTAAACGATGGGGTCTGCTACCGCTGTAAGGCGGTTGTCGGCAAGCGGAAACTGGCCCAGTGGTTTCTGCGTATCACCAATTATGCCGAGGAGCTGCTGCGGGGCATTGACGAGCTAACAGCCTGGCCAGAACCGGTGCGGGTGATGCAGCGAAACTGGATCGGCCGGTCCGAAGGCGTTGAGGTTGACTTTACGCTCGAAGGGTCGAACGAGAAGATACCGATCTTCACCACTCGGCCGGACACTCTTTATGGGGTGACGTTTCTCGCCCTAGCACCAGACGCACCACTGGCGGAGACGATTGCCAAAGGTACCGAACAGGCGGCGGCGGTTGCCGAGTTCTGCCAGCGGGTGGTAATGCGGCCGGAGATTGAGCGGATTGCCGCGACCGGTGACAAGGAGGGTGTCTTCACCGGTCGCTATGCGGTCAACCCATTGACCGGTGACCGCGTGCCGATCTATGTCGCCGATTTCGTGCTCGCGTCCTATGGCACGGGGATGATTATGGCGGTGCCGGCCCACGACCAGCGTGACTTTGAGTTTGCGCGTAAGTATGGAATTCCGATCAAGGTTGTGATTCAGCCGGCGGACCGGGTGCTCAGGCCGGAGGAGATGACAGCGGCATTCACGGAAGTGGGGACGATGGTCAATTCGGGGCAGTTTGATGGTCTGCGGTCAGACGAAGGCGTTAGCCGGGTGACCGATTATCTGGTCGAGCACGGGCTCGGCCGCCGGACAGTGAACTACCGGCTGAAGGACTGGCTCGTGTCGCGGCAGCGCTACTGGGGTACGCCAATTCCGATGATTCACTGCGAGCGGTGCGGGATTGTGCCGGTACCGGATGAGCAGTTGCCGGTTCTGCTGCCGGAGACGGTGAAAGACTTCAAACCCAAGGGCAAGTCAGTGCTGGCCGGTGTGCCGGAGTTCTACGAGACGAGCTGTCCTCGGTGTGAAGGCGCGGCCCATCGTGACCCGGATACGATGGATACCTTCGTTGACTCGTCCTGGTACCATCTGCGCTACACCGATGCCCACAACGACAAGCTACCGTTCCGCAAGTCTGAGGCAGACAAGTGGCTGCCGATTGATGAGTATATCGGCGGCATTGAGCACGCAACCGGCCATCTGATCTTCTTCCGGTTCTTCACGCGAGCGCTGCACGACATGGGCATGGTCGGTGTCAAGGAGCCGTGCCGGGTGCTGCACACGCAGGGCATGGTCAGCCTCAATGGCGTGACGATGTCGAGCTCAAAGAACGTCGGTGTCTGGGTGGGGCCGTTTGTCGAGAGCCAGGGCGCGGACATTGCGCGGATTACAATTCTCTTTGCCGCGCCGCCGGAGAAGCCGATGGACTGGACTGACGATCTAGTCACCGGTAGCACCCGGTTCCTCAACCGACTGTGGCGGCTCTACGAGGAGAATCTCGGGGTGGTGCGGTTCGAGCCGCCAGACACCGAGCGACTGTCAACGGCCGAGCGGCAGCTCTATATCCGGCTTAATCAGACCCATCAGAAGGTCATCCATGATGCGGAGGCATTTCAGTTCAACACGGCAATTGCTGCGCAGATGGAGTTTCTCAATGACCTCTGCGCGTTTGCAGACCGCCAGTCGCCGGTCTTCGGCTTTGCTCTGGGGCGGCTTATCTATCTACTGGCGCCGTTTGCGCCGCATCTGGCCGAAGAACTCTGGCACCGGGCCAGGCCGGCTGCAGGTTCATTGTTCAACGAACGATTTCCGGACTACGACAGTCGGTTCTTAGCATTCGACGAGATGGAGATACCGGTGCAGATTGACGGTCGGCTGCGGGGTAAGGTGACGGTGGCACGCGGTGCTGATGACGAGACCGTCAAGCAGACCGCGTTGGCCGCACCAGCAATTGCCGGACTTTTGGCCGGCCGCCAGGTTGTCAAAGTTATCTATGTCAAGAATCGGCTCGTGAGTGTCGTTACTGCCGAGGAGGCGAAATGAGGACAATCCTCTGGTTGGGCGTGTTGATTGTCGTTGGGCTGCTTGGCTACCTGCTGCACGGCTTCATCGAGCGGCGCAAGGCCCAGGTTGAGTACTACTACTACGAGGTCAGTGCCGACGTCATTGCCCGCTATTCGGCTGAGGCGGACTCACTGGAGCAGGTTGCCAACCGGTTGCGGCAGCGACTCGATTCTGCTGGGCTATTGCGGCGGGCGGCAGTCCGGCAGCATCTGACCCTGGTTGAAGACGAGATTGCCGCACTACGGCGAACAATTGAGCTCTGGCGCAAGTCGCGACCGGGCCGGGCTGGTATTGATCTCTACCGTCAGGTAGTACTACTCTACGGCGAGGCGTTGGCAGCAGCTCGGGCCTTGGCCGCTGATACCCTAGCGGATCGCTGAGGCAAGATGAAAGCGATATTCTGGCTGCTACTACTGATTTTTGTCGGACTACTGGGCTGGTTGAGCTATGACTTCATCGTCAACCGCCGGGCCCAGGCCGATGTCGTGCGGTTTGATTCTCACCCGGATTCAATCGCGGCCTATCAACAGCGACTGGCCGAGCTTGAGGCCCGAGCCGAGTCGCTCCGCCAGCGATTCAACGCGACCAACATTCTGCGCCGGCCAGCGGTCAATGCCCGGCTGATGCAGCTTGAGGAGGATATCGCGGCTCTGCGGCGGGCGATCGAGGCTTGGGAAGCAGCCAGTCGCAGCACCGACCTGTATCGTCAGTGCATTCTGATGTACGGCAAGGCCTCCGGTGTCTGCGATGCCCTTGCTTTGGATACGCTGCCGATCAGCGAGTAGTTGTTGGATCGAGTCCTCGTTCTTGATTTCGGGTCCCAGTACAACCAGCTCATTGCTCGGCGGGTGCGCGAGCTTTCGGTTTACTCCGAGATCGTCCGGCACGATATTACCGCCGAGGAAATACTGGCCCGGGGCGCGCGGGCGCTGATTCTTTCGGGCGGGCCGGCTAGCGTTCGGCAACCGCGGCCGCCGCTGCCCGACCCGGCAATCTTCAACATCGGCGTGCCGGTCTTGGGTATCTGCTATGGGATGCAGGCCATGGCCCGGTTACTCGGTGGCCGCGTTGTGACTGGCGAGAAGCGGGAGTATGGTTTTGCCCAGGTGCAGGTGGTGGGGAAGTCGCCGCTGTTCGCCGGCCTTGGGCAAAGGTTTCAGGCCTGGATGAGCCACGGCGATACCGTCACCAGTCTGCCCAAAGGGTTCCGCGTCATTGGCCGCACCGCCAGCATCAATTGCGCCGCGTTTGCCGACGACTCCCGGCGCAGCTATGGAGTCCAGTTCCATCCCGAAGTGGAGCACACGCCGCTTGGCCGGCAGCTACTCGCCAACTTCGTGCTCAAGATTGCCGGCGCCGAGCCGAACTGGACGATGCAGTCGTTCATCCGCGAGAAAGTTGCGGAGATTGCCGCTCGCGTTGGTCAGGAGAAAGTCCTCTGCGCAGTCTCGGGCGGCGTTGATTCTTCGGTAATGGCGGCCTTGCTGGCAAGAGCAGTCGGCCGCCGGCTCGTGGCTGTCTTTGTGGATAACGGGCTACTCCGGAAGGGTGAGGCCGGACAGGTGCGTAGGGCGCTTGGCTCACGACTCGGGCTTGTTGTCGTGGATGCCCGCGAACGATTTCTTGCCCGGCTGCGTGGTGTTACCAACCCCGAACGCAAACGCCGAATTATCGGCCATGAGTTCATCCGGGTTTTTGAGGAGCAGGCAGCAAAGTATGGGCCGATACGGTTCCTCGCTCAGGGCACGCTCTACCCTGACCTGATTGAGTCGCGCTCAGCCTTCGGTGGCCCATCGGCAACGATCAAGACCCATCATAACGTTGGCGGTCTGCCCAAGAAGATGCGGCTGGAACTGATTGAGCCGCTGCGGGAACTGTTCAAGGACGAGGTGCGCGAACTGGGCCGGGCGCTCGGGCTGCCTGATGAGCTGATTCACCGGCACCCGTTTCCCGGGCCCGGGCTGGCAGTGCGGGTGCTTGGTGCGGTGACCGCGGAGCGGGTGCGACTGCTGCAGGAAGCCGACGCCATCTTCATCGCCGAACTGCGCCAGCAAGGGCTTTATGACAAAGTCTGGCAGGCGCTGGCAGTGTTACTGCCGGTCCGGTCGGTCGGGGTGATGGGCGACGAACGAACCTACGAGAACGTTATCGCCCTGCGGGCTGTCACTTCGACCGACGCGATGACCGCGGACTGGGCGCGGCTGCCTAGTGACTTTCTCGCGCGGGTGAGCAACCGCATCATCAATGAGATTCGCGGCATCAACCGCGTCGTTTACGACATCTCGTCCAAGCCGCCGGCAACAATTGAGTGGGAATAGGCGGCCCCTGTCGGACGGCCGGGCGCAAGTTTCTTGGTAGCGGTTGACCGGTGACTTGACACGAGGGTAGGGAGTGCTACAGTAAGCCGTGCTGTCGTCAGGGGAGCGTTCGCATTTGTCCGCGATGGCCAGGGGTCAGTGATGACTGGACCTTGGTGGTCCTTACTTAGTTACACCGCGTTTCTCACCTACCTGGTGCTCGCAGTCGTGGTACTGCGGCGGGGGCCACGTGCGGCTCTCAACTGGTCGTGTGCGCTCTTTCTATTGGCGCTTGCCTGCTGGAGCCTCGAGGATGTCTTTCACGGTAATCCGGCGCTGGCCGAAAACTATGTCCGAATGTTCTCACACATCGGCACGGTCGGCCGGGCCAGCGGCGGCAGCCTCTTTCTCTGGTTTGTTCTCCTGCTGACAGGGCGCGAGTGGCTTCTCCGTCGCTGGTGGCTCTACCCCTTGCTGATTGGTGCGCCAGTCGCGTTTGCGGTCGGACTCTGGACCGGCGCGTTTCCGGCGGTAGCAAGGCTTCACAGTTTCGGCTGGGTTGTCTTCTGGCCGAACTCGGCTTGGTCGGTTGCCTACTACGGCTATCTCGTGCTTACCTTGACAATTGCCATCGGCCTGCTCTGGCAGGCCCGGCAGCGGGCGACCGAACCGAACGTCCGGCGTCGGCTCGGTTTGATTATTGCCACAACGGTACTGGCGTTCTTGCTGGCGGTGCTCTTTGATGTGGTGCTCTCTTCGTCGCCGCGGCCGCTGCCCGAACTCGGGAGTTCGCTGGCGCTTATCTGGGCAATCGGTCTGACCGTGAGCATGACCCGACATGGACTCTTGGCGGTCGAGCCGGAGAGGGCAGCACGGGAGACATTGGCAACGATTCCCGATGCGGTGCTACTGCTCGGTGCTGATGGCCGAATCAGCTCGGCCAATCCGGCTCTTGCCGGGCTGACCGGCCAACCGGTTGAGGCCGCTATCGGTCGTCCGGTGACCGAGCTGTTCACTCATCCCGAACTGGCGGCTGAAGAACTGGCCGAGACCTGGGTCGCGCAGCGGCGGCGGACGTTCGCGCTGGAGTGCCGGGCCGCTGACGGTTCGGTTGTGCCGGTGAGTGTCAAGGATCAGGCGATTCGGGCCGGCAAGCGGCTGGTCGGCGCGGTTTGGATACTGCACGACGAGCGCGACCGGGTCCAGGCCGAGCTGGCACGACGGGTCAGCGCCGAAAACTACCGTTCCTTTGTCCAGAACTTTGCCGGCATTGCCTTTGAGGCCGATCTTGACTTCCGAATCCGGTTCCTGCACGGTGCGGTGCGCGAGATTACCGGGTATGATGCGGCCGAGTTTGAATCAGGGCGGGTGCGCTGGCGGGACATCATCCATCCTGACGATGTGGCACGGCTGCGGGCCGGTACCAAGCGGCTGCGCACCGTGGCCAACTGTACGGTGGTGCGTGACTATCGCATCATTCGTCAGGACGGTTCGATTGGCTGGGTGCAGGAGCGGCTCTGGAATGTCACCGGCCCGGATGGCCAGCCGGTTCGCATCCACGGCACGGTGACCGACGTGACCGAGCAGCGGCGCACCATGGAAGAACTTGCTGAACTCAACCGGTTTCGAGCGAGCATCATTGATAACGCGAACATCCTCTTGGTGGTCGTTGACCCCGAGATGCGGGTTGTGGTTTGGAACAAGGCGGCAGAGCGGATTACCGGCTACCAGCAGGCGGAGGTGGTCGGTCGGGTGGATATCTGGCGGCGACTATTCCCGGACGAAGGAGAGCGCCGGCGCTTGCAGGCGGAGAATCGGTCGTTCATCGAGCAGGGGCTGGCGCGGAGCAATGTTGACGCGCCAATCGTCTGTGCCGATGGCCGGCAGCGGGAGGTCAACTGGACGTTTCAGCCGATGGTCGGGCCTGACGGCAAGTTGAGCAACTTTGTGATGCTGGGCGAGGATGTGACCGAGCTGCGGCAGGCTCAGCGGGAGCAGGACCGGCATCTTCGGGACCTGACGTTGCTTGCCCAGACCGCGATGGAGCTGACCGACATCGCGCTGGAGGCCGATATCTACGGGCTTGTTGCCGAGCGGCTGCAGCAGTTGACCGGCGCGGCGCTGGTCTTTGTCAATACCTTTGACGCGGCCACGAGCCTACTGACGGTTCGCGCTGCGTTTGGGCTTGACGCAAAGCAGGCGACCGGACTTATCGGTCAGCCGCCGTTTGGTTTCACCATTAGGATTGACGCCGAACGGCGCGAGCTGCTGCGCAGCGGGACGTTGGTCCCGATACCCGGCGGGCTGCGTCAGGTGGGCACGGGCGTGCTGCCCGACATTGCCTGTCAGGTCCTGGAGCAGTTCTATGGACTGGGCCAGGCGTATGCAATCGGCTTTGTCTGGCAGGGCGAGCTCGTGGGCAATGCCATCATCCTGCTGCCGGCCGGCGCGAAGCTTACTGACCCGAGTGCGGTGGAAGCGCTGGTCCGGCAGGCGGCCAGTGCGATGCGCCGCCGCGCTGCCGAGGCAGCCTTGCGCGAGAGCGAGCAGCGCTACCGGGCCGTGGTTGAGAATGCCGGAGACGGGATTGCGATTGTTCAGGACGGCTTGGTCGTCTATGCCAACCCCAGTCTCTGTCGGCTGGCCGGCCGCGAGCCGGCCGAGGTTATCAACCGGCCTTTCACCGAGTTTCTGGCAGCAGAAAGCCGGGCAACGGTTCTCGACTACTACCAACGCCGGATGGCGGGTGAGGCGGTGCCGGCCGACTATCAGGCGGTGCTTGGTCTTGCTGACCTTCGGGCCAATGTCGAAATCAGTGCCCGAGTGATAGACTACGGTGGCAGGCCGGCTGACCTCGTGGTCGTGCGCGGTGTTGGTCTGGCGGCGCGGTCAGCTAGCGCGGCTTCTCACCAAAAACCTGACCGGTAAAGACAAAGAGCTGGGCGTCTTTGTCGAGGTAGGCGTTGCGCGGCAGTCCGGCTTTGAGGCAGGTGTGTTCGAGGAATTGCTGGCGGTTCCAGCCCTGTTCAACCGGCACCTGGGGCAGTAGCAGGCCGGAGCGGTAGCCCTTGCGAATGACGAGACCGTGCTTGCCGACGACGACTGACTCGGGCGAGGCAATGGGCCGCAGCGGACTGAGGACGGTGATTTCGATGTCAATTGCCCCAAGCTCATCGGGTTTGACCGGAGAAAAGCGCGGGTCCTCGGTTGCCGCGGCGATGGCCATGTCGCGGACTGCCTGATACAACGGCTTATAGGCCTCGACATAGCCGATGCAACCGCGCAGCTCGCCACCTTTGTGCAGGGTGACAAAGACACCGCGCGGCTCGCGGAGTCGCTCGGTCACCGCCTCCGGTTCGGGCACGGCCTGACCGCGGACGTGGCTTTCGATTGTCGTGCGGGCAATTCGCAACAGACTCTGCTGCTCTTGGGGGGTCAGCTCGTCGCCGTGCTCGTCAGCGGGCTTGCCTTTGGCGGCGATGAACGCCACCGCGCTGTAGCCGACGCAGTAGCCGCCCCGTTCGCCGATGACATCGTTCGAATTGGTCTGACCGAGCAATACCGCCCGGCCCGCACCCAGTTCCCGGGCCGCGACCTCTACCGTCACGACCGCATAGCCGCCGCAGGCTTGGGCCGCGTCGGTGGCGAGCTTGTCGTAGAGCGCTTTCGGGTTGAAGTCGAGAATCGCCTTCACCGTGACGCTGTCAATTGCCCGGGCCGCAGTGTAGGACTCGCCGTGGTAGAGGTCGGTTGAGGCAACGAGGACAACCTGCCGGCCTTGGCTCGCAGCAGCAATCGCCCGGCCGAGTTCCTGACACTCCCCAAAGGTCGGCTGCAGCAGCATTATTGGCACGAGCTTGAAGCTGGCGATAACCCGCTGCAGAAACGGCAACTGGACCTCAATCGAGTGCTCGGCCGCATGGGCCTCGGGTAGCTCAGCCGCATAGGCGCACCGGCGGAGGATCTCCCGGGCCAGCTCCTCATCAATCGGTACGTCGCCAAGCGGGGTTCGCCACGCGCCGCGAGCATAGACCGCTGCCTTTCTAATCAACGCCCGGTGGCTCGTACCGACGATGATAACGGTGACGCCCTCGCGGCCGCGCAGCAGCCGAAAGGCGCGCGCCGCGGTTGGCCCGGAATAGGGATAGCCGGCATGGGGAACCTGAATTGCCACAATCTCGCCTTCAGCGGCCAGCGATTCGACCGCGGCCGCATTATCAATCAGCGCATCAACCATCGCGGCCAGTTGCCGACTCTCGGCCGGATAGAACTGGCCGGCTACTGCCGGTTGCCGAATCATAGCCACCTCCTGCTTCGGGACCGGCGCAGCGCACGTTGCGGCCACAAGCAGTGCCAGCAACACCGGCACCGGCCGGGTGGGCTGGTGACGCTGGCTGATTGGCAGCATCAGAGCTTGCTCCACTTGCCGCAACGGTCACCGTGGCGGTCAATAACAGTGTTCTCACGCAAGGTCTCAACCACCTCGCAACGGTTCGGACAGCCCTCACACTCAAAAGCTCGGGTCGAGAAGCCGATGTCGGCGACCGCAAACCCGGCAAAGCGCGACTCTTGATTAGCGGTTCGCTCGGCCGCGAGCAGGGCAGCGCCGAGTGCGCCCATTACCAAGAAGTGCTCGGGCACCACCACTTCCTGGCCGAGCATCTGTTCAAATGAACGGCGGACCCCGATATTGGCGGCCACCCCGCCCTGGAAAAGAATCGTCGGCTGGAGTTCTTTGCCTTTGGCCACCGTGTTCAGGTAGTTGCGGACAATCGCATCGCACAACCCGGCGATGATATCCTCGGTGGCGATTCCGAGCTGGGCCTTGTGCACCATGTCGCTTTCGGCAAAAACGGTGCAGCGGCCAGCAATATTGACCCGATTCTTGGCCCGCAGGGCCAGCCCCCCAAACTCCTCAATCGGAATCCCGAGCCGGGTAGCCTGATGGTCAAGAAACGAGCCGGTGCCGGCAGCACAGACCGTATTCATCGCAAAGTCAACCGGAATGCCGTCGCGGAGAATGATAATCTTTGAGTCCTGCCCGCCAATCTCGATGACCGTTCTGACGTCGGGATAGAAGTGGCCGGCCGCGACCGCGTGGGCGATGATTTCGTTCTTGACGATATCGGCCTGAATCATCACTCCGGCAAGCCGTCGGGCCGAGCCGGTCGTGCCGGCACCGCGGATCCGGACACCGTTGACCTGAGTACCAAGCTCGGCGAGCAGGGTGCGAATCGAGTTTATCGGATTGCCCTGAGTGCGCAGGTAGCGGGTGGCAATCACATTGAAGTCCCGGTCCAGCACCACCCCTTTGGTCGAAATCGAGCCGACGTCAATGCCGACAAAACCGTCGGTGGGCATAACCTAGCCCTCGGCCACGCACACCACCGGCCGCGTGCCGGTCTTTGTCCCGAGCTTACGGCGTTGCACGAGGTCAACAAAGGCTTCGAGCCGGGTGAGTAGGCCGGTTCGCGAAGTGTGCTCGTCAAACGAAAGCGACAGCACCGGCACGCCGGTACGGGCCGAAAGCCGCTCCAGCGCCGAAAGAGCGATGTTCTCGGGCATACAGGTGAAGGGAAAGATGTGAACGATACCGTCAACCGGCTGGCGCGAGAAATAGACCGCCTCGCCAACAGTGCGATAGGCCTCGCCACCCGGACACTCGGCCAGATACTCTCTTGCCAACCGCGCCGAGCGGGCAAACTTCGGGTCAATCAGGAGTAGGTGGCGCAGGTGGCGATAAAGACTGCGCTCAAACACCACCTCGACCCCCAGCCGGCCCAGCTCCTTCTCAATCTCCTGATTCGCAAACTGCTCAATCATAAAATAGATTTCACCCACCAGCGCCAATCTCGCTGCCGGCTTGCGGCTAGCGGTGCAAAACCGACGCTCCAGCTCAAAACGGGCCTTGCGAATCGCCGCGCTCGTCCGCACTCGCTCAAGCAACGGCAGCGCCTGCCTCCGCAGCGCCTCGGCCCCGGCAAAATCAACTGCCCGCCGCCGGTTGAGTAACTCCCGAAACCGCTGGGCGAGAAAGCTCTTTTGGAGCAGCAACGCGGTTGCCCGGACAACCCGGCTTGCCGGTACCCCAAAGAGCGCCGGCAAAACCCGAAACGCGCACTCCAACGGCGAATACTGGGCAATCGGAATCAAGCGGCAGCCCAGCCCGAGCCGCTGTAGCGTCTCGCCCTGCAAGTAGTGATAATACCCAAACCGGCACTTGCGCGCGCCGGCCGCCATCAGAATAGTATCAGCACCAAGCTCGGCCGCCTCAATCATATTGCCCAAGGTCAGCTTATAAGGCAGGCAAATCAGCTCCGGCGAATGGAGCACCCCCAGTTCCATTGTCCGGCGCGAGTTTGGCGGCGGCAGCACCACTTCGGCGCCCAGTTCCTCGACAAAAGTCTTCAGGGCATAAGTGTCGTAGCCAAACCGGGGAAAAGAGACCTTCACGCTGCTGGCGGTAAAGGACTAGGTCGGCCGGTTCCGTGCCTGCCGGCGCTCGGTCAACTCCAAAAAAGCCTCGATTCGGGTCACGAGCCCGGCCGTACCGGTGTGCTCGTCAATCACCAGCTCCAAAAACGGCACATCCCGTTCGGTCGCCTCTTTCCGCATAAACTCGGCCACTAGCGAATCCGGGCCGCAACCCATCGAAACGAGGAGGCAGATGCCATCCACCCGCGGCAACAGGAACCGGAAGGCATTATAAAGCTCGCGCTCATAGGCCCAGCGAATCTTGCCAGCAAGCCCGTCGCGCGAAGCGAGTAACCTTTGGGGCAGCTCATCCTTCGTACAAATGCGATAGCCGTGCTCCCGCAAAGTCGCCGTCACCGCACCCGAAATGAAGTCGTCTTCGAGGTTGTAGAAATGGCTTATCAAGCCAATCCGCCGCTCACCCGCCGGATAATCCGGCAGCGCCTCTTGCCGGGGCAAAAACCGCCGCGCCCGGGCCAGGGCCACCGCTGTCCGCACCGGACTGCCCGAAATAGCCACCCCGGCCCGAAAATGGGCAAACCACAGACTACCCTTGATAACCGGCGCAATGACCCGGCGATTTGGGCCGAGCACCATCCGAGCAATATCAACAATCCCAATCATCTTCGGACAGGCGTAAAGCTTATCCTGAAGCCACAGAAGGCGCGGAAAGAAGATGGCATCGGTCTTGTCCGCTAGGTCGCGAATGTGACCGGCGGCAATCTTGATGGGAATGCAGACCTCGCTTGGCACTACCGCCAGACCGTCGGCAAGCAACGCCTTGTCGGTGCGACGGCTAACAACAACATCGGCACCCAGTTCGGTGAGGAACTTGTGCCAGAATTGTCCGTAGCGATGGTAAAGCAAGGCCCGCGGGACACCGACTCGCATCGTCGTATTCTAAGACTCGGTGGCCGACTGTCAATACACCGGGGAAGGACTGGCGACGGATGCAGCTAGAAGCGAACGACCGGCTCGGCGGCCGGGCCGATGCGCAGGCCGGTACTGAGTGCCAGTCCGGATAAGGCAAAGCCGGGAGGATTGCGGTGGCCGTAGTAGCTGGCTGGTAGGATTGGGAGAGCGTAGCTAAGACTAGTACAGAAGCCGGCGTAGCGTCTAGGGGACAAGCGCAGCCTGACCATGAACTCGAGCCCAGGCGCCGCAGCAACATGCCAGCCTACAAACCAGCGGCGTAGCTCAGGACGGCCCCAGAAGGTGTTGGCAGCATGGATAACGTCGGCCCAAACCGCTCCCTGCAGTTCGACTGTCGGCCGCAGCCAGCAGAACTCGACCGGTGACCAAGGGTAGCCAATCTCGAAAGAACCCTGCAATAGGCCAAGGTCGCAGGTGATGATATCGCCAGTAGCGCGGAGAGCGCCAAGCCGTCCGCGGCCGCCGACAGTGACCGAGCCGACCAGTCTGGCGCCGTGCCCGCCCAGTGCCCAGATAGGCCGTTCGATTTGCGGCACCTCGCGGCAGCCGAGTTCAAGGCCGATTGCAGCCAGATGCTCGTTCAACCGCTCCACCCCCGGCCAAAGAGCAGAGACCTCGATGCCTCCAAAACCGGCGGCGGTGGTGCAGGCCAGGAGCAGCAGGGGTAGGAGTCGGAACAAGCTAGCTCGCGGCGTTGGGTTGCGACTAAGCCCGCAAAAGAGGGTTGGTGAAGTCATACTCGACCTCGCCAATCCGGCGCGCATCACCGCCGATGCCGGCTGGTTTGGATTCCTGGGGCAGACGTTGGTCGGCCCAAATTGCCATTGCCCGCCAGTGAGAGATAGGCGCGTCCGGATTCTCGACTACGTAGAGCCAGACAACACGGACGTTGCGGCGTTGCTGGCGATTGTAAAGCGACAGGGCTTCGAAGAGCGCCCAGTCAATGACCGCTTGTAGTTCCGCTGTGTCTAGGCCTGGTTCAACCCCTAACACCAGGGTCAGTCGGTCAATGCCGCGGCTGGGCATTGACCGGCTCTGGATGAGTCGAAACTCTGGTCTGGGGCTGACTGGTGCTGGCAGCATGGGTCCTTGTTTTCTTGCTGGCCAAAGGAACATTAGCACGATTGCCAACAGTCCAAGCAGCAGCACCACTCGAAAGTAGCCCCTGCCACGAAGCTGCCAGCCGGCCTGGTGTTTCATGCGTTCGGTCAGGCTTGCGGTCGCGGCAGCCGGTCGGTCTGCTGCCGGCGGGCGGAATTCCTGTCCGCACTGCGGGCAGGAGGAATCAGTCTCGTTGACTGGCGCATTGCAGTGGAAGCAATGGAGACTGCCGTTACGTTCAACCTTGATAGTTGGCATCGGCAGTTGATTCTAGCCTCAGCGGTGACCGTGGCAAGCAGCGGCAGCTTGACTAGGTAAGGCGGCTGGCTACAATCGGACCGCAGCAAGCGCCGGCGTGGCTCAGTCGGCAGAGCAGCGGTTTCGTAAACCGCAGGTCGTCGGTTCGATTCCGACCGCCGGCTTTCGGCTGGTAACCTTGACTGACTGTGTCGGGTCAATATCCTCTTGATTGATTTGAGTTCCTGTCAGCGCCGCCTTCTCCTTGCGGCTGGGCTGCTATTGCTACTGGCACTGTCGGTGCGCTACCGGCAGTGCAGTCTGTTTGGTCCGGTGCTGGTGGTGGGAATGCTCAGCCGGGGGCGTGACCCACGCCGGGAGATTGAGCAGCAGGCGGCTTTCGAGGAGGCGGAACGGGTTCGGGCCGAGCGCAGGGCCGCGGTCGTTTTTGACAGTTTTATTGACAGTAGTCCGGTGAGTATTGAGATTTTCGGGGCCGATGGTACTCCGCTGCGTTCGAACAAAGCGGCGGAAAGGTTGCTCGGCAAGGTGCCGCCGCCCGGTATACCGCTGACCGACGAACGGGGACTGCGGCGAGCCGGCTTGCTCCAGCCGCAACTGGCGCGGGTATTGGCCGGGACGCGCGTCGAGACTCCGCCAACCTGGTATGACCCGACCGAGATTGGTCTTGCTGGTATTCCCGGTCGCAAGGTCTGTTTCCGCGCCACGGTCTTCCCACTTTTTGACTCTGATGGCAGGGTTGTGCGGATTGCGGTGATGTATGAGGATTTGACCGAGCTCATGCGGTTGAAAGAAGAGTTGAAGGCGGCGCGGGCGACGGTGGTACCGGCGGTGGCGGCGACGGTAGCGAGTGGGGGGGAGGATGTGCGGGATGTGGAGTTTGGGCGCCGGAAGTTGGAGGCGGCGTTGCGGGAAAGTGAGGAGCGGTATCGCTCTTTTGTGGAGTCGGCGCGGGGTTATGTGATTGTCCGGTTTTCAGAGGACGGCCATATTTTGGCTATCAGTCCGTCGGTGGAGGAGTTTTGGGGTATCAGGCGGGAGACGATTGTTGCCGATAGTGGGGCGTTTTTCGGCCGGGTGCATCCGGAGGATATCGAGCTGGTGAAAGCGAATGAGGCGCGGGCGCGGCAGACTGGTACCTATCCCGAGGGTTATCGGTTTCGGGTGGTGAATATGACGACGGGTGCGGTGCGCTGGCTGGAGGCGCGGGGCGCGGCGAGTGTTTTTGCGGGCCGGCGGGTTTTTGATTTGGTGCTGGTTGATGTGAGTGCGGCTGAGGAGGCGGCGCGGCGGCTGGCTGGGGCGGAGGCGAAGCTTGCGAGTATTGTCGAAAGTAGTTTCGACGGGGTTTTTGTGCTGGATAAGGACTGGGTGGTGAAGGCGTGGAGCAAGGGGGCTGAGCAGGAGACCCGTTTTGCCGCGGCTGAGGTGCTGGGTAAGCGGTTGTGGGATGTTTATCCGGAGTTGGAGCGGAGCGGGATGGCTGGGCCGCTGCGTAAGGTGATGCTCGAGCGAAAGCCGCAGTACTTTGAGGGGTTTTATCAGGATGGCCGGGAGAAGTATGCCGGCTGGTTTGCGGTCAGTTCTTATCCTTACGATGGTGGGTTGCTGGCTTTTGTGCGGAACATTTCGGCTCGGAAGCGGGCTGAGCTGGCCTGGCAGGAGGCAGAGTCAAAGTTGCGGGCAGTGTTTGACCAGCCCGGTTTGATTGTGGCGCTCAAAGGGAGGGATTTGCGGTATCTGGCGGCGAATCAGGCGGCGGCGCGGGCTTTTGGCGCGGGCGCGACGCTTGTGGGTCGGACCGACCCGGAGTTTTTCAATGCCAGGGTGTCGGCACTCTTGGGTTCGCGGGATAGGGCAGTGCTCGAAAACGGCCGGGGTGATGAATTTGAGATTGCCTTGCCTGACGGGCAGGCGCCGAATGCAAGCTGGTACCACTTTGTGAAGCAGCCGTGGCGCAATGGTGCTGGGCAGGTGGTGGGCGTACTCGACATTGCTTGGGATGTGACGGCGCGCGTACGGTTGGAGAGTGAGCTGGCCCGGCGCACGGCGGCGATTGAGAAGCTCGTCGCTGCCGGTGCCGCAACCCTAAAGCAGGCTCAGGACGAGCTGGGCCGCTGGAAGACTTAGTCGGCAGTGGTTGGACGGCGGATGACCGGTGGCTGGCGGGTGCGGCCCGGGCAACGCGGTGCGGCCATCGGCTCGCGGTTCTGGCTTTTTGTTGATCGGCGCGACCTCATCGTTCTCTTTGGCATCGTCCTCTTGGCCTGGCTGGTGCAGACGTTCTTTTTCAACTACACGGTTGACGATGCCTTTATCTCGTTCCGCTACTCCCAGAATCTGGCCCGGGGGATGGGGCTTGTCTTCAATCCGGGGGAGCGGGTTGAGGGCTACACGAACTTTCTCTGGACGCTCTGGTGCGCGATTCCTTTCTTGGCAAAGGTGGATGTGCTGCTCTTTGCCAAGCTATCATTGATGCTCCTTTCTGCCGGTTGCATCGTCTTGACCTATTTTCTGTTCCGGCGGTTGCAGCACTGGGTTCGCAGCCAAAGAGCGGTTCCTTGTCGTTTTCGGCACCGGTTGGAAAGCTGCCGGCGGTGCCCGTGGCAGGGGCAGGGTTGTATCAGCCGGCGCCGCTTGCCGCTTTCGCCGCCGCCGCGCTGGCTTGCTTTTGTGCCGGCCGGGCTGGTGGCACTCCACACGTCGTTTACGGTATATGCCGTCAATGGGATTGAGACCGTTCTTTTCTGTTTTCTGTTGCTGCTTGGGGCCAATCTGGCGGTGCGGGAGTATGAGCACGGCGGCTGGCTATCGGCGATTGTCTTTGGTCTGCTTTTTTACACCCGGCCCGAGGGTTTGCTCTTTTTCGGCTTGTTCTGGCTGGGGCGGCTCGGGTTCGGGCGTCGGGACCGGAGTCTTTGGCTCGGACTGCTTGTTTTTGGACTCATGGCCGCGATGTTGCAAGTCTTCCGACTGGCCTATTTCGGCTCGCCGCTGCCGAACACCTATTATGCCAAGGCCGCGGGCAGGGTTATTGACCGGGTACTGACCTGGGGTATCCGTTATTTCCGCGACATTGCCAAGAGCGTTCCGAACTGGCCGTATCTGCTGCTGCCGCTGGTCGGTTTCTTTTTCTGGCGACGGCTACCCGGGCCGGGCCGAGTGCTGCTGCTTGTGCCCTATCTCTATCTTGGTTATGTGCTCTATATCGGCGGCGATGTCAACTTTCCCTACTACCGGTTTCTGCTCCACGTGCTGCCGTTGCTGGCAGTAGTGGCCGTGCTATCGTTTGCCGGCCGTACGCCGGCGCCGGTGCTCCGGACGCGACAAGGGGTCGGTCCGGGCCTGGCCCTCGCTTTTGCCGTGATGCTCGCAGTGGCGCAGCTTGCGAACACGGCCGGAGTCTGGCGCGAGCTGAATGCCACTCCGGAGTCGCCGCGGTTTCGGTACCTCTCAACGATGCCGCTGGCCGGTCATATCTCAATCTATCCTGGGATTGCCGCTCGGCTTCGGGAGGTCTGCCCGCCAGGCAGCACAGTCGTGATGCAGGATGTTGGCGCGATACCGTTCTATTCTGGGGTGCGCACCTTTGACATCATCGGCCTGGTCAATGGCCCGCTGGCCCGCTACTTCCACCGGATGAAGTACTCTGATTATCTGCTCTCCCGATTGCCGGTGGAGCTGATTGCCGAGGTTGACCAGTGGGTCTGTGACCGGATTATCGAGGAGGAGCAGGCCGAGTTTGTGCTCTACCATGTTGACGCCGGCGACACCGCGCTGCTTCATTACTCATTTCACTTTCACGGGCTGGCTTTTGACCCGCGGTTTCGGCTGCTCTATGAGCCGATCGAGGTATTCTCCTATCCGAACACCGGTCGCGCCGACCACGTCCTGTTTCGGCGCATGAACTAGACCTGGCGGCCGCAAACCTTGCACGCCCGGCGCTTGGGCGAGAAGAGCGCAGCCAGGGCAAAGAGCAAGGTGGCAACAATCACAATCGTCGCGCCGGACGGAAGTTGGAGATAGTAGGACAGGACGATGCCGAGCACGCAGGCGGTGACGCCGGCCAGCCAGGAGAGGAGAAACATCATCCCGTAGCGGCTGGTCAACTGGTAGGCGGTCGCCGCCGGTGTCACAAGCAGTGCCTCGACGAGGATGATGCCCACGGCCCGGATGGACAGCACCACGGTCAGGGCGAGCAGCCCAAGCAGCACCGCTCCAAGCAACGGTACCGGCAGCCCGCTCGCCCTGGCCAGTTCTTCGTCGAAGGCGAGAAACTTCAGCTCCTTGTAGAGCAGGCCAAAAACGCCAAGCACGACGACGCCGAGGCCGAGCATGAGCAGGAGGTTGCCCGTACTCACGCCCAGCACGTTGCCGAAGAGATAGCCATAGACCCGGGCGTCGTAGCGGCGCAGAAGGCCGATGAAGAGCACTCCCAGGGCCATCGTGAAGGCGAAGAAGATGCCGATGGCCGCGTCCATCCGCAACTGCGCCCGCTGGGTCGCAGCCTGAATCAGGCCGGCAGTGCCAAGGCAGAAGAGAATTGCGGCGACGAGGGGGTTTATTCCCAGCAGGAAGCCGAGGGCGACCCCGCCGAACGCGGCGTGGGCGAGTCCGGAACCTGCAAATGCCATTCCGCGCAGGACCACAAAGACGCCGATAACCGAGCAGGTGGTGCCGACGAGCACGGCGCTGAGAAGCGCCCGCTGCATGAAGCCGTATTCGAAGATGCTAGGCATGTTTGTCGCCAACGAGCACGTAGCGGCGGCCGTCTTCCTCAACGAACAGGATTTTGCCGCCGTAGAGATTTTCAAGCATCTGGCGGTTGAGCACCGCTTCGCAGGTGCCGAATGCCACGAGCCGGCGGTTCAGGTAGAGCACCTTATCAACACAGGGCAGGACCTCGTTGACGTCGTGGGTAACATAGAGCGTGGTCAGGCGGCGCTGCTCGTGGAGGTTGCGGACAAGCTCGACAATCTCCTGCCGCGTGGCGACATCAACCGCTGCGGTAGGCTCGTCGAGCAGCAGCAGTTCGGGGTCAGAGACAAGGGCGCGGGCAATGAGCAGCCGTTGTTGTTGGCCGCCGGAAAGATGGCCGGCAACGTGGTCATGGAGTTTGCCAAGCCCAACTGCGGCCAAGGCTGCAGCGGCCCGCTGACGATGCCTTAACCCGGGCCGGCGCCCAATCCCAAGCTGACCATAGCAGCCGGTCAGGGCGACGTCGAAGACGGTAAGCGGAAAGCCAGGGTCAAGCTGCCGGCGCTGCGGCACGTAGCCGATGCGGGAGCGAATGCGGGCAATCTGCCGACCGCTCCTGCCGAGAACGGTTACCTGACCCGAACTGGGCTGCACCAGGCCGAGCACGGCTCGCAGCAGGGTGGTCTTGCCTGAGCCGTTCGGCCCGATGATGCCGATGAACTCGCCCGGGCTGATGCGGAAGCTGACCGATTCGAGCGCCACTGACCGGGGATAGGCAATCGTCGCCTCGGCAAAGACGATGGCCGATTCGGCAGCAGCTCGGGCCGGCTCCGACACTACAGCGAGCGCAGCAGTTCGATGATGGTGCGCAACGGCACGCCAGTCGCGCCGGTGCTGATGTAGTCCCAGTCTTCCTTGGTGAACGACGGGCCGGCGATGTCAATGTGCACCCAGGGGATGCCTTCGCCGACAAACTCCTGCAAGAAGAGGCCGGCGATAATCGTGCCGGCAACGCCGGGCTTGCCGGTGTGCTTCATGTCAGCAACCTTGCTCTTGAGGTGCTGCCTATAGCGTTCGAAGAGCGGCAGCTCCCAGAAGTATTCGCCCTGGGTCTGGCCGAGCTTGGTGAGCTTGGCAATGGTTGCCCGGTCGTTGCCGAGCACGCCAGAAACCTCGTCGCCCAGCGCGACGACACAGGCACCGGTCAGGGTGGCAATATCAATCATCAGGTCCGGCTTGAGAGTCGAGCCGTAGGCGAGACAGTCGGCCAGAAGATGGCGGCCCTCGGCGTCAGTCGAGATTACCTCAGCGGTCTTGCCGTTGTAGTGGCGGATGACGTCGCCCGGCTTCTGGGCACTGCCACTGGGCAGGTTCTCAGCAAAGGGCGCAAAGCCGTGGACGGTGATCGGCAGGTCAGCAGTAGCAAGCCACTTGAACAGCCCCAGCACTGCCGCGGCACCGGCCATGTCGTCTTTCATATACTCCATCCCGGAACCGGGCTTGAGCGAGAGTCCGCCGGAGTCAAAGGTGATGCCCTTGCCAATGACGACGACCGTCTTCTTTGACTTGCCTTTGGGCGTGTAGGTGAGGTGCACTAGGCACGGCGGCTGCTGGGAGCCGGCACCGACGCGCAGGATGCCGCCCATCCCGAGCTTCTCAAGGTCCGCTTGCTGATAGACCTTTACCGCTATCCGACCCGCTACTGCCAGTCCGGCTCCAATCTCGGCCATCTTCGCCGGCGGCTTGGGGCTCGGCGGCTCGTTCACAAGGTCGCGGGTGAAGTTGACGGCAGCGGCCTTGGCCTGGGCATCGTCCACTGCTTTCTCCATTGTCGCTGATTTGGTCTTGGGATTACCTAGGACCAAGGTCAGGGTTTCGACCGGATGCGGTTCGTCGGGCTTTGGTGTGCGCCACTTATTGAACCGGTAGCTTGAGAGCAGAGCCCCTTCGACAATCGCAGCGACAAACTCGGTGAGACTGCCTTTCGCTTCCTTCGGGTCAGGGACGGCCAGGCCAACAGTAGTTGCGCCAATCTCCTCGCAACGTTTCAGAATCCTGGCAGTGGCGGCCCGTACCCGTTCGAGCGAGTATTCCTTACGCTTGCCAAGCCCGGCAAGAATCAGCTTCTCATCGTCGTGGCGGAGGAGGATGGTCTCTTTCGGCTTGGCCGTGAACTTCTCGCCGGCCGCGGTCTGAGCCGCAGCGCGGCCGGCGTCGCTACTGATGCCAAGCGGGGCAGCATCGCCCTCGAACATCAAGGCGGCCCGGACTTTGCCGGTCCAGGATTTGGTCGTTGCCAGTTCTATTTTCACTTCGACTCCTTTGCGCTGGTGGTCAATTGAGTAGATGATAGGTAGGCCGGCAACTGAGTCAAGCCACTGGGCCACCGGCCAGCACCAGATTACTGCTCCCTTGACAAACTGCTGGCCCGGCCAAGAATGATGTAGTGCGAGTTCCGTAGCCAGGGTGCTGCGGCCGCACCTGCCCGTCAGCCTCGGCGGTGACTAGCGGGCGCTGATTAGACCGCCAGCTTGCGTAAGGAGGCCAAGATGTCCGGAATCAGGGTTATCAAGTTGGCAGGCTGCTGCCTGCTTGCCATCACTACGGCATTCGCCGTGGCGCCTGTTGCCAAGTCACAACCAATTAGCAAGTTCGACACCGACGCCATCACAATTCCCAGAATGCTGTCTTATCAGGGGAAGCTGACCGACACCTTGGGTGTGCCGGTGGCAGACACGCTCTACTCGGTGCGGTTCCGGCTCTACACCCAGCCATCGGGCGGCACTCAGTTCTGGGAGGAGACCCAGAGCGTCCGCACGAAGGCAGGGCTGTTTTCAGTACTGCTTGGATCGGTGATGCCTATCAGTGCACTGCCCGATGGTGGTGAGGTCTATCTGGGAATGGCGGTTGACGGTGGGACCGAGCTTTCGCCTAGGCTACGGATAGCCAGCGCCGCGTATGCGTTTCTTTGTGAGCGGGCGGCGAATGCCGACCTGCTACAGGGCCGGGACACGGCTGCGCTCGATGGCCGGTATGTGAACGAAGGCCAAACGAACGCAGTCAACTCAGCGATGATTGCTGACGGCACGATAGCGGCAGCTGACCTTGGGCAGATGGGCGCCACAGTGGGGCAGGTAATGAAATGGACCGGCAGCGCCTGGGAGCCGCGGAACGACAGTGTGGGCGTCGCTGGTGGTGGCACGGTGACAAGCGTTAGTCAGGGGACCGGCGTGGTCTGCACGCCCAATCCGATTACCACAACCGGCACAGTGGCATTCGACCAGACCTATGGTGATGGCCGGTACCTGAACGAGGGCCAAACCGCGGGCGGCGACCTGACCGGCACCTATCCGAACCCGGTGCTTGCCCAGAGGGGAGCGAGCAACGGTCAGGTGCTGAAGTGGACTGGCAGCGCCTGGATGCCACAGAATGACAGCACTGGTGGTGACAACGCCTGGGTGCGGGTCGGGTCAGACAGCGTGCTCTACACCTTGAACCGTGTTGGCCTCGCTCGCGGCGGGTCGCTCAACATACTGAACGGGACACAAGCCTACACCCAGACGAATCTGGGTGCCTACCAATGCACGACCGGTGTTGCCGGTGCGAGCTACAACTATCAGACTGTGAGCGGCGGCTATCGCTGTGTTGCCGAATCAACAGGCGCGACGGTTGGCGGCGGAAATGGAAACAAGGCCCGGGGGCAGTACTCGACAGTGACTGGCGGCTTCGTGAACACAGCGACCGGCAGCTACGCTACAGTCAGTGGCGGGTATCAGAACGTGGCCAGCGGTTACCGGGCATTGGTTGGGGGTGGTTCTCAGAACATCGCGAGCGGCGACTACTCGGCTGTCGGCGCTGGTTACTCTGGCACGGCCAGGGCGCGTTACTGTGGTGTGTTATCGGGAGGCTCGAACCTTGCGGGCGATGATACAGACGATACGGCTGCAGTTGTGGCTGGCGGGTATGACAACTCGGTCACTGTTAGATATGCGACTGTTGGTGGTGGGTACCGAAACATCGCGAGCGGCGAGTACGGCGTGGTCGGTGGCGGCTTCTATGACACAGCCAGGGCTCCATTCTCGGGTGTATTCTCTGGGTACTCTAACCTTGCTAGTGATACAGCGGCGGTCGCGGCCGGCGGATGGAACAACTCGGCCACTGGCAGATATGCAACTGTCGGTGGCGGGTATCAGAACACTGCGAGCGGGGACTACGCGGTGGTAAGCGGTGGCTCCAGCGACACCGCCCGAGCGCCGTACTCCGGCGTGCTCTCCGGTTACTCGAACCTGGCCGGTGACGACGCAAGTGACACAGCAGCGGCTGTGCTCAGCGGAAAGGACAACTCGGCCACCGGGCAATATTCAGTTGTGGGTGGTGGGTATGGGAACATCGCTAGCGGCCACTTCTCTACGGCCAGTGGCAGATCCAATACCGCCTCGGGCCAGAACTCTGTGGTCAGCGGAGGGTTCGCCAATGCCGCGAGTGGCTCTTCCTCGACTGTCGGTGGCGGGGAGTACAATACCGCGAGTGGCTTGTACTCGACGGTCAGCGGCGGGACAAACAACCAGATCGCGAGTGGAACATACTACGCAACGGTCAGCGGTGGTTACAGCAATACCGCAGGTGGCAATGGTGCCACCGTTGGCGGCGGTAGCGAAAACACCGCAAGTTCGGGCGGTGCCACTGTTGGCGGCGGTAGCGATAACACTGCGAGTGGGCCCTACTCCACAGTGCCGGGCGGTGCCGCAAACGCGGCTCGCGGTCGGTACAGCTTTGCAGCAGGAATCCAAGCCAGAGCCGGTCACGCTGGTTCGTTTGTCTGGGGCGATTCCTCGGCTGGCATCGCGGAGACGGTGTACACTACAGGTCAGAATCAGTTCCGGGTTCGCGCGCGAGGCGGGACGTGGTTCTTCAGTAACCTAAGTATGACGACCGGTGCTTATCTGGCACCGGGTTCCAACTCGTGGGCCTCAGCCTGTGACAGCGCCACGAAAGAGGACTTCCGTGACGTGGACAAACAGGAGCTACTGCGGAAGGTTGCTGGGCTGCGGGTGCGCAACTACAAGCTACGCGACCAGAATGACGGCACGCGACACATCGGGCCAGTGGCGCAGGAATTCCACGCGGCATTTGGGGTGGGTGAGGACAGTAAGAGCATCAACCTGGCCGATGCTGATGGTGTGCTGCTGGCCGCAGTGCAAGCGCTGTATGAGCAGAACCAGGAGCTGCGAGCGGAGCTGGACAACCTGAAGGCCCAGATGATTGCCGGGAAGAGGTGAAATGAGTTGGCCCGGGAAGAGAGGAGCCGCAGCCAGAACTAAGAAGAGAGGAGTCGTACCCGTCACTCGCAGAGTGACAACGGGGTGGCATCGGCAGGAACAGTCTGACATGACCAGCTTGGGCCGTTCTCTTGCACCCTCTTTGAGGTGCAAGGCCAGGTGGCCGTTATTGGCTCCAAGTTGACTGCGGTTGGGCTGATAGCCAATTTCTTTCTGTCACCCCTCCCTTGTCCCGGGGGTTGTTCCAGCAGGGCTGTGTCGGGCTCTGCTCGACAGGAACGCAGGATGGCTCTGCCGACGAGCTGCTGCTTTGGCTTCTAGGGCTGCGTCTGGAAGGACTGCTGATAGAGCCTTCCTAAGAGCCCGAGCCGATAATCTGGATTGAGCTGTTGGCTGTGATTGCGATTCTTTGTCGGTCAGGCTGGGGCAGTTGGCTCCGGGCGGAATCTGTGGTGGCCCTACCTGATTCTCTTGTTAGTCACTTGCTGGCCGGTTTGGGACGTGAGCCGCTCTCTTGGTCTTCGGCTGTGCTCGACTTGCACCGGTAGTCGGCTAATTGTGCCAGGTAGATTGACTTCAGTTGCCGGCTTGGTAGGATGTATGTCCGCAACCGAAAACCGAGAATGGAGAGACAGGGACCAAAGCGGCGTGGGCTTGTGTTGGTTGCGGCAGCGAGAATGGTTGTGAATTGTGCACTGCAAGCGAGCGATTGCAGGATTACGGAGGAGTAATGGCCGAAGTCTGTTTTAATCTGGCCGGCGAGCCGCTGGAGATTCGCTGGCATGGCCGTGGCGGCCAGGGCGCCAAGACGGCGGCGCTTTTGTTCGGTGAGGCCGCGCTTGATACCGGGATGTTCATTCAGGCGTTTCCGGAGTATGGGCCGGAGCGAATGGGTGCGCCGGTGCAGGCGTTCAACCGGCTTTCTGACAAGCCGATTCGTTCTTATGCCGGAATCAAGCGGCCGCGGGTCGTGGTGGTGCTCGATGCGTCGCTGATTGAGTCGGCCCACGTGGTGGATGGACTGCGCGAGGATGGCATCCTCTTAGTGAACACCACTGAGAAACCAGAGGAACTGCGCAAGCGGCTGGGGCTGGCGCCGACCGTCAAGGTCTATACGGTTGATGCATCGCGGATTGCGATGGAGACAGTGGGCAAGAATGTGCCAAATACGCCGATGCTCGGGGCCTTGGTCAAGGCGACTGGCGTGCTATCGTTTGAGCAGATGATGGAGGCAATCAAGCACAAGCTCGCTGAGAAGTTCCGCGGCGGCAAGGAGCAGTTCATCGAGCCGAACCTGGTGAGCGTCAAGCGGGCCTACGAAGAGGCGAGGTGTTAGGCTATGGCGAGTAGCAAGTCAGCAGTTAGGACGCAGACAGCTTACCGAATGTGTGGCTCGGGGAGGACGGAGTAAGATGGCAAAGCTGAAGAGTTGGCAGGAGCTGCCCTGCGGGGCAATCATCGAGGACTTGGCAGCGGTGCGGGAGAACAAGACCGGCGCCTGGCGGTCAATGCGGCCGGTGTGGAGCAAGGAGAAATGCATCTCCTGCCTGACCTGCTGGATTTACTGTCCGGACTCGGCAATCATTGTCGAGGACGGCAAGATGACCGGTATTGACTATGACTACTGCAAGGGCTGTGGTATCTGTGCGAGCGTCTGCCCGCCCAAGGTCCACGCGATTGACATGGAAACGGAGCGTAAGTAGATGACGACCCGTGAATGGCAGATGGCAACTGGTGGCTGGGAGGGAAGATGAAGACGCTGGCCAAGACCGGCAATGAGGCACTGGCCTATGCGATGCGGCAGATTAATCCGGACGTGGTCGCGGCCTATCCGATCACGCCCTCGACCGAGATTGTCCAGATATTTGCCGGCTATGTGAATGACGGCCTGGTGGATTCGGAGTTTGTGGCGGTGGAGAGTGAGCATTCGGCAATGGCGGCCTGCATTGGTGCGGCGGCTTCTGGCTGCCGAACAATGACGGCTACGGCATCACAGGGTCTGGCCTTGATGCACGAGATGCTCTTTATTGCCGGTGGGCTGCGGCTGCCGATTGTGATGGCGGTGGCGTCGCGGGCGCTGTCCTCGCCGTTGAACATCCATGGCGACCACTCCGATAGTATCGCCTCGCGCGATTCGGGCTGGCTGCAGTTCTTTTCCGAGACGGTGCAGGAAGGCTATGACACCCTGATTCAGGCGGTCAAAATCGCCGAACGGACAAGCCTGCCAGCGATGTGCTGCGTGGATGGATTCATCCTGTCGCACTGCATGGAGCGGGTCGAGGTGTTCGAAGATGAACAGGTGCGGAACTGGCTTGGTGCTTACCGGGCGAACTACAACCTGCTTGATGTGAAGAAGCCGATTCTGGTTGGGCCGGCAACGATGCAGGACTACTACTTTGAGTTCAAACGTTCTCAGATTGAAGGGATGAACCGGGCCCTGCCGATGATTGTGCAGGTTCAGCAGGAGTTCGCTCAGGAGTTTGGTCGTGGCTACAGCGTGATTGATGAGTACCGCTGTGAGGATGCCGAAGTTGTGGCTCTGCTGATGGGTTCGGCCTGCGGCACGATGCGTGAGGCAGTGGACGCGCTCCGCCAACAGGGCAAGAAGGTCGGGATGGTGAAGCTTCGGGTCTATCGGCCGTTCCCGGCCGCCTTGCTGCGCCAGAGCCTGAAGCGTTTCAAGACGGTGGCGATTTTGGACCGGGCTGATACGGTTAGTGGCTGGGCAGGTGCGCTCTACACCGAGACGACTTCGGCGCTTTACGACCTGGAGCAGCGACCCAAGACACTGGCCTATGTCTATGGTCTCGGCGGTAAGGAGTTTGCGCCAACCGACGCGGCAGCAGTGCTCGAGCAGGCGCTGACGGGCAAGAAGGATGAGTTTGTGACCTACGTGGGAGTGAGGTAAGCGATGGCGAGACTCAAAGACCTTTGTCAGAATCGGGAGCTTTTCTCCAAGGGACACCGGGCCTGTGCTGGTTGTGGTGAGGCGCTGGCAGTGCGCCAGATACTGCTGGCTGCGCCGCAGCCGGTTGTCGGCATCATGCCGACCGGCTGCCTGGAGATATTCTCGTCAATCTATCCCCATTCGGCGTGGCAGATACCGATGATTCATACCGCGTTTGAGACGGCAGCCTCAACTGCGTCTGGGGTGGTGGCGGCCTACGACTTTGCGAAGAAGCAGGGCCGAATCAAAGAGAACATCAATATCATCGCATTCGGCGGTGACGGCGGTACCTACGACATCGGATTTCAGGCCCTCTCCGGGGCAGTTGAACGGCGGCATAAGTTCCTCTATGTCTGCTGCGACAACGAGGGCTATATGAATACCGGTATTCAGCGGTCCTCAGCCACGCCCTACGGTGCGCACACGACGACCTCGCCGGCCGGCAAGAAGGTGCCGGGTAAGCAGATGCACCGTAAGGACCTGATGGAGATAATGATTGCGCACAACGTCGCTTATGCCGGTCAGGCTACGGTGGCGCTGTGGAATGACCTGGTTGAGAAGGTGCGCAAGGCGCTGGCCGCTGACGGGCCGTCATTTCTGAATGTGCTCGTGCCCTGTCCGCTTGGCTGGGGCCATGCTGGCGCCGATACCATCAAGTATTCGAAGCTGGCGGCGGACACTGGGTTCTGGCCAATCTATGAGTATCAGGACGGCAAGTACAAGATAAACTACGAGCCGAAAGAGCGGTTGCCGGTCGTCGAGTTCATGAAGGGGCAGGGCCGGTATGCTCACCTGTTCAAGGGTAAAGAAGGCGAGGAGATTATCGCCGAGGTTCAGCGCCAGATTGACGCGCAATGGCAACTGCTGCATCGCAAGCAGGAGTGCTTTGCCGCGTCCTAGTTTCGACCGAGCCGAAGCAGAGGCAGCGCGGGGCGGCAGGTGCCGCCCCGCCGGCTTTGGGCGGTAACCCTTCGGTCATTGACGCAGTTAGCAATATCAGCTAACATTATATGTGGTTAGCGTGGAACTGCGCAGGCCGGATGCTTTCTGCTTCCGCGTGCGCGAGCCGCGGCCGGGATGGAATGTGCTGGTGCCGACTCCGGGCACGGGCACGGTTGACCTAGCGGTTCTGCTCAAGGAAGCACCCGAGTTTATCGCCCTCGACTCGGGCCGTTCGCTTCCCGCGATCAGTTTTCCCTTTCTCGACAAAGACCAGGCGCCGGGCCGGCTGACAATCGTCCTCGATACCGCCGGCAGCATTGCGCTAGCGGCGGCGCCAGCGCCGAACCGCGAGTCGGCGACAGCGCTGGTGCGGGATGCGCTTGGTGCCCATGTTCGGTTCTGGCGGATGCCGGTTGATGACTTTCTGAAGTTTGCCGAGCAGCGGCTCGGTCAACCGGTGCTGCCATTATTGGCTGAGCGCGCTGGTGCAGACTGGGACGAGAAGACATTCCGAACCGGGCTTGAGGCCGGGCTGCGCCAAGGCCGTTTTCCCCTAGCAATTCTGGCTGCGGCGCTCGATGCCGAGTTGCAGGCGGCTGCCACCTATCTTCACGAGATGAATATGACCGTGCGAGCGCTCGGGGTGGAAATCTACGAAAGCTGGGGGGTGGAAATCCTGTTGCCGAAGGTTCATCTCGTTCCCGAGCTGGCTGGCAAGCCGGTGCACCGGCCAATGCCACCGATGGGCGCAGCGCCGCTCCGTCCCGGATTCGTCACGCCGCCGGCAACCGCTCCGAAGCCGGCTACTAAACCTGAAACCAAGGAAGAGAAGAAGACAACGCTGTTCTCGTTTGAGCCACCGCCAGGGTTCGGCAAGCTCGACAATGTGCCGATGAACGGGGATAAGTCCGAGCCAGCCAAGTCCGGGACCGACAAGACCGGTTCGGGTGAACGGGTCTGGAGCGGCACCCAGGCGGGCGTGATGGCGGGTAAGCGGCCAGCGCCGCGACCCAAACAACGATGAGCACCGGCTTTGCGCCGTTCTTTGCTAGGTTCAGACGTGCGGGTGACCGCTGGTTTGCCTTTACCGGCAAACCGGGTGAGGCGCTGGCGGATTCAGCCCAACTGGTAGCAGAGGCACCGGAGTTTGTAGGCGCAGCCTTTGCCGACCGGCCGCTGCCGCGGGCAGCGATGGTAGCCCCAGGGTCAGATTCTGGTCGGGTGCTGGTTGTGGTCGGTGAGACCGGTGACGTTGTGCTGGTGGCCTGTCCGGAGCCGGGCCGAATGGCGCCGTTGGTGGGTGAGATGCTGGCAGCCAGCGCCAAGCTCTGGCATCAGAAATTCGAGGGATTGGCCAAGCCTTTTGCTGAGTTCCTCGGCATGAGCCTGCTCGAGTGGATTGCCATTCGCGTCGGGCCAGGCTGGGCTCAGGATAAGTTCAAGGCTGGTCTGAATGAGAGTCTCAACCGTGGGAAGTTTCCGCTCGTCATCGTGACGACTGCGCTGGACAGCAGCGTCAGCGAGGCGGTTCAGTACTTACGCAATCTCAACCTTGAGGTGCGAGTGCTGGGCGCCGACTACCTGCTGAGCGACGGCGATGAGATGGTGCGGCCGAAGTTGCTTGAGGCCGCCGCACCGTCGCCGAGCGAGCCGGTGTCGAGACCGACGCCGCAAGCCGAGCCGCAGCGGCCGCCACTAGGCGTGATTCCGCAACCGACGCCGACACTCGGTAACGGCCCGGCAACACCGACGGTCAGCATCGGCAGTACCACGCCGACAAGACCATTTGACGGTCCGACCAAGGAATACGAGCCGTTCCCGGCTTCGAACGCAACGCCGAAGCAGCAGGAGATTCTGAACAAGCTGCTGCCATTGGCTGAGCTAGGCCTGGAGCGGCGCGGGTTTGAGTACTTTCCGCCCAAGGCCCAGGGCAAGGCAGCGATGGAGGGAACCATCGTAGTGGCAATTGACAGTGACCGCTGGCCGTTTCCGCAGAACGAGGAGGTCATTGTCGTCGTGCGGACCGGGCCGGAGTTCCTAGCCGGCTATTTGCACATTACGCCGGCTGAGGCCGAGGATTTTCTTGGGTCGCTGCCCCGGGTTGAGCGCAAGGAGCACAAGGGTGCCCTGCTACTGCGGGCAGCCAGCGTCCACGAAGCAACGCAGCTTGTCAACGAGCTGCGGGCGCTCAAAGAGATTGCCGGCGGCGGCTAGCCGCCACCGCCGCTAGTCGGTTCCAAACCAGCCATACTCACCAACCCGTTCAAAGCCCATACTTTCGGTTAGTCGGATTGATGGCTGGTTCTTTTTGACGATATAGAGAAACGGGGTCCGGCCGAGCCGGAGCAGGCGGCCGGCCAAGGCGGTGGTGATGGCGCGCGCCATATCCTGACCGCGGTATTCTTCTAGCACGTGCAGAAATCCCATTGAACCGTCGTCGTGCGTCAGGCCCCAGGCAACAAGCCGACCAGCCTTGCGGATGCCATAGGCCGGGCCGGCCTGGATGCGCCAGCGCAGGTGCGCAAGGCTGCGGCCGTAGGGCCAGTAGTTGCGAATGACAGCGGCATCCTCAGGTCGGAGCGACGTGACTCGGTGCGAGCGGTTGATGACGAGTCGTTCGGGCCGGAGGTAATAGAGGTAGCAGGGGGTGAGCCAGGTCTTGCGGCCCTTATCCCGGCCAGGCCAGTTGCGGCGAATCAGCCGGTAGAACCGCATTGGTGTTGAGCCAAAGCGCAGCCGCAGGTGGCGCGGAACCTCGCGGATGACGGCGCTGGCAGCGCGGCTGTCGCTGGCAAAGAGCGTGAGCCGGCGGGTGCGGCAGAGGACTGCCCGGGGGTTGGTAAGGCTGTCAACGCGGAGCCAGGTCGGTAGGACACTGCCAATGCCAAAGACCAGGTTGTGAACTGACTGGGCCGCGGGCAGGTTGGCCGTAAGCAGGGGGCGGAGTAGCTCGCGGTCACGGCAGATGGGCATCGGCGAAGGATAACCACGGCCCTCAGACGGTCAAGCAGCGGCAGGGCTTGACTGGCAGAGCCAGGCCTCTAGCCTAGTCAGGTGAAGCCGAAACTGCTACTGCACATCTGCTGCGGGCCGTGCGCGACCGAGGTCATTCGGCGGTTGGGGGAGGATTACGAGGTTGTGGGCCTGTTCTACAATCCGAACATTGATACCGAGGAAGAGTATCACCGGCGGCTCGCCGCGGTGCAGCAACTGGCTGCAGTCTGGCGGATCCTGGTTGATACTGGCCCGTATGAGCACGAGCGGTTTCTTGCCGCAGTGCGCGGCGTGGAGAACGAGCCTGAGGGCGGCCAGCGTTGCGCCTTGTGCTTTTGGCTGCGACTGAAAGCGACCGCCGCAGCCGCGGCCACGAATGGTTGTACGGCTGTTGCCTCGACGCTGACGATTGGCCCCAATAAGCGGGCGGCGATTATCAACCACATTGGCCATGCGGTTTGTGCCCAGCACGGCGTCGAGTTTGTCAGCGCTGACTGGAAGAAGCAGGATGGCTTTCGGCGCAGTGTTGAGCTGGCGCGGGAACTCGGGTTGTACCGTCAGCACTATTGCGGGTGCGAGTTCTCGCACCGCCGGGCTAGAGAGAAGTGAGAACAATAGGAGTTAGTGATGAACGAATTGCCTAAGACAGCACTGGCGATGATGGATTGGACCTGGCCGCAGTACGAGGAGCATTATCAGGAGCTGACCCAGCGTAGTCTGACCGCAGCGAATGTCGAGCAGTTCCTGGCTGACTGGTCGCGGTTGCACGAGCTGGCCGAAGAGGTCGGCTCCCGGCTCTATGTGGCTAAAGATAAAAACACGGCCGACCAGGCGGCGGAAGCCAGGTTTGTGCGATTTGTTGAGGATATTCACCCCCGTCTGCTCGAAGCTGAGCAGAAGCTCAAAGCGAAGCTGCTCGAATCGAAACTCGTTCCTCCGAACTTTGAGCTGCCGCTGCGGCGGATGCAGGCTGAGGCCGAGCTGTATCGGGATGAGAATCTGCCGCTACTGGTTGAGCAGACCAAGACAGCGACCGAGTATGCGAAGATTGTCGGCAGCCAGACCGTGGAATGGGACGGTAAGGAAGTAACGTTGTCGCAACTGGCCCGAGTCGGGCTGGAGACGGATCGGGCGCGGCGCGAGGCAGCCTGGCGATTGGGTATGGAGCGTCGGCTTCAAGACCGGCAGAAGCTGAACGAACTTTGGGCCCGGCTGCTGCAGTTGCGGCTGCAGATTGCCAAGAATGCCGGGTTTGCTGATTACCGTTCCTACCGTTGGCAGGACATGCAGCGATTTGACTACACGCCGGAAAACTGCCGCACGTTCCATCGGGCTATTGAAGAAGTGGTGGTGCCGGCAGCAGCCCGGATTCTGGAGCGGCGGCGTCAGCGGCTGGGGCTGGCGGTGCTTCGACCCTGGGATACAGAGGTTGACCCGCTCGGTCGGGAACCGCTCAAGCCATTCAGCGATGTCGAGGAGTTCAAGGCTGGAGTGCACCGAATACTGACGCGGGTAGCACCGAAGCTGGGTGAGTACTTCGCGATAATGGTGAAGGAAGACCTGCTTGACCTCGAGAACCGGAAGAACAAGGCCCCGGGCGGTTACTGCACTGCGTTTGAGGCGGCGCGTCGACCGTTCATCTTTATGAACGCTGTCGGTATTCATCAGGATGTGATGACGCTGGTACATGAGTCTGGCCATGCGGTGCACGCGTTCGAGTCGTTTGTGCTGCCCTATTTCCAGCAGCGGGCGCACAATCTTGAGTTTGCCGAGGTCGCCTCGATGGGAATGGAGCTACTGGCCGCGCCCTACTTCGCTAAGGACGAGGGTGGGTTCTACTCGGCGGCTGATGCCGAGCGAGCGCTGGTTGAGAATCTCGAAAAGAACGTGCTCTTCTGGCCCTACATGGCGGTGGTTGATTCGTTTCAGCACTGGGTGTATGAGAACCCCAATGAGGCGATGGTTGCGGCCAACTGCGACCGGGTCTGGACTGAGCTTTGGTGCCGGTTCATGCCGGTGACCGATTGGACCGGGTTTGAGACCGAGATGGCGACCGGCTGGCATCGGAAGCTGCATATCTTCGAGGCACCGTTCTACTATGTCGAATACGGTCTAGCCCAACTGGGAGCGCTGCAGGTTTGGGCCAATGCCCTGCGCGACCAGCCCGGCGCAGTTGAGGCGTATCGGCAGGCACTGCGACTGGGCTGCACAAAGTCACTGCCTGAGCTCTACGCCACTGCCGGGGCCAAGTTCGCCTTTGACGCCGGCACTTTGCGAGGCATCATCGCGCTGGTAGAGTCACGACTAAGCTAGCTCAAGGCTATCCGCATTTGACAGCTACTTGACCGGTTCTAGACTGTCAGCATGAGAACGACTCCTCTGCTGGTTCTGTTTGGTTTTGTTCTGCTAGCTCCACTGACTGCACTGGCCTGGACGAGTCCCTGGCTTGCCAATGTCTGTAACTCAGCACCAGAGCCGGGTGGTACGGTTTATGTCCACGTTGATGCACCAGATGTGGTCAATCCTGGCGATGAGGTTTGGGCCACTCTTTTTTACTCGACCGACAATCAAGCAACCTGGCAGCAGGTACCGATGACCCGTTCACCGCAGCCGGGATATGAGAGCACTTTTGTAGCGAGCTTTGCCTGCCCGAGTTCGGGCCAGGTCTGGTATTACATTCGGGCGCGGAATGAGACGAACTTTGGCACCCAAGGGCCGCTAAACAGCGGCAATGTCTGGCCAGTCACCGACAACTTTCTGGCCGAGCTGGCGATTGAGCTGACCGGCGACACCCTGAACAATCCCCGCGGTCCGTATCTTGACCTGACCAGCGTGGCAATGGGCCGCTCGGGTGACTACTTTTATGGCCGGCTGACAAACAACGCCAGCTCGTGGCCGACCCGGGCAAGCATTGTTGGGCCGTGGTTTTTGTACACGGTTGGGTTCCGCAATGCCGATGCCTACGCCGGCGATACCTTTGCCTATGCGATGACCTATGCTGACGCACCGTTTGGGTATGGCAGCGGCCTCTATGAGATAAACGCCTACACTGAGGATTTTGAGCGGATTGGCAACATTGATGTCGCGACCAGCGGCAATCGGCTGGTGATGCGCTGCCGGGTTACGGACCTGACCAGTCGGCGTGGGTTCCAGCCCTGGCCCAACACCGGTGGGTTTCTCTGCTCAGCCAAAGGCGAGACGCGCTCGGCCGATATCAGTCTGAACTCGTGGCGACACGATTCGACCAACTCGTCCCGTTTCTTTGTTGACCGGACCCCGGTGTTCACAGTCGGCGTCAACCGTGAGCCGCAACTGAGTCAGCCACGGGTATTCCCCCGTTTTGGTGACAGCCAGACCTCGTTTCAGTTCACGGTCAACTATGCCGATGCCGACTCCAATCTGCCGGTACTCTGCGCTGTAGTGGTTGACAGCGATACCTTCCGGCTGCGGCCCAATCACCATCGCTACTACGAGCAGGTGAGCTTCAACACCGCTCGCGCCGGCTTTGGGCCGGGCACGCACCGGTTCCACTTCGCTTTTAGTGATGGGATGGCGGTGGTCGAGAGTGCCGAAGACAGTTTCGTGATTGAGGGCGGGACCGCGATTGCTGAGCAGCCTTCGGAACCGACCGTTGCTGGGTTTGAGGCGAAACCGAACCCGTTCCGCAACATCGTTGAGCTACGGGGCAGGCTGCGCAGTCGAGTGATTGAGGTGTTCGACCACTGCGGAAGGTTCGTGACCCGGTTACAGCAGGCCCACGACGAAGCGGTGTTGCGCTGGGACGGCACCGACGAGTTGGGCAGGAATCTGCCGGGTGGTGTCTATTTCTGCCGCGAACCGGGCGGCAATCTGCGGCGGCTGCTCGTCAAGCTCGGGCAGTAGTTAGTAGCGATAGTTCTGCCGGCTGGTGCTTGAGCGCACTGGCCGGCATTCTTATACTCAATTATGGCTAGCTGGAACGGACCACTCGAACGAATTGATGATACTCGGCTGCGCCTGCCGCGCAGCTACAACCCGAAGATGCGGGTGGATGGCATCATCTACTCAGATGCCTCGCTCCTCGATGACATCAAGGCCGATCAGGCACCAGAGCAGGTTGCCAATGTTGCGACCCTGCCGGGCATTGTTGGCGCTTCGCTGGCGATGCCTGATATCCACTGGGGTTACGGTTTTCCAATCGGCGGGGTGGCAGCGTTCACCACCGATGCGGGCGTGATTTCGCCGGGCGGGGTTGGTTACGATATCAACTGCGGGGTGCGGCTGCTGCGCACGAAGCTCAGTCGTGAAGATGTCCGGCCGGAGCTATTGCAGAAGTTGGTGCAGGCAATCTACGACAACGTGCCGTCAGGGGTCGGGTCAAAGGGTAAGATTCGCATCTCGCAGTCAGAGGTGGCGCAGGTCCTGACGCGCGGGGCCCGCTGGGCGGTCGAGAAAGGCTACGGCACTGAGGAGGACCTGGAGTACACCGAGGAACGGGGGGCAATGGCTGGCGCTGACCTCAGCGGTGTGTCGGAGCGGGCGCTGGAGCGGGGCATGCCGCAGTTGGGAACGCTTGGGGCAGGCAATCACTTTCTTGAGATTCAGGAAGTGGCCGAAGTTTTTGACCCGAAGATTGCCGCTGAGTTTGGTATCCATCCTGGCCAGATTACGGTGATGATTCACACCGGCTCGCGGGGGCTTGGGTATCAGATTTGCGACGACAACGTTCGGGTGCTCGGTGCAGTGGCGAAGAAGTACGGTATTGAGCTCGTTGACCGCCAGCTTGCCTGCGCGCCGATTGATTCGCCCGAAGGCCGACGTTACTTTGGGGCGATGGTCTGCGCTGCCAACTATGCCTGGGCCAATCGGCAGGCAATCGCTCATTGGGTGCGGGAGGCGTTTGCCCAGGTGCTGGGGCTGTCACTGGCTCAGGTCGGGATGAGTCAGGTCTATGATGTGGCGCACAACATTGCCAAGTTTGAGGAGCACGAGATTGACGGCAAGCGGGTCAAGGTCTGCGTTCACCGCAAGGGCGCGACCAGGGCTTTCGGCCCGGGCGACGCCAGTCTGCCGGCCCGGTATCGGCACCTGGGGCAACCGGTGCTGATTCCGGGTGACATGGGCACTTCGTCCTATCTGCTGGTCGGAACGCAACGGGCAGAGCAGGAGACATTCGGCTCAGCCTGTCACGGCGCTGGTCGGGTCTGGTCGCGCACCCGGGCCCTAAAAGAGACAGAACGGCGGAACATCGCCCAAGAGCTGCGGCAGCAGGGGATACTGGTGATGGCGGCAAGCCGCGAGGTGCTGCGCGAGGAAGTGCCGGATGCGTATAAGGACGTTGACGCGGTTGTTGATGTCTGTCATCGAGCTGGCATTTGTCGCAAGGTCGCTAGGATGAAACCCTTAGGAGTAGTAAAGGGATAGGAGCATGGTCAGGTTTGCTGGCGGTCGAGTACTGGTTAGATTCGGACCGGTACTCGGCCACGAGCAGACCGGACTGTTAGGCTACTGGTGGCGTCGTTTGCGGAAAAGGTAGCGGCTGCACCGGACGCGCCGGGCGTCTATCTACTCAAAGACAAACGCGGCCGGGTGCTGTATGTCGGCAAGGCGCGGGTGCTGCGGGAGCGGCTACGGGCCTACACCCAGCCGCAGGAGAATCCGCGGCTGCGGTCGTTGGTGAAGCGGGTTACTGACCTGGAGACGGTTGTGACCCGCTCTGAGACCGAGGCGCTGGTGCTGGAAGAGAACTTCATCAAGATGAAGCACCCGCGCTATAACGTGCGGCTGCGCGATGACAAAAAGTTCCCGTATCTCAAGCTGACAATCGGCGAGCCATTCCCACGGATCTTTGTCACGCGCAAGCTCGGGTCACATCATTCATTCCCAGCAAAGTCGGGGGATGAGTTGCGGCCGTGGCCGAGTCAGGACAAGAGCGTCTTCTTTGGGCCCTACACATCGGCACGGGAACTGCGTAAGGCCTTACGCGGGGTGAAACGGATCTTCCGGTTGCGCACCTGCAAGTATGACCTGCCTCGTGACCGGCCAGCGCGACCATGCCTAGAATACGAGGTCAATCGCTGCACCGGGCCGTGTGCCGACAAGGTGACGCCGGCCCAATATCAGGCCCAGGTTGATGATGCGGTACGGTTTCTTAGTGGTCGGGCCGATGAGCTGATGGAGAGCATTGAGCAGCGGATGTGGCAAGAGTCGGCTGCCCAGCACTACGAGGCAGCAGCCATTCTGCGTGACCAGTTGCTGGCCCTGCGCGAAATCCGCAAAGAGCAGCAGGCAGTGAGTCAGGATAAGACGAGCCGGGATGTTATCGGTCTGGCGCGGGGGAGAAAGAGTTCGGTGGCAACACTGCTGCGGATTCGTGAGGGGAAGATTGTCGCCAAAGAGGAGTATCCCCTGACTGCTGGCGAGGATGTGTCAGAATCAGAACTGCTCTCATCGGTGCTCGCGGCAGTGCATATGCACACAGCAGACCTGCCGGATGAGATTGTGCTGCCAATCGCCGTTGAGGACGGGGACGCTTTTGCGGCGCTGTTTTCGGAGCGGCGGGGCCGTAAGGTGCGGATTGTGGTGCCGGAGCGGGGCGAGCGGATTGGCCTGCTCGAACTGGCCAAGGCCAATGCCGACAAGGCCTTGGTCGAGCTAGCCCCAGAAGAGCGGGTGCCAACTGGCAGCCGCGAACTGGCGACAATCCTGGGACTGAAACAGGTACCGCGGATTATCGAGGGCGTGGATATCTCAAACACGCAGGGCACCAATGCGGTCGGTTCGATTGTCGTGTTCCGTGACGACCGGCCGGCGCGAAGTCAGTATCGGTTGTTCAAGATACGAACGGTAAGTGGTGCAGATGACTTTGCAATGATCGAAGAGGTCCTGAGCCGGCGCGTGCGCGGATTGCTGGACCGGGGCCAGCCGCTGCCTGACCTGGTGCTGGTGGACGGCGGTAAGGGCCAGCTATCAGCAGCGGCCAGAGCTTACGGCGCGGCTGCTGCCGATATCCCGATACTTGGTCTGGCCAAACGTACCGACACGGTTTATTACCTCGACGGCCGCGAGGTGGCGGTGCCGCTCGGTTCAGCGGCGCTGCATCTGCTCAAGCGTATCCGCGACGAGTCACACCGGTTCGCCATCACCTATCACCGCAAGCTGCGCGGCAAGAAGATGGTGGAATCAGAGCTTGATTCGGTTCTCGGGCTCGGCCCGGTGCGCAGAAAGAGACTGATTCAGTACTTCGGGTCGCTGGAGAAGCTGCGACTGGCTTCAGCGGATGAGATTGCGAAGGTCAGGGGATTTGGCCCGGCGCTGGCGCAGAAGGTTTTCGAGGCGCTTCGCGGCTAGGCAGGGCAGCTCGGCAGCGTAGTCACCGACAGCGGGCCGTTTTTCGGCCGACTCCGTCCATAAGTGGCGATGAATAGGTGAGTTGACGGCACGTCGCGCTGCCCAAATCAGGGCCCTGGGGGTCATTCCCCCAGTGGCTCCGGGAAGTGTCTCCGACAGTGTTTGCCGAGCCATATCTATGGCTACCTCTGAGCCGACTTGCGGACGGGTTTCCGGATGTGGCTCCAATGGCATCCGCGACTGAGTCTGGGACAAAGCTTCTGGTGGGCTGTGATGAGGGATTTGCGTCGGTGCTATGGGCTGCGCCAGTGTACGAGTTCTACTAAGTCTTGCAGGATATCTCTCAGATTTGGCTTGACAAGGGCCTCTCGATTCTACTCCTGGACAGGTGTGCGAGCAGGCCTATTCAGCGACATTCGGAGCTAAGAATGGGCAAATGTCAATGTCCCTAGAACGGGCTTGACACACTGGCTGGTAACAGCGATACTGGCGGCCAGTGGCAACAATCCTGCTGCTATTGGCTTCGAACGTCTTTATGACGTTTGCCTGGTATGGCCATCTGAAGTATCGGCACTCGCCGCTCTGGCTGGCGATTGTCGCCAGTTGGGGAATTGCCTTTATCGAGTATTGCTTTCAGGTGCCGGCCAATCGGATTGGTTCCTATCACTTTAGCCCGGCCCAGTTGAAGACAATTCAGGAGATTATCACGCTCGTGGTCTTCTCGGCGTTCTCAGTGCTCTACCTAAAGGAGCAGTTCCGCTGGAACTATCTGGTCGGCTTTGCGCTGATTGCTGCGGCCGGTTTCTTCATCTTCAAGAAGTGGTGGGATATTCCTAACACAGTCCTAACAATTTCCTAATACTCAGCAAACTCAGCCGGTCAAACTCATACCTGCCTAAGAGATAGGGCTTTGGAAGCCGGCAGGGTTGTGCTTAGCACTCTTTGTTGCTCTAGATTGGGCTGGACCGGTCTGCTGGTTTGCTAGGGGCAACGGGTTTTGCTCGGCACGACGTTGATCGCTATAGCTAGTAGGAAGTCCAGAGCAGAGGTTTGTGGCGCTATGATGGTGATTGGGTGGCCTTGCGACCTAACCCTGAACTGACATTTGCCTTATACTGTCAAAACAGGGGGTGGCTAGGCTGGTCGCGGCAATGACCAACCGCGGCCTAGTCGCCGCAAGGAGACCACAAAGATGAACAAGACCGTACTAGTCGCAGTCATCGCGGTGCTCGCCGCGACGAGTGCTCTCGCGCTCGATCCGGGCCAGACCGAGTTCGAGCACAACGGCTGGTTCCGCTACACGAACGTGTCGAAAAAGTTCGCCGTTACCGATCCGACGACCAGTCGCTTTGCGCTGGAACGCGGCTATATCCGACTGTCACACCAGTGGACCAATCAGCTTTTCACCAAGTTCACGGTTGACATGTTCTCGTCGGACAAGTATCCGGAGGGTTCGACGGTCCGGCTGAAGGAGGCATTCCTTGATATCGCGCTGCCGCTCAAGGATTTCAACTTCACTGCCGGGCTGCAGAAGCACTACTTCGGCCTGGTCTACTCTTGGGACTATACCAATCCCGACAAGGCGTTGGCTGATGACCGAGGCATTGTTGCCAGTGCCGACTATGGTCTGACGGTCAACGGCTTTTTGCCGAACGGGTTCGGCGAGGTTCAGGTCGGCGTCTATAACGGCGAGGGATACAAGTATGCGGGCAAGTATGTGAACCTGTCGCCCGAGCTGCTCGCCAACCTGCGGTTGACGCCGTTTGCCGGGATTCAGGTTGGGGCATCGGTCTTCTCGAATGAGAAGGACAATGTCCACTATAAGAATGATGTGACCGGTGGCAAGCGTGTGGGTGACACGCTGCGGCTGATGCCGGACACCGCTAACACCAAGCGGCTGGGACTGGCGCCGATGGCGCGAGTGGCGTTTGGGCCGGTTTCGCTGACCGGTGAGTACATTATCTACAGCTACACCCGTACCTTCAGCCAGTACCGGATTACCCGTGATACGGCGGGCGTTCTTGACTCGACGCTGGTCGAGAAGTCAAAGGACTACGCGATGACCGGTCTTGACCTGAACCCGGTTGTGACGCTGCTTGGTCGCAAGCTCGAAATCCACGGTCGCTATGCGATGTGGGAGCAGAAGGAGCAGTCGGGCGATTCGATGCCGGTCAACCTGGATAAGAGCTTCACCCGCATTGGCGCGGGTGTTAACTGGCACTTCCAGCGTCGCGAGCGGGGCAAGCCGGGCGCCGAGCTGCAGCTTGCCTGGTTCCGGGACAAGACGCGGAAAGAGGACGCAGAACCGAAAGATACGTTTATGGCTCAGTTCCGCTTTGAGTGGAATGCGGTGCTGAACCCGCCGCAGTAATGGCTGCTAAACGATAAGGAGTAGAAGATGAAGAAGCTGATTTCCCTCTGTCTCGTTGCCTGCCTCGCTACTGGCCTGGTGGCCCGCGAGGTGACGGTAAAGGGTTCGGACACGATGCTCAACCTGACCCAGCGGTTGGCGGAGGAGTTTTCCAAGGCCAATCCGGACGTGACGGTTTCAATCGCCGGCGGTGGTTCGGGGGTCGGTATCTCGGCTATCGTCAACGGCGAGGTCCAGATTGCCAATGCCTCCCGGCCGATCAAGTCGAAAGAAATCGCCTCGGCCCGGGCCAATGGCGTCAATCCGACCCAGATCGTAATCGCCATTGACGGACTGTCGGTCATTGTCAACGAGCGGAACACGGTCAAGGAGTTGACCCTTGAGCAACTGGGTGCCATCTACCGCGGCGCCATCAAGAACTGGAGCGAGGTCGGTGGACCGAACAAGAAGATCAGTCTCTATGGTCGGCAGCCGAACTCAGGCACGTTCGTCTTCTTCCGTGACGAGGTCGTGAAGGGCGAGTATGCAACCTCGATGCGGCAGATGAACGGTAACTCACAGATTGTCGAAGGTGTGAAGGCCGATGAGGGCGGTATCGGTTACGTCGGGCTGGGTTACATCAAGGACGCCCAGGGCTTCAAGGTCGTGCCGCTGGCCAAGAAGGGCAGCCCGGCAGTGTCGCCGTTGGACAACGCCGCGGTGAAGGCTGGTCGCTATCCGCTTACCCGACCGCTATATCAGTACACCAATGGCAAGCCGAAGGGTGATGTCAAGGCCTTCATCGAGTTCGAATTGAGCCCACGGGGTCAGGAGATTGTCGAAGCTGAAGGATTCCTGCCCGTGACAAGTGATTACATCGAGCAGAACAACGCAGTCCTCGGACGGTAGCAGCAGCGCTGGGTGCGGGGGCGCAAACGCGTCCCCGCACCCACTAGATTGACTTGGACGGACGCACATGAGGCTACGCAAGGTAACTGACCGGACCGTCAGCTGGGTATTTCTCGTTAACTCAGTCCTGTCGGCAGTGATTCTGCTCGGCATTCTTGCCTTTCTTGCGGCCTATGGGCTGCGGACGTTCAAGGAGGTCTCGCCGTTTTCCTTCTTGTTTGGGACGTCCTGGAATCCTGATGCCTACGGTGAGCCAAGCTACGGCCTGCTACCACTTTTCCTGGGTAGTGTGATTACCACGGTCATCGCGCTGGTGATTGCGATTCCGTTGGGGATTGCCGGCGCCATCTTTATCTCGGAACGGCTGCGTGGTGGTGTGCGAGTGGCAGTCAAGACCGTGGTCGAGCTGTTTGCCGGTTTTCCGTCGGTGGTCATCGGCTTCTTTGGCCTGGTAGTGCTGGCGCCGTTTATTGCCCGGCTCTTCAATATCACTTCGGGCCTCAACGCACTCAATGCCGGTGTGCTGCTGGCGATGATGTCCTTACCGACAATTATCTCGGTGTCTGACGATGCGCTGCGGGTGGTGCCTCACTCTTACCGTGAGGCGGCCTACGCGCTCGGGGCGACGCCCTGGACTACGGCGATTAAGGTCGTTCTGCCAGCCGCTCGTTCGGGAATCCTGGCCGCAGTGATGCTTGGTTTTGGTCGGGCGATTGGTGAGACAATGGCGGTGCTGATGGTTGCCGGTAACGCGCCACTGATGCCCAGGTCACCGTTTGACCCGGTCAGAACTATCACCTCGACTATCGCGATTGAGCTAGGAGAATCAGAGTTCGGCTCGACCCATTTCTTTGCGCTCTTTGCGCTGGGGCTGGTCCTGTTCCTGATTGCGCTCGGGACCAATCTCATTGCCGAATCGCTGATTCGGCGCGAGAAGCGGAGTTTCACACTATGATCGCGCCAACAAGCGGGCTTCAGTCCGGCCCGGAGTCGCAGCGTCGGCTGCGGCGCCGGGGCTTTGCGAGCAGCATCGGGTTCGTCGTGCTGGCGGTGCCGCTGGTGCTCTTCATCCTTTTTATCGGTTATCTTGTTTTCTACATAATCAGCAACGGGGCCGGTGTGCTCTCGTGGCGGTTCATTGTCGAGCCGCCGCTCAAGGGGATGACTGAAGGTGGCATCTGGCCTTGTATTGTTGGAACTCTGCTGGTGACATTTGTTTCGCTGATTGTGTCGGTGCCGGTGGGGATTGCTTCGGCGCTCTATCTTTCTGAATACGCGCCGGCAAACTTTGTCACCCGGCTGATTCGCAGTGCCATCCGTTCGCTGGCCGGTATTCCGTCAATTGTCTATGGTCTTTTTGGGGTTGCCCTGTTCGTTCGCACGCTGCATTTACCGCTGTCGGTAATGGCATCGGGGTTGACCCTGGGCCTGATGAATCTGCCCTGGATTATTGCCACCGCTGAAGAGGCGATTCATGCGATTCCGGGTTCGTTCCGGGAAGGGGCGCTGGCATTGGGCACGACCAAGTGGGAGGCGATTCGCCATAACGTGCTGCCGTTCGCATTTCCCGGGATTCTCACCGGGGTGCTGCTGGCAGTGGCCCGGACTTTAGGGGAGACGGCGCCGATTCTCTTCACCGGTGTTACCTACTATACTCGGGAAGTGCCTAAGAATCTGCTGCTGAAGTTTATGGCCCTGCCCTATCATCTTTTCACGCTTTCGACCCAGCACGACCAGGTAATGGCGGTCCGGCCTTTGGCGTTTGGGACTGCCATCGTACTGCTGGTACTGGTGCTCAGTTTCGATGCGGTCGCTTTCGCGGTACGGATGCGGGTGGCAACCGCCAACAAGTGGCAGGTCTAGAGGAGTGAGATGAGCGACAACGCCAAAATCGTCATCGAGCATCTGAGTCTTTGGTTCGGCACCAACCATGTGCTGAAGGATGTCTCATTCGCGATTCCGCCCAATGCGGTGACGGCAATCATGGGGCCGTCCGGCTGCGGCAAGTCAACGTTGCTGCGGACAATCAACCGAATGAACGATCTGATTGCCGACACCCGGATTACTGGTCGCATCTTGATAGATGGCGAGGACATCTTTGCCGATACGACCGACGTGATTGATTTGCGCAAGCGGGTAGGAATGGTCTTTCAGAAGCCGAATCCCTTTCCGAAGTCAATCTTCGAGAACGTCGCGTTCGGCCCGCGCATTCATCGGCTGGTGGATCGAGCTGGTCTCGCCGGCCGGGTTGAGCAGGCCCTGCGCCATGCCAATCTCTGGGATGAGGTCAAGGACCGGCTGCACGACAATGCCTTCAGCCTTTCCGGTGGTCAGCAGCAGCGGCTCTGCACTGCCCGTTGTTTGGCAGTGGAACCGGAGATTATTCTGCTCGATGAGCCGGCCTCGGCCCTCGACCCTCACTCGACGGCCCGGCTGGAAGAACTGATCATGCAGTTGAAGAAAGACTACACGGTCGTCATTGTCACCCACAATATGCAACAGGCCGCTCGCGTATCCGATTATTGCGCCTTTCTGATGCTTGGCGAGCTGGTCGAGTTCGACCGGACCGAGCGCGTCTTCACCAAGCCGCGCGACAAGCGCACCGAGGATTTCCTGACCGGCAAGTTTGGATGATGAGAGCTGCGCTTTTTCGAAACTATTGTCGCTTGATTACCGTCGCCGGTCACAGCATAATGACTCTTGATGGATTCCTTTTTGAGGAGTAACTCTTGACACCGCTGGAAGCGAAACTGACCGAGCTGAAAGGGCAGTTGTTCACGATGGCCGGCATTGTCGAGGAGATGGTTGCCGACAGCATTCGTGCCCTCGTCAATCGCAATCCGGAGCTGGTCAAACAGGTTCTTGCCGCTGAGGATCGTGTCAACCGGCTGGAGATTGAGAATGAGGATGCAGCCATCAATCTGATGGCACTGTACCAGCCCGAGGCATCGAACCTGCGAACGCTCGTAATGATAATCAAGATTAATACCGGGCTGGAGCGAATCGGCGACCACGCTGTCAACATCGCTGAGGCAGCCGATTTTCTCATCTCCCGACCACCGGTGAAACCACTGATTGACATCCCGCGGATGGCCGAGCTGACGGTGGCGATGCTGCGCGACGTCCTCGATGCCTTCAGTCGCCGGGATGCAGCGTTGGCCCGTGACGTCTGCGGCCGAGACTATGAGGTTGATTCTCTGCGCGACCAGATCAACCGTGAGCTGGTCACGCACATGACATCCGATGCGACGACAATTGACCGGGCACTGAAGCTGATGATGATTTCACTCAATCTCGAACGGATTGCCGACCTTGCTACCAATATTGCCGAGGACGTCATCTACATCGTCACCGGTGAGGATATCAAACACGGTCAGGGTGAGCCGGTTGCCTAGCATGCCTAAGCTGATTGCGGTCGTTGACGACGAGCCCGACATTCGCGAACTGGTCGAGCTGCATCTGACGCGGGCCGGGTTCCGCGTGCGCGGATTTGCTGGCGGCGATGAGTTCAGCCGTTTCTTGGAGCGGGAGACGCCGAGTCTGGTGATTCTTGATTTGATGCTGCCCGACACCGATGGTCTCGATATCTGCAAGAATCTGAAGTCAGACCCCAAGACCGCAGCGGTGCCGGTAATGATGCTGACTGCTCGCAGCGAGGAGTTTGACAAGGTGCTTGGGCTTGAGCTTGGTGCTGATGACTACATCACCAAGCCGTTCTCGCCTAAGGAACTGGTGGCCCGGGTAAAGGCGGTGCTCCGAAGGCAGGAACAGAAAGAGGCGAGTCAGACGATCGAGTTGCCCGAGGAGTTGGTCCTTGACCTGAACAAGTATGAGGCAACGGTCGGGGGTCGGCGAGTTGACCTGACTACGACCGAGTTCCGAATACTGCGGATGCTGGCCGAGCGCCGGGGCTGGGTGCTCTCCCGCGATGAGATTCTCAATCAACTTTGGGGTAACGAGAAGGCAGTCATTGACCGCACGGTTGACGTCCACATCACCAATCTGCGCAAGAAGTTGAAGAAGGCAGGGCGGCTGCTGGTCAACGTGCGCGGCGTCGGTTACAAGCTCGACGCGTGAGACGCGTCCTCTTTTTCAAACTAGCCGCTGTGGTTCTGGCGGTCGTGCTGGCAATGATGGTGGTGCCGCTGGTTCTGCCTGGTCGCTGGCCGATTCCAGTCGCGGCGGTCATCGTTGCTGCTGGCGGGCTTGTTGCCGTAGCCCTGCTGGCGAAGAGCATTGCCCAGCCAATGCGAGACCTGTCGGCAGCATTTCGACGATTCGGCGCTGGCGACTTTGATGTTCGGGTGCTGCCAGCCCGCCGCGGCGAGCTGCGCGAGCTCGGCGATAGCTTCAACGATATGGCATACCGTACGAAGACGCTTGTTGGTGAGCTCACGGCCCAGCGCGAGGCCCTGGCTGCAGTGGTCAGCTCGATTCGTGAAGGGCTGATGGTCGTTGATGCCAGCGGTGCGGTTGTGCTGGCGAATAGTAGCTTTCGTCAGATTGCCGGTGCGAATGAGGTCATCGGTCGCTTCTATTGGGAGGTCATTCGCGACCCGGAGCTAGTGGACCTGCTCAAGGCAGCATCGGAATCAAGGGCGGCGCCGAATGTGGTGACTGGTCGGGTGGTGATGGGGAGCCGGGTCTTCGAGTCGAGTGCAGCTTACATGCCAGCAACCGGTCGAACTGTCCTGACGATGCACGACATCACCGAGGTTGCCCGGACCGCTGAGCTGAAGCGCGACTTGGTGACCAATGTTTCACACGAGCTACGGACACCGCTGACTGCCATCAAGGGCTATGTCGAGACGCTGGAGGAGACGGCCCGGCCCGAAGACCGGCGTTATCTGGAGACCATTCACCGCCATACCGATCGGCTGATCAACCTCGTCTCCGATCTGTTGACGCTGGCAGCAGCTGAGGGGCCGAATGTACGGCTCGAGCTCGGCGAGGTTGACGTTGTTGGATTGCTGCGTTCGGTGCTGGGAATGTTCGAGCGTCAGGCTCAGGCCAAGGGCCTGCGGCTCGTTTTCGAGCCAGCACCGGTCCTACCGCCAATCAAGGCGGACGCAGTCAAGCTCGAACACGTCTTTATCAACCTACTCGACAATGCCGTCAAGTACACGGAGAGCGGCACGGTGACGGTAGGCGTGAAGCTCGTGGCGTCGTGGCTGTAAGGCTCGACGGTCGCGCCGATCGCAGTGCGGCTCAGGCGGTTGCTGGTCTTGCCCGGTTCCAGCAGGCTCGGCTCATCGTAGGCGTACTCGCGCGTCCAGCTACCGTTCGCGGCCTGATGGATCATGCGCAGGAAGTTGCCCACCGCGTCGTACTCGTAGTGCTCGGTGTAGCGGCGCATGGCCTGCCCGTCGTGGGGATGGGCGAGGCGCACGCGCGGGGCGTCGTCCCACGAGGCCGGCACAGGTATGTTCGACTGGCCGATGTGCTCGCGGCCCGTCGCCTCGATCAAACGGTAGATGGCGTCGTAGGCGTATTCGGCGTGGGGTTCGACCACGGCGTTGTTGAAGTAGATCGTCTGCCGGGCATCGTCGCGGATCTCGGTGATGTTGCCTGCCGGGTCGTAGGTGTAGCAGAGGTCTTGCAGGACATCGCCGCCATTGCGCGTGGTGCGCAGGCGCGTCAGGCGGAAGGTGAGCAGGTCGTAGGCGTAGGTCGTCGTCGCGCCGTTGCCGTAGGCGATGCGCTCGCGCTGCCCTTTGGCGTTGTAGTCGATGCCGGCGACGAAGACCGTCGCCGTGGCTGCGCCGCGCAGGCTGGCTTCGAC
>CBFGKH010000003.1:0-254614 GCA_965649295.1 Caldifarciminota bacterium
GCTCTTCAGCAAACTGCTGCATGATTCTGGCAACCTCGACCCGCCGCTGCGGCCGCGGCAGCCCGTCAACCAGCGAGTTGAGTAAGGCTACATCAAACTGCTCCTTGAGGATTATGTGGACCGGAAGTAACTGATCCTGCCTGGCAGTTGTCAGTTTCTGTTCGAGGTCAGGACTGACGAGAGCCTGGCCAGCACCAGCAAGCATGACCAGAGCTATGAGAACAACTTTCTGCACACCTGCCTCCTTATTAGCGGTGGCTTCGGACTTGATAACGGACAAGCAGTAGGCTTACCCAGCAGAAACTGGCGCCTTAACATAGATTATAGTAGGCACCTAGTGACCGTCAACAACTGATTCGCCCTTCGACGAACCGCCACAGCCATATCCGACCAACTCACCCACCAAGCACCCATCTAGCTCGCAAGCCGACAGCACCAGCAACTACCTCCGGCACTCACTTAGAACGTCATCAGCCGACCAGACTCGCAGTCAGCGTCCCAACCGACCAGACAGCTTCCTAGGCCAGCCGTATTGCTGCTGGCTCTGCCATTCAACTTGCGACTTCATGGTTAGTTGCATAAGCAAGCCCAGCCGCACGTCGGTTCGCCAAAGAGGCCGTAACACGCCTTGCGATTGACTCCGGGGGTCACTCCCCCCTTGGCTGCAAGCAGTGCTGACCTGTCCAACGATAAAGACCCGCAGCCGCGCTGAGATAGACTAGCGGCATCACCGGGACCCGGAACCGGCCGTCCGTGAACGGACCGACTGCCACCACAAGACAGAGAACTATTCCCAACGGTAATAGTACCCTAACGCGAGTCCGACGATAGAACAGAGCGAGGAGGGCGAGCAGTAGCGAACCTGACGTCAACACCAGTTCGATAAGCGAAAGCCCGACGACAGCTGTCCGTTCAACTCCGCCGGCAGACCGAAGCCTCCGTCCAAGACTTGCCTCATAGCCAGTCCGGGCCCCCTCAGTCAGAAACCCCACCAGCTCATCTGACTTGGTGCCGGTCATCGTCCAAGCTACACCTCGCAGAATCAGCCCAATATAGCGCAGTGGGTCGCCACTGATGATTCGCAAAGCCCGGCGCTCAAGCAGCTCGGCTGCCCGCAGCGGATTTGTCTCACTCTCCGGCAACGCAGCCTGGCTGGCCAGTAACGACCTAGCACTGTCACGCGCGATCCCCTGTTGGTCGGCGACAACCGCCGCTGCATTTGAATAGAGCAGATTGAACGCTCCATTCGAGCCGAAACTGAATCGGTGATAGTGCAGCCAGTTACGGCCACACCAGAGCGCCGGGAGTAGAACGAACGCGGTAATCAGCCTAATTGCTCTGTTCGAGCCGTGTTGACGAATAGCAGCAACTGCAAAAGGCAGAATCAAGATCATGCCAACCGGACGAACCAGTGCGGCAGTTCCCAGCGCGAGCCCGGTCAAAGATGACCAGCCACGTTCGTGCAGGACGACTGCCAAGACAACGAGTGCCGCAAAGAGGGTTTCTGACATGACTAACCCAGCATAGAACAAGCTGGGCACATCAATCGCTAGCAGCCCAGCCGCTACTATTCCAACAAGCCAACCGAACCAGTGCCAGCCCAGCCAGCCGACACCAAGAACACTCAGTCCGCCGAGCAGGGCCTGAAAAGCCACTATTACCGGTATACGGCCACAGCAGAACCGAATCAGCAACGGATACCCTGGTGGCCGAAAAGTGTTCGGTCTGCCGTCCCAGTGATAAGCTGGCAGGCTGCGCGCGAGCAATAGGTACTGCTGAGAATCGCTGAGCTCCATCAGGCCGGTGCGCAGATAATCAATCTCGCCCTTGGGCTGCTTGGGAATCTCTTCATACCACGCATAGTAGTTCTGGCGCAGCGAGAAACCCAGCCACATTCGTAGCACAACAGCAATGGCAGCAACCGCGAGGAGTGTTGCTGTCTTATGCCGCAGAAATATTGGCGGCATGCTTACTTATAGTGCCGACACCGGACAAATCAAGTTCACATTGTCTCTGTTGCTGATATTGCCAGAATACTGCCAACAGCAGCGAGACATCTCAGCTATTAGTCTCCGGACAAATGTTTGACTGGCTGCCAATTGTTCATAACATCTGCCGTGGACTACCGGCTGCTTTCAATCGGAGCCCTACTGTGCTGGGGCGCCTGGGGTTTTCTTACTAAGCTCGTCTCCAAGGACACCTCGGCCCAGACAGTTGCTTTCTGGGCCACGCTTTCCAGCCTGCTACCCATCACCCTCTTCGCTGCTGCCAGTGGCCCCAGCCGATGGCTCAGACCATCACCATTGGCTGTTCTGTCCGGTCTCGCAGCCGGCATTGCCACAATCTGTTTCTATCTTGCTATCAAGCGGGGGCCGGCCTCGGTCGTGATGCCGCTGACCGGTATGTACATCTTGATTCCGGCTCTGCTCGGGATTGTCATCCTGAAAGAACCCATAAGCGTCTCCCACATCCTCGGTCTCGTTTGCGCAGCACTAGCAGTCTTCTTTCTGACCCGTTGACCGAATAGGAATTGTTGGTTCTGCTCGCAGCTCGTGGCCTCTGGCTAGGGACTCCGCTTCGCGCTGCTCGGGATGAAAATGGGTTCGGCTTTGCGCCTTATCTGTTCTTAGTATTCCAGTACTAGCTACCCTGGCCGGCTAACTGTTCGCCTTGCGAGTCAGCTCGAACAGTAGCCCGCCAGCCAAGGACAGGCCGGCAGCAACGAACATGACGACACGATAGCCGAACGCTCCAGTAATACCAACCAGTAGTCCACCACCAACTGCAGCCAAACTTGCTACCGAATTGAACATCCCGGCGACGGTTGACCGTTCCGGATTCAGGCGCAGCAGCTCCTTAAGTGAACCAAGATACAGACACGACCAGGAAAGCGCCAGCGCGACCTGAATCGGAATGACCCAGATGTAGCTTGGCGCTACGCCAAAAGCGAGGAAAACAACCGTCGAGAGAATGAAACCCCATAGTATCAAGACCCGCTCGCCTGCCTTCTCCAGTAGATTCATGAAAAGGAACTGGCCAAATGGGTTGATGGCGAATACTGCGCCAACCCAGAACCGGTTAGCTCCTAAGTCAGCAAGATAGACCGGAAAGATCGCCCAGATTGAAAAGGCTCCAGTGTGGCGCAAAAAGAACGATAGGTAAATCCGCCAGTTCCGACGCAGGACGCGCGTATCAATGAACGGCTGACTGAGCCGCGAACGCTGCGGTCTGAGCGTTAGTGCAGCAGCAACTGTCGTCAGTGCCATCACCGCCGCCGCTACCGGGAAAACCAAGTCCACTGGCAGCAGCCCGAGCCCCAGCGCACCAATGCCCCACCCGAGCGACCCGAACCCGACAAAACGACCGAGTAGCGTGCTCCGGTCGTAGAAATAGGCCATCAATGCTGCCGGGAAGATGCCAGCGCAAACACCAGCAACGGCCCGGGCCAGGAACAGTCCTCCAAGATTTCTGGCTAAAGCGTGACCGGCCAAGGCAACTGCCGAAGCCGCCATTCCCAGAACTACGAACTGTTTCCGATCACCAAAATCTGCCCAACGACCAAAGAGCATGCTCGACAGGAGCATGGCTGATTGATACACACCGACCAGCAATCCAATCTGCTGGCTGCCGGCTCCAAACTCGCGGGCCAGCAATGGCACGAGGACAATCGCTGCCATCAGGCTGCTGTTAGTAAGAAGCTGGATAAAATAGGGCCAGACCAGAAGACTTCTCCGCTAGCGCCGACCAGTTCCGAACAGCCTATTCACTGGCTGGTTTTGGTACCAACAGAGGAGTGAATCGGCCTCTCTCAGCAGCCCGCGCTCGACCAAAGCAGCAGCTCGCTGGGAAACAAAGTAGTGGTATCGGTTCAGACTGAGCCGGGTCCGCTCATCTAACTGATGCAACGGCAGCCGGATGCGCCACTGCCGATAGTCAAACTCGGGCAAAACCGAATCGGTCCGCAGCTCAAACAAGAGCCCCACCGGCACTCTCAACATCTGTGGCAGTAACTCACGCGCATCCTGGTCCGCGCCAGCCGCAAACGTCGTGTAGGCTGCACGCTCAGAGTTGCGTTCGACAAAACTGGCAATCATTCGGATAAACGCTCGCTGGATGCCGGCTGGGTCTCGTAACCGACCGTGCTCAAACTGATCCAGCCACTCAAGATACGCCTCGACTTCGGACCGCGACCGCTCAATTAGCCAAGGATACTGCCGGGCAAGATAGCCAAAGTACCATGACCGACGCAGCAGTTCCTTGTCGATGATGCAAAGGTCAGGCCGGACACCTTCGACATGCTGCAGGTAGAAACTCGGTGCGTAGAAGTCCCAGAAGTCGGTCAGGATTATCGCATTGGCCCGTGCTGACGCCAGCGTATTCTCCGCCGCATCGAGCGCAATGTAGTCACCACGCCTGCTCGCCACTCGAGCATTGAGAGCGAGTGCTACCAGCGGCAGCGCAAGAATGAGTGTCTGCCACCGACCGATTCGTCGAACCAATGCCTGAAGCCCGAAAGCCGCAAAGACCAAGAGCACGAACAGACAGGGCAGGTAGTAAGCATCAATGTCTGGAATGCTGTAGTTCACTGCGTAGGCAAACGAGACCAGGGCCGCGACACCAAGTCCTGCAGCCAGCCCCGGCCGCTCGCGTCCGAGCCGGAACGCACCGTACACCGCGACTGGCACGCCAACATAGAGCAGCGCTTGCGCCAACAACACGGCTCCCCTAGCTGCATTGCGCAGGACTTCAGCCACCGGCGTCGAAAACATCCAGACCTGGTACTGCTTACCAGTAACGTGCCACCAGAGCCGCTCGATGTTGTGCGGGTTTCCCCAAGCTAGCAGTGGCCTAGCCCATGTTCGTAGCACCAGAAAAAGATAGAGCGACAATCCGAGGACAAACATCGCACCCAGCAGCGGCAACTGGCGACGAACATCGAATCGGTTGGCGATTGCGACACAGAGAACCGCACCGAGCACCGCGCTAGCTACCGACATGTGGTTTGTTAGCGCCAGACCGCAAAGAAATGAAAAAAACAGCAACTCACGACCGCGCTCGGCCCGCTCCGTTGCCAGCCAAAGTACTCCAAGGATGGCCAGCGTCAGCGCGTGGACTTCGACGTCCACTGCTACCGACCAGACCGGAAGAGAAAAACCCAGCAACAGCACCGTTGCCGCAGCAACTACTTGTGGTACCCCAAGCCGCAGCAACAGCAGCGTGAACAGACCAACACCGACCGCTGTCAGTAACGCACTCATGGCTGCAACGCGGTTGACAACCGTGGCCAGCGGGACGATTGTCGCCAATCGGCCAAGCAGCGTATACAAGGGATAGCCAGTTGGATGAACGATGTTGAGTAGGTAGCAACCGGCTGCTAGTTCGCCTGAATCAATCAAGCCAACAGTCGGCGATAGCGTCAGCAGATAGGCCGCCAGCGTGAGCCCAAGAACCACCGGAATCGGCCACCAACGTCTCATCGCCGCGGATGAAATAGCCGTACCCCAACCGTTCGGCACAAAGACGCAGGCAGACTGACGAACCTGTCACCTATTACTGGCACCAGTCACTCACCCAGATAGGCGGATTTCACCCGGGGATCGTTGAGCAGTTCGGTTGCCGGCCCGGCGTATGTGACCTTGCCAGTCTGCAGCACATAGGCCCGTTGAGCAACACGCAGCGCCATACTGGCATTCTGTTCAACGAGCAGAATCGCCGTACCCTGACTATTTATTTCCTTAATGATGCTGAATATCTCGCGCACCAGTATCGGCGAAAGGCCCATTGACGGCTCGTCCAAACAGAGCAGTCGTGGCCTTGCCATCAGACCCCTGCCCATCGCCAGCATCTGCAACTCACCGCCGGAAAGTGTCCCCGCCGGCTGATTGAGCCGCTCACGCAGTCTGGGAAACGAACGAAACACCCGTGCCAGCGCATCAGCAATCTCCTGCCGGGGCCGATTGTATGCTCCCAACAGCAAGTTCTCGCGGACCGTCAGCAGGGCAAAGGGCTTCCTCCCTTCCGGAACATGCACGAGACCAAGCCCTGTCACTTGGTGTCCGGGCAACCCATCAATTCGCCGACCGTTGAATACGATCGTGCCAGCCCGCGGACGCAAGAGACCGGAAAGAGTTCGTAGGATTGTACTCTTGCCCGCGCCGTTGGCCCCAATCAGAGTGACAATCTCACCCCCAGGGACAGCGAACGAAACCCCGTGCAGAGCACGAATTGCACCGTAGTCAACGACCAGCTCATTGACTTCGAGCAGCATCTATGCCTCGGTCCTACCCAGATAGGCTTCAATCACCTTGGGGTCCTGGCGCACTTCTTCGGGTGCACCCTCGGCAATGACCGTGCCGAAATCCATCACTGCCACCCGACGGCAAACCCCCATCACCACCCGCATTTGGTGCTCGATGAGCAACAGGGTCAGCTTGAACCGGTCGTGCAGGAAACCGATTAGCTCCATCAGCCTACCTGCCTCAAAAGGGTTCATTCCGGCTGCCGGTTCGTCGAGCAGGAGAATCCTTGGCTCAGCAACCAAGGCCCGGGCGATCTCTACTCGCCGCTGCTCACCATACGGAAGATTGCAGGCCAGTTCGTCACGCCGCGACTCTAGTCCCAGCACTGCCAGAAGCTCCATTGCCCGCTCCGTTGCTTGCTCTTCCTCGCGCTGAAACCGTGACAGCCGCAGCACTGTCGGTACTATCCCTGCCGCGCCACGATGATGGAAAGCCACGCGCACATTATCAAGCACTGATAGCCCACCGAACAGCCGGATGTTCTGAAACGTCCGAGCGATGCCCTGCTGGTAGATACGAAACGGCGACTGGCCGGCAATGTTGTTCCCATTGAAGATGATCTCGCCTTCTGTCGGCTTGTATAGACCGGTAATCAGGTTGAAGACAGTTGTCTTGCCCGCGCCATTCGGGCCAATCAGGCCACAGAGCTCGCCCGGCGCCAGCACAAGATTGAACTTGCTCACCGCAACCAACCCGCCGAATCTCTTAGTCAGATTGCGAATCTCTAGTAGAACACTCACCGCACTCTCCCGCCTGGCCGCAAGAACGCGAACTCTGTACCGGCAAAAATGCCGCCGGGACGCACGAGCATGAAAACTATCAACAGCAGCGGATAGATGACCCAGCGCCAGTCCTGCATCGCCGGTGGCAGAACCAGCCGCAACCCTTCGAGCAGGAATGTCCAGGCCACTGCTGCCACCAGTGTGCCCGAGATGCTGCCCAAACCACCTAGTACGACAATTAGTAGGACATCGATTGACTTGAGGAAATCGAAGTTGGCAGGGTGCAGAAACGCATAGAGATGAGCATACAGCCCTCCCGCCAGCCCAGCGTACATGCAGCCAATGACAAACCCCAGTGTCTTGTAGCGAGTCGAATCTATTCCAACCGCCTCGGCCGCCAGCTCATCCTCCCGTACCGCGACGAGCGCCCGACCAATCCCCGAGAACACCAAATTGCGAAGTACAATAACCGCCAGTAGCGCCAGGATGAACGTCCACGCAAACGTCGTCAGCTTGGGAATGGCGCTCATACCGCGCGAACCGCCCATCGCTGGAATCACCTTGTCGGAATTATCAAAGAGCACCTTGACAATTATCCCAAACCCGAGCGTGGCAATACCAAGATAATCTGACCTAAGCCGGAGTATCGGCAGGCCAATCAACAACGCCACCAGTCCAGCAAGAATCACGCCGGCAAAGAGTCCGACCGGCAGCAACCAAACTGAGCTGATGCCAACCAAACGGACAACCAGCGCCGATGTGTAGGCGCCGATACCGTAGAATGCTGCATGACCGAGCGAGAACTGGCCGGTGTAACCGTAGATGAGATTCAACCCGAGGGCCGAAATGGTCACAATGCAAGCAAGGGACATAATCTGCTGCCAGTAAGGATTAATCACACCTGCGAGTATCAATCCCTGCAGCACGACAAATGCGGCCAACGCCCAAGCTATGGCAACCAATCCCAGCCGTGTTTCACGAGAAGTGTGTGACCGTGCCATGGACTCAAACCTTCTCCCCTGTCGGCCGACCAAGGATTCCCGACGGCCGAATCAGCAGCACGATGATAAGCAATCCGAACGCCATGGCGTCTCGCAAGGTGGACGACACATAGGCAGCGGTGAAAGTCTCAACTACCCCCATTATCACTGACCCCAGCATCGCCCCTGGTATCACCCCAATCCCGCCCAGCACAGCGGCAACGAATGCTTTCAACCCCGGCATCACCCCCATGAAAGGATTGATCTGGGGATAGGCGATGCCATAAAGTACGCCGCCGGCGCCGGCCAGAGCTGAACCAATACCAAAGGTCACTGAAATCACCGCATCAACGTCTATGCCCATCAACCGCGCAGTCGCGTGATCGTAGGAAACTGCCCGCATCGCCAGTCCGGTCTTGGTACGATTAACAAACCATGACAGCGCCACCATTAGTACGATCGCCACCCCGAAAACGATGACCTGAATATTCGACACCGCTAGCCCACCCACGTCGTAGGAACGTACCGTGAACGGCCGAGGAAACGCTCGATAGTCCGGCCCAAATACAAACCGCAGACTACCGAAATACTCAAGGAACAGCGACACGCCCATTGCCGTAATCAGCGCAGCAATTCGTGGTGCGCTACGGAGTGGTCGGTACGCGACCCGTTCAATGAACACTCCCAAAACAGTACAACCAACCATGGCGACAACAATCGCTAGCGGCCACGGTAAGCGCCAGCTCGTCAGGGCAAAGAACCCCACATAGGCGCCGACCATGAATATGTCACCGTGGGCGAAATTAATAAGCCGAACGATGCCGTAGACCATCGTATAGCCGAGCGCAATAAGGGCATAGACGAATCCAAGCTGGAGGCCGTTGATGAGCTGCTGCAGAAAATAGGTCACGGCGCAATAGATAAGCGACTCCTTTGCTGAAGTCAAGCCCGGTGCCAGGACATTGACACTGGCAGCTCCGCAGCTAGACTCGGACTGAGCAACTCGGAGGCAGCAATGGAACTACTCAGCATTGCCATTGACCGACCGGACGATACCAATGTGATCCTCGGCCAGGCGCATTTCATCAAGACGGTCGAGGATATCTATGAACTAATGATCACTTCTGTGCCCGGCGCAAAATTCGGCATCGCCTTCTGTGAAGCATCCGGGCCCTGCCTCGTCCGGTATACCGGTACCAACTCCGAACTTGCCGCGGTTGCCGTCAGGAACGCCCAAGCGATTGGTGCCGGCCACAGTTTCATAATCGTGATGCGAGATATTTTCCCCATTAACGTTCTCAATGCCCTCAAGAATCTGCAGGAAGTCTGCTCCGTGTTCTGCGCCACTGCGAACCCGACTTGGGTTGTCCTGGCCGAGAACGGTACTGGTCGCGGCATCCTCGGTGTCATTGATGGCGAAAAGCCCAAAGGCGTAGAGACCGAAGCGGACCAGACCGCACGCAGGGCGTTCTTGCGCCGGATCGGTTACAAGTTCTAACACGCTGGTTACTTTCGAGGCCGGCCTCACGGCCGGCCTCATACGGTCGGGGGAGGAGGCTCGTCCCCCGTGGTAATCAGAACATCAATCCATCGCTCGACGCATGAAGGCCGGAATCTCAAGGTTGTTCTTGTTGATAACTCGAACCCCGTCACGCTCAGTGTACGGCCTAATGCCGGGAAACATCTCGCTGTTACTGAAGAGATCAGCCAGCTCCTTGATACTAGGCAATGGGTCGTTCAGACCGGTCGCAATCAGTGTAACCTTAATTGCATCTTTCAGTTCCGGCGACCGGGCCGCTCCCATCCTAATATCGGCCTGACCATTCGTAGCCTGCAGAACCGTCATCGCCGCTTCATGTACTTCGTTCAACGTCATCCGCGTATCACCTGAGACGTTGAGCAGCACACGACGTGCACTCTGAATATCCATTCCCTCAATCAACGGTGAGTGCAAAGCCTGCTGGGCTGCTGCTGCCGCGCGTCCAGGGCCCGACGCACAGCCGACACTTATGACCGCGCCACCTCCCTCGGACATCACCGTCCGAACATCGGCAAAGTCAATGTTCAGTAGTTGACGGCTGATTACAATATCACAGATGCCGCGGACCGCGTTCAACAGAACCTCATCGGCGAGTCGAAAAGCCTCGTAGCACTCGCGGTCGCCGTATTCGCCCAGCACGCGCTGATTGGGTAAGACTATTAGAGTATCCACGTGCGGTCGGAGCGCGCTGATTCCGTCCTCTGCCTTTCGTTCCCTTTCCCGTCCTTCAAACGCAAAAGGCTTGGTCACAACCGCAACGACTAACGCACCTTGACGTTTCGCCTCCTGACAGATAACTGGTGTCGCGCCCGTACCGGTACCGCCTCCTTCACCAGCTGCTACAAACACCATATCGAATCCGGAGAGACTCTCGCGCAGCAGCTCGATTGACTCTTCGGCAGCCTGTCGACCGATGACCGGATTCCCACCCGAACCGAGTCCACCAGTAAGCTGTGCACCAATCTGCACCTTGTTGGCGGCCAACGACATGCCCAGCGCCTGCAGGTCAGTATTGACCGCATAGAGTTCGACACCAGCAAGTCCAGCGTCGATCATGTGGTTTATGGCATTGTTGCCAGCACCGCCGACACCGAAAACACCGATCCGGACCAGCTCTTTACCTTCGACCACCGGCTCAATCACGCCTCGCCTCCTTTGGGTTCAGCTCACCATTGCTACCAGCTACTTTAGGCAAACCAGCCGCGAATATCTTCAATTACCCGCGCAAACAGACTTGCCTCAGCAAAACAACTAGCACACTTCCCCTCGATCCCACACCGAATCAGACCAACCGCCGTCGCCAGACTCGGGTCTTGGACTACCTCGCGTGGCCCGGGCAACCGATCTGGCCTGCCCACCCGCACCGGCATTCCGAACACCTGTTCTGCAACGAATTCGATGCCAGGCAGCTGCGAGCAGCCGCCGGTCAGCACAACCCCACCGGCCAGCCCATCCGCCAGATTGCTCTTGCGAATCTCACTATCGGCGAGGGTTAGAATCTCCTCAACCCGCGGTTCGATAATCGATGCCAGCAGCCGGCGAGAAACTTGTTTTGTACCCCGGCCCGACGCATCTTCAACCGTCAGCGGCTCGTCTTTCTCCACCATACTGGCCTGGGCTACGCCGTACTTGCGCTTCAAATCGTCAGCCTGCTGCACTGTAGTGCGCAGACCAATAGCAATATCGCGCGTAATGTTGGGGGAGCCGATTGGCAGCAGCTTGGTAAAACGAATCTCACCGTCCCGGTATAGTGCAATATCGGTCACACCGCCGATATCCACCAATATGACACCCTGGTCCTTATCTGCCTCGTCACAGACTCCGTAGAACGATGCAATCACAGCCAACGCAAGTGACCGATTCTTGACATCCAACCGCTCCAATACCCGATAGATGTTCGCAACGGCGGTGACGGCTCCAATTATCAACATGACCTCAACCTCAAGTCGAACGCCAAATAGACCAAGGGGATTACGCACTCCCTTCTGGCCGTCAACGATGAACTGCATCGGCACAACATGCAGTATCATCTCGTCCTGCGACAGAAGAATCGCCTGCGCCTGACGCATCACCTCGGCCACGTCGGCCGTACGGATTCCATGAGAAGGCTTACGTACTGAGACAGCGCCGATGCCCGTGAGGTACCTGATGTGTTCGCCAGCGATGCTGACGAATACCGGCAGCCCTCTAATTCTGCTGCTCGCCATCGACTCGGCCGCCCTGACGGCTACTTCTACCGCCTCCGCGGCCCGGTCAAGATTGATGACCATCCCCTGACGGAACCCATCAGTAGCTGCCGTGCCATAACCGATGATGCTAGTCTTACCGCTAGCATCAGTCTCAGCGATCACACAGGCTGTTTTCGTGCTGCCCAGATCAATTGCACCGAAACGCTTCGTCCTGGCCACCTCTCGCCTCCTTATGACTTACAATACGCAATCGCAGCCCAACCATCATCCTCTCCCATCTGACGGCAGCAACTCAACCTCTTCCTCGAGCAGCACCCCACTTGTCGCCTCAACCCGGGTCTTGATTATCTCCACGAGTTCCAGGACTTCGGTGCAAGTTGCGCCGCCGGTGTTGACTATGAAATTCGCGTGCTTCTCTGAAACCTGCGCCCTTCCCAGTCTTCTGCCCTTCAGTCCCGCCTCGTCAATAAGTCTGCCCGCAGGTACCCGCTCATTACTCAGTTCGGGATTGCGGAAAAAGGACCCTGCCGACGCCTCGGTTGGGTGCTTCTGCCAGCGCCGCTGCCGGATTTCTTCTGTCGTGGGCCTAGGAAGACCTTTCCTCAACCGTAGTGTCGCCCGCGTAGCAATCATGTCAGCGGGAATTAGCCTCTTTCGGTAACCTGCTGTAAGCTCCGTTCTTGCCAAATGGCAATATTCTCCGGTTCGGTTGACTCCCTCCACCGCTACTAGTAAGTCAGCGAGCGAGCTCCCGAAAGCACCAGCATTACTGCAGAGTCCACCGCCTATCGTGCCCGGAATCCCAGCCAGGAACTCGGCACCGACCAGGCTTTGTTGCTCACAATAGTCAGCAACGATGTCCAGCCGAGTTCCGGCGCCGACTTCAACCTCGGCCCAGTCGCCATTGGTACGACCCTGCTCAATAATTGCCAGCCGGCCCGTCAACTGAATCACGACACCGCTCAAACCCTGGTCCGAAACGAGCACATTTGAACCTCGTCCAATTACCCAGACCTGAAGATTGTGCTCTCGACAAAAGCGCAGCGCGGCAACAAGGGCATCCTCGTCGCCCACCCGGCACCAAGCACCTACCGGCCCACCGATTCGAAATGTCGTTCTTTCGGCAAGCCGAACCCCACGTTCGACTTGCGCCCCGATCGTGACTAACGACTGGCCAATAATTTCCGACCAATCATCCATATGTTACCCGCTCCCAACGTCAACACTACATCCCCGGGACGTACCTGTTCGCCCAACCAATCCGCCAGTTCATCCAGCTCCGGCAGATACGAGACCTCAGGTCGGCTGCCCTGCCGCTCCACCGCCCGCTTGATTAGCGTTGCATCCACACCCGGAATCTCCGGCTCAGATGCCGGGTAGATGCTAGTGAGCGCGAGCACATCCGCCGCCGCAAAGGCTGACCCAAACTCATCAGCCAACAGCCTCGTTCTTGAGTAGCGATGTGGCTGAAACGCCACAATCAGCCGCCTGTTCGGAAATGCCTGTCGCAGAGCTTCGAGTGTCACCCGAATCTCTGTTGGGTGATGGCCGTAGTCATCAAACAGCAATACCCCGTCTCTTTCGCCAACTCGCTCCAGCCGCCGATGTACGCCGCTAAAAACACGCAAGGCCTGTTCGCAGACACCAAACTCAACCCCCAGCTCGTTAGCCACTGCAATCGCTGCTAGGCAGTTTGCCACATTATGGCCGCCTGCCAGCGGAACCGTGAAGCGTCCAACTTCACGCCCCCGATACGTAACAGTGAACGCCGAAGTCAACCCGTAGTACTGAACGTCACGAACTCCAAAGTCTGCCGCCCCTTGAACTGAGTAGGTTATCGTTCGCCGAGCAATCCGGGCGCGCAGCCCCCGTACCGCTGGCGAGTCAACACAAAGCACGACTGCTCCATAGAAAGGCACTCGATTCGCAAACCGAACAAACTCGCGTTTGATATCAGCAAGGTCCCTGTAAACGTCCAAATGCTCTCGTTCAACGTTAGTGATGACGGCGATCGTTGGATAGAGGGCCAGAAATGACCGATCGCTCTCATCAGCCTCAGCCACTAGGTATTGCGAAGTTCCCAGCTTCCCACCTGAATCAGCACTCATCACTCGACCGCCCACTACGCACGTTGGATCCAAGCCAGCCCGTTCCAGTATGTGCGCTACCAACGACGTCACGGTCGTCTTACCGTGACTGCCGGCAACCGCCACCGCAAACTTCAACCGCATCAATTCCGCCAGCATCTCCGCCCGCCGAATTACCGGTATCTTGGCCGATCGAGCCTGCACCAGCTCGGGATTGTCTCCCTTCACCGCTGATGAATAGACGACCACTTCAGCGTCAGCGACATTGACCGCGTCATGACCAATGGCCACCCGCACCCCGGCGCGCATCAACCGTTCTGTCGTTTCACTTGCCCGAATGTCTGATCCAGAGACATCAAATCCCATGTTCGCTAATACCATGGCGATGCCCGACATTCCACTACCACCGATTCCCACAAGATGAATTCGCTTCACGCGGCCAAACATTGTTTAATCCTCTGTGCTATTGCGTTCGCCGCATCCGGTTTGGCCAGACTCTTGGCCGCGGCTGCCATCCTCATCCTCCGCGACCGGTCGGACAAAATTCGAACCAATTCATCCTGAAGAATACTCAACCGTTCCTGCGGCAACACAACTGCAGCGCCCGCTAGCTCAAAAAAGCGAGCGTTGGCTTCCTGATGGCCGTCAACAGCTGAAGGCAACGGTACGAGCAGTGACGGAATGCCTACTGCGGCCAACTCAGCAAGAACCGCACCTCCGGCCCGCGAGATAGCAACCGTTGCCTGCCGGTACAACTCCCATGGTCGCGGTGCGAACCCGACGACCCGGCAATTGCCGCTACCAATAGCCTCAACCATGCGCTGCACCCGCTCAAAATCGTGACGACCGGTCACTATGATGAAACTAAAGTCCCTCAGCTTCGTTGCACATTTGACAACGGCCTCGTTCAAGGCTCGTGCCCCCAGGCTCCCGCCAATCGTCAGAATTGTGTGGCCATCATCACAAGGTCTGGCGTGAGTAAACTCCGGTCGCAACGGACAACCCAGAACTTCCGATTCACCAGCAAGCCCTTTCTCAGGCGGCATGGCCAGAAAAGACCTCTTAGCATGACCGGCGAAGAATCTCGTCACCCGACCGGGAATCCGGTTTAACTCCAACAGAAAGATCGGTATCCGTAGCAACCAGGCGACGACCAGTACCGCCGCGGCCGCGTAGCAACCTGTTGCCACAACGCCGACCGGCTGAATTCGCTTCACTAGCCCATAAACGTTCAACACGCTATCAGCCAGCCGCACGAGAGCCATTAACTTCTCCAACAGGTTCTTGCCGAAGAAACCACTGGCTGCGATTCTCATGAACTCAAAATCATTCTCGGCTGCAACTTGCTGCTCCAAACTGCCATCACGACCAACCCAAACAATCCGAAAACCCAACTGCCGCAGTTCCAGGCCCAGCGCTAGCCCCGGGAAAACGTGTCCCCCTGTACCACCAGCGGCTATGATTACTGATCTCGGTCGCCCCCCACCGACAGTAGCGTCGGGTCGACTAAAATGCCGTGACCCGGAATCTACCCCTGCCAGCCATTGTATCATCGCGACCTCTGAGTAGGCGACATAACAAACCCTGCCCGGCGCAAGGCCATCGCCGCCCTCGACGGGCCCAAACCGACAACCGGCGCCGGCATCGGAACCCGCCGTCCTTTACGATGCTGTTCAACAATCTGAGCGGTACGACGACGATACCGAGAGATGTTAAGCAGGATACCGACCGCCATTAGGTTAGTCACCAATGCCGAGCCGCCAAAGGAAACAAACGGCAAGGGTTGTCCGGTTGTCGGCATCAAGCCCAGCGTAACTGCGACGTGGACGACGGCATACATAAACAACATGACCGTGATTCCAGCTGCCAGATAACGTCCGAAATAGCTAGGACACTCTCGACTGATTCTCATACCGCGCAACAGCAGGACTCCATATAGAAAGAATATCACCAGACTGCCTGCAAAACCGAACTCCTCCCCTACGACTGCGAAGATGAAGTCATTATGCATCTTTGGCAAGAACTGGTACTTCTGTTTGCCCTCACCTAACCCCTTGCCCAGAACACCACCAGAGCCAATGGCAATCAGCGACTGCTCCTGATGGTAGCGATCACCTCGGACGAACTTCTCCCACCGCTGTCGGGGATAGTCAAGCTGAGTCACCGCTACCAAGAAAACAGCCGCTGCCAACGCAAACATCAAGATCAGAAAACGGTACCTGATGCCAGCAACAAAGCACACTGAGAACCCGGCGCCAGCCATGATGAAACTTGACCCGACTGCCGGCTGAGCAAGCGTCAACCCGACGATCAGAGCGGTGACCGCTGCTGGCACGGCCACCGAAAACACTGGGTTTCGCTCAATACTATCTTCCTTCAGCTTTGCAAACCAGGCCGCAAGCCAAACCAGTAATGCCACTTTTGCAAACTCAGCTGGTTGGAATGATACGCTACCATCTCCCAACCAGCGACGTGCCGCCCCTAGAGCCCAACCAGCCACCAATGTCAGAACCAACAAAGCCACCGAAAACCCAAGCAGCAAGTGTCGCAGCCGACCGGCCAGAACCGTGTGCCGCAAATTCATACCTACTAACAACGCCAGGAACCCAACGAAGGCACGCAATGCCTGGTAGAGAAGATAGTTCACGCCACGATGAAGAGTAGCAGCATAGACAACTATCAATCCTACCAGTACCAGCGTCACAACCACGAACAGCAATTGCGAATCAGGTGGTTGAGTAGGTCGTTCTCCAAAGCTCGACCGAACTGGCCGGTACGACGCAGGCAATGTTTTCGCCGAAACTAACCCGGCGTTCTCCACTACCGTCGGTTCAAATGAGCCGCCTGACCTCACGCCTGAATGCATTTCCTCGCTCACGAAAGTCACGAAACTGATCGAAACTCGCAAACCCCGGAGAGAAGAGTACTACATCCCCGCTTACCGCCCGCTGCTGAGCGCTTTGGACGGCCCGGCTAAGCCTATCAGCAAACTCAAAGTTCCTGAATTTGCGCCTGGCCAGCTCTCTGCCGAGAATCTGTCCTGACTCACCAATCAGAATCGCCCATCGAGCGTGACGGCAGATTGCTTCGACGTACTCAGTCAACGGCAACCCTTTGTTCCTACCGCCGACAATGAGGACTATCGGCCGCGAGCTCAACGCCTTCAGGGAAGCTACGCCGGCTGCTGGGTTAGTGCACATCGAGTTGTTGATGTAATCAACACCATGCAGCTGCCGTACCCATTCCAGCCGGTGCGGCAGACCGACAAATGTCCGCAATACCTGGGCGATCTCCCTGATGCCGACACCTACTGCTCGCGCCGCCGCCGTTGCAGCCAATGCATTGAGGATATTGTGCTTGCCCGGGAGACGAACCTGGGACGCCTGAATGACCCGCTCCCCGTTCTCCTCCACCAGCCAGCCCCGACTCAGCCTCGTGCCGCTGCTTCCTTTCTCGCCGAAGAACAGCTTGCACCCTTGGCCTCGATTTCGACCAGCATAGACAATAGCATCATCGCGATTGAGAACCGCGAAGTCATCGGGCGTTTGACGATCAAGTATCCGCAGCTTGGCTGCGGCATAGCTCCGAAGCGTTCTGTGCCGGTCTAGATGGTCAGAAGTGATGTTTAGAACAACCGCCACCTTGGGTTTGAGCCAACGCGAACGAGCAAGTTGGAAGCTCGAGACCTCAGCAACGTAGAACTCTCTCGGCGGCACAAGCAAGGCCCACGAAAGCGGCCGTCCTGGACTGAGATTGCCGCCGCAGAAGACGCTCCTGCCTGTCGCCGCAAGCATCTGAGAAATCAATACGGTAGTAGTGGACTTGCCGTTAGTTCCGGTCACCGCAACAAGACAGCCGGGCAAGTACTGCGCGGCAAGGTCAAGCTCATCAACTAGCGGAATCCGAGCCTGCACCAACTGCTTCACAATCGGCTGATTGTCACTCAGACCTGGGGAAACAACCGCCCAGTCAATTTCCAATCGACGTTCACGAGGCCAAATCCGAAGGCCATCTGCCATAAGCGCCCGAACCGCAGACGAATCATACACCCGCGGCTGGTCATCCCAACCAACAACACATGCTCCTCGCGCTAACAGAAACCGAGCAATCGAACGTCCTGCCCGACCTAACCCCACTACCCCGACACGGGCCTTGGCCAAGCTGCTAATCGTGGGCACAGAGAATGCTCTCATCGAATCTTCAAGGTGGCAAGCGCACCCAAAGCGAACAAGACCGCAAGAATAGTCAGTCTGGCAACAACCTGCGGCTCGGACCATCCCACAAGTTCGAAGTGATGATGGATTGGCGCCATACGGAACAGCCGCCGGCCACGGGTCAAGCGAAAGTAGAAGACCTGCAGCAACACCGACCCAGCCTCCATCACAAACACCCCGCCGACAAGCGGCAGCAACATTTCATGCTTACAGAGGACGGCCGCCAGCGCTAAGAATCCGCCCAAAGGTAAAGACCCAGTATCCCCCATAAAAACCTGCGCTGGATGTGCGTTGAACCAAAGAAACCCAAGACAGGCACCAGCCAGAGCAAAACAGAAAACAGCCATCTCACCGCCGGTCGGTACAAACATTATGTTAAGATAGCGGGCCAACTTGAAGTTACCAGCCGCATAACAGAGAACTCCGTAGGTTCCTAGTGCAATCGTCAACAAACCGGCGGCCAACCCATCGAGTCCGTCAGTTAAATTGACCGCGTTCGATCCGGCAACAATCACGAGCATGACAAACGGCACATAGAAGTGACCAAACTCCACAACAATGTTCTTGAAAAGTAGAACATTGCTCCGCGAACGGTTGACTGGGTCAGCCGACAAGAACCAGACCGCCGCCCCGACTAGCAAGGCTAGCGCTAGTTGCGATAGCAGCTTGGCTGTCTTGGACAAGCCGCGCGGACGCCGCAGCTTGACCTTGACAAAATCATTGACAAACCCAAGCACGCCCAACCAGATAAGAACCAGCATGCCCAGCTGTATTTGCCGATTCTCAAGGTCGGCGAACAACAGCACTCCGGCAACACCCGCCGCCAGGATAAGTAGTCCGCCCATCGTTGGCGTGCCAGCCTTGGCCTGATGACGACCTGGCACCTCCGTGCGAATGTTCTGTCCGATATTCAGACGCTTGATAAGGCGGATCATCACCGGTCCGATTAGCAAAACCAACAGGATACTGAAAGCCCCGGCAGCCGCGGCTCGAAAGGTAATGTAACGAAACAAGTTAAACAGGCCAAAACTATGCCGCAGAGGGACCAGCAAATCGTAAAGCATCACGCCCCGAGCTTTCTGCGGCAGACCTCGCGGTCATCAAAACGCCGCCTTTCGCTGCCAACAATCTGATAGTCTTCGTGGCCCTTGCCAGCGATGACGACCGTGTCGCCGGGCCGAGCCATGTCTAGGGCTCGATGTATAGCCGCCTCCCGATCGAGCTCGACGATTCGCTCCTCGTTCAACATGCCTTGCAGTATGTCACTAACTATGGCTTCTGGTGACTCGGAACGAGGATTGTCGGACGTAACAATCCGAACATCTGCCAGCCGTGCCGCTGCTTCACCCATTAGCGGCCTCTTGCTCCTATCACGGTCACCACCACAGCCGAAGACCAAAATCACCCGACCGGGAGTGAACTCACGCACCGTTGCCAACACCCGCTGTAGCGCGTCGGGAGTGTGCGCATAGTCAACGAAGACATTGAACTTCTGTCCGGAATCGATCGGCTCCAGTCGCCCTGGAACCAAGTCCAACGCCTCGGCACCCTCCTTCATCTGTTGCCAAGACCAACCCAGTGCGTAACCGGCCCCAAAAGCTGCCATTAGGTTAGAGAGATTGTACCGTCCTCCCAGCCGCAACCGGACAGTAACCTCCTGACCAGCGACGACCAGCCCGCAGTCGATACCATTAGGCCTGACCCCAATGATGCGACCAAGAATGTCAGGAACCATTTCGGCATCAGCCCGAGTGCCATAAGTCACAACCCTCGCCCGCGTCCGGCGCAAAACCTCACAGCCGGTTTGGTCATCGAGGTTAGTCACGGCTGTCGCGCCCGGGACTAGCTCACTAAACAGTTTCAGCTTGGCCTCTCGGTAGTTTTCCAATGTCTTATGAAAATCAAGATGATCCTGAGACAGATTCGTGAACACGGCAACTCGGAAGTCAAGATCGAAAACACGATCCAGAGCCAGCGAGTGAGAAGACACTTCGGAGATGCACAACGGTATCCGCTGCTCCGCTAGTCTCGCCAAGAGCGAAACGAAATCAAGACTTTCTGGGGTCGTCTGTGCAGCCGGCCGGCGCTCAAGCCCATCCCAGTGCTCAATCGTGCCAACGAAACCAGGCTCAATTCCTGCCTGTCGGGCCATCTGTCGCAAGAGATAACTCGTTGTCGTCTTACCGTTCGTGCCCGTGATCCCCACCAGCTTGACCTTACTGGATGGGAAATCAAAGAAACGGTTAGCGGTTTGGGCCAGAAAACGGCGCGGCGACTTCGTGTGGACGAATGTAACCCAACTCTTCCGCACACGACCAATGTCGCTGCCAGCAACAGCCACCGCGCCGCGATTCACTGCTTCATCCACAAAATCAAGCCCCGACGCACGATACCCATCTATGGCAACAAACAACGCACCGGGCTCAACCCGGCCGGAGTGGTAGGCGATGCTCTTAATCTCGACTGCCGCATTGCCGTGGACCGTGCAGGGCACCCCCCTTATCAATTCCGCCAACCGCTTTTTGCCGTTACCGTTGCCCATCAGCTCACCACGAAAAGTTGCCCCCAACTGCAACTCACACCATGAAAGGAGTTAGGGCGACCTATCCGGTCATCACGTTCGCGCATTCTTTCTAGCAGCAGTAGTCGCTCCCCAATGGCTCGGAAAGCGGGGCAAGCCGTCGCCCCAGCAAAGCGGACCGAACGCGGCTCGTCGATCAGAACAGCAACGACATACCTCGGCCGCTGCTTTGGGAAAAAACCGACAAACGTCATCCGCGACCTGGTCTGAGAATAGCCGCGTCCCTCGGTCTTTTGCGCAGTACCGGTCTTACCGCACACGGAGACACCATCAATCTTGGCCTGAGTGCCCGTTCCCTCAAGGACAACCCGCTCCAAGATGTCCTTCATACGCCTAGCCGTCTCCGGCCGGAGCACTTGCCGGACAACCGTCGGACGAAAAGACGACAGTGTGCGTGTACCGCTGGTAATTGACGCTATCAGATAAGGCCGCAGATAGGCACCATCATTAGCGATACACATGTATGCTGACGCAAGCTGTAGCAGCGTGACCGTCAGGCCTTGACCGAAGGCAATATTCGCCAGTCGGAGCGTAGTCAATTGCTCGGGTCGGTCAATACTACCGGCGCCCTCTCCTGGCAGCCCGCAACCTACCGGACTGCCAAATCCCAAACCCCGAGCAACATCGTAGAACAGTTGCGGCTCGATCTGCATCGAAAGTAGAGCGCAGCCGGGGTTCGATGACTTAACAAATATGTCGTCAAATCCCAAAACCCCGTTAGGGTGGACGTCTTTGATCTTCCACTTGCCAATCTGAATGAAACCAGCGCTGACATCGTAGCTCTGCCTTGTCAGGCGATCGGCATTAGGACTCTCCAACGCAGCAGCGCAGACAACGATTTTGAAACTTGAACCCGGCTCGAACTGATCGAACAGTGCCGTGCACAAATAGCGCTCCTTTGGGAAATTTCTGTAGCGAACCGGATCATACGAGGGATAATCACACAATCCAAGAATCGCTCCTGTTTGAGCATCAAGCACGACCGCCGCGGCCTTCAGCGCACCGGTCAGTTGCACCTGCTCACGCAACGCGGCAAAACAAATGTACTGAATATCAGTGTCGAGCGTTAGCCGAATGTCGGCACCAGCCTGTGCCGGTTCAACGGGGTAACTCGGATAGGGATACGAACGACCTACTGCATCACGCTGCAGCAGTGCCCAACCCCTTCGTCCGCGTAGTATCGAATCATACTGCGCTTCAAGTCCGGCCAGACCGCGCTCTTCCCCAACGAAACCGACTACCGTCGCACAGACTTCACCATGTGGATAGTCGCGCTGGGCGTCATCATCAACATATGTACAGTTTACAAATTGTCCGCGCACGAGGGCCGACCGTAACGACTCAGCTAGCGTGTAATCCAGCCCTCGTTTGAACCAAAACAACCGGTTGCGCCGCCAGAGTTCCTCTCGCGCTACCTGCTTTGAAGCAAGGCCGAAAGTTGCTAGCAAACCGGCGAGCTCCTCAACCTTCACTGAATCCCGGCGTCCCCCTGGGCCACCAGCACTGCCAATATATTGTGGTAGAATTCGTATCGACGCACAGGTGCGATTCAAGACAAGTGGTCGGCCCTGTCTATCGAAAATCCTGCCTCGGGGAGCGAGGAGTTCGAGTCGGCTCCAGTGCTGTCGTCGTGCCTCCGCCTCGTAGAATCGCCCTTGACCGATCTGCACATATCCTAGGTAACCGAGCAACGCCACCCAGACTGCGCCCATGACAACAGTCAGTATGATGTTCCGGCGGTAAGAATCATTCATTGGGCACCAGCGAGGATAGTGTCAGACCCTACTACTGACCGCTGAGACTCAGCTGCAGATCGTACTACATGCTGGTCGCCGTCAGGCCGGACCGAAACCGCTGTCACATGACGACAGCTCTGCCAGATTGACTCGATGCGTGCAAAGGACGACAACTGGTCAATCTCAACCCTCAGCTGCTCACGTTTCTCGCATAACATTTGTCGTTGCTTAGCAAGATAGGTTATTCGCCGGGTCAGCCGCAGACTCCAGTTATGCTGAAACAAGTAACCCAAGGCCAACACGCAAAGCAAGAACACAACTACAAACCCCTTGGGCGAAGTCATGGCGCGAAGCTGCTGAAACCCGATGAATCAATTACCTTCTCTGCCGCTCGAAGACGGGCGCTACGGCACCGCGGATTGTCGACTAATTCCCGAGAGTTAGGTCGAACCGGCTTGGGCGTCAGGATACGCAATACGCCGGCAGTTGATGCCTGACGCAGACACTCCTTTGCTATCCGGTCCTCGAGCGAGTGATAAGAAATCACGACTAGTCTGCCCCCACGGCCCAACAGCTTAATTGCGCTTTGTAGGCCAGTGCGAACGGCAACCAACTCGGCATTGACGGCAATCCGCAAAGCCTGGAAAACCCGCATTAGCGCCTTGTGCCTGAATCTTGCCGGTACCGCTGCTCGAATAGCTGCCGCCAAGTCAGCAGTTGTCTCAATACTATGACGCCGTTCAAATATGACGCGTGCAATCCGTCCACTCATTGGTTCTTCACCGTAAGTCCTAAGTAGTTCGCGCAGGTCCCGCGCCGACTTTTGCCGAATGAGCTCTCTTGCTGTTGGGCCTCCAGCTGATACATCAAATCTCATATCTAACGGCCCATCCACTTGAAAGCCGAAGCCACGATGGCAGCTCACGAGCTGATGTAGCGAAACGCCGAGGTCAAAGAGAACACCCGTCACTGCATGCAAGTTCCGACTGAGCACAATCTCTGCCATCCGCTCATAGCTTGCCTGCAGTAGCAGCTTGTTGTCATACCCAACCAGTTCCTGCTCAGCCCAAACAATAGCTTCCCTATCGCGGTCAAGCCCAACCAAGAAGAGCCCGCTTCCCACGCCAGCATGAGCCAGGATTGCCTTGGCGTGGCCTCCGCCGCCAACCGTTGCGTCAACAACTGTGCCAGAACTCGGACGCAGGTACTCAAGTACCTCATCCACCATCACCGGTACGTGGAAAACCAATGTCGCTTGCTCCGCCCGGCCTCTCTTGTTTAAATTCGCCGTCAAGAAGATTCAGATCTTCTCGATAGTGCCCCTCTGCAGCCAGCAGGTATTGACGATAACGACGAGGCTCCCAGATCTCGAAGAAAGGACCGACACCAAGTACGACGGCAGAATCAACAATACCTGCCATGTCTCGCAGGTTCTTCGGAATCAGCACCCTTCCCTGGCCATCAATCTCGACTTCGCGGGCACTGGCGAGCCGTGACCGGCGAATTCGGAGTGCTTGTTCATCATATAGCGGCAGACGCCCCATCTTCTGAGAAAAGTGTTCAGCCCATTCGTTCGCAGAGTGAACCTCAATGCAGTCGTCAGCACCACGTACTAAGACAAGACTGCAACGCTCACTAGGTAGTAACCGTCGGAAGGCATTAGGCACAGCGATCCGACCCTTCGAGTCAACAGAATGCTCGAACTCGCCTATATATATGGTCTTCGAGTTGTTCACCACTGTCCACCACTTTTCAACACTTTTGTGCATTGTATGCCCACCGCATCTCGGTGTCAAGATGATAATCCTCCGATACGTCTCTAGCGCAATTATTTGAAAAACATCGCTTTAAGGCAATGATGCGGGAAAAGGAGAGCAAAACCCAAGACTGAGGAATCACTCACATGCTCAATTGCTGACTGCTAGTCTCTGTTAAGATGAAGTCAAGAGCAAGTTTCCCGTGTATCGCAGACTCAGTGCGACACGCTTACCACCGCTACTGTAAGAACCGAGTTTGTGCGAATAAGTTGGCCGCGGCCGCTGACCTTGCGACTGGGGGGCTAGGCAGTCGGAAATCTACCCAAACTGGAGCATGATCGGATCGCAGTCTGCTCGGCGCCCAACCTTGCATCTGCCTCGGACTTTCCGCTGGCAACTGATCCTCAACGCCAGCAGCGACCACGAGCATCGAAAGATGCTGGTTCACCAAAGTGTGATCGATGGGCTGGCGACGTCCGTAACCAACGTTGACTGTAACTGGTCTTGCAATGCACCGCTGCACAACAGGCGCAAGCAGGGCGATGCCATTCTTCTCTCCACTGCCTCGTCACTCAGACACCGCAGACCAGCCGCCTCTGAATCCGGTTCTGGGCCGACAGATCACGCCCAAGGATTTGTCTTCTCCTCGGCGGAACAGGCGAGGGTATTGCTTCGACTTCGGCACATTGCGATCTTAAAGTGTACAAGGACAACAAGCAGGTCCTCCCCGTGGGGCAAGACCACTCGTGCCCAAAGCACCCGACGACGAAACGGTTGAGTAGTAACCTTTAGAGGCTATGCAGCCGAGACAACTGGAAACTCATGCCATTGGCCACTCGCAAGCAGTGGCATTCGACATAGAGCATTGCCATATGAATCCGCCTCATAGCTGGTGGTGGATCGGCAATCAGTCTTGTGTCGTCGGCAGGTAGAAGCCCGGCAAGGAACTCTCCTGGTCAGATGCCTCGTTGATTACAAACATGTCGGCATAAAGACGGCTCAGCAAATTATCTATGTAGCCAGGCTTCGCGGCATACAATCCGTCATCCCGTCATCGATAGAGTAAGCTTGACCAAGATTGTGCACGTTGTATGTTGCCAGACGAAACTACTTCAACGCTGCGCTGTCTGAAGTACAAACTGACCAGAACCCGGCGCAGTCTCAATGTGCCGGGCCAGAACCGCCTGAGTAAGGAATATCTGCAAAGTGTTCTAGTATGTAGCGCTTGCCTTCCCTCCAGTACTGTACGATCTCAGTCGCTACACAGTCCCGACAGAGCGCAAGGGCCTGTGGACCGAATCCACGTGGAAGATAGATGTGCAGCCGCGCCCCCAGTTTGCTGAACGCCAACCACTCGGCAGCTTCGACGACATCAACTGTGGATTCAGTCTCGACCTCAACCAAAGTCACAATCCTATCAGTGTTGGCGTCAATAACGACCAGATCAGGAAAGAGGTCCTGATGTTCCGGACCGTGGACTGCTTTGGTCTTGGTGGGGTGATTGGCGAAAGTCAGCAGTTGAGGATGCTTGGCGTTTGGATAGTTGTAGTACTCCAGACGTAGCAAACGTACGATATGATCGTGAAGGACCTGCTCCTCTGGCTCTCGGCCCGGCATGGCACCTCCTGGTGTCGAGACCTTTCCTGAGTGGCGGACATAATTTGTTACTGCCAAAACACCCTCTTGTCAAGACCGAACGAACCAATCACGTCTCACGTCACCCGCTCAGTACTCACCAAATTTCCGTCTGCCACTGTCGTTGACTCCCGATTACGACCAACCTGAATCACAGGCCATCTGCCTCAAACTTCTCCTGACGGAGCAGCCCATCTGTGGCGCGAATCCTTTGCTCATAGACCCTGGCTGCCTCATCAATCTTGACCGTCGGCTCATACCTTGTTGTTTGAACCCTTCGCACCCGGTAGGCCCAGAACGAGCCGGCCAGCAGCAGACAACCGAACATGAACTCAATCGCTAGAAACAGCCGTCGCGTGACCACGGCCTCCTCCTTTGTTTGACGATTCACCTTGTCAGTCACGCTCACAAGACTGCATGTAGCGTGCCGACCTAAGCCAAGTCACTAACCTATTAGACACGCAGCACTTATTTGGAACTACCCCTAAGGAGACGACAACTCTGTCTCATCCACTGAGACATGGGGAGAACATCGGTTCTGCGTCGAAACAGCGTTACTAGCGAATTATCAGTGACTTACGGTCAGAAACCCTTGGCTTCGTGATTGTCACCTAATGGGAGAGGCGATCCGCTGGCCGAGTTATACCGTGTTTCCGCATTAATCGGTAGAACTGTGCACGACTATAGCCAGCAGCTATGGCGGCCCTCCTCACGTTCCAGCCCGTACGCGTGAGATGCTCAACTATCATCTGACGCTCGGCGTCAGCCGTTGCCGTCGTCACGGCAACCCGACGGGCCTCGCGCAAAGTCGATGCCGAGCCGGCCGGCTGAGAAGCCGCCCGCTGAATACGGTCCGGCAGACTTGTCAACTCAATGACGTTCGAGTTGGCAAGCAGGACTGCCTGTTCAATGACGTGTTCAAGCTCACGAATGTTGCCCGGCCAGCTGTAACGAACTAGAGCAGTCATCGCCGCCGGACTCACGCCACCAACGCAACGACCAAACTCATGGTTTGCACAGCTGATGAAGTAGCTGACGAGCTCCGGGATGTCTTCGGAGTGTTGGCGCAACGAAGGTAGTCGCAATTCCACCCCATTCAGCCGGTAGTAGAGGTCGGCTCGCAATTGACCGTTGGCAATCAGTGTAGCCGGCTCGCGATTTGTTGCGGCGACTACTCGAACATCAACTCTTATCGGTCTGCGTCCACCCAGTCGCTCAAAGCAGTGCTCTTCCAAGACTCGCAGCAGCTTTGCCTGCAGGGCCGGACTCATATCACCGATCTCATCGAGGAAAATCGTACCCCCATCGGCCGCTTCAAGCTTTCCCTGCCGCGCAACCACACCAGTGGCAGCACCTTTCTCGACACCAAAAAACTCTGCTTCGAGTAATTCCTCTGGAACAGCGGCGCAGTTGACTGCCACAAACGGCCGAACAGCACGCGGACCCGAGTCGTGAAGCGCACGGGCCACGAGCTCTTTCCCGGTTCCACTCTCACCCAGAATCAGCACCGGGATGTTCGTTTCGGCAACACGACTGGCAGTAGCCAAACAATTCAGCATCTGCGGGTTACGACTGACAATTCCACGGTAGCGGAGCTCCGCGACTTCCCTCGGTTTGGCTGTCGCCGGCACAGCGAGTTGGCAGAGTGACTCAACGGCTGGCGCCAGTAGATTGCTGACCGCTTCAAGGACCAGTTCACTGTGAACTGCTGGGCGAGGCTCGCTTCGTTCGAGATGGAACCAGCCGTGACCCTGCCCGCCGATTGTCAGCGGCCAACGCAGAACCGTGTCGGTATGGTGTACGCCCACCGGCGTTGCTGCACGAACGCGTTCACTGTCCGGGCATCCAATCTGCAGCAACAGCCGGTCACTGACAACCAGCGCCGCCGAATCGAACCCCAGGCCTTCGCACAATAGTTCCACTGACTGCTGAAGCAACAAGCCCGGTGGAAGCCCCAGTGCGGCTAGCCCGGAGATTCCTCCAAGCAGCGCCATGTCACGGTCCATCGTCAGGTCAATACGAAACAACAGCCGACTAGCAGCAACAGCATCGGCAACGACTCCGAGCCGACGAAACACCCGGCCTGCAGGTTTGATCAAGGCGGCAGCCGCTGCCGATTCGCCTCGCTCAAGAAGAAATTTGCCATAGTGAAGCCGAACCTTAGCCAGTTCGTAACTCTCCTCCATCTCGGCCAGAAGCGCCACTGCTCGTTCAAAAGCGGCTCTGGCCTCCTCGTATTCACCACGGGCGGCTGCGGCCTGAGCTAGCAGACGCCAGGCTTCACTTTCGTCCGGCCGCAGCTCACTATGCGCCGCCAGTGCGGCCGCCCTACGGGCTAGTTCAGTAGCACGAACCGGATCGCCCATGCGCAAGGAAAGCTCGGCTTGATTGGTGAGAGCAATGCCCAGCTCGCGCTGATCACCGCTCGTCTCAGCCAGCGCCATTGCCCGGCTCACAGCCTCACTTGCCTTGGCAAGATTGCCTTGCCGCAGGTACGCTCGAGTCAAACTGTTGAGAGCGTAACGAACAGTCTCCGGCGGTGAATCGCTCTTGTCAGCTGGATCGACAGCCGCCGTCAACAACTGAATTGCCCGATCAACGTGGTCACGATTCAAGAATACTTCCCCGAGCCCCAGCAGCGCATAACCACGCTGACCGACAATCTTGTGGGCATCAATTGTTGCTAGAGCGCGGTAGAACGAAGTAACAGCATCTTCCCAGCGACCGAGTTGTTGCAGAGCTACACCGATGTTTATGCTGCGTAGGGCCCGGCCGGCGTTATCATTGAGCTCGTCGTCAATGGCCAGGCAATCCTGGTAGTAGTGCAGCGCCTCGGCTGGACTGCCATGATTACTGAACAGATTGCCCAACTGGTTCAGCGCCGCTCCGACCCCAAGACGAAACCCACAGGCTTGCCAATGACCCATGGCTTCCTCGTAGCGATCACGGGCAAGCTGGCACTCTCCGCGCAATTCATGGACCTGCCCACGCAGGTAGCTTGCTTGGCCGGCATGACGCCGCGAACCAAGTGCCAAAGCAGCCTCATCGATCCAACCGATACACTCGCTGGCCTCATCGAGGCTGCCTGCCGCCAGCAGCAGTTGACAAAGCAAGCGGCCCGCATCTGCCAAGTCGGCGTAGCTGGCAAACTTTCGTGCTAGTACCGCTGCCCGGCGCACTGTTTGCTCTGCTTCAGCCGAACGACGGGTGACAAGTTCATGGCCGATCCGAATCAGCAAGGGTAACCGCTCCAAATCGGACTTGCACTCGGCCAGCTTCTGCCTGAGCAAGGCGACCTTGTCAGTTGAATCCTCAGCTACCATCTACCACTGCCATCATAAGTTGCAGTCGCGGCGAGTCAAGACAGGATAGTGCTTAGTATTGACAGCAAGTTACGCAACCGGTAAGCTGGGCTACCCTTAGGAGCGGCGTCGGACTGCTGGGGCTCGACAACCGCAGAAGGGTAAGACCGTTAGGGTAAGAGAAGAGTGCCGGCGATTGGAGCGTCGGCCGGAAGGAGTCTTCATGGTTTTCAAGCTCAGCGACCCCGAGATGCAGTGTCCGAACTGCTTCAAAGCCCACAAAGATAGTCACTCAATCCACATCTGCCCGAAGTGCGGCAGCGTGTTTACCGTCACCGGTCCCAAAGTTGGCACCGATGGCCACCCAGCGCCTCAACCGTGTCCGGGTGTTGATTGTGGTGAGCTGCGCGTCGAGGCGGTATCCTATGTCTGTGCTGTCTGCCGCTGGGTTGAGCCCTTCCAAGGGCGTGCCTTGCAGTAGGCTGCTACGATGAACGTGGCGGGGGACGCTACCGCGTCCCCCGCCGACTCTTTCAGCAACTACATCAGCATACCGCCATCAACGCGAATGACCTGACCGGTAATGTAGTCCGCCGCCGCCGACACCAGAAACAAACAGACCCCAGCAACGTCCTCGGCGGTACCGGCCCGCTTTAGTGGTATAGCATTGATGTAGGCTTCTCGCACTGCCGGGTCGAGCTTGTCGGTCATTGCCGTGGCGATAAACCCTGGCGCCACGGCGTTGACCGTCACATTCCGGGCTGCCAGCTCTCGCGCCAGTGACTTGGTAAAACCGATCAGACCCGCCTTGGCTGCCGCGTAGTTTGCCTGGCCAGAATTACCCATCTGACCGATGACCGAACTAATGTTAATAACTCGTCCCCAGCGAGCCCGGGAGAGCTGCTTGAAACATGCCTTGCTGAAGTTGAACGCACCTTTCAGATTGACAGCAACCACCCGATCAAAATCCTCTTCGCTCATGCGCAGCAGTAGATTATCGCGGGTGATGCCGGCATTATTCACTAGTATCTCCACGCCACCGAGCTCGGTAACAATCCGCTCGCCCACTTGCTGCACTGCCACATAGTCGGCAACATCAACCGCATAACCCCGACCCGAACCACCGGCCTCAACAATCTCAGCAGCCACACGGTCAGCAGCCTCCTGAACCAAATCACAGACTGCCACCGCCGCACCAGCCCCGGCCAGCGCACGGGCAATTGCCCGACCGATACCGGCCGCACCCCCTGTCACGATCGCCCGCCGGCCATTCAGATCCACCTTCAACTCAGCCACAACTGAATCAGCACTCATCGCCACTCCCTTCTCACTTGTCCGACTGACGCATTGTGCAGTTACCCTGAAACACACAGCCCCGCTGGATAATCAATGACCGGCAGGTGATGTTGCCGAAAACCTCGGCTCCGGTCTGCAGTTCCACCCCCTCGGCAGCAACAATGTCACCCTCAATTCGACCGGCGATCACGGCATCGCGACAACGCAAGCCGCCTTTGAGCAGTGACCGCGGCCCGGCCAGAAATGACTCGGCTACCTCCAGGTCGCCCTCCACGTGACCATCAAGCCGCAGACAGCCATCAACCTGCAGATTGCCCTTGGCTCGCGTCTGGGCGCCGATCAGAGTATCAAGCTTACTCGCCCCTGCCATCAGTACACCGTCGGCGCGTTCATCGGCTCTTTCCCCCCAGCCGCGCCAGTATCATCTCGCTCGGCCGCGGCGCGGCCGGCCCGATACTGAACGCCTTCGGAAGCTCGCGAGCGACAGACTCGACCCGCCGCTCATCAGAACCACCGACCCGGACGAGAACGTCGCCCTTGGTTACTCGATCGCGACACTTCTTACGCAGAATCATTCCAGCCGCATGGTCCACTCCCGCGTCAACCCGCGAGCGGCCGACACCAAGCTCTATCCCCAGCAATCCGACCTTCAAAGCATCAATCCCAACCACATAACCCGACTTTTCGGCCCGCACGTCACGGCTGAACTTCGCCGTTGGCAGCCGCCCGTAGTCGTCAACCACTCGGCAGTCGCCTCCCTGCGCTTCAACCATTTGCCGAAACTTGGCCAGTGCCTTACCGTCGCTCACGGTCCGCAACAGGAGTCGCCGGGCCTGGGCTGCCGTCTCGGCACGACGAGCCAGCAACAGCATCTCCACACCGAGCGCCAGCGTCACCTCTTCGAGGTCATCGGGCCAGTTACCTTTCAAAGCTTCAATCGCCTCAACCACCTCAACGGCGTTGCCAACCGCATAGCCAAGCGGCTCCGCCATACTCGTCACCAGCGCGACTGTCCGCACCCCCAGCTGCGCACCAATATCAATCATCGTCCGAGCCAGCCGCCTAGCCTGGACCGGCTTGGACATAAAGGCACCGTTTCCGGTTTTGACATCGAGCACCAGTCCATCAATCCCTTCGGCCAACTTCTTACTCATGACGCTCGCGGCAATCAGTGGAATCGAATCCACTGTTGCCGTTACGTCGCGCAACGCGTACATCCGCCGGTCAGCCGGGCAGAATCGTTCCGACTGTCCCATCATCGCTACGCCGACGGTCTCCAGGCACCGACGGAACTCGCGCATTCCGAGGTCGGTCCGAAAACCCGGGATTGATTCGAGCTTGTCCAACGTCCCACCCGTGTGCCCAAGACCACGGCCCGACACCATCGGCACAAACAGACCACAGGCAGCCACCATCGGCGCGAGCACGAGCGAAACCTTGTCGCCGACACCGCCAGTCGAATGCTTGTCCACCCGCGGTCCGGGCAGGTCACTCAGGTCTAGAGTCTCGCCTGAGTTCATCATTGCCAGCGTCAGGGCTGACGTTTCGTCTGGAGTCATTCCCCGAAACCAGACTGCCATCAACCAGGCAGCCATCTGATAATCCGGCACCTTGCCGGCCACAAACCCGCTAACCAGGGCCGCAATCTCATCAGTACTCATCCGGCCACCGTCACGTTTGCGCCGGATCAACTCATAAAGATTGATATGCATTTGGAACGACAGGGCATCATAACCCGACCGCCAGCCGTGTCAAACAGACAGGCCCAACCGTCTACCGAATCACCATCGAACCTGTCCTGGCCTCTCTGTCAGTCACTACTCGGACGAAATAGGTACCAGCCGGCACCTTTGCATCCCAGACCACTGACGAGCCATCGGGCCGGTCGAAGTCCGCGACTACACGACCGGCCACATCGGTCACGAGCACTTGCCTAGCGCAACCCGACCAGCCAATCGTCACTGACCCCCTACCCACAGTTGGGCAGATTACCAGTGCTGCTCCACCAGCCCGAGGCAACCGTGACTCTGACACTGCTCCACCGGTGAACCATGGCGCGTTGAAATAGACGCCCGTGCTGTCTGCATCCGCGAACACGAGCCCACCACCTGGCCCCGGCCCATGGGGCGAATAGACGATTTGCGGCGTGACATCGTAGCCAAAGCCGGTTCGCACGGTCTGGTTGATAAGAGTCGGCGCTGACCAGTTGTCCGGCTGATTTGCCTGGGCCCAGACCAGATAGCAGGTAAAGTCGTCGGTGCGGACGTAGGAGGCATTGACATAGGGGTTACCGCGTTCGGTGAATGGCTTTAGGTCTACATACGCCTCAACCGCAGTTGAGTAAGCAATATCGTCAATCACGCTCCAGGTCCGCATTCGGTCATTGGTATGAGCGTAGAGGACATCCCAGTCGAGAGTGCCGTTATAGTTATGACTGAAGACTATCCAGCAGCGGGCTGTTGATTCTGGCAGAGTGAAGGCCGGCGCAAAGACAGCATCGTAAACCCGAAACGAGTCGGCAACAACATCATCCGAGAGCCACGAACCAGGACTGCCAAAGAAGGTACTGAGCGATGCCTGCGCAACGTTACGGAACCTCGCCACTCGTGGCGCTGCCCCTAGGTAGATGTGTGAACCGGCACCGGCCCGTAGGCGCGGATGACTACAATTCGCAATTGAATCGGTGATTGCCCAAGTAAGGCCAAAGTCTGTTGACCGCAGCAACGCGGCTGCGGGCCAGTCGGTTGTTCTCTCCTGCATGCCGTTATAGGCAACCCCATAGAGGTAGTAGGGCCTGACATAATCGCGGCAGGCAGCAAAGTCGGTAATCGAATCCGGCCCCACCAGCACCGGTGTCCCGAACTGTACACTGCCGTTGTGGTTGAGTCGCACAACCCTGAGGTCGCCGTTGTTCTCTTCCAGCAGTTCGAAGACATAAACGAAGTTAGAGTCGCCCTCACCGACGACAAGCTCCAACTTGCCGATTGGGTGCTTGGGTGGCCAGTAGTAACCTGTCAACCAATCCCAAGACGCGCCGTGATTGGTCGAACGCAACACGTGAACCGAAGAATCTGACCGCGACCCCACTGCCACCCACATTGTGCCGTTCGGGTCCTGCTCGTAGTCAACTGCAAACCAATAGGGCGGAGCACCATCGATCTGCTGGTCAGGAGCAAACCATTGCGGCCGAGCGGCCAGAATAACGGGTTGCTTGATATCTGACCGACGTGACTGTCGTGACAGCAGGACGGCCTGAATCTCGTTCTCAAGCAGTTTGGCACCGGTCCGGTCACCAGCCGCCAGCCGCTCCTGCTGCTGCAGTCGAATCTGTTCGAACTCAGACGTTGCATTGCCTGCCCGCCCCGGCAAGAGGCCGGACTTGAAAGAACTGGCTGGCATCAGCTCGGGCCGGTCTTTGGCCGCAAGAGTCACCGACACCAACATTAGTACTATGCGCAGAGCCAGACTAATACGCATACGCTCCTCCTCGGGAAATTGCCGAGCTATTGTCAGTCTAGCCCCCCTCCTGATATCCTGTCAACCAACGACTGGTGCTTTACAAGTGAGGCAACTTCATACTGCCACGTCACCCCCACTGACGACGCGACCCTGCCAAGAATGGTCTCCGCAACTCGCCTGACACCAGCACAGCAAAGACATCAGCAAACCTAGTCAGCCACCCAGCTACGGACCTATCGCCGAGCTGTCTGCCGCACCCTGACCAAGAGCTGACGGCATGCCTGTCAGCAGAGAGCCACCAAAACAGCTGAAGAATGTCTTCTACAGACCAAGACTGGAAGTGACCTCCAAAACCCCACCTAAGCCCAGCCCCAATGGCTATTGCGTACCCCGCCACAAGTAGCCATTGACCTGCCTCTACTAGAAGCGTCACAGTAGGTCCCCCGAACCACTCCCGGGACGGCCCCCTGGATGGGTTCTCAGCAAGCGTCTGGCACACCCAACCCAGCAATTCGCTGTCAGTTACGTTGAAACCCGACCTAGTTGTCTTTCCGAAACAAAAAGAGTTCTGCACCACCAAACCACGGCTGTGCTTGACAGCCGGACTGATGCTTCTATACTTCCTTTGAGGACGGAACCAGCCGGCCAAGGCATCTGGCCCAAACCCGGCAGTCCCATGCTCCCACGGATAAGTCCCGGAAACTGCATCGCTGACAAACGCTAGTTTCCTTCTCCCGCTACGTAAACCTGGTCTAGCTTCGGGACGTCGAGCATCGGGCCGAAACGAAACAACACCGGCAGTTCCAAACCCGGACTCTGTCCGGGACCAAGGAGAGACAATGCTTCAGGAAGAACTCAAGCGCAAGAAAATAACCGAGCTGTATGACATAGCCGAAAAGCTCGGTATCCAAGACTATCGTGACAAGAGTAAGCAGGGCTTGGTCTTGGCGATTCTCGAGGCCCAGGCCCGGCAGCACCACGAGGGTGGTGACGGTGTCGAGGTATCGGGCGTGCTCGAAATCCTCCAAGAAGGCTTCGGTTTCCTCCGTTCGCCAGACTACAGTTATCTACCCTCGTCCGACGACATCTACGTGTCGCCGTCCCAGATCAAGCGTTTCGGCCTGCACACTGGCGACACAATTGTCGGCCAGGCCCGGCCGCCCAAGAATTCAGAACGCTACTTTGCCCTGCTGAAGATTGATACGGTCAATGGCGTCCCGCTTGGCGAGGACCGCCGTCGGATTCCGTTCGACGCCCTGACCCCGCTCTACCCGCAGCAGCGCATCCGACTCGAAGTCCCAGAGAAGAACGACCTATCAATGCGCATTGAGGACTTGTTCGTGCCGATTGGCAAAGGCCAGCGCGGCCTGATTGTCTCTCCCCCGCGTGCTGGCAAGACAATCCTGATGCAGAAGATTGCCAACTCTATCACCACTAACCATCCGGAAATCAAACTAATCATCCTGCTAATTGACGAACGGCCCGAGGAAGTGACCGACATGGAACGGTCGGTCAAGGCGGAAGTCATCAGCTCAACCTTTGACGAAGTACCGGAGCGCCACGTCCAGGTCGCCGATATGGTATTGGAGAAGGCCAAACGGCTGGTCGAGCACAAGACCGATGTGGTGATTCTCCTCGATTCCATCACCCGACTAGCCCGAGCCCACAACCTTGTCGTGCCGCATTCCGGCCGCACGCTCTCCGGTGGTCTCGACTCCAATGCGCTCCAAAAGCCGAAGAAATTCTTCGGTGCCGCCCGGAATGTCGAGGAGGGCGGTTCGCTGACGATCATCGCCACGGCGCTGGTCGAAACCGGCTCACGGATGGACGAGGTAATCTTCGAGGAATTCAAGGGTACCGGCAATATGGAACTGATTCTCGATCGCAAACTGGCAGACCGACGCATCTTCCCGGCGATTGACTTGCAACGTTCCGGCACCCGCAAGGAAGAACTGCTCCTCTCCGAACTTGAACTGAGTCGAGTCTGGGTACTGCGCAAGCTGCTGGCTGAACTCAATCCGGTCGAGATGATGGAGTTTGTTATTGACAAAATGCGCCTTACCCGCAACAATGAGGAGTTCCTCAATTCAATGAGTGAGAACTAAGGCGGACATATGAAACCAAAGATTCATCCCAAGTACGTTGACTCAGTAATCGTCTGTGCCTGCGGCAACACCATCAAGACCCGCTCGACTAAGCCGAAGATGAATGTTGACCTCTGCTCAGCCTGCCACCCATTCTTCACTGGCAAGCAGAAGCTGGTTGACACTGCCGGCCGAGTCGAGAAGTTCCGCCGCAAGTACGGCCAGCCGGCCGGCACGGCCAAACCGAAGTAACCGCTACCGGACCGTCTTACAGCAGCCGATGCCTGCCGGCGACACCCGTAGCAGCACTGCCGATATTGCTGCCCTTACTGAGCGGCTGCGTAAGCTGCAGGAGTTTCTTTGACCTGCCGGCTCGCCGCGCTGAACTCAAACAACTCAACGAGGAAACCGGTCGGCCTGACTTCTGGACTGATTCACGCCGCGCCCAAGCGGTCATGCGCCGCGTCGGCGCACTCAACGACCTGCTCCAACGGGTAGACCGGCTCGACCAGGAAGTGGCCGACGCTGCCGAGCTGCTTCGGCTCTTCGGCAGCGAAGACGAGACGGCCCAGGCCGAACTCGAACAGACCATCAGAACCATCGAACAGGACATCACCGCTCTCGAAGAGCGGGCGATGTTCGCATCGCCGGAGGACGCCCGTTCAGCGATTCTGTCAATCCACCCGGGTGCCGGTGGTACTGAGTCATGCGACTGGGCGCAGATGCTCTATCGGCTCTATACCCGTTACATTGAAATCAGCGGACTCAAGTATCAAGTCCTCGACTATCAGGAAAACGAGGAGGCCGGCATCAAGGACGCCACCCTGGAAGTCACCGGCGCGTATGCCTACGGCCTACTGAAATCGGAGGCCGGCGTGCATCGGCTGGTCCGGGTTTCACCGTTTGATGCCAATGGCCGACGCCACACCAGTTTTGCGGCGGTCTCGGTCCTCCCCGAAGTGGACGAGATTGAGGTTGAAATCAATCCCAATGACCTAAAGGTTGACACATTTCGGGCTGGTGGCCATGGCGGTCAGAATGTCAACAAGGTGAGTTCGGCGGTTCGCATCACCCATCTGCCGACCGGCATCGTTGTCGTCTGCCAGAACGAACGTAGCCAACTGCAGAACAAGACCAACGCTCTGAAGATTCTCCGCTCTCGGCTCTACGACTACTACAAGCGTGCTCAGGACGCCGAACGGGAGAAACTCGAAGCTCAGAAAACCGACATTGCCTGGGGCCACCAAATTCGTTCCTATGTCTTCTTTCCCTACCAGCTGGTCAAAGACCATCGCACCGGCGTTGAGACCCATGACGTCAATGCTGTAATGGACGGTCATATCCAACCTTTCGTCCACGCCTGGCTGACCAATCGCACCAACCGAACCCCTGCTTCAGCTTGACAACGCGGCAATCGCGGCATTAGAATCGCACGTTGCATTGAAAAGAGTGCCGGTCCTGGGCCGGCTGACAACGGAGGTAATCGATGAAAGTGTCGGTTGACAGAGAACTCTGCACTTGCTGCGAGCTCTGCGTGAACAGTTGTCCGGATATCTTCGAAGTTGATGGTGATGTGGTCAAGGCCAAGGTTGATGTTGTACCCGAGGGTGCAGAAGAGTGCGTCCAGCAGGCCGCTGAGGACTGTCCGGCCAGCGCCATCAAGATCGAGTAAGTTGGTATTTAGGCAAGTGCCCGCCGGCTCCGCCGGCGGGCGTTCGTTGTAACTGCTCCGAAATGGCCGATTCCAGCGTCTAACATAAAGAGGTGGCCAATATGCTCCTAAACGACAATGTCAAAAATCAAGTACTGAGTCGTTTCAATGCTATCACCAACCCGGTTCGACTCGTCGTCTTTACCCAGGAAGTCGAGTGTGCCCATTGCCGCGAGAACCGACAATTGGCTGAGGAAGTGGCGGCACTGGCGCCGGACAGAGTCGCCATCGAGGTTCACAATCTCATTACCGAACCTGATAAGGCCCAGCAGTTCAACGTCGATAAGGTTCCGGCCATTGCCGTTGTCGGCAATAAAGACTACGGGATCCGCTTCTACGGCGTGCCCGCTGGTTTTGAGTTCAGCACTTTCATCGCTGCCATCGAATTGGCCGCCAGTGGCGACAGCCGGCTCAAGCCGGCGTCACTGACAAGACTCACCACTCTTTCTGCCCCGGTTGAAATAATGGTCTTCACCACACTCACCTGTCCGGCCTGTCCGGCAGCCGCGATGCTAGCCCACCGCATCGCTGTCGCCAGTGACCTGGTCACTGCCAGTGTCATTGACGCCGCCGAGTTTCCCCACCTTGCCAATCTCTACAATGTCATGGCTGTGCCCAAGATCGTCGTCAATCGTAGCCATTCCTTCACCGGCGCCCTACCCGAGGAGAAATTCGTAGCAGAAGTCATCAACGGAGCAGTTGCCACGAGATGATGAAGAACTCAATCCGGCTTGGCACTCTCTTCGGCATACCTATTACCCTCCACAGCTCGTTTCTGCTCTTTCTTGCACTGCTAGCTGCGGTCTATCTTTTCCAGGGCGGCCCAGCTGCCGCCGTCCGGGGCGTCGCTTTCATCCTTGCGGTTTTCCTCTCAGTCACGCTCCACGAACTCGGCCACAGCCTTGTTGCCCGCAGCTACGGCATCAAGGTGCGAGAGATAGCACTGCTACCAATTGGCGGCATCTCTCACCTTGAGACGATGCCAACCCGACCAGCCGCTGAGTTCCTCATCTCGCTGGCCGGTCCAGCAACGAGTGTTGTCGTCGGGCTGCTACTCGGCCTAGTGAGCTTGTTCCTGTACGGGTTCAGGGCGACGATTGACCAGTCTCTCGCTGCCGGCCCATTCCTTGCTAACCTCGCCCGTGTCAACCTACTCCTCGCCATATTCAACCTGCTGCCGGGGTTTCCGATGGACGGGGGGCGCATCTTTCGTGCTATCCTTGCCAACAGAATGTCCTATCCGCAGGCGACTGCGATTGCCGCGACTGTCGGTCGCATCTTCGCCATTGTCCTAGGGATCGTCGGCCTCTTCTACAATCTCTGGCTACTCTTTATCGCCCTGTTCATTTTCTTCGGTGCAACTCAGGAAGAAAGTCAAGTACGAATCCGCACATTACTACACGGTGTCCCGGTTAGCCGCGTGATGGCCACCACCTTTCAGACCCTGGCACCCGACGACCCGATCAGCCGTGCCGTCGAACACGCCTACCACGGTTTTCAGGAGGATTTTCCGGTAACAAGTGCCGGCCGGGTTGTTGGCATGCTACAGAAGAACGACCTGCTGGCCGCGCTGCACCAACACGGCCCGCAGGTGCCGGTGGCTGAGGTTATGCAAACCGACTTCGTGTCGGTGAACCCGGAACAGACGCTAGAAGAAGTCTATCAGGCGATTCAGAACTGCCGCTGTTCGTCTTTGCCCGTCATTGCCAACGACGCTGTCATCGGCGTTGTGACGCTCGAGGCCCTTGGCCGTTTCTTTGCCTTCACTGGTGCCGCCAGCAGTCGCCCCAGTCGTGGCTAACGACGACGGCGATCGAGAGCCGCGTCAATCAGCCGCCGACAGCGAGCCAGTGCTGGTTCCGGGCCAGTAAGCTTGAGCCAAACCTTGCCTAGCCGATAGTCCTCGTCCACTACCCGTCCGGAGTTACGCAAAAGCGCAATCAAGTCGCCCCGCTGCTCCGGCACGGTGAACTCACGGCTTACCATCTGAGCCTCGACCCGGCGTAGTAGTGCGGCTTTCAGTTCATCAATCCCCTGACCAGACCTAGCCGACACAAACAGTGCCCCAGCATAACTACGCCGCAATCGTTCGATAACTGTCCGGTCATAGACGACATCGATCTTGCTGAAGACAAGCTGGGTCGGCTTGTCGCCGGCACCGATTTGCACTAGTGTCTCGTTGACTACATCAATTCGCCGGTCAACCTGCTCGTCACTAGCATCAGCCACGTGCAGCACCAGGCTAGCATCACGGATTTCCGACAGCGTCGAACGAAAACTAGCAATAAGCTGAGGCGGCAAGTTACGGATGAAACCAACGGTATCCGTGACCAGCACTCGCACTTGCCGACTGAGGTCGAGTCCCTTGGTATTCGCGTCGAGCGTGGCGAAAAGCTGGTCTGAAACTCTAACACCGGCTGCTGTTAGTCGGTTGAGCAGAGTTGACTTACCAGCATTGGTATAGCCGGCCAGCACCACCCGATACATCCCCACCCGCCGGTCGCGCTGAATCGCCCGTTCGCGGTCAATCCGCACCAGTGCCTTGCGTAGCGCGGCAATGCGCTGGTCAATCCGTCGCCGATCAACTTCCAGCTTAGTCTCACCCGGGCCGCGCGTACCAATCCCAGCCCCGAGGCGGGACAGCTCAACCCCGAATCCAGTCAGCCGCGGCCGCCGATACTCAAGCTGAGCCAGTTCCACCTGCGTTTTGGCCTCTGCCGTCCGAGCATGTAAAGCAAAGATATCAAGAATCAATGCTGCCCGGTCAATGATGCGCAATCGCATGGCGTCTTCGAGATTGCGCTGCTGTGTCGGACTGAGCTCCTCATCAAAGATTACAAGCTCAATCCGATGCTGACGGCAGAGATTGCGAAGCTGACTCACCATGCCTTTGCCGATGAGTGTTGCCGGGTCAAGTCGGGGCCGAACCTGAATCATCCGTTCGACGACCTCGCCGCCAGCCGTACGGGTGAGGGCGGCCAGCTCATCGAGCGATTCGGCCTTGGCCCAGCGCAACCGGCTCGAGGTCGCTACTCCAACCAGCAGGATTCTGACGCTCAAGACAGTTGCTTCAAGACGTGAAATAGACGCTGAACCACCGTCAGCAGGGAGCCGGCAGCAATGACGCCGAGGGCAACCGGCATGTAACGGGTACCAAGGAAGAAAGCGCCAATCAGTAGCAAGACAACGCGCACCGGCCGCTCGAACCAGCCGACCCGGCACTCAAAACCAACCCCTTCGGCCCGCGCCCGAACATAACTCACCAGCAACGAAAATACCAATGCAAGAATCGCCAGCAACGCCGCCGGCTGACTGCGCGGCGCATAATACCACCACACTCCGCCCAGCACGACCGCTTCGCTCAGCCGGTCAACATTCGAATCGAGGAACGCGCCCTTGGCCGTGGCCTGCCCGGTCCGGCGCGAGAGCTCACCGTCAATACTGTCGCACAGCCCGCTGAGTAACGCCAACCAACCGGCAAGTAGAAAACGGCCAGTAGCAAAAGCCCAAGCCGTCAGCACGCTCAGGGGCAACGCCGTGAGTGTCACCGCATTTGGCGTCACACCCAGCCGCGCCAACGAATTGACAATCGGTCTCAGCAACCGACGGCCGCTATTCTTTGTCTTCTCGTTCATTCCCAGCCACAACCACGACTGTCTCGCCCAGTAGCTCACGATCGGCAAGCTGCTCACTGATACTTGCCAGGGTTCCGCGAATTACCTCCTCATATCGCTTGGTCAGCTCCCGACCAACAACTGCCCGTCGGTCTCCCCAGAGCTCAAGCATCTCCCCCAGAAGTCGTTTTACTCGCCGGGCTGACTCGCAGAATACCATGGTCCGCCTCTCGCCAACAAGGTCCAGCAGTCGCCGCCGCCGTCGGCCCTCTCGCTTCGGTAGAAAACCCTCGAATGCGAAGCGGTCCGAAGGCAGCCCGGAAACCACCAACCCGGCCAGCAATGCCGAAGCGCCTGGAACCGGGACAACCGTCAGCCCGGCCTCAATCGCGGCCCGAATGAGATGAAAGCCTGGGTCCGAGATGCCGGGCGTACCCGCGTCGCTAACTAGAGCGACCCGTTTGCCATGCCGCAGCATCGTCAGCAGCTCGGGCGTGCGCCGCAACTTATTATAATCGTGATAGGACACCAGCCGGTTCTGCACTCGCAGTTGGCTTAGCAAAAGACCAGTCCGCCGCGTGTCCTCGCAGGCAATGATGTCAACATCCCGCAGCACGTCGATGGCCCGCAGAGTGATGTCACCGAGATTACCGATAGGTGTCGAAACAACATAGAGACCGGCTGGCAGCGGAGTCGGATTCTTGTCGCCGGTGTTCAGTGGCCCGCCCTACAGATCGATAAACTCAACCCGATCGGTGGCAGTATCCAGCACCGCCACCGTGCTGCGGCCGGTCAGCCAGCCGGCCGCCTCGCCTGGATTGATGACTGTCGGTGTTCCTGGCTGGTGGCAGAGTTTGTGGGTATGGCCGTGTAACAGGTAGTCGCAGTCGCTCACCACGATCGGCTGGTGGTTAACGACAAACTTCTTGCCGTCAAGTACGAAACGGTATGGCCCTTCGCTAATCGTGAAGCCGAATTGCTGAGCCCGTCCGCGTAAAGCTTGCCGGTCGCCATCACAGTTGCCAAAGACAACGCAAACCGGCATTGTCAGTCGGCTCATCTCGACCAGCACAAACTGAGCGACGATATCGCCGCAATGGACAACCTGGTCAAGGCCAAACGAGTTGAAGAGCTGAACCGCTTGCCGCACCCGATCGAGGTTATCGTGCGTGTCCGAAACGATACCGACGCGGCTCACTGTAGTAAATCGCGGAGCGGCTCAAACCGCCGCAACCGAACCGGGTGACGAAGCTTCTTGAGCGCCTTAGCCTCAATCTGCCGTACCCGCTCGCGGGTGATGTTGAAAATCTGACCAACCTCTTCCAGTGTGCGCGGACAACCATCGCCGAGCCCGAAACGCAGCCGAAGCACCTTCTCCTCACGTTTTGTCAAGGCGGCAAGCGCCTCTTCGAGTTTCTCGCCAAGCAACGATACACCCGCTGCGTGTGAAGGCGATGCTGTCTTCTCGTCGTAGATGAAATCGCCGATAAAGCTTGTCTCATCATCATCGACGGGTTTGTCAAGCGAGACCCCGAACTGCGATATCTTAGTCAGCGCCTCAATCTTCTCCTTGGGTGTCGAAAGCCGTTGCGCCAGCTCTGCTACCGTCGCCTCTCGGCCGTAGAGCTGCATAAACTTGCGCTGGAGCTTGGCCACCTTGTTGATGGCATCAATGATATGTGCCGGGACGCGAACGGTCCGTGACTGATCGGCAATCGCCCGCGTGATTGCCTGCTTGATCCACCAAGTCGCATAGGTCGAGAATTTGAACCCCTTACGGTAGTTGAACTTCTCAACTGCCTTGATCAGGCCGACGTTACCCTCCTCCAGCAGATCGGCAAACTCCAGTCCGCGATTGGCATAGCGCTTGGCGATTGATATCACCAACCGCACGTTACCCTCGATCATCTTGTCCCGGGCCGCAAGAATGCGACTTTCGCAGGCGGCGATTTCGTTCAGCACCTTCTTTATTTCATTCGTGTTACGGCCCAGGAACGCCTGGCACTCCCGCAACTGCTGACGCAGCTTCTTGACTTCCTCGGTGTTCTCGCGGTTTTCGGCCCGCGCCTTCATGATCTCCCGCGCACACTCAAGCGCCGTCATGCCCTTCTGCTTGAACTCACCAATCAGGTTGTTGATTAGATGATGCTGCAGTGAGAGCGACTGCACCCGGGCGAAGACCTTCTTCTTGATCTCCCGGATCTGACGCGCAACCGCTGCCGTCTGCTTGCGTTTCTGCAGGCTCTCAATCCGATCCGCGTCGCGGCGAATCTCCTTGAGACAACGGACAAACCGCAAACGGTCTCGCCAGAGCGCCTTCTTGTCAAAGAGGCACTCGAACTCAACTCGGGCAATCTGGTCAAGCGACTTGGTGCCTTCTTCCACTGCCCAGCATTCTTCGACCAGCCGTCGCATCATCGTCACCGGGTCGAACAGGTACTGGATTATGCTCTTGTACCCTTCCTCCATCTCTCGGGAATAGCGGATCTCCTCCTCCCGCGTCAGCAACGGTAGCTTGGAAAGCTCACGGAAATACGACTTAGTCGGATCCTCAGTCCGCTGGATAACCGGTTTCGGCCCCCTATGAAACGTCGCTGCACCCTGTTCCTCATCTCGCGATTCGGTCATCGTGATACCGTTGCGGGCGAGGTCCGCCACAAACTCTTCGAGTCGGTCTGTGGACATAAGAACCTCATCGGGCACGAGGTCCTCAAGCTCATCGTAGGTTATGCGCTTCTCCCCGCCGGCCTTTGCATAAACTGTCTCCACCCATTCTGGCCGCTCACCCGGCAATTCCTCACTCGGGGTTCGCTTCTCCTGCTCCCCGACTTTTGCCGACTTCCGGCCTCTGCGCTTTGTACCCTGCAATTTGGTCTTTGGCTCTTCCTTCACTACCCGCAGCTCGTCACCAGCCGCCTTTTCCGCCTGCTGGCGCTGCCTGGTTGAACGCTTCTGTCGTTTCATTGGCGGCTGCTCCTTTCTCTTGCAATCTCTCTCAACAGACTATGTCGCTCACTGGTCAAGACTGCGACCGCTCCATCATCGCCGGCGGCTGCTGCTGCCAGAATCCGACGGTGGAGCCAATTCGCTCGCGTTCGTCTGACCCGCTCGCGATACTCGGCGGGTGTCGGCAAGACCGACTCAGTGACCGTCCACGATGCAACCCGCCGGCGTAACTCGACGTCCTCAATCAGTTCAAGCACGGCGCCGGCGCCGAACGCCGGCCGATCACACTCTTCGAAAACAATTCGCAACACTTTTTGCAGATCAGGTTCGTTTATGACCTCCACCAACATATGCTCACGCGCGATTCGAGCCAACTCAGCATCCTGCACCGCGGCTGCCACTAATCTTTCCTCAATACGAGTAAGTCCCGTCGGCGGCCGCCGACTGGCTGCCACCGTAACCTTATCCATTACCAATACTGACTTATCGACGCCAAACCGCTTTGCAATCCGGTTTCGGTATAGCTCACGCGCCGCCGGGTCCGGTATCAATCTCACCAAAGAGACCAGTTCCTGCAGAGCTGCCTTTTGCTCTGCAACCGCCTTCAAAGACCGGTTAGAGAGCAAATGGTCAACAAAATCATTGGCCTCGGCTACCGTCGCTGCGAAACGCTCCTTGCCGTGCTTGCGCACATAGCTGTCCGGGTCCTCACCCGCTGGCAACGTAACAATTCCCGGTTCGATGCCGGCTGCGAGCAGAACTGCTATCGCCCGCGCCGCTGCCTTGCGGCCAGCGGCATCACCATCAAACATTATGATAGCACGGTCATTGTAACGTCGCAATACCTGCGCCTGCTGTGGCGTGAGCGCAGTGCCTAGCGGGGCTACCACACTATTCAAACCGGCGTCAACGACCGAGAGCAGATCGAAATTGCCTTCCACGACAATCGGCACCTCGTTGCGGAGATACCCCTTAGCTTGAAACAGGCCGTAAAGGTTGTCGCCTTTACGGAATATCGGACTCTCCGGCGAGTTGAGGTACTTCGGTTCGGTCGCATCTAGCACCCGACCACCAAAGGCAATAACTCGGCCTGAAAGGGAGAATACCGGAAACATCAACCGGTCATAGAAATAGTCAGCGAGCCCGTTATCGCGCACGGCCAGCAGACCGGCCTGCACGAGTACATCTTCTGACCACCCCTTTCGCTTAGCCTCTCCCCGCAGCCTGTTCCCCCCTGGTGCGAAACCAAGCCGAAAGCGCCGAACTGTCTCCACGCCTAGCCCGCGTCGCTTGAGATACTCCTGCGCCGCGGTGCTTCGACCCAGCTGCTGTTCGTAGAACTGACACGCTAGTTCGCAAACATCATACAAGGCCTGACTCCGGTCACTAGGCTTATCTGACTCAACCCTGATGCCCAGTCGTTTGCCTAGGAACTTGACCGCTTCCGGGAACTCCAGTTTCTCAATGGCCATAACAAAATTGATCACACTCCCACCGGCTCCACAGCCAAAACAATGATAGGTCTGGCGTTCCGGGTTCACATAGAACGACGGCGATCGCTCAGTATGAAAAGGACAGAGCCCACGCCAGTTACGGCCCACTTTCTTCAAAGCCACGTAACCCGAGACAAGCTCAACAATATCAGTCCCGGTCCTAACCTGTTCAATCACCTCTGGTTTAATCATGCCCTTAACCTAATGACGCTTACCCCACCGCCGCCCTGCGCAGGTTCAGCTAGCCGCACCTCTTCAACCCGCCCATCTGCACGGCAAAGCTGCCAGACCATTCTCCGTAGCACCCCCGCCCCCTTCCCGTGCAGCACCCACAGTTCACGTGCGCCACAGACAGCAGCATCATCAAGGAAACGCCGGACTGCAATCTCGGCATCATCACGCGTCATCCCGATTATCTTCAGATGGGGATCGAAACTGTATGAATCATCCCCCGCCGCCGGCTCAAGACTCACCGTGCTGCTCTTTGGTACCGGAGTGAGGTCTGTTCGTCTGAGCTGCATACGAATCTGACCGAAGACAACATCAGCAGTCTCGCTGCCCAGCTCGACAACAACCCCCTGCCGCTGTAACATGCGCGACCAGACACTGTCGCCGACAGCAATCTTGTCGTTCTCACCCGATTCGGTGTTTGCTGGTTCACCTGCTGACGCAATTGCCCGCAGTCCATCCTCGACAGCCCGCTTAGCCGCAACGACACTGTTTCGGTCGGCCTGTTGCTCTTTGATCTGCCGCACCAAGTTCTCAACCTCCCGTCGCTTCGCCAATAGGAAATGTTCCTGTTCGCTCCGCATTCGCTCGTGCTCGGCCGCGAGGGCACGCTTAGCCGACGCAACTTTCTCTTCGAGCTCGTGTCGGGATTGCCGGGCTGATGCCAGCTCCTGCTCAGCCAGCCGCCGCGCTGCTTGCGCTCTAGTCAGTTCTTCGTCTAGCGCCCGCAACTTGGCGGCAAGGTCAAACCATTCGTGGCCGATACGTTGTCGGGCTCGTTCCAAGACCGTATCAGGCATCCCAGCCGCAGCCGCTATTTCGAATGCACTCGACTCACCAGGAAAACCCATCCGCAACCGATAGGTTGGTCCGTACGACTGTTTGCCGTCCCGACACTTGATCGTTCCCCACTCCATCGCCGCATTGACCATTCCGGGCTGATCCTGCACAAACACCTTCAACGCTCCAAAGTGAGTCGTTACGACTGACCGCACGCCCCGGTCACGAAGGACCTCAAGCACCGCACTAGCCAGTGCAGCGCCTTCCTCCGGCGCAGTTGATGCACCTATTTCGTCAATCAACACTAGGCTGCTGGACTCGGCTCGCTTCAGTATCTCTTTCAATCGCCCAATGTGAGCAGTAAACGAGGAAAGACCAGTATCGAGCGACTGCTCGTCACCGATGTCAGCAAAGACAGCACCAAATACTGGTAGCTTCGTACCAGTCCGCGCTGGCAGGTACATTCCGCTTCCGAGCATCAAACTAAATAGCCCCAGCGTCTTCAGCACGACAGTCTTGCCACCGGCATTCGGTCCGGATATCAGCACCACGCTGGCGTCATCGGGAAAGCGAAAACGAAGCGGTACAACAGCAACACCCATATGTTCAAGCAAAGGGTGCCGACCATCAACAATCTCAATGCTACCATCGGCGGCTATCTCTGGCCGGCAGCAGTCAAATCGAACGGCGAACCGACGTTTGGCAACAAGCAAGTCAAGTTCAGCTACGGCGGCCAGCGCTGTCGTCAACCGATCTGCCTCGGCGGCAACCGACCGGGACAGCCCCCGAAGAATGCGAGCCACTTCCTCACCCTCGGCATCCTTCAGCTCTTGGAATTCGTTCCCGTCATTGACAAGTGTCAGCGGTTCGACATACAGAGTCTGACCAGTGCCCGAACTTCCGTGGACGACGCCACGAACGCGGGTGCGATGTTCGAGCCGCAGTGGCAGCACCAGCCTTTCACCCCGCAACGCCACCCCGCCGCTAAACCATTCTGGATGTTCACTAACGATGCGCTCCAGTTCCTTGACAAGTTTGGCCCGTTTGCGACGTAGGCTGCTACGGATGGTCGCTAGCTCAGTTGATGCACTGTCCAGTACATCTCCATTGTCATCAAGCGCGTTGCTAAGTGTCGTCTCAAGATCAATTGGCGACGGCATAGCCCGAACCAGATCGTCAATTGCGGCCAGTACCGCCCGGTGGCGCCGGAGAAACTCGCTGCACCGTCGCAATCCCCGACACGTCCGTAGTACCTTGAGCAACTCTGGGCCACTCAGGACACCCTGCACCCGTAGCACATCCAGTAACGGCCTGATGTCATTAACTTCGGCCAGCGGTGGCTCTTCGGGAAGTTCAGTTACGGCAGTCAGACGAGCAAGTGCGGTCACAACCGTTGCCTGCTCGCTGCTGGGCACCAGGGCTAGCGCCCGCTCGCGGCCACAATCGGTCGTGCAGAAACCGGCTAGCAGCTCTCGGATACGAGGCCAGCCCAGTGCCTCTAAAGTATGAGCGTCCATCGTGTAGCTTCTGCTGCTACCCGACTGAACCGGCGTCGCTAGTCCTGGTTGCGCCGCCGATGCGACCTTCGTCGTGCTTCCGCTAACTTCCGTTTGCGTCTTTCGCTCGGCTTCTCGTAGAACTCACGCCGTTTCAACTCACGCAAGATCCCGGCGTTTTCACAGGCGCGCCGAAACCGGCGAATGAAACTCTCATACGATTCGCCTTCTTTCACGGTAATACCGACCATGCCTCGTTAGCACCTCCTTTCATGGCATCTTGACGGACACTTTGACCACCCAAATCGCCTAGGAGCTGCAGCGCACTCGAGACCACGGCGGTTGCCGCGGTCTCGGCCCTCAGCCTTCTGGGCCCAAGAGAAAACGGACTAACACCTGCTGACTTCAGCACCTGTACTTCTTCCGGGGTGAAACCACCCTCAGGTCCTACTACCAGCAGCAGACTTCGGATTCGGGAATCAAGCACATCCCCCAGCCCGGTCTTGCATTCCTCTTCTTCATAGGCGACTAGCGCTTGGTCGAACTCAGCCATCCGTGTTATCAGTCTAGCAATATCATGCGGCGGTTCAATTATCGGCAGCACGGCACGAGCACAGGACTTCATCGCCGCCAGCGCAACTGCCCGCAAACGCTCCAATCTGACCCCGCTCAACCTACCTATCGTCCGTTCGGTGCGCAGCGGGATGAAACGACTAATACCCAACTCAGTGGCCTGCTCGCAGGCTAGCGCCAACCTATCTCCCTTTAGCACTGCCATCGCTAGCGTAAGCTGATGCTGCGGTTCACGTCTGCCTTTTGCCGCAAACACGACTCGACCAACGACCCTGGTCGGATGTGTCGTCACTAGCTCAACTCCGTACTCATTGCCAGCTCCATCCACGACTGTAACTCGGTCTCCAGGTCGATGCCGCATGACCAGGCTGATGTGTCTGGCCTCGGGGCCGACAATTACTATTCGTCCGTCATCCGGGCTATGCGGGCTGTAGTAATATTCACTCATGACGGTCGGCGCGGCCCAGGCAGCGGCTCACTTCTTGATTCTTCCAGCTTCCTGAGCAGGTTCTTCTCTTCGCGCGACAATCGGTGGGGAGTATGGACAACAACGCGCACGAGCTCATCGCCAACTCCACCCTCGAGGTGTCTGATTCCGGCACCGCGGATCCGCAGAATCGTTCCAGACTGGGTGCCAGCCGGTATCTCCAAGTCCTTTTCTCCCTTGAGCGTCGGTACCTTCACTCGACCGCCGAGCGCTGCTGTTGCTATCGATATCGGCAATTCGGTCACAATATCGTCACCCCGACGCAAGAAAAGCGGATGCTCTTTCTCTTCGATCTCAACGATGACATCGCCTTTCCCGCCAGGACCAAAATGGCCCTCGTTACGTAGCGGCAGGTAATTACCACTCGCCACCCCCGCCGGAATTCGCACTCTCAGGGTCCGCTGTTTGCGGACACGACCGGTAGCGTCACACTTGCGACAAGGTTCCTTGACTCTACTTCCCTCACCACCGCAGGCTGGACAGCTTGTGAGCTGGATGAATTGCCCAAAGAATGAGCTTGAACGCCGCTGCACCTGTCCCTGCCCCTGACACGTTGGACAGACCTGACGACCGGTTCCACCCTGACCCGAGCAGTCTGGACAGGCCTCGTAACGAAAGAAACTAATCTCTTTGGTAACCGAATCGGCGATCTCCTCAAGCGTAAGGGACACTTTGATTCTAACGTCACCACCCCGGGAACGACCCCGAGACCGGGTTGGGCTGCCAAACAGTAGGTCAATCAGGCTGGTCCCGGCACCAAACCCGTGAAGTATGTCACCAAAGATGTCGGCCAGGTCATCGGTATGGGTGAAGTCACGACGAAAGTCAAACCCGCCTGGCCCAAACCGACCCGAAACACCCTCGTGGCCATAGGTATCGTACAGCCGCCGCTTTTCGCTATCGGCCAGCACCTCATAAGCCTCAGAAAGCTCCTTGAATTTCTCCTCGGCCTCGGCTCGATTGTCAGGGTTTCGATCCGGATGGTATTCCTTTGCTAGGCGCCGGTAGGCCGACTTTATTTCGTCGGCAGTAGCCTCACGACCTACTCCGAGTACTTCGTAGTAGTCGCGCTTAGTCAGGGGCATTGCTCAATACAAAGCCCAAACGACGCCGACCCCGCGCGCTAGGCGCAGGGCAGCAACCGTGGGGTTCTTGTCTAATCTGCGCTACTTCTTATCCTCGTCCACTACCGTGTAATCGGCATCAACCTTCTTGCCGGTCTCGGACTGGGGTCCGGCCGACGAATCAGCCTGCTTCTGCTGTCCGGCTTCCTTCTGCCGGTACATCTCTTCGGCTAGCTTGTAGCTGACTTTCTGCAGTCCCTCGATTGCCGAATCAATTGCCGCTTTGTCCTCACCCTTAAGGGTCTGCCGCAAGTTAGCAATTGCGTCCTCGACTGCTTTCTTGTCAGCCGCAGTAATCTTGTCGCCGAACTCTTTCAGGGTTTTCTCGGTCTGGTAGATTAGAGTATCAGCCCGGTTGCGACTGTCAACAAGCTCACGTCGCCTTCTATCTTCAGCGGCATGCGCCTGGGCATCACTTACCATCCGATCAACCTCTTCTTTAGAAAGCCCAGACGAAGCTGTTATCTTGATACTCTGTTCTTTACCGGTAGCCCGGTCCTTGGCAGTGACGTGTAGTATCCCATCAGCGTCTATATCGAACGTCACTTCAATCTGGGGGATACCCCGCGGTGCTGGCGGGATGCCTGACAGTTCGAATCGGCCGAGCGTCCGGTTATCGCTCGCCATCTCCCGCTCGCCCTGTAGCACGTGGACGGTCACTGCCGGCTGGTTGTCCTCGGCCGTGGTAAAAACCTGGCTCTTACGTGTTGGAATCGTCGTGTTGCGTTCGATAATCTTCGTCATCACGCCGCCCAGTGTCTCAATCCCAAGCGATAGCGGCGTGACATCAAGCAACACAACATCCTTCACCTCTCCAGCCAGCACTGCACCCTGAATCGCTGCGCCAATTGCGACAACTTCATCGGGATTGATGCCCTTATGTGGCTCTTTGCCGAAGAAGTCCCTCACCAGTTGCTGTACCCTCGGCATCCGCGTCTGACCACCAACCAAGATGACTTCATCAATCTCACGGGGAGTGACTTTGGCATCAGTCAGCGCCTGCTTAACCGGCCCCAACGTGCGCTGCACGAGGTCCTCAACCAACGATTCGAGTTTCGACCGGGTAAGTCGCAGATCAATGTGCAGCGGCCCTTTCTTTTCATCTGACCAAATGAACGGCAGTGATATCGTCGTCTCGAGTGAAGTGGATAGCTCACATTTGGCCTTCTCAGCCGCCTCCTTGATTCGCTGCAACGCGGTCTTGTCCTTGGCTAGATCAATACCGTGCTCGTTGCGAAACTCGGCAATGATCCAGTCCATCACCCGCTGGTCAAAGTCATCGCCACCAAGATGGGTATCGCCGTTGGTTGACTTGACTTCGAATACGCCATCGCCGATCTCAAGAATGGATATGTCGAACGTCCCGCCACCAAGGTCGTAGATGGCGATTCGCTCTGACTTCTTTTTGTCTAGGCCGTAGGCAAGTGCAGCCGCCGTCGGCTCATTGATGATTCGAAGCACATCCAGGCCAGCAATCTTGCCCGCGTCCTTGGTCGCCTGACGCTGCGAGTCGTTAAAGTAAGCCGGCACTGTAATGACAGCCTTAGTCACTGCTTCACCAAGATAAGCCTCGGCCGACTTCTTGAGGTATTGCAGAATCATCGCCGACACTTCTGGCGGCGACAGCTTCTTGCCATCAACCTCAACCCAAGCATCGCCGTTATCAGCCGGCACGACACGATATGGCACACGCTTTGCCTCGTCGGTCACCTCGCTCGCCCGCCGGCCCATAAACCGCTTAATAGAGTAGATTGTCGATTGCGGATTGATCACTGCCTGACGCTTAGCAAGCGTACCCACCAAACGCTCCTTACCCAGCGCCACTACTGACGGTGTCGTTCTACCGCCTTCCGGATTCGGAATAACCACCGGTTGGCCGCGTTCCATCACCGCCACACAAGAGAACGTAGTTCCCAAGTCTATGCCAATGACCTTTGCCATATCAGTCCTCCTACTCGACTGGCTGCCGCCGGCAGCCATCAATTAGTAACAATCTCACCCTCTGACAACTGCGGCTTGTCTCCGTCAGTCGCCGCTTCAGTTGCTCGCGCCACAATCACCCGTGCTGGCCTGATAACCCGACCGGCGCATTCGTACCCTTTGCACGCCTCACTAACGACTGTGTTCGGCAGGTGCTCACCGGCCGGCACGTGCCCAATTGCCTCGGCCCGGCGCGGGTCAAACTGCTCACCCAGGCAGCTATACTCGCAGACTCCGTGCCGCGCCAGCACATCACGCAACTGGCGGTGAATGAGCTCTACGCCCTTCCAGAAACTACTGTCTCTATCCGCGCCAGTCGCTTGCATTGCCCGATCAAAATTGTCCAGAACCGGTACCAAGTCCCTCACAAGAGCCTCAAGCGCCGCTTTGTTACTGATTTCGATGTCACGTTCCACCCGTCGTCGATAGTTGTCGAAATCGGCCAAAGCACGCAAATAGTCCTGTTTCAGGACTTTGGCCTCTTCGGCCAAACGTTCAGCCTCTCTGCGAAGTTTGGTTACCGGCCCAACGGGTTCGTTACTCATATTCAATCATAAGGTTAGACATTGCAGATAGATAGTGGGATTCGGCCAATCAGTCTCAGAGAGCAGCAAGCTCTCGATAGAAACCGGCAGTTTTTCTGGCAATCTCAGCCCAGTCGAACCGGGCAACTGCACGTTGACGGGCAGACTCTCCTAGACGTTGTCTTAGCGTCATATCACCGGCAAGCCTACGCATCCCAGCAGCAAACTCGTCCGGAGTGCGCACTAGCAGGCCGGTAACATCAGCAACAGCAACATCCAGCACACCGCAGCAGCCAAATGCAACCGATGGAAGTCCAGAGGCCATCGCCTCCAGCAAGGCAAGACCGAAAGCCTCACGCTCGCTCGGAAAAGCGAAGATGTCAAAGGCGTTCATAAGCGCCGGCACCTGGTCATAAGCGATCGCCGGCAGCAAGCGAATTGCTCCCTCACTAAGTGAGACATCGCGCTCGATTGCCGAACGCATCGGCCCCGGCCCAGCCAATACTAGTCGCAATCGCCGATCATTGATTACTCGAAAGACATCCATCAGAACCCCAACGCCTTTACTCTTGTGCAACCGGCCGACGAAACCGACGACAATGTCAGTCTCGCCAAACCCCAACTCCGCCCGCTTCTGCTGTCGCCGTATTGGGTCAGGCCGGAATAGGTTAACATCTACGCCATTCGGAATCACCTGCACTGGACCATAAAAACACAGCCGCTCCTCGGCGCAAGCGTTGCTGACCGCAATCACGCCACTGCACAACCGCAACAGAGCTGCGGTTGTGCCCTTCACCACTGGCCAGAGGAGTTTCGGCTTAGCCGAGAGAATCGAATGGCGCGTCAACACGGTAGTAATACCGTGCCGGCGAGCTTGCGCCAACCCTGCCCAGACCAACACCGAACCCTCGCTCTGGCCATGAACTATAGCGAACCGTCGCTGTCGAAAGAGACGTTCAAGGGCCACAAACATCCTAGGGTCAATCGCAACGTCGTGGTCCCGATACAACAACACCCCACCGGGCAGACGCTGCACCGGCACGGGCGAGGCAATCTGATCAGCGAGCGAGACTGCGCTTCTTGGAACGCGATGCGTCACTACTGTCACATCATGACCCTGGCGACGCAGTTCACGGGCTAGGTTAACAGTATGGTTCTCAATCCCACCGATGCTTGGCAGATAGGCATCGGTCAGAATACAGACTGCAAGGGCCGATTCCACTCTAACAGATGCTACCATCGAGCCGTAGCCTGTCAAAACTACTACCCGCAATGTACCTAAGGCGACTAGAAACAGAGACACTACCGCTGCCCATCTAGTGCATCACCCCTGCCAACGACTGTCAGACGGCTGGGTTGAATAGTTAAGGGCGGGGCTTGCGCCCCGCCCTGCCCACGAAGGAGGCGGACTGCGGACAGATTACTTCTTATCTCGTTTCATTAGTTCGACGCGCAAAGAATCAACTAGTTGCCTCAGTTCTTCGACCTCTGCCCTGAGCTGATCAAGTTGCTCATCACTGGCCTCGAGTGCCTGTACAACCCTCGGTCCAGCCCTGCGCAAGGCCCGCCGTACCTCTAACAGTGCCTCCCGCGGCAGCTCAAGCCAGCGAAAGTCGCTGTCAGCAAACTCACTCTGTCGTCGAGCCTCAAGTCTTGCCTTCAACAATCGAGATTCACCACGGCGCCGAACTTCCAGTTCCACCACTGTGCCAGGCCTACTCCTCACTACTCGACGGAAGTCGGCAATGCTATAGATTGGCTGTCCAGCCACGGCCAAAATGACATCTCCCTTCAGCAGACCGGCCTTTTCTGCCGGCGAACCATCTGCCACTGCGGTCACCAGGACTCCATTCTCGATGCCCAAAGCTATGAGCATCGGCTCGCTCAAGTCCTCGGTGTGGACACCCAACCAGCCTCGCTGAGTTTCACCTGAATCGGTATCGCCTGCGGCAAGAACAACCCCAACCAGCGCCAAGAGGAACATCATATTCTTCCGCATTCGACTACTCCTTTGCCCGACGGTCCAGCCTGACTATATCATCCATTGCATTCTGAACGGCTAACGGGGATTACTGTCTTCGCGGTGTTCGTCCTCCGGCATGATCAGGAAATCACTCAGTAGTCCATCAATAATCACTGCTGGCCCGCCTCGGCCGATCCGACCCGCCACCTTCTGCCCAGAACTCTCGGCCACGACATTGAAGGGTAGTTCGGTCCTGATTTCTCCAAGACGAGTAACACCTCCCACTTGCAGCGGCAGACCGGGTCGCACATTCAATTCGACCGTTCCCAACTCCGACGCCAGATTGAGCAGGTCCAGTTCTGGCGAATCCACCCACGCCGCCACTCTTCCGCAGCGGTTGGCGATTTGCAACCTGCCTTGGCCGTGCCGAGCAAGCACATTACCAAAGCGGTTCGTTATGTGCACGTCGCCATTGGACCCGTCAGCATCAACTCGGCCATAACTGTTCTCAACTTCTACCCGACCGCTTGTCCTACGCAGCGCGACATTGCCAAAGGCGTTATCAATAGTAGCCGGCCCTTCGACCCAGAACAACCGCACGTCACCATACCGATTCTCAACCTCAATCTGGCGGCAGCGTTCCACTTCTACCACTCCATAACGATTGCTAACAAAGCTAGCCCGGCGTAGACCTTCAAGACGAACATCGCCAAACGAGTTGCGGATATCAACCTCAGCCTGCTCCGGCAGCCAAAGCTCCAAGTTCACCTCGTACCCGAGATTCTTATCAGGCGCTCGGCCACTCGGATAGGCTGTGGCTACAACGATCGAATCGTCTCCAGGGTTAACCGCAACAGCAATCTGCTCGGCGACCCGCCGAGCTATCGGCTCGGAACCGGCTCTGACGAGTGTACGTGCGGCCAGCCGCGGCGCGGCCGTATCACTGCCAAAGACAACTACGTTACCGTAACGGTGAGCGACGATGACCTTGCGTGCTGCCGGCAACCGGCTATGAAAAACCCGCTCATACTCGGCTGCTCCCACCAGCAGCACCAGGACACCCAAGCTGATAAGAATCCGTCGCATCAATCGCCGTCCGCTGCCAGCCTGTCCATCGTCAGATTGCGACCACTCTGAGCGCCGACATAGGCGGCCCGCACCCGCGGATGCCCAGGATTCTCCTGCAGCGCCGCTTCGCACTCACGAATCGCCGCTTCGATTCCGCGGACGTAGTCCTGATAGTCACGTTGTACTTGGGCCGCTGCTACGAACTCACTTCGCGCCGGCTTACCGGCAATCAGTCTTGTCTTGGCAAAATTCCCCAATCGCAGCCCCATCACGAATGCCAGCAGCACTGCTGCTGCCAGGGCCGGCACACCAAACCAGTACCAGCGCACTGCACCCCGCCGCTGACTCACTCGGGCCGAGATTCGTTGCCAAAGTTCAGGGCTGGGCTCGCGCAGCGGCAATGCTCTCGCCTCATCACGCAACACCCTGATGTCGGCGACCGCCTCGCGGCAACGTGGGCAGCCAGCAATATGCTCAGCCACCTCTCCGGATTCTGCCGCGGTCAGGTCACCCTCGATGTAGGCGCTCAGGACCTCATCACTCAAATGCTCCATCTAACTCCTTTCTCATCAGACGTCCTTTAGCCATCTCAGACTCTCGATATAGGGCGCCAGTTCACGGCGCAGAAAAGCCCGCGCCCGGTGCAACTGCGACTTGCTCGCACCTTCGCTTATGCCGAGAATCTGCGCAATCTCTGTATGTTTCAAGCCCTGAATATCATAGAGCACAAAGACCTCACGATACCCAGGGGGGAGCCGCGGCAACACTCCCTCAATCAATCGCCCCACGCTGAGTGGTTGTGAGGGAATGTTCGTCACTTCCTCAAGCGGAACAGTGCGCCGCAGCTTTCGTCGCCGCAGGAAGTCAAGACAGGCATTGACGGTGATGCGGTATATCCAGGTTGAAAGCGAAGCGTCGCCCCGAAACGACCCAAGCTTCTTGAACACCTTGATAAACACATCTTGAGTGATGTCCTCGGCGTCGGCATGATTCGCAACCATACGATAGGCGGTGCTGAAGACGCGCGACCTGTACTCTTTGTAGAGCTTCTCAAAATGTGCCTCGCTGTCCGAAGCGCAGGCTTCATCTAGCTGCATCAATACTGGCATCACTGTGTTATCAAGAGATTAGACGTCTGCCTCCTGCCGCGGTTGCCTCGCGCCCACCCACCTTTCAACCATACTCAGGTATGCGGCAGGCGGACCTGATATCTATCATTCTGACAACCTGATACTTAGCATGAATCAACCTGCCAGACGCTGATACTCTGCCTTTCACGCTCAAACCCAGCTAGCGGCTGTAACATCATCAATCAATCATCGGCGCGACCCAGTAATCTGAGTAACCTTACCGCCCGCAATGCACTCGCCTCCTTATCTTTGATTTCGAGCATTACATCGATCTCGATTCCGTTGACGGCGACAAGGAAGTGCCGAAAGTCACCGATGTCAATGTGTTCGCAGTGCGCCCCAGGTCGGCTGTTTGGCTGCTGTGACGAGTAGTCAACGATTGGCCGACCGTCGGCTCGCCGCCACGTAGCCGCGCACCGGCGGACGGCTTCGGCAACCGGCTCACCCGACGAGTTGAGCCGGTGATGAAAGACATCAAACACCACCGGGATGCCAATTCTCTGGCTGACTTCAAGACAGTCGGCCACTGTGTAGATTCGGTCGTCGTTCTCAATCACCAGCCGACGTCGGACTGCCACTGGCAACAGCTCATACTGCCGGCAGAAGGCATCCTTGCTCGCTCCTTTGTCGCCATAGGCCGCACCAAGATGAATCTGGACCTTAGCCGACCGACTAAGCACCATCAGGTCGAGTATCTGCGTCTGATACAAGAGCTCAGCCACACTAGTGCGCACGACTTTACGGTCGTGAGCATTGAGCAGGACAAACTGGTCTGGGTGCAACCCAACGCGCATCTGGTGCTGACGCACGTAACGACCGAGCTGGGCAAACTCGGCGCCAAATCTACGGCCCCAGTCAAATCGGCAGATCGGATGCGACGCAAATGGCACTAGGTCTGATGTGATGCGAAAGAACCGAATACCGTGCCGGCGGTTCCACTCCAGTGTCTTAGCCAGGCATTGGAGATTCTGTTCCACCGTGCTGACCAGCCGTTCTTCCGAGTATGAGCCTAGTCGAAACGTGCGCGCCGAGGTGCAACCGACCGATCGATTGATACAGGCGTAGCCGACACGCACTGCTAGCTATCGCGGCCTTTGCCCGAATCGCTGATGCTCACCAGCTCGTCCGGATATGGTGCAAAGAAGGTTTGAGCTGCGAGATAACGCTCTTCAAAGCGAATCGCCCAAGAGCGCAACACCGCCGTGGGCACCGACAGCGGCACCCGCCCACGCCGATATCGCTCAAGGATGTCAAGAAACATCGCCTTCTCGGCCGAGCTGAGCCGGTCGCGAAAGTAACCGAGTGCATGCATCAGTACATTGATTGCGGCAGTGTACTTGGCTGGACGAGCAAACGCAGTTGGCAGCAGGCGACCGTATTCGGCAAAAACCTGTTCAACCGGTCGGTGTTCTGAATTGGCAACGACTCGCCCCAAAGTACGCATCACCCGCTCATCGTACGCCAACAGCAGATACTTGTTCTCAGTGTGGAACTTGACCAGGGCACCCATCGAACGTTCCAGACACCGAAAACGGACAGCGGCAAAGAGCTGACAAAGGAACCGCTCACGGACCAGGAAGTTGCGTAGCCGACCCTCATCCTCGACTGCTCTGTCCGCAAATCGCTTCAGAACCGCACCACCGAAGAAACCCTGCCGCTCGGCTGACGACAAGACCATCCCTGACTCGCCGTAAACCTTCACATCGCGAAACCCACACGACGGCGAACGTGACTTGAGCACAAAGCCATCAACGCTATCAAGGCCGCCAAGAAAACTGTCGCTGAAAGCTCTCATCAGGTCAGTAACGTCCCGGCTCGTTGCCGGCTGAATCAGCCGCAAGCCAGCACCAGTACGCACCACCCGGATCGGCTCACGCGGCACCCCCAGGCCAATCTCTACCTCTGGACAGACCGGCAAGAAATCAACGTGTTCGCCCAACTTGCGGACGAACTCGTCTTCGATGATCTCGCCATTGTAACGACAGTGATCGAATCCAAGACAACGTGAGACAACAACCCGCGGCCGCATATCCCTACCGTGGAGGCAGGTTTGCCATTACCGCCAGACCGATGGGCAGACCGCTGGTGTCGAGCTCAACCGTCACAATCTGGTACTCGGCATCGAACCGCTCAGCCGGGTCATCGGTCTGAAGACTGCGGCCACCAAGAAAAGGCGACACAGCGATCACCCGACCGCGCCCCAGTCCACTGCCCGTCTCCGCGTCGAAGAGCTCATACTCATCGCCAATCCTGACCCGATCGCGCCAGAATGATTCAACAAAGAGCCGCACCTGCTGTCGGGCCGAGCCCAGTGTTACCTTTGAATCATCGCCCGCCACCAACGTCTGTCCCAGTCGAACATCAAGTTTGTAAACAATGCCGTCTGCCGGCGCATCGAGTGTGAGCTGAGCCCAACGGGCGACCGCCAGTGACACCTCGGCCTTCGCCGCTGCCAGCGCTGCCGAATCGGCTGCCTGCCACAGGAGGGCTTCCCGATACTGCTGTTCCGAAACACCCTGAACGGCATATAGGGCGGCGGTCCGCTCAAACGCCTCCCGGCTAATCTGGTAAGCCTGTTCAGCCGCGGCTGCCCGAGCCTGAGCTGCTCGTAACTGTGCCCGCTCAACTGACCGCTCCAGCTCAACAAGCTCCTGACCGTCATAGACTCGGTCACCTTCTTTCACATAGACAGCAGTCACCCGCCGCGTCACCGGCGCACTGGCGAGCACTGCTCCGCCCAATGGTTCAACTGTGCCATATACTCTCGCCGGACTGCGCGGCAGGTCCGGTGCGACCGGCTGCCGCTTGCGGGGCGCTGCCCGCACCAGCGCTACGCCGATAATCAGCACAACAACAAAACTACCGACCCAGAACAACAAACCACCGATTCGCCGCCTCATCTTACCACCTCTTATCAACTATCATGCTGCCAATCCTACTGCAACCGGACATCATCCCTTCCGTCCCTGCCGGCTGTCATAGACAATCGCTCCATCTTCCATCTTGACTAGTCGGTCAGCATAAGGGAAGACCCGCGGGTCGTGAGTTACCAGCACTACCGCCCGTTTCGGGTCGTGGGCAATCTCCTTCAGTGCTTCCAGTACCACATGGCTCGAATCGACATCCAACGCCGATGTCGGCTCATCACACAGCACCAGCACCGGGTCACCGATCAGCGCCCGGGCGATGCCCACCCGTTGCTGCTGTCCACCGGAAAGCTGCTGGGGACGAACATTCTCGTATCCGGCCATTCCCAGTCCGGCCAGCAGTTCAAGTGCCTGCAGCCTTGTCTTCTGGTCGATGCGCCCTCCCTGCACTGCCGCTGCAATCAATACATTGTCCAGCACCGTCAGTGCCGGCACGAGCGCTGCCTGCTGGAAGACAAAGCCATAGCGCTGCTGCCGAATTGTCGCCAAGGCATCTTCGTCCAATCCTGCCACATCCTGACCGGCAACAACTATTCGGCCGCTTGTCGGCGCAAGCACCAGTCCCATGATTGTCAGCAGTGTTGTCTTGCCCGAACCGGAAGGCCCGGCCAAGGCTGTCAGCTCACCAGGCAGGATGTCAATCGTCGTCTCTTTCAGCACGCGCCGGGTCGTCCGGCCATCTGAGAAATCGCGGACGACCCCCTGCAGACTGAGCACCGGTGTTGCCATCTAGCGAAACGCGGCTGCTGGCTCGATGCGCAAGGCCCGCCGCAAGGCGATTGCCGACCCAGCGATGCAGAGCAGAAACGTCAGCAGGACATGCACCAGTGGCACCCAATAAGGCAGGTTAGCCGGTAGCCGCGAGCCCTGAACCCCCAAGAGGAACCCGGCCAGCAGCAGAAATCCAATCATAATACCCACCAACCCAATCGTCAGCGCCTGAAAGAGAATGATAAGAAAGACATCCCGCGCCCGGGCCCCCAATGCCCGCAGCACGGCAAAGTCGCGCTGCCGATTGAGCACATTCGTGTACATCGTCAGGGTGATGATAACGACACCAACCAGGACACCGATAACCGTCGAGAACCCAAAGCTCGAACCAATACCGGTCCGCGTCAGATTGTAAACCTTGGTATTGATAGCCAGTTCGCCCACCGTGAGCGCCTCGGCCTTGGGCAGCACTGCCCGGATGAGCTCCAATGCCCGGGACAGGTTTGTCCCCGGCCGCAGCCTGACAAGAATATTGCTGCAGCGGTCGCCCGGCAGCCGGACCAGTTCGCGGGCCTTGGCCAGACTAGTGAAGACCAGTGGCGCACCAAAAGCCCGAGCACCGCTGGTGAAACCAGCGATACGGACCCGGCGCGAGTTGACCTCTACAATCTGGTCGAGCTGAGGATTGCCGAGCTCTGCCAGGTCCAGCCGGTCAATAGTGACGTTGCCATAGGCAAGCAGCAGACTCCCTGTGCCTTGAGCAAACTGCCACGGCCCACCGGCCAGCCGCGGCCGAGCGCAGCCGACCACCTGGACCGGCCGTGAGGTGCCATCTGCCAGCCGGAGCTGTGCCCCGGCATAGATGACCGGCTCGGCCCACTCGATCTCATTCAGCGCCATCAACCGGTCAACATACCGGATCGGCAATGTGCCGGTTGAGTTCGTGTTATTGACATTTCGCGGCACCACCCAGATATCAGCACCACTGTTGTCAATCAATGCCGACATCAAGGTCAGCAACCCAAATAGCACCGCCAGCTGCTGCCCGACCAGAAAGACGATTGCCACCACGCCCAGCACTGCACCGGCAGTAGTTGACCGCTCGTGCGCCAGCATCTGCACCGCAACTCGCCGTCGCACCGCTCTCTCCTAGCTATGACTCCGGCCAGCCAGCCCAAGACCGGCAGCGGGGGCACGAGCAAGACTATCGGCAACAACCACTCCCTGCCCGGCCAACTTCTCCGCTGCCAGCCTTGCAGCCCGACCGCCCAGCACAACTCCGGGCACCCGTGCCTTGTCGCCAACCAGTCGAAGCCGAGTGGCCAGCTCCCGGGCCGCAATCAGGTTGGCAATCATTGTCACCGAAAGAAACACAACGTCGGGACCAAAACCGCTGACTGCTCTTGCGATATCGTCTGCGGGTGCGCTTCGGCCGACAAAGAAAACATCCCATCCCTGCAGCCGCAATTCCTCGGCCAGCACCTCTGCCCCAAAAGAATGTTCCTCCCCGGGCACGCAGGCTACCAGTGCTCGCAAGTCAAGGTTTGGCGCGGGGGACATCGCCTCCGCCAGTCTCAACACTGCATAACGGCAGACCTCGGTGGCAGCATGTTCGTCAGCCACGCTCAACTGGCCGTGGGCCCAGCGCCGCCCCACCTCGGCCATCACCGGCAGCACCGACTCCTCAACAATGCTGGCAAACCGGCGGCCATGCCTGGCCCAGGCCTGCAGCAGTTCAACTGCGGCACGCCGTCGGCGCTGACTGATGAGCACAAACAGCGCCTGAGCCTCTGGCCCCAGTTGGGATTCGACGCCGATTGGCAGCTCGGGTATCCTGCCCGTGTTCCCAGCAATATTCCGCACCGCATCAATCGGTCCGACCAGGGTCCGAGCCTGCTCCGCTGGTAACCGGCTGCTGATTGCCACACTCCAGCTTTCCAGCACTCGGCCGAGCGCAGTCGGCTCCTCGCCGTGCGCAGCCAACACCATTCCCAGCCAACGTACTTCCGCCAGCAGTTCGGCCAGCAACTCGAACTCATAGACGCCAACCAGCGCCATTCCGAAACGCCGACTTGACTCCAGTAGCAGTTCTGAGGCCTTGCCGCCAATCAGCAACCGCTGTGCCACAAGTTGCTCGAGTTCGGGTAGTAGTTCCCGCAGCCGCTGGGCCGGCGTCACTGAGCTTGTTGACTTCTCTTCCATTAACTGCAAATGCTACAACCACGGCTGCCAATTGGCAAATCAACCCCGTCATCCACAGCGGCACCCCACCCCTTAGACAAAACCCAATCTAGCGCTATAATCGGCGCTCATGCATTTCCACGACTTCGATGCAATTGACATCGAAGACACCAGACTCAAAGGCAGCGCCAAGGTCTATGTCCGGCGACTGTGGCCGTTCTTTCAGCGCTACCAGCGACTGATTATCGGTGCTTGTCTTGCGCTTTTGGTCTCAACCGGACTGGGACTACTGGGCCCGGTCCTGCTCAAGCGGGCAATTGACCACGACATCGCGCTCGGCGACCTGCGTGGACTGGCAGTCACATCGCTACTCTACCTTGCGCTGCAGGGTGGCGTGCTGATTGCTGCCTATCTCCAGAACTTCTGGCTTGCCCTGGTCGGCGAACGCGGCGCGGCCAATCTCAAACAGGCCCTATTTGAGCATCTGCTCGAAGTGCCGATGGCATTCTTTGACCGCAACCCGGTCGGCCGGCTGATATCGCGGGTCGAGAGCGACACCGAGGCCCTGAAGATGCTTTTCACCCGGACAACCGTCACCATCCTGCAAAGCGGCCTGATGCTCATCGGCATGAGCGTCGTCATGGGCCTCACGAGCTGGCGACTCTACCTGCTCGTCGTAATCCTGCTGCCGCCTTTTGCTGTTGCCTTCTGGCTGTTCCAGAAAAAGGTAAGACCGGTCTATCTCGACGTTCGCAAGACTGTGGCCGAGACCAACACACTCGTCGCCGAAGCCCTGCGAGGCCTGCCCGTCATTCAGCTCTTCAACCAGCAACGCCGATTTGCTGCCCGAATGGACGAACTGAACCGACGCAAGTTCCGGCAGGAGATTAGGGCCCAAGTGATGTGGAGTTTGGTCTGGTTTCTCGTTGACTTCGGCGAGATTGCCGCTGTCGGCCTGGTACTCGGGTTCGGTGGGGTGCTGGCCCTACGCGGACAGTTGACCATCGGCACCCTATTCCTCTTTGCCGCCTACATCACGCGACTGTTCGGGCCGCTGCGGGCAATATCAGACCAGATCAACATGATGCAGCGGGCATTCGTCGCTGCCGAACGGACGTTTCATCTGCTCGACCAACCGCTCGAACCAGCCGGCCAGCCTGTTGCTCGACCACTACAGCTCGAACGCGAGATCGTCTGCGAGCACGTTGACTTTGCCTATGACGGCCAAGAACTGGTTCTCCGCGACATCAGCCTGACAGTTCGTCGCGGCGAGAAGGTAGCACTGGTGGGTGAGACCGGTGGCGGCAAGACATCCATCGTCAACCTGCTGCTCAAGTTCTACCTCTACCAGCGCGGTCGAATCCGCTACGACGACGAGGACCTGGCCACGATCGACCGGAAGCGACTACGCCAGGCAGTTGGATTTGTGCCCCAGGAAGTACTGATGTTCCCGGGCACGGTCCTCGACAACCTGCGCATGTTCGACGAGACCGTGCCCCGCGAGCAGGTGATTGCCGCGGCCAAACGGGTAAGGGTGCACGAGGCGATTGAACGATTTCCGCAGGGCTACGATTCAGTATTGACTGAGGGCGGCGCCAACTTCTCCTTGGGCGAACGCCAACTGCTGGCATTTGCCCGGGCCCTGGTGCGTGACCCCCAGCTCCTCATCCTCGACGAAGCGACCTCCTCGGTTGATCCGCATACTGAACAACTGATTCAGGCTGGACTCGCCGAACTGCTCGCGGGACGGACCGCCATCATCGTTGCCCATCGGCTGGCAACGATTCGGATGGCCGACCGCGTGGTCGTGATTCACAAAGGCCGGGTAGCCGAAACCGGCACCCACGATGAACTTCTCAGTCGCAACGGCATCTACGCGCGATTGTACCGACTGCAGTACGTCGGACAGGAAAGTGCCACCGCCAGTGGCGAAGCAGGCTAGTGACCCGATGAAGAAACAGCCGACAAGAGAACCAGCAACTCACCGGGCCAGCATGGCCAGCCTAAAGATTGTCTTCGACTTCTGGCGCGAGCGCAAAGCCTGGGCAGTGCTGCTCGTGCTGGGAATGCTCATCGCCACCGGCCTGACCCTTGCCTTTCCCTATGTCCTGCGACTGATAATTGACGGCATCAAACGCGGCATCACCCAGCGACAGCTAATCCGCTACGTGCTGATGCTCGTCGGTCTGGGCGTGCTGCGGGTTATCGGCGATGTGCTAATGCCGTTCCTGCGCGGCCGCATCAACGAACTCTACGCCTGGAAAGTGCGCTCAACGGTGTTCAGTCGCGTGCTCGAAATGGGCCACACTTTCACCACCAAATATCCCACTGGTGACGTAATGGAGCGGCTTGACCACGACATGAACGAGCTTTCCTTCTTTGCCTGCTCGGTGATATTCCGATTCATCGGCTCATTGTTCATGGTCGTCTTCTCGCTGGCGATAATGCTGCGGATGAACCCGCTCCTGACCCTCATCTCGATTCTGCCGGCTGGGCTCGCACTTTGGGGTTGGCTGCGCATCTCGCCGCGGATGTACTCACTATTCATGCAATGGCGGAAGATGATATCCGAGGTCAACAACCGGCTGGAAGCGGCCTTCACCGGCATCAGACTGGTAAAAGCCTACGTCATGGAATCAAAGCTTGGCCAGCAGTTCCGTCGCACCCTTGACGAACGAGTGGACGTAGCCGTGCGCGAGGCCCGTCTCGAAGCAGCCATTGAGGTCTTCTACACCGGTATCGCCGAGATTGCAACCCTGCTCGTCCTCTGGCTCGGCGGCTGGCAGGTTGTCCAGCACCATCTCACCCTTGGCCAGTTCGTCGCCTTCAACGCCTACATCCTGATGCTTCTCGGCCCAATGTTCGACATCGGCCGGCTCTTTGTTTCTGGCCGCCGCGCCCAGGGCACCGCGGAGCGGATTCAATCGCTCCAGAACCATCCGCTCGAAATCACCACTCCCGCCCGACCCGCCCTGCCCGAGTTCGGTGAACTACGACTGGAGAATGTCACCTTCCGCTACGCCGACCGACCGGCACTGAAAAACGTCTCCATGAGATTCGCCCCCGGCCGCAAAATTGGCATTGCCGGTACGGTTGGCTCGGGCAAAAGCACCATCTTTCGCCTTCTCTTTCGACTGGCTGACCCGCAGCAGGGCCGGGTGACACTTGCCGGCAGAGACATCCGCGAACTTGACCTTGCTGCCTATCGCCAGCTGTTCGGGTATGCACCGCAGGAACCGATGCTCTTCTCAGACACTGTCCGCAACAACATCCTCTTCGGCCGCGAGGGCGTAAGCGAGGAAGAGCTGCAACGCATCATCGCCGGCGCCGAACTCGACCAGGACGTGGCCGCGTTTCCACAAAAGCTTGACGAGATGCTCGGCGAACGCGGCACCCGGCTTTCGGGCGGACAAAAAGAACGAGTCGCTATTGCCCGAGCCCTGGTTGGCCGACCGCGGATACTGGTCTTCGACGACGCCACCTCAGCGCTAGATGCCGAAACCGAACGTGACCTCATCAATCGGCTGATGACCGAACTGCGCGACACTACTGCGATACTCGTCTCGCACCGGCTATCGGTGCTATCAGCCTGCGACTGGGTTTACGTGCTCGACGGCGGCGAGGTCAAAGAAGAAGGCACACCCGAGGACCTCCTCGCCCGCCAGGGACTCTACTGGAAACTCTACCAGCGCCAGCTCATCGAGCAGGAACTAGAACAGCTGTAAAGAAGAGGATTCTGCTGCGCCCGACGCAGTTCCTTGGTTCCTGTGGCCTACCGACCCCGGCCTTCGGATTGACAGAATGTGCCCTGTAGCTAGTCTATGAATGTGATGAAGACCACTCGCTACTTTGAAGAGCAGGTCCTACGCAAACGTCCGTACATCAAGCGCGAGTGGTGTCAAGTAGCATTAGCTAACCCTGCTCGCCGCGAAGTACAGCCCGACGGGCGCGTTCGCTACTGGCTATTTGTCCCTGAACTGGGACGCTTCCTGAGGGTGGTTACGCTGGCTGATGGCGAAACCGTTCACAATGCGTTCCCTGACCGGGATTACACGGAGGACTGAATGAAGTTGCGCTATTATCCTGAAACCGATTCGCTGTACATCGACCTGTCCGAAAAAGCGAGTGTGGATTCACGCGAGGTCGCCCCTGGCGTCGTTCTCGACTTCGATGCCGACGGCAAACTCGTCGGCCTGGACATCGACCACGCAAGCAAAATCGCCAGTCTGTCTCGCATCGAGGCCGAGGCCTTGCCGCTCTCGAACCTCGTCCTCAGCGGCACCTAGGCCTGCACGACCTCGCCCGTCAAGGGCTCAGGTCACCAGCGCCAGCTCATCGAGCAAGAACTTGAGAAGCTGTAACCCGTCAGCAAGCTGGTTGTGTTCGCACCGGAATAACCGCGCAACGCCATGAATGCACAGTATACCTCATCTATTTGGTATTGTGTCCCCGTATGGCCGGGGTCTACTGGGCATCAATCCTTAGACGCTCGACCCTTTTATTACGACAACGGCAGGCCCAGTTGGCACGCCCCTCGGCGAGGTCATGACGTTCCACCCAGCTGTGGCAGACGTTACACCAAACACAATTAGCCAGGTTCAGTACAGCTTCGCCGAATTGCCGTGCCTCATGCATTGACAGGCCCATGGCCCACTCATTGTAGTGTGCTCCCGCAATGTTGCGCAGGTGTATCCAACGCTGCACGGCTTCCGCAAAATCTTTGGCCGTCGTCCTCGACAGAACCTTGTACACACCCGGCCAGAGGTCGCCCAGAGTGTATCGATCACCCCTTCTACGTATGACCGATGTAGGCAAAGCCTGGCTCATCTCGTGACAGACCAATTCCACCAGCAGATTAGCTCGCGCGCAGATATCCGATACGCGTCCGCAATCCAGCGCTTCAGTGAGGGCCTGGTCGACATTACGGTCACTGCCTGCCAGGATTGGCCCATTGTGGTAACTCCAATGCGAGATGGTTAAGTCCAGAAAGCGGTGCGCACGCTGACGCATCAGTGCGCGCAACTGCTCCTGCCAGAGCCGGTCGTGTGCGGTGAACACAATCTGCCAATCATGGAAGCGATCAACAATATGCTCCGCCAAACGCTGACGGACAGGAGCATCGACACTCTGTAGTGTATCATCGAGTACGAGCAGCTTGGACTGCCCTCTCCGGGAAGCTTCCTCCACGAAGGCAAGATACACAAGCAGTGCCAGCAGGTCCAAATTGGCCTCGCTGAAGATCTGCTGCGGCGGCACGACTCTGCCTCCCACAAGATGAACGTTGAAGGCGAGGGTCGTCGACGTAGGTCGCTGATAGAGGAGCTCTATGGCCACGACATGCTCTGAAGCGGCAGAAAGTTCTCGAAAAGAATCAGTGACAGCAGCGCCGAGAGAGTTGAGCACACTCTGGACTGCACATTGCTTCTCCACTGGACTCTTCGTTCCCGGTCTCAGGAAGCTGTCGAAAGCAATCTGCCTCTCGTGGTCTGGCGTTTCCCAGAACCTCGTGATGTCGCTCCGGCGAAGCACGAACGGCGAGATACAGAAGCTCCTGTGTGGGCTGGTATCTCGCCGCCATTTGCCTCTGGTGTCGGGGGTGGCGCCACGTGTGAAGGACGTGCCATCCGCGAAATCGACAGTCGTCGCACTTTCAGTCGCCGCAAACAACGAGTAGAGGGGTAGCCAACGACCGCGGACGTTACCACGCAGAGCGTACTCCAGCGCATCGACAATTGTCGACTTGCCCGTACCATTGTCGCCGCAAATGAGGAGAGAACTTGGTGTGCCACATTTGTCCCTGAAGTCGACCACCAGTTTGTTCGGTACCCCCCTGAAGCCGTCGATCACGAGTCTGACGATTCTGGTATCGCCGACCGGTTGACAAGGGACGTTTCCTAGTGTCGGTTCAGTCAACTCGTTACCTCGCGGCATAGGCCGATGGTAGCAGAGCGAGGTTATCTGTCAAGGTCGTCAACGTGGACGAACGCGGAGGCGAGATTCCCTCGACTACCATCGGTATGACAATACCCATCACGTCATTCCGAGGAGGCCTGGCGGCGAGGAATCGCCGCAGCCGGCGGTAGTGGCCGCTCGCTAGCGTTAGAACGAAAGAAGGAATGTGGCTACGAGGATGAACACGAGAAACGGAAGCTCCTAGGAACGAGAGAACCACAGGTTGCACAGCCGAGGTCGCCGAATTGCGTCCTCAATGGGTTATACGCACTAAGACCGAATCTCGTGCAGGAATTGTAATCCGGGGCACGCTTCCCCAGACCGGTTTGTGTACTTGCAAGTACACAGAGGAGCACGGACGAACTATCGCGTAACCGCAGAGAATGCCGTGAGTTATAGTCTATCAGCCGCTTCCCGAGACCCCACCCCGGGGACTGTCCCGGGAGTGGTTCGGTAGAGTTGTGGCGAGACTGCTTAGAGAGATGCTGAGGACACCATCTGCCAATCGGCTGGAGGTTGCGTCTGGGCAGGTCTTGGCATATGGGCTTCGAGGAGAAGTATCGGACGTGCTCCCCAAGCCAAGTGCAGGACTCTTCTCGGCGCTGCTACTGGGAACGTCTGCAACCCGGTTATGGACTAGGCCTGCGGCAGCACTCCTGCTGCCCTCTCCCAAGACCCTGCTGCCAGAGCCACTCATGATGTCTTGGCCAGGCAGGTCGCAGTTCTGGTCTAGCTCAGACGACGCGCAGCCTGAGACCGGCATTGACCTCTGGCCGGTCAGTTTCTAGACTGGAATTAGTTGAACACCAAGGAGAACCGGGCGGAAAGATTGTTGCTCGCGGAAAAGGAGTGCATGAAGATGAAGAAATCACTGTTGTTACTGATTGCGGCGCTGGTCCTGCCGGCTGCCGGAGTGAATATTGTGCTGAACCCGTCGTTTGAGACCTGGCTATTGGGCGTGCCGGTTGGCTGGCTGACATCAGAGGCACTGTCGCCAGGCTCGGCAGTGCGAGACTCGAACAGCCACACCGGTTCCTGGTGTGTACGGCTGGAGGCAGTGGACACGAGCGCCTTTGTAACCTCGGCAACGCTCGTTCGGCCTGGACTGAGCTATGAGTTTGCCGGTTGGGTGCGATCACCCGGCGCGGTGGCCGGTTCTTTCATCCTCCAGTTCACCAAGCTCGATGCTTCGCCGATCGGTTCGCCGACCTTGATTCCAGCCTACTACTCCGGAACAAACTATCGTGAATATCGGCGCTGGGTAACAGCACCAGACTCAAGCGTCTTTCTCTCGATCACTTTTGCAACGCTGGCCGGACTCGTTGCCTATGTTGACGATGTGACGCTCGATGATACCAGTTTGACCGCGGTAGCCGAGAGAGCACCGGTTCGGACCGAGCGGGTTCGCGGTCTCGGCAAGTTTGTCTCCTGCGGCAGTCAGGTGCCGATGCCGGCGCAGCCGGTGTATGACGCGCTGGGCCGCCGGGTGAGTCAGGCCCGACCTGGCCGCGGTGTCTATTTTCTGCTGCCGAAATAGATGGCCGAGATTGAGTTTCTGGTCCGGCGACTGCGAGGTGGCGGCTATTCAGCCCAAGCGCAGGGAGCCGACATCTTCACCGAAGCTGACTCCCTCGCCGAGCTGCGCAAGAACATCTGCGAGGCAGCCTGCTGCCATTGTGAGGAATGCAGTCGGCCCGACGCGGTCGTCCTGCGGTTTGGCCGGCACGGTCGGACCGAGCGCATCGAGTTGTGAAGCTGGCCCGCGACATTGCCGGTACCGAACTGGCCCGGCGTTTGCGCCGTTACGGTTACCGCGTCACCCGGCAAGTCGGCTCCCACATGCGGCTCACAACCGAGCAGAACGGCGTCCATCACGTAACCATTCCGGCCCATCGCAGCCTGCGTGCCGGCACCCTGGGATTTGTGCTAACCAGTATCGCTGCCCATCTCGGACTGGAGCGGAGACAGTTGGCCAAGGTGCTGCTGGCCGCAGCCGACTAGCCGCTGCCCGGTTGACAGTCAGCGGCTAGCGTCTAACCATGGTCAACTCCGGCTAGCGCAGTTCGGTGTAGCGCGGTTTGGCAAAGACGACCCGACCGACATCAGTGTCAAGAGCGCCCTGAATCACCACCTCAAGGTCGCTGCCGACTGCAGCTGCGCCGTTCTCCACGACCACCTTGATACCGCCTTCTAGGTAGCCGATGCCCTCGTTCTTCTCCTTGCCCTTTTTGGCAATGCGCAGCCGCAGCTCAGTACCAGGCAGATACTGGGGCTTGAACAGATTGTAGATGTCGGTGGCGGTGACAGCATTGCCCGGGCCAGCCAACTGCTTTAGTTCAGGGTTGGTGGTGATGAGCGTCGCCTTATGCTTGCGAACTGCTGCCAGCACTGCCTCGCGACTGGCCAAGGAACGGTCGAGCTTGACCGTCAGTCCTTTGACTGTTTTGAGCTTCTCGATGGCCTCACGTGCGCGCCGGTTGGCATGGTCGTTCGGGCCGCTCGGCTCAACATCGGGCAGCAGCAAGCGGCCAGTGACGAGGCCAAAGGCCAGGAAATCGGCAATGCGTGGGTCGGCCAGACTCTGATAGTCAACGATGAAAGTCTTCTTGGCTGGGAAAAGCATCTAACCTCCAATAACAGGCTGCCGGGATGATACCGGCCTTAGCTGGTAGGCGATAGCGAACCGCCGAGCTTCTGGTCATTGCAGGCGGGCGAGTTCGAGCGCAGCCCGAACCGTCGGCACTGGGAATAGCTCTATCCCAGAATGACGGATGCGGCCTGATGCGGCCGGTAATGCCACCTTGCGAAAGCCGAGCCGCGATGCTTCGGCCACGCGCGCCTCGGTTCGCGCAACCGACCGGACTTCGCCGCCCAACCCAACCTCACCGATGAAGACTGCATCCTCAGGCAGCGGCTGATTGCGAATTGATGAAGCGATGGCCGCAACCACTGCCAGGTCGGCGGCTGGTTCGACAATCTTCAGTCCGCCGGCAACGTTGATGAAAACATCCTGGCCGGCTGCTGAGACCCCGGCCCGCCGTTCGAGCACAGCTATCAGCATCGCCAGCCGCCGACCATCAAAGCCGGTGGCAACGCGCTGCGGCAGGGCAAAAGGTGTGGCCGCGGCCAAGGCCTGCACCTCAACCAAGAGCGGCCGGGTGCCCTCGATTGTCGCGACCACTGCCGAACCCGAGACATCAGCACGGCGGCCGGAAAGAAAGAACTCTGACGGATTTGAGACCTCTATCAGTCCCGACTCGGTCATCTCGAACACGCCAATCTCGTTCGTCGAACCGTAGCGGTTCTTGGCCGCCCGAACGATTCGATACTGCTGGTAGCCCTCGCCCTCAAAGTAGAGGACCGTGTCAACCATGTGTTCAAGCGTCTTCGGCCCGGCAATCAGACCATACTTGGTCACGTGGCCAACAACAAAGGTAGTGAAGGTGCGGCTCTTGGCCAGCCGTAGCAGCTCGGCCGTGCATTCGCGCACCTGACCGACACTGCCCGGCGCACTGGTCAGGCTCGAACGATAGACTGTCTGAATCGAATCAACTACCAGCAGCGACGGATTCAACTCCTCGACCGCCGTGACGATTTCGTCAATATCAATTGTGCAGAGCAGGTGAATCCCATCAGCGAGCGCACCCAGTCGCTCAGCCCGCAACCGTAGTTGCTCGGCCGATTCCTCGCCAGTGACATAGAGTACTGGCCGGCCAGCTTGGGCAATCCGCTGACAAACCTGCAGGGTGAGCGTTGACTTGCCGATGCCGGGTTCGCCGCCAATCAGGAGTAACGAACCTGGGACCAGACCGCCGCCCAGCACCCGATCCAGTTCGCCAATACCGGTTGCCAGTCGCTGTTGGGCCTGCGGCGCGATTTGGCTCAACCGCACCGGTCGCGCGCCAGTCGTGCCACTACGACTGCGTTCGGCCGGTGGCCGGGTTGGCCGCAGCTCCTCGACCAGCGTGTTCCAGGCCCCGCAGCCCGGACAATGACCAAGCCAACGCGGAGACTCCTGTCCACAATTCTGACAGACAAAGACCGAACGACTCTTAGCTGGCAAGTTTGGCCCCTCGTAACCTGGCGCTCATTCGGGTAGCTCGTCCTCGTAGTCAATGCTCGGTTCCGGCTGCTCTGGTGGCCGACCGACATACGGATTCTCGAACCGCATACAGTGGCCCAAGTAGGTGAGCCGGACAGTTCCGAGCGGGCCGTTCCGCTGCTTGGCTACCATCACTTCTGCCTGACCGCGCACACTCTCGTCATCAGGATTGTAGAACTCGGCGCGGTAGAGCATCAGGACAAGGTCGGCATCCTGCTCAATCGCACCCGATTCGCGCAGGTCAGAAAGCTGGGGCCGACGCTCTCCCCCGCGGGTCTCCGGTGCCCGCGAAAGCTGAGAAATGACCACCACCGGCAGATTGAGCTCCTTGGCCATCGCCTTGAGGCCGCGAGTGATTTCCGATATCTCCTGCTGCCGGTTGCGCTCACGGCGATTCGTCTGATGCGACTCCATCAGTTGCAGGTAGTCAATGACGATTAGCCCAAGCTGTACCTCAGACCGGAGCCGCCGGGCCCGGGCGCGGATATCAAGCGCGCTCAGGCCAGGCGAATCATCAATGTAAAGCTGGGCCTCGCTCAACGGGCCGAGAACGTTTGCCAGTCGCGAGTGCTCCTCCCGGGTCAGTCGGCCAGCCCGCAGATTCTTCATCGAGACCCCGGCCTCCGAACACATCAGCCGCTGGACCAGCGACTCGGTGGACATCTCCAAGCTGAAGATGGCCACTGGCAGACCAGTACGGGCGGCCGCGTTGACCGCCACGTTGAGAGCAAAGGCGGTCTTGCCCATCGAGGGCCGGCCGGCCACAATCACTAGCTCGCCTGGCTGCAGCCCGGACGTCATTTCGTCAAGCTCATGGAACCCGGTCTCAACCCCGGTAATCAGCTTGCGTTGCTCCATCGCCCGATAGACCCGCTCCATCTCGGTCATCAGCAGGTCCTTGACCTTGACAAACCGTTTGCGGGCCCCGGCCTCCCGAATCTCAAATATCTTCTGCTCCGCCTCCTCCAGCAGCTCAGCCGCGCTTCGTTCTTCGTCGAATCCGGCCTGGACAATCTCGGTGGCCGTCTGAATGAGCTGACGCTGGATTGACTTTTCGAGCACAATTCGGGCGTGCTCCTCGCAGTTGGCCGTGGTCAGCACCGAGTCGAGTAACGCCGAAAGAAAAGCCGGGCCACCGACCGCATCCAGTTCCTTGGTTCGCTGCAGTTCGGCAGTCACGGTCACAATGTCGGTCGGCGAGTTCTGCTCGAAGAGCCGCAGTATTGCCTGATAGACACGGCGGTGAGCTTGCAGGTAGAAGTTCTCGGGCCGTAGCAACGCAATCACTGTCGGCACGGTGCGGGGCTCAAGCAGCATCGCCCCGAGCACTGCCGCCTCGGCTTCGAGTGACTGCGGCGGCTTGCGAACGCTGTCGGTCGAATCAGCCGTCACGATGTGACCCTTCCTTTCCGACTACTGGCAGCTCGGGCCTGCCACAACTTGGCAATCGTCGCCACCAGTTGCCGGGCAAACTCCTCTTTGGACATTGCTGGCAGCCGGCGCGACCGGCCGTCAGCAGAAAACAACCGGGCAGTAATCTCCTCGGCACCGGCGGTGCGGAACGGATTAGCAACAATCAGGTCGAGCTTCTTGGCAGCCAGCTTGGCGCGAGCGCGTGCCTCGGAATCGTCAAGGGAGAAGCCCACCACCAGACCGGGATGAGGCCGCGCTGCCACAGCCTCAAGAATGTCCGGCGTTCTGGTCAATTCGAGCGTCAGTCGGTTGTCGTGATACTTGGTCGGGCTGAGTCGCACCGGCTGATAGTCGGCAACCGCCGCGCACATCACCAGCACATCGGTCTGCGGCAGCAGCTTGAGCACAGTCTCCTTCATTTTCCGGGCAGCGGGCGCACTGGTCGTCGGGATGTGCTCTGGTACTGGCACCGAAAGAGCACCAGCAACCAGCCGCACCCGGGCACCAGCCGCCGCTGCGGCCTGGGCAATGGCCAGGCCAGTGCGACCGCTCGAACGATTGGTGATGATCCGCGCCGGGTCAATTGGTTCCTCAGTCCGACCAGCAGTGACAACGAACCGAACGCCCGCGAGCGGTCGGCACTCAGCACCGCTGGCTCGGCGCAACAGCGCCGCCTCACCGGCCGCAAAGATAGCCGCTGGCTCGGCCATCCTACCCGGCCCGGTGGTGCCACAGGCCAGCTCTCCAGTGCCAGGCTGAATCAACCGGTAGCCGTATTCAACAAGGCGGCTGATGTTTGCCTGCACCGCTGGCTGATGCCACATGTTCGTATTCATTGCTGGTGCCAGCAGCACCCGGCCAGACCTGACCACCTCAGCCGGTATTGCCAGAAGAACGGTTGAGAGAAGGTCGTCAGCAATGCCGTTCGCCAGCTTACCGATAATATTGGCTGTCGCCGGTGCGACGATAACCAGGTCAGCCGAACTCGCTAGGTCAACGTGCGGGATACGGGCAGAGTCGCGGTTGGTTTGCGGCCGAACCTTGGGAAAGAGGTCAACCGCAACCGGGTTTCCGGTCAGCGCCCGAAACGATTCCGGCCCGACAAAACGGCGCGCAGCACGAGTCATCACCGCGGTGACATCCCAGCCAGCGCGTTTCATCAACCGGACAAGTTCAAGCGACTTATAGGCGGCAATACCGCCGCTTATCCCGAGCAGAACGCGGTAGGAGGAAACAGTCCGCTGCCTCACGCCGGACGCACCCGCGACTGGCTAAGAGCGAAACCTAGAGCAGCGGCTGCGGCCGGACGAATGGTCTTGGCATTACTGGCTCGTCAAACGTCGCCCGCGCCATGGCCTCGATATCGGCCTCGGTCAGCTTTGCCCACTTTATCTCGCCGGCAAGAGCACGCTCCAGCGCCAGCTCGTATGGATTCTGGTTGAGCTGGACCTCGTCGCGGTGCATCCCTTCAATGAGCCGGCGTGCTTCGAGGGCAGCCACATTGATCGCCAGATACTTGTTCTGATAGCGGGCAGCCAGTCGTTCCGGTGAAATCAGCTTCATCACTAGTCTCCTTTGGGTTGGCGCCGGGCCAGGAGCCTCTTCATTTCCGGACTCATTCGCGATGTCCGCAGCCGCTCGGCGCGGATTATCGCCATCACGTCGCGGATTGCCTGGTCCAGGCGATCATTAACCACCACATAGTCAAATTCGGGCACTGCTGCCAGTTCAGCATCGAGTTCCGCCTCACGACGCCGGATTACCTCGGTTGAATCGGTACCCCGGCTGCGCAGCCGTCGGGCCAGTTCGCGCCGACTGGGCGGAACGATGAAGATGCCAACAGTTCCCGGCAGGGCCTGCTTGCAGGAACGCATGCCCTGAATGTCGAGATCGGCAATTACGTCGCGGCCGCGGCGAAACTGTGCAAATACCGGCCGCTTCGGCGTGCCGTAATAATAATCATAAACCCGGGCGCTTTCCAGCAATTCGCCACGCTTCAGCAATTCCTGAAACCGGGCCGGCGAGTAGAAGAAATAGCTCTGACCGTGGACTTCGCCGGGCCGGCGCGGCCGAGTCGTCGCCGAAACCGAGTAGGCAACGCTGGAATCAGCCTTAACCACACCCCGGCAGATGCTGGTCTTGCCTGCTCCTGAAGGTGACGAGAGCACGACCAAGAAAGGCTGGTGCCGCCTAACCAGCCTGGCAGCACTTCGGCCACTACTCGACATTCCTAACCTGTTCCTTCAGTTTCTCGATCTCGCCCTTGATCTCGATGGCGCGACGCGAAATCACCATGTCCCGGGCTTTGGCCGCAAGCGTATCGGTTTCGCGCAGCATCTCTTGGGCAATGAAGTCGAGTTTCTTGCCCGAAGTTGCCGACGAGGCCAGCGCCCGGGCAAACATCGTGCAATGTGAACGAAGCCGAACACACTCCTCATGGATATCCACCCGTTCGCTGATGAAGGCAACTTCCTCCAGAATCCGCCGCGAATCGGCCTCGATGTTCAAGTCTTTGAGCTGAGCAAGCAGGTTCTCGCGCCGCTCCCGCAACCGCTCTGGCACTCGACGTTCGATCGCTTGCACCGCCCGCTTGATCCGACCGATGCGCTTGCGCAAATCACGCACCAGTGCTGTCCCTTCGGCCCGCTGCATCTGGACAAGATTACTAAGAGCCTTGACAATAACCTTGCGCGCCTGGCGCCAGAGCCGGCCACGATTGGCATCCGGCTTCTGGGATGTCACAATCCCCGGATAGCTCAAGACGGTGTTGACATCAAGCTCGCCGGCGATGCCGTGCTTGGCTATAAGCTCTCGGGCAAGCCGCAGGTAATCGCGCAGTAACCGGCGGTCAAGAACCAACGTTGGCGCTTCGGCGTTCTCGTCAAGACTAACCTGCAACTGAACATAGCCACGTCGCACTCGGCGGCGGACAAGGTCGCGGATTTCGCTCTCATAACCGGCTAGGGCCGGCGGTAACCGCGGTACCAGTTCCAGATACTTATGGTTGACCGAACGGATATCAACAACAATCTTGCTGTTCCAGGGAGGCAGCAACGCCTCAGCCCGACCCACACCGGTCATGCTCTTTATCATCTAGACAACTCCCTTGCGGTCATCGGCCTTGGTATCAAGAATTAGAGTTACCGGTCCGTCGTTCAGCAACTCAACCTGCATGTGCGCTCCGAATCTGCCTGTACGGACCGGCACCCCTTGGCAGGCAAGCTCAGTCACGAAACGGTCAACCAACTGCCGGGCACGATCCGGCGGACAGGCAGCGGTGAAGCTTGGCCGCAGCCCCCGGCTCGTATCAGCCAGCAGTGTAAACTGCGATACCACCAGGGCCGAGCCGTGAGTGTCCAGCAACGACCGGTTCATCTTACCGGCGGCATCCTCGAATATTCGCAGTCTGGCAACCTTGGCAGCGAGAGCTGCGCAATCCTGCTCGTTATCGCCGTGACCAACACCAACCAATAGCAGCAGACCGTTGCCAATCTCGCCGACCGTCTCCGCGTCCACTGTAACGCGGGCCCGACTCACGCGCTGGAGCACGACCCTCACTTCGACCTTGAGCGCGAAAACACCAACCGGGCCACGGCCTGGGCAAAGCTACGGGCATCCTCAGCACGAGCAGCGGTGACTATGAGATTGTCGGTGACAACCGCTCGGTGACTATACCGAGCTCCGTGCTCACGGATGTACTGGACCGCATAGCGGTCGCGAGCAACCGTGGCTCGACGATTTTTGAGCACGCCAGCCCGGGCAAGCGTTATCGGTGCGGTCCCAATTCCAGCTAGCACGCGGCCGGCTGCCGCAAATTGCCGGCAGACAGCATGCAACAAAGTGTCGTCCCAGTAAAGAGTCTGGCCCGGCCCGCTGAGCAGTACCAGCCCGGCAAAATCGCCAACAACGACATCACGCAGGGTCAGGTCAGGAGCAACGACAAGCCGATTGTCACGGTTAGTGCTAACGCAGACTCCAGAATCCGCTGCCAGTACCCGATAATAAATGCCGGCACGGGAAATTGTGCCAGTAACCTGTTCATATTCGCTGGCATTGAACAACCGCTGGGGTACAAAGAGGAGCACAGTGTTGCCAGCTCCGGACGGAATGTCAGTATTGGTAGGCCTTGGTACCACCGGCGGTTGAGCAATGGCTGCAGCAACAACCAGAACCAGCACTGTCAGCGGCTTGCGCATATGGTAGCGTAGGATATCCGCTGCCGTAGGCAAGTCAAGCAGCCAGCCCTGACCGGCCATTGACCGATGCTGGTCACAACTCTATCCTACTCCGTGCCTGAACTGCCCGAGCTCGAAGTGACTAAAGACCGGTTGCGCCTGGCACTTGCTGGTCGGCTGATTGTCGGCGCCGAAGTCCGCTCGCCGGTTGCTCTCAAGACGGTCACGCCGCCGCTCGAGGCGCTGGCCGGCAAGCACATCCGCTCGGTCACTCGACTCGGCAAGGTCATCTGCATCGTCTGCGACGAGAAGCTGCACCTCTGCATTCACCTGATGCTTTCTGGCCGCTTCGCCTGCGGACCGACCAAGGCACCGCTGACACACCTCCACGCATTTGCCCTCCATCTCGACCAGGACGAGGACCTGAGCATCATCGAGGACTCGACCCATCACCGCCTCAGTGTCTATGTCGTCACCGACCCGCAGCAGCTCGACCTCGTCAGCCGGCTTGGCCCTGACCCGCTCACCCCGGAGTTCACGCTGGTCCGGCTCCGCCAGTTGCTCAGCCGCCGCTCGCGCACGCTCAAGCGCTTTCTTACCGACCAGTCGGCCATTGCCGGCATCGGCAATTGCTTCTCTGATGAGATTCTGTTCGAGGCACGGCTCTCGCCATTTGCCATCTCAACCGCTCTCAAGCCCGAGGAAACGATCCGGCTCTATATGGCAACTAGGAAAACGCTACAGAACGCTATTCTTCACCTCCGCAAGCTCAACCGTCTGCCCGAACAGCGTGACCGGACGTTCCTACGAGTCCACGGACGCCTTGACGAGCCCTGCCCGGTCTGCGCCACGCCAATCAAACGGGTGAGCTTCGCCGAATCTACGCTCTACTACTGCCCGCAATGCCAGACCGGTGGCAAGGAAATCGCCGACCGCCGTTTCTCCAAATTCCTCAAGTGACAGGCACAATGGCCGGACTCAACACAAAAACACTAAGACCACAATTACACAGCCGAACTCTCAATCTGGGTCAGACGCCAGTCACCTCCTCACTTCTATCTTCGATCGCTTGGTACCTTTGTATCTTGGTGGTAAATCCTCTCTGATGCTCACGTCGGTCTGCTCCGAGATTGGCCGCGGCCACCCGGCCTATCTCGATGCGGTGCTGGCTGCCCTTGACCGGCTCGCACCGGACGCCCTGCCAAACAAAAGACGGTTCTCCGTGCTCGACCTCTGCAGCGGTGTTTCTGCTCGCGCTTGGCGTGCAGCCAAATCGCTCTATTATCTCGGAGCCAGGGGCGGTGTGCTGTTGTCGCTCTACAACCGCTTCCGCCGACCCGACTCGGTCCCTTCGGCCCTGCAACTGAACCTGCTCGGTTCGGACCTGCGCCGCCACTTCGCTGGATTCACCGGCGTCTGCATCGTTGACCACCCGCTGCTTGCCCGCATCCTCGCCCCAGTCTGCCGCGTCGCCTACGTCCACGGCGAATTGAGCGCGCCGCGCGTCGCCGCCGTCCCCGGTGCATGGCGTATCTTCGTACCGGTGGAATCGACTCGCGAGAAACTGCTGGCTGTCGGCGGAGAGCTGTCGGCCATCCGTGTCTCCGGACTTGTCATCCATCCCGCACTGACAGCGGGCGTTGAGTCGGCGTTCGTGAATCGCTGCGGCCGGCTGCAATCCGATGCCCCGCTCACGGTCGGGTTCTTCACCTCCGGCGCCTATCCGAAACCGCATATGGAGCGACTGCTGGCCGCGGTCGTCTCGGTCACTCGCGCCGGTCACCGCGCCATTATCTTCTGGGGCGCGGGCTGGCTGCGCGCGGCCAAAACTCAAGCAGTCCTGCGCATGCACGCAGTACCTGACGACGCTGTGCAGATGGTCTGGGCACGTGACCGTCAGGCCGAAGCGACCAAGGTCGCGGAATTGCTGCCTAGTCTTGACGTGATGGTTGCGGCGGCGCACGAACGCACCGTCTGGGCGCTCGGACTTGGCTTACCGCTCTTTGCCCTATTTCCCCACATCGGCCCGTTCGCCTACGAGAACTTCACCGTCGCGCTGGAGCACGGCGTCATCGAACCAATCGCCAAGTACGAGAATGCACTCGGTCTTGCCGATACCCTCGGCCAGTTACGCGCTTCTGGCCGCCTTGTGGCAATGGCCCGCGCCGGCTGGGGCCGGTATTCGATTGCCGGCGCCGAAACCACCGCTCGGGAGCTACTAACAGCAATCTAACCGGGGTACAAGATAATACTTGACAGCCCAGCCCATTTTGGTATTCTAGTGCAGGATTACTATATATGAGCAACAACGGTTCCTCAAACCTGTTTCGGGTCTCCGAGGCGGCCAACCTCGCGCTGCACTCGATGGCGGTCCTGGCTGGCGCCGGTGATGCGCTGGTCACGACCCACGAAATAGCCCGCCGGCTGCGGGCGTCTGAACATCATCTGGCTAAGGTGCTGTTGCAGCTCGAGCGCGCCGGTCTTGTTCAGGGCGTGCGTGGGCCGTCTGGCGGATATCGCCTGAGACGCTCGGCAGACCGCATCAGCCTTCGCGAAGTATTCGAGGCCATCGAGGGGCCGATTCGCATCAGCAAGTGCATGTTCGGCACACCAGTTTGCGGCGGCAAAAAGTGCATCCTCGGCGGTTTCTTCGAAGACATCAACCAGCAGGTCGCGGACAAGCTAAACGAGACCAAGGTATCTGAAGTCATCCTTAGAATGGAGGCCAGACGTGGGTAAGACAAGGAAGATAATTAGCGTCAACGAAGAGCTCTGCACCGGCTGCGGTAACTGTATCCCGAACTGCCCCGAGGGTGCCCTGCAGGTGATTGACGGCAAGGCCCGACTGGTCTCGGACCTGTTCTGCGATGGACTAGGCGCCTGTGTCGGGCACTGCCCGACCGGTGCGATGACAGTGGTCGAGCGCCCGGCCGAGCCATACGACGAAGCCCGGGTGATGGCGAACATCGTGAAAGCGGGCCCGAACACGATCGCGGCCCATCTCAAGCATCTCAAGGACCACGGCGCCTGCGCCTACTACGATGAAGCGGTTGCCTACCTAAAGAAGAACGGCATCCCGGTTCCTGGCGAGCAGAAGACGCTGGCCTGCGGTTGCCCCGGTTCGGCCGTACGCAACCTAAGCCCCGCGTCCGAATCCGACGCGCCGTCCGGTTCTCGTCCGTCCCGGCTGCGCAATTGGCCGATCCAGCTGATGCTGATACCAGTCTCGGCTCCGTACTTGAAGGACGCCGACCTGCTCATCGCGGCCGACTGCGTCGGCTCATCGCATCCCGACTTCCACGAGGAACTGGTGAAAGGCCGCGTGCTCGTCATCGCCTGTCCGAAGCTCGACGATGCCGACCACTACATCGAGAAGCTGACCGAGCTCTTCCGGGCGTACGTCCCGAAGTCGGTGACGGTCGCGCACATGACCGTCCCCTGCTGCTTCGGCTTGGGCCAGATTGTGAAGCAGGCTATCGCTGATTCCGGCCGGACCATTCCCTATGCCCAAATCACGGTGGACGTCAACGGCAAGGTAGCGAAATGAGCATCTGTCGCATCACGCCGGAGAGCGCGCCGGCCGTCCCCAACAACGTCGGGCTCGACGCCCGTCGGCTGCACAGCACTGAACACGTTGAGGTCGTCCATATATCACTCGCACCCGGCCAGAGCCTGCAGCGCCACGCCTCACCGGTTGATACCGCCTTCCTCATCGTTGAGGGCAAAGGAACTATTGAGTCGGGCACCGATCAGGTGCCGGTTCAGGCCGGCGAACTCATCCCCCACCCGGCCCGACAGATGCACCGAGTAATCAACAACAGCGCGGCCCGGCTGCGGTTTCTTGTCATCAAGACGCCACGGCCGACCGAGCCGCCGATATTCGAGTAATGACTCACCTGAAAGGAGTCCGAAAGTGAGTATGTTCTGCTACCAGTGTGAGCAGACCGCCCGCGGCACCGGCTGCACGGTTCAGGGCGTCTGTGGCAAAGACGAGAAGACTGCAATTCTGCAAGACCTGCTAATCTACGCGACCAAGGGCGTGGCCCAATACGCGCACCGCGCGGCCCGGCTCGGCGCGTTCGACCCCGAGGTCAACGTCTTCACGATTGAGGCGCTCTTTACGACCGTCACCAACGTTGACTTTGACCCCGAGCGCCTGCACGGTTGGCTCCGGAAAGCGGCCGAGATGCGCGACCGCGCAAAGAAGCTCTACGAGGACGCGGCGAAGAAGGGCGGCAAACCGGTGGAGACCCTGAGCGGCCCTGCGACCTGGCAGCCCGCCGCCGACATCGACGGCCTCGTTGAGCAGGGCCGCGACAAAGGCATCCTCAAACGTCACGCGGACTGGGGCGACGACACCGCAGACCTGCACGACCTGATTCTCTTCGGCCTCAAGGGCGTGGCTGCCTATGCCGACCACGCCCACGTCCTCGGCAAGGAAGACAACGCCATCTACGCTGAGTTCTTCCGCCTGCTCGACCTGATTGTTGACGCCAAGGCCAACGCCGACAAGCTGCTCGCAGCATCACTCGAAGTCGGCAAGCTCAACCTACAAGTCACCGAACTTCTTGACGCGGCCAACACCGGCGCGTACGGACACCCGACTCCGACCCCGGTGCGCGTCACGCCGGTCAAGGGCAAGGCCATTCTCGTATCCGGTCACGATCTGAAGGACCTCGAAGAACTGCTCAAGCAAACCGAGGGCAAGGGCATCAACATTTACACCCACGGCGAGATGCTGCCGGCCCACGGCTACCCGAAGCTCCACGCTTACAAGCACCTCGTCGGCCACTATGGCACTGCCTGGCAGAACCAGCAGAAGGAGTTCCCCGAGTTCCCGGGCGCGATTCTGATGACGACGAACTGCATCCAGAAGCCGCGCGACTCGTACTTCAAGCGCATCTTCACCACCGGCCTCGTAGCCTGGCCCGGAGTGGTTCACGTCACGCGCGTGGACTTCGGCCCAGTCATCAAGGCTGCAATCGAAGCCCCGGGCTTCGCTACCGATGAGCCAGAGAAGACCATCCTCGTCGGCTTCGGCCACAACGCGGTGATGGCCGCCGCGCCCAAGGTCATCGAGCTGGTCAAGACCGGCAAGATTCGGCACTTCTTCCTTGTCGGCGGCTGCGATGGCTCGAAGCCCGAACGCAACTACTACACCGAATTCGTCCAGAAGACGCCCCAGGACACGGTCGTCCTTACCCTTGCCTGCGGCAAGTTCAAATTCAACCGGCTCGACCTCGGTGACATCGAAGGCATTCCGCGCCTCTTGGATGTCGGCCAGTGCAACGACTCCTACTCCGCGGTCCAGATTGCAATCGCGCTCGCCAAGGCGTTTGGCACCGACGTCAACTCGCTGCCCCTCTCACTCGTCATTTCGTGGTACGAACAGAAGGCGGTCGCCGTCCTGCTGATGCTTCTCCACCTCGGCATCAAGAACATCCGCCTCGGCCCAAGCCTGCCCGCGTTTATCACCCCGAACCTGCTCAACATCCTCGTCCAGAACTTTGGCATCAAGCCGATCACCACTGCTGACGCTGACCTCAAAGCAATCCTCGGCTAGTCAAGCACAAGCCCTCCTGTCAGGCCACGCCAGCGCGCGTGGCCTACTTTTCTGCTATTGACACTTCTCAGTCAGCAGCTAGCATTGCGATAGGATTCGACAGGAGGCATTATGAAACCAAGTCTGAAGACCGCCACGGCATTAGCCGCCATCACTCTAGTGCTGGCTACTGGCTGTCAGCAGCCGCCGGCTGCTCCCGCCGTACCAGTCGGCCCGACCAGCGTTCGCAATGATAGCCTCTGCACCTACAGCGCTACTGCCGCTGACCCCAATGGTGACAACGTTGCCTATCGCTTTGACTGGGGCACGGGCGACACATCAGATTGGACCGACTTCGTGGCCAGTGGTCAGCCCGGTTCCCAACAGTATGTCTTTCGTCACCGCGCCGGCACATTTCAGGTTCGTGCCCAGGCTCGCGATGCCAAGGACGCGCTTTCTCCCTGGTCAAACCCACTTACCGTCACGGTTACTAATCCCTATCATCCCGTGCTCTGGCGCTATCAGACCGGCGCCTGGGTTCATTCGTCACCGGCCATCGCTCCTGACGGCACCATCTATGTCGGCTCATTCGACGGCTACATGTACGCCTTCAATGCCGACAGCACGCTCAAGTGGCGCTTCCTGACCGGCAACTTCGTCCACTCGTCGCCGGCCATCGGCCCGGACGGAACGGTCTACTTCGGCTCGTTCGACAACTACTTCTACGCCGTCAATGCCGACGGCACGCTCAAGTGGCGCTACCAGACCGCGGCGGGCTGTTGCGCTTCCCCGGCCATCGCCACGGATGGCACCGTCTATGTCGGGTCCCGCGACGGTTACCTGCACGCCATCAACCCGGACGGCTCGCCCAAATGGAACTACCAGACTGGCAACTGGGTAACATCCTCGCCAGCGATCGCTGCCGATGGCACGGTCTATGTCGGTTCCTACGACAACTACTTCTACGCACTGAATCCGGACGGCTCGCTCAAGTGGCGGTATCAGACCGGCGACCGCGTTCATTCTTCACCTGCAATTGGAGCCGATGGAACTGTCTTCGTCGGTTCGTTCGACGGCCTGCTCTATGCTTTCAATCCTGACAGCACCCTCAAGTGGAGCTACGCGACCGGTGGCCCAATCATCTCCTCGCCGGCCATCGCGCCCGACGGCAGCATCTGCTTTGGCTCCTGCGACTACTACGTCTATGCGCTTACTGCCGACGGCACACTCAAGTGGCGCTACCAAACAGACAGCGTCATCACCTCTTCGCCAGCCGTTGCTGCCGACGGCACTATCTACATTGGCTCCGGCGACAAGCGGTTTTATGCCTTCAACGCAGACGGCAGTCTGAAATGGAACTACCAAACCGGCGACTACATCGAATTCTCGTCGCCAGTTATCGGACCGGATGGCACGGTCTATGTCGGCTCGAACGACACTTATCTGTACGCCTTTGCCGGTAGCTCACCGACCGCCAGTACGGCTTGGCCGACCTTCCGTCACGACCTCAGGCACACCGGCCGAGTGGGCGGCAGTGCCAAATAGCGACAAACGACGATTGTCATGAATCGCTGCACTATCCTGTTGGTCCTGACTGCCGTACTCACGATTGGCTGCGACCGGCCCAATAGACCACCCAACATCCCTAACGCCCCAAGCGGGCCAACCAGTATCCGCAACGATAGCCTTTGCACGTTCAGCGCCATGACGACCGACCCAGAGGGTGACAGCATCAGCTATCGATTCGACTGGGGCACCGGCGATACGTCGGCGTGGACAGACTGGGTTACAAGTGGTCAAGCCGATTCGCAGCAGCACGTATTCCGTCATCGTGCTGGCACGTTTGCGGTTCGTGCCCAAGCCCGCGACAAGAAGCTCGCCCTGTCTATGTGGTCTGAACCACTGACGGTGTCTGTCACCAATCCCTACTTCCCCAGAATCTGGCAGTTCGCAACCGAAGGCCCAGTCCAGTCTTCCCCGGCTATCGCCCCGGATGGCACCATCTACTTTGGTTCCGCTGACAGACACCTCTATGCCCTCAATCCTGACAGCACCATCAAGTGGCGATTCGGTACTGGCGGAGTGATAAGCGCGTCGCCAGCTATTGGCAGCGACGGCACCATCTATTTCGGGTCACACGACAGTTTCTTCTATGCCCTCAACCCCGACGGCACGCTACGCTGGCGCTACCAGACCAGCGCCCCTGTCCAGTCCTCAGCCGCAATTGGTCCAGACCGTACCATCTACTTTGGTGCTTGTCTCGACACCCTCTATTACCTGCTTGCCCTCGGCCCCGACAGCATTCTCAAGTGGCGGTTCCGGACCGGCGGCTGGGTTCACTCCTCGCCGGCAGTTGGCGCTGATGGCACGATCTACTTCGGCTCAACCGACAGCCACATCTACGCCCTCAACCCCGACAGCACCCGCAAATGGCGCTACCAGACCGATGGCATCGTTACTGCTTCACCAGCAATAGGAGCTGACGGCACAATCTACATCGGCTCGGGTGATGGCGGACTCTATGCGCTAAACCCAGACGGAACTCTTCGCTGGCGGCTCCCTACCTACGGCAGCATCACCTCCTCAGCTGCTCTCGGTACCGATGGCACCATCTACTTTGGCTCCTACGACTTCCATCTCTACGCTGTCAGACCTGACGGCACTCTGCGCTGGCGCTATCAAACCGGCAACGGCATCTACTCCTCACCAGCCGTGGCAGCCGACGGCACAATCCTCTTTGGCTCCTGGGACGGCTGGTTCTATGCTCTTTCCCCGGAAGGCAATCTGAAATGGCGGTACGGAACTAGCGAACGGATATTCTCATCACCGGCCATCGCTGCTAATGGCACAATCTACGTTGGCGCCAACGACCGGAGCATCTACGCGCTGTGTGGTACGACTCCGCTTGCCCACTCGGCCTGGCCCAAGTTCCGCCACGACAATCAGAACACCGGCAGGGTCACTGCTAAGTAGCTGTCTTGAAACGCCATGCCAATGCAGTCCGCCGTTCGCTTGTGAAACTTTCAGAGACTATTCTCAGCCTACTTGTTTGCCTATCCACTGCCCAAGCTTGGTTTGCTTCGGCCGCTGCATTCCGTGACCTCTGCTGGTCGCCGGATGGCCGACGGCTTTGCTTTGGCGTCCACTCCTCGGTGGAAGCGGATGGCGAGGCTGAGCTGGGCAATGACCTCGTCGCAATCGTCAGTATTGACAGCCCGTCGGTGCGCTGCTTGCTACCGGCAAGATACGAGCCATATCCGACTCCATTCGGCAACCGGCTTGCCCTCAAAGCAATCGGTGGCCTGTATCTGCTTGACATCGAGTGTGGAACACTCATCCAGCTAGCCCAACCGTTCACACCTTACGTCGAACCGGACCGCTACGCCATTGACAACATTGCCTGGTCAAAAGACGGCAACAGCCTTATCTTCTCAACCTGGCGTGACTATGAGTGCCGTTCAGAACTTTGCCTTGTCCGACTGCCCGACTACAAGAAGAGTCTGCGCAAACCTGCCAGCGGGATTATTGATACCTGCGGTCGGGTACTGTCACTATGGTGGATTGGTCATGACGAAATCGCACTCTGCTGCGGGTCATCTCAGACTGACAGCACGTTCTTCAGAATCAACGTTGCCACCAACACAGTGCAGGAAACCGACCCCGATGAGTACGCAACCAAGCCAACACCGCGCCCAGCTGTCCGACTAGCCCGCGACACGATTGTTACGGCATGGGTGACCGAAGGCCTGGGCCAAGAGAAGACTCGGCTAGTGCGTGACACACTTCTCGACTATGTAATAGTTCTAGAATTCCCCGATGGCGCGGCACGTGCCATTCGACCAGCAATCGTCGGCATCACCAGTGTCACTGGCGAGGTCTCGGCCGACGGCAAGCTAGTGTACTTTGAGTGGTCACGAGAAGGTGCTGACGTCGAATCGTGGGGCACGACCCGCAACGTCCCGGAGTTCTACTGGCTCGGCCGTGGCCGCTATCAGGGATTCGGTCCGGTTACACCGCCAGTTTGGCTCAAAGGCGGGAATCGATTGCTCTACTACGACGCCCACAACTACGGCACTGTCAACACCGATGGTACAGGCAGGCTGATACCGGTCCGCGACTCGATTGTATCAGTGGCCCTGTCGCCCGATAGCACGCGTGTGGCACTGGAACTGCAGGGCCAGTTTGGTTTCTCGGTCGGCGTAGCCCATCTCGAATCCACTCGCTACACCCGTGTCGCTGATGTCCGCTCACCACTCTGGCTGGCTGACGGCAGCCGACTGCTCTGTCGCAGCGCCGATGGTTTTGTGCTCCTCAGTAACACCGGCCAGTTACTCGCTCGAGTTCCGTTCACAGCCAACGGCTATGCGCCCTTTTGGATTGCGGACAGCATCATTCTCTTCCGTTCTGGTACCACTCAACGTTGCTGGATCGGCGACAGCTCAGAGATGGTCGGTGACGAATCAGACCCGGTCTGGCAGTTCAACCTGCTGTCCGGCAAGTTGGCGCCAGCCACACAAGAACTAGCTGACCGCTACCATGCTCGTCAGTCCCCACCCCATGACACACTAGTATCACCAGACGGCAAGTTGATCGCTTGGCTAGAACAGAAGAAGCAGACGACCCGCGTCTGGCTGTCGAATGCTGACGGCACGAATCGGCGGCTGCTGGTCGATGCCTGGTCTAACTACAACCGTCGCCTCGACAGCGACGACCCAACCAGTGGCGGCGAGTAATCAACCCCCTACCGGACACAAAGTCTGGACGTTGCTGCTGTTCATCTCTTGCAGTCTCGTCACAGCCACTCCCGCTGACTATGTGTTCCGGCCGGTTTCGATCACACTCTTCCCGTTGATTTCGACCAATGGCCGTGATGCCACGCGAATCAACTCCGCCCTCTCCCTCAACATCATCGGCGGCTACCAAGGTCGGCTCACTGGCGTCGAACTTGGCACCGCCTTCAATGTCGAACTCAATGATGCCCGCGGCTATCAACTGGCAGCCGGCATCAATGTGGTCAGTGGTAGCTTCTACGGTGCCCAGCAGGCCGGCCTAATAAGTATTGTCGGCCGCGACCTGTACGCGCTCCAGCAGTCAGCCATATTGAGCGCCGTTGTTGGCCAACTGCGTGGCGCCCAGTTTGCCGGCGGCGCAACCATCACTCTGGACGACGGTGTTGGTTTGCAGGCTAGTGGCGGTGCCAGCTACTGTGGTGGCTGGCTGCGCGGTCTGCAGATTACTGGTGGTGCAAGCATCAGCCGCGACCTGACCGGCGCTCAACTGGCTGGCGGCGCCAACATCACCACCAGCCGTATTGACGGGCTTCAGCTTGCCGGCGGTCTGAACTACTGTAGGGAACTCCGCGGCTGTCAGCTTGGCAGCGTCAACATCACCGGCCAGAGCCGGGGAGTCCAGCTTGGTTTGGTCAACATCGCCGACGACGTTGACGTGCCGATCGGTCTCGTCAGTATAATCCGCCTCGGCCAGTTTCATCTCAACGTCTGGGCAAGCGAGATTGCCGTCGTAAATATCGGTCTCAAGACCGGCTCGCGACGCATCTACAGCACTATCAACCTCGGTCTACGGCCGCAACGCGACTCATCACTGCTGCTCACCGGCCTCGGCATCGGCTGTCACATTCCGCTCGGCCGGTTCTTCCTTGACCTTGACGGTGGCGCAAGCAGCGCTTGGCGCTGGCCGCACTGGTTCCAAACGACCTCAGCAAAGGACTACGGGTTGTTCAGCACCCTCCGTGTTACTGCCGGCTGGCAGCTCGGGGAGCGAATCGCCATCAGCGTCGGCCCCACTGCCAGTGTCTGGCTAACAACTGTCAGCCCTTCGCCTTTTGGCCAGACAGTCTGGCCTGGCTTCACCATCGGGCTACAGCTACTCTAGCCTTCTGCCCAGAATCATCCAGCCACGAACAACCAAGCGAGACTAGCCTGCTACTCCAGACTGAATCGGAACGGGATTGAGACTTGTACCGGCACTGGCCGGTCGTTCTGGTAGGCAGGCACGAACCGAAACTGCCGGGCCGCAGTCAGTGCTGCTGCGTCCAACAAGCTGTTGCCCGAAGATCGTAGCACAGTCGCACTGGCGACAAGACCGTTGGTATCAACGACTGCTGCGACAACAACGCTCCCTTCAATTCCAGCCCGGCGGGCCAGTTCTGGGTATTCGGGCACGACCGAGCTGACGAGCACTGGCTTGCGTTCGACCTTCCAATAGGGCAGCGGTTCGAGCACCGGCTCAGTCAGCGGCCGCTCAACTTCGTTGAAAGTATGTCTGCCGATGCTAGGGTCAGTGGCAGGGCCGTCTGGCGACGGCACCGGTATCGCGCTGCGCCTTGGCACCGGCTGGTCTGGCACCTGCGGAGCGAGCAGTACCGGCTCAATGCGCACAGCCTGAACAATCGGCCGGCGCAGTTCGTAGGCATGAACCTCGGGCTGGGGTGCGAACCGAAAGACAAGCACCATCAGCCCAAGCGCCGCAATCAGCGCAAGACGCAAGTCAAGGCCATACTGCTGGTCATGGTCGTAGCTCCGGACAAGGCTGTTCATACTTACCTCCGGTTGTCATAACTGACTTACCCCTGACTAGCCTGGCCCATTCCGTTACCGTTGAAAGAACACGGCGGCCACGCGGCCGCCGCTAATGACTGCTGCCGACAGCTACTTCTGCTGCTCGGGCTGCAGTTTCTTTGCCGGGTTGAACTTGAACTTCTGCTGCACTATGCCGGTCACCGGCTTGCCGTCCCTAGTTGCCGGTGCGAAGATGGCTTCGAGCGCGGTGCGTATCGCAATACTGTCAAGGAGCGGCTTGCCACTGGACCGCGCCAGCTTGACCGAACGCACCCGTCCCAGGGTATCGGTGACGAGCGTGAGCATGACCGTGCCCGTATCCTCTTCTTCCACCTCGGGCAGCTTAGGCATGGCAATGAGCCGCGGTTCAGTTGAGCCGACACGGACCGGCTGGCCAGTTGCTGCTTCCTCGGCTGGCCCGTGTTCTTCTTCCGGACGAGCCGGGGCCGGTGTCGGCTCGCTACGCGGCTTGGTCTGACCGCATAGCTCTTCAGCCGGAATCTCCCGTCGCTCCGGCTCTGGCTGAGCTGCCACGCCGACTGCTGTACCGCCGCTTGCCGGCTCGTGCGGCCGCCGTGGCCGGGTCGTACTAGCCCGCTCCCGCCCATCAATTTGAGCCTGTTCAACGAGCTCGTGCGGTTGCTCCTGTGCGGCAGTAACGGCTGGCGCTGGCAACGGAGTCTGCTGGCCGGTGGTCCCTGGCGACGGTTGCGGAACTCGGGCAACCGCCGGCCCTGGCGCAGGTGCGGGCCTGGCCCTGCCCTCGGGTTGAACCGGCGGCTCGACTCGCTCCTTCATCTTTTCGAGTGCCGCCTCAACCTGAGCAACCCGTCGCGATGTGTTCAGACTCGAACGAATCGCCTGCCAGCCGACAACTACAACAACCAGCGCCACCACCAGCCCGCCAGCCAGTGTTGCCAGTCGCGGAAACGAGAACGTCGGCCGCCAGGTCTGCTGCCGAGCTGGCCGCTGCTGGCGAATGCGACGCCAAACCCGGGTTCGCTGCCAGTCCCAGAAGTCATCCGGTTGTGACGGCGGCTCAACCTTCCGCACCAGCGCGTGCAACTGATTGAGTGCTGCCAGCTCATCGCTGCAAGCCGAACAACCGGCAAGGTGCGCCTGCACCTGCGCAGTCTGTTCTGGCCCCAGCTCGCCATCAGCGAACGGCCCAAGTAGCGGACGAATGCGACGACACTCCGGCTTCATGACGCTGGCAGATAATCCTTCAAGAGGACTCGCAATTTCTCCCGCGCCCGATTGAGCCGGGACATCACCGTGCCCACCGGAATCCCGAGTGTCTCAGCAATCTCGTTGTAGCTCAACTCCTCTTTCACTCGCAGAAGGAAGATAGTCCGCTGGTCTGCTGGTAGCTTGAACAGAGCAGCATCAAGGTCGCGCCGCAGGCTGGAACCCTCAGCATCTGCCCGCGGGTCAGGTATGTCGGCAGCAGCGCTATCGCCGTCAGCCAGCGGCAATGGCTGCGTCGCCACCCGTCGTGCCCGCTTGAGATGATTGAAACAGAGATTCACCGCTATCTTCCGTAGCCAGGTATAGAACTGAAACCGCTCATCGAAACGGCGGATTGCCCGAAATGCCCGGATGAATGTCTCCTGCACCATGTCATCGGCATCGGCATGGTTGCGGACGAGTGAATAGGTAAGACGGTAGATGCTTGCAGCATAGCGTTTCATCAGCTCATCAAATGCCCCGGTGTCGCCCGACTGGACAGCATGAATCAGCTCTCCGTCGCTGGGCCGCCCATCGGGCGCACTCATTCAATCTACCGTTACTATCGAAAGGCTATTCCGAGAATCAGGCGAAACGCCGGCCCTGGAACTTGCCGCCTTTGACCAACCCTTCATAATGGCGCATCACCAGATGGGCCTCGATCTGCTGAAGCGTATCGAGCGCGACGCCGACGATAATCATCAACGTCGTGCCGCCAAAATAGAAGGGTACCCGGAACGCACTCATCAGATACCAAGGCATCAAGGCCATGATAACCAGTGTCAGTGCGCCCGGCAGGGTCAGTAGCGTCAAGCTGCGATCAATGAACTCGGCAGTCTTCTCACCGGGCCGAATACCGGGTATGAAGCCGCCATACCGCTGCATGTTGTCGGCAAGGTCACGGGGATTGAAGACAACCGAGGTGTAGAAGTAGGTAAAGAAGATTATCAACGCCGCATAGAGCAGGTTGTACAGCCAGCCGCCGGGATTGAGGATATGAACCAAGGTCTGCAGCCAGGAGACCTTGATGAACGGCGCAAAGCTTGAGGGGAACACAACCAGACTCTGGGCGAAGATGATCGGAATCACGCCCGCAGTCCAAAGCCGCAGCGGAATGTGGGTTGACTGGCCGCCGTACATCCGCCGACCGACAAACCGCTTCGGATACTGCACCGGAATCTTGCGAATCGCCATCGTCAACTGAACCACGACCGCATAGACTACAAAGATGAGGCCGGCCAAAAATAGCAGGGCCAGCCAGGAAATCTCACCAGCCCTGACCATGTTGAAGGTTCGGCCGACGTCACCGGGCATGCTGTCAAGACAACCAACAAGAATCAGGAACGAGATACCGTTGCCGATACCACGGTCGGTAATCTGCTCACCGAGCCACATCGCCAAAATCGTCCCGGCAGTGAGCGTGATAATCGTCAGCATCCGGAAGAAGAAGCCGGCGCCGATGACAATCGGGCCATACTGGGTTGCCGGCTGATTCTCAAGATAGACAGCGATCGTTGCCGACTGGATGATGGCGAGCGCAACCGTGGCGTAGCGGGTGTACTGGTTTATCTTCTTGCGGCCTTCCTCATCACGCTGCAACCGCTCCAGCACCGGAAACACCGAACCGAGTAGCTGGAACACGATAGATGCCGAGATGTAGGGCATAATGCCCAGGGCGAAAACCGACGCCCGCGACAGAGCACCGCCGACAAAGATATCGTAGAGTCCGAAAACCGTACCCCGCATCGTGCCGAGCAGATAGCCGAGTGCGGCCGCGTTGATACCCGGTACCGGGATGTGCGACCCCAGCCGATAGACCACCACCATCGCTAGGGTGAACAGGATCTTCCGGCGCAGGTCCGGAATCTTGAAGACGTTCGGGATGGAGCCGGTCAAGCGATAACCTCGGCTTTGCCGCCGGCCTTCTCAATCTTCTCTTTGGCGGTCTTGCTGAAGGCATGGGCGCTGACGGCGACGGCCCGTTTGAGCTCGCCATCGCCCAGGACCTTCACTGGTCGGCCGCGCCGGACAAGGCCGCGTTCCCGCAGCAGCTCCACAGTCACGCTCTCGGCATCAAGCCGAGCCAGGTCGGCAACATTGACCACCTCAAACTCGACCCGGTTCGGACTGGTGAATCCACGCTTGGGGATCCGGCGATAGAACGGCATCTGGCCGCCCTCAAACCGGGCATCGTGCCGCGGTGCCGAGTGCTGGCCAGCGCCCTTATGGCCCCGGCAAGAAGTCTTACCATGACCTGAGCCAACACCACAGCCGACCCGCTTACGCCGTTTCTTGGCCCCTGGTTCTGGCCGCAGTTCGCCCAGTCTCACAGCTCCTCCACTTTGACAAGGTGCTTGACCTTGAAAATCATCCCCCGCGCGACCGGCCCATCAGCATGGATGCGGCTAGCACCAATCCGCCGCAGTCCAAGTGCCCGACAGGTGCGCTTGATGGGCTCTTTCTCGTCAATCAGACTTCTAACCAGCGTTACTTTCAACTGCTTCATGCTTGTGCCGTCTCTCCACGTAGTGACTAATCGGCTTGTTGCGAGCCGCTGCCACCTCTTCGATTGTCCGGCAGTTGGCCAGGGCACGGATTGCTGCCCGTGCCGTGTTGTAGGCGTTGCGCGACCCCAGCGACTTGGACAGAGCGTCGGAAAGCCCGGCCGCTTCGAGTACCGCCCGCACCTGCGGGCAGGCAATCAGACCGGTTCCCGGTGCAGCCGGCTTCACCAGCACCCGACTGGCACCATACTTGCCACTCGTCTCGTGCGGAATCGTCCTACCCTTGATTGCCACCCGAATCATATCCTTGCGGGCGCGGGTCGTTGCCTTGCGCACCGCGGCGGCAACTTCAGCCGCCTTGCCGTGCCCAAGCCCAACCTGACCCCGACCGTCACCAACCACGACCGAGGCGGAGAGGCGCATCCGCTTGCCGCCCTTCATCACCTTTGAGACGCGCTTGATATTGATGACGCGCTCGATTAGTTCCTGCTCAGGCAGGCCGGTTGTAGCCTGTTCGTCCATCAAAACTGCAATCCTCCCTCACGGGCGCCGTCCGCCACTGCCTTCACGCGGCCGTGATAGCGGTAACCGGCCCGGTCAAATACTACCTTGCTCACCCCGAGCTCCTTGGCTTTAGCTGCCATCAGCTTGCCGACCTCGCGGGCGGCATCGGTTCGCTTCAGCTTCTTCTCCCTTATCTCCGACAAAAGCGAGGAGACGCCGGTCAGCACGCGGCCCTTGCTGTCGTCAACCAGCATCGCGTAGATGTAGTTGTTACTCCGCTTGACGCAGAGTCGCGGCCGTTCCGCAGTTCCGGAAATCCGGCGTCGGATACTAAGGTGCCGTCTGATACGCCTATCAATAGCCATTCCGTGAATACTATTCAGCTGAGGCGCACTGTCAAGCTCAGAGCCACCGCTGGCTAGACCAGCGCATCGGCCAGGATCCGGAATATCATCTCGTCGTAGGAGATACCGGCCGCCTGCGCCTGCGCCGGCAGGTCCGAGATATCGGTGAGGCCGGGCAGGGTGTTCAACTCCAGCACATACGGCACCTTGCCGCCCTTGATGATGAAATCGGTGCGGGAGAACCCGCGGCAGCCGAGCAGGCGGTGGGTGCGCATTGCCAGCTCTTTCACCTGCGCCTCTACCTTCACATCAAGTCGCGCCGGAATGACAAAATCGGTCTCGCCACGGGTGTACTTCGCCTCGTAGTCATAGAACCGCTGCCGCTTCGGAACCAGTTCGAGCACCGGCAAGACCTCGTCAATCAGGATACCGACCGTCGCAATCATGCCGGGGATGAACTGTTCGAGCAGGACATCGCCGAACCCGCGCCGCACGCGCTCGCACCGGTCCGCTGCTCCCCGTCGCCCTTCCAGCAGCTCAATCCCGACGCTTGAACCTTCGGCCCGCGGCTTGGCAATCATCGGGTAGCCGAACCGTTTCTCGGCCTCGGCCAAGCCGGGCAAGACCTCACTCCGCTGCGTGATGACAACGTAGTCAGGAGTCGGAATCCCAACCCGCTCCATCAACATCTTGGTGATAACCTTGTCAATCGCACAGGCCGAGGCAGTGATGCCCGAACCGGTGTAGGGAATGCCCAGCAGGTCGAGATAGCCCTGAATCGAGCCGTCCTCGCCCGGCCGGCCGTGCAGGATGATGAACGCCAGGTCAATCTTGGCCTGCTTGATCTGGTCATTGAAGCTGCGCGTGATGTCAATCGCGGTGGCATGGAAGCCCTGGTCCTTGAGCGACTGCATCACCCGCTGCCCAGAGAGCAGCGATATTTCGCGCTCGCTCGACCAGCCGCCCATCAGCACACCAATCTTCCGCTTGCGCAGCCTGCGAACGATATCACTTCTGCTCATCTAACACCTCGATTCCGGATGCCAAATCCGTCCTCTGGATTCGCCATTCGTCATTCGGAATTCGTCTCTCACCAAACGCCGGTCCGCAAATACTCATCAATCGAGTTAGCGGCAATCCGGCCTGCACCCATCGCCAGAATCACCGTGGCCGCACCGGTAACAATGTCGCCGCCGGCAAATACGCCGCGCTTGCTCGTGCGGCCGGTCTTCGGGTCAGCGACAACATTGCCCCACTTGGCCACTTCCAGCCCCGGGGTTGTCTGCGGTATCAGCGGATTGGGGCTGTTACCGATTGCGACGACCACCGTGTCAACCGGAATCCGGAACTCGCTCCCTTTCACCGGCACTGGCCGCCGCCGGCCGCTCGCGTCCGGTTCGCCCAGCTCCATCCGCAGACACTCCACCTCACGCACCCAGCCCTCGCTATCAGCGATGTATCGGACCGGATTGGTCAGCAGGTGGAACTCGATACCTTCCTCTTCGGCGTGGTGAATCTCTGCCTGCCGGGCCGGCATCTCGTCGCGGGACCGACGATAGATTATCATTGACTTCTCCGCGCCCAGTCGCAGCGCGGTCCGGGCAGCATCCATTGCCACATTGCCCCCGCCAATCGTCGCCACCCGCTTGCCGCGCACAATCGGCGTGTCATACTTGGGAAACAGGTAAGCCTTCATCAGATTCGACCGGGTCAAATACTCATTGGCCGAATAGACCCCAAGGTAGTTCTCGCCCGGAATCCCCATAAAGGTCGGCAACCCGGCGCCAGTGCCAACAAAGACCGCATCAAACTCAGCCAGCAGCTCGTCCACGGTGCGCAGCTTGCCCACGACGTAGTTCAGATGAAGCGTCACACCCATCGAGCGAATGAAGTTCACCTCGCGCTCGACAATCGCCTTGGGCAACCGAAACTCCGGAATGCCATAGACCAGCACACCACCCGGCTTGTGCAGTGCCTCGAAAACCGTGACCGAATGCCCGAGCTTTGCACAGTCGCTCGCTACTGTCAGCCCGGCCGGCCCAGCGCCCACCACCGCTACCTTCTTGCCGGTCGGCGGCTGCATTTGGCACATCACACATTCGCTCTGCTCAGCCTCCCAGTCAGCGATAAACCGTTCCAGATTGCCAATCGCCACCGGCTCCATCTTCTTCGCCAGCACACACTCGCCCTCGCACTGAGTCTCCTGCGGACAGACCCGACCACAGATTGCCGGCAACGTGTTCTTCGCCTTCATTATTTTCATCGCTTCCCAGAAGTTGCCCAGCGCAATCTGGCCGATGAAGCCCGGGATATCAATGTTTACCGGACATCCCTGCACGCAGCCCGGCTTCTTGCACGCAAGACAGCGCTTCGCCTCCTCAACCGCCTCTTCCGGCGAATAGCCGTAGGGCACCTCGTCAAAATTGCGGGCCCGAACCTTCGGGTCCTGCTCGCGCATCGGCGTCTTCTTCGGGCTTGGCTTAGGCATTTCGGCACTCCTTGTGCGCACCGCAGCAACCTGCAGCTCGCTGAGCCTCGAACTGCTCCAGCGACAGCTTCTCCTCGGGCAAGTAAGTGCGGAGCCGGGCCATCAGCAGGTCAAAATCAACCTTGTGCCCGTCAAACTCTGGGCCGTCAACGCAGGCGAACTTCGTCTCACCACCGACATCAACCCGGCAGACACCACACATCCCGGTCGCGTCGAGCATGATTGGGTTGAGACTCACTGTTGTCGGAATACCGTATGGCCCGGTCAGCTTCGAGACCATCTTCATCATGATTACCGGGCCAACCGCAAAGAGATGACCAATCTTCTCTCCGCGGTCAATCACGGCCTTGAGCATATCGGTCACAAACCCCTTCTGACCATACGAGCCATCGTCGGTACAAACAATCAGCTCGGTAGAAGCCGACCGCATCTCTTCTTCCATCAACACCAGCTCTTTTGAGCGAAAACCGATGATGGAAATGACCTTGTTACCGGCCGCCTTCAGGGCCTTGGCAACCGGATAGACCTCGGGTGTGCCCACGCCGCCGCCAACACAGACCACAGTCCCGTAGTTCTCGATATGGGTTGGCTGACCGAGCGGACCAATCAGGTCTAGGATGGTGTCACCAACCTCGAGCGTGCCCAGCAGCTTTGTTGACTTCCCCACCTCTTGGAACACGATAACCAGAATCCCCTTATCCGGATCGGTGTCAGCCACGGTCAACGGAATCCGCTCACCCTCCTCGTTCACCCGTAGAACAACAAACTGCCCGGGTCGGGCCTTGCGGGCGATTTCCGGCGCGTCGAGGTCAAAACGTTTGATAACCGGCGACAGCACCTGCTTGGCGAGAATCCTGGTCGTAAGGCCTCCTTATGGATGATGTTGTCCAGATTGAGCAGCCGGACTACCTGCAAGGACCCGGCAGCGAACTCGGGCCCCGAGATTGGTCTGAACCGGCTCCAACTGCCGTTCGCAACAGCCATAAGCATATAGACAAATCAGAATTAGTCAAGGGACTGAAAAACGATACCAAGCTCCCTGCCTGCCAAGGGGTTACAGCCGTTTCCCGCAAACGACCGAGCTACTACCCTAACACGCTAACCGATTGACAACAGAGAGAATAGCAAGGCCCGCCCCTAACCCAAACCACCCTGGCCGGCTTCACATTATTGGCTCTCCAGCTCACCAGCCAGAACCCGAGCAAGGCCTATTCGAGGGAGTGGCAGGAACAGACCGCCAGACCACTTGGGCAAGCCTGTGCCCAAGGCCAAGGCAGGCCCATCTCCAGACCGCAGGCCAAACAGCCCGAGCAAGAGCCGCCCATACACAATAGCAAACAGCCTTCCCAGCTCTGGTCAGAAGAGCTGCCCGGACATTCTGCCCAACCCCGCCACCAGCTTATCCATCAGTAGTCCGACCCGCACCTTACCAGACAGCCTCACCAAGGGTTCAGGGAACCACTCCCGGGACAGTCCCCGGGGTGGGGTATACAGAAACGCACTACACACCTAACTGGCTGTCATGCAGAGACTTGCACCAAGAGCCGGGCGCAGGTCTCTGTGAACTTCAAAGTACACAGAGAGCACGGGCGTATCCTTGGCTAACTCGTATCCACCATTAGGCCCTTCTCCATTCAGGCTGAACAAATTCCGACCGGCTGGCACCGGCACTCCAACGGAACTCGTATCCACCATTAGGCCCTTCTCCATTCAGGCCCTGGCTCGGATTCTAACCAACCAAACCCTACAGACGACATCCGTAAGGCAAGAAGCCACCATGACTGACAATTAGATGCAAACACCGTTTTCCCGTCATTCCGAACGAGCAGAGCGAGTGAGGAATCGCCGGACAACGAACAACGAAGACCCTCGACTGCGCTCGGGGTGACGTGCGGGTTCTTCGCTCGGTTCAGGGTGACGTGATAGGGTCTTCTCTCCGCTCGGGATGGTATGAAATGCAAGGTAACACGAGAAGGCTTTGCCACGTTCGGTTGACTGGTGACCCGCCGGACACCCAGATTCGTCTCCTCCCTGTCATTCCGAGCGCAGGTCGCAAGGCCGGAGTCGAGGAATCGTCGGCAATAAGGGACAAAGACCCCTCGACTATGCTCGGGGTGACTTGATGGGTCTTCGCTCCGCTCGGCATGACATGAAGGCGGCTTTGTCACGCTCAGGGTGGTATAGCCGTAGCATACCTTGCCCGGCCATCATCGTATCGTTCCGACTCCTTGACCGGCCCACCGACCCATCTAGAATCGAACTGTGGACGAAGAACAGCGATTCCGTCTGGTAGCGCCGTTCAAACCTAGTGGCGACCAGCCACAGGCGATTGCTGACCTGGTGCGGTTCATCAGGGCCGGACACAAATACGTGACGCTCTTGGGCGTGACCGGCTCAGGCAAGACCTACACGATGGCAAATGTCATCGAGCAACTGAACCGACCGACCATCGTCATTTCCCACAACAAGACTCTGGCTGCTCAGCTATTTGGCGAGTTCAAGGGATTCTTCCCGGATAACGCGGTCGAATACTTCGTCTCTTACTACGACTACTATCAGCCCGAAGCGTATGTGCCGGAGCACGACCTCTATATCGAGAAAGACGCAACCATCAACGAGGAGATTGAACGGTTGCGCCTGCGGGCAACATCAAGCCTGATGGAGCGGCGCGACGTAATCGTGGTTGCATCAGTGTCGTGCATCTACAACCTGGGCGAGCCTTGGGAATTCCGCGAATCCATCTTTCCGGTCGAGATTGGCAAGGACCTAGACCGCGACGCCCTACTCGAACAACTGGTAAAACTCCAGTACACCCGTAACGACGTCGAACTGAAGCGCTCGACTTTTCGGGTACGCGGCGATGTGGTGGACATTCATCCGTCACATCGGGACTATGGCGTGCGGGTAGAGTTTGACGGTAACCAGGTGGCAAGGATATCGGTCTTTGACATTCTCTCGGGCGATACCATTGAACGTCGGCCCAGGATTGTGATGTACCCGGCCAAGCAGTTTGTGACGACTGAGGAGCAAATCAAGCAAGCCAGTATCACGATTCAAGAGGAGCTGGCAGCCCGGGTCGCCGAGCTCGAAGCCCAAGGCAAGCTGCTCGAAGCCCAGCGGCTGCGCACCAGGACCAAGTTCGATCTCGAAATGATGCGTGAGTTTGGTTACTGTCCGGGCATCGAGAACTATTCCCGCCATCTACTGGGCAAGCAGCCGGGTGAACGGCCCTACACCCTACTCGACTACTTCCCGGACGACTACCTGATGATTATTGACGAGTCGCACGCCACCGTACCCCAGATTCAGGGGATGTACAACGGCGACCGAGCCCGCAAGCAGACCCTGGTTGACTACGGTTTCCGACTGCCGTCTTGCCTCGACAACCGACCGCTGCGGTTCGATGAGTTCGAGATGTTGATTCGGCAGGCAGTATTCACCTCGGCCACACCCGGCCCGTTTGAGCTGGCCCACAGCCTCAACCATGTGGCCGAACTGATTGTCCGACCGACCGGACTGGTTGACCCGAAGATGACCGTCCGGCCGACCAAAGGACAGGTAGATGACCTGATTGCCGAAATCCGACGCCGGGTCGAAGCGCACGAGCGGGTGCTTGTCACCACCCTGACCAAACGGATGGCTGAAGACCTGGCCGAGTATCTGACCGAGATGGGGATACGTGTACGCTACCTGCACTCCGAGATTGATGCGATTGAGCGTGTCGAGATACTGCGGCAGCTCCGGCTCGGACAGTTCGATGTGCTGGTCGGCATCAACCTGCTGCGCGAGGGGCTGGACCTGCCCGAAGTCTCTTTGGTGGCGATTCTCGATGCTGACAAAGAAGGGTTTCTCCGCGACGAACGTTCCCTGATTCAGACCGCGGGCCGGGCAGCGCGCAACGTCCGCGGCGAGGTGATTCTCTACGCCGACACGATTACCAAGTCCATTGCCCAGGCCTTGGCTGAGGCCGAGCGCCGCCGCGAGAAACAACTGGCCTACAACCGGGAACACGGCATCGAACCGAAGTCCATCCAGAAGTCGGTTGACCAGGTGAAGCTGACAACAGCCGTAGCCGATGCCCGAGCTGAATCAACGGGTGATGAGGACGTGGCCGTGGCTGGGACTGAGAACCGGCTGGAGACACTGGCGCGACTGCAGAAAGAGATGGAACAGGCCGCGCAATTGCTCGAATTCGAAAAGGCCGCCCGGCTGCGGGACCGCATCCGCCAGTTGCGACAGCAGATTGACGACGAAGAATGGAAAGCCGCCCGCAAGCGGAAGCTCAAACGGCGCTGAACTGCGGTTCTCGGCGACGTTAGCGACCAAGAAGATTCAGTAACAGGCTCTGCAGCGGGCTCGGCACTGAAAATGCGTGCTCGGGGCAAAGCTCGGCGCAGCAGTAGCAAGATATGCACTTGCGCCGGTCAATCTGAGGATACGGACTCATCGCAATTGCCTCAGCCGGACAGCTCTCTGCACAGCGCTGACAGCGGATACATCTTGACTTGGCAAGCACCGGTGGGTGACGTCCCAGCCGCGAATAGATTGCTCCAAAGATTGGGCTGGCCAGTCCGGCAATCCGCTGCGATGGTAAGCGGAATCCGACAATCGGCGCGAACTCACCGACTATTCTGATTTCCTCTGGTCGCACCGGCCCCAGCCTGCGTTCGCCGGCGATGCGCAACATCGGCACATCAGTCGGCTGCGCTCCAGCCATCAGCGCCATCACGGTGTCGAGCGCAACCGGACTAGTGCTGGCGAGCAGCTTGCCAATGGCCAGCACCCGGCCGCCACTGGGCCCGTTCTGCCCATCCATTCCCCGCAGAGCGTCCATAATGTTCAGCACCGGCACTGGCACCGCCGCGTAGATATCAACCAGCAGCTCGGCAAAATCGAGCGGATTCGAGCAGACGCGATGCAGATAGGACTTGTGCCCGCCTGGTATCAGCCCGAACAGATTTTTGACCGCGCCAGTGAGCATAGTCAGGGCATGAGTCTTGAACACGGGCAGGTTGAGAATGACGTCGGATTCAGTTATCAGGTGTGACACTGGCACATCACTGACAAACCGCGACCTGATGGCAAGCCTCTCGGGTCGAGCTGTGCTGGTTCGGAAGGTGCCCTCGCTCGCTTCGATTACTCCGGTTCGGCCAAGATAGGTCTCAACATTCCTGGTCAGCGAGCCGCCCGGGTTGTCATGGACAAAAGGAACTGCGCCGCGTGCGCGCAGGCCGCGGACCACTACCCGGATTAGTTCGGGATCGGTAGTAACACCGGCTTCTGGCGGGTAAGGACCGAGCAGGTTCGGCTTGACCCAGACGCGTTTGGCACGGAAGTCGAATTGAAGAAAGTCGAGCGCTTCGTCAACCGCTGCCGGCAGCGCTGTAACGCGCCGCACCAGCACCGTCTCGGGCTGAACCGAACCGGCCTGGCCCGAACCGCTGGCAGAGAGAGGAGTGACGGTCAGAAGAAGACTGCGACCGGTCTAGAGCTTTCCGGGCAAGATATAGAGAATGTTGCTCGGCGAAATATCGGCGTTCGACATTGCCGACTTCTCTTCCGGCACGCCCGGTACATCGCTGAACTTAACATCTACCGCTCGAATCATCCCTTCTTTCAGCGTATAGGCAGTGCAAGTAACAGTACCGCCAGACTTGAGGAAAATCACCGGCATCTAGCTCACCTCCTATTCGGGCCGGGGCAGGTTCACGCGGGTCGGTTTGTCGGTCCGCAACCCTAGGGAGTAGTCAGCCTGGAGCAGGGTGTGAATCTCACGCGACCCCTCGTAAATCTGGGCACCCTTAGCGTTACGATAGAACCGCTCGACATTGTACTCATTGGAGAAGCCATAGGCACCATGAATCTGAACCGCATTCGACGCGGCCCGTTCTGAGCGCTCACAGGCATACATCTTGGCAAGCGATGTCTCCCGCGTGTTGCGCCGACCTTCGTTCTTCAGCCAGCCGGCCCTGAGCCAGAGCAACCGGCTCGCCTCATAGTCAGCCACCATCTCGGCAATCATTGCCTTGATGAGCTGATGTTCGGCAATCGGCCGGCCGAAAGTCGTCCGAGTCTGGGCATACTCAACCGACGCATCAAGGCAGGCGCGAATCAGGCCGGTAGCCCCCGCGGCGACTGTGTAGCGGCCCTGGTCAATCGCAAACATCGCAATCTTGAAACCCTCGCCCTCGTTGCCTAACCGGTTGGCTGCCGGCACCCGCACCTCATCGAGCGCAATCGAACCGGTGTTGCCAGCACGGACACCAAGCTTGCCGTGAATCGTCGCGGTCGAGAGCCCCTTCATGCCTCGTTCCAGCAGAAAGGCCGACATCCCGGAGTGGTCGCGCTGCTTTTTCTTCTCGATGTCGGTCCAGGCGATTACCAGGAAGTGGTCGGCAACATCGGCAAGCGAAATCCACATCTTCTCACCGGTCAGGACATAATCGTTCCCGTCTTTGCGGGCGATGGTCTGAATACCCAGCGCATCGCTGCCGGCCGCTGGTTCGGTCAGGCCAAAGGTGGCAACCTTCTCGCCTTTGGCCTGCGGCACGAGCCAGCGTTGTTTCTGTTCTTCGGTTCCCCAACTAAGCAGGGTAAGCGAGTTCAGACCGATGTGCACCGAAAGCACGACCCGCAGCGAGGTGTCCACATATTCGAGCTCCTCGCAGGCCAGGCCGAGTGCAATGTAGTCATTGCCGGTGCCGCCGTAGCGAGGCGGTAGTGAGAGCCCGAGGATGCCGGCTTCGGCCATGCCGCGCAGCACCGCCGGGTCGAATATCCCTTTCTCATCCCGTTCCTTGATAGTGGGCGCGACCACCCGATTGGCGAACTCCCGCGTAAGTGATTGGACCATCAATTGGTCATCGGTGAAATCAAGATTCATGCTGTCTCCTTCTGATTAGAACTGTCATCTTCAATCGCCGTGATGCGCTCAACGTTCAGCTTGCTGCCCAGCCGGCTGGTGCGAATCTCCTCGACAAGCGCCGGGAGCGGAAAGAGTTGCTGCTGTTGCAGCAGCAGGGCCAGGCCGCGCAGAGCAGCGGCCCGGCCATACCACGAATGTCGGCAGTGATAACTTGGGCGCCGGTCTGGGGAACAGACAGTGACCGGTCAATGATGAGCGTCCCGGCCCTTAGCTGGCCTATTGTATCAGCGTAGTAGGCCAGCCCGTCGGCTGAGGTGATAACAACATAGTCAGGGACAATCGCGCCGGCATAGAGGATTGGCTCTGGCGAGAGCACGATGTCGGCAACCGAGTAACCGGTGCTGACTGTCACCGGATAGGCGCCACGTTTGGCCACGTGCAGGCCGGCCGCCATCGCGGCGCGGCAGAAAAGCTCGGCTGCGACCTGCACCCCTTCGCCGGCTGAACCGCCAAGCGGCAGAGAAACTCTGCTGGTCAAAGCTGAACGATGGCTAGGCGTGACCGTTCGCACATCGAGCAGTGAGCCAAGAACAGACCGTTGGGTCAGGCGGAATCGCTCGGCATTGGGGCAGGTCAGGCGGCCTAGTTCCAGGCCAGCAGCCCGAATAATCTCGTCAAGATGACGTCCAGGATTGTGCTTAACACCGTAGCTCGGACATTGCTCAATTACCTCAACCAAAGCAAACCCGGGCGTTGTCAGTGCCTCGACAATCGCCGACGAGAAGTCGCCCCGGCCAATGACGCGGTAGGCACTAGCCGCGCCGGCCGAATGAACGCGCTGGAGGATATCGTAGCCGTGTAACTGGTGGCCATCCGAACAGGTGGGTGTCCGAAAACCGCAAGGCGTCAGCCCGCTGGGCTGACCACCAGTCATCCCGTAGAGCAGATTATTGTGGAGAATCGCTGTCACCGGAAAGTTGCGGTGGGCTGCCTCAATCAAATGCTGCAACCCGATGATTGCTCCGCCGTCGCCAAGGTAGGCGATTACCTTCTTAGTATCGGGCTGACAGGCAGCGATGCCCGCTGCCAAGGCGATGGCGCGGCCATGCAGTCCGTGCACGGTGTGCGTCCGAAAGTGTCGGTCAATGATACCATGACAACCGATGTCGGTAACCAGGATGACATCGAGCGGTTCGAGGCCGAGGGTTTCGAGCGCCCGCACCGTATTGCGCACAACCAGCGCATGACCACAGCCGCTGCAGAACGGTAATGGTGCGTCCGTGAGAAAACGGCTACTCACGATTGCGTACGGCGGCGATGATTTCGGCGGGCGCGATTGGCCGACCGATAGCATTGACACCAATGACACTAGCACGACCGCTTGCCCCCCACAGCAGCAGCCGAAGCTGACCGGTCAGATTCTCCTCGGCAACGATGACCCGTTGATAGCGGGAAGCTGTCGCCGTGACCAATGGCGGCAGCGGCAGTAGCGTCTTGGGAATACAGAGCGAGACGGGAACACCCGCTTCGCGCAGTCGCAAGACAGCGTGACGGGCAGCTAGCGCGGTGACATCCCAGGCAATGACCAGCGTATCGGCTTCAGCTTGTTCATCCAGCTCGACACGAGTGTAGAAGCTGAGGTTGGCAACAGCCTTCTCGTGCAGACGGCGAGTGTTGGCCAGTGCCTCAGGATCAAGGTGACGGACAATCCCATTGCGGTCATGGGTTGAGGCGTTGAGCCGCACCTGCTGGTGCGGGTTGCCCACCGGCAGAAACGCCGGTACAAGGTCCGGGCCAGGCGCATAGGGAACATACGGTGCTGACGCGGGGTGCTCAGGCCGCGGTACCGGTTTGATTGGTTCGAGTGCTGCCAGGTCGCAGTCGCGCTGGGTCATCATCATCTCTTTCGAGGTGAGGAGAATGACCGGTGAGCGCAGCCGGACCGCTGTGGCCACGGCCAGAGCTGCCAGTGTCCAGCAGTCAGTCAGGTCGGCTGGACAGAGCACTGGCAGGGCATGACCACCCGAGATTACGCCGTTGAGGAGCAGCAGGTCGCCAGCCGCCCCGGCAGTCGCTGAACCGGTTGACGGCCCGAGCCGCTGGGCCAGCACAATGACCATCGGCAGCTCCATCATGTGCACCATATTGATGGACTCAACCATCAACGCAAAACCTGGGAACGAAGTTGCCGTTACCGGTAACCGGCCAGAAGCCGAGAACCCAGCCATCCACTGCAGCGCCGTAATTTCGTCCGGAGCAGCCAGGGCGTAGGGCATCCGTTGAAAACCGTAGGCGTAGAGTAGATTAGCCGGCGTAATCGGATAGCCAACATACGTATCGGCACCAGCAAGCGCGAGCGACTCGATTACCAGCCGCGAGCCGTCAACCAGGGCAGGGCGCATTACGCCGGGTGCTTGACCCCAGTGGCAAGGCCGATGCGGCGGTAGGCAGCGTCAACGTGCCGAAGCAGATGACGAAGGTTTAGTGCCCTATCCAGCTCGCGGCGGCTCAGCCGGCGGACGATTGCGGGATTGGCACGAACCAGTTCCGGAAAGCTCTGGCCTTGGGCAGTGGCCTCAAACGCCAGGTCCTGAACCAGTTGGTAGGCACTGTCCTTGTCCATTCCAGCTCGAACCAGCGCTAGCATCACTGCTTGCGAGAAGAAAGTCTGACCGGACGATTCGAGATTGGCGAGCATTCGCTCTGGCCGCACCACAAGCCCGCTCAGCACGGCGGTGAGTTTGCGTACAGCGTAGTGCAGCAGGGTGAACGATTCGGGAATGATGATCCGCTCGGCCGCCGAGTTTGTCAGGTCACGCTCGTGCCAGAGAGCAATATTGTCCATGCCGGCCTGCGCATACCCGCGAATCACCCGTGCCAGACTGGTTACCCGCTCGCAGATAATCGGATTCTTCTTGTGCGGCATCGCTGATGAACCGCGTTGCCCCCGACCGAACGGCTCACCAACCTCACCAATCTCAGTACGCTGGAGATTGCGAATCTCCGTGGCGATACGTTCGAGTCCGGTGGCGCAGACCGCCAAGGTGTTGAGCAAACAGGCATGACGGTCGCGGGGAATGACCTGAGTCGAGACCGGCTCAACCGCCAGCCCGAGCCGCCGCAGCACTCGTTTCTCAACTTCTGGACTCTGCTGGGTGTAGGAGCCGACCGCCCCAGAAAGCTTGCCGAAGCGCAGTTCGGCCATCGCTGCCTTCAGCCGTTCGATGTTGCGACTCACCTCGGCATACCAGGAGAGGGCCTTTAGACCAAAGGTTATCGGCTCGGCATGGACACCGTGGGTGCGCCCCATCATCGGTGTGTGCTTGTGTTCAAGCGCCAGCCGGGCACACTGCACCCGCAGGTCACCGAAAGCAGCAATCAGTATTTCGAGTGCCGAGATGCAGCGCAATGACAATGCCGTATCAACCACGTCGTAGGACGTAAGGCCATAGTGGACATAGCTACCGGCACTGCCCACACTCTTAGCAACACTGCGGGTGAAGGCAATGACATCGTGGTTCGTCTCTTTCTCGAAGCGGTCAATCTCCGCGATACTGAAGGTGGCGCGCTGAATGCGACGAGCAGCGGTCTTGGGTATGAGACCGAGTTCAGCCTGAACCAGCGCCACCGTCTTCTCGACCAAGAGCCAAGAACCAAACTTGGCCTCCTCGCTCCAGAGGTTGGCCATTTCGGGCGTGTCGTAGCGACCGGTCATCGCAGTCGGTAGAGCAGGCGAATCTGCTCGCCGTTGCGGTCAATCACGATGTCAATAATCCGACCGAGTTGTTCATAAAGCCGAGCAAACCCGGCCGCCGAAGAGACTGCCTTGCCCTGAGCCAAAAGAATCACATCGCCCGGCGCCATGCCGATTGTCTCGCCGATTGAACCCGCCGGCACCTCAACAACCACAACACCACGGCGATGGCCAAGACTGTAGAGGTTACGCAGGGAAGGAGTGATATCAGCAACTTTGATACCAAGGCCGGTACTGATGCGAACAAAGCCAGAACCAGCAGTCCCGCGTACCTCGCGGATAAACTCTTTGGCATCGTTGATCGGCCGAGCAAAGCCAATGCCCTCAGACCCGCCGGAATGGCTAAAGATGAAAGTATTGATGCCAATGACCTCGCCGGCAGCGTTCACCAGTGCACCGCCCGAATTGCCCGGGTTGATGGCAGCATCGGTCTGAATCATGTCGGCATACACGGCATCTCGCTGCCCAGCCTTGATGTCGCGGTGGAGAGCAGAGATAACACCAACCGTCACGGTCGGCTGAGCATCGTCAATCATGAATCCGAAAGGATTGCCGATGGCAATCGCCCATTCGCCAATAATCAGGTCATCAGAGTTGCCGAGCGGAGCAGCGGGTAGGTCCTTAGCCCGAACCTTGAGCAAGGCCAGGTCGCGGTTCGAGTCAATCCCTTCAATCTCGGCATCAAACTCGCGGTTGTCGGGCAAAGTTACCTTCACCCGCGATGCGTTGTGAACCACATGGGCATTGGTCAGCACGTCGCCATCGGCCGAGACAATCACGCCTGAACCCATTGACTTCACTTCCTGCCGGTACTGACGGCGCGGAAAGAAATCGCGGAAGAAATCATCGAAAGCACCGAATCCGCCAAATGGGTCGTAGGTCACGACTCGGGTCTGAGTTACGGTTACCGAGACAACTGCCGGACTGACACGCCGAGCAGCAAGCACGATGGCATTGGTGCGCGAGGCAGTAACATCTTCCCCGGGAGACGATGCCAGCAGTAGCGAACAGACAAAGATGACGACCGCCAGCTTTCTCATCGGTGCGCCAGTCTAGCAGCAGGACAGAACAAGGTCAAGAAACGGAGACCAGTATCTTGACACGCCAATACCAGTGCATATCCTCAGTGACAATGAAGTGGTTCATCGTCCTCTCGCTAGTTGTACCAGCGCATGCCATCCTCTACAACATTGACGCACCGGTACCAATCTCACTCGGCCATGGCGAGTATTTCGTTGCGACCCGGCTCTGGGGTGCTGGTGGAGCACTTGTCCGTGGCGGCGTCGGGCTTTTTGACCGGGTAACGCTCGGCATCTCGTACGGCGGTGACCACCTTTTGGGCAACGACTCAGTCCGTCTTTATCGTCGGCCCGAGTTTCAAGGCCGGCTCGCAGTGCTCAACGAGTCGGGCTATATCCCGGCACTGACTGTTGGGTTTGAAAGTCAGGGTTACGATGACCTTCTCGTGATTGCCGAAAGTGGCCGGGACACATCCTACCGCTATGCGGTACTGCCCCGCGGAGCTTACCTTGGCATCGGCAAGACCATCGATCCGATTCGCACTTTTGTCCAGGTCGGGGCGAACTACTGGGGCGGATTCGACGGCTTTCTTGCCGCCAACTGTCTGCTCCCGGGTAGTGTCGAAATGATGCTGGAATATGACCCAGCCCTCAACGATCGGCAATCACTCTGGCAGGGCGGGCTGCTCAACCTTGGGATTGGCTGGACAATTGCCAACAAAGTTCGACTCGCCCTAGGCCTGCGCGACTTGCTCGGCAACCGTCGCGAAACGTTCTTCAACCGGATAATCGAGATTTCGATAAACGACCGCTTCTAGCGTCCGGCTGCCTACCGTAATGGCCGGGCACGAAGAGCGACGCCGTCCAGAGCAATCACCAATGTGTCAAACCCTGGTGCATCGAACGTGCGCTGAGCAATCGCCAAGCACGAATCAACCATCAGCTCTTTTGCAGTTGAATCGCTGGTTCTGGCAACAATGTTGATCACGACATTGCGAGTACGCGGACGCGGGGAACTACTCCGAACCTGAAAATCGGCTTGCGGGTATGACTGCTGCAAGGCGGTGCGCGTCCGCTCGATGGCAGAAAATAGTCTGTTCTGCGCCGCAGCGTAGCGGGCCGTTCGCGCCAAAAAGAGCAGAACTGCACCGGTCAGTAGGACGAGAAAAACCAGCCACATCAGCCGAGTCACGACAGAATGATAGACTAACAGTAAGCCACGTCAAACCGCCGGCCAAGCCACCACCAATACAACGTCGTTCAAGCCTATTAGCCGGCCGGCCCTATCGCCACTGCGTTGACAGAACAAAGGGTCTCGTTATGATGCAGCATGGCTCAGCTTGGTAGAGTTCGAAAGGAACGGCCGAAGAAGAAGTTTCGGCTATCGTGGGACCTCGTTCAGTGGGTAGTCGTTGGGGTCGTTGCGGCTTTCATGGGCTTCTTCCTGATCCGGGCCCTCATCTCGCGCCCAACCGACACCCCGCCGATCCCATTCCTAACACAACAACAGCCAGACCTGATTGCCCTGACCCGCACGCTCGGCGAGATAAACCTCGACTCGACGACCCGCAGCATATTCCCGGCTGAGCTGGCAAGTCGGCTACCGACGTTCGACTCGCTGGTTGCGGAACGCCGCTTCAATGAGGCGGTCGAAGGGCTGCAGCGCCATCTACGTAAGGCGACCTCGGCTGAAACAGCGGCGATTCGGGCCTATCTTGGTTACTGTTACCTGCAGACAACAGCCTATGACCTGGCCTTGATGCACTGGCGCAAGGCACGGCTCATCGCGGTGCAGGCACTGCCCAGGTTAGTGCCTTGGCTAGACTTTGCTATCGGCTTCTTGTTCCAGTCACGCAGCCTGCCAGACAGCGCTCTAGCCAGCTATCGCCGCATACCACCAGATGCAATCGTGCCGGTCGGATATGGCCGGCCAGGTGTCTTGAACAACACCGGAGTTGCGCTGGAACTGCTGGGCGACAGCACCGCTGCGGCTCAGCTCTATCTTGAGGCCCGAACAGCGCTCGGTCCTGAACACCTGCCGCGGGCGGCCGAAGTCATCGCTGACAATATCGGCCGGCTGGCCCGGTTTCTACCCGAGCAGTAACTAGCCCCAGAGCGGGTCAACGTCAACGCGGACACTAACGCCCGGCCGTTCGAGTTCCTTGAGCGCTATCAGTCGATCAAGTCGCTGCGGCCGGGTGAGCTTGACCAGTAGCCGTAGCCGGTTCTGGCGGCCGCGCACTGAAACCGGCCCGAGCACAGTGACTCCCTGCTCTCGCTCTAGTCGCCGGGCGATTGTGGCAGCATGCCTAGCAACAATAGCCTCAGTCTTGCCGGTGAGTTCGACAATCGCAATCCGACTTATCGGCGCGTAGCCCAGTTCTTTTCGTGCTGCCAGTTCTGCATCCAGAAAGCCGACAACGTTGCCGTTGCTTGCATACTCGACTACCGGATCGTCCGGACGACGGGTCTGAATCAACAACTTAGCGTTGTGGGTGGCTGCTCGGCTCATCAGTGCCGCAACAACCGAGAATGCGGTTTCGGCTGCTCGAAAATCAGGTCGGCAGAGTTCACCATCCAGAACCGGGGCCAGAACCAGAGCTGTGTCTTCAGGCCAACCCATACCAAACAGCGCTGCCGTACCAATCAGGATGGTGTTATTGCTGACGGTCGGTGGCGTCCTACCGGCTTCAACCAGTGCAATTCTTGAGCTAGTCGGGAGTTTGCGTATCTCCCTTTCGACTCCCTCTAGCCCGGGCGATCGGAACTCGAACTGCAGGCCACCACAGACCTGACACTGATCGGGTGCTGGTGACCGGTGACCGCACCAAGGGCAACAGAGTTCACCACCAGATTGGAGGGTAGCATTGACCTGACATTGGGGACAGACCAGCGGAGTCGCGCATTCAGTGCAGGCGACATAGCGAGCGAGCCCGCGACGGTTGACATAGACGACAGCGCTCTGCCCACGAGCCATGGTCTTCTGAAGCTCATGCCGAGCCAACGGCGCAAGAATCTCTCGATAATGACGCCGCATGTCTATGACTCGCAGGTCGGCCGGCGCCAGGCTTGGCCCGTGAAGCTGACGATAGCTGCCGTTCTTGACGTGATACCAAGTCTCAAGCGATGGGACTGTGTCGCAAAGCAGTGTTGAACACCCAGCCGCCTGAGCCCGCAGAATCGCCACGTCGCGGGCATGAAAGCGGGGATACCGCTCTTCTTTGTAGTGTCGGTCGTGCTCGTTCAGAACGACGATGCCGCGGAGGTCTGGTACCGGTGCGAAAACGGCTGAGCGCGTCCCGAGCACAATCCGGCGAGAGGAACAGCGCAACTCGAACCAAACCTGCCGACGCTGGCGCAAGCTCAGCCCGGCGTGATAGGGCACGACCGAAGAACTTGCCATTCTCTCCAGCTCGCGCTGCCAGTTACCTAGGTCGGTTTCCGGTGACAGAACAATTACCGACCCCCCTGCCAGCGCACTGGCAACATAGTTGGCGACGATCGGGTTCGGGTCTGAACTTCCCGAGAAAAGCACCACGTGACCATTGGTCGTTGTCGTCTGGGCGAATGACGGAAGGCCAAAGGTCGAAGGTTGGGACTCAATAGCTGGCAGTTTCTTGCTAGTCGTGACTATCCCGCGGGGCAGTATCAGACCTAGCGTCGTGCCGATGTGACCAAAGTAGTATGAATTCACCCGCAGGGCAAGCCGGATGAGTTCAGCCGGAACTAGCTGTGGCCAAAGCAATTGCTCAACCGACAGAATACGCGAGACTGCTGGTCTAGACCCACGTCCGATAACAATAGCTCGCACCCGTTTGTTGCGCAGTCGCACAAGCACACAGTCACCAGCATCCAGGTTTGGCAGAACTGCCGGGTCGTATTGGTAGGTCAGCTCAGCGAGTCGCGTATGGGGTATCGCGACGTCACAGTATTGTGGCTGCGCCGGTTCGGCCATCAGGATGCACTAATACCTGAGCTTGAACCGGTAACGGAGAGAATAGCGACCGTCTTCGCTACGGCCGGCTACTAGCTCATTACGGCGGTTGAGGTAGTATTCAACACGAAAGACCGGCTGCAGGTCACCGGTGAAGCTCTGGGCATATGACACATAGAGGTTGCGACCGATGTACTTGCCAACGGTCACCCGTGTATCGCGACCACTAATCAAGCCGGTCTCAAACTCGAGATAGTCAAGACTGGCGAATGAACGGGCACGTTTGGCAGCCTGAGTCTGAAAGTAGCTGAGCAACCGATCCGAGAGAAGCCGGGTTACAGCCTCTTTCTGGTCAAGAGCGTTGAGCTCGTCCGGCGTCACGTTGAGGCTCAGATAGGACGCGATCTCTTCTGCCCCCCAGCCAGGAGGATCAGAAGCCAGATCGAAAACCGGCTGTTCCAGAGTGCCAGTAAGGGTAATAACAATCCGTTCTGGCGTATCCGCGCCGCCGTTGCGGTGCAATGCCCGCACCGGCATCGCCGCAACGATTGCCAGGTCTGGGTCAAGTCGGTTGATATTCTCGAAACGCACAACTCCGCTATCCACGCGCAAGGTGTGGTCCAAGTAGTAAAGCGACCCCTGCCGCGAAACCAGCTCGCCAGAGTAGATCACATCGGTACGGGTCTTACGCACATTCAGGTCAATGCCAAATTCGATATCGGCGAGTTGATTACGAAGCCAGATGTTCCGCTCACCGCGAACACGAACGTCGTAAAGCAGGGTTGTGTCCGGTCGGGAAGGTGGTAGTGCGGGCCGGCCAAAGCCGTAGGCAATCAGCGCCTCGTCAACATCAACTTGGCCGGCTAGGGACAATGGTTTGATTGGTGACCAATCAACTCGGAGTCGGCCCGAGCCGATGGCAAAAAGCTCGGGTTCAGGATTGAATGTCACACCGCTGAACTGAACATCACACTGGATCGAATCAACGACCCAGTTCGCGCCGAGGTCAACAAACCCGTTGACAAAGACCATCCCCTTGCCCGATTCGCCAGCAATCTTCTGTAGCGTAATCCGACAGCTGTCGAACGTCAACTCGGCGGCAACGCGCTCAACCGCCAGATTGAGATCAGGCATCAGCACGCGAGCACGTGAGATTCGAGCCCGGCCTTTGAGCCGAGGACGCGTCAGCTCACCACTTAGCTGAACATCGCCATAGATGAGCGGCTGCCGGACAGCAAATGTTGGCACGAGGAAGAAAAGCGCCCACGCTCCAGGGTTACGCAAGGCGATATCAAGATCAGCCGGACCAAGTCCGAAACTACCGTTGAGGTTGAGAGCGATTGTCCCGCTGATGCGACTCGTGTCGGGCATAGTCGGATCAGCACTGATCAGGGCCAGGCTGTCAATTCTCAACTGGTCCCGGCTGATTCTGGCACCAAGTACAGCGCTGGCCAGTTCCAGACCGATTGCCGGCAGAACCGGCTGGCTAATCCTGAGCTCGACAACCATCGTATCCTGACCATTGATATCAACGTCCAGTGTTCCTCGGCACGGCTCGTTCAGTCTGAACAAGCCAGCAAGCTGAGCGATATCCAGTTGGCGAGCCGCCAGCCTTAGCCGAGGAAGTCCTTTCGCGGCCGCGGCCAGGTCGAACTCAAATCTGCCCCCAGCAATAGCAGCAGCAACTCCCTGCAGCAGAACCGAGTCGGAGAAAACTACCAGCCTAAATGGCTGAGTTGTAACCAAAGTCTCTTGTTCCGTGGAGAACCGAAAACTGCTGGCGGTCAGGTCAAGTCGGTCAAGCCTCAGCCGGACATCACCAGCCGCTAGCAGTTCGTTCTGGGGCAGTCGCAGTCTCAGGTCAAGTCGGCCACTGTCGAGACCGATACTGGCGCGGTCAATATTGATACCAACCGCAGTCAGCGACTCAGCATCGAGCGTTAGCATCCCTAGCAGCTCTTCCTGATAACTTAGATCAAGGGCGGCCCGAGCGTGAGCAACCTTGACTCTGGCTACCGCCAGTCCGCTGGCGGCGATGGCACCGAACACCCGTGTACTGGTCTCGCCCATCACCATTGTCAGCTCGCCATCAAACTGGCCACTGGCAGGAACCGCCAGGATGTTGCCCAGCAGCCCTGCATCCAGCCGGTCAAACCGCACTTTTGCCCGGGTCCGGCCATCCTGCCATTGCCCGTTACCAGCCAGCTGACCAAGCGGACCAGCAATCGTAAACTCTTCAAGCCGTAACTGCTGTCGGTTGACAGCTCGCCGCCAGCTGACAGAAGCACGAAGACTCTCAACGCCCAACTCAGAAGCACTGGCGGCAATAGTGCAGTCAATCGAATCAATGCCCTGGCCACTAGCAACAACCCTGGCACCGAGCCGAACATTAGGCAAGTCATTGGTCAGCCTGCGCAACGCCAAGTCACGCAGTTTGGCCTCGACAGCGAAAGCCAGGGTCGTGATGTCAACACGGCCAGCAAGGTCAAACTCGCCCAGGGCAGTATCAGCACCGGCAGCGGACAGCTCGACAGTGTTATTCTGAAGTCTGAGATGGCCGGTTATCTCCGGCAGTGTGACTCGCCCAACCAGCAATCCGGTGGCCGCATACCTGCCGCTGGCACTGCGCGTCTTGTCCTCAATTCGACCCTCGCCGTGAAACCTAAACCAGCCGGGCTGATTCAGCAGCTCGGGCAAACTGACCCGCAACTCGCTGACTCGGAGACTCAGCCCATTGTCAGTCAAGCCGAGCTTAAGGTCGCCGGTGAGAACTGAAGCTGGCGTGGCGAGTTCGAAACCGATAAGACGAAGCGTGTCAGGTGTCAGTTCGAGTCGCGCCCGCATTCTGCGCACAGCCAGCTTCTTGGGCGCAAACACGGCAGTGAACGAATCGAGCTCAGCCTGCAGCAATCTGGGCCGAGAAAGGAGATTGAGTTCCAGCCCCAGCGAATCAACCAGCACCTGAGAATCAAGCACCACCTGGGCCTGGCTGATGCGTAGTCGCTCAATGACGGCACGCGGCAATCGGATTCGACCAGGTGGCTTGGTGCCTGGTGTTGCCGCCCGCTGAGTGGCCAAATATACCCCAAGACCACTGACCAGCACTTCTCGAAAGGAAAACCGGCCGCGCAACATCCCGAGCAGGTCGTAGTCGAGCTTGACTGACTCCGCCTTGATAGAATCCGAGCCCGACACGACCCTTAGTTCATAAAGCTGGGGACGCGCAAAAATGTCGCCAGCGATTCGGCCACAGCTCACTGAGCCGTTCAGCGAACGACCCAGCGCAGCAAGCACTCGACCCAAAACAAAGCGGCCCAACGGCTGCCGGAACAATAGCAACGAAACTACTACTGCCAGCACTGCAATCAGAAGAACCAGACCGCGACTGCGCCTAGAAGGCATGTAGTAATCCCAGATAGAACCGGCCATGGTCGCTGGCTGTGGCGTTGCGCAGACGCTTGCCCCAGTCCAAGCGCACCGGTCCAATCGGCGTGCGGACTCTGATACCCAAACCAGCGCCGTATTCAAGTTCGGTGAACTCGATACGGTTCGTAACCTGACCGATATCGAAGAAGACGACCAGTCCAACCCATCGGAAGAAGTAGCCGGACCGCAACTCGATGTTGGCGTTCAAAACGGTTGGGCCGTAGCGCCAGAATCCAGGTGCAGAGTCGGGTCCGAGCGAACGCTCATCGTAGCCGCGCAGCGAGTTGCGCCCGCCCAGGGTGAATGACTCATAGTACGGTGCCCGTTCAATACGCCCAAAAGGCAGCACTGCGCCGGCCATCGCCCTAGCCGCTAGAACCAGCCGCGGCCCTAACCCAGCAAAAGACCGAACCTCAGCCGTCAGTCGCCGGAAGTCGTTGTTTCCGCCCAAGACTCCGCCAGCAGCCTCAGCAGTTGTCTGCGCATAAATGCCACGAGACGGGTCGAAAATATCATTGCGGCTGTCATACTGCAACGAAAGCCCAACTGAGTTCGTAATCCCGGTGAGACTGGGACGCACGAACCGCAGCCGGTTGGCGATACCAACCACCAATTGCGGCGCTACATTGCGACTCATTCCAGTCTCAATGCTGTAGTCAATACGCCGCAGCGAATCAGTAACCTCGTAGGTAAACGACGGTCTTGTCTGAAAATCAATTCTCGTCAGTACCAGGTATGGTATCCGGTAGCGACCGTTCAGGTTCGCCCGATAGTTGCCGGTCAGGTCTGGACTGACCTCAGCTCCGATTACTGCGGTATGGCCGATGCCGAAAAGGTTGTCGTGCTCCCACTCGACCGAAGAGAGGAGACGAATCGGTGTTGCCTCAACGCCCGCGCCGACTGAAAAACCACGATACTGCTGCTCGGTCACGTCAAACCGAACTACCACCTCATCTGCCGCCGAATCAGGCCGAAGCACAAAAAAGGCCACCCGCGAAAAGAGACGGGTACTGTAGAGCCGGCGCTGAGCAGCATAGAGTTCCCGTTGCGAAAACCACTGGCCGGCCCGCAACTCGCTGGCACGAGTAATGATTGGTGTACGGACAGTTCGATTGCCGCGCACTCGCACTTCGCGAATCCGACAACGCGGCCCCTCAGCAATCGTGTAGCCAATCCAGACAAGCGTGTCGTCAGGCGCCGAACTCTGCAGGGACGGCTGGTCGAGAGTCACCTCCACAAATGGGTAGCCGGAGTTGAGATAGTGATTGCGGATGGCTTCAAGCCCAGCACCAAGCTGGGCGAACACGAGTGCCCCGCCCGGCTGACAAGGCAGCAATCCAAGCAGAGTAGCGGCTGGAAAGACATTAGCCCCGGCAATATCAATGCCGGCAATTTTGGTACGCGGCCCTTCCTCAATATTGAAAACCGCTACCGGCCGGCGGCGGCCCGGCACGACCGACCGTTCAACCCGCACGTGCCTGAACCCTTGTTCTTCGTACACCCGTTCGATTGTGGCCGCATCGCGAACCAGTTGCGCATCACCGGTCGGCTTACCCGGCCGAGCGCTGACGAGCTGAGCAAGCACATGACGTGAAAGAGCCCGGTTACCATTGAAGCGAACCGCTTCGAGTGTCTCGCCAGCCGCAAACGGCCCGGCCGCAACCACCAGTACCAGCAGGGCAACCATTACTGCAGCGCGGGCCTCGACCCAAAAGAGGGATGCACGCCTGATATTAGCCATGCGATGACCGAAGCGTCAAGCTCGCCGTTAGCACTCGCCCGACTGTTGACTTCGCCGGCTCGTCTTCTATTCTGTGCGTAAGAATCATGGCGAGTCATCGAACAATTGTAGCACCTCGTGGCAACGGACTCTCCTGTCGAGGCTGGCAGCAGGAAGCCGCATTGCGGATGCTTTGCAACAATCTTGACCCGGCAGTGGCCGAAAACCCGGCTGAGCTTGTTGTGTATGGCGGTACTGGTCGTGCTGCCCGCAACTGGGATTGTTTCGACGCCATTGTTAGGACTCTACGGACACTGGCTGACGATGAAACACTGCTGGTACAGTCCGGCAAACCGGTCGGCGTCTTCCGCACCTGGCCCCACAGCCCGCGTGTGCTCATCGCCAATTCGAATCTTGTCCCGCACTGGGCCACCAAATCTTACTTTGATGAACTAGAACAAGCCGGTCTCATAATGTACGGCCAGATGACGGCCGGTTCCTGGATATACATCGGCACCCAGGGAATTCTTCAGGGAACACACGAGACATTTGTCGCAGCTGGCAAGAAACACTTCGGCACCGGTGACCTTACTGGCCGTTTGGTAGTCTCTGGTGGCCTGGGAGGAATGAGCGGTGCTCAGCCGCTGGCGGCAACGATGGCCGGCGCCACCTATCTCGGTGCCGAAGTTGACCCGGCCCGTATCGAACGTCGCCTGGCAGCGAAGAAGCCCCGCTATCTCGACCAACGGATTGACGATCTCGACAAGGCGATTGACCAAGCACTTGACTATCGCCGCCATCGTCAGGCTCAGAGCATTGGCTGGTGCGGCAATATCGTTGACCTCCTTGCCCGACTTGTCGAACGCGAGGTGGTGCCGGACCTCCTCACTGACCAGACCTCGGCCCACGATGAACTGAACGGCTATGTACCAGCGGGAATGAGCTTCAACCAGGCGCTGGAACTGCGCCGTACGAACCCAGCTGCCTATCGGGACGCCGCGTACAAGACAATGGCCACCCACGTGCGGCTCATGCTTCGGTTGCAGGCGATGGGCGCAGTAACCTTCGACTATGGCAACAATCTCCGTGGCAAAGCACTGGAAGGCGGACATCTGGCCGAGGCAGAGATTCGAACTCCCGGCCGCGTTGGCTCCTGGAAGTATCCTGGCTTTGTGCCAGCCTACATCCGGCCGCTCTTCTGTGAAGGTAAGGGGCCGTTTCGCTGGGTAGCACTTTCCGGTGACGCGGCCGACATCACCGAAACCGACCGCATCATCGCTGAACTCTTCCCTGACAATGGCCCGCTATTGAACTGGCTCCGTAAGGCCGGTGAGCTTATTCCCTATCAGGGACTACCAGCCCGCATCTGCTGGTTGGGCTATGGCGAACGCGACCGGGCCGGACTCGCATTCAACAAGGCGGTACGCGAGGGCCGCATCAAGGCACCGATTGTGATTGGTCGCGACCATCTCGACTGCGGGTCAGTTGCCTCACCAAACCGTGAAACCGAGGCAATGAAAGACGGCTCCGATGCAATCGCCGATTGGCCACTGCTCAATGCCCTGCTCAATGTCGCCTCTGGTGCTTCATGGGTCTCAATTCACCACGGCGGTGGAGTTGGCATCGGCTACTCGATTCACGCTGGCCAAGTCATTGTCTGCGACGGCACGCCAGCGATGGACGGCCGTATCCAGCGCGTTCTCACTAACGATCCGGGGACTGGTGTGATGCGACACGCTGACGCGGGATACGAAGAGGCGTTACTCGTGGCGCGTCAGCGCGGTATCAGGCTACCGATGTACGACCAAGGCTAGCCCACGCTCGGTTCGCGTTCTGTCCTCCATTCACCTGCCCGCAGTGTGCAGCTTGCGTTCTGCCTGCTTCTTGCCTGCTCCACCTTCAAGCCACTTTCCCCGGCGGATCGGCTGAACGCGTCCGAACGGCTCGACTATGTCACCCTGCTGGCACTGGCCCCGGATATGGCCGCAACCTTTGCAAGTCAACCCACTGGGACGGCTCGTGCCAGCTACCTGGACTGGTTCTGGCAGAACTGGCCAGCGGTCAAAAACACCGCCCCCGACTCGCTGCGCCGGCTCTATCGCGAGCGAGCCGAGCAGGCTCGCCGATTCTACGGCTCAACCGACCTGCTCGGCGACGACCGGGTTCGCGCCTACATCAGGTATGGCCCACCACGGCGCGAGGTTTTTGCACCCCGCTTACCGGCGCAGGACACGGTCCGTTATGTTGTCAGTCCGGCTGAGATTTGGACCTATGATTCGCTCGGTCTCCAGCTCGACTTTGTCCGCACTGGTGTCAGCTACAAGCTCGTTGGCGAGTCCCGTTTTGGTGCCAGCGTTACCGTGCCTGCACTTGAACCGCTCGACCTCAGCCTGTCTCGGCCCCAGCTCAAGCCGGATGCCCGTGCGCTCGATATCGGATTCGCTCTGTATCGGTTAGGACAGCAGTCTGACTCCGTCGAAGTCGAAATCCAGTATGGACTGCCCCTAGCTGACATCAGGTCAGTTTTCCCGTCGGGCACACAACCTCGATTCTACTGCCGGATTGACTTTGATCCGCGCGGCAGGGGCCTACCGCAAACCATCATCCGCTGGGACGGCTGCCCAGCAGTCAGTGATTCGGCTGCAACTGGCCAAGCAGTCGCTCTTGAACGCCTATACCTGCCGGCTGATGTCTATCGTGTTAGGATTGAGATTGTTGCCGGCAACGGTCGGGCAGCCGGTTCTCGCAGTGCTGAGCTCAATCTGATTGAGTACGCCAGGCGGGCTCAGCCGGCCTCTGACATCGTTTTCTACGCCCTAGCTGACTCGACCTACCAGAGTGAACAATTCCGCCGTTCCGGCTGGCTTCGACTCATTCCCAACTGCGGTCGGCAACTACGCTCCGGCAGCACTGGTTATCTGCTATACGAGCTATACAACCTAGGAGTTGACTCAACCGGCAGTCACCGGCTTGAAGCCGACTACGACTTTATCGAGCGATCGACGCGGCAGGTGACATTTCCCGCCTCACCGCAACGGTTCGTCACCGGTGTTGGTGCAACTGCCCGCATTGTCGAACGGATCCATACGATGAACCTGCGACCGGGAACCTATCTCATTGTTGCCCGAGCCAACGACCTCCAAGCAGCTCGTCAGATTACGCTCACTTCTGAACTGGAGATAACCCCTCGCTAGGTCAGCCAACAAGCCAGGCCTTAAGCCAACCCAGCCCATAGGCAACTCCGGTCGTAAGCCACGTCGGCCACTCCAGCCTTGCCCTCTCCCACTGCCACTCTTGCCGGTTCTGCCCAACACCGTCCACCTGGCATTGGGTTTTGGCCCTTGGCCTCTGGCTTTGTTCCGCCCCACCCCCTTTGCCACCGTCCGCTGCCCCCGTTTCTGCCTGCTCGCTTCGCCCGCTACTCACTGGTTGGTGCTCACTCAGGTATTCTTCCTCTGCCAAAACAATCAACGCATATTCGGCACAGAACAATACAAACACCATCGCTGCCAGCCACAGCGGCGGCAATAATGCCAGCAGCACACCCAGCACCAGTAACGCGTTGCCCAGATACAACGGATGCCTGACAAAGTGATATGGTCCAGCAACGATGCGTTCACTGCCACCGATAGTAGTAACACGCGCTCCCGTGCCGATATGGCCCATTGCCCAGAACCGCATCCCCAGCCCTGCTAGCAGCAGTGGCACCGCCCCGATTAAGCTGGCCAGCCTTGGTTCTGCCTGCCAGAAAACCAGAAAGTAGCCGATGAAACCGATCACTCCGCGCCAGCGAAACAGCCAACGGCCGAATTCCGTCAACGCCACGGCTAATCTCTACCCATCAACACTTGTGTCCTCTTCATTCACCGGGATTGACGGGTTGCCTTCGGTGCCGCCATTCCCGCCTGCTGGTCAAACGCCGCTGCTAGACTGCTACTTCAGCCCGAAACCGAGTGAGACCGACACGGTACCGAGCCAGTTCTTGTTGTAGCCGTCGGCGCCGGGATTCTCGGGGTTGTTCTGCTGACCTTCGGCCCCACCGCCGAGGTAGCGAACGTTCAAATAGCCGTCGAGCCAGTCGCTGAAGACGCGGCCGTAGCGCACCGCCGCATCGAGGATCGCACCCTTGAAACTCGACGTGACATTCGTACTGCCGGTGACAAACTTACCCTGAGCATAGAAACCATCAACCTCGGTGCCGAACCAGGAATGGTCGTCAATTGGTAGCCTCGCCCGAAGCCGTAGGACCGGAACCGGGCCGATGTCATTGTAAGCGGCTAGTAGGTCGCCGTTCTTAGCCGCGAAGCTGATGGCTGCGTCACGAATCTGCAGCGAGGCACCGAATGCCAGCTCGCGGTCCGGCTCAGGAAAGATGTCATACTGGTAGCTGAGCCGGTAGAAATCAAAGCCGTAGCGGAAGTTCATCGGGGTGCCGGCTGGGAAGGTAACGCTGTCAACAATCAGTGGTGCAAAGAGCCGCTGTTCGGTGCGGATATCAATTGGCTGATACAAAAAGACGATGGAATGGCGCGGCTTCAGGTGCAGTTCGGCAGCAAGACGGGAGAATGGAAACAGGATGTTCTGGCCCGCGTCTTTGACGTAATCAAACTCAGTGCCGTTGACGCCGAACTGAATGGTGTGGCTCGTAATACCGATGAAACCGATTTCAGTGCTGGCGCGCAGCTCATAGCTGCGGTCCCGGTCATTGAGCCAAGTCGCCGAGGCGAGCGAGGCAATTAGCAGCACAGCAAGGGCAGCATGAGGATACTTCATTAGACCTCCCGGGTAAGTGTTATTTGACGCGAAAACCAGCCGGGCAGATTCGACCTGCTAGTACTCGGCCGGGAGCTGTTTGAGCTGGGAGTAGGAGAAAACCGGGCCGTCTTTGCAGACGTAGAACTGGCCGACGTTGCAGTGGCCGCATTTGCCAATGCCGCACTTCATCCGGTTTTCGAGTGACAGATAGACGTTGTCCGGGCTGAACCCAAGCTCTTCCAGCACCGGATGGGTGAAGCGAATCATTACTGGTGGACCGCAGACGAGCGCAACCGCGTTCTCCGCGCTGGGCGCCACTTGCCTGAGCACGTTGGGCACCAAGCCTTCGGTCTTGGGCCACTGGGCTGAACCAAGCTTGTCCACGCAAAGATGCAAACTCAGGTCAGGGTTCGATTCCCAAGCCCGTAGTTCGTCTTTGTACAACAACTCGCCGGCCGAACGCGCGCCGTAAACAACGGTCAGCTTGCCAAATTGAGCGCGGCGAGCCGGGTCAAGCAGATGGACGATGGTCGAGCGCAAGGTGGTGAACGAAAAGCCACCAGAGACGATAACCACGTCCCGGCCCTGCATCCGGTCGAGCGGATAGGAATTGCCCCAGGGGCCGCGCAGGCCGATAGTCGCGCCCGGCTCCAGCTCATGTAAGGCAGTGGTGAACGAACCGACTCGCTTGACCGTGAACTTGACCAGCTCTTCGGACGGTGCTGAGGCAATACCGAATGGGGCCTCACCAACGCCCATGATCGAGAGAAACGCAAACTGGCCCGGGATGAACTCGAATGCCCGGCGCGCGGCCGGGTCGGCAAACGACAAGTCAAAGGTCTTGAGGTCGCGAGCATCGTTCTCGACCGTAATCCGTTCGACTCTGACCGGCTGAGGCAAGTAGGGGTTGGCTGGCATCTACTTCTCCGCAAGACAGGACAGCAGGATGCTTACCGTTTCCCTGATGTCGATGTGGGCCGGGCACTCGCTAATGCAGCGACCACAGCCGACACACGAAACCTCGGCAATCATATCCACGGTGTATTTGAATTTATCCATCACTCGATTACGGTAGCGAGTCTCGGTCGCAGCCCGAGGGTTGTGGCCGGACGCGTGCTGCGTGTACTGACAGAACTGACAGGAGTCCCAGACGCGGATGCGAGCACCCCTGCCCTTGCGTTCTTCATCGGTAATGTCAAAACAATGGCAGGTTGGACAAAGAAACGTGCAGGCACCGCAGTTAACACAAGGCAAGCTGAGTTCCTCCCAGACCGGGTTGTCGAAGCCCGAGTCAAGGCGGCGCTTGAGGCCGGCAGTATCAATTGGCCGAGGCAATTGCTCAAGGCTCTTAGCCGCCAGCTCCTTTTTCTGTTCCAGGTCGCCGATTGCTGGGTCGGGCTGCGTGGCAATCAGTGCCACTCCCCTCTCAGTGATCGGCTCGGCCAGAAACCTGCCGCCAAGGTCGGTAAGCAGTAGGTCAAGACCACTGGTACCGAACGGCGAACCGCCGACTGCGGTACAGAAACAGGTCTCGGCTGGGGTGTTACAGGCAATGCCGACGAGCGTAGTTTTCTCACGTCGGCGCAGGTAGTATGAATCCGGTTGCCCCTGGCTGAAGAACTTGTCGAGCACGGCAATCGCGCGGGCATCGCAAGGCCGGACTCCGAGCACTATCTGTTCATCTCCGGCCTTGGGTTCCATAGCTACAGCCGGATTGGTCGCTTCAAACCGAAGCATTACTTCCGACTGCGGAAAAAGCAGGGCTTTGGCACTAACCTTGGTGTTGACGCGGTCGAAGCAGGCCTCGGCCGCGGAGGTGATGCGGCGATACTCGGTCCAAGAAAGAAACTCTCTTGTCGGCTGACTTTTCAGGATGACACGCTGTGTCACCGGCGCGTAAACTGCGGCGTGTTTTGACCATTCGGCGACAAGCCGATCAAGCGCCTCAGCCGTGATGATACGCTCGGTCATACCGATTACCCTGTCATTCCGGGCACCGCGAGGAATCGCCGAATCAAACAGAGGCCATCCTTCGTCGCTGCGCTCCTGAGGATGACACTCCGTGTCACTTGATAAACTCCTGCTTGTCGTCCGGGCTGAATGCAGTCAGGGCCACGGGTTCATCCGGGTTCGTGCCAGCAACCGCCCCGAACCGGTCGCGGACAATTCTCGCTACCTTGCGGTTGAACTTCATCAGGTCAATACCCATTGGGCAGGCACGGGCGCACGCCCCGCACTCGACGCAGCGTCCAGCCATGTGCAAGGCCCGCATCAGGTGGAATACCATGTTATCCGAAAGCTGCGGTGTCTTGCCGACCCACTGGGGTAAGTTCGAGTCAACAAAGCAGACCGGGCAATAGCAGTTCGGGCATACCTGACGACAGGCATAACAGCGAATGCAGCGGCTCACGTCCTGCGACAACTGCTGCCAGCGTTCATCGGCCGAGAGCCGCTCGAACTCGGCAAGCCGGTCGGTCTCGGGCTCGTGCTCCGGCACCCGCTCACCAATCATCTCGTCGAAAATAACCGGGTTCGGATACCGACAGGTCGTGCAGGAATCGCTCAGACTCCCATTCTCCCGAATCCCCTCGCAGCCAACACCAAGAATCAAGAGCTGCTTCCGATCGAGCTGCCGTTCCTTGACAAGGCTGAGGATTGAACGCAAGTCGCAGCCCTTGGCGATAACCGCGACCTTGCCGCGGTGTTTCACTTTCTGCAGATAGTTGGCAATGTTATGCCCGCAGCGGTCGTCAAAGATAAGGGTGTCAGCCTGCGCCGGCGTCGTAACAAAGGCAGGCTGGGCAACGCCCAGCGCTGTCTCGCGCCAACCGACAACCATCGCCACTGCCTGCTGTTCGAGCAGCTCACGGCAGCGCTTGCGCAGGGCCTCGGTGCGATTCACTCGAACGGCTCCTTGACCATTCGCCGATTTGGGCCGAGCTGTCGAACGCGCTCGGTCACCTCCCGCACGACCGTGGCGAAGCGCTCGCCCTCGGCCGCCGAAACCCAAGAGAAACTCACCCGGCTTGGTTCAATACCGACAAACTCAAGCAAGTCGTGCAGCACTGCGAACCGCCGCCGCGCAACATAATTCCCGGTCAGGTAATGACAGTCACCCGGATGGCAGCCTGAGACCAGCACACCGTCTGCACCATTCTGGAGTGCCTTGAGGATGTAGAACGGGTCAACGCGGCCCGAACAGGGAACACGGATGACCCGAATGCTGGCAGGGTACTGAATACGCGAGATGCCAGCTAGGTCAGCGCCAGCGTACGAACACCAGTTGCAAAGAAAAGCAACTATCTTCGGCTCGAAACCGGTCGTGCTGGGAGCTACTGGCTGAGGCTCGCTGGTGTTCATTATAGAACTAAGGAACGGGATTATAGCGGCCAGGACTGCTGCTGTCTATCTTTCCGAACCGAACTGCTAGCGGACGATAACAGCCTTGGTTTTGCCGCCGTCCGGCCGAACCAGGAAATAAACTCCAGTGCCGGCAGCCGCAGTCCGACGGCCGACGACGTCAAACAAGACAGAAGACGACAGATCCTGTCCGAAGCTTGCTTTTGCCCCGCGCTGCACCGTTAGGGTACGCTCCTCAGCAATACCGACCATGGTATAGAATATCCGCAACCGCGGCATATAGTTGCGGGGAGTGCCGGTCGGTGCGGTCGCGGTAGTTGCGTGTACTGCTCGGTTGCCGACCGTGTTGTAGCCATAGACATAGACCGAGTTGTTGTCATCACCCTGCCAACGGTATTCGATGATAAGATTCTCGATCCCGTTGTAGCTGAACGGATAGTCGAAAGCAAACCCGGCCCAGACATCAATCTGCCAGTCGATTCTCATCGTATCCGGTGGCACGGCGACTGCCGGCTCGCGACCGGTGTAGTTGTCGGCAAATGTCGCTCCCAGCTCGGTAGCAGTGGTGTGACCAAGCCAGATACCTGAGTTGTAGAAGATGCCGTGATCGTAAACATCCGAGCCGCAGAGGAGCTGAATCGAGTCAATCCGGCAAGGGCCAGGCAGCTCGGTGGCAAGTACCAGAACCTGGTACCGTGTTCCGTTGTATCAGCCGCCGCAATAGGGTACGTTGAGCAGCAGCGTGCCACCCGCCCCAAGCTCAACGAACTCAGCTGCAGCCGGCACGACGAGTAGTAGCAGAACCAGTGCGGTACGCATAGTTCAGATTACTCCGCCGTCCGCGGTGGTCAAGATTGGTCGCAGTTTGACACCTACTCAGGCGTTCCCTATCATTCGGCGTGCCGCGCGGTCTTGTGATAATGCCCACCTACAACGAAGCGGACAACGTCGAGCGCATCATCCCGGTCGTGCTCGCGCAGTCGCCCGAACTCGACGTGCTGGTCATTGACGACAATTCGCCGGATGGAACCGGTGAAATCGTTGAACGTATGGCCCGGTCCGAACCGCGCATCCATCTGCTGCGCCGGCCTGGCAAGCTGGGACTCGGCACCGCCTATGTCCTCGGATTCCGCTACACCATCGAGCACAACTACGACTACTGCTTCGAGATGGACTCCGACTTTTCCCATCCACCTGAGAAAATACCGGAGATGATTGCCCTGCTCAAAGACTACGACCTCGTCATCGGCTCTCGCTACTCCGACGGTATCTCGGTCGTCAACTGGCCGATGAAACGCCTGCTGCTTTCGTATTTCGCCTGCACCTATGCCCGAATTGTTACCGGTTGCCCGGTGCGCGACCTGACCGCTGGCTTCAAAGCCTACCGGACCGACATGCTGCGGAAGCTGAACCTCGACTCACTCAAGGAAGATGGCTACGGCTTCCAGATTGAGATTGTCTTCCTCATCTGGCGCAAAGGTGGCCGCATCAAGGAAACTCCAATTGTCTTCACCGAACGCCGGGCTGGTGTTTCAAAGATGTCGAAGCGGATTATCCGGCGAGCGTTCTTCTTGGTACTGCGGCTACGACTGCAGCGCATCTTTAGCCACAGCTAGTCCCCACTTTGTTGACAACCAACAGTCGGCGGCTACTCTCGGTCAGATGCTGATTCGCGCTGTCAACCTTACCAAGTCCTACGGCACTAAGACGGTGCTGAATTCGGTGAGTCTCGCCATCCATCCCGGCGACAAAATCGGACTGGTTGGTCCCAACGGTTCAGGCAAGACAACGCTTCTGCGAATTCTCGTCCGCGAGCTGGAGCCCGATGACGGCGAGCTACTTTTCTCCGGTGAACCCGAGATTGGCTACGTCCGCCAGACCATAACAACCGCAGAAGACGTTACGGTCCGGTCCGCCCTGCTGGGGCCGATTGAGGGACTGGAAGAACACCTTGAGGAAGTCCGCGAGGAAATTGCCGAGGACCCCGAAGACGATGCGGCAATCGCCAAACTTGAGCTGCTCGAAGAAGAGTTGACGAACCGCTTTGGCGCTGACTACCGCCACCGGGTTGAGAGGATTCTTGGTCAGCTCGGATTCGGCCGTGACCGACTCGACATCGCCGTGCGCCAACTCTCGTCCGGCGAACGTGCCCGACTCGAATTAGCGCGCGTTCTGGTTACCAAACCTGATCTGCTCGTTCTCGACGAGCCGACAAACTTCCTTGACATCTCCCAGCGCGAGTGGCTTGAGACTTTTGTCGAGGAGTTTCCGGGCGCGGTACTGGTAGTCTCAAACGACCGTTTCTTTCTGAACAACACTGTCACCCGCATCCTCGAACTGCGAGGCGGCCGAGTCCGCGAATACGATGGCAGCTACGATGACTATGAAGCAGCACGCCAAGCCGAACAAGAGAAGCTTGCCCGTGGCCACGCCGAGCCGACAAAAACGATTCACCGTTCCCGAACCGCAACCGCAGGGCGCAAGAAGACCAACACCGGTCAGGCTAACCTCGGAAGCCAGCACGCCGACAAGCCCAGCATCGAGAAAAAGCCGCAGTCAGGCCTATCCGGCCCCAAGCTGCCTCACAAACGTGCGCTGTTGGTCAAAGGAGTAACCAAATCATTCGGTAAGCGCCGGGTACTCGACGGAATAAGTTTCGAAATGAACACACACGAGCGGGTTGCCCTTATCGGGCCGGCTGGCTCAGGCAAGACCGTGCTACTACGGACAGTTGTCGGCGAACTCAACCCTGATAAAGGTGAGACCAGAATCGGCTCCGGCCTGCGGATTGGCTACTTCCCTCAAGACCTTGGCACACTCGACCTAAATAACACCGCGGTCGACGAAGTCCGCAAATCAGGATGTGACGACGAGACGGCACGCACCCTCCTCAACACACTGCTGCTAAACGAAGAACTGGCAGCAAAGCGGCTTCGACAGCTCTCAGCCGCTGAGCAATCCAAGGCACTGCTCGCCCGGATTCTCGCCAGCAACGCTGACCTGCTTATTCTTGACGAGCCGACGAACCACCTCGACATTGAGGCACTGGTGGCATTCGAGCAGTTGCTGGCCGAGTTCCCGGGAGCGATTCTCATCACCACCCATGACCGGGCCATGCTCGACAGGCTAGCGACGCGGATTGTTGAACTTAAGGACGGCAGGCTGACCGACTTCCGTGGCCGCTACGATCAATACCGCACGAAGCAGCAGACACCAACCAGGCCAAAGGCCCCTGCTCGCGACAGAATCTAGTTCGACACCGCAAGCAGAACTACTGCCAAGCCCAGACCACTGATCTCCTTTCTAGTATCGCGAGCTCAGCGAGCAGCCAACTCCCCGTCCTTATCTTAAGGTAGGTGGCAGGCAATCAGCCTGCCACATAAGTTGCCAAGAAGGGGAGTTGCTCTGCGAGCTCGCGAGCAGTCAACTCCCCAACCTCATCTCAAGACAGGTGGCAGGCAATAGGCCTGCCACATCAGATGCCGAGGAGGGGAGTTGAACCCCTATGGGCGTGAGCCCACTAAGTCCTGAGCCTAGCGCGTCTGCCATTTCCGCCACCTCGGCAGCAAGGTCCAATTGTCGGCACCTAGCATAGCCGACACCGTTATCAAGTCAAGGTAGCCTTGGGTCGTTGTCGAGGCAACTGGGCTGCCTGAGGATAGCAATCTGGCCTGCGCCGCATAACAACTGCAGACAACCAGCCATCTGCACCTCTTTTGGGGTGCAAGGCCAGGTCTGGCCGATAGCCAATAACTCTAGCTCCTACAATTTGATAGCTGTCTTCGCGTTACAACCCCTCCCCCGTCCCCGGGGTTACCTCGCCCCCTGTTCCCAAAGCCACTGGCCGCTACCTGGGCCAAGGGCCTTGCCAACGAATTGCCGACTGGGTCTGAAGGAGGGTACCTCGTTCGGCTCGCGACTGAACCAGCAATCAGGTTCCCGGACCAACCCTAGTAGCTATCTTGGAACAGGCCTTCCGTCACGCTGCCGACAGGCCTTACAATGTCCTTTGGGCGGAACTCTGCAAACTGCATTTCCCCCATGTCACCTAAAATCATTATCGGTCGGCTACTCGGACTGCATTCTTCTTGACTCGCCGTAGTCGGTAACTACAACATGCAGCGGGCACGGCTTGACTTGAACCCAGCCCGTTCTACGATGTTAGCAGCTAACTAACCAGTAACTGTGTTCGCCTACCACTACATTAACAATCTGCGGTCAATGAACCGCAACAGGAGGTTTGTGTGAAGAAAATTGCTGTGCTATTGGCGGTGTTCGTGCTTGGCCTGGCTGGCGCCCGCGAATGGGTACCGCTCGCTGCCGGAGCACCGGAACGCACACCCGAGTTCCGTGTCATTTCTTCAAACCTGCAGCGCACAATTGTCGAACTCGAGCTGTCCGGATTCTATGTCGAACCAACAACGATAGATGGACAAGTATTTCAGCGGCTTGAGCTAGGAATGACCGGTGGCGCTAGCCTGCGTGAGGTCGGCTCACCAGAACTACCGGCAGTGGCCCGACTTATCCAGATTCCCGACGATAAGGAAGTTCACGTAAGAGTACTGGAAACAGAGGCCGTAAGCCTTTGGGGTTACGCTGTCTATCCTGCCCAGCCGCCGCTTCCCGAAAACGTCTCGTCGCTGCCATTCACGATTGACGCTAAGCGCTATTCCACGAACGAGCTCTATCCAACCGCCAGCTTCCGCGTGACCGAACCGATGATTATGCGCGACGTGCGAGTCGTCCAGCTCGTGCTCCAGCCTGTTCAGACCAACCCGGTAACCGGCGAGCTAAAGGTAGCTCGCCGCTTGCGAGTTGAGCTGAGCTACAGCGGCCGTTCGAGCATCAACGTCCTCAACCGCACCAGAGTTGCCCACTCCCGGACGTTCGTGCCACTGTACAAACATTTTATCCCCAACTATGATGGTCCGCCGGTCCGACCCGAGGACGGCTCCTACCTGATTATCGTCAACGATGCATTCGTCAGCGCAGTCCAGCCGTTTGCCGACTGGAAACGGCAGAAAGGCTGGCGCACTAAAGTCGTCACAATATCAGAAATCGGCGGCAACGACACCGCCCGCATCTGGGCCTACATCAACAATGCCTACCGGACTTGGCCCTATCCGCCCGACCACGTGCTGCTCGTCGGCGATGCGCCCGAATACATCCGCTGCAACCGCTGGCCCGGCCACACTGACGCTTCCGACCTCTACTACTCACTCCATGCCGGTTCCGACATTCTTGCTGACCTGATGATTGCCCGTGTCAACGCTCGGACCCTGACTGAAGCCCAAACAATGCTGAACAAGCTGTACCGCTATGAAAAGGAACCCTACCTCGGTAACACCCAGTGGTTCAACAAGGTCTGCGCTCTGGCCGCCTACGAATCGTCACAGCCCAACCGATTCTGGACAGTTGTCATCCGCATCCGCAACTACGTTCTCGGCCGGCCTTTCGCTCAGTTCGATACTCTGTTCGAACGCTGGGGTCTGAACACTGCCCAACGGCTGACCGATTCACTCAATCAGGGTCGGTCCTGGATGTTGTATCGTGGCCACGGCGAGGAACAGGGTTGGGCCAACGTCAATCCATCCTGGTACAATGCCAATGTTGCCGCTCTGAACAACGCTGGGATGCCACCGGTGGTGATCGGACCAACCTGCCTATCCGGTGACTTTGACTATCCATCTGGCGACTGCCACGCTGAGGCTTGGCTCAAGGCCGGCACTCCCGAAATCAGCAAGGGTGGCTGCGGTTACTTCGGTTCATCCGAGGTCAGCTACTCCGGCTACAACGACTCGCTTGCTGCCGGCTCTTTCTTAGGCTATGTTGACAGCCTCCACTACGGCTTTGCTCAGAGCACCCAGTTCGGCAAGCTATTCATGCTTCGGGCCTACCCGCTCCCCGACCAGATTACCGAAGAGGAAATCTACATGTTCAACAACTTCGGCGACCCGGAACTGAACATGTGGTCCGCCACTCCGCGCACACTTTCGGTCAACTATCCGCCAACCGTGCTTATCGGCTCGTTCCCATTCAGCGTCAGTGTCAACGCCAATGACGCACCGGTTGCCGGCGCGCTCGTCTGCGTGATGTCGCGGCAAGATACAACCATCTACCATGTCGGCCACACTGATGCGTCCGGTCAGGTCAACTTCACAATCAACGCCACCCTGCCTGGTGACTCGCTGCTCGTTACCGTCACCGGCCGGAACCTTCTGCCGCATCTTGGGTCGGCACTGACGATTGCACCCAACTCGGCCTACGTCACCTACCTGCGCCATATCATCGACGACAGTGCTGGCAACAATGACGGCATCGTCAATCCCGGCGAAACCATCGAACTACCGGTATGGCTGAAGAACTGGGGCAGTCTCGCGGCCAGCAACGTGAGCGCAACGCTACGGTCGGCCGACCCCAACGTCACGATAACCGACTCGATTAAGAACGTCGGGACAATCGCGCCTGGCGATTCGGCCTACACCGGCACCGACGGCTTCACCTTCACGCCGGCCCTGGCCTGCACAAATGGTTATGCCTTGCGGTTCACGCTTGAGGCTCGCGACGCGAACGACTCGATCTGGACGTCAACCATCACCATCTGGGTTGGTACGCCGATTGTATCATACGTCGGCAATGTCGTTGACGACCCGCCGCCGGGCGGCAATGGCAATGGCAAAATCGACCCGGGTGAGACTGCCAATCTGATTGTCACGCTCCGCAACTCTGGGCTTGGTCACGCCTACAATGTCAGCGCCGTGCTTCGCTCCGGCGATGCCCGGTTCGTTATCCAGGATTCGGTTGGAACACTGGGCACGATTCTGCGCGATTCAACTGGCACCAATGCCAGTCAACCATTTAGAGTCTTTGCCTCAGCCGCCATCCCCCGCGAAGTCACTATTCCCTGCACTCTGCTGGTACGCGCCGATGGTGGTTACGAGCGGCGTCTGGCTTTCGGCATCATGATTGGCCAGATTCGTCAGGTTGACCCGATACCCGACTCCGGCGGAACAACCCAGCTCTACTGGGCCTACGATAACGCCGACTCATTCTATGTCCAGGCTCCGCGCTACTCTTGGTTCGATATCACCGGCCTTGGCACCCGACTGACACTGTCCGACGACCAGACCGTACCAGTAAGCCTGCCGCCGGCATTTGGTCCGTTCCGGTTCTACAACCAGAACTACACCACTGTCTCGGTTTGCAGCAATGGTTGGCTTGGACTCGGGTCAACAACCACCTCAACCTACACCAACACCCGCCTGCCCAATACTTCCCTGCCCCCTGCTTTCTTCGGCTACTGGGATGACCTCTATCCCCCAACCGGCAACGGTGTCTGGTGGTACCACGATGCCGCTAATCACCGCTTCATCGTCCAATTTGACTCCGTGCCGCTCTACCGTGCTCGAACTAGCTTCCAGAAGTTTCAGATAATCCTCTACGACACAACTTTGGCAGCAGCCGATGGCAATTGCCAGGCAGTGATTCAGTATGCGATGGTAAACGACCCCAGCTCCTGCACTGTCGGCGAACAGGACCACACCCGGACCGTCGCCATCCAGTGCCTGTTCGACGGCTCCTACCACCGCGGCGCAATGCCGCTTGCTGCCGGTCTTGCCACCAAGTACTCAACCGATGCACCCTCAACCGGTGTGGCCGAGCCAGCTATCGGCCTAGCGCGAACCGTGCCACGAATGAGCATCCTGCCCAATCCGGTGCGCCAACGGACATTCGTGCATTTCAGCTTGCCCGCAACCGGACTGGTGCGGATAGCGGTGTATGACCGCTCTGGTCGTCAGCTCCACAAGCTGCTCGACGCCGAGGTCGAAGCCGGCGACCACCAAGTCGGCTGGGACGGCTGTGACAGCCAAGGAAGAAGACTCGCCCAGGGCGTCTATTTCGTTCGGCTCGAGACCAAGACCTGTCAGCACTCGGTGAAGACGCTGCTCCTGCAGTAACTGGTCTGACCGATTCTCTCTCGCCGGGCGGGCTTCGGCCCGCCCGGTACTATTCAATCGGTTGACAGACCGAAGGCGCCTGCCGATACTCCTGCCATGGTGACAATCCGGCCAATGACCGAGGCCGACCTCGACCGGGTCCTCGAACTCGAACGCGCCATCTTCACCGAACCCTGGCGTCGCTCGTTCTTTCTCTCAGATATCAATCGGCCGGCCGGGCTCTGCATTGTTGCCGAAAAAGAAGGCACTGTTATTGGCTACGCGATAGCTTGGGGTGCCGAGGAGGTTCATCTGGCCAACCTGGCAGTGGCCGAGGATGCCCGCCGGCAGGGAGTTGGTAGCAAGTTGATTGCCGCGGTGCTCGACTTCGCCCGTCGGCGCGGCGCTCAGTCCATCTATCTTGAAGTCCGAGCATCAAACCACATTGCTCGCAAGTTCTATGCTGACCACGGTTTCGTCCCAACCTACCTGCGCAAAGGCTACTATCAGAATGGCGAAGACGCCATAGTCATGGAGCGCGACACCGCCTAGACCCAACAAGGCTGGCTACCTACGAGCACCGTGAACGTACCTGCTAGCTTAACAGCAATCGCGACATTCACTCATCACCCGCTCCCACAAGTCATGTGCGCTAGGAGCGGTATACCCGGTCAGCCGTCTCTACGGTTCAACCCAAGACCGGCTTGTCACCGAGACCATCATGCTCTTCCATATGCTAGATACAAACTCTGTCAGCTTGGCCCCACAACAGGCTTACTTTGCTTGACAGTTCGGTATATCGGCCTAAAGTTCAGAATAGGTTAAGCTCGGCCGCGCTACGACGCGACCAGCAAAGAAGAACAGAGCTGACTCGCCCCGCGCCATTCAGTTCGCGGTCCGCTGGCGTAGTGCGAGCGCAGGACCGGTGTAATGCCAAAAAGGAGGCAGTAGATGCAGGTCTTTGATAATCGGAGCGCCTTGGGCCGTCTTATGCTCGGTCCGGCCTTGGCGCTCGGCCTCGCGGCACTAGTGCTCGTGACCGGCTGTGGCAGAACTCCACCTGAACCATTCTGGGAGCCAACTGCTGCCGATTCAGCCGCCATCCGGGCGATTGTCGAGGCACGACGCAATCTCTTTACCACCGGGATGGCTGAACTGGCCACCGGCTGGATTAGCCCGGAGCTTCCCGGCACAACTGCCGTCCTTCTCCGGGAAGAGTTAATCAGCAACCCTTTCAAGCAGCGATTCCGGGCTGACTCGATGGAGCATATCTTCGATTCCCAGCCCTACTGGATATCGTTCATCGCGACGGTGATTGACTCATTCATGCTCGATTCGGCCCGGGCCGGCGGTGGTCGCGACACTTACTATCTTGCTGACACGACCGCAACTGTGACAATTGTCGAGACCATACCTGGCCGGGTACGGTTCCACGCCTACGCGATGACGAAGTTCTTGCGTGACACCGGCATCACCAAGATTACTGATTTTGCCACCGGCTATGCTGTCGGTGCTGCTGGCCGAGTTATCAAAACAACTGATGCTGGCGCGACTTGGCAACAAATCAGTACGCCGACTAACGCTGATCTGAACTCGGTCTGTTTCCCGCTCGACTACCTGTATGGCTACGCAGCTGGTTCTGGCGGCACGATTATCCGCACCACCGACGCCGGTCTCACCTGGCAGACCGCGGTCACCGGTACCAGCGAGAACCTGAACGCAATCTTCTTCCCTTTCACCCGGCACAAGGGTTTTGCGGTCGGTGACAATGGCACAATTCTCCGTTCGGTTGACTTCGGGGCTACGTGGAGTCCGCGGCCGTCTGGAACAACCGAACATCTCCGTTCGGTCGCTTTTCTTGCCAACACCCGGACTGGCATCGCCGTCGGAGACAACGGCACTGCTCTCCGGTCAGTTGACACCGCTAACGTAATTTGGACCGCTCGGCCTACTGGAACAACCGAACACCTCTATGGGGTGACCCTACTTGGTGACAACACTACCGCCTACGCGGTCGGGGCCAACGGCACGATTATCAAGTCAACCAACACCGGGTCAGATTGGACGACACTTACTTCCGGCACGACCAATCACCTACGGGCCGTCACCTTCCCAACGCTTGCTATCGGCTATGTGGTTGGCGACAACGGCACGATTCTTAAGACAACGAACTCCGGTACTAGCTGGTTTACCCAGGTATCGAACACGACCTCACACCTGAGGGCCGTGCGGTTCCCAGAGAATCAGAAACGCGGCTGGGCTTTCGGCACGGACGGAACCGTAGTGGTAACAACTTCGGGGGGCGACACCTGGCGACCTATCGCCGTCGGTGGCTCAATCACGTCTGCTTGGTTCGGTGCTAAACGGGAGACTCTCGTCGTGCTACCCTACTATGACTCCGTCTTCACCCACACCGACTCCTTCAATCCGCCCCTCCCGCCGGAGCGACATTACATCGAAAAGCCATTCAATGCGGTCACAACTAGCGGCTGTGTGTTGAAGCGTGAGAATGGTACCTGGCAGTTCTGGAAGATTAGCGGCGGCTCTCGTTTCTACGCACCGAATCCTGCTGATGCCCCATACATCCTTCACGTCTATCTCTCTGGCTCCCAGGGTGTTGACACAATCTTCCTGCGACCGGGCGCCGGTCAGTTCGGAATTCAGCGGTTCTACGAGCTGGACGAATTGCCGACGTTCCGAACCGGTGATTCACTACGCATCAGCGGTACCTACACGAATGTCGGCGACGCCGCCAATTACATTTACCTTGTCCGCGATACCCTTGATCCGCAGAACGGCCAGATTACTCGACAGTTCTACCGACGCATTGAGTTCGATCGAGGTCGGAACATCATTCGCTTCGACTCACTAATACCACCTGGCCTCTATCGGCTCTACATCGAGCATGTGCCGATCGCCACTTTCTGGGAAGTGGACGGCCGCTACACCGGTACAATCTGGGGCGTGCCGTTGCTGGTAAAGTAGGAGGAAGCAATGAGAATCTCTTTCATTTGCCATCTTGGCCTTGTACTGCTGCTGGCAGGCATCGCTCTCGGTGCCAACACTGGCTCGATTCAGGGCAAGGTCACTGACCGAGCCACAGGCGAGGCGCTGGTCGGTGCCAGCGTCGTAGTCGAAGGTACCGACCTTGGAGCTGCCACTGATGCCAACGGTCAGTATCTCATTATTAACATTCCGCCTGGCCGATACACCATCACTGTCTCATACATGGGCTACAACGACACCAAGGTGACGAACGTCCTAGTCGTCCAAGACCTCACTGTCACCGTTGATGTCAAGCTCAGTCACACCGTCATTGACATCGGCAAGACGGTGAACGTTCTAGCCAAACGCCAAGACATGGTTCAACGCCAAGCCGTATCGGTTGAACGTATCATCACCGATGACGAGTTCAAACGCCTACCAGTCACTGACATCCGTGACATCGTCGCCCTACAGGCTGGTGTAACGCGAATCGGCAATCAGACTTTCATCCGCGGCGGCCGGTCTGATGATGTTGCCTATCTTGTTGACGGCGTTTCCGCCGGTAATGCGCTAACCGGCGACCTGTCGCGCGCGCCCAAACCGACCACCGACGCACTATCGAGCGTCGTCGTCATCACTGGCGGGTTCGACGCTGAGTATGGTCAGGCGATGTCCGGAATTATCAAGGCGGTGACTAAGGAAGGCTCGGCCCGTACGAGCGGCCGAGTCCGCTACGTTACTGATGAGATCTTCCCGGAAAAGACCGGCTACAACTACGGCTACAACCGCGTCACCTTTTCTCTTGGTGGCCCAACCCCGCTCTACAACCGACTTCGCTACTTCGTGTCCACCGAATTCTTCCGTACCGATGACGCCCGCGACATCCGTTGGAAAGTTAAGGCACCACGGGCCGAGTACGCCGTTGATGGCAAACTGACTATGCAGCTACCAAAGAGTTTCGCTCTGACGCGCGAAGGGCTAAAACTGACTCTCGATGGCTATCATTCAAACTACGAGTGGCAGGAATACGGCCATATTCGCTCCTACCATATTCGGTCCCTGCCATCTAACCGCGTACGCAGTAGTCGCGGTAACATCACCATCAACCATATGCTCTCACCCTCCACCGTCTATGAAGCCAAAGTTGGCGCCTTCACAACCGGTGTCATGTACGCCGTCCGCAACTATGCGGCTGAGGCTGCCGATACCGTTGGCTTCTGGGGATTCCTACGGCGAACTGGTATCTGGAACCGGATGTTCTTCCGCGCCGAAGACTGGGTACTGGATTACGGCCGTTACAACGAATACCTGCGCCAGCACGGCCGCGATACGATTGCCAGTCGCCGCGACGCCGTGCTCAGACTCTACGAGTCCTTCTGGCTGGATGCCAACGGCAATCCGGTCTACGCCTATCCTGGCCAGAACTTCATGCAGGAATACGCCAACATCTACAACCCATACGGCGTCGCCGGATTGTTTATCACCGAGGGTGACTACCGACTCTGGCAATACAATCAGACCGATCAGGTGCTGGTCAAATTTGACCTGACTCGAACCATCAACAAGGTACATGAAGTCAAGACTGGTATCGACTTCACCCAGTACGACCTCCAGATGCTCAACAACTCGCTGCCCTGGGACGCCAACCCATTCTGGGACGGCTACAACTACAAACCGATTACTTTTGCTGCCTACGTGCAAGACCGGGCCGATTTCGAAGACCTCGTCGTCAGAGCCGGTGTCCGCTATGACCTGCTCGACTCCAAGGCCAAGGTGCGAGCATTCCCCGAATCGCTAGGTGCCCGTGACGAGATAGCTGACTCGATGATCCCTGCCGGCGTAAAGTCAAGGCTCTCCCCTCGACTTGGCATTTCCTATCCGATTACCGAACGCATCAAGTTCCGGTTCTCTTACGGTCACTTCTTCAAGAATCCGGTACTCGATAATCTCTACACCTATGCCGACCGCACCGCCGCTGAACTTCGGGCCCGCGGCAACCTGATTGTCGGTAATGCCGACATGGGTGCGGAAAAGACGATTGCCTACGAAATCGGTTTCGATGCTCAGCTCTCGGACGTGTTCCAGTTCGACATGACTGCCTTCTACAAGGATGTTTTCGACCTGACCGGTGTTCGCGTGGTTAACGCCCTACCCCAGCCCTACTCGATGTTCTACAACGTCGAATACGCCCGTATCCAGGGCTTTGAGGCAACGCTGACCAAGCAGCTTGACCAGTACTGGTCAGCCGGACTGGGCTACACATTCCAGATTGCCAAAGGAACCGCCTCTGACGCCTATGACCAGTACTTGCGTGACACGCCACGCAAGCTCGACTATTACCTCGACCAGGACCAGCGTCATTCAATCCGCGGCGATCTCACCTTCGCCTTTCCCAGTGACTTCGGCTTTGTCCCAATGCGCGACTTCGAAGTCTCCGGCGTCGTCGCCTACGGCTCCGGTTTGCCGTATTCGCCCCAGGACCAGCGCGGTAACCAAATTGGTCTGACGAATTCTGGCCGAATGCCGGCCAACCACTCGGTTGACGCTCGTGTGTCAAAGAATCTGCGACTAGGTGGCCTCGGCTTGGCTCTCAACCTCGATATCTCCAATGTCCTCAACACCGAAAACGTCGTCCGAGTCCATCCCCAGACAGGCTTGCCCAATACTAACGGCCGGGTCATTACCGAATACGAGGTTTGGTACGGTGGCATGTTTGGCGACTATGGTTACCATCCGGCCCGCGACTACAACCACGACGGTTACATCTCCCGCGCCGAGGCCTATCATTCATTCCTGCGGGCGTATCGCGACCGCTATGACCTACCCACCTACTACGGCCCACCGCGCAAGATTCGGCTCGGGCTCAGTCTGTCCTTTTAGGAGACCAGCATGAAAAGTCTAAGACTGCCTATCTTCAGATTCGGACTGCTCCTGCTTGCGGTTGCTGGCTTCGCCCTCGCGCGAACGGCAGCTCAGCCGCCATCCGGCCAGCGCATTTACGATACAAAGTGGCTGAACATCAACAAGTGGCTTTGCCCGTTCTACAACGACGGCAAGTATGGTATCGACCTAACGTCTGGCGGCGACGCCGGCGGATCCTGGCCGCAGCCATTCAAGAACTGCTACATATTCGGGGCGGGCATGTGGTTTGGCTCACTCAAGCCTAATCCCAATGATACTTCCAAAGTGGACACGCTGGTCACGTTTGGGTACAACCCGAACTCCGGCGGCACCGAAATGACACCGACGATCACTGCCTTTGCTGATCAAGGTGCCGGTTCCACCGACGACCGGGTTTACATGTACCCAACGGACTGGCAGATTCCCCGCGAACGTTGGATCAACGCTTATCCTGGCGACACGATGATCGATCTCCTCGTGCCTCGTGAGAACTTCTCGCTTCAGGATATGTGGTGTGCCTACTCCGATGTTCTTCCTGAAAACCACATCTCCCCGGGCAAACCGCAGGGCATTGATATCTTCCAGACAGTCTATGCCTGGAACTACCCGGCCAATCAAGATATCTTCTTCATCATCTACCACGTCCGCAATTCAGGCACAGACACTCTGAAAGAGTGCTACATCGGTGCAGTGATGGACGCCGATGTCGGCGCTGCAGCCGACGATATGGTCGGGCTTCTACTCAACAACTACGTACCAGGGATGGACACTTCGCGCTACCCGACCGTTACTAACGTCGGCTACGTCGGCGACTATGACAATCAGGAGAATCGCGGTTCGACATGGGAGCAAGGAACACCTGGCGTCTTCGCCTACAAGTTCCTTGCCTCGCCGCGTGGTGCCAACGGTCGCGAGTTGGGGATGACTGCGTTCAAGAAGTTCACGATTGACATCGACCCCGTGACTGATCCGGCCCAGTACTTAACAATGGCAGGCTACGACTACCGCACCGGCGTCTACTCGGCCTACGATTCGATTGACCTCGCCCCAGCCGACAAACGGTTTATCCAGTGCTCTGGCCCATTCACGCTCGCTCCTGGCCAAGTCGAGCGACTAGTGGTAGCAGCCATCGGCGCCCCGTTCGGTGGCCCACGTCAAACCTGGAACGCCCGCCCAGCTGATTCACTCGTCCACCTTGCGAACGTTGCCAATGCCGCTCAGTACATCTTCGACCAGAACTGGCTGCTGCCTGCGCCGCCGCTCGCACCCAATGTCACTCTGATCCCGGGTGACAATCAGGTGCGGATTATCTGGGACGACCTGCCCGAGCGTACACCTGACCCCTACTGGCAGCGCGTGGTCGGTGACCCGAACTCACCAGCCTATGACTCGGTTTATATAGGCTATGACTTCCAAGGCTACATGCTCTTGAAATCGCGTGACGGCGCAACCTGGACCACACTGGCCCAGTACGACAAAAACGACTCGTTCCCACGACCGCCCGAGACTCTGTTCGTATATGCACCCGGCGGTGACACAATCAATCCTATCCGGATGCGCAACAACGGACTGCGCTACACCTATACCGACAACGACGTCACCAACGGCTTCACCTACTACTACTGCGTCCTCGCCTATGACTGGAACTATCAGACGAACATTCAACCTGGCCGCACCCGCGACACCCTTATCCTCCGCTCCGGCATCGTGTCGAATATTTCAACTGTTCCTCGCTGGGAACCAGCCAACTACATCCAACCCGAGGGCCGAATCCTAACTGCCTCGGGTGACACCGTTGCCCCCGGCTTGAGAATGCGTCTGAGTGTTGCCGCACCGTTTCTTGTGACCAGCGACACCTACGAACTTCGGTTCGACCCACCGGTCCATCGTGGCGGCAACACATCTGGCGCCAAGACAGTCACCTACAACTACGCCTTGCTTCGTCCTGACACGATCGGCTTTGATACGGTCACAACAGGCTCGATTCCTTACACACTGGACCAGCGCGTGGTATTCTGGTTGCCGGTATTCAATGGTTTCGATGTTGCCTGCACTCTGCGCGTCAACACCCCAACTCAGGTCTTTGACACTATTTTCAGTTCCAACCCATTCTTCGAAACCCGAGCGCGGCCTTCGGGGGCGGCCAATCAGGGCTACTGGGCGTTCCGCGGCTCAACCTATCGTATTGAGTGGGGCATGGACCCGACAAACACCTACAAGACCGCCCGTGTCTTCGACGAAACCCATAACGGTCTTGAGGTACTGGCACGGCGCTACAATGCGACCGGCACCAATGATTCGGCTGATGGCTGGTGCTTTGTTGACCGACTGTTCCGGTCATCCCGCGACACACTCAAATCCGGTTCATACCGAATCTACATCTGCGGCGGCTATCTGACGCTCAATGCCGGTGACTCGATTGGTGCGCTGATTGACTCAATCCGACCCGGAGACGTCTGGACTGCGGTCGGCCGTGTCAATAGCTCATTCCCTTCGGCCCCGAGCTACAATCGCTACCGCTTCATCCCCAAACCAGGAATCGCCGACGTCACCAAGACATATCAGCTCGACGTGAAGGTCGTGCCCAATCCGTACATCGTCTTCAATGGATGGGAACGCTCAACTGAGCAACGGGTAGTCAAGTTCACCCACCTGCCTGACGAGTGCACCATCCGCATCTACACAACCTCCGGTGACCTGGTCAAGACGATCCATCATAAGAGCCGCAGTCCTGGTGTTCAGAAAGACCAGCCACTGGCCGCTGGTGGCACTGCGACTTGGGACTTCACCAACGAATCGCCAGGCATGGCTGCCGGTTCCGCCGGCCAGTCAATTGCTTCGGGCGTTTACATCTGGCACGTCGAATCAGCAGTCGGCGAACAAGTCGGCAAGCTGGTCGTAATCTACTAGGAGGAGACGTGAAGCGCATTGCTATGGACCGATTGCCAATCACCGGCAGTGGGGCGCGTGTTCTCATTACGGTGCTCCTGCTTGTGGCTACGACCTACGCGGCGTTCTCAAAGGTCGGCACGACTGGAGCTAATTTCTTGAAGATCGGCTACGGTCGGGCTGCAGGCATGGGTGACGCCTTCTGCGCGGTTGCCGACGATGCTGGCGCCTGTTTCTTCAACCCAGCCGGGCTAGCCCAGGTTCAGCGGACTGTTCAACTCAACCACGCCGACTGGTTCGCAGACATCAACCACGACAACGTTGCCGTCGTTCTGCCCGTAACGAACTTCGGTACCATCGCCTTCAACGTAACTGCGCTGACCATGGGTGCCATGCAGATAACGACCCTCGATAACCCTAGCACCCTACAGCGCGAGGACGAAGGCGAGGGTCTGGCGACCTTCACCGCTTCTGACTTCGCCGTCGGCGCCAGCTATGCTCGGATTATCACCGATAAGCTCTCTTTTGGCTTCACGGCTCGCGCCGTTTCCCAGACAGTAATGGACATGGCTGCCAGCGCAGTCGGTGTTGACATTGGCCTGCACTACAACACCGGATTCCGCTCCCTGCGCATCGGCGCAGCGGTAACAAACTTCGGTACCCAGCTGGCTTTTGCCGGTCGCCAGCTTGACTACAGCTTTTTCTGGCCGGACTCCGGCCCGGCTTCAATCCAAGGTTCATACAAGACTACACCCGCTGGTCTGCCGACATCGTTCCGTTTCGGCGTTGCCTACGACCTTGTCTCAACCGGCGCTGACCGACTCACCACCGCCATCGACCTGGTCCATCCCTCTGACATCAACGAGACAGTCCACTTCGGGTTCGAATACAACCGCAGCCAGTTCGTCTCAGCCCGGTTCGGCTACATCCTCAACACTGACACAGACTACCAAGCGAACATCGGTTGGCTAACTGGTCTTTCGGCCGGTGCCGGCATCAACGCCGACACGCGACGCGGAGTCAAGCTCGGTCTTGACTACGGGTTCCGCTTCTACGAAAAACTCAGTCCGGTTCACCGGCTGATGTTGACAGTTGGTTTCTAGCCCTGGAATCGTTCTAAGAGCAGGGGCGCGGTTCGCCGCGCCCCTGCTCTCTCTCAATCAGTCTCATCGTTGCACGTTACCTTTATTCATCATCGGTGCTCTGTTGAGCTGCTTTCCGCCACCAGCGGCCGCTGCCAAATGGACAGTTGGCATCTACATGGCTGCCGACAATAGCTTAGCTAGCCAGTCGGCAACTGACCTCGATGAAATGATGCAAGTTGGGTCAACCGCAGATGTCAATGTGGTGGTTCAGATTGACCGACCAGCCTTCGACACGCTGCCCGGGTGTCGAAGGCTGCTTATCGAGTCAGGTCGGCTGCGGACGCTAGGTGTGCTTGGCGCCGTCGATATGGCCGCACCCCAGACTCTGGGCGACTTTGCCACTTTTCTTGCTAGAAACTTCCCGGCGCAGAACTATGCGCTTGTGATCTGGGACCACGGCAACGGCTGGACATTCGACTCCGCCTCGCACCCGAAACACCGTTCGGTCATCATTGACCTATCCAGCAGCCAGACCCTAAGTGTAGCTGAGGGTGAACTGGCCGCGGCATTGCGTCTGTGCCGGAGTGCACTTGGCCGGCGCATCCGGGTACTCGGCTTCGATGCTTGTCTTATGATGATGGTGGAGGTAGCAGTTGAGGCCATGGATTACTGCGACTTTCTCGTTGCTGCCGAGGGTCTGGCACCGCTAGGGGGTTGGAACTATGCCGAACTCATCCGTTCCCTCACGGCCCATGCTGCCAGTTCCGATCCCTCGCCGTGGTTGTCCGAACTCTGTGCCAGCTATGTCGCTCAGTATCCGCACGAGGACGTGACACTCGCAGCTATCAACCTCAGGCAGCTTGCTTCTCTGCTCAATCGAATGGCTGTGACGGTAGCCGGTCTCGGTCCGGACTCAGTCGTGCGCCAGGCACGACTGTTGGCGCAGTCTTTCCCTGACTCGCCACGTTCACCCAGTCCTCTTGATGAACAGCTCGACCTGATCCATTTCCTTCATCTTGCCCAACAGCCATTAGCCGTCGCGCTCGAATCCTGTGTGGTCGCCTGCGCCACTGCCGGCCGACTGAGCCAGGCCCACGGCCTTGCCTGCTGGTTTCCGCTCCGCTACCTCACGCTGAAATACAACTACCAGTCCTACCGCGGACTCGGCTTCAGCAAACAGGTACCCTGGCTTCAGTTTGTGAATCGTTTCCTCGGCCGGGACGATATCGCCCCGACGACTCCACAACTCAGCCTTGCCAGCCGCGGTTCCAACCGGGTCTCATTGCACTGGACTGGCTCCTTTGACCTGGCGCCGGTTTCCTACCGGGTATTGCAGTGCAACACCCAGACTCTGCTGCGGAACGATCCCTGCGAGTCGCTTGCCGACTGGCGAGCCACTGGCTGGAGTCTGTCCGGTACTAACCCTCGTTCGGGCAACTACTGTTTTGCCTCCGGGTCCGGTCCAAACCGTAATGACACCCTCGAATTGACTTGGTCTGACCATCCAGCTCATCTCGCTCAATTCTGGACAAGATTCCACACCCTCGAAACCGAGGACTCCACCGGCATCACACGTGACATCTGTCTATTCGAATGTCTCGGTGATCATGGGTGGCAGCCAGTTGACTCCCTATTCGGCCGCCAGGACTCCTGGCTTTGCTGTCGCTATCTCCTGCCTGGCGTCTTGGGCATCCGATTCGCCTACCGAACCCGATCAGCAGTCGGCAGCAGCAACATTCGCATTGACGACCTCAGCCTTTACTCGCTGCCCGGCCTTGTCCCAGCAACACCCATCCAGACCGACACCTTTGCCCTGCTTGATGGCCTAGAACGAAACCCGAACGGCTACTTCTTCTACGTAACCGCATCGGACAGCTTCGGTAACAGGGCCATGCTTAGCGAGCCCAAACAGAGCAGGCCGGTTCTTGACTACGCTCCCCCCTACACCATACCTGCTCCGTTTAGAGACTCTTGTCTCATCTTCGTTGACAGTCCGACCGGCCAGTTCGAGCTGACCATCTTCACGGTCTCAGGCAATCGCGTTCGCCACTATCCCAAAGCATCCTCGCCGATACACTGGGACGGCAAGAACGAAAACGGGCAGCCAGTAGCCGATGGTATCTACCTTGTCACAGCTGCTGGCCCAGGATTTCGGACCATCGGTCCAATCGCCCAAGTCAAACGCAATTAGCCTGGTTCTTCAAGAAGCTGGCAGCACTCGCTAGCTGACGAACCGACTGCTGTCGGCAAGAGGTCTTTGCTAACCGCCGACAAGAGGATTGAACCAGAAACTGCCTAGTGGTCTTTGCCGTAAAGGGCTGACAGTCTGACCGCAGCAGTCAGATTGACAATCGCAGTTCCCAACCGTTGCGTCCTTGGTATAGCGGCTGACTATCGACCATTGCGCACCGGGCCGACTGGGCATCTCTGGCCACCTTGACAAATACTGCAATAATACTATATTCGCTGCGCCGCAACGCGGCAAGGAGGTAGTATGCGCCAAGGCATCATACTTGTAGCACTATACGGGCTGGCTGTAGCTTTCGTCCCCAGCTCGTTTCGACTCCAGTCAACTGCTGGTGTCTGGCCAGACGATTACGACCTGCTTTTTGAACCAGCCCGCATTCCACTAATTGAAGGAAACCGAGTGTACAGCGGGCTTTCGAATCTCGTGACTGGTAGCGAGGAGCACTTCGGCGCAGCCAAGAGCAACTTCTTCTTCATCGGCGGCTCCACCAACCTGACCGGCCCCTTCTATCCTGGGCTTATCTTCGACCGCTGGACCACAAGGACACCGCTATTCACTGGGCTGGTCTCTGAAGGCGACTCGCTCTTCGGCGAAGGCGAACTCATCAATCAACAGTTGTTCGACCGTGACACCAACGGCACCTACGACTACCAGATTCTTGAGACCGAATCAGCGCGGGCCCAAGAGGAGCAGACCGAGTCCGATTACCACCTGGCAGTCGGATTCCGTACCGGCGAGCTACGTCTCGGTGCAGCCTTTACCCGCCGCGACCTAATCTCAGCCATGACTGCGCCGTGGTGCAACTACCGCTATCAGCGCCGCGATTCCAATTTCGTCGCCAACCGGCTCGTCTTTACCGAACTGGACACAGCGGTCGGTCGCGACGAGTTCAGCCAATCACTCAACCGTTTCACCCTCAATGGCTGGTACGACCTCGCCACTGTTCGTCTTGGTCTCCTCGGCTCATTCACCCTGATGAGCCAGCAATCTTCGCTCAGAATCGATGCTCAAGACTGGATCAATCGTAGCCCGTCCGACCCCACCATCATCGACTACGCAAGAGAATCATACCAGTACCGCTCTGAGCGACCTGCTGCTGGCAACCGGGTCGACGGGATGCTATCAGTCTTCTATCTTCCGACCGAGATTGTCGAAAACCGGTTCATGCTCATTGCCAGCACCCAAAGCCTCAAACTCGCCGCTGATGCTGGCGGGCTCGACCTGGCCCACGCTGACAGCGTGCGTTACCCCGGTCGCGACTCAACTGCTGACACGGTTCGCTTTCGCTATGCCGGTAACTATCAGTCAAACAGCCTCGAACTGCGCACCCGACACATGTTCCAAGTCAGCGACCGGTTCCGAGTGGGGTTTGGCTTGGGCTTTACTGTGGCCACAACCGAGGACTCACTGGTTGATTCGACCGCAAGTCGGACCTATTTCAGCCACAACAACGGTGACACAATTGCCGGCCGGGAAGACTACCGTCGCGTCCAGACCTCGTCAGCAATGTGGCAGCACCGCGTCACCCGCAGCGACAACATTCTTTCCGCTCCAATCGGGCTTGAGTTCAATATCATCGAACCGCTTGTCCTTCGACTCGGGGTTGATTCACGCATCAACTGGCACAGCCAGACCAGTACTAAACAACTGCTTGCCATTTCGCCAACATTAACCCGCACCGATTATGGTGACGGCACCTTCACTGAAACCCTCGGCCCAGCCCCGACCCAGCCCGGCACCAGTGAGACCGTGAACTCAACCACCTATTCAAACACCTTTACCTATGGCTTGGGTTACACTCCGGTCCCGAACTTGCAGATTGATGTTATGGGCTTTGCTCGACTGACCGACTTGACCAACTGGCGGCTCTCGGTCACCTTGAAGTTCTAAGGAGGAGACATGATCAATTACTCCCGACAGCTTGCTTTCGTCACCCTTGGGCTACTGCTTATTGCCGGCTGCAAGCAGGCCGAGAATCAGTTGCATCTAGACTTGGGCCTGCCACTCGGCACCGGCGCCAGCAACCTGACATTTGTCGAGCAGGTGACTCCAAACAACGCCACCATGCTGGCCGATGACAATCCTACCGTTACCGGTATCCAAGCGACCATCGTCGTCACCTTCTCTGACTTCATGGACAGATCGTCAGTTCTCTCTGCCGTCAGTGTCATCAACGCGACCACTGGCGAGCCGGTCCAGAACCTAGTGACTAGCTATAACGACGATGCTCGCAAGCTCTTCGTCCGTCATGAGGCTTGGACCAGCAACAGCTCCTATCTCCTCTGTATCGCTACTGGCGGTGCACGCAATCGCTGGGGACGTCCGCTCGACGGCAACCGCAACGGCACTGCTGAACCCAGCCCCTACGATGACTACTTCACTACCTTCTACACCACGGGCAGCACGCCAGATAGCTGCATCAATATCCAGCCGCCGCGCGTTACCGCCGTCGTGCCCGACACTGCCCGTATTACTGACACGCTACCGCTGGTGAGAATCACCTTCTCCCGGCCAATGGACACGCTGACCCTCAAGCCGATCAACTTCCGTCTGCTCAGCAATACCGGGGCATCGGTTCAGCTCGACAGCGTGACGATTGTGCCAACCCAAGCGACCTTTCGCCCTCGGTCACCACTCCGCTTTGGCGATACTTATCGCTTGATACTGATTGACACTGCGATCCGGGCCCGCGGACTTCGCAACTCACCTACTCACCTCCTACGGCTTGACACCGATAACGACGGACCTGAGCCGGCTGAACCAGAGTGGAGCTCCTACTTTCTCTGTGACACAGTTCCGTCACCAACCGTGACGGTCTCGCCAATTACTGGTGGGCGACGTTTTCAGTTCAGCGTTAGGATGGACACCGCCTCGCTCCTACCAAGCCGAATCAGGTTATTCGATAATCGCGGCTACGTGCCGGGAACTTTCAACTATCCATTTGGCTGCGCCGACGGTGTCCTTACACTTGACTACTTCTACAGCCGGCCGGTAAGCGGCTCAGTGCGGGCCTTTGTCGCCAAAGAAGTCAGCTCGACCAAAGGACGGCTGCTTGACGGCCAGGCGCCCCCTAATGGTATCGGCGGTGAACCTTGGGACGACTACTGGTCACCGTAAGCAAAGGTGACTCTCGAGGAACGGCGGGCAGGGTGACCTGCCCGCCGTTCCAACGCTGGCCAGAAGACTACGCGTAGCGATCGTAGCAGACTATTTCCTCGATTGGTTTACGGGGACGCGGACTGGCTTCTCGTGCTGGATAGCCGATCGGCGTCAGCGCGATCGGCTTAACCCCAGAGGGAATACCAAGCACATTTTTCACGTCAGCTTCAACAAAAGCACCAATCCAGCACGTACCCAGACCTTCCGCCGTGGCCGCAAGAATCATGTGCTCCAAGGCGATGGCAAGGTCAACCGCCTCAGCCGACCAATATCCACCCATACCCTTCCAGACCTGTTCCTCGACTGCACAGCCGCAGATAACAACTGGCGCCTCGGCGACGAACTTCTGGCCGCGACAGGCTGGTACAAGCGCAGCCCGCACTGCTGGGTCGCGAACAACGATGAACTTCCAGGGTTGATAGTTCTTGGCCGACGGTGCGAGGCGACCGGCCTCGATTATCCGATTGAGGACCTCGTCAGGAATCGGGTCCGGCTTGTAGGCCCTCACACTCAGCCGCCGCCGAACAACTTCATAGAACTCCACGCTTCACCTCCGGTCAACAGTGATTGCTGGCCTTGGGGGAAAAAGCGCCCGACGCGATTCGAACGCGTGGCCTGCAGATCCGGAGTCTGCCGCTCTATCCATCTGAGCTACGGGCGCGTGGCCAAACTGTAACCAACGGGCATCAGCAAGTCAAGCTGCCGCAGCGCCCTCTCCAAGGCACCAGCAGGATCGTCTTGGGAAGAGTCAGCAGTGACCATCCATAGCCGAAGGCTAATCCGAAAACAGCGTCACCAGCCTATCGGCAGACGGTTCAGCTTGTATTGTGGGAAATCTGACCTCCAGCAGGCTAGGAGAAAGCATCGCCGACCGCGCTAGCAGCCCTCCGGGCAGGCCATCAGGGGGTGACTCCGGTAGTCACTCCCCCCGGCAGGTCCGAGAGCCTTGGCTACACGGCTATCGAATTGACGTGCAACAGCTTGTGCCAATACTCGTCCCAAACTCTCCCACTGAGAACTGCTGGCAAGATGACTGGTGCAGCTACCCCTTCTGCGTGCCCATCGGAGACCAACACCTAATCCGACGCGGGTTTAGCTACCCCCAGTGCTCCCTTCGGGGAAGAGCAAAGACCAGCAACTTCAGTACCAGACCTGCTGCTACCCAAAGACTTAGCCACCATCAAGCAAACTGGTTGTCATCTTCCCCTTCGTGAACGCCGGATTACGGAGCAGTGCTCGCAGAAAATCAACAGTTGTCTTGATTCCGCCAATGTGTGTCTCAGCCAGCGCCCGTTCCATCCTGGCAATCGCCGCCGCCCGGTTTTCGGCCCAGACTGTTATCTTGGCTACGAGCGGATCGTAGAACGGCGGCACAACCACTCGTGGTAGCAGGGCAGTATCAACCCGCACCCCTGGACCGGCTGGCAGTTGCAGCTCGGTTACCGTGCCGGAGCAAGGCGCAAAGTCAGCCTCGGCATCCTCGGCGTAGATTCGGCACTCAATAGCGTGGCCTCGCGGCGTTGTCAGATCCTGACCAACATCAAGTTCATAGTTACCTGCGATTCTTAGCTGCTCCCGCACGATGTCTATGCCGGTAACCATCTCTGTTACCGGATGTTCAACCTGGAGCCGTGCATTCATCTCCATGAAGTAGCAGTTGCCCGATTCATCGCAGATGAACTCAACTGTTCCGGCACTCTCATATCCGGTTGACCGAGCTGCTGCCACGGCCCATTCTGCGAGCCGCATTCGCAGCTCCGCGGTCACACCGGGTGCCGGACTCTCTTCAATCAGTTTCTGATGGCGACGCTGTGCCGAGCAGTCACGCTCGCCCAAGAATAGTACATTGTCGTGCCGATCGGCAAGGAGTTGCACCTCGATATGTCGCGCTCGACTCAGGTATTTCTCGACATAGACCCGTTCGTCATCGAACGTCCGCTTGGCTTCGGTCTGGCAGGCATGTAGTGCCGGTTCCAGTTCTGACTCATTGCGAACTATGCGCATTCCTTTACCCCCACCGCCCGCTGCCGCCTTGATAATCACCGGCAGACCGACCTCAGCACAGACCTTGGGGGCAACCTGGGGGTCAGCGACTGGCTCATCAGCGCCGGGCACAACCGGCACCCCGGCAGCCTTCATCTGCTTACGAGCCGCAATCTTGTCTCCAAGCAGACGCATCGTCTCCGGCCGCGGGCCAACAAATTCCATCCCGCAGTCACGCACCGCCTCAGCAAAGTCGGCATTCTCTGCCAGAAACCCGTATCCAGGATGTACTGCTTCACTGTTGGTGACGGTTGCTGCTGCCAGAACACGAGCCGTGCTGAGATAACTCTGTCGGGCTGGTGGCGGCCCGATACAGACCGCCTCATCAGCAAGCAGTACCGGCAGGGAGAACCGATCGGCCTCGGAATAGACGACGACACTGGCGATGCCAAGCTCGCGACACGAACGCAGTACGCGGAGCGCAATCTCACCGCGGTTGGCAATCATTAGTTTGCGTGGAAGCCGGGGCTTAGGAACGGTAGCAGCAGAATCACTTCTGGCGGTCATGTCCGATACTCGTAGCTGACTTCGGTTCGCGAATCACCTTACACGCCCGAACCACCCCGGTCAACTCGATGCGTTGACTGTCGGCGCCGAACCAATACAATGACCTCTCATGCAGGAACCGACGCCATTTTCGGCTAGTCAACGGTGGGCCAGCTCCCAAGCTGAGCATGATCGGCTATCTGCAATCTATGAACAACTCTCATAATTCGTCGCCGTCAGGAAATGGTAACCCAAACCCGGCTGGGCCAGACATGACTTTTCCCGATCAGGGGTTTCTTCGGCTCTGCCAAACACGCTGTTCCGTCCGCCGTTTTGCCGAACGACCGGTACCAAGGAGTCTGATTGAGTACTGCGCAGAGGCCGCACGCCTCGCGCCATCTGCTGAGAACGCTCAACCCTGGCGATTCGTCGTTTTCGATGATGAGACAACCCGCAGCCAGGTTGCCAGAACCGTCTTTCGTGGCATCTACGCGCCGTCCGCCAAATTCGCCAAAGCTCCGGTCTTGGTCGCACTGCTAATCAAAGAAAACATCGTTACGAACCGCCTGGCTGGCGCAGTGCAAGGCACACCGTTTCAACTTGTTGACGCTGGGATTGCTGGTGAGCACTTTGTTCTTGCTGCTGCCGAGCTAGGTCTGGGCACGTGCTGGATTGGCTGGTACGACGGACGGGCGCTCAGCCGCTTTCTCGGCCTGAGTAAGGGAGGCTACCGCCCTGTCTGCCTCATTGCTCTTGGCTATCCAGCAGAAGACCAGCCCCCCCCGGCCAACCGACGCCGCCGACCGCTGCGAGACATACTGTTTTGGAACGGTCTGCCCAAGTAACAGCCGGTTCACTGTGGTCGGCGCTATCACCGCTTGACACGCTGATTTGCTGGGCAAGACTGTAACCTAAGTGAGAGGCAGATCTTTACAGGATTCGCTCCGCACCCGCCGGGGAATGCTAGTCATCACTGTCACTACTGCCCTGCTAGCAGTCTTGCTCTATCTGCCGACAATCCGTTACGGCTTCGTCTGGGACGACAACCTGCTCATCACTCGTAATCAGTTCCTGCAACAGGCAAACCCCCGCGATTTAATCGTGCATGGATTCTGGCATGGCAGTCCTGACCCGGTCGAAGGGCCGGCTGCGTCTTATTACCGACCGCTCACAACCTTTTCTTTCTGGCTCGACCGGAGTTTGTGGGGCCTCCGGGCGGCCGGTTTCCACTTCACCAACATAATCCTCAACGCAATAACAGCCGCGCTGGTAACGCTGATTATCTGGGAGCTCCTCCATTCCGGTGTCTGGGCACTGATCGGCGGACTACTATTTCTCACCCATCCCGCCCATGTCGAATCAGTCGCCTTCATCTCCGGCCGCACCGACCTACTTGCCGGCATGTTCGTGGCGCTGGCGAGCGTCGCCCTGCTAAGATCGTTACGCAAGAATGACGCCCGCTGGAACATCGTTGTGATTCCTGCCTTCATTCTTGCCATTCTCAGCAAGGAAACCGCCGTCGTTTTCCCATTCCTTGCCGCCATCACGCCGTTGCTGGTCAGCAAGCGCTATGACCGTTGGTACTGGCTACCGGTCATCGGCATGGGTCTCGCATTGCTAGGCTACTGGTTGCTTAGAAAGTGGCTCGTGCCGGTTCAGCTCATCCCCCCTTCTCCGGCCCCGCTCGGTGCGCGCCTTACTGAGATTGCCAACACCGCCGGACTTTATGTCCGCACCTTTTTCTACCCCTTTACCCACCGTGCCAAGATACCAATCGACATCGGCTTCTTGACGCCAACCTCAAACGCCATCATCGCTCTGCTCTTCGTCGTCACCGTCCCGCTCGTCGCCATCCGTCGTCGCTTTCGAGCAATACTCTGGGGCTACGCTTGGACCCTACTCTTTCTTCTGCCTGTCGCGGGCATCGTTGCCATTGGCCCCCAGGCTGCTGAACGTCTGCTCTACATCCCATCAGCCGGCATGGTCATGATCATTGTTACACTAGTCTCACGACTTCTTGCTGGTCGCGTTCGACTCCGGCAGCTTGCCGCCGCCGGACTTGTTCTTGTTGCCGTCGTGTTTGCTGTTGACGCGGCGCTGCGCAGCCGTATCTGGCAGTCTGACTTGACCCTGTTTAGTGCTATGGTCAGCGAGGCGCCGCGTTCGCCCAGCGCCCACGCCAATCTGGCTGATGCCCTTGCCGCCACCAATCCCGATTCAGCGATCAAGCTCTATAATCGGGCGATTACGCTCGACCAGCGCTACACCCACGCATACATCAACAGCGCCATCCTGTTCAGCCGCCTCGGCGACCACCGTCAGGCAATCCACAATCTGCGGCTCGCTGCCGAACTCCGTCCTGGCTCGGCAATGGTACTCGACAACCTGGCTGCTGCATTCCTCGCCGCGGCTATGCCGGAAAGTGCCCTTGTAACGCTCGGTCGCATCGAGACAGCGAGCTCAACGCTCTACGTCAAACGCGCCGCGATACTGGAAGCGCTCAACCGGCCGGCCGCAGCCGAGTCGAGTCTGCGCCTCGCACTCAGCATGGATTCACTTCTTCCAGTTGCCCGCTACGGTCTCGCCTCTCGCTTCATGCGGACCGGTCAAGCTGAGAGCGCGTGGAAGTACATGCCAAGGCAGTACGAAAACACGCCCGAGTTCGCTCCTGACTGGAATCGTTTGGGTTCGCTATTGGTTAGCCAGGGCGATACTGGTCGCGGTGAGACGTGCTACCGCCGCGCCCTGGCCCTCGACTCCAATCTGGTTCCGGCGCTCTACAATCAAGCTGTACTGCTCTTGAACCAAGGAGACAGTGTCAATGCCCGCCGCCTCATTGACCGCGCTCTACGTTTACGACCTGACCTAGTGCCGCTAAGAACCCTCCAACAGCAATTGACCGGCACCAAGCAGACTGGTCGCTAGTAGCGAGCAGCTATCGGCATCCGCCAGCCGGTCCCAAAAGCCCGATCGGTAACTTTGATGCTAGGGGCAGCTTGCTTTCGCTTGAACTCGCTGCGAGCAATCGCACGAACAACCCAGTCAACAGTATCCTGCTCGAAACCGGCGGCAACAATCTCAGCCACCGATTGTCCCTGGTCAACGTAGCGTGATATAATCTCATCAAGCACATCATACGGCGGGAGCGTATCCTGGTCTCGCTGATTCGGTTTCAACTCAGCCGACGGCGGTTTGCTAATGGTTGCTGCCGGAATCACTTCCCGATGGCGGTTAATGTAACTGGCAAGCTGATAGACCATTGTTTTCGGTACATCACCGATTACTGCCAGTCCGCCACTCATATCGCCATAAAGGGTGCAATAACCGACTGCCAGCTCGCTCTTGTTGCCGGTCGAAAGTACCATCCTGCCAGCCTTGTTGGCAAGTGCCATCAGAATGTTGCCACGCACACGGGCTTGGATGTTCTCCTCAGTCGTGTCCGGCGCAAGACCAGCAAACTCAGGTTCAAGTGCCTGCCGATAGGCAGCGACAACTTGCTGAATTGGAATAGTCAGGAACCGAATCCCGAGCCTCTGGGCTAGACACCGCGAGTCTTCGACACTGCCAGCCGATGAGAACTCCGATGGCATCGTAACCCCAAGCACGGCATCACTACCCAGAGCGGCAACGGCAATACAAGCAGTCACTGCCGAATCGATTCCGCCCGACAGACCAATAACCACATTCCTAAATCCACACTTCCTGACATAATCCCGCACCCCCAAGACCAGTGCATTGTGGACTAGCGCGATTCGGTCCTGCTGGACCGGTTCGCCGATTCTTCCGACTGACTCGGTGTCAACAACGGTGATATCTTCCTCAAAAGCCGGCGAGACATGCTGACATCGTCCTGTTCGGTCAAATGCCATGCTGAAGCCGTCAAATACGAGGTCATCGTTACCGCCAATCTGATTGACAAACACGAACGGGACGCCCCAGCGACGGGCGTGACTGGCGAACAACCGGTAGCGCATGTCCTCCTTACCGACAGTAAACGGCGAGGCAGCGAGATTGACGAGCAGAGTCGCCCCCGCTGTTGCTAGTTCGGTCACAGGGTCCCGGCAATACGGTTGTTTCTTGTCAGTGTCGGCTGGGTTCCAAGCATCCTCGCATATCGTAACCCCAATCCGCTCACCCCTGAACTCGACAATCCGACTCTCACTAGCTGGGTCAAAGTAGCGTGCCTCATCAAACACGTCGTAAGTCGGAAGTAGCGACTTTGGTTGTCGTAGCAGCTCTCTCCCTTGGAAGGCCATTACCGCGACATTGTAAAGCCCTCTGCCGCAGGCCTGTCGGCTGGTGGCCACTGCGCCAAAGAGAACTGCAGTCGCCGGGTAATGTCCTGTCAGCTCAACAGCAGCAGTGAGGGCCTGTTCGCCACGTTCAACGAACCATCTCCTTGTCAACAAATCCCGCGGTGGGTAGCCACAGAGAAAGAGCTCGGGTAGCACCACCAGGTCCGGCGCTGTCGCCTGGGTCTTTTCAAGAACTGAGCGCAGTTTCGCCAAGTTTCCATCAAAGTCGCCGACGACCGGATTCAATTGGGCAATTGCAACCTTCATTGCTGTGGCTTAGGGTTACGAGCCATACTGCACATCAATCGAGGCAAGAACGACCCGGATAGCAGTCTGCCAAACTGCTAGAGCTTGTCAATTGCCAGCCGTGACGCTATCATCGCTTTCCGTGCTACCAGTACTCGTAATCATGCTGCTCGCTGGTGCGAACAACGGCCGCCAGCTTTTGCCCGACACTGTTGACCTATCCGCACACACGGTCGTCTTGTCAGTTGACGACGGCTATCAGTCTGTGTTCTCAACAATCTACCCCCTGCTCAAGAAGCACCGCATGCCAATGACCCTTGCGGTTATCGGCGGCTGTGTCGGTGATGGCCGGCCCTCCTACCGACCCAAGGAAAGATTCCTGAACCAAAGCGAAATCCGAGAAATGATAGACTCCTGTGGCATTGAGATTGCCAGTCACACGATGTCGCACCCTTGGTTGACGCGACTGGACTCTGCCACGGCCACGCGCGAGATTGCCGATTCCAAAGCCTTCCTTGAATCGCTCTTCAATGTCCCAGTCATAACCTTCGTCTATCCCTACGGCGACCAAAATGAACGTATCCGCCGTTTAGTAGCTCGGGCAGGCTACAAACTAGCCCGAGCAGTTAGAGCTGGCACACCGGACTTGGGCCGCGAACCGTACTTAATACCAGAGACCGAACTTCGCAAGGACCGCAGCCTTATGAGCGTTGCAAACCACATCATGGCGAACCAGACTACTGTCCTCCTGCTTCACCGCATAGTCGATTCTCCATCGGTCTTCACGGAATGGCCAACAGCCGATTTCGCTGCCCTCCTCGATTGGTTGAGCCGAACCGGTGCCAGGGTGACAACCCTTGCTCAATTGTACAACGAATGGTGGCGACTACGGCTGGCGAGAGAACTAGTTCAACAATTGCAACGGGCAGGATCGCAGCATCGCTGGCTATTCGAGGATGTAGACATCGACGCTACTCGAACTGCTCATCCCCGCTGAAACAAACGCTGCCATATTCTGCCGCTTACCGATAAAAATATCTATATGCTTACCCTTCACAGCACTGCCTATGTCGTTGGCATAGAAGATGCCGTTCAAGGTCACCCCATCAACAACTATGTTCTCGGCCTGTGGTATGTAGAGTTTGGACCCGACCGGAATTATCCTTGGGTCAACTGCAACCGATTTCAGATCGGTCAGCCGGTATCCGCCATAACCTAGGAACTTATCAACAACTTGGGCACGGTTGGCCCGCTTAAGATAGCTAACTCGGCGCCCGTCACGCAGCACCGCAGCGGCCTCAGTCTTGAACGCCCGAACAAACGCCGTTGAGAACCAGCCGAGCAAACTGCCGTCGGCTGCGTACAGCTTCTGCGACTTTGCCTCAGGATACTCGGTTTCATCAACTGCCCAATAATAGGTCACTTTGAATCTTCCAAGATAACGGCCAGTTGATAGCTGAGGACCGACAGACCAATCTTTGGTCAGAAAGTCAGGCGGCTGGACTGCAACGGCCTCACTGCCAGAAGTCTGAGCCCTGGGCAGAAGACAGGCAGCAACCAGCAGAATCGAACCAAATGGCCACTTCCGCACCCTATAATCCTCCACATACAGACCAGAATGTCAAGCTAACCAAACAAGCAATTTTGCTCTCCACATGCTGGCAAATGGCATCTGCGCTAGCCAGGCGAAACCACCGCCTATCACTGTAAAGACATATTTTGCAATTACTTACACACTGAAAATCCCGACTAGCGACAGGGAGTGAGAGACTACAGGACGCTACCAGCGACGGTTTGGCTGACGGAATCTACGGAGAACCTGAGGGGGGAACTATTGTTGTCGTTCAGACCGAACTGGTTAGTGCGTTTCCGCAGGTGCTATGCTGGACTGATTGATTTAACTGCTTAGCATTATTGACCTTAGCCGATATCTAGCCGACACTGTCGGCTTTTACTGATGGGATAGCCGAGATGCTCGTAAGCCAACCGTTGAGCTACTCGGCCCCTAGGTGTTCGCTGCAGCAGGCCCTGCTGAACAAGAAACGGCTCATACACCTCTTCAAGCGTCCCGACTTCTTCGCCAACTGCAACAGCCAGCGATCCAATGCCGACTGGCCCACCATCGAAACGTTCGATAATGACAGACAGGATCCGCTTGTCCATCTCATCAAGACCCAAGCTATCCACATCCAGCCTGGCCAACGCATAGTTAGCTATGTCTAGCTCTATCATATCCTTATGCTCAACCTGGGCGAAGTCACGCACTCGACGCAGGAGCCGATTGGCGATTCTTGGAGTGCCTCGCGACCGCCGTGCGATCTCTTGCGCTGCCTCATCGGTAATGCCGATGCCGAGAATCCGAGCGGAACGTTGGACAACCAGTAAGAGCTCATCAGCTGGATAGTAATCGAGGTGAAAAGACATCCCGAACCGCGCACGCAGCGGTGCTGTCAACAATCCTGAGCGAGTGGTCGCACCAACTAGCGTGAATGGACAAAGCCGGATCTTCTCCGACCGCGCACCAGGCCCGCGGTCTATCAAGACATCGATGGAGTAGTCTTCAAGTGCTGGGTAAAGGTATTCCTCTACTGCCTTGTTTGTCCGATGAATCTCGTCCACAAAAAAAACATCGTTAGGGCCGAGTCCGGTCAAAATTCCGGCCAGGTCGGCCGGTCGCTCCAATACTGGTCCCGAGCTGGTACGAATGTTCGCCTGCATCTCATGAGCGATCACATTGGCCAACGTTGTCTTGCCCAAACCGGGTGGCCCAAACAGCAACACGTGTTCAAGCGGTTCCTGACGCATACGCGCTGCGTCGATAAAGACCCGTAGATTCTCCTTTAGCCGACGCTGGCCGATGAACTCATCTAGGGTTCGTGGCCGTATCTGCTCATCGAGAATGTCCTCACCCTGCAATCGCTGGGGTGAGGAAATCCGCTCCTGGTGCACCATAGCCTAATCCACTCGTAGCGCCTGCTTGAGTAGCTCTTGCAGCCCCATCCCGGGTATCCGCTTCACCCGAACCAGCCGCTGCTGTGCCTCGCGACGCGACAGGCCAAGCGAAACAAGCGCGGCCTCCGCATCAGCGAGTATCGGCTCAATAGCAGGAACTGCCGGTGCAGCCTGCTGAAGCTTCTTTATGATAGTAGCCGCTTTCTGCGGTCCGATACTGGGAACCGTTTGTATCACATCCACACGACCGTCCGCCACTGCTGAAGCAATCTCAGCCGGGCTGAAACGCGAGAGGAGATTAAGACCAGCCCTAGGGCCGATACCCTTTACTGAGGTCAGCAATCTAAACATTGCCCTTTCCTCAGCAGTAGCAAAACCAAATAGCTGCACTCTATCCCTACTAAAGTAGCTGTCTATATATAAATCGACTTCATGTCCAACGGCTGGCATCGCCTGTGAGGTTGATAGTGGAATACCCACCTCGAATCCAATACCGTGGCAGACGACAACAGCCCTAGTTGGTTCGCGCTCGACGAGCTCGCCACGCAGTCGCCCAATCATCGCCATTTGCTCCTACGGCTAAGGCAGAGCGCAGCGGCTAGCGCATCGGCTGCATGCTCGGGTACGCGCCGTTCTAACCCAAGCACCGCTCCAACCATGTAGTTCATCTGTTGCTTTGATGCCCGGCCATTACCTGTAACCGCGAGCTTGATTGTCGCCGGGGTTAGTTCAGTAGCTGGAATCCGCATCCTGCCTAGGGTGCAAAGAATCGCACCCCTTGCTTCGGCCGATCGAATAACACTCCTTGCGCCGCCGCCGCGAAAAAACAACGTTTCGACTGCAGCAATCTGCGGCCGATTTCGGCTGATAATCTCAACAAGACTATCGGATAGTAGCCGCAGCCGCTCAGTCAACGGTTGACCGGCCATCGTTGTTATTGTGCCACACTCAACTACTTGGGTGCCGGCGATTATACCGTAACCGGTTGCGCTCAGTCCTGGGTCAAGCCCCAGTATGCGCAAAGCGGCCCTAGTTGGCGGAGATTCGTTCGAGTACTTCGTCAGGGATGTCGAAGTTCGCGTAAACCTGCTGGACCTCTTCGAGCTCCTCCAGCATTTCAATGAGCTTCAGAACCTTGCTTGCCTCTGGCTCATTGACCCGCACCGTATTGGCGGCAATCCGCGTTAGCTCAGCAGTCTCCCAAGCTATTCCAGCATCCTTCAAAGCCTTCTTGACCTGCTCTAGGGACTCAACCGGCGTCAAGATTGAGTAGGCGCTTGCTTCGGTCTGTACGTCATCCGCGCCTGCCTCCAACGCCAGCTCGATAATCCGATCCTCGGCAACCTTGTCCTTACTGACGACAATTAGCCCCTGCGGCTTGAACTGCCAAGCCACGCAACCGGTCGATCCCATATTGCCGCCGTACTTGTCGAAGACGTGTCGGATTTCCGAAGTGCTACGGTTCTTATTGTCAGTCAACGCCCTGACCATCAGCGCGACGCCACCCGGCCCGTACCCTTCATAGATCACCTCTTCGTAGGCAACCCCCGGTAGCTCGCCCGTACCTTTCTTGATGGCCCGCTCAATGTTATCGGCCGGCATGTTGATAGCGCGAGCTGATTCAACTGCGGTTCGGAGTCGCGGGTTAGCGTTGATATCACCGCCACCGATGCGAGCGGCTGTAGTTATCTCGCGTATCAACTTGGAAAAAGCTCGTCCCCGGGCAGCGTCGAGCTTGCCCTTCTTATGTTTGATTGTGGACCATTTCGAATGTCCCGACACTAAGGACCTCCTTAACAGACGGAGCAGCGCTCCGGCCGGATGTTCAAGATTACCTTTCGGCGAGTTCGGACTGTTCGCATCGCCAAGTCGTCTGTATTGTATGGTCACAGCCCGACCAAGTCAACACTGCTTGTTCGGCTCAAACCTGTGAATGCATTCTGGCGGCTTTGCTTGACATTGCTGTCCTTCAAAGCTAACTTCCCATAGTGAATCTACTGCTACTGCTGCTGGTCATAAACGCTGATGCCAATGCCGGCGTCGCCGGCTTTGACTTTCTGCGCATTCCGCCGACCGCCCGGGAAGCGGCTCTTGGCGGAGCGGCAGTTGCCAGTGCAACCAGCCCGCTTGGTTTCTGGTACTCACCCGCTAATGCGGGCACGATTCAAGAGCAGCGCGCCCAGTTTGGCTACCTCAACTACGTGGCCGGCATTCATGTTGGATCGCTCGCTTATGCCCAGCCACTAAGCGGTAAGGGCGGTGCCGGTATCGGCATCGTCTACCTCAACTCCGGCATGATGAAACGCACTAACGAACGTGCCGAGAACTTAGGCACATTCTCCGCGTCGTATGCCGGAATCAACGCCAGCGCTGCCCTACAACCAATCGAGAGACTAACAATTGGCCTAGGCCTGCAGGGCCTTTATGGCTCGATTGACACGTTCTTCTCGCTTGGCGTGATCGGTAGCGCTGGTGCCAACTACAACCTGCCATTGGCCGGCGCCCGGCTCGGCCTTGCTGTGACTAATGCTGGGTTTCAGGTCAAAGCATTCGGCGCTGAACGCGACCCAATGCCGCTCGACATCGGCGTCGGGGCAAGTTATCAACCGAACCCAGCCCTGACCATTGCCATTGATGTTCATAAACCCTGGGGTAATGACCTGGCGCTACGAGCCGGTATCGAAGGCTGGGTGGCCGAGCTCTTGGCTCTGCGGCTCGGCTACAACTCAACCGGCTCCGAGCTCAGGTACGGCAGTGGTGCCGACGTACTGGCTGGTCTGACCACTGGCATCGGCATCCGCTTCCGTGGCTACGAACTGGACTACTGCTTCGTGCCGATGGTCCAGCTGGGTGCCGCGCATCGCATTTCGCTGACGCTATCACTCTAGCCAAACACTACTTGAAACGCCAGTTCATCAAAGACCTTCGACCAGGCGTTGCAGTTGACGACATCTTCTACTGCGCCCGGCGTGATATCAAGGAGCGTCGCGATGGCGGCGTATTCCTGACCTTCGAGTTCCGCGATAAGACCGGCTCGGTCAACGCCATCATGTGGGACCGCATCGATGATGCCGTGCGCTGCGTCGAGCCGGGTGGTTTCTACCGCGTCCAAGGACGGCTTGGTGACTACCAGGGCAAAGCCCAGCTTACCGTCAGTCTAATCTATCCGGCAGTTCCCGAAGAGGTATCGCGTGACGATTTCGTCGGCGTCTCACGCTACGACCAGACAACGATGCTTGCTGAGCTGCGCTCCTTTGCGGCAGCAGTTGCCAACCCTCACCTTCATCGCCTGCTGGCCGCATTCTTGGACGACGACAAGTTCTGCGAGCAGTTTGCCACTGCTCCGGGCGGTGCTGCAGTCCATCATGCCTACCTCGGTGGCCTCCTCGAACACACACTGTTCATGTGCCGGATTGCCCGCACTGTTGCCGCAACCTACGATGAACTAGACGCCGATCTGCTCATGACCGGTGTCATCCTGCACGATGTTGGTAAGATTCGCGAGTACTCCTACGATTCGGCGATTGATCACAGCTACGACGGCCGTCTGCTCGGCCACATTGTCATGGGCTACGAGCTAGTCCGCGATCGCATCGCCACAATTGCCGACTTCCCCGAAGAACTCAAACGACTGGTCCTGCACATGGTGCTTGCTCACCATGGCCATCTTGACTTCGGTTCACCCAAAACCCCCAAGTTTGCCGAGGCATTCATCGTTTATATGCTCGACAACATGGATTCGCGACTAATGATGTTCCGTGATGCTGTCGAGCGTAACAAGAACGTCAAGTGGACAGACTACCATCAGTACCTCGAAACCAACGTCTATATCCGCGATCAGCAGTCCTGATCAACATCAAGCTTCATCTGTCGACGACTATCGGCATTACGCTGCCGGCTGCCGTTCCCTCGGCATCGAACTAACCCGGCCGCAGTATAACCAGCTACTCCGCTACGCTGCTCTGCTGCGCGACTGGAACAACCGCATCAATATCATTTCCCGGAACGACACCGCTCGGGTTCTGAGCTATCATGCCGTTGACTCAATCGCTGTTCAGTCATTGTTGCCACGTTCGGCCCTGGTTTGTGACCTAGGTTCAGGTGGCGGCCTTCCCGGCATTCCCCTTAGCATCGTCCGGCCCGACCTCTCTCTGATTCTCGTCGAGTCGTCAGGCAAACGTAGCCTTTTCCTCGCCACTGCCATCGCCTCACTGGGGCTAGACCGCGTCCGGCTCATCAACAGACGTGCCGAAGAACACCCTCCTCTCGACTGCGATGTGGTTGTCAGTCGCCTGACCGGCAAGATCGACGACGTGCTTCCGGCTGCTGCGCCCCATATCCGTCCTGGCGGCTGCCTAATTCTCTACAAAACCACCGCCTCTCAAGCTGAAATCAACCGTGCGGCACCGCGCATTGCGCGAGCGGGGCTTAGTCTCAGTCAAGTCACCGACATCACTCTGCCCTTCGACAACATTACCCGTCGCTTCATCGTACTTCGGCGCACAGACTGATAGGACAATCCCGCCACCTAAAAGAAAGAAGGCCGCCTGGCCTTCATTCTTCGCTTGGATGCAACACTTTAAAGCGTGCTCGGATCGTGCAAAACTCGTAGAAAGGAGGTGATCCAGCCGCACGTTCCCGTACGGCTACCTTGTTACGACTTCGCCCCAGTCATCGGCCCTGCCTTGGGCCCTCGTAAAGAGGGACTTCGGGCATTGCCGACTCCCATGGCGTGACGGGCGGTGTGTACAAGACCCGGGAACGTATTCACCGCTGCATGCTGATCAGCGATTACTAGCGATTCCATCTTCATGAAGGCGAATTGCAGCCTTCAATCCGAACCATGGCCGCTTTTATGGGATTAGCGTCACCTCGCGATGTAGCTACCCATTGTAACGGCCACTGTAGGACGTGTGTAGCCCTGGGCATAAAGACCATGATGACTTGACGTTATCCCCACCTTCCTCCTCCTTGACGGAGGCAGTCTCCTTAGAGTGCACCATCGCTGGTTAGCAACTAAGGACAGGGGTTGCGCTCGTTGCGGGACTTAACCATACACCTCACGGCACGAGCTGACGACAGCCATGCAGCACCTGTGCAGGCTCCGAAGGCAAGCCTCAGTCGGTTCCCTTTCGGGTTCCTACCACCTGCATGTCAAGCCCAGGTAAGGTTCTTCGCGTAGCATCGAATTAAACCACATCCTCCACCGCTTGTGCGGGTCCCCGTCAATTCCTTTGAGTTTCAACCTTGCGGCCGTAGTCCCCAGGCGGTACATTTAACGCGTTAGCTCCGACACGGGGAAGAGTCCCCACGTCTAATGTACATCGTTTACAGCTAGGACTACCAGGGTATCTAATCCTGTTTGCTCCCCTAGCTTTCGTGTTTCAGCGTCAGGTGCGTTCCAGAAACCTGCCTTCGCTATCGGCGTTCCTTCCGATATCTACGCATTTTACCGCTACACCGGAAGTTCCAGTTTCCTCTCCCGACCTCTAGACTGGTAGTTTCGATAGCAATTTCCCGGTTAAGCCGTGAGCTTTCACCATCGACCCGCCAGCCCGCCTACACACCCTTTACGCCCAGTGAATCCGGACAGCGCTCGCCCCCTACGTATCACCGCGGCTGCTGGCACGTAGTTAGCCGGGGCTTCCTCTGGAAGTACCGTCACCGTTACGGCAGTTACTCCCTAACGGCATCGTTCCTCCTGTCAGGAGTTTACATCCCGAAGGACGTCATCCTCCACGCGGTGTCGCTGGGTCAGGCTTTCGCCCATTGCCCAAATTTCTAGACTGCTGCCTCCCGTAGGAGTGGGGACCGTGTCGCAGTTCCCCTGTGGCCGGTCACGCTCTCACGCCGGCTACCCGTCTTTGCCATGGTGGGCCGTTACCCCGCCATCAAGCTGATAGGACAAGAGCCCGTCCTGAGGCGACACCTTGCAGCGTCTTTACTGCGATCAAGATACCTCAACCGCAGCACATAGGGAATTAGCCCGCCTTTCGGCGGGTTGTGCCCATCCTCAGGGGTGGTTGCCCTTGTATTACTCACCCGTTCGCCGCTAAGTGCATCACTGTATTGCTACAGCGATACACCCCGCTCGACTTGCATGTCTAAGACACACCGCCAGCGCTAGTCCTGAGCCAGGATCAAACCCTCCAAGCAAGAATCTTGGGGTTTTAATCAATGGCACAATCCGAGCACGCTTTGGGTTACATCCGAATTATCAAAGAACGATATGTCTGTGAGAAAGAATAGCAGAAGCAAGCCAAATGTCAACGGTCTGGACGCATGACCACCGCAATCCTATCACCTTGTTGTTACGATCTTTACGCCAACTACGTCGACATTTGCAACACTATCTACCGACCACTTGCCAGGGGGGCATCAACTCCCTGTTCGACCGACAATCTAATGCAGCACGTTCAGTCTAACGCGATACTGCTCACCAGACCGACTCAGCACTGCGAAATACTGACCCGCCTCTAGTGCCGAGAGGTCAACGACTGTCTCGGCTGCTCCCGCCGGAATCACTAGACTCTGCCGCATTCTGCCCAGCGCATCGAACAACACCAGTCTGCCACTACCATCCGAGCGTCCGCCAATCTGGAAACGTACAACTTGCCGCGCCGGGTTCGACACGAGCAGTGGTTGCGCACTGGCGACCGCCGACACTGGTGTCTGAGCCATCCCACCGTCCCGGCCATGACTTGACACGAACTCCCAGAGCTCAAAACTCTTGCCGCCCTTTGTCACAAAGTAGCGTCCACCCGCCCATGCCAGGCCACCGCCGTCTTTGATGCGTCGTGACTGTGCACCACCGGGCACCGAGGGATACTCGCGCCAGACCGAATCAGCACTGTCCAGCCGCCAGAACTCATTCGTTCCGCCCCCTTTGGTCAGGGCAAGACACCCGTTCCCCCAGACCACCCCGGCTCCAGCCTTAACCTTCTTGTTTCTGCCGCCGGTGCCGTTCAGTGGTATTGTCTTGTAGCCACTAAGCCAGCGGCCGCTGCGCAGGTCATAACAATGCAGCTCATCGGCACCACCCTTGACACAAAAGAGGATACTGTCGCCCGCCTGCGCCAGTCCGGTACCTTCCTTGTACTTGGCCCGTTGTGCGGCTCCGGCCGGCGCCGACGGCAGCTCCTCCCAAAGATCGAGCGCCGAGTTGTAACGGTAGAACTCCGCGCTATTCGACCCACGAATGGCATAGACGTAACCAGTGTCATTGACAATCGCGTGAACAAGATCAACGCCGCTCTTTGGTGGACAGCTCTTCGCTCCGGCCGGAAATGGCGCCAGCGCCGTCCAGCCTGTTGCTGGGTCGTAGCGATAGAACTCAAATGTCTTATTGCCCTTCAAGACGTAAGCCCGGCCCAGGCCATCGGCACAGATTGCGCTGCCCTTGTGCACTGGTTTTTCCAGTGGCCCGGCCGGCAACGAGGGCAGTGCCGACCACGTGCCGCTCGCAACATCATAGGCAAAGACCTCGAGCGTCTTGTTACCCTTCAGGAGGTAAAGCCGATGCTCGTCACCATCTAAGGCTCCGCCTGTTGCCACCGGTGCGCCCGATGGCTCAGCCGGCACATTAGCACACTGTCGCCATTCTCCCAGCGGCATGTTGATCACCCCGAACCTAATGCTCAATGTATCGTTGCTTGGGTCCGCATCACCATTGGCACTCGTCCAGCAGCGCAACGTATGATAACCGGGAACCGTGGCCACCCAGGCCCTGAACCTCACAACCGTGTCAAGCCCGTTCGGCCCGGCCCCGCGCACCCAGACTGAATCGCTAAACACCGGCTGACCACTTCGCTCGATGGCAACGTGTACCAGTATGTCCACCGTTGTGGTACCGAAGTTGTGACAACTGACTGTCGGTCGGATTGGCGTCTCGAAAGGAATGTCGCCGACAGGTTCAGCGATACTACGCACGCCGACATCAACAGCTGGCCCAGCAACATTTACAAGCACTGCTGTCCGGTCATTGCTGCGGTTGTAATCGTAGCGGGCGGCAGCCGAACAGGCGGCAACCCAATTGCCTACCAGCGTCGGCACCCAGGATCGGAACGCAACATGCTGTTCACCACCGCCTGGCAACGCTACCTGCACACTGTCCACATAGCCGTCGCTAATCGAGAACCGGCACCAGAATGTCGCCGTCGCTGGACTGTTGTTCTTCACGGTGGCGGCCGGCGTGACTGCCGTTCCCTTGCTCCATTGCCCGGTCGGTGAATTGATAGCGATGACACCCACATCCGGCACTTCAATCAGTCGAGCGACTGTCGGATCAACGTAGTTCGGAAAGCCCCAATGTAGCGGACCACTAAGTATCACTCCGCTTGCCGAATGCTCTAGATTGTAGAACTGATTGGCACCAAGTGAACCGCTTGGCCGCCAGCTGAAACTCCAAGCCGGCTGGCCATCACTGAAATACTTTGCCGCGACGGCCAACGTTGCGCTACCACCCGCGCCGCCCGCAGTACCGGCAACTACTGGATTGCCCATCTCATCCAGACCAAGACAGTAGCCTCGGTCCGGCGTTCCGCCGCCGTCATAGAATCGTGCCCAGACCAACGCACCGTCCCGGTCATACTTGAGCAAAGCGATGTCGCTCGCCTGACTGTTACTCGCGTAGCCAGCAACAAACAAGCAGCCAGCATCATCAATCGCGACGTCTGCTCCCTGGTCATTCAAGCCGGCAGTACCAGCGTAGCTCTGCGACCACTGCAACTCGCCGGAAGCAGAGTAGAGTGCAGTAAGCATGTCGTAGTCACCGGCTGTCAGATACCAGTACCCAGTTACTGCAACTAGCCCACTCCGGACCGCCACCCGACCCAGGAACTCGTTACTGCAGTTCCCACCGAGACGATGCTCCCATTCCACCGATCCAGTCTGGCAATTCAGCCTAATGGCCAGTCCGTCATAGCCGGTCATGATGCCGTAGAGATACCCAGCAACAAACAAGCCATTTTCGTCTAAGGCGACGTCTGCGGCTAGCTCAGTGTGCGAACCGCTGGTGCTACCGGAGATACGCCTAGTCCAGACCACCGCCCCGGTCGCAGCATCCAACGCCCAGACTGTGAAATCACGACCGCTTAACTTGCTTTGCGAAGTGCCCGCAACATAGACACGGCCACCACCAGCAGCCACTGCTGCCGCCCAACAATTGGCCGTAGCTGTATCGCCCTGAACCTTTTTCGCCCAGACAAAATTGCCCGCCGCATCCCACTTCACCACCAGGGCCTGGCTTGTTCCGGAACCCGTTGTGCGCCGTCCTGCCACATAAACCGCGCCGCATTCGTCAAGGGCCAGAGCATTCGCCTGCTCAGTTCCTCCATCGTCGTAGCTCTGAACCCAGACCAGATTGCCGACCGAGTCATACTTGTGGACAATCAAGTCGCTGTTTGCTGCTAGCACATGACCATAGGCGGCTATGACGATACTGCCATCAGCACCAACTGCCATTGTTCTGGTTGGCGCCATCGCTTGGTCAGGAAAACTTGTCGCCTGTTGATAATGCCTGACCCATGCCGTGTCAGCCTGGCCGAAAGCTACCGAGACAACGGCGGCGATAGACGCAATGATAATCTGTCGGGTCACTCATCCCTCCCTATTGTCAGTCCACCAATCAGACTACAACACCAGTCCTGTCACCACTTCAGTCGCCCGGGTGACAGAACGACCGTGCCCTAGCGGGTTGCTCTAACCCGAGAGAGCACAGCTAATTAATTGTACAATAACCAAGGCAAGAAATCAAACGCATTCGGAGACAGTCGATTGCACAAAACCAACCAGGATAGGTTGCAGCCGGCCCCCTGATACCTGCTCCTATGACGCCTACCGGCTTCGCTAGTGGCAACAGTAGAAGCTCGTTCGATACTTTCCGCCTCAGCACAGGAAAGACAGGGAAATGCACCTCATCAACAACACAGAGATGCTCTCCCAACGCCTACGGTAGCCACTGGTAACTACTGCTATGGCCAGAGGATTGCATCGCTCGGCCCCTCTCACGTCTTCAGTACCCAATTCATCATCTGTGCTCCAGTCTTGGTCGGACCTGCCGTCTCCTAACCATCGGAGGCAAATCATGATACGGCGCCAGAACCACTTCTGGCGAAAGCAGACGCAGCTTGGGGTTGCAACTGGCAGTAGCTATACCCATGACAGGGGGAGTGACTCCCCCAGTGACACTACCTATCAACTGAGGAGTGACTCACTAACTTAGTCATTCAGCCAATTGGTGATGGAATTACAGGTTCAGAGACAGAACAAGTCAATGAATAACCAAGCGGTTAAGCGAGCGACCTGTCCAAGAAGCTTCTTACCAACTGCATCGCCGGTCCAGTCTTAGGCCTACCTACCAACTGGCTATCGGAGCAAGTCCTGAATAGGCTGGTGCTGCTGTTTAGGAGTTGCGTCACCGTTATAGAAATGACTGCAGCTTTTGGTTCCTACCGTCCTTCGTGGCCGAACCCGAATCCAGCCAACTGTGAAAACAGGAAGAAACGCGAGCAGGCCTCAGGCCTAGTTGGTCTTGTCCTGCTTGCCGGTACTGGAACCAGTCGTAGTTGTGCCTGATTCCTTACCGGAACTCGGGGTCTGGCTTGCCTCGGCCGGTTTAGACTTGTTCTTGTAGTCGGTAATGTAAAAGCCCGTGCCTTTGAAGATCAGGCCTGAACCGCCGGAGATAAGCTGCTCAACACAGTTCCGGCGGCGGCATTGGGGGCAGTTCTTGATGGGTGGATCAACGATCCGCTGGAACTCGCTGAACCGATGCCCGCACTTCTTGCACTGGTACTCGTAAGTCGGCATGGGAACAGGCGGGGTGGGAAGTGATACTTCCCACCCCGCAAGGCTTTGGGACTAGTAGTCCATTCCGCCGCCGGCACCCGGCATCGGCGGTGTCTTCTCCTTTTCAGGCACTTCAGCAATCGCGCACTCGGTGGTCAGCATTAGACCAGCAACCGAAGCCGCGTTCTGCAGCGCCACGCGCGTCACCTTGGTGGGATCAATGACGCCGGAGACGAACATGTCTACGTACTCAAGAGTCTCGCAGTTGAAGCCGATATTGGCCTTCTCCTGCTTGACCTTCTCAAAGACAATTGAGCCGTCAACGCCAGCATTGCTGGCCAAAGTCCGAATCGGCTCTTCCAAGGCCCGCCGGACAATCGCCGCGCCGACCGCCTCGTCGCCTTCGAGTTTCATCTTCTCAATCGCTGGTATGCAGCGCACCAGGGCAACGCCGCCGCCCGGAACCACGCCTTCCTCAACTGCAGCACGGGTCGCATGAAGCGCGTCCTCAACCAAGGCCTTCTTTGCCTTCATCTCGACCTCGGTCGCCGCGCCAACGTTGATGACAGCGACACCGCCGGCCAGCTTGGCCAACCGCTCCTGCAGCTTCTCGCGATCGTAGTCGGACTTCGTCTCTTCGATCTGCTTGCGAATCTGCTCAATCCGGGCAGTGATGTCGGCCTTCTTCCCAGCACCCTCGACGATGGTTGTGTTCTCCTTGTCAATCACAACGCGCTTGGCCACGCCCATATCTGAGATCTGGACGTTCTCGAGTTTAATCCCCAGGTCCTCGGAGATGAGCCGACCGCCAGTCAGCACCGCAATATCCTCAAGCATTGCCCGTCGCCGATCGCCATAACCGGGCGCCTTGACCGCGCAACAGCGCAGAGTGCCCTTGATGTGGTTGACAACCAGCCCAGCCAGTGCTTCGCCCTCAACCTCTTCGGCAACGACGAGGATCGGCTTGCCGCGCTGAGCCACCTTCTCTAGCACCGGCAGGATATCGCGCATCGAAGAAATCTTCTTCTCATAGAGCAGGACGAGTGCGTCCTCAAGCACCGCTTCCATCTTCTGGTTCTGCGGTGTTGTCGTCCCCGGTTCGAGCGCAAAGTAGGGCGAGAGGTAGCCACGGTCAAACTGCATACCCTCGACCACTTCCAGTGTCGTCTCCACCGACTTCGCTTCCTCAACCGTGATGACGCCTTCCTTACCGACCTTCTCCATGGCATCGGCAATCAGCTTGCCGATCTCCTTGTCGTTGTTGGCGGAGATGGACGCGACCTGCATGATTTCGTCGCGCCCCGCGGTCTTTTTCGACATCTTCTTCAGTTCGGCAACCGCGGTGTCCACCGCCTTGTCGATGCCACGCTTCAAAGCCATTGAGTTGGCACCAGCGGTGACGTTCTTCAGCCCCTCACGGTAGATCGCCTCGGCCAAGATCGTTGCCGTGGTCGTGCCATCGCCGGCCACGTCCGACGTCTTGGAGGCGACTTCCTTGATCATCTGGGCGCCCATGTTCTCGAACTTGTCTTCAAGCTCGACTTCCTTGGCAACAGTGACACCGTCCTTGGTGACAGTCGGTGCGCCCCACTTCTTGTCAATGATTACATTGTGCCCCTTAGGCCCAAGCGTCACCTTGACCGCGTGGGCAAGCTTTTCGGCGCCGCGGAGAATCGCGCGCCTGGCATCATCTTCAAATCGCAATTCTTTGGCTGGCATCTTGGCTCCTTGTTACTTGCTGTCCTTCTCGATAACCGCGAGCACGTCATCCTCGCGCATGATCAGCAGCTCTTCATCACCGATGCGAATCTCATTGCCCGAGTACTTGCCGAATAGTATCATATCGCCTTTCTTCAGGCTCATCGGCACGAGCTTGCCGTTATCGTCGTAGCGGCCCGGGCCGACAGCAATAACCTTCCCCTGCTGTGGCTTCTCTTTGGCGGTATCGGGGATGATAATGCCGCCCTTTTTGACTTCTTCTTCGACTCTCTCGACGAGAATCCGATCCTGTAGCGGTCGCACTTTCATAACTCCTCCTTAATGGCGTTGTCGAAATAAAGTTAGCAGTAACAAAAGGCCTGCTGCCTGGGTCAACTGCTGACTGACATCAGCAGTAACCAGCGCCGGGCCAATATCGTAACTTCTGCAAAGTTACGTCCTTCCCGCGTCTATTAGACACCATTACTCGGCCAAGCGATTCGCCCCAAAAGCATCAACGCTGGCACTACGCCAGTGACAGTAGCAAGTCTAACCTGTTGTCATTTTGGCTCTTAGGATGGATGGGCGATATCTGAATTGAACAGATGACCTCCTCCTTGTAAGGGAGGCGCTCTAGCCAACTGAGCTAATCGCCCGAGCATCGGATTATAGGCTGCTGACTACTGCTGTCAACGTTGCTGGTCCGCTGCCTTCGCCGCTTCGTTGACGGACAGCGCCACGACGGTTATCCTCTGGGTAACCGAAAGGACCCACTGATGGAGATGCCGAACCGACTGCTGATTGCCGGCGAATGGGTAACAACCCAGCAAGCCCTGCCGGTGCTGAATCCCTGGGATGAATCGGTAATCGCTGAAGTACCGATCGCTGATGAGGCAGTAGTGGACGCCGCTGTCAGCGCGGCTGAGGCCGGCGCAAAGGAGATGCACCGGCTGCCCGCCCACGCTCGGGCTGATATTCTGTTCCGCACAGCCCGACTCATTGCTGACAATGCCGACGAGTTCACCGAAAGCATCGTTCTTGAATGTGGTAAACCCCGTAGGCAGGCGATCATCGAAGTCGGTCGCGCCGTCGAAACGGTTCAGCTCGCAGCCGAAGAGGCAAAACGAATTCACGGCGAGACAGTCCCGCTCGATGCCTGCCGGGGCTCTGAGCACCGGCGCGGGTTCTTCATCCGTCAGCCGCTTGGCGTCATTGCCGCTATCACGCCGTTCAACTTCCCCCTCAACCTCGTTGTCCACAAGGTCGCGCCTGCACTGGCCGCGGGCAATTCGGTCGTGCTCAAGCCAGCAACCAAAACACCGTTGACCGCGCTCCGACTTGGCGCCGTTCTGCTTGAAGCCGGTCTGCCGCCCCACGCGCTCAGCATCGTCATCGGCGCCGGTGAGACTGTTGGCCGAGCCCTCTGTCGCGACTCCCGGATTCGCATGGTAACCTTCACCGGCAGCCCGGCCGTGGGCGAGTTCATCAAACGTGAATCTGGACTGAAACGGGTCACTCTTGAACTCGGCTCCAACTCCGGCGCAATCATTGACGAGACCGCCGACCTCGAACTGGCACTGCCACGCTGCGTTCTCGGTGGATTTGCCTATTCTGGTCAGGTCTGCATCCATACCCAGCGTCTCTACCTCCACCATGCAATTGCCGAGCAGTTCTCGGCCCGGTTTGTTGACGCGGCCGAAAAGCTAAGATGCGGTGATCCGAGTAGCCCCGACACCGACATCGGGCCGCTCATTGACCGCGCTGCCCTTGCCCGCGGGCTTGCTTTGGTCGAAGAAGCCCGTAGCACTGGCGCAGAGGTACTATGCGGTGGGACAAGCGAGGGTAATATCATGCATCCAACCGTACTCACCCAGGTTCGACCGGAGCTACCGGTCGTCTGCGAAGAAGCCTTTGCCCCCATTGTCACTATCGAGACGTTCACCGACTTCGCCGCTGCAATCGCGATGTTCAATGCCGGCTCATCATTTGGCAACTACGACTACGGTCTGACTGCCGGTGTCTTCACCAGGGAAATATCGCGGGCGTTTCAGGCCATCGAGGAATTGGCGGTCGGCAGTGTCTATCTGAACGACTCGGCGACCTTCCGCGCTGACCTACAGCCTTATGGTGGCATTCGCGATTCCGGCATCGGCCGCGAGGGGCCGCGTTTTGCAATCGAGGAGATGACCGAAATCAAGATGGTCTCCTTCAATCTCGGCTAATCTGTCACCCGACGAGCAACAAAATGGGGAGGCAGCCCGCCTCCCCGCCGACTTCTATGGCTTGCTGCTAGCCGAGCATCGTTCTGACGTACCAGCCGAATATCGCCTCGCCAAAGAACAAACCAGTTAGCCCACCTAGTGCCAGAAACGGTCCAAACGGCATCGGCTGCCCAGCCTTCTGCCGACCAGCAATCCGAGCAACAAGGCCAGCGACCACGCCCATCAAGACTGCCGCAAACAAAGCCACTACCAGGGCCCGCCAGCCGATGAAGGCACCAATCATGGCTGCGTAAGGCAAGTCTCCAGTGCCCATCCCCTCTTTCTGGTCAACGCCCATCCGACGAAATACCCCGGACAGGACATGCCGCCAGAGCAGTATCGCCAAGGTAACAAAACCAGCACCTACCAGGGCCGCGATCAGAGCATCGGCCAGCATCGGCGGCGACAGCAGTGCCATTACTAGGCCGATTCCGATTCCCGGAAGGCTGATTCGAAACGGTATGATCTGGTGGTCGAGATCAATCATTGCAGTGCAAACAAGCAGACATACGAAAACCGCTGCCCTGACGAACTCCCAGGTTGGCCCAAACCGAAACCAAGCTCCCAAGAAAAGCAATCCGACCAGGCCTTCAACTAGCGGATACCGGATGCTTATTCGCTTACGACAGTGACGGCAACGACCACCGAGAACCAGGTAGCTCAGAATCGGAACGTTGTCGTAAGGAGCAATCCTCTTTTTGCAGCGCGGGCAGTGCGAGGGCGGCGAGACAATCGACTCGCCCCGCGGCAGTCGCCAGATACAGACATTGATGAAGCTCCCCAGTACCAACCCGACCAGAACGATAAATACCGGGATCAATGGCTACCGGCGTTTTGCTCGACTCCGTCCGGCGGAATAAAGAGCTTCTTGTCGGTCGCAGCCCAGTAAGCAACCTCGGCGCTAATCAGGTCCCGTCGCAGCAAACCAGCCAGACATTGGTCGAGCGTCTGCATCCCATACTGTGAACCGGTCTGCACTAACGACGCAACCTGATGCGACTTGCCGTCACGGATCATGTTCTTCACTGCCGGCGTCGCAATCAGCACCTCCATCGCCGCCAGTCGTCCCCGACCATCTTTACGCGGCAGCAGAGTCTGCGAGATGATACCACGAATAACGTTGGCAAAAATCTGCCGCATGTAGTCCTTGTGGTCAGCTGGAAAGACATCAATGACCCGGTCAACAGTCTGGGCAACACTATTGGTGTGAAGAGTTGACAGAACAAGATGGCCGGTCTCAGCCGCGGTCAGGGCGAGCTGAATTGTCTCCAGGTCACGCATCTCGCCGACAAGAATGACATTGGGGTCCTCACGCAGGCAGGCACGCAGCGCATTGGCAAACGAGTGCGAGTGAGTACCAATCTCACGCTGACTGATTAGGCAGTTGCGACCTCGGAAGATATATTCGATTGGATCCTCAATAGTGATGATTCTCGCCGATTGTTCTGAATCAATCAGGTCAATCATGCTGGCCAGTGTCGTGGACTTGCCGCAACCAGTTGGCCCGGTCACGAGTACCAGACCAGACGTACAGCGCGTCAGCTCAGCAACTGATGGCGGCGCGGGCAGCTCATCGAGCGTTCGGATACGGGCCGGAATGATGCGAAAGGCCGCCCCGATGCCGGAAGCATCAAGGAAAACGTTCACTCGCGCCCGTACCCGCTCTGGCGTAACGTAATCAACCGTCACTTCGCCATCCGAGCCACTCGGCGCAGTCCCCCACGTGTAGGACAGATCAAGCTCTCGCCGCCGCAGCACCGCTGCTCGCTGTTCATCAGTCAGTATCGAAAAGATCAGCGCCTGCGCGTCATCGTGCGCAAGCGCTGGTCCGGGAATTCGTTTCAACCGGCCGTTCACCCGGATGATCGGCGGATTGCCGGTCGTTAGGTGAAGGTCCGAAGCGCCATACTTGGCCGCATATCGGAGCAGTTCATCGATACTGACGCCCATGCCCGGCCTTGGGTGAAGCCAACTATCCCTCCACCGGTAGGATGTGCGGTATCACAAAGATCATCAGGTCAGTCTTGTTGTGAATGACCGATGTCTTCTTGAATAGATGGCCGATGATTGGGATATCACCGAGGAGCGGAATCTTGCCGACATTCCTTGTCTCCTCGTCCCGAATCAGACCACCAATCACCGCTGCCTCGCCATCACCAACGACAACCTGAGTCTCAGCGCTGCGTGACGAAACGATTGGCCGCTGGTCGTCAGCCGTCCCGGTATAACCGGTGACTGCCTCGACCTTTGGATTGAGCACCATTGCCACCTTGCCGTCAGCGGTAGCGTGCGGCGTGACTTCGAGTCGAACCGGCACCGACCGCGTTGTCCAGGTTGAAAGCACTAGTCCGGTCCGCGGATCGGTCGATATCTGCCGCAGCGGAATCTCGGTACTGACATTCATCGTCGCCTTCTGGTTATCCAACGTCACCGTGCGTGGACTGGCCAACACTCGCGAATGTCCGCGCGATTGCAGAATCTCCAGCTTGGCCTGCAGTTGAGCCAGATCAATCTTGCCAACCACGAAGTTATTGTAGATGAACGGCAACCCGAAGTCCTTGTTGAAGTCGAAGGCACCGGTCTTGGCCGTTGCCTGTAACTGCCACTCAATACCATAGCGGTCATCGGCAGTCAGGGTCGTCTCGACAAACTTCGCTTCAATGGCAATCTGTGGCACTGGCCGATCAAACGCGGCAACAACCTGGGCCACCCGCTCCAGCGCCTCAGGTATATCGTACACCACGAGAATGCTGGATCGAGTCGAGCCGGTCCCGACACGACGATACGAGACTTCGGCCGAGCCGACTTCAGACAAGGCCTTCTTGACGACCTTCTCCAAGTCCTCGGCCTCGACATAGTCGAGCTCGAAAACCCGCATCTGCGTCTCACCGTACATCGTCTTCTTGACCGGCTTGACGACAATCACGCCACTTTGGTCTTCAACCATGTTGCAAAGACCGGCCCGCAGTAACGCCTCAATAGCCGACCGCAGCGGCACATCGGCCAGCCGGACGGTGATGATTGTCTTGACGTCCTGCGAGACAAGGATGTTGAGATTGAACTGGCTGGCGATCATCCGCAGGATGTCAGTCAGCTCCGCATCCTTGACATGCAGCGTCAGCCGTTTTCCGGCAAAGAGGTCCTTGGACTCAACCGCCGCTGTTTTCGTTACCGGCCGCGTGCCGACATCAATCACCAGGAGACCGTTCTCGGTCGAAACGGTGTGCTTGACCAGTTCCCGCAATCGCACTGTCACCCGTAACGCGCCGGCGGCCGCGTTCGGCTCAACCGTCACCGCAGTCACCGGATAATAACGCGATTCGAATCTCGACCGGTCCAGCTTGGGCGTCGCATTCATGACGTCAATCACGACCGCCGCTGGATCAGCCGTAGTGAATGAACTGATATTGGGTGTGCCGGTACACACCACAGTCACGCGAACGCCGTCCAACAGTTTGTCCACCGTCACCGCGGTGACGTCCACAGCCTGCTGCGCTGCAACCAGCGAGCACAGACCAAGGACCGCGAGCAATCCAGAAGTTATTCTCATAGTCATGAGTTACTCCCCCAGCAACAGGGTGAATGTTCGTCCGCCCTGTTCAAGCGTCACTTTGTCACTCTCGATCCTGACGATTCGCTTGCCGCTGATCTGATCACCTTCCTCCAGAATCTGGTTATTGATCAACGCATAGGCCCGATCGCCGCCGAGCGTCACTGCTTTCAGACTCAGATTGGCAAGTTCGTTAACCATTACCCAGTCGCGCACAAAAGGATCACTACCCCAGCTCTCAGGCGGGGCCAACGCTGTCTTGGCTGAATCAGCCTTAACCGCACTCGGCTGTGGCGCTGGTGTCGGTGCTGCCGTTCGACGACGAGCACCCCGTGGTGCCTTGGCAGCAGCGGCATCCCGCAACTGCTCGCCAACGACCCGCACGTCCGCCGTCATCCGGGCCGACGCTCGTGGCCGCAGGAAGAACGTGTAAACCGCCAGCAGCAGCACCCCCGAGCCAATGATAAGCAAGATTCGCTGTCTCAAGTTGCTCCTTTCCGGGTCAGCATGGCGTCGTCTCCTGACGTTATCGCCGTCTCGACCTCGTCGAAGTGGCGCCGAACGTGGTCGGCAGCAAACTTTCGCCAACCTTGACCGTACTGCGCCGGCCATAGGCTTCAATCTCAACTCGGTCCGGCAGGATGGCCACTACCCGCCGGCCCATCAAAACATCTCCGACCTGCACCCGCCGGCTATCAACCAGTGCGTAGCGTTCATCGCCAAGCGACACGACGGCCTTGAGCACGAACATCTGTTGTCCGCGGCGTCCGCTGCGGCGCCGACCACGCCGGCTGCGCGCCAATCGGAGCGCCCGCTTACGTTCCCGTTCTTGGCGTCGCAGTTCCTTCTTGCGCGCTCGCTCCTCAGCGCGAATTCGCTTCATCTCCTCTTTGCGTTCTTCGGCCGTCATTGGTTTCAATCGGCCAGCCGTCTTCCCTGGCGCCTTCCGTCCTTTTGTAGTAGTTGTCGCCTCACTGCTGTCGCCAGCGGCCGGTTTTTTGCTCTTTGGCCTAGCTGGGCCCTTGGGTCGCAGCAACATGAAGGCCGCAACGCCCACCACTGCCACCAACGCAAGAATGATTACTATTCGCCTCACAGCCTGCCTCCACCGGCCAGGCTCGATGCGTAGAGATTGAGCAACAGCTTGACCTCAACCTCGGGCCGGATATCCTCCCGCGCCGAAACCTCAAAGTCAGGAACGCGCACAAAGTAGGGAAAACGGTCCAAGCCCTCGACGTAGCGGCCAACGTCAAGATAGCGGCCCTGCACTGTTACCATGAACGGTACGCTGCGCAGCGGTTCGCTCGAAGACTCCTGCTGAAGCAGTGTATCAAGTCCAGGCGGAGAAATCTGGAGAAATCTTACACGATTGTTGTTGGCAAGGGCGGCCAGCTCCCGTAGCATCGAGAGCATCTGCGAACGAGGGATGACCCGCGCCGCAAATGCTGCGTTGGCTGCCTCGAGCTCAGCCACCCGCGCCCGCAGCCGGCCGATCTCCTTGACGCGCGCCTGAGTCTCCGCAAGTTGCTTACGGAGCTCAGCCACCTGCGCGGCGTTGCGCTGCCGAGCTGCCAACCTGGGTCGGTAAAGAACCACAACTGCAAACACCGCCAGCAGCAAATACACCACTAGCGCCGCAACCAGAATCCGACGTTCAAGTAATGACGCCATAACTTACTCCGTAACGCACTGGACTTCGAACTCCAGCACCGTCTCACCTTGCAGCATGCTTCGCGTCTTATTGACAAGCTGCACCTGCTGAAAAGCCGGGCTCTGTTCCAGGTCAATTAGGAACTGAGAGAGGTTAATGTCCAAGAGGAATGGCTCAGCCGATACAACCCCGGTCATCTTGACGTTCTTCTGACCAGACAGGGCGAAGGTACGCAGCTGAATGTTCTCGGGAACGAGTCTGGTCAGCCAGGCCATCACTGGCACCGAAACCTGTGTCTCACCCACGATATTGGTCAGACTCCGCTGTTTGGCTTCCATCTCGCGAATCTGGGCCTCCAGCGCGAAGTACTCCTTGTTCGTCTCCTCGGTTGCCTTAAGCTGACGCTTCAGACGATTGGCCTCGAAGACCGCTGCCTGCGACCAGCCGGCCAGCATGACATAGACGAGCCCCAGCACGCCGACCCATACAATCGCGCCGATGACTGCCAGCCGCAGGTCTCGGGCCACGAACTTGCCGGTCTTCATCTCGCTGGGCAAGAGGTCAACCGATGCATGGTCGTGCAACAAACCCAGCGCGGTCACCAACCGATGACCGATCTCTTCCTCCGGCGGAGTCCCCTTCTTGTACAGCCCGAACTCCTTGAAAGGATCGAAGAGCTCGGTTGGGATTCCCAAGTTGCTTTGGATATACTCGCGCAGACCGGCCATCGCCGCCGTACCGCCACAGATAAGCAGCCGGTCAATCTTGGCTTCACCGAACTCACGACGATAGTAGTCAATCGAACGATTGACCTCGGCGATGAACCGTTCGAGCGCTGGCCGCTGGAGTGTCGCTAGCCGCTTGACCAGTACGCCCGAGGGCAGTTGCTCGGGTGAATCCTCGGGCGGTATGCCATACTTACGCTTCAGGTTCTCGGCGTCATAGGCATCAAGCGCCAGCTGCCCTTCCTCCGTAGTAATCGCCACTGTCATCGCTTCAGTGATGGCATTGCCGGCGGTCGTGATCGTCCGGGCCAGGTCAAGCCGCTCGCCCTTCATGAAAATCATGTCGGTGAACTCAGCACCGATATCAAGCAGACAGATCGTCTCCTCACCGCGAATCTTACCGTACTTACGTACCGCGGCCTGCAAAGCGAACGGGATGACGCTGATTGCCGTTGGTTCAAGCCCAGCCTTCCGGAGAGTCGAGATATGGTCCGAGACGATATCCTTTCGGGCAGCGACAACCATGACGTTGTCTTTGATCGCGCCGGCCTCCCGTTGCGGTCCGAGTGTCTTGAAATCAAGAATCGCCTCGTCGAGGGTAAAGGGCGAATACTTCTCCAGGCGCAGCAGGATCGCATCCTTCAGCTCGCGCCGGTTCATCTTTGGGAAAGCGGACTGGCGTAAGCTTACCGATGGGCCAGAAACAAAGCTATAGACCTCGCTGGGATGGTAGTCCTTGATCAGCTCGCGGAGAATTGACGGTACATCAAATGCCTCGCCAATCTCCTTCAGGCCGTAGTCAACTACCCGGCCGCCCTCCATCTTGACGAACTTGACTGAATTGGAACCGATATCGATGCAGAGCGTGCCCTTGCCACCACCGCCAAACAGACTGCCCAAACCACTACCGGTTGCCAATACTCCTCCTTATCAAGCCGTCACGGTCCCGGCAGGTCGGGAACCTGAACGGTAATCTCGGAGCCATCACTGAAGCGCAGCGCAAACCGACGGCCGTTCACCTGGGCACGGCCGGTTGCTGCCAGTTCGTCCTTATAGAAGGACTCAAAACGCATCGTCACGGTCTGCGCGCGACTTGCCGCCACCGGATAAACCGGCGTGACAATGACAGTATCACCAACCCCCGGCAGCGGTGGACTGAGCGTATCAAGCTGCGCCGGCCGGCCGGGGCTGAGAATTGCTAACTGCTGCAGGAAAATCGAGTCTGACGGAACAATGTCCGCCAGTCGGAACCAGGCAATCGTGTCGTCCGTGGCTCCGTCGTTAATCAGGTCAAAACTGAAACTCAAGCTATCGGGCGAAAGATAAGGCTGTCCAATCATCACCAGCCGATTTCGGAAAGGTCGGCTAAAGCGAAAATCGATAACCGTCCTTGACCGTGGCGCAACTGTCACCCAGCGGACAATCGAATCGACTGTCCCGGACAGGGCCACTATCCGGTGAGTACCAATCGGTATCGAGTCCGGGAACTGGTAGAACCCACCCTGGTCAACAAGCGCCACAAACTGATTGCCGCCGGACGCCGGATACAGTCGTACCTGCATCATTGCCGCCCGTTCGCCTGGTGGTAGCCCATTGATGTCGGTGATATTGCCACTAACCGAATTGCGTGTCAGTAGGGGCAGCGAGTCAATGACTCTGACCGTCATCGGATACTTACCGTTGCCCAGACTGTTCAGCAGCCCGGTATTCGGATCATAACCATAAGGGTTTCCCCAGGCGTCGTATAAGAAACCAACGCTGTCGCCACCGACTGACTGTCGCAGATACGGCCCCCGCCAGCGCGGGCTGTTATTGATATTAGCAACCAATTCCCGTAGGTCGGTCGGCAACCTACCCATGTCGCCATAGAAACCAAAATCGGTCCGCCGCCCCTCACTCACCAGTGCCGGGTCGCCGGCAATTGCCTTGACTATCTTTTCCATCTCGGCGGCAGTCTGATCAAAGAGTGAGCGGTCCCGTGCCGTATCAATTGTCCGCAAAGCCACCGTGCTGAGAATACCGATTATCAAGAGCACAACCAACAGCTCCATCAAGGTAAAACCACGGCTATTAGCAGTAGTCCAGCTCACGGCAAAGTACTCCAGTCCAGATTCAACCGCAGCACAATGTTACGAGCACCCAGCCGAGGATAGACGGTGACATTTACCGTCGTCCGCGTTGTTTCATTAGGGATGGCGTAGAAGTTGATATGCTCAGCCCACAACCGATGCGTACCCTGCGGAATCGGATAGATGACCGGCGCTGCTCCTGCCGTAGTATGAGTCGTGAAATAGCCATTCTCAAGACGGTTCAGCGAGGCCGTGTCAACCTGGCCATCGCGCGGGTACTCCAGATAGACACGAATAATACCGTTAGCAGTCCCATTGATAAAGAGTTCATTCGGCGGTGGAACTCCGCGAACATCTTCCACCCGGCCATCGACTGTGTCTTGGAGTAACTCCTGCCAGGTGTAGCCGAAATAGCGGGTCATCCACTTTGTCCGATCGCTCAGCCCCTGCCCTGAGTAGCTGCGCACAAAGAGGCTGTCCAAGCCATAAACTGTCCGACCGTAAACGATTGTATCACCCCAGGCATCGATCCGATACCCGTCCGGCGACTCATTGTAGGCTGACTTGATATAGGGCCCGCGCCAGCAAACTGAGTCGGCCCGGGCCGGTCGAACAGCAAGGTCGGCCAATGTCATTGGCAGCTCGCCCATGTCGCCGACGTAACCGAAGTCCACCCGGCGGCCACCAACAACATAGTTCGGGTCACCGACAATCGCCGTCGCCAGTTGATTAAGCTTGCGCGCTGTCTGCTCAATTCTGCCGCGCTGCAGCGTCACGTCCCATGTCTTGACCGCAGCCGTCAGAATCAGACTCAGAATCATCAGCACGACCAGTAGCTCTAAGAGCGTGACTCCCCGGGCAACTGACTCCTTCCTCATTAGTCCCACCCTAGAAACGCACCCTCACATCATCACTATCGCGAGCACCCGGCTGACCAAGAAACAATCCGTCTGGCCCGGCACTCATCAATCCGACTGTGTCCGAACCTTCAACTAAGTAGCGGTAAGGCGTCTCCCAAGCATCATACCGGTAGCCCATCCTGCCGTCCTCACGTACGTATGGCCCGTTCCACCCACGTTTGATATACGGGTCCCAAGCTGGTAGTGTTTCTTTACCGACATAGTTGATTCCAGCATACATTCCCTCGAACGGATTGCGGGTAGCCAGTTCGATAAGGTCTCGCGGTAAGCGGCCGACATCGTTCTTGAAACCGGTCACGACCATCTCACCGCCGATCATGATATCAGGGTTGCCGACAATGGCATCGCGCAGCACTCGCAGTTCTTGCAGGGTTGCTGTTCGCCGAGCATTGGTTGTTATTCGCGAAACGATGGTTGGCACGAAGAAGGCGAGAATGATTCCCAAAACAGAAATGACCACGAGCAGCTCTACAAGCGTGAACCCGCGGTCACTACGTCGGTTAGTGACTTTCACCGTTGTCATTATAGAACCGACACAACTCGGTGTCAAGGATTGAGGCCCTCACTAGCTATGCAGGAGGAAGATGACCGGCTCGTTGTCGGCGTCATACTCCCGGATCGAGATCCCGCCATGCCCAATCGGCACCAGCACATAAGCGCGGGGTGATGATGCGCCGTCCGGCTCCCAGACACCATAGATTATCTCGCCCGGATAGTAGCCGATGTAGTCGTTAGCCTTGCCCTCTTCGGTGTTTGCCAAGTCGGCTTCAGACTCGTAGTCCTCGGGGTTGAAATCGTCGGGGTCCATCGGTTTGTTGGTCCAGGGATTGGTTGGCAGTCGGCCGAGCTGCTGCTCGAACACGCCACCCGGAAAGTAAGAGCCATATCCATCCTCATAGAAATCATCGGCGTAGTAGCCCTTCTCGGCGTGGAATGCCTCTATCACCAGCTGCACATTATGGACATTCATCTTCATCGCCGCGTGCCGGGCCTGCTGACGCGCACCGTTGAGTCGCGGCAGCGACATTGCCATCATCATCCCCATGATGAGCAGGACGATGAGAACCTCAAGCAAACTGAAGCCACGATTGTCACGCATCATTTCTCCTTACTACCTTATAGGCGGACTATTGACCAATGTCAAGCTTATCACCTAACGTAACCGGGCTGGCGGCGTGGTTGTTCTCACCCGTTCGCCATCAAGATAGAACTGTCCACCGAAAGGCTCCTGCGGAATCGCGGGAATGTAACCACGGGCCACCAGCTCGCCAAGCCGCGTCGGCAGACGGCCTTCGGTCGCACGGAAGCTCTGTACCGCTTGTTCCAATCGGTGGATAAGTTCTTCCAGCTTGAGTAGCCGCAGTTGTCTTGCTGCCAGCTCTTTCAAGCGTTTATTCTCGGTGTTGTTATAGAGCTCGAGCCAAAGCTGCCGTGCCAACTCAAAGTCGCCGGCCTTCGCTGTGGCCACCGCAGCCCAGCGAGCAGTAAGTTGCCAAGCATTAGGCAATTTGGAAGCAATCTCAAAGAGACGGCCAGCCTGCTCATAGTCTCGCAGCAGCGTGTAGTTGATAAAGGCAGCGTCGAAAGGTAACTGCCAGTTCATGGGATTAGCTACCATCCCATCGTCGAGAAGATCAAGAGCCTGGCCCGGCTCACGTGCATCCCAAGCCAAAGTAATAGCACCAAAGTGATAAGCACCGATGAAACGGGGGTCCAGTGTGGTTAGGATCCGAAAGACGTGTCCCAGCCATTCATAACGCCGGTCGGTCATCAGATGATGACCATAATACTGTACTGCCCGCAACCAGATGATATCGGCAGCCAGGTCTTGATACTCTATCGAGGCCTGACGGACAAACTGACCTGAAGGGAAATAAGCAAGTTCCTGGATTCCTCGCTCGCCGATCCGTTCGTCAAATGCTCGGTCAATCCGGAGCTGAAGCAGAAACACAACTACCAGTCCCCATGGCACCAGCAGCACCGGAACCATCTGTGCCAGCCAACCCGGTCGTCGCACTACCGGCACTGCCCGCACCTCTTCAAATCGCACCCTAGAACTCCCGCCGGCTGAAGATAGCCATCGCGACCAGTAATAGCACCGTGCTATAGACAACGGCGTAGAACATTGACAACAATAGCCCAACCGGATCAAGCGGCGCTCCGTGCACGACGTCACCGCGAATGTTGAAATTGCTCAGATTAGGAAGAAGGTAATAGACAACAAGACTGATCACCCTTACGACCGGTGACGGCGTCATGCCAGCAAGCACCCGAAGGTCCCGAGCCATGTGGCCAACAAAGTAGATACCGAAGGCGAAAACCGACCCCGTTATCGGTGTAGCAAAAGAGGAAAAGAGTATTGCTGCTGCGGTCAGAATCGCCAACTCAAAGAACGTCATCACCACTGCCAGCACCAGGGCCAGTGGTGCACCGACCCGCAAGATCCAAAGCACTGCATAGAAGCAGACCGTCATCACGACCAGGCTGAGCGCTAGCACCCCGAGGAGGCCAAAATACTTGCCGACAATGAACTCCCAGCGCCGTACTGGTTTGGACAGGATTATGTAGATGGTGCGCTTCTCGACTTCTTTATACACCAGTCTGCCGCCTACGAGAATCGCGATCAAAACACAGAAAAGCGTAATAGCCGCAAGACCGATGTCCTTGATGACCTTACTCTCTTCACCTAGGGCCAACGGCTGAATCACCCGACTGGCACCCATCACAACTACTGCGAAGATTACCAGGGTAACAAGCACCCTGTCCCGCACCGCCTCGCGGAAAGTATTCAGCGCCACTGCCCGGATTCGACCAATCACTCTTTTCTCCGAGCCCGCTCAACATGGGCCATAAAATAGCTCTCCAACGTACGCCGGCGGGGAACGATTGAGTAGATGCGAGCCTCAGCCTCCCGGGCAATCGCCGTAATCCGATCAACACCAACCTCATCCGGGACCACCAGCAGCAGCATATCACCAGCTTCAATTGACTGCTGCGCCACTCGTTCCAAGGCCTTACGAAACTTACCGGTCGCTCCCCGCACCGTCACCTCAATCGCCTCAACATCCCCAGACAGAATCTCGTCTAGTCTGCCGACCTCGACCATCCGCCCGGCGATAATCGTCCCCACCCGATCACAGATTAGCTCAACATCAGAAAGAATATGGGTGGAGAAGAAAACAGTCTTGCCTTGGTCACGCAGACCAACGATGATGTCCCGGAACTCCTTACGGCCAATCGGGTCAAGACCACCCATTGGTTCGTCCAAAATCACCACTTCCGGGTCTCCGATCAACGCCTGGGCAATGCCCATCCGCTGCAGCATTCCCCGTGAGAAACCACGCATCTGGGCATCAGCCGCCCGTTCCATGCCGACCGTCCGCAACAGCGTCTTCACCCGAGTAGCAGTCTCGACCCGCGGCACTCCGTTCAACTGAGCCGCCAGCAGGAGAAACTCCCGGGCGGTGAGATACTCGTAGAAATAGGGTTGTTCTGGCAGGAAGCCAATCCGCTGCTTGACGGTGGCATCGCGCGGCGACTTACCGAGCACCAGCGCAGTACCGGCAGTCGGCTGGGCCAGCCCCATCAACAACTTGATGAGCGTTGTCTTACCAGCACCGTTGGGCCCCAAGAATCCGAATATCTCGCCCCGCTGGACGTCGAACGTTACATCACTTAGCGCCTGGATTCGCCGCAGCCGGAAACCGCTCCGGTAGGTCTTGCTCAGTCGTGTCACGCTGATGGCCGGTTCGGTTGCTGCGGTTGACATGAGCAAGGGATTATAGAACTGGTCGTTGCAGTGTCAAGCTAGCTTAGCCGCAGTTGACTCTCTGACTCTGTCAATTACTGGTTGGGCCACAGTTGACCGTCCCTTCGCCATCATTATAATCTCGCCCGGCCTTACCGGCCGGTAAGCCAGCAGGCTAGTCAATTGTCGTTTACGAGCGCGGGTGACGTGCCCGGTTCTGCTGCGCCCGCATTTAGGCCAACAGGAGGACATCATGGCAGATTCGGTCAGCGCCTTCATGGAAGGCATCATCGCCCGGAATCCGGGTGAAAAAGAGTTCCATCAGGCAGTACAGGAAGTCGTCACCAGCCTGATGCCTTTTATTGAAAAGCACCCCCAGTACAAGGCCGCCAAGATTCTTGAGCGGCTCTGCGAACCGGAACGTGTTTTCATCTTTCGGGTACCGTGGGTTGACGACAAGGGCGAGATTCAGGTGAACCGCGGCTACCGCGTGCAGATGAACAGCGCCATCGGTCCCTACAAAGGCGGCCTTCGCTTCCACCGCAGCGTCAATCTGAGCATTCTCAAGTTTCTGGCCTTTGAGCAGGTCTTCAAGAACGCGCTGACCACCCTGCCGATGGGCGGCGGCAAGGGCGGCTCAGACTTCGACCCGACCGGCAAGTCTGACGGTGAAGTGATGCGCTTCTGCCAGTCGTTTATGACCGAGCTGCAGAAATACATCGGTGCCGACATTGATGTGCCGGCTGGCGACATCGGCGTCGGCGGCCGCGAGATTGGCTATCTCTTCGGCCAGTACAAGCGGCTGCGCGGCGAGTTCACCGGCGTGCTTACCGGCAAAGGCCAGAACTGGGGCGGCAGCCTGCTCCGGCCCGAGGCCACCGGCTTTGGCCTCGTCTATTTTACGGCCGAGATGCTGCGCCAGGCCGGTAAAGAGATAGCTGGCAAGACCGTCGCCATTTCTGGCTTCGGCAACGTTGCCTGGGGCGCAGCAATCAAGGCAACCGAGCTTGGCGCCAAAGTCGTCACCCTCTCTGGTCCGGACGGCTACATCTACGACCCCGACGGTGTCAAAGGCGAGAAGATCGACTACATGCTTGAGATGCGAGCCAGCCGCCGCGACAAGGTCAAGGACTACGCCGACCGTTTCGGCGCCAAGTTTGTCCCTGGCAAGCGGCCCTGGGAAGTCAAAGTTGATATTGCCCTGCCCTGCGCCACCCAGAATGAGCTCGACAAGGCCGACGCCGAAGCGCTGATTGGGAACGGCTGCCAGTGCGTGGCCGAGGGCGCCAACATGCCCTGCACACCCGAAGCCCAGCACCTCTTCATCAAGCACAAGGTCCTTTACGCACCGGGCAAGGCATCCAATGCCGGTGGCGTCGCCACCTCTGGACTTGAGATGTCCCAAAACAGCCTGCGCCTCTCCTGGACCCGCGAGGAGGTTGACCAGCGGCTTCAGGGCATCATGAAGGCTATCCACAACCAGTGCGTCCAGCACGGCCGACAGGGCGACTACATCAACTACCTGCAAGGGGCCAACATCGCCGGCTTCGTCAAAGTCGCCGATGCGATGCTCGATCAGGGTGTGGTGTAGTTTTTGGCCCAAAGACTGCTGCGGGCAGGATGACCCCTGCCCGCTTCGCTTTTTGGCTCCAGCCAACCTAACGAAGAATCGCCACCTGCCGGCCGCGACCTCTGTCTGCGGGTGTATGGCACACTCAACCCAGTGCCACCGGCGTTCTGGGGCATGGATGAGTGTAGTCTCATCCCGTCGGTTTCGGCGGCTTGACGGCAGTGGGCCCTGGCCGACAATGAAGCCATGACTACCAGGAGCCGCTGGGCCGGACTGACCGTCCTGCTCCTGGCCGCAACAGCCGGGCTGGCGGCCAAGCTCGACTTCTGGCAGCACGAGGCCGTGATGGAGTCGCTGCGGCATCTCCCGCCCAACATGCGCTTCTCAGCGATGCGCCGGCAGGGACTACTGCCGAGACAGCCGGTGGCGCCAACCGCTACAGACAGCGGGCTGCGGCTGGTCGGCAAATGGGGCGGTGGCCCATCGGTCAAGGTCACGGGCCGCGACTCGCTCGTCTTCCTCTCCCGTGGCAGCGAGGTCGTCGCCATCGACTTCGCCGACACCGCCAATCCCCGCATTCTCTCCCACATCCAAGCCCAGGGCCTTGTCTCCCGCTCCGTTCTCATCGGCAACCGGCTCTACGTCGGCTCCACTGGCGGCTACCCGAAGTACATCGAGGTCTTTGACGTGACCGACCCGGCCAACGCCACCAGGCTCGGCCAAGTCCAGACCATGCTCAACGACCTTGCCGTGCTGGACACGCTCGTCTACACAGTCTCCGATGACTCCTTCAAGGTCTGGAGCTTCGCCAACCCGGCCAGCCCGCGTCTTGTCGGCACCTGCCGCGACTCCGGCTACACCATTTCGGTCGGCAACGGCTACGCCTACCTTGCTGACCGCTGGGGCCTGTACGTCATCGACGTCCGTAACCCGGCCGCGCCGCGCCGCGTGGCCGCGTGGGGCTCTGCCGTCATCAGCGTCGCCGCCCGCAACACCATCTGCTGCGTGACGCTCGGCAACCCCAACGTACCGGACCAGCTCGACTTCTACATCCTCGACGTCACAAGCCCCGCCAGTCCCCGGCAGCTCGGCCACTTGGCCAACTGCGGCGGCTACGACATCTACCTGCTGGATACGCTGGCCCTCCTCTCCGGCTACTACACCGGTGGCCATGGATTCCGTATCCTCAGCATCGCCGACAGCACACACCCCCGGCACGTCGGCAGCGCAGCAAACCTGGATAACGGTCAAGGCGTCTGGGCGAGCTGCGCCAGAAGCCGCGCCTACGTTGCCGACCGGCTCCGGGGGATGTCGGTCTTCGACGTCTCGACTCTCAGTCAGCCGCTTCGTGACCGCGTCCTGCTCGCGGCCGGGTCAGCAGAAGACGTGGCGCTGGACCGAGGCCGAGCGTATGTGGCTGGCGACGGCTTCGGGATGACGATTCTCGACATCACCAACCCAACAATGCCCAGCGAACTGGGCTGCATCGACAGCACCCGCGACATGGTGACGCAGACGGTCGCTGCGCGCGACAGCTTCGCCTACATGAGCTGGGCGCCCAACCGACCGTGGTTGCGCTCGGTGGACGTCACCGACCCGACACACCCGACGATGGCCGGCGGCGCAGCGGTGTATGATTTTCCCGCCGACATGGTGCTACGCGATTCACTTCTCTACATTGCGCAGTACCGCCGCTTCGAGATCGTCAACGTCGCCCGGCCGCGCCAGCCGGTGCTGATCGGAAGCTGTGTGCTGAACGGTACAGCCTACAACATCGCGCTTAACGACACGATCGCGTACGTGGCGATGGGAAACGCTGGGCTGAAGTGCATTGATATAGGCAATCCGGCACTGCCGACAGTCGTTGGCGCGTGGAGCGGCCGCACCAGTGGGGTCAAGGTGACCGACACACTTGCCTTCGTTGTCGGGCCATACACGGGCTGCGTCTGCCTGAATGTTGCGAACCCGGTTATGCCCCAGACGGTCGACTCGCTCTGGCTGACTGACACGCTATGGTGGAATGACATCGTCATCGCCGGTTCCCGCGCGTATGTGGGTGGCGAACGCATACTCACCATTGACATATCGGACCCTGCAAATCTACGGGTGCGCGGTTCCTGGACTCCGCCGTATCTTGTCGAGCGTCTGGAGTACTGTTCACCGTACTTGTATCCGGCCTGCTACGAAGCCGGGGTCTGCGTGCTGGAGTCGACCGCAGTCGGAATCAGTGAACACCGGACAGAACAACCCGCTGCTCGACTTGAGGTCACCCCGAACCCGACGCGGAGTGGGGTGCTCATACGACTGACTCAGGCCGCAGGGACGGAAGGTATTTGGACCGTAAGAGACGTTGCCGGTCGCATCGTCGGCAGTGGCCCGGTGGCAAGAGGGTCGCATTCGGCCACGATACGCCTGCCTGCCGGACCGTCCGGTGTGTACATAGTCGAACTGGAGGTGGACAACCGAAAGACCATCGGTCGGGTAATCAAGCTCTAGAAGAAAGGAGGCGACTATGCGGCGGTTGTTTATGCTTGCAGTTCTGGTTCTGATGACGCCGAACGTGGTGTCTGCGCTTGTCCAAGCGTACTCAGTCGTACCGGTCAAGGCTGTGTGGTCAGGCCTAGCTGACCCGGAGGACGGCGTCTCCCAGACCCTGACCTGCAACTTCGACTCGCTGGTGTATGTCGAGCTGTTCTGCGGCGAGCAAGGCGCAGGCGGGACCTACGACTGCGAAGTGCATGATGGCCAGACCGGTGCTCGAGTGGCTCACCGGCGCGGAGTTGTACCCGGGCAAGCCTGCAATTGGCTGGCGTTCAAAGACTTCACGGTCATGGGGACCTTCACCAAAGGCAAGGTGTATGAGTTCCGCTTCACGCGGGCTGGGACAGACAGCATCAACTACTTCTGGCAGGATGGCGACCCGTATCGTTACGGTGACATCGTTGTCGGCAGTGAATCGATTCCCGGCCGCGACCTCTGTCTGCGGGTGTATGGCACACTCAACCCGGCGCCGCCGGCGTTCTGGGGCATGGATGAGTGTAGTCTCATCCCGTCGGTTTCGGCGGCTTGACGCCAGTCGGCCCTGGCCGACAATGAAGCCATGAGACTGCGGCTACTGGTCCTGGCTGGGCTGGTGATGGTCGGTGCAGGTTGGGGAATCGACTGGAACGAAGATGCAGCCATCCGTGAATCCCTGGCGATCAAGGGCTCACTCCTCGGCCAGCGGTGGCTTGCGAAGATCGGCCGCCGCGACTATCTGTTGCGTCAGAGCCGCAAGCCCACCGCCGACAGTGGCCTGCGCTGTGTGGGCCGCTGGAGTTACGGTCCGTCACTGAAGGTATCAGTGCGCGTCACCGCCGACGACACCGTCATCTGCCTGACCCGTGGCTCGGGGGCATCGCTTGTCCGGCTCCGCTCCCAGAAGGGCGTCCGCCTGGAGTTACTGGGCGACGTCAACTTCGACGGCCTGCCGCGTCGGGCCGTGCTCAGCGACACGCTGGTTGTGGCCGGGATTAGCTTCGGCAGCTCCGGTATCGAAGTGCACGGTGTGTCAAACCCCGCCTCGCCCAACCGGTTGAGCCGCATCGACCTGCCGACGGTCAACGACATCGCGGTCAACGGCACGCTGGTCTATGCCGCCTGTGCCGACGACACGCTCCGAATCTACAGCATTGCCGACCCGCGCAACCCGGTCCGGGTCGGAGCCTGCCGCGACAGCTGCGACCTCTACCTGAGCTACGCAGACGGCTACTGCTACCTGGTGCACGTCTCCGGCGTCAACATCGTTGACGTCCGCAACCCGACTCAGCCGCGCCGCGTGGGCCGGATCACTGGCGGCGAACCGCTGGCGGTCATGGCACGGGACACCCTCTGCTATGTCACCGTCTACGAGTCAGGTCTGCGTATCTACAGCATCGCCAGCCCGACCGCGCCACGCCTGCTCGGCTCGCTCAATGGGCCGGATGCAATGGACGTGACGATGGCCCCGGGCACCGACAACCTGCTCTACACATCGTGGCTGGACATCATCAACGTCGCCAGCCCGGCGTCACCATTCCTTGTCGGCCGGCTGCCGCGGCCGGCAAACGGCGTCGCGGTACTACCGGCACGCAACAAGGCCCTGCTCGCAGTCGATGGGCTGACGGTAGTTGACATCACCGAACCGGCCGCGCCGCGCGCAGACACCAACGCCTACTCAGCCGGGTCGGCATTGGACATAGCGCTGGACGACACGAAGGCATACCTTGGTAGCTACCACTCCGGGCTGGCGATTCTCGACGTCTCCCGGCCGGAGCAGCCCTGCCAGCTCGGCGGCCTCGACTACATCGGCGCACTGCCCTCCTGCCTATCCGTCGCCGCGCGTGACTCCTTTGCCTTCGTCAGTTGGGACTCGGTGCCACAACTGCGCTCGGTGGACGTCACCGACCCATATCACCCGGTGCAGGCTGGCGGCTGCGACGTCTGGGACCGTCCCGCCGACATGGTCCTGCGTGACACACTGCTCTACTGTGCGATGCCGCGCCGCTTCCAAATTGTCAACGTCGCCCGGCCGCGCCAGCCGGTGCTGATCGGAAGCTGCGCCGGTGACGGTGTGGCTGTCGTCGTGCAGGATAGCTTCGCCTATACTGCCGCCGGAGCCATTCGCATCACCAACATCGCACGGCCCGACAGTCCGTTCGTGGTCAGCACCATATCCGGCCACAATGCCACCGGAATAGCAGTTCGTGACACTTTCCTTTACTTGCCCTACGTCTATGACACCATCTTCGTCTACAGCATCGCCAACCCAGCGCAGCCACGGCTGCTCTCGACTGTCCAGTCGCTCGTCTGGCCAACCGACATCGTCTTGGGCGACGCCCGCGCCTACGTCGGTGGAGCCTACAACATCGATGTCTATGACCTGAGCCGGCCCGAGCTGCCCCGGCGAATCGGAAGAGTCGGGCTACCCAGCAGCGGACTGCGGCGACTGTGTTACGCCGACGGCCTGCTGTACGCTGCGCTATGGGACGCGGGCGTGGCAATCTACGAGACAACAGCCGTAGCCGTTGCCGAGCCGACGTGGCCCAAAGTCGGCAACACGTCGCTCAAATTGACACCCAACCCCACAAAGGGCCCACTGCGAGTCCGACTTCCGGCATCCGGGTCGGGACGAATCACAGTGCGCGACGTTATCGGCCGCAGTGTAACAGAGACCGTATCAACAGCCAGCGGGCATGAGTGCTGGGTGGACATCAGTGGCCAGCCTGACGGCGTCTACCTCGTCGAGACGGTGTGCAATGGCACGAGATGCTTTGCCAAGATTGTCAAAGACTAGGAGGAATACTTGAGAAAGCCAGTGCTGCTACTTGCGGCAGCAGTCGGAATCAGCTCGGCGTACGTTCAAGCCTACTCAGTCACTCCTATCAAGGCAGCATGGAGCGGATGGACTAGCCGTGGAGACACCGTCTCCCAGACCCTGACCTGCAACTTCGACTCGCTGGCGTATGTCGAGCTGTTTGTCGGGGACCATAACGGTAGTGAAGCATACAACTTGCTGGTCGTGACGTACCCCGGTGGTGCGCCGGTTGCAAGTCAGGATGGCGGCAGCTACCTGCGACCGTGCCACTGGGTAAGGTTCGACCGAATCTCGGTAACGCATCCCCAGAGAATCGTCAAAGGGACACTTCTTGAGTTCCGCTTCACGCGGTCGGGTTCGGACAGCATCAACTACTTCTGGCAGGATGGCGACCCGTATCGTTACGGTGACATCGTTGTCGGCAGTGAGCCGATTCCCGGCCGCGACCTCTGTCTGCGGGTGTATGGCACACTCAACCCAGTGCCACCGGCGTTCTGGGGGATGGATAAGTGGAACTTCATCCCCTCGGTTTCGGCGGCTTGACGCAGGTGGGACCTGGCCGACAATGAAGCCATGACTACCAGGAGCCGCTGGGCCGGACTGACCATCCTGCTCCTGGCCGCAACAGCCGGGCTATCGGCCGAGCTCGACTACCGGCAGCACGGGGCGGTGCAGGAGAGCTTGAGCCGGGTTCCACCGAAGTGGCGATATCAGTGGCTGCAGTCGCGCGACATCGACGTCCCGGGCGTCACACGCTACCGCCCTGCCAGTACCGACTCCGGCCTGCGGCTCGTCGGTAAGTACGGCCGTGGCCGGTCCTGGGATGTCGAAGGACAGGACAGCATTGTCGCGCTGGCGCTGGGCAGCGAGGTGGCACTCTTCAACTTCGCCGACCCGAGCCGGCCCGAGCTGCTATCCGAGACCCAACTGGACTACCTGCCTGCCCAGGCCATCATCGGTGACAACCTGCTCTTTACCGGCCGCAACGGCATCGACATCTGGAATGTCAGCGACCCGCAGCAGCCATTGCGGCTCAGTCACCTTCCCTACATTGTCAGCGGCTTCGCAGTGACCGACAGCCTGCTCTGCTTTGTCAGTGGCGACTCGTTCTACTGCTACAACGTCGCCAACCCGGCAGCGCCGGCTCGGCTGGGCGCCTGCCGGGACAGCGGCTACGTTGTCACGGCGACGTCTGCCGTTGCCGTGCTCCTCACCCGCGACCTGCTGGCCTTCATCGACATCACCAATCCGCGAGCGCCGCGCCGCGCCGGCGGCTTTGGCGGCAACCCGCTGGCAGCCCAAGCGCGCGGCAGCCTTCTCTGCGCCACCTTTGCCAACCCCAACCAGCCGTCCGCGTCGCAATTCAAGACCATCGACATCCGCGACCCGGCCCATCCGGTGCAACTGGCCAGCCTTGACTCGGTCTGCGGCGTCGGCCTCTGCCTGACCGGGCAATACGCCTTCACCTCCGGGCGCGCCCACTACGAGCCGATGCGCATCGTCAACATCGCTGACTCGGCGCGTCCGTTTGTGGCCGGCGAGCTTGCGCTGCCGTCGTCCGGCGAAGGCTGGGGAACGTGGGCTGACCTAGGCCGCAACCGCGCGTATGTCGCCTGGGACTACTGCGGCCTACAAGTCATCGACATCGCCAGCATCAGCTCGCCGGTGCTCGACACTGCCCTGCTGGTAGCCGACATGGCGCTCGACATCACCGTTGACGGCAACCGAGCCTACGTGGCAGCCTGCCGGGCCGGGCTGCGCGTGCTCGACGTCTCGGACCCGGCCAACCCGGTGGAACTGGGTGGATTCGACACGATTGCAAGCACGGTCGAAAGCAGAACGGTCGTGGCCCGGGACAGCTTCGCCTACATCGGCTGGTGGCCACTGCCGGCATTCCGGGTGGTGTCGGTAGCCGACCCCTCTAACCCGCAGCAAGTCGCAACCTGCAGTGTTCCGACCATCCCCGAGGACATGGTGTTGCGCGACACGCTCATCTACGGCGCCGGGCGGCTGCGGTTCTTCGTCGTCAACGTCGCCCGGCCGCGCCAGCCGGTGCTGATCGGGAGCTGTGTGCTGCCGGGGGACGTATGGGACTTAGACATCGAGGATACGCTGGCCTATGTGACCAGTAGCACGGTGGTTGTTGTGAACATCGCCCGTCCGAACAACCCCTTCATCACCGCAACGTGGCGCACAATGGTGGCGCTCGACGTCGTTGATACCATCCTCTACACCATTGGCAGTAGCTATGTCTGGTCCGTGGACATGACGCAGCCAAGCCAGCCAGCAGTACTGGACTCACTAGCCATCCCGAGTTGGGTGTCGGATATCGCAGTCGAAGGCACACGCGCATATGCGGGCGGGGTAGTTGCGCACGTGTTGGACGTCAGCGATCAGCGGAACCTGAGAGAAGTCGGACGATGGACGCCGCCGCAAGCGTTCCGCCGCCTGCTAGCCACCGACCAATACGTGTATGCGGCCTGCTATGACGCGGGAGTCTGTATCCTGGAGACAACTGCGGTTGGCGTGGCGGAGGCACCGGTTGCCGGTGCCCGGCTGCTCGAGGTGTACGTTCGCCCCAGCCCGACATCGGGACGGGCGGCGATCGAGTTGGCGCCGAACGTGGACTGCGCAGTTTCAGTCCTAGACGCGACTGGTCGGCGAATCCAGCTTGCTCCTAGTTGTCACAGGGATGGGCGCGTGGTCTCGCTGGACATCACTCGACTAAGAGGAGGCGTGTACTTTGTGGAGGTCAGTACCGACAAGAAACGTCTTACGACCAAGATCGTGAAGCAATAGGCGAAGACGATGACGAAGTGTCTAGGGTTGCTTCTACTCGCCTCTGCGGGCATTAGTCTAGGGCTCGTACAGGCGTACTCGGTTACCCCAACCCGCGGGCAGTGGTCTGACTGGGCACCGAGCCAGTTCCCGTACAACTACGTCTCCCAGACCCTGACCTGCAACTTCGACTCGCTGGCGTATGTCGAGCTGTTTGTCGGGGACAGAGGCGCCAATCCGGACCTGTCCTACAAGGCAGAAGTGTATGAACCCGGCGGTGTGCATCCAGTTGCGTCCAGCGACCGAGTCACGGCTCAGCAGAACTGGGCCTGGCTCAAGTTCCCGCTGAGGGCACAGTCCGGCTACTCATTCACCAAAGGCAAGGTGTATGAGTTCCGCTTCACGCGGGCTGGGACAGACAGCATCAACTACTTCTGGCAGGATGGCGACCCGTATCGTTACGGCGACATCGTTGTCGGCGGCGAACCGATTCTCGGCCGCGACCTCTGTCTGCGGGTGTATGGCACACTCAACCCGGCGCCGCCGGCGTTCTGGGGCATGGATGAGTGGAACTTCGTGCCGTGGAGCGACAACGACTCTGCCAACCGCGACCGACTGCGCCAAGAGTGCGGAGCGCTTGCCCGCGCCGCTGGTGTCGGCACGATGATGACCTACGCACGCTGGCACACCCAAGATTCTCTCACCATACTGCAGCGGAGAAGCCGACCGGACTCGGCGCGCTGGAACTGGCTCGACTTCGACGCCCGGCTCTGGGCAATTGCCCATGATGCACAGTGCCGGCCAGTGATTAACATTCAGGGCGTACACAAGATTGCCAGTTCGCGGCATGCCTTCATCAAGGCCAGAGAGCCGGCTAACACCGATTACTACTTGGTCTGGGATACAGCAACGTACTGCGCGCCACGTGGTCTTTGGAAGCCTCTCTACTCCGAGGAGAACTCCTGGTCGCGCTACATCCGTGAACTCGTGACCCATCTGGAACAGGACACCCAGCGACGGCGCTGGCCCGGACCGCCCTGCAGTACGGTTCATGTCTGGGAGATATGGAACGAGCCGAACGACACCTGTATCAGGAGCGAGCGCTACATCGAGGACTTCGTGACCGGCTGGTGGCGCCGACCGACCATTGAGTACACGTCCGGGTTTGACGGATTGCGGGGGTTGTGCTCATTATATGTGCAGATGGCGTGGGTTGCGGCTAAGGTCATTCGCGACCAGCCGGGACATCAGCACGACACGATTGTCATTGGCAGCACCAACCGCGCGTTCTACCCGCGGCCAGTTGACGATGCTTGCTCAGGCATTGACTTCATCCGCACCTGCTATCAGATTGCGGCCGCCGATACGACCAAGGGCATCTTCTGGGATGGGGTTTCGTTCCATCCCTACCAGTCTCACTTTGGCTTCGACCCAGAGGACTTCGCGGCCCAGGCTGAGTCGGTGCTGGCTGTAGCCCGTGAGTTCGGTGATTTCGACTGTCTTCTCTGGAACTCGGAATGTGGACTGGTGAACTACGACTGGCGCAACATCTCGGACATCAATAGGCACTATCAGACTGATGCAACCCAATACCTTCCCCAGATCTACACCTCGGCGCTGGCGTCACAGGCGTCACCCGGCGCCCGCTACTATGCCTGCCAGTGGTGGTGGTTCAGCAACACAGACACGGCATCGAATTACGGGCTGGTCTGCTTGCGCAACTTCTACCCGGACAGCACCGGAACCGGCCGCTGGGAGACGCTACCGAGCTACAACGAGTTCGGGCGCCTGACTAGGGCACTGAGCGGGCTGCGGTTTGAACGAAGAGTGTTGGCAGGTGACATTGCGCAGGATACTGGGTTCCGGATGTATGAGTTCAGCAACCCGGCACAGGACAACCGCCGAACCTGGGTCGGCTGGGCAGTTGATAGCAAAGGTCGAACTCCCAAGACGGTTGCGGCACGGTTTCCCGTGCGGACCGACTCAGTCATTCTCGGTACGCTTGGCGCAGCGCACGGCGCTGCGCCGGCCGACCCTGACGGCTGGTTGCGGTTAACTCTCAGTGCGCAGACGATGCAGGTTGACGAGTATGCCGGGCAGCCCGTGCGTCCGGACTTCGTCGTGGACTCGGTGCGGGTGCGGCCATTACGACCACAGGTGAACAGACCGTGCACGCTGCTGGCCTACGTGCGAGACCACGGAACAAGAAACAGACCTGGCATTCGCCCGCTGGTCCGATTCGGATGGGATGAAGACTCGGTGGCAACAGTGCCAATGGATACCTCGCATGACGCCGGTCCGGTGCGCTTCGTCATCGCTGCCGTGCCACCGGCAATGCACGGTATCAGGCTGTTCACGGCCTTGGTCAATCCCAAGCAGGAGTTTGTTGAGCTAGGAATGGACGACAACACCGGCTACCAAAAGACCAGGGTCGTGCGCCCACCAGAAGGCAGCATCGCGATTGCCAGCCACGACAGCCGACACAAGCTGCCCATCGTGCCGGTGCGGTTGCGCACCGAAAGCAGAGAACGAGACACGACGGGCAATACTCCAGCGGACTCGGCCCGGCTGATCCAGGTGCTGGTTAGCAATGCCGATTCGGTGCTGGCTACAGACACTGGCGCGTGGTTCTCGGGCGCGGTCAGGGACACGACGCTCCGGTTTCTGCTTGGCCAGGGCCGGTATCGCATCCTATTCCAGGTGCGCGACTCTGGCGACAACTACAGCCTGCCGATTGCGGACACGCTGCATCCGACTATCCTCTTCGACTCAACCTCGGCAACCGGCACCTTGGAGTTGTATATCGGGCAGAGGTTCTCGACCATGCAGCAATACACCCTCTCACTGTCTGCGACCAACAGGCTCTCCGACAGGTGGATAGTGCGGCTTGGCCACGAGGCACAGTTGTGGCAAGCGCTGTACGACCTTCCAGTCTCGACGCAAGAACTCTTTCCGGCTAACGACATACCGCAATCACTGATTTGCGAGGAAAGAGAACAAGATGAGCAGTCAGCAGCCGGGATGCGATTCACAGACGAGATGACAGGACTCAACATCCCGCATCGGCCAGTTATTGTTGTGTACTTAAAAGTACACAATGACAAAGGGCCGGGTTCGGACAGAAGTACATGATTTTTCAACTGGTTGGATGCATCGGTCGCTTTTTGCGACCCCATCCCCGGGACTGTCCCCGGAGTGGTCTCCGGAACCTACTATTAAACTGCCCTCCAAGGCATCGCTGTTGCTGTCTCGGGCTTGGCTGGTGAGGCTGCCTGCCAACCCCTCTCGCCGTCTGCCTAAGACCGAGCTCTGCCAGCCCTTCTCAATTGGGCCTGTGGAAAAGCTGCTGACTCTCCCTAACAGAAGACCCTAGCCACCCCTTCGGCCCGCGCTACCGAGTCTCACTGCCAAGCGGTCTGTGATATCCCTTCCGTAAGGCCTGACTAAGGTGCTGGGCAAACCTGCTCAGTCGAGCCTGACCACCTTGGCCCTAGCAACCCGACGCCCGTCCGTGGCAGCCACAAAGTAAACGCCAGGACCTACCTGTCGCCCGTGCCCGTCGCAACCATCCCAGAAGAACGTTAGACCGTCTGCTGCCAATTGATTGGATGCCAGCGAACGAATTAGCCGGCCGCTTCTATCAAACACTGAGATACGCGACCGGCCAAGACCGAACCCGGCTGCCGTAATCGCAAGCCTGCCACGAAAAGGAGCCGGTGTGCAGATGAGCTCTGGCTGTTCCCCGCTACTTGCAGTCGGTTCAGCCTGACCGGTCTGGGACGGCTGCCGAAACGCAACTGCCCGGCCCGGTGCAACCGGTGCCGCAGTGGCTGGGTAGTTGTCATTGAAACAGTATTGAATCGCACTGGCGCAGTCAAGGTCCTGGATGCCGACGGTTGACGAATAGAAACCGGCACCAGTCAGATATTGAAGAAGAATAGTATTGTCCTCGGTAGGCCGGCACCACGACCGGCCATAGATTACAATCTCGAACTTGTCTGGCGGATAGGGATTGGCGTAGTAGCCAACTGAGTCCCATTCGATGACCAACCAGTCGAACAAGGAATCGTAGTGCCACCAGACGCCGTTGCCTGTGGCAGGATAGAGGTCGTCCCAATTCACGGCAATGAGGCCAGGTGGCATTGCTACATTCGGCAGCGGAGTATTGGCATAGGCGCTATTGGTCGTCGCGCCCGGTGCGACCCAGCCATTCGAGCAGATGGCGAGTCGGTCGAAAAAGGTGCCATAGCGCCGGAACCCAAAACCCGGCGGCAGATTGACAACTACGGTCTGGTCGTCAGCTAGGACAAGCCGCGTGCCCAGGCCATTGACCTCTATCCAATTGAAGCTCGGTGCCTCGGCAGCAAAATCGCCGTCGTCATAGGCATACTCGTTGTGCCGATTCGGCCCAGTTGGAAAGGAGACGCTATCGCCAATCGGTACCCGAATGTGCAGAGTCTCGACCACGACCAGTGACCCGAACAGGGTAATGTCGAAAACTGCGGTATCACCCGGCCAGGGAAAGTAGTAGCTGGCCCTTACCCGGAACCGATTGCCGTAGTTGGCCGCGGTCCCAGCCGGTGCGAGCGTGCCCCAGGCTCCGAGACTATCAAGCACCTGACAACGGGGATGGCCGGTCCTCATTTCGCCGACAACAGCGACAAGGTTCGGACCGGTGTTGCGCAGCCCGAGCACGATGTCAGCCGCCTCGCCCGGGTCGAGCACGCCGTTGCGGCCGTCGTCAATCAATACCCACTCGCACTCGAGGTCGCGGCCAAGCGTATCAAAGAGACTGATGTCGTCAGCATAGGCCCAGGCCTCGCTGTGCTGCCTAGCGGTCGCCTCGCCGCTGGCGACCACGCCAACACTAATCGAACGAATCTGGGCACGGTTCACTTCAGGCAGGCTGTCGAGCTCGGTATTGATGGCCAGCACCCAGGAATCCCACCTCGCCGGAGCCGGAATGATGTGCAGCGCCGGGTTACTCCGCCACGGACAGCGCTGGGACAGGTTGGCAATTCGGGTCTCGCCCAGCACCGCGCCAGTTGAATCCCGGTAGGACAGAACGATTGCCGCTGCTGCCCATGCGCCCGGCGCGGTATCGAGTTCCCTTGCCCACAGGCTGGCACGGCACGAGAAATAGAGGTCGGTGCCGGTGACGGAGAGATTCTGTTCGAGCTTGGTGATTCCGCCATCATAGCGGTAGGCCAATAGCTCATAGTCAGGGTCGCGGACATAGCGCCGGCTGCGGCTGACTCTCCCCTGACCCGGACCGCCAATCGTGACTGTCCAGCCCGAATCAGTCCCTAGCTCGAATCCGCCATTCTGCACCAGTTCAGTGGCAACGCTAACTGCCACCCCCAACATGAACGCAAGCAGAAACCGCAGCATGACTAAGACATTCTATTACCCGCCCTGTCACTGTCAAAAACACTGACTGCCGGTTTGACGGGTTCGCACCGTGCCGCTACAATCAGGCCGCTGATGAAGCTCTACGACACCCTATCCCGCCAGAAGACTGAGTTTGTGCCGCTGCGGCCTGGCCGCGTTGGCATCTACACCTGTGGCCCAACAGTCTATATGTACGCCCATATCGGCAACTTCCGCGCCTACGTCTTCAGCGACACCCTCCGTCGTGTCCTTGAGTATCTTGGCTACCAGGTTGAGCACGTGATGAACATCACCGACGTCGGTCATCTCACGAGCGACGGGGACACCGGTGAGGACAAACTCGAAAAGGGGGCGCGCGCCAGCGGCCGCACCCCTGAGGAGATTGCCCGTTTCTACGAGGCCGCGTTCTGGCAGGACGCGGACAGATTGAACATCCTGCGGCCAACTCGGGTCTGCCGGGCCACCGAGCACATCAGCGACATGATTGAACTCATCAAGCGCATCGAGGCCAACGGTTTTGCCTACAAGACGAGTGTCGGCCTGATATTCGACACCGGCAAGTACCCCGACTACGCCCGCCTGGCGCGCCTCAATCTGGCTGAGCAACAGGCCGGTGCCCGGGTCGCAGTCGACCCAGAACGCCGCAACCCAGCCGACTTTGCTCTCTGGATTACTAACCAGCCGAATCACCTGATGCAATGGGACTCGCCCTGGGGTCGGGGTTTTCCTGGCTGGCATATCGAGTGCTCGGCGATGTCAATCAAGTATCTCGGTGAGGAGTTCGACATTCACACCGGTGGCATTGACCACGTGCCGGTCCACCACACCAACGAACGTGCCCAGAACTTCGCTGCCACCGGCAAGGAAGTGGTCCGACGCTGGATGCACAACGCCTTTCTCACTATTGGCGATGCCCGGATGGGTAAGTCCGAAGGCAACCTTATCACCCTTTCCGAACTGGCTGAACGCGGGTTCTCACCTGCCGCTTTTCGCTACCTCTGCCACACCGCGCTCTACCGAATGCCACTCAGCTATACTGTTGAGTCAATTACCAGCGCCCGCAATTCGCTGGCTGGCCTAGTTGAGTTCGGCCGCAACGCCCAAACCTGGCCAACCAAGGATACTGATTGGACCAGTGGCTATCGCACCGAGTTCGAAGCCGCGATTGCCGATGACCTGAACATTCCCCAGGCTCTGGCCACAGTCTGGAGCGTGGTGAAAGAAGGCAACAAGCGCCAGGATCGTGCTGCTTGGCAGACACTACTCGACTTTGACCGAGTGCTCGGGCTTGGGCTGGACCGGCTGGTTGCTGGCCAAGCTGAAGTGCCAAGCGAGGTAGTCGAGCTGGCCAGACAGCGCGAAGCCGCTCGCCAGACCAAGAACTGGCCTGAGTCCGACCGCCTCCGCCAACTGATTGCCGAAAAAGGCTTTCTTGTCGAGGACACGCCCCAGGGCTTTCGACTGAAACCGCGTCCTTGACTCCAACCCCCAGTTTCGTATCATTTGCCCAGTCAGGTTCAGGAAGCGTCCGGTAAACGCTGAGGGCCGTTGGCCTGTCAGCATTCCGGAACGCTTGGAGCCTTGTCACGGGCCCATAGCTCAGGTGGTAGAGCACTGTGCTGATAACGCAGGGGTCAGTAGTTCGAATCTACTTGGGCCCATTCTCCCATGACCAGAACTCAGACCATTATCCTCGTCAGTGTTGCCATCGGCCTTGTCCTCATCCTCTCGGTTATCATTGGTCTCATCACTGTCAGCCGTCTCTTGGGCGACGGGCTTCAGTTCGGCCGGGGCCTTGGCTACCTTGAGGTTGAAGGCACCATCGTTGCCGCCGACGACATCGTTGATGACCTAAAAGAACTCGCTGCCAACCCAGCGGTCAAGGGAATCCTGATTCGGGTCAATAGTCCGGGCGGCGTCGTAACGCCCTCCCACGAAATCTACTCGGAAATCCGACGTATCCGCGACGAGGGCACACCGGTAATCGTGGCGATGGGTTCACTGGCTGCCTCTGGCGGTTACTACATCGCCGCACCGGCCAACCTGATTATCGCTAACCCCCAGACCTTAACTGGCTCGATTGGCGTGATTATGGAGTTTCCTGAGGTCACCGGCGCAATGCAGAAACTTGGGCTCAAGGTTGAGGTCGTCAAATCGTCTGCCCACAAAGACATCGGCTCACCGTTCCGGCCGATGACTGATTCCGACCGGACTCTGCTCCAGTCAGTCGTCAACGACGCCTACGAGCAGTTCGTCACGATTGTCAGCACTGAACGGAAGATACCCGAGGACTCGGTTCGCAAGTTTGCCGATGGCCGGATTCTGACCGGCCGCCAGGCCTTAGCTTTTGGCCTTGTTGATACGCTTGCGACATTCGAAGAAGCCAAGCTGATTGCTGCCGAGTACTGTGGAATCAAAGGCGAGCCACGCCTGATCAAGCCGGCCCGCAAACTTCGCTTCTGGCTTCGGCGACTGCTGGAAGAAACTTCGAGTCGGTTGCTGGGTGGGTTGCGCTCTCCCCGCCTCAGCTACCTCTGCTACTGACCAGGCTAGCTCTGGTCACAGTCCGGTCGGCGCTGGCCGTCCCTTGACCGCCACTTCAACCTGGCGCCGCGCCCGCCGCAGCAACTGTTTCGCTTCGCGCAGACTGGCCTCGGCCGGACCAAGCTCAGTCGCCGAGCTGATTTGACCAAGTCGGGCCCGGACATCGGCGAGTAACTGACCGGCCTCAACCGCACCTGGCGCGTTCGGGACTGCTCGAGCCAGCTTCTTCTCCAAACGCTCAACCTGCCGCAACGATTGCACCGCGTCAGCCCGAATCGTCTCAATCGTCACCGTCCGGACCGGAACCGGCCGACTGCGCGGCGAAAAAATGAAAACCAGACCGGCAATAACAATAATCGCCACTAACGACCAGACAATGATTCGGGTTTTCAACCGAACCTCCTCAAAGAAAAGAAACCGTTGCTCACGCGGTCAGTATAGCCGGGCTCAAGGCCCCGTCAACACCAAACCGATGCCGGCCCGGTAGTCGTACCGGGCCGGCCGGAATACAGTTAGCTTCGCAACTCACTCTTCGTCGCCACCGCGGCCGGTCGCCTCCCGCAAGAGCCTCTTGGCCTCACGCATCGCCGTGTTGACTTCCTCCATCTTCTGCTTTGACTGAGCAGCCGGTGCATCAGTCATGCCCTGCAGTTCCTGCAAAGCGGTCCTGGCCTTGTTAATCTCGTCGGTAATCTTCTGGGCAACATCAGGTGCGAGTCCAGCCTTACTGACCCTCGTTTCAAGCTTGTCCAGCCGCGGGCCGGTGACCTCAACAAACCGCGACGCATCCAACGGCTTGCCTTCTTTGGGTCGAGTTATCAGCAGTATGGCGGCCACGACAACCAGCACGCCCACTATAACCCAGATTACCACCCGGCTCTTGCTACCTTGTGCCATTGCTCCTCCTTTGTGAGCTCTTGCCGGACCGTCGCGCCGGGCGGCGTGTCGGTCCGGGTTCGTTTTCTCGCTGCGACCGAGTCTTCACTCGGCCACATTCTTACCACAACAACGTTTATATTTCTTGCCCGATCCACACGGGCAAGGGTCGTTTCTACCCACCTTCGGCGCGTCACGCCGAGCCGGTACAACCGTCGGCGCCGCTGTTTCGGCTTCCTCGGTAGCACCGGCGTCCGGCTTGTAGGCCCGCACCGCTGCTCGAGTAGTTGGTTTTGGTCGCCGGTCATCAGCCTGGACCTGGGCGCGAAACAACACCGTCAGCGCCTCGCGATAGAGGTCGCCAAGCATCTCATCGAACATCCGGAAAGACTCCTGCTTATATTCAATCAAGGGGTCTTTCTGGCCATACGCCCGCAGACCGATGCCCTCCCGCAGCAGGTCAAGCGAATAGAGATGGTCCCGCCACTTACTGTCAATCGTCCGCAGAAAGACATAGCGGGCCACATCCCGAAACAACTCGGCGCCCAGCTCCTCCTGGCGCTCATCATAGCGACGAGCGGCAATGTCTGTCAACATCTGACGCAGGCTCGCGGCCGTTACCCGCTGCCGTTCCTCCTCCCCTAGCGAAAGGTCGGCAAGCAAAGTCACCCCTAGCTCGGCACGCAGCCCTTCCCAGTCCCACTCCGCCGGATACTTGGAATTGGCGCTGATTCTGGCCACCAGCCGCTCTGCCAATCCGGCTGCCATTTCCTCAAAAACCGGCCGCAGGTCCGCCTCACGCAGCACCGTATCCCGCATCGTGTAGATAACATCACGCTGTCGGTTCATCACATCATCGTATTCCAGTAGATGGCGCCGAATCTCAGCATTCCGAATCTCCACCCGCCTCTGGGCTCCTTCCAGCGCCCGCGTGACCAGCGGATGCTCAATCGGCTCATCCTCCTTGGCGCCAAACCGGTCCATGATTGCCGCCACTCGCTCGGAACCGAACAGCCGCATCAGGTCGTCCTCCAGCGAAAGGTAGAAGCGTGACGAACCCGGGTCACCCTGACGACCGGCACGACCCCGCAACTGATTGTCAATCCGCCGAGCCTCGTGTCGTTCGGTGCCGATGATATGGAGTCCACAGGGCACCTCGGCAAGGCAGCGTCCCGGCTGCTCTTCCCAGTAGGCGCAAGGACGCCCACTGGGTTTGACAAGGTAGCAGCCCTCCCCCTTGACCACACCCGGCCCCAGCTTGATATCGGTACCGCGGCCGGCCATGTTCGTCGCGATTGTCACTGCACCGGCCTGACCGGCCTTGGCCACAATCTCGGCCTCCCGTTGATGCTGCTTGGCATTTAGCACCTCATGGTTGATGCCCCGACGCCGTAACATGCGCGAGATAACTTCTGATACTTCAACCGACGTTGTGCCGACCAGCACCGGCCGGCCGAGCTTGTGCCATTTCTCGATCTCATTGAGCACAGCGTCATATTTGGCCGCTCTCGTCTTGTAAACCACATCGGAGTAGTCAATACGACGCACCGGCTCATTAGTCGGAATCGTGACTACGTCCAGCTTGTAAGTACGGTAAAACTCGTCAGCCGAAGTCAGAGCTGTACCAGTCATCCCAGCCAGCTTGTGATACATCCGGAAGTAATTCTGCAGCGTGATGGTTGCAAACGTTTGGGTTTCGCCTTGAACCACAACGTTCTCTTTCGCCTCCAGCGCTGAATGCAATCCGTCGGAGAAACGTCGTCCCGGCATCAGTCGGCCGGTGAACTCATCCACGATAATCACCTTGCCGTCCTGAATCACGTAGTCCACGTCTTTCTCAAAAAGCGAGAACGCCTTGAGCAGGGCATGAAAGCTATGCAGCATGTCGCTTTTCTGGGCATAGCGCAGGTAGGCTTGCTCGCGTTTGTGCGCCTTCTCTCGCGGCGAGAGAGTCTCGTCTTTGTCAATTCGACCAAGCTCCTCGCTCAGGTCAGGCAGAATAAAAGCATTAGGGTCATTGGGCGCCAGTTCCTGCCGGCCTTTCTCCGAAAGATTGATCGAGTGGTCCCGTTCGTCAATCACGAAGTAGAGACTCTCATCAATCTCCGGGAACCGCTTGTCACGAATAAAGCTGAGTTCGGTTGAGTCAACGAGCTTCTTTACCCCCTCCTGGCGCTCCACCTTAACCAGCCGCTTGTTCTTGGGTGAACCACGCCGGGCCTGCAGCAGTTTTACTGCCGCCTCCGCTTGTTTACCCTCAGCCAGCAGCTTTTCCGCCTCATCAACCAGCCGGTTCACCAGCAGCTGCTGCTGGTTGAAAAGCCGCCGCACCAGCGGTGTCAGCCGCTCGTAGCCCTTGTCCTGGGTTTCAACCGGACCTGAGATAATCAGTGGTGTTCGGGCCTCGTCAATCAGGATTGAGTCAACCTCATCAACAATCGCATAGTGGTGTCCGCGCTGTACCTTGTCCTCCCAGCGACCGACCATGTTGTCGCGCAGGTAATCGAATCCGAACTCATTATTCGTACCGTAGGTGACGTCTGCCGCATACTGAGGCTTGCGCTCTTCCGGCTCCATCCCCTGCTGAATACAGCCTACCGTCAGGCCCAGTTGTTCAAGTACCGGCCCCATCCACTCCCGGTCGCGCCGGGCCAAGTAGTCATTGACTGTTACTAGATGGGCACCCTTCTTCTGCAGCGCGTTCAGATAGAGCGGCATCGTCGCCACCAGTGTTTTGCCTTCACCGGTTCGCATCTCCGCAATCTTGCCCTCGTGTAGCACCACACCGCCGATTAGCTGTACGTCGAAAGGCACCATCTGCCATTCCTGCATCGTGTCCACTACCGGCCAGCTCTTGCCCACCAGCAGCTTGCAGGAGAGCTTCACCAGCGCAAACGCCTCTGGCACGAGGTCGTCAAGTGACTCACCATCAGCCACTCGCTTCACTAGCTCTTCGGTCTTCTTTGGCAGGTCACTGGCCGACAGCCCAGCGAGCGAATCATACGTCCGGTTGATATCGGCGACAACCTGCCAGAGCCGCTTTAGTTCGCGGTCGTTATTGGTGCCAAACAGTGCGCCCAGTATCTTATCGAGCATCGCTTTGAAAGATGATGATTCTAGTCTTCGCCAGAAGACTGTCAAGGAACCGTCAGAAAGACAAGGACTTGGGTGAGGAGGCGATTCTATTTGACAGAACTGTTAGTTTTGATATAATCTCTTACGAATTGGAACGGACTGAACGCGGTGCGTTCCCAGAAATTGGTTCTTTACACAGAGTGAGTGGCGACCTGCTGCCACTCGGCAGGAGTGAGAGGCGGCTTCTAGCTGCTGAAACCCGGGGAGGTCCCCGGGTTTCGCTTTCTCTTCCCTGACTTGTTTGTGCCGGCTATAATTGCCTGATGCCGCGGCTCAAACATCCTACAACCCCAGCGCCTCCGGTGATCACGGAACTTGGTGACTCGCCGCTTGCCGACCGAATCCGGCCGACAACTCTCGACGAAATAGTCGGCCAGGCCCACCTGCTTGGCAAGGGCAAACCCTTCCGCCGGATGATTGAACGCGGCGAGCCTCACTCGATGATCCTCTGGGGACCACCTGGCTCTGGCAAGACCACGCTAGCCCTTGCCATTGCCCGCTACACTCAGGCTCGGTTCGTCCAACTCTCGGCAGTGACATCCTCAATCGCTGATGTCAGAGATGTAGTAAAACAGGCGGAGTTCGAGCGGAAAGCCCACAATCGCCGAACCATTCTCTTCATTGATGAAATCCACCGCTTCAACAAAGCCCAGCAAGATGCATTTCTGCCGCACGTCGAATCCGGCCGCATCATCCTCATCGGCGCAACGACCGAGAATCCGTCCTTCGAGGTCATTGCCCCTCTCCTATCTCGTTGCCGTGTCTATGTGCTCGAACCGCTTGCCCCGGACGACATCAAAACCCTGCTCAACCGGGCACTCAGAAGTGGAACCGGTCTTGGCCCTGCCGAGTGTCGTATTACTGCTGACGCGCTCGATTATATCGTCATGGTGGCTCAAGGTGATGCCCGTTCCGCACTGACCGCACTCGAACTGGCCGTCAGCAGTCCCGAACCCGACCCTAGGGGCCGAAGAACAGTCACCTCCCAACTCGTCAAAGACGTCATCCAACGCAAGTTCTTGCTCTACGACAAGTCGGGTGAACAACACTTCAACCTAATATCGGCGCTACACAAATCACTGCGCGACTCTGACCCGGATGGTGCCCTCTACTGGCTGGCACGAATGCTCGAAGCCGGCGAAGACCCGCTCTACATCGCCCGCCGGTTGGTCCGCTTCGCCTCCGAGGACATCGGTCTTGCCAGTCCCAACGCGCTTGTCATCGCCAACGCTGCCCGTGAGGCCTGCGAGTTCATCGGCATGCCTGAAGGTAACACTGCACTTGCCCAGGCTGTCATCTATCTTGCGCTCGCGCCGAAATCTAACAGTGTCTATGTCGCCTACACCGCAGCCAAGGAAGATGCGCTCAACACTGTTACCGAACCGGTACCACTTCACCTCCGCAACGCACCCACCACCCTAATGAAACGTCTCGACTACGGTAAAGGCTACAAGTATGCCCACGATTTCGAAGGCGCGATCGTGGACCAGGAGCACTTGCCAGAAGCGCTCAGAGGCCGTAGGTATTACCAGCCGACCGACCGCGGTTTCGAGGCGGAACTGCGCAAGCGTCACAAGCCCGAGACCAAAGCATAGCCCCGGCTAGACCAGCAACAACGGTTGCGAACCTAGCCGTCAATTACCCCAGGTCGCTGTCCCCAAGGCAACAGAAAAGCACACAGCAGCCGGTGTTCCCAGCTGCTGTGTGCGGAACTCGCTATTCCAGGCGCTACTTCTCAACAACCAGTTTCTGTGTTCGTACCTCACTCCCCGCCAGCAGTTTGACGAGATAGACTCCTGCCGGCAGCTGGCGTAAGTCAAGAGACTGTGTCCGCGGGCTAACAGGATGTATCGGTAGCGTAAAAACACGACGACCTAGAGCGTCATAGATCGATATCGAACCCACCTGTCCGATAGGCCCAGTATTGAGGCAAGCGAAGCCGGAGCGGAGTGGATTCGGCCCAAGCGTGATAGCGAATTGCTGACCGTCGCTTACCGGCCTGCCAGCTACTCCTTCCCCTAGGCGGCTCACTCTATCAGCATCACTTCCTATGTTATAGGCGTAGAAATCAAATGTCTTGTTACCACGAAAAGCCCAGACCCGACCATCACCGAAGGCAAGCGCACCACCACCTTTGACAACTTTCGTGTTGGGGACGCGCGGCATCGACTCCAGTTCTACCCACGTATCGACATCGGTATAGTAAGCCCAGAATTCAGTTGAGCCGCCCTTCAAACAGTAGATGACGTTATTGTTGTAAGCAAGTGCGGTGCCGAGCTTGGCCTTGCGTTTCTTGGCCGCGGCGCCAACTATTGGCAGTGAACGTTTCTCATACCAAGTGTCCAGCTCCATGTCGTATTGGAAGAACTCATTGTAACCGCCTTTGAGCGCGTAAAGAGTACCACCAGCATTGATGAGACAACTCCCATCACCCATCCCTCGTCGTGACGCACCCTGGGCACCTGGCATCGGTCGTTTTGCAACCCAGGAATCGCCCTGTACGTGGAAGGCATAGAACTCAAAAGTCTTGCTGCCTTTCATCGCGTAAACCCAGTACTGACCGCTGGGAGTATGACGATAGAAGGCCAGTCCGGAACCACCCTTGAGCCGCTTGCGGTCTGGACCGATTGGCATCGTCTCCAAAGGAATCCAGGTATCGCGGATGATATCATACTTCCAAAACTCACTTGTACCGTTCCCCTTGAGAGCAAAGACAAGGGTGTCATAGCGGTCATAGGCTAGAGCCGCACCCTTCTTGACTGCCTTACGCTTGCTACCGGAATAGCGCAACGATTCAAGGGTCACCCAAGAGTCGCCCGTAACATCAAAACGGTAGAACTCATTCGTTCCGTTGCCCTTGAGGGCAAAGACCGAGAAACGGCTCGCGTTGTGCCGACCATAGCAGAGCGACGCGCCATCCTTCACTGCCTTGCCCAATGGACCGCCTGGCACCGACCGCATCTGCACCCAGCCCGGCGTTACTGTCCAACGGAAGGTAAATACTCCTGACGCGGTATCGTTCTGGTGATAAAGGTCACCGGTCAGTGCAGTGGAACAGCGAATCGTATAGTCACCCTCACCACCGGTGAATGCCTTGAATGCCACCGTCTGCTGGCTGTTAGCAGCTAGACCATAGACATACTGGATGTCATCGTAGATTAGTGTCGCCCCCAGGAAAATCCGTAGCCTGACTGCGGCAGTCTCGGCCTTCACACCATAGTTGCGGATGGTCGCCTGAGGCGCAACTGGCCGTGGCGGCATGGTGCCTTGCGGCGCGGTGATCGCAACGACACCGAAGTCACGTTCACAGTACTTCAGTGTTAGGAGGTCGAAACCCGATGCATCAGCGTGACTCTCACCTGTCACGTAGAAAACACCGTCACTGGCCACGGCAATTGCCAACGCCTCGTCGTCGAATGGCGGCGAATTGTAGTAACGCGTTACCCAGAGCTGATTCCCAAGCGTATCATACCCAACCGTGGCGATCTCCGGATTGTCGGCCCGGACGCTGAAACCAGTCACATAGACTCGGTTTCCACGCACCGCGATCGCCGTGGCACTGTCCTGGTTGTTCCCCTGACCAGTGTAACGGGCACTCCAGCGCTGATTGCCATCCTTGTCAAAACTGATTGTCAGGTAGTCCTCATCGTTACCGACACCGACAGACCAGCCGGTGACGTAGCTGGTGAAGTTTGGTGCAATGACAACCGCCGTGGGCCAGTCCTCGTCATTGACCGGGCCGTTATAGGTGCGGGTCCAGCGGAGACTTCCAGTAGCTGAGAACTTCGCGACCATGTAGTCATCCATCGTTGCACCAGCCCAGATCGCTCCTGCAACTACAACATGGCCAGAGTCATCCACCGCGACAGCAGTGCCGATATCGTCGTTGTTGGCAGGCCCATCGAGCGATTGCCGCCAGTCAAGAGTCCCGTTCTCAAGAACCCGCGCAACCATGATGTCGTAGGTCCCATACAGGTCGCGGCAAGAACCGCCGATGTAGATGTTACGACTAGGACTAACCGCGATAGCAGCAGCCATTGAGCTACCATCGCCATAGGCTGATGGCACCAATGTTGCCCAAGACTGCAGCCCGGCCGGGCTATACTTAACTACAACTGCCTGGTCAACACTACCAACCCGAGCACGGCCAGCAACACAGACGTAACCCAGATTGTCAACGCAGAGCGCGGCCGGACTATCGCTGCCGCTGGCCGGGCCGTTGTAGCGTCGTGTCCAGAGTGTATCACCGCTCACAGCATCATATTTGATTGTAAGAAAGTCGTCCCCACTCGGTCCCGTCACCAACACACCGGCAGTGACTGGGTCATAGGCAATGGCAACGCCCTCATCATCACTAGCGCTGCCAAACTGATGCTGCCAGAGAACCGTTCCGGTTGGACTATACTTTATCGTGATAAAATCTTTACCGGTGCCAGCAGTAGTCACGTAGCCAGTGACATAGGCATTGCCCAATGGATCAGTGGCAATTGCCTGGGCACGGTCGTAGGCGGCACCAGCACTGCTGTGACGAGCCGACCATGTCCAACCAAACAGCAGTGCCGGCACAAGTCCGAACAGCACAATCCGTCTTCCCATCACTTACCTCCAGATTGCGGCTATCGATAGCGAAAGACAATCCGGCAGAGTATCAACTGCGCTGCCGTCCGAAAAGCTAACTCTTGCCGGTATCGTAATATATACTACCACCAACCCATTGCGAGTCAATCTAGCTTTACAGCTGCACATTGACAAGTATATTAGACCATGCGTACCACCATCGCCATCATCCTTGGCCTAAGCATGGTAATTGCCGCCGCCGTTTTCGGTAACTATTTCTACCGCAGCCGCAGTCACAGTAGCACAATCAGAGTCGTCGGTTCGGCTAGCCGCCGGTTTGATTCTGATGTTGTCAAGTGGCGGATTACAGTCGGCCGCACGGTTAGCCTCGCTGATGCACGTGTCGGCTACGCTCAAACTCGAGCAGAGTTCGAGTCAGTACTCGAATTCCTGCGTGCAGCCGGAGTTCCTGACACGGCGATTCAGGCTCAGCCCCTCAGCCGCAACTACAGCTACGACAACAGCGGTAACGTAATCGGCTACACCTTTCAACAGAGTCTGTTTGTGGTCTATCGTGACGTCAACCTCGTCGAGAAACTGGCTCTCGATCCCGAGACGCTCGCTGCCCGAGGTATTGCTCCACAGTTTTCTAGTCTCGAGTACTACCTGTCTGGCCTCGCCGACATCAAACGTGAACTGCTGGCCGAAGCTACCCGTGATGCTAAAGCTAGGGCAGTCGAAATTGCCAGCAATGCCGGCGCTCGGATTGGCTCGCTGATCGCAGCAAGGTCCGGTGTTTTCCAAATTACCGAACCCTTTTCGACCGAAGTCAGTGATTACGGCATCTACAGCACAACTACTCGGCAGAAGGACGTCACAATAACCGTCACTACTGAGTTTCGGCTACGATAATGAGACGGGGGCAGGCAGTGCCTGCCCCCGTACCTACCTGAGTGCTTATCGGCTGATAGTGACGCGCCGGACAATGCGCTTGTCTCTGGTTTCCAGGCAAAGCAGGTACACTCCAGACGGGAATCGGCGCAAGTCCATCACGACCGGACCATTGACCGGTCCCGGCGATTGGTGCAACACGCTCCTGCCGGCAGCATCGTATAGCCGAATATCCGCCTCTCCCGGCGCACCCAGTTCCAACTGCAATCTAAGCCAACCATCTGTCAGGATCGGCGCCAACTCGCTAAACATCTTGCCCAGTCGCGGCTCAGTCTGCTGAAATCGCGGTTCGTTTGCAGTCGGCCCAGGTCGAAGCGAACCAGGCTGACGGTACGCCCAGAACTCCAGCGACTTGTTTCCCTTCAAAACATAGATACGGCCCTGAGCGGCTACAATATCCGCACCGGCCTTGACTGTCTTCCTCCGGCCATCGCGGCCAATCGCCGGTATCGGATCGAGTGCAACCCACGAATTGTGCCAGGTCTCATAACGCCAGCACTCGGTCGTGTTGCCGCCTTTGAGGGCATAGATTGCTCCGTCAAGCCAAGTCCCCGCACTGCCGTCCTTGGCCTTTCGAGATTCACCAGAAGGACCAATGTAAGGCATTCCCGCCAGTGGCTGCGAACTCCATGTCTCACCAACCACATCATACCGCCACAGTTCGTGGATGCGCGGTTTATGGGCGTAGATCGTTCGATTGCCGTCATAGACCAAGAACGACCCATCGTTCCAACGAACACTAGGATTCGGCGCTCCCGGCAAGGGTTCCCAACTGTCATGCTCGGGCAGATAGCGCAGAAACTCGGCTGACGGCCCTTTCATCAAGTAGAGCCGCGCTGTTCCACCAGTTCCGACACAGACAATATCGGCCCCAGCCTTGATCTTGCCTTTGCTTGTGTATGATGGCACATCCCGCAGACGAAGCCACGAATCACTGGCGATGTCATAACGCCAAAACTCCTGCGTATTGCCGCCCTTAATTGCATAAACGGCGTTCTGCCCATCAAAGTTCGCAGTCGCGCCCTTACCAAAGAACGCACGACCTTTCTCGCCAGCCGGCACTGCCGTGCGCAGCTGCCAGCGGCCGGAACTAAGGTCAAAACTGTAGAAATCGGAGGTCCGGTTCCCCTTGGCCGCTAGGATTCGACCCGGACAGGCAACAAGCCAAGCTCCATCCTTTACCATCTTTGCCGAAGGCTCGGCTGTCAACGATGCAAGCTCCTCCCAGCCGCCAGCCGGCACCGATAGAACCGTGACCGTGGCCGTTGCCGAATCATTCGTTGGATTCTGATCCTGGTCCAACACCGTTCTAGCACTAACTGAGTACTCACCGGTCGCCGTCGGCGTCCAGCCTGCTGACAATGTCCGAACGAGCGATGCGCCTGCAGCCAATGGAATGCCTGTTTCGGTGGTATCGTAAACAACGATACCCTGGCGTCGAATCACCACGCGCAACCCGAAAGTGGCGCTGTATACGCCGAAATTGCGAACAACCACCTCGGGTTGGACCACGCGACCCTGATAGATAGTGCCAGCCGGCTGGACAACCGTCGTGACGCCGACGTCTTGGCCGGTCTGTCTCATAACCCAGATATCGTCAACGATCAGCTGGTTCAGACTCATGCCGCGCTTACGCAACGCAAGATGAATTGTCGTACCACTGTACCACTCAAGCGACGCACCCAATTCGAGGTAACTTGTTGACCCGACTGCTACACGCCGCAGCCGGGCAATTGTATCGGCAATGTTCTGGCCAGACATTACCCAAAGCTCTAGCGTGTCGACCGGGCTCACCCCAGCAGTTCGCACAAAGAGCCCCACCGAGTCAACGAAACCTGCAGCCAGCACAAGCGGTGGCGAAATAAGCCAGTCGTCATTCGGCAAGGTTGTTTCGAAGATGCAACGGACAAAAGACGCCCCGGTGTGCGCCTGGGAACCCGAAGACCGCGCCCAGAGGTAGTTACCACCGTCGTTCGAGCGCGCAACCCAGCCGTTTGGTAGCGAAGCTGTGGTCCGGTCGAAACCCTCCGCAAAGTAGGTGCCGACTGGAAAAAGCCAGTCATCGAAACGTGCCGTGTCGTTCGGCCGGGCCGGTTCCCCGCTGTTCCGAACCGCAGCCGCGAATGACCGTGGACCCGGCAACGTTCCACCATAGCGGTAGTTGAACACCACTGTTGTCTCCACGCCGGGACCGACCTGCGAAAGCAGAATCGAATCAAAGGGCACGTTATCAACTAGCCCCGTCACCCTAACGCTATGGGCCACATTCGTGCCGAGGTTTGCAATCCGTGCCCAGATTGTCTCGTCCTGTCCCGCCACCAGCGGATAGGAACTTGTGCTGCAGGCCAGCACACGGACGTCCACTGGCAGATAATAAGTGACTATCAGCCGGGGCCGGCGCGATGAGCTGTTCCAGCCGTAGAACTGTCCGCCATAATCGGGGTCTTCGCTTGTCTCATCAAATCCAAAGGCAATCCAATCCGCGGCCAGCCGACCCTGAATCGCTGCCACCGCTGCTGAATTCAATTGCTGCAGCACCCAAATCGGCACCGCCTGGTACGGAATCGGCAATGGCTCTGCCATCTCTGGCCCGGTCGTGATCTGTTGCATCAGCACGGCGCCCGAGTTTTCGACTACTGGGTCAACAGAAAGCAACCGCGGCACAACTCCTGCACCATAGGGTTGCAGCTGACTTGCGCTGTAGCGCAGAGCCGCCGATACGATCACCGCATCGTCGGGAATCGCAGAAAGGTCGAACTTCGCCCACCCACGTTCAACCGCATTGACCAGATTACGACTGGAGATTGTTGCTGTGCTTGTTGATTGCTTTACATAACTCGTCCCGTCGAAACGAACGAAACCAGTCCAGTGGCCCTGCCACTGAGGGAAGACACTGTCACAGGCATCAACTGAAACGATATCGGTTGCGCTGCCCAATCCAACACCAGCAGCAACGCTACCCAGGCCTAACACAAGGCTCAACGTACTGAAGCACCTACCCATTAACCGGCTCCTTCCACAAAATCTCGCCGTTGTTTTCCCTGCTTTACAATCTTACCCATCTTGTCCCGAGTCGTCAAACTTGACCGACACAATGGACACGGACGATTCCTGCCCTATAATCCTGCCGATGTCCCATTGTTTCCGAACCATCGTACTGATGAGCCTCATTGGGCTCGCTACCTCAGCCCTTGGTCAGTACAGCCGCGAGTGGCAGAGCGGCAACCTCGGCTACGGTGCTTGGGGTGCGAGCTACGGCTATGACTTGGACGGAGATGGTTTTCCCAACTTCTGGATTCGATCCCCCGGCCAGCTTGTCGTTTATGGAACAAACTATACTCCCTGGTGGACGATCAGCTTCCCCGGATATGAGTACCCGATGCTCATCACGCCTCGCGACATCGATGGTGACGGTCTTGTCCGGCCTGTCCAGCTGGATAGTGACCCGGCCGGTGAGATTGTCGTCACCGCCTACAAGACCAGCCCGAGTGTTGCCGGTATCGTTCGCGTCTACGATGCCACATCACGGACACTGGAATGGCAGAGTGCCGAGTGCGCAGGCTTCAGCGGCTCCCTATCACTTGACGATGTTGACGGCGATGGCCGTCACGAGCTGATCCTCACCCGTTCTGACTACTCCGGCAATTGGGGTTACGTCGAGATATGGGGCTTCTCCGGCGCCGGCTGTACCGAAGAAGCCAGCTTTGTGCCCAAGATGTCGATACCGGTCACCACCACGACGCCGGTTGGAGAATCGTCCCGCATCCGGTTCGAACTAGCTACTGCCGGTCAAGTGAAACTGCAGATACACAACCAGACCGGCCAAATTGTGCAGACTCTAATCGCCGCCAAGTTACCAGCCGGTCACTACGATGTTACCTGGGACTGCCGAGACAATAGCGGTATCCCAGTTCCAGCCGGCACCTACATCTATCGTCTCGAGTGCGACCGAAGAGTGGGAACCGGCACCATTCAGGTTGTTCGCGGCCGCCAGAATTGACTTGACCTTCTGCCTTCCCTAGATTGAACAGATAGCGTTGAGTAGCGCTCACAGCCACCGGAGGGCTAGCCTAACTGGTAAGGCAGCAGACTTGAAATCTGCCGGCTCAGCGATGGGCCTTGCGGGTTCGAATCCTGCGCCCTCCGTCTGCCTTGCTCGTAACGATGGCACTGTTTGCCGAGCTCCTTTGTCCTGGAGAGGTGGCCGAGTGGTCGAAGGCGATCGCTTGCTAAGCGGTTGTACGGGTAAAACTGTACCGTGGGTTCGAATCCCACCCTCTCCGTCAAATACCCACCGCATGTATTCCTGCACCAAGCGCAAACTAGGTGCTACTGGCTCACCTCACCCCATCCGATAGTCCGATGATAGCACCGGTGCGCGTTCGAATCGCTCCTTCACCAACCGGAGCACTGCACCTTGGCCTGGTACGCACGGCACTATACAACTGGCTTTTTGCCCGTCACCATGGCGGTAGCTTCGTCCTACGTATTGACGATACCGATCCACAGCGAAACCGGGCCGAAATGATTGCTCCGATTCAGGATGGGCTACGCTGGCTGGGCATTGATTGGGACGAAGGCCCTGACAAGGGTGGGCCTCATGCACCCTACTTCCAGTCAGAACGAGCTGACTTTCACCGCGCAGCGGTCGAACAGCTACTGGCCGTCGGCGCTGCTTACTGGGACTATGCCACTGCTGAAGAGATTGCTGCCGAACGCCAACAGGCCATCGAATCCAAACAAGGCGTATTCCGCTACAGCCGCCGTTGGATGGCAACTTCAGAAGCCGAGCGCCGTCGATTCGAAGCCCAAGGTCGCCGAGGTGTGGTGCGGCTGAAGATGCCAAGCAATGGCACATTGGTCATTGATGACATCGTCCGCGGACGAGTCGAGTTTGGGTGGCAACGCGAACAGGACCACGTCGTGATGCGCTCGGATGGTACCTGTCTTTACCACTTAGCCAGCACGATTGACGATAACGCAATGGGCATCACCCATGTGATTCGCGCCGAGGAACATCTCTCCAACACCCCCCGTCAGGTATTCATACTTCAGTCACTCGGCTGCCCACTGCCGCAATATGCGCATCTCCCCTATGTTGCCGAACCAGGAACGAAGAACAAATTGAGCAAACGCAAGGTGAAACAGTACCTACAGAACAAGGACTTCGCCGAACTCGTCGAGCGCGGTAACCGCATCGCCACCACTCTCGGGATTAACACTGACCCAGACCTGTTCAGCCCTGTACTGGTCGGATTCTACGAACAGATTGGATTCTTGCCTGAAGCGCTGATTAACTACATTGCCCTGCTAGGCTGGTCATGGGACGACCGCACTGAATGGTTCAGCCGTGACGAACTGATCCAACGGTTCAGTCTCGAAAGAGTCAACCGTGCGCCAGCCAGTTTCGACCCTGGCAAACTTCTTGCCTTCCAGGTGCGGAGCATGATGTCATTGTCAGTAGAAGAACGCTGCAAGTTGGTTCTGCCCTTCCTGGTTCGGGCCGGCTTGCTGGCCGCTGAACCGAGTCCACAGGACCGCGCCCAACTCGCCAGTGTCGTAGCGGCTGCTGGTGACCGTATCAAGGTAGCTGGTGACATACTCGAGTACACCTACTTCTTTGTGCCAGATGCCGAACTGACCTTCGACGCTGACGCGTGGAACCGAGAACTTAGCCGCCCCAGCGCGGTCGAGAGACTAGCGAAAATCAGACCACTGCTAGCCACAGCGGCTGATTTCTCCGGGCCAGCACTGGAGAATCTGGTCTTCGAGTTCATCAATCGCGAAGGCATCAAACCAGCCCAGATTGTCCACATTCTCCGCCTAGCGATAACCGGCAAAGCCATTGGGTTCGGACTGTATGATACCATGGCCATCCTTGGCAAGCAGTCCGTCCTCTCACGAATTGATCTAGCACTGGCGCGTGCGCGAGGAGCAAGCAATGACTGAAGTTCGAACGCCCAAGAACTTTATCGAAGAAGCAGTCGAACAGGACCTAGCCAGCGGTCGTTTCAGCCGGGTACGTACCAGGTTCCCACCCGAGCCCAACGGACGATTGCATATCGGCCATGCCAAAGCAATCTCGATAGACTTTGGCATCGCCGAGAAGTACGGCGGCACCTGCAACCTCCGCTTCGACGATACCAATCCGACCAAGGAAGAAACCCATTACGTCGAGGCAATCAAAGAAGACATCCGCTGGTTGGGCTATGACTGGCAGGGCCGGGAGTTTTACGCTTCGGACTATTTTGAGCAACTCTACCAGTGGGCGGTGCAACTCATTAAGGCGGGCAAGGCCTACGTCTGCGACCTCTCTCCAGACGAAGTGCGGCAGATGCGCGGAACCCTAACCGAGCCAGGCAAGAACAGTCCTTACCGTGACCGTTCGGTTGAGGAAAACCTCAATCTGTTTGAGCGAATGCGCGCCGGAGAATTTCCTGACGGCTCACGAACACTGCGCGCTAAGATCGACATGGCCTCGCCTAATCTCAATCTGCGTGACCCGGTGATGTACCGCATTCTCCACGCTCACCATCATCGAACTGGTGACCGCTGGTGTATTTATCCGACCTACGACTGGGCCCACGGCCAGTCTGACTCGATCGAAGGCGTAACCCATTCACTCTGCTCGCTTGAGTTCGAGGACCATCGACCGCTCTACGAGTGGTTTATCCGCGAACTGGGCATCTTTCCCTCTCGACAGATTGAGTTTGCCCGCCTCAACCTGACCTACACCGTGATGAGCAAACGTCGGCTACTCGAGCTTGTCGAAACCGGCATCGTCAAAGGCTGGGACGACCCGCGTATGCCAACTCTCTGTGGCCTGCGCCGCCGTGGCTATCCGCCCGCAGCGATTCGGGAGTTCCTACGTCGTATCGGAGTGGCGAAGGCTGACACCATTGTTGACATCGAGCTCCTCGAACACTGCGTCCGTGAGAAACTGAACCGCACTGCCCTGCGAGCGATGGCCGTGCTGCGACCGTTGCGGCTAGTGATCGTCAACTATCCCGAATCTCAGGTTGAATGGTTCGAAGCGTTGAACAACCCTGAGAACCCTGCTGCCGGTACCCGCCCAGTCCCATTCTCGCGCGTGCTCTACATCGAACAGGACGATTTCCGAGAAACGCCGCCACCAAAGTACTACCGTCTCGCCCCTGGCCGCGAGGTTCGGTTGCGGGCGGCGTACTTCGTCCGCTGTATCGAGGTAGTCAAAGACGAAAGCACTGGCGCGGTGAAAGAACTACGCTGTACCTATGACCCTGCAACTCGTGGTGGCGACGCGCCTGATGGCAGACGAGTGAAAGCTACGATTCATTGGGTTTCGGCTGAACACGCGCTTACTGCCACGGTGCGCGAATACGGTCACCTCTTCACCAAGCCTGACCCGGACGAAGCACCACCAGGTCAGGACTGGCGGGCAAACGTCAACCCGAGGTCGCTGGTCGAACTATCTGACTGCAAACTCGAACCCAGCCTCAAGTCGGTCCGACCAGGCGACGTGCGGCAGTTCGAAAGACTCGGCTACTTCTGCGTTGACCCGGATTCAACCCCCCAACGGCTCGTCTTCAATCGCACCGTGACGCTCAAAGACGAGTGGGCGCGGCTGTCGAAACAAATCGAGGGAACAAAGTGAACGACTTCTTTGCGAGGCTCGGTTCGACCCAGCATGTCCGCCTGCTCTGTGGCATCACCTTGGTCTGGGGAGACGCCGATAACGGCCGTCGCTGGTTCGGTGCGATTCCGGCTGCCGTGAAGGTGAGCCGTGTTTCCGACTACGTTCTTCTTGGCTTACACTATATCGGTCACATTCTTAGTCGCTATTCCCGAAACCGCTCCGACACCTACGTGCTTGCCGGCCGCCTCAATGAGTTAGTCTATCACATCATTGAAGACGGAGTCTGGCCCGGTTCGAACCTGATCGAATCGGCCCGGGTCGCTGATTGCATGGAGTTCCGACCTCTGGTCTCCCTGCCAGCGGATGTGGCTGCCGTAGTCCGGGTGGCGCTAATTCGCCCCCTGCTCAGCGATGACATCAGCCTCGCCTGCGAACCACCGACCACGGCGACCGAGGATGAACTAATCCTGTCGGTCGTTGCCCTACTGCAGGGTATCCTACCACTGCTCGACGGCCCGGCCATCGAGCTGCTCGACAAATCGCTCCGCTACCTGCAATCGTTCCACGAAGAAGAACCGGACTGGACCACGCCTGGCGTCGCCCAGACACTGGCTAACCGGGCATTCCGCTCTGCTGGCGGCGATGCCGGCTAGCGACTAGTCGCCAAGACTAGCAGCATCACTCTCCGCCACTGCTTGGGCCTGCGCTGCCCGCCGCAGTCTTGCCCGTTCGGCCCGATTCTCAAAGATGACATATAGCACCGGGATAAAGACTAGCGGCAGCAGGGTTGACACCAGCATTCCACCGACAATCGCTCGACCGAGCGGTGCCCACATCTCTGCGCCCTGCCCAATCTCCAGCGCCAGCGGTATCAGACCGAAGATGGTTGTCAATGACGTCATTAGGATCGGCCGCAGCCTTACCCGGCCGGCCTCTTTCACTGCATCGACCAGCGCCAGCCCTTTTTCACGACGGAGCTGATTCACATAGTCAACATATACGATGCCGTTATTGACGACAACGCCCACGAGCACAAGAATGCCGAGTCCGGAAGTTACCGACAGTGCTGTGCCGGTCAGTAGCAAGGCCAGTATAGCCCCGATAGCAGCAAATGGCACTGAAAAAACAATGATGAATGGGTCCCGGAACGACTCGAACTGCGAGGCCATCACCATAAAGACAAGCAGAAAGGCAATGACGACGACCAAGCCAAGGTCCTTGAACGTGTTCACCATGTCTTCGTAGGAACCGGAGAGTCGGATATCGAATCCGGCCGGCACCGCAATCCCACGCAGAGCTCGACCCACTCGCTGTGCCAACTGTCCTGGCGACGTGCCTTCGGCCTTGCCGGTTATCTGGACGATACGCTGCGTGTTCTTGTGCTCAATCTGTTTTGGCCCGGTGCCGCGTTCAACCGTGACCAGCGAACGCAGTGGCACCGGTCCGGTTGGACTGTTGACAACAAGCCCAAGTATGCCAGTCATATCTGACCGGCTCGCCAGCGGCAATCGCACCAGTACGTCATACTCGGTGCCGGCACGACGGAAAGTGGTCGCGGCAACACCCTGCAACTGCGCCCGCAGGGCAGTGCCGATCTGATAAGGCGTCAGACCGTAGAGGGCTGCCTTCTGTCTGTCCACTACCAACCGCAGCTCTGGACTTCCCGGCTCCCGACTTGAGCGCAGATCAACCAGCCCGGGAATCGTCTCAATCGCACTCATCACCTGCCGTGTCAGCGAATCGGCAAGGGCAAGGTCGTGGCCGGTGATGTCAACCTGGACTGCCGCACTCCCCATCCCCGCCATCGAAGTGAAAGAACGTTCCTCGGTACGCACCCGCAGGCCAGGAATCCGCCCTGCCTCGCGCCGGATGGCCGCGTCAATCGCGGCGACCGACAGCGCGCGTTTCTCCTTGGGCAGCAGCAGCAGATTGATTGAAGCCGAGTTCGGTCCGGCTGCACCAAAGATCGTCGAATAGACACTGGCTCCGGCCCCAACCTGCACCGCCATTCCATCAACACTCGTACCGAGGCTGTCCCTGATGAAAGCCTCCAAGCGCCGAACAGCCGCATCGGTCGTGGCGAGATTAGTGCCAATCGGCATCTCGGCAGTCAGCTGGTGAAAACGACTCTCGCCTGCCGGCATGAACTCTGACCGCAGTAACGGCACGGTCGCAAACGAGCCTAGTAGCACTGCTAGCGCCCCGAACACGACCAGTCGGCGGTGCCCCACTGCCCAACCGATGAGTCGAGAATAGCCATTCTCGATCCGACAGTAGAACCGCTCGGCCCAAGCACGGATGCCGCGCTCTTCAACGCCCTTTGCCGGCACAGTAAGAAAACGGCTGGCAAGCATCGGAATCAAAGTAAGAGCAACACCTAGCGAGGCGACGAGCGAACCGACCACTGCCCAGACTAACTCACGGAAGAAAATCTGCAGCAGGCCGCGCACGAGTAGCATCGGCAGAAACACAACAATCGTTGTCAGCGTTGAGGCAGTGATTGCCATCGCCACCTGCCCGGTGCCAGTCGCGGCAGCGGTCAGCGCTGACTCACCCTGCTCGCGCCGGCGGAAAATGCTCTCGAAAACAACGATGCCGTTGTCCACCACCATTCCAACTGCAATCGCCAGGCCAGCCATGGACAGAATATTGATGGAGAATCCGAAGACATACATGAAGAAAACCGCGAAGAATATCGAGATTGGGATGGCAAACGCCACGAACATTGTTGCCCGGAAACGCCGCAGAAAGAGAAAAAGCACCAGCACCGCCAAGATGCCGCCGAAAAGAATGCTCGTCGCCACGTTAGCGATTGAACTGGTAATCTCGTCCGAAGAATCAAAAAAGAGTCGGGCGTCCGCTCCCGCCGGCAGCCCGGTCCGCAGCTTCTCGAACTCACGGCGCGCGGCTCGGGCAACCTGGACGGTGTTGGCATCAGGCCGGCGCTGGACCACAATGAAGACACAGTTCTGACCGTTATACCTGGCCAAAGCCTCCTTCTCCTCTGCCTGCCAGAAGATATCAGCCACCTGGCTAAGCAGCACTGGTGCTGTCCCTTTCATTCCAACAATCGTGCGACCGACATCGGTCGAGTCCTGATACTCGCCCATCAGACGGATTATGAACCGCCGATCAAGCACTGAAACATCGCCAAGCGGAAAGTTCAAGTTCTGAGCTCGCAGCGCACCAGTCACCTGCTCGAGCGTAACCCCGGCGGCTGCCAGTCGCGCCGGATCAATCTCAACCCGCAACTGGCGCCGCGCCCCACCCGCCACGCTCGCGGCTGCCACGCCACCGACCCGTTGCAACCCGTCAGCCAGGTTCTTGCCGATGTCGTAAAGCTCGGTCTCGGGCAGATTGCCAAACAGACCAATCTGTAGCACGGGAATCATTGACGGGTCGAACTTGAAGATGAATGGCCGAGCCACATCATCGGGCAGCAGCGAGGCAACCATGTCCAGTCGGTCGCGAATATCAGCCGAGGCCGCATCAAGGCTTGTGCCCCATTCCATCTCCAGCTGAATAATGGAGACATTCTCACCCGAACGTGAAGTCAGTTTACGGATATTGGGAATCGTACCCACCCGTTGCTCGATTCGCTCCGTCACCTCAGACTCAACCTCAAGTGGCCCAGCTCCAGGATAGAACGTGGCGATCACGACCATCGGCAGAGTTACGTTGGGATAGATGTCCACCGGCATTCTCGTTACCCCGACCACCCCAAACACTAACAGGCCGATGGCCACCATCGCAGTCGTGACCGGACGGCGGATTGCGGTATCGGTCAGTCTCATTGGCTACCTACCTCGATTGGGTTGACCGTCTCGCCTTCGCGCACCCGTTCCTTGCCGACAGTTATAATCTTTTCGCCATCGGCGAGACCGGCAACGATCTCGAGATACTCATCCCCAGCAAGCCCGATGCGCACCGGCCGCATCCGCACCGTGGTCCCTTCCAGCACCGCCACCCTGGGCTCACCGTCGGTGAACAACGCGCTGATTGGCACAGCCATCACATCCCGCCGTTCCTCGGCCCGCAGCCGAACAGCAGCCGTCATCCCCGGCACGAGCTTGCGTCCAGGATTGGGCAGTGTCAGCTCGACCGTGGCCGAACGGCTCAGCGGATCCACCATCGGCGACACCAGCGCGACTGCGGCCGAAAAAGTATCGCCCGGCACAGCTGAGCTTGTCACTGTCGCCAGCGCACCGCGCCGCGCAAACCTAAGGTCAGCATCGCTGATGTTTGCTTTGACCCGTACCCGGCTGCCGAACCGTGCCACTGCGGCAACCGGCGCTGCCTGACTCACCATCGAACCCACCTCGGTATAGACCTTGCCCACCACTCCGTCAATTGGCGAGACGACTGGGCCGGGCTTGTAGTCCATCCCGGGAATGTCATTCTGAACAAAGAGAATCGGTTCACCGGCCTTCACTTCGCTGCCCTCGGGGCGGACAATACTTGTGACGCGACCGGCAATCTTCGACATTACCATTGCTTGCTCTTCACCGACAACCGTGCCGAGCAGACTGATTGAACGCACCACTGTCCGGCGTTCAACCGGCGTAACCTGAACTGCCGGTGGAATCCGCTCTCTCGTTGCCGACTGCCGCTGACCACAGGCCCCCAGCAGCACCAACAAAACAAACAGAAGTCTCTTGGACAACATGCTACCTAGACTCCTTCTCTTTCTTGCTTTGCCTCCCGTCTCTTCACCACCAGAGGAACGGACGGGGCTGACACTAATCGCTGCCATTATCATCTCTCCTCACCTATTTCGGCGCCGATCGCCCGCAATACCTGAGCTCGGGCAACGGCATAGTTGGCCAGCGCGGTCTCGTGCGCCAATCGGGCTTGAGTCGCCGCCAGTTGAGCATCAAGGTACTCAAGATTTGTTAGTAATCCGTTCTGATAACGTTGGTCAGCCAGCACCAAGGCCGAATCGGCTACTGCTCGGCTCTGGGCCGTGTATTCAATATTGCGAGCCTCCTGCTCCAGCGCGGTCAGACTCGACTGCACCTCCAGCCGCAGCGCTTCTTCAACCTGACGCAGGCTGATTTCTGCCTGCCGTCGGCGCGACTCGGCAGCCCGGAGCTTGCCGTAGTTTGCCCCACCGCTAAAGAGCGGCCACGTCACTCCCGCAGTCACGTTCCAATCTCTACCCCAGCCCGCGGCGAAGCCGACCGGATTCTTGTAATCGTAGTTGAACTGCGCAAACGCCGTCGGCAGATTGGCGGTGCGGGCAACTGCTACCGCCCGCTCGGCAATTCCCAACGCTGCTCGTAACTGAACCAATTCGGGCCGGTATTGCCGGGCCTGCTCCACTGCCGTCTCCAGCCCAATTGCCAGCGTCTCAGCCCGAAAATCTCCTACCAGTTCGAGCGTCGTCTCAGGTTCCAAACCAAGCATAAGTCGCAGGCCGGCGAGCGCCAGTTCGGCACCGCTGCGAACCTGCGCAGCCTGGGCGGTGATATTGGTCAGCCCAAGCTGGGCCTTCATCACATCAAGTCGTGTAGCCAGACCATTGTCGTACAGCGCCTGCACACGATTGACATGCCGTTCGAGTTGAGCCCGCGACTCCTCCACGACCTCGGCCGAACGCTGCGCCAGTAACGCCCCATAGAAACTACTCAGCGCCTCCACGCGCACCTGCTCGCGGGCCATAACTAACGCCGCCCGCTGCATCTCAACCGTCAGACCAGCAATCCGGTAGGCGTTCAGCAGCTTACCCCAGGTAAAGATTGTCTGCTGGGCGGTCCCGCGCAACACAAAGTTGTCCGCTGACCCCAGCCGCAACGTCTCCAGTCCGACCGCCATGGGCACCGAATCAGTGTAGCCAATCACTTGACCGGTGGCCGGGTCATAGACCCGCAGCGGGAACCTCCCATACTTGGGCATATAGAACTGATTGACTGTCCCCAACCTGGTGTAGCTACCCGACGCCGACACCTGGGGCAAGAAGGAGCCAAACTGAGCCGCCTTGTTCGCGGCAGCCTCAACTAGCCGCTCCTTAGCCAAAGCTACCGAACGATTGTTCGCCAGTGCCAGTCGAACCGCGTCATCGGCAGTCAACTGGAGGCCGCTGGCCCAACCAGCCACAATCACCAATAGCACTAATGACAAGTGAAAAGACCTCATCTTACCACCTTCAGTCTTCAATCCTCAATCTACCACCGTGACACTCTGGCATTTCGTATCCTGCATCCTGCCCTTCGTGTTGGGCCATTCGCTCTCAGTCCACAGAAGAACAGCTCCTGGGCACTCTGAACGATGCTTGGGTCGGACCGCCCAAACCGCGCTGCAAAGATGCCGGCCCGAAAAGCATTCATAAACATAATCGCTGCTAGTCGCGGCTCGACCGGCCGGAACTCACCAGCTTCGATGCCCTCGGCAACCACCGCCGCAATCTCATCAGTCATCTTGCGAATGTGCGGCAGCACCTGCCGCCGAAACCGCTGCATCACCCGGTTCGACTGCTCGACGTTCTCCATCGAAAGCAGACCAACCACTGCCGGCCGCGAAAAAACACCTTGCGCCCACTCGCCAAACATCCGTTCGAGCTTTGCTTGCGACGATATCCGCTCAGCCCGGATCCGACTAACCACCGCCAGCGCCTGCTCCAGCAACCAGTCCACCAAGCCGACATAGATGGCCGGTTTATCCCGAAAATAGAGATAGACCGTGCCTTTTGCCACGCCGGCCCGCCGCGCAATCTCCTCCACCTTGGTATCAATGAAGCCGCGCTCGCAGACCACAGCAAACGCCGCCCGGACAATCGCTAGGCGCTTTTCCGCTGATTTGATTCTCAATTCTTGCGTCCTTAGTGAAAACTGACCGGTCAGTCATTATAGCATCGCCCTCCCAGCAGTCAATAGTCTTTCGTGCTGCTCCCCTCGACACCACCGCCAATCATAAGTGAACCATCCGCTACCGATGCGGTGGTTCGCTTGACACCGTGACTACTACTAGCTAACTTCAGTCGGTTCGAATGCTCACTGCAGGAGGCCTGATGGATGCAAAGCAGTTCCTGAAGACCATTCCCGAGTTTGCCGCGCTCGGCGACGAACATCTTGATAAGATTGCCGGGATGGCACGTTTTGGTTCGGTCAAGGCAAACGGACTGATTGATGTGCAGGGCCAGCCCGCCGACAAGTTCTACATCCTTGTCAGCGGCCGACTTGGGGTCATTCTCGACCTCGACCTTGGCGTCACGAAAAAGAGCTATCTCGTCACCACTATCGGTCCGGGCCAGCTCTTTGCTTGGTCAGGCCTAGTCGGCAACCCGCATTACACTGCTGGCAGCCGGGCACTTACTGACTGCACCTACCTGGAGTTCGACGTCGCCAAGTTGAACGAGGCCTTTCTCAGCGACCCGCAACTTGGGTTTGTGGTGATGAAGATGGTCGCTCAGACCATCGCCTCGCGGCTGCGAGCGATGCAGCTCCAGCTTGCCCAGCAGTATGCCCTGAGCGAGGCCGAGTAGCCTCTTTCCCCCATCGCCCGTCACTCCCGACGGTCACGAATGCGACGCGGTTTCATTATTGCGATTGACGGCCCGGCCGGCTCCGGCAAGAGCACGACTGCTCGGCTTGTGGCTCGAAAACTCGGTTTCTGCCACCTCGACACCGGAGCAATGTATCGGGCCATCACCCTCAAGGCTATCAGCACTCAGACCGACATCACCGACAGCCGCCAGCTCAACCGACTGCTGGCGACGACAACCGTCCAACTCGACTGGCAGAACGGAAAAGTTCGTGTCCGACTCGACGGTCGCGACGTCAGCGCTGCTATTCGCGAACCGCAAGTCAATGCCTTGGTCTCAGATGTAGCCGCCATTCCTGCGGTCCGACAGCGGCTCGTAGCTCAGCAGCGCCAAATCGCCCGCGACCGCAACATTGTCTGCGAGGGCCGCGACATCGGCTCTGTTGTCTTCCCCAAAGCCCAACTCAAGATATTCCTCGTCTGTGACGATGCGACACGGGCCGAACGACGCCGCCAGGAACTAGCTGCCCAAGGCCGGAAACTGAGCCTAACGACGGTGCTCGCCAATCTCCGGCAGCGCGACCGAATTGACTCCGGTCGCCAGCACAGCCCGCTTGTCCGGACGCCTGATGCAGTACTGATTGATACTACGCGGCTTTCGATTCCCGAACAGGTAGCGATTGTCTGCGGACTGGCCCGAAAACGGATGGCGAGTTGAAACTCCGCTGGCGCCTCGCCTGGCTAGCAGTCTATCCCTGGGCGCGACTGCTCATTCCTCTCCGTGTGACCGGCCGCAACCGACTCCGGCGGTCCGGGCCTCAGATACTCGCTGCCAACCATTCCGCCAACGTTGACCCAATACTCGTCGGCCTGGCTGCCGGCCGCGAGATTCACTTCCTTGCCAAAGAGGAGCTGTTCCGCTACCGGCGCTGGTTCGCCTGGCTCATTCGCACCTGGAACGCCTGGCCGGTACGGCGCCAGGGCGGCGATGCAGCGGCAATCCGACGCTGCTCGTGGCTGCTGCAGCATGGCCAGACCCTCGTACTCTTTCCCGAAGGAACCCGTTCCCGTACCGGCGAGCTCCAGCCGTTTCGACCCGGCGTTGGTCTGCTCGCAATCCGGAACCAGGCTCCGGTCGTACCAACCCTGATCAGCGGCATCAGTCGCTCGCTGATCTCCTACCTGACCGACAAGGATTTCGTCCGGCACGGCTACCGCCGCCGACCAACCAGCCGGATACCGGTGTCGGTTACGTTCGGCGAGCCGGTTCAGCCCACCGGTTTTGCCGACACCCGCACCGATCATATCGCCTTTACCGCCTGCGTTGAGCAACGGCTGCGCGAGCTGGCCGCGGCCACTCCTCGTCATTCCCTACCGTCAACAACCCAGTCTTTCGGACGCCAATGACCACTAGGCACCCGCGAGTTACCGTCGCCCGCCCCTACGGCTTCTGCTTTGGTGTCGAACGCGCCATTCGCCTAGCCCGAGCTGGCAAAAAACGGACTGGCCAGGCTTACACGCTCGGCGAGCTTGTCCATAATCCCCAGGTGCTCACCGACCTGGCCCAGGAGGGCATCAGAGTTGTACGGCGACCAACCGAGGCCAAAGACGGCCCGCTCGTCATTCGTGCCCACGGCTGTCCGCCGGCAACGTTGGCTGAGTGCCAGCGCCTCGGGCTTGAAGTCATCGATGCCACCTGTCCCTATGTCCGCAAGGTCCAGAACGTGGCCCGCCGACTCCAGGCCGAGGGTTACGTTGTCGTCGTGGTCGGTGAGCGTAACCACCCTGAGGTGCGGTCGATTCTCGGCTATTGCCAAGGCGCTGGCCGGGTCTATTCCCCGCGACTGCGACTGCCTGCTGGCCGTATCGGCGTTGTCGCCCAGACCACGATGTCACGCGAAGGTCTGGCCGAAGCAGTTGCCAACCTTGCCCACCTCCGCTATACTGAGCTTCGGGTTTTCGATACCATCTGTGCGGCAGTGGTCGCCCGCCAGCGAGCAGCGGCGCGTGTCGCTCGGAACGCCGACCTCGTCATCGTGGTGGGCGGCCGCAGCAGTGCCAACACCGCGCGTCTCGCCGAGATTGCCCGCCGTGCCGGCTGTGCAGTAGCCCTGGTTGAACAGGCTCAAGAACTGCGCCGGCTGCCGGTCCTGCGCACTCGGCGTCCGGCATCAGTCGGCATCGTCGGCGGTTCGTCCACACCTGCTCAGGTGGTTGAGGAAATCGCTTCGCTTGTCAGAAATCCCTGCTAAGGAGGACCGTTTTCAATGTCTGTTGAGCAAACCAACGGGACCGGGCCTGATGCCCAGTCCACTTCGCAGCCCCCGACCCAGCCGGCCACGCCGTCGATGGCCGACATCTACGCCCAGTCTTTTCCGACCCTGCGTTCCGGCGAGATTATCACCGGCCGGATAATCAAACGCCTACCCAACGCGGTACTGGTTGATATCGGCCTCAAGGCTGAAGGCGTACTGCCGCTGACCGAGTTTCGCCGCCCCGAAGAAATCCAGGAAGGCCAGGAAGTAAAGGTCTATCTTGATGCCCTCGAGGACCGCGACGGCTTTCCGGTCATTTCCAAAAAGAAGGCCGACTTCCAGCTAGCCTGGGAGACGATCAAGCAGAAGTCGGAGAGCGCTGAAGGTGTGCCAGCCACGGTCACCAAGCGTGTCAAAGGCGGACTACAGGTCGAGGTATTGGGACTGGATGCCTTCCTGCCCGGTTCCCAAGTTGACCTGCGGCCGGTGCCCAATCTTGACGAACTGATTGGCCGGCAACTCGAGGTCAAGATTCTCTCGGTCAACTGGTACAAGAAGAACATCGTCGTCTCGCGCCGGCTGCTGCTCGAAGAGCGCCAGGAGCAGATTCGCAAAGAAATCTTCAGCCGGGTTCAGGTCGGTGATGTGATTGATGCGACCGTCAAGACGATTACCGACTTCGGCGCGTTTGTTGACATCGGCGGGATTGACGCCCTGCTCCACATCTCGGACCTGGCCTGGAACAAGGTCGTCCATCCGAGTGAAGTGGTCAACATCGGCGATGCCCTCAAGGTCAAGGTACTGTCGCTTGACCAGCAGACCGGTCGGATTACTGTCGGTCTGAAACAGCTCACCCCCCATCCCTGGGAGAACATCGAACAGCGCTACCCAATCGGCTCGCGCGTTCGGGGCCGAGTCAGCACCTTGGCAGAATACGGCGCGTTTGTCGAAATCGAGCGCGGCATCGAAGGGTTGGTTCACATCTCCGAGATGTCCTGGACCAAGCAGATTCACCATCCATCGCAGATTCTCGAACCCGGCCAGGAGATTGAGACGGTTATCCTCAATATTGACAAGGAAAACCGCCGCATCTCGCTCGGCCTGAAGCAGACGATGCCCGACCCCTGGTCGTTGGTTGACGAGAAGTTCCAGGTTGGCCAGCGGGTCACGGGACGGATTCGAGCGCTGAAGGACTTTGGGGCGTTCGTCGAACTGGACGAAGGGATTGATGGCCTGATTCACATTGCCGACATCTCCTGGACCAAACGGATCAAACATCCCCGCGAGGAGCTGAAGAAAGGCCAGACCGTCGAGACCATCATCCTCGGCATTGACAAAGAAAACCGCCGCATCTCGCTCGGCCTGAAGCAGCTGCAAGAGGACCCGTTCTACGCGGTCAGCCGCGAGCTGAAAGAGGGCGACATCGTCAAGGCTCGGGTGGTTGACCTGCCCAAGCCGGGCGTCGTCGTTGCCCTGCCCCAGGAAATCGAGGGCTTTGTGCCGCTGGCCTATCTTGCCCGCGGCGGCAAGAAGGCAAAGGAGAACTACCAGATTGGTGAGGAGCTCGAACTGCGGGTGATGCGGGTTGACTCTGAACACCGCCGAATCTACCTGAGTGAACGCGACCTGGCGACGCCGACGGAACCGACCGTCGAAACCGCTGAGGCCGAACGCGGCGAGCCACGCCGCCGTGGCGGCCGGGACCGCCGTGACCGCCGCCGCCTGCGCGATGACATCTACGACGAAGAACAGGAGAGCAGCAAGTTCACGCTTGAAGACCACCTGCGCGAACTCGACGACGAAGAATAGCGAGCTGCCAACCGCTGCAGTTCTGACTGCCGGTTGCCGACTCAATCAGGCTGAAAGCGACGCCCTGCGGCACCAACTGGTGCAGCAGGGCGTCCGACTGGTTGGGCCCGGCACCCCAGTCACCACCAGCTACGTCAACACCTGCGCTGTAACCGCTGCTGCCGAGCGGAGCTCAATTGCGTTGCTCCGGCAGGCCCGCCGGCACTCAGCGCAGGTCATCGCCCTAGGTTGCCTGGCCGAACTGGCGCCGGCCCGGCTACGAGCGGCCGGTGCCGATATTGTCTGGACCACCCAACAAAAACGGGCGCTGCTCGATGGCCTGCTGCCCAAGCCAGCTCGCAGTCGTGCCCTAGTCAAAGTGCAGGATGGTTGCACCCGCCGCTGTGCCTACTGCATTGTCTCGAGCCTACGGGGCCAGCAATGGTCACTGCCTGTGGCCCAGGCAGTCGCGATTTTTCGCAACCTTGCCGACCAGGGCTATCGCGAAATTGTTCTCACCGGGCTCAACCTTGGCCGCTATGCCGACTCCGGTCTAGGACTGGCCGGACTGGTCCGGGCCCTGCTGGCAGCCGCGCCAGCACCGCGTATTCGGCTGGGCTCGCTCGAACCGGATACGATTGACGCTGAACTCATCAGCCTGATTGCTGACCCGCGCCTCTGTCCCCATCTCCACCTGCCGCTCCAGTCCGGCGACGATGTGATTCTTCGCAAAATGCACCGTGCCTACACATCTGCCGACTACCAAGAGCTCGTCCGGCGCCTGCGAAGAGTTCGTCCCGACATCAATATCGGCGCTGATGTTATTGTCGGATTCCCCGGTGAGGACGACGCTTCATTCGCCCGCACTGTTGAGTTTCTGGACTGCTCCGGCATCAGCTATCTCCACGTCTTTCGCTTCTCTCCCCGTCCCGGCCTGAGCTTGACAGACCAGCCGCCACCAGCAGCCGCCGTCCGGAAACGAGTTCACTTGCTCCGGGAGTGGTCCGCGGCCCGCCGCCACCAATACGAGCTTAGCTTCGTTGGAACCGTGCGCCCGGCAATCATCGAACCGCAGCAAAAGGCCCTTACCGACAACTACCTTCGTATTCAAGTCGCAGCCAGTCTTGCCCCGGGCCAGCTGGTTCCGTTGATGCTCGGCTCAAACAATGGCCGAATCTGGGGTCGTCCAGTTTGACAACCCAGCTACCGGCTCTAAGCTGAAGATAGCCCACAACCGATGGCCGTATGCTGCCTAACCAGTCGCTCACCTGTCAAGGAGAGAAAGAGATGAGACCAATCGTTTCGCTGCTGCTCGTCACCCTGGCCGCGCTACCGGCCCTGGGCCGCGACAGCAAAGTCGGTTATGTTAATGTCGAGCGCGTCATCGAGCGTTACGAAGGAGCAATCGAGGCCAAACGCCTGCTCAATGAGGCCATCGCCAAGTTCGAGGCCACTGCCGATACCCTGCGTTCCGAATACGAACGCATCCGCGCCGAGTACGAATCCCAGCAACTTACCCTCTCCGAAGAAGGCAAACGTGCCAAGGCCGCCGAAGTTGACGCGGCCAAACGCCGCTACGACAGCTATCTGACCGAAGTCTATTCTACCAATGGCCGAATTGACCAGAAGAACCGCGAACTGATTGCCCCGATTGTCGAAAAGATTGACTCGGTTGTCTCCCGCCTCGCCGCCAGCGAGGGCTATGACTTAGTACTCGACGCAACCAAAGCCGGCATCGTCTATAGCGCCGCCGGTCTCGACCTTACCCAGCTCGTGATTGCCGAGCTGAACCGTGAGTACGAACCGGTCGCGCCCACGCCAACAGCCAAGCTGGTCTATGCCATCATGCCCATCTTCAACAGCAACGACCAGGCGATTGCAGACCGCATTGGCGCCCAGATTCGCCAATTCTGCTACACCCTGATTGCGGCTGAACCGAAGACCGACATGGCGGCTAATTCCCGCGTTGACCAGGAACTGGCCAGCCGCGGCTACTCGACCGGTGAGGTTACCCAGCAGCAGGCGATTGATGTTGCCCGCGCTCTCAACGCCGACTACGCGGTCTATGGTCGCTGTTCCAAGCAGGACCGCCGTATCAGCTTTGAGCTGACCATTGCCAGTGTCCGGCTCAGTACCACACTGAAGAGTCAGACCGGTGAGGCGGCCCGAATCGAAGACCTGCAGCAGCAGGTGGCCGAAGTCGTCCGGGTCCTGCTCGCCGCGGTCGAGAAGCCCTAACCCCGATTGGAACCCGGCCCCACTGCCGTCAGTCCGACTGCCCGTATCGCTCCTGGTGTTACGCTGTCGCCGTTTGTCGTCATCGGCCCGGCCGTGGTCATTGGCCCGGACACAATCGTTGGCCCCAATGTCACGATTCTCGGACGCACCACGATCGGCGCCGAATGTCGAATCGGTCCGGGCAGTGTCATTGGCTGTGACGGCTTCGGCTACGAACGGCAGGGTGAGGGGTATCGTCTGGCCGAGCACGATGGCGAGCTCATCATTGAGGATGACGTCCACATCGGTGCTCTTGTCACGATTGCCCGGGCCCGTACCGGCCGCGAGACCCGTATCGGCACCGGCACCCGAATTGACGCCCATGTCCACATCGGCCACAACGTCGTCATCGGCCGGCACTGCATCATCACCGGCCAGGTCGGCATCGCCGGCAGTGCCCGGCTTGGCGACCGGGTCATTCTTGCTGGACAGGTCGGGATTCGTGACCATGTGACGGTTGGCGACGACAGCATCATCTACGCCAAATCCGCCCTGTTCCGCTCAATACCGCCCGGTTCCCGCTATTCCGGCATCCCGGCCCGACCCCACTCGCTTACCACTCGTTTTTGGGCCTGGCTTTGGCAACAGTTCGGACAGCGCAACGATGGGCTACACGATTAGCCGATCAGTCCGTCTGGGCAGGATGACCAATGGCCGAGCAACGTCGGCTTCGATTATCTTCACTCCAACCGCTAACCCTGGCATCACCGTCAACGGCATTCCCGCCACGATTGCCAATGCTTATTGTCATAACCACTCCACCACGCTCAGACGCGGCCAGCGCTCAGTAGCGATGGTCGAGCATCTGCTCGCTGCCTGTGCTGGCCTGGGCATCACTGGCTTGGCTGTCCTTTTTGCCGGCAGTCGTCTGCCCCTGCTCGACGGCAGCAGTCTGCCCTATGCCCGGGCACTAGCCCAGGCCGGGCTCGTGCCGATGGCCTCACCGTCTGGCCGACTGCGACAGCCGGTAACGGTCCGCCGCGGTAATAGCTTTGCCACGGCGATACCAGCCCAGCGCCTGCGCCTGACGGTCACAATTGGACCACCGGCAGTGCCGGCTAACCAACGCTGTACCGCTACTATCACTCCGGCAACTTTTCTTCGCCGCATTGCGCCAGCCCGCACCTTTGGTCCGCCGACCGGCATTGACCATCTTCCTGCCCTACCCTGCCGGTTCCGGCTCCGTAACGGCTTCCTCTTTCCAGCCCGCCAGCGCCTGCCCAATGAACCCTGTCGGCACAAGCTCCTTGACCTGCTCGGTGACCTCTGGTTGCTTGGCCGACCATTGCTGGCCGACGTCTGCGCGTTCCGCCCGAGTCACGCCCTCAACCTTGCCTTAGTTCGGGCAGTTAGACCCCACCTGGAGGAAAACTGATGGATACAATCGTAATGGACCGCGAAAAGATAAAAGAGCTCTTGCCCCACCGCGAGCCGTTTCTCTTTGTTGACGCAGTCACCCGTATTGATGGCCGCTCCCTTACTGCCTACCGCGACATTCGACCCGATGAAGTCTGGTTTGCCGGTCACTTTCCTGGTTACCCAGTCCTGCCCGGCGTGCTAATGGTCGAGGCGATTGCCCAAGCCGGCATCCTGATTGTCCTCATCACCGAAGAAGAACGACGTGGCCGCAAGACCCTCTTTGCCGGTATCGAGAATGTCCGGTTTCGACGCCAGGTGCGACCTGGCGAACGGCTGCTCCTTTTTGCCGAAATCCTCTCTGGCCGGTCCGGAGTTTACAAGATTCACGGCACTGCCCGGGTGGGCGACGAGCTGGCCTGTGACGCTATTGTAACCGGTGCCCTGCGCTGACCAGCCCTCGGTCGAGCCGACGATTCACCCGACCGCGATTATCTCGCCGGCGGCAGTTATTGGCCCGGGCTCAACTGTCGGCCCCTACTGTGTCTTCTCTGACCAAGTGACCACCGGTGCTGGTAACCGTTTCCTCACTGGTGTCAGCATCGGCGGCCCACCAATGGACCGCCACTACGCTGGCGAAGCTACCGCGGTCATCATCGGCAACGAGAATACTTTCTACGAATACAGCACTGTCCACCGTTCCACTGGTCATGGCACTGCCACCATCATCGGTGACCGGAACATCGTCATGACCTACGTTCATATTGCCCACAACTGCCGCATCGGTTCCGACTGCGTGCTCACGAGCGGGGTGATGCTTGGCGGCCACGTTGTAGTTTACGACCTAGCAACAATCGGCGGTCTCACTGGTGTCCACCAGTTCTGCCGCATCGGCACATTGGCAATGGTCGGGGCCTGCTCCTATATCAACAAGGACATCCCGCCCTTTCTGCTGGCTGCTGGCAACCCCTGCCGCATACGCGGTATCAATCATGTCGGTCTGCGCCGCGCCGGCTTCACTGCTGCCGACATCGCGGCGATTCGTCAGGCCTATCGGCTCATCTACCGTTCCCAGCTCAACCTGACCCAAGCTTTACATGAGGTTGAAAGGATACCCTGTGCCCGGCTGCAGGTGCTGCTCGACTTTGTCGGTTCGAGCCGCCGCGGCATCGAACTCCGCACCCATCAAGAGTGAACTACCGGCAGGCGGTCCGCTTTCTCGATTCACTTGTCAACTACGAGAAACAGGCTCGGCCGCGCGATGAGTTCAAACTCGACAACATCCGCCGGCTGCTCGACCGCTGCGGCAACCCGCAACAGCGCTTGCCGCCGACGATTCTTGTTGCCGGCACCAAGGGCAAAGGCTCGGTCTGCTACCAGCTCGAGGCCGCCCTCCGTGGTTGTGGCCTTGATACCGGCCTCTTTGTCTCACCCCATGTTCTCAGCGTGCGCGAACGGGTCGGCATCAATGGCCGGCCCATCTCCGAGTCGCTCTTTGCCCGCGCTGTCGAGCGCGTCGCCCCCCACGTCGGTCAACTGCCGGTGTCCTACTTTGAGTTCACCACCGCCATGGCCTTTGACAGTTTTGCCCGCCTCCGGCCAGACTACTGCATAATCGAAGTCGGCCTTGGCGGCCGACTCGATGCAACCAACCTCTCCGACCCCCAAATCTCGGTCATCACCCGCATCGGTTACGACCACCTGAACGTACTTGGCCGCACCCTGCCCAAAATCGCCCGCGAAAAAGCTGGTATCATGCGAAAGAACCGTCCAGCCGTTGTCAGCCAGCAGGAACCTGCGGCCTTACGGTCGCTCGTTACCTGCGCCCAACGCACCGGCGCTCACCTTATTCGGGCTGACGAGACTGTCGCCATTACCGGTCTCCGTCTCACTTCGACCGGCTCCCGTTTCCAGGCTCACTGGTCTTACTGCTCACCGTTCAGTCCGGCCCACGCGACCTTCCACCTGCCACTTCTCGGCCGCCACCAAGTCGAGAACTTCCGAACTGTCCTGACCACGCTCCTGCTGCTGGCCAAATCAGACCGGCGCATCACCATTAGCGGCATCAGACAGGGCCTGCGCTCGGTTCGAATTCCTGCCCGCTGCCAGCTTGTATCATGTCGGCCCCTCACCATTGTTGACTCCTGCCACAATCCTGAGTCCGGCGCTGCCCTTGCCGATGCCTTACGTGACCACCTGCTCCCCTTTCAACCCTCGGCCCACCGCTCCGGCATCGTGCTTGTTTACGGTTCGCTACGGGGCAAACTTGTCCTGCGCACGGTTCGGCCACTTGCGCCCCTGGTCCATCAGGCCGTGCTAGTCAAACCTGACTCACCTCGCGCAATGCCGCTCGCACTTCTCAAATCGGCCTTCACCCGGCTTGGTATCACTCACACAACCGCTCCTGACCTAACCACTGCCCTCGCCCTTGCCCGCCAGTCGTCACTGCCGATTGTCATCGCCGGTTCCTTCTATTTGGCTGGTGACGCACTACGACTACTAGACCAAAACTAGTCCGCTGCCCGCATACTGTTATACAACAAGAACAATTCCAGCGAGCGGAAAAATACCGACCAGAGACCGACCTAGCCAGCTCGGTTGTATACTATGAAGTACACAGCCACCGGACGGCTTCGCTGAACCTATCATTTGGCTTCTCAACAAGTTAGCCACCATACTCGTCTTCTGATACCCCATCCCCGGGACTGTCCCCGGAGTCGTCATCCCGATTACCACCGAACCTATCATTGGCACCTACCCTGAGGGAGTTCTCCTCGCCACTCACGGACAAACTCGCCACCTAGTCTCCTAACCTCTCAGCTTCTGGGCGTCGAACACGGTTGCGGACTGCACCCCAAGGAACAGAATCCGACCGACCATCACCACTCTCCGAACCTCTACCTTGGTCTTCGTCTGTCTGGTTCCTTCCCAACACCTGCTGGACACCACTTCGCCACGCGCCCCAGAGACAATACCTGAGCTGCTGCTGACCGCTCGTTGACTCGTAGCACAACGACTTCTATGATTGGCCGATGAGTAAGACCAGCCCGGTAGTCGCCCGGTACTGGCAGGCTGAGGGTGAGAATGTCCGCTGCCAACTCTGCCCGAACTTCTGCCTGATTGGCGAGGGCAAGACCGGTCGCTGTCTTGGCCGCCGCAACATCGCCGGCCGACTAATCGCCGAGAACTACGCCGCTGTCGTCTCCATCGCCGTTGACCCGATCGAAAAGAAGCCGCTCTACCACTTCCTGCCCGGCACCCAGATACTCTCAATCGCCACCTATGGCTGCAACCTCCTCTGCCCGTTCTGCCAAAACGCCGAAATCTCCCAGCGCATTGCTCCGACGCGACCGCTGCCACCGACCGAGCTGCTGGCGCTTGCCCGCAGGCACCAAACTCCGGCTGTCGCCTTCACCTACACCGAGCCACTCTGCTGGTTCGAATACCTTCTTGACGCCTGCCGCCTGCTCCGGGCCGAGGGTATCAAGACCGTGCTGGTGACCAACGGCATGATCAATCCCGAGCCGTTGGCCGAGCTGCTGCCGCTCGTCAGCGCGATGAATATTGACCTAAAGTCAATTCGACCTGAGTTCTACCGTGACTATGTCAAGGGTGACCTTGCGGCTGTGCTGGCAACCATCCAGGCCAGTTACCGCCGCTGCCATGTCGAGCTAACCAATCTGCTGATACCCGGCCGCAACGACTCCACCGCCGACATCAGCGCGCTGGTTGACTTCGTCGCCGGCCTCGACCGCCGAACCGTCCTTCATTTCTCGCGCTACTTTCCCCGCCACCGTGCTACCGAACCGCCGACCCCAGCGAGTACCCTCGAACAGGCCGCTGCCATCGCCCGCAAGAAACTCGACTATGTCTATCTCGGCAATGTCGTCGCCACGCCCCGCGATCGTGACAGCTACTGCCCGCACTGCGGCAACTGGCTAGTTGACCGCTCTGCCTACTCTGGCCTGATTGTCGGCATCAACCTGCCCCGGCCGCACCAACCGCCCCGCTGCGCCCGGTGTGGCCAGCCTGCCGACTTCATCCTCAGTTAGCCACTGACCAGGCTTGATTGCCGCCCGTAGCTGCGTAGTATTCGAGCGATGCCAATGAACCAGCGTGTCCGGGCTGGCGGCCGTTCAGTCGGCCTGCTTGTGCTAGCAGTCTTGGTTGCCGGCATATTGGGCAGCGTCATCTCCCACTTCGTGGCTGGAGCATTTCCGGACGGCCCGGTTCGCGACTTCTTCTTCAAGTCGCTCTCCGTCGGCATACCGACCTTGACCGTCAACCTCGGTTTTGCCTCTTTCACCTTTGGCCTGTCGCTTTCGGTGACGACTGCGGCAATTCTGCTAGTCATCCTCGCCATTTATCTCTGGTACAAGTTCTAGTTACCGCCTGAAAAGGCAGGGCGGGCCAAAGCCCGCCCTGCCAACAGCAACTGCAGTTACTACCGCTCGATAACGAGCTTTCGGCTAAGCCGAACATCGCCGAACTCGAACACCGCAAAATAAACCCCGGCGGCAACCGCCTGGCGGTCACGGCCACGACCGTCCCAGCTAACGTGATGCCGGCCGCTCAGTCTTGGCCCATCAACCAGGCTCGTAACCAGTCGGCCAGCAGCGTCGTGGATACGAACCCGGACATTGGCCGGACTGGGCAGGTTGTAGCTGAGGACAATGCCGGCCCGGGTTGGGTTCGGTCGCACAGTAAGCCAGGGCTGCGTCAGGTCCTCGGCCGAACCAGCCTGCACCCCTTCCCGCTCCGGCCGACCGCTGAACCGGAATCCACTCGCCGTGTCACCAGCCGGCTTGTACTCCCAGAACTCATAGCCATAGCTGCCTTTGAGACAGAAGAGCGTTGTCTCAGCCGCAGCTAGGGCAGCGCCGCGCTTCACCTTCACCCGCGGCCCAGTCGGCGAATACGGAATATCGGTACGCCGGAACCAGGAGTCACCGGCAAAGTCGTAGCGCCAGAACTCGAGGGTGTTGCCGCCCTTGAGCGCATAGAGATAGCCGTTGTGGTAGGCCATCGCGCCACCGGCCTTCACCCGGCGGTTGGTCGGCCCAATCAGGGTTGTCTGGTCCAGTGACTCTGACCAGACATTGAGCCGCAGGTCGAGACCATAGAACTCAGTTGTGTTCGAGCCTTTCATCACATAGAGAATCGAGTCACCATCATAGGCCAGGTCACCAGCCACCCGCACGGTACGACGCCGCAGCGGGTCCGACGGAATATCAAGCACACCCGAGCCACCCACAATCGTATTCCACGAATCCCGCTGAATATCATAGCGCCAGAGATAGTTCGTACCGTTGCCCGGCATTAGATAGACCGAGCCTTGCGGCCCAGCCCCGAATGGGCCAGGCGAGACATAGGCCAGGGCTGCCCCCCGCTTGGGTGGGAAATAAGGCCGACCATCGTTGATTATTGGCTGCCTGATTTCTGGCGACGTGTGCCAAGTGCGGGTAGCGATATCGTAGTAGTAGAAGTCGGTTCGGCCTCCAGCCTTGATCGCCCAGATTCGGCCCCGGTCACCATCATAGGCCAGGTCACAGCCATCCTTGGCCCGGAATCCCGAAGGTAGCATCGGCATTGGCGGCAGAGTATCCCACTGACCGGTCGTAACGTCAAACCGCCAGAACTCGTTGGTATTCGAACCCTTCAACGCATAGACTGCTGCTTCATTCGGGACATAAACGAGCGATCCGCTCTTGACCTTCTTCCGATTCAGTCCTGGCGGAATGTTCTCCCGATTGGCCCATGACGAAATCCGAATCGTTGCGCTGACCACATCGTTGGTGCTGTCCACGTCGTTGGCAACATAGACCGAACAGACTGCGGTGAACGTCCCGATATCAGCCGGCCACGGCCGGGTCACAAAGGAGACAAGCGTACTCTCACCTGGCCCCAGTCCGGGAATGACCGTATCTGCCGCATAGGCGGTACCGATGCGCAAAAACACTCGGATTGGGTTCCGAGTCGTGCCGTAGTTCTGCACCATCACCTTGGGGATAATCGTCCCGGGGAAGGAGTAGCCGCTTGGCTCAACAATCCGCCTTGCCGCTGCATCGGTCACGAGCTGATAGAAGAGAATCGCCCGGCCAGAATCAAGCCGGTTTCCCGGATCGTTGGTGGCGGCTGACATTGGCGGCATCGCGTAGAGATAATTCAACCCGTCGGTCCCGCCGCTATTCTCCAGACCAATTGACGCGCAACGGCCCCGGTTGTAGCGCAAGTCACCACAGTCAACATCAAGGTACTGGAACTTGAACAAGCCGTTCTCGGTAATCACCACCTCAAACGAGATGGGGTTGGTCGTGTCCTGCGAACGCTCCCGGATCATGTCCTTCCAGAGGATGACACAGTAACGATTGGGCGCAACTCCGCCGTACCCATACCAGACCTTGCCGCGACTGAAATCAGGCCTGCCTCCCAAGTCATCCCAATAGACGTAAAGCGAACGATTGGGCAGCACCGAATTGGGCAGTGGCCGCGGCAGCGAGTCATCGGTTCCGCCCGGGTTGCTCACGCCCACTCCCATCCAACCATTAGCTGAGACGTAAACATAGTTGTAGAGCGAATCGTAATACGGAAAATCAAACCCGGTCGGGATATTGATCCGCCCCTGCCTGCCGAGCGCAATCGAACCACTCATCCGGGTCGTATCGAACCACTCGAAGGTCGGGCCACCGGCCGTGTCCGAATCAATCCAGGCATAACCCAAGGCGCTGGTGCCGGTGTGCTGGCCGCGAATGATATCGCAGGCATAGCGCTTGTCGTCGTTCTCCGGAATCGAGTCCTGCGGTGCTCCCAAGTGCCAGCTCCAGAGCCGAACACTGCACCGACCGGCCACATCCAGTACCCGGCCCGGAAAGACGATTACCGTATCCTGACCCGGCCGAAGCGAGTCAATCACTACGAGTTGTGAATAGACCATCACTGCACCGGTCGGGTCAACAATGTCGCACTGGGCAGCAACGCTATAGACCGTGGTCGTGCCAAAGTTCTCAAATCGGCCCCGCGGCACAATCGGCCGGTCGAACGGCCGCTGAATAAAGTCATACTCCGGTGCCAGCAGGGCGATCGTCCGCACGTCGAAAAGCGGCGGCACCACCGGCTCCAGATTCATCACTGCCCGCAGCATGTAATCGCCATTGGCTGCATCCGGCACAAACGTTCCATTCCGATACTGCCAGTAGGCAGCACCCGGACTTCGGCCGGCATCGCGGCCGATTGCCGGCGACTCCGGCGGCTCACCCACCTGCAAATAGAATAGATAGAAACTGCCCGAACCTGCCTGCCGAACGATCTTCTCACCTGAATCGGCCATGAAAACCGACTGCCAGCCAGTTGAACCCGGCGGAGCATACTGAACCGGCGAAATGTACAGCATCTCACCGGGCCGGCCCGTTCCGTCGTCCTCGAAAATGGCAAGCTGATAGCCGCAATGGGCCGGATTAGCCGGCGCCTGGAGATAGACACTGAGCGACTCGAAATAGACCGGGAAGGTGTCAGGATCAAACTTCACGCCCCAGCCGTAGTGACCAACCGGCCACGACTCAAAACTGGCTGCAGTACCGTCGTCATAACGCAGCGTACGCGTGTTCGTCACCCGAAAGTTTCGCGTCAGGGTATCATTTGTCGTCACGAAATTCGACTCTGCCCAACACCAGACCTTGAAGAAGTAATCGCCGATAGTCACCGGGAAAGGAGGTTCGAAGACCGTCTCCCGCTCAGCCGCGCCCGCCGCGAGATTGTAGATAGTATCTTCCCAGTAGGCGAGGCCGTTCATCGCATCGTCATACAGGCTGCAGGCGGCGAAGACAGTGTCATAATCGTTAAGTCCGAGATTGCGGAATCTGACAACCGGAGTTAGCTGACCCGGCAGCATTGAGCTCGGCGGCGCGATGATGCCGGTGCAGGCCACGTCCCAACGCACAATCGAATCGGCAACGACCTCGACATTATCAACAAACCAGCAGTTGATGTAGGCCAGATTGCCGTCAAACACCCAGGCCACAACGACACTCTCGCGGTTGGTTGCTGCCGGCATTGGCAACGACTCCCTCACCGCCTGATTGACGCTGCTTAGGTAGTAGTCATGCAGGACATAGGGAAAAGTCTGACCGCCGTCAATTGAATAGACCAGCCGGGCCACGTATGGGTTCGATGACCAGCGCCAGAAATAGGTGCTACAGATCAAGGCCACATTCTCCATACCCCGACAGTCAATCATCGGCGAGATTAGCGAATCTGGTGGCGGGTCGGCCAGGGCCGTGAAACTTATCGCCGCGAAGGGTGTCGGATGACCTCCCCAGGGCGCGCGAGCGCTGTCACGGTGCCAGTCATCGAACCGCGACTGGCCCGAGTCAGCCGGATAGATTCGCCAGCCTGCTGGCGGCGCGTTGGGTGACCATCCTGGTGCATCAAATGTTTCGGTGAAAAGACTGACGCCCAGACCGATGCTGGTCAGCAGGGCAACTCCAAGTAGCAAACGACGCATCTTCTCCTCCTACGAGGGCAAGTTTCAGACCGATGCGGCCAGTGGCGAAAGAAACCACCGTCTCCTTCGCCGCGCCCGAGCCGGACAACAAACGCATCCGCGGGCATCGTATTGATTATAGAATGCCGGTCACGGCTGTCAAACTAGCTGCTCTGGCAGCAAAGTCTTGACACTAGCTTCACTTGTCCGATAATTGCCGCGCCGCTAACGGCGAAAGGAAAGAACATGAAATACCTGTCCGTGCTTGCCCTAGCACTACTCATCGCTGCCTGTGGCGGCCAAAAGACCGAGCCGGCCAAAGCACCGGCAACCGACTCAACTGCGGTAGCCGCTGACGTCTCCTATAGCAAGGAGATTCAGCCCATCTTTGCCAATAGCTGCATGCCTTGCCACTCTGGCGCTACCGATGCCAAGTCGAAATACGACCTCTCGAAATACGAAGGGGTGATGGCCAAGGTCGTGGCTGGCAAAGCCGACTCCAGCCTCTTGTATGTCATCCTCAAAGACGGCAAGATGCCGCCATCTGGCCCGCTGCCTGCTGCCACAGTCGAACTAGTCAAGAAATGGATTGACCAGGGCGCCAAGAATAACTAGCGTTCCCCATCGTAGTAACGCCGGCCGCTCGAAAACGGCCGGCGTTACCTTGACTCCACTGTCAGCCGCCCAATAATAGTTCGGTCCTGATAAGTACAAAGGAGCCAACCCATGCGCTTAGTCCTTTCCGTCCTGCTGCTAGTCGGTTGCAGCACCCAGCCTGACGCAATCCCTGACAGTCCCTCATTCTCAGGTCATGTGCTGCCAATACTCACCGGCAAGTGCGCCAGCTGCCACGCTGGTACATCGGCCAGTGGCAACTACGACCTGACCAGTTACACCGGAACCATCTCGTCGGGTTCTGACTCAATCGCCAATGTCATCGCTGGCCAGGCTGATTCGAGCGTCCTCTACCGCCGTATCACTGGCGCTGACCAACCCCAGATGCCAATCGGCGCCCCGCCGCTCGACACTATCGCGACCGGCACCATCAGAAACTGGATAAACCGCGGTGCCCAGAACAACTAGGAGCATGCTGTGTCTCGAACATTACTCACACTTCTGCTGATTGTCGGCACGCTCCTTGCGAACGCTGCCAATCCGCCAAACGGCAAGACCGGCCGACCGACCGAAGGCACTTGCGCTGACTGCCATTCTGGGCCTGCCGGCAGCGCCGATTCGACCGAACTCGCCGGCTTCCCAACCGGCGGCTACGTGCCCGATTCGTTCTATCTCCTTACACTGTCGGTCCGCTATGCCGGCCAGACACGTTGGGGCTTCGCGCTAACAGCAGTGAACGCGGCCAACACCCGCGCTGGCCAACTGGTTGTGACCGACTCGGTCAACACCCAGTACTCAAGTATCGAACCCGGCTACCTCAAACAAACCAGTACCGGCACACGCCGTGGCCAGAACGGCCCCATAACCTGGACATTCGGCTGGCGTGCGCCGGCGGCTGGCACCGGCCCAGTCAAGTTCTACTGGTGCGCCAATGCCGCCAATAACAACTCCTCGACCAGCGGCGATGCCATCTGTCGTGACAGTTTGACAATCGCCGAGTGGAGCGCAATCGAGGAGCCGGCACCAGCAGCAAGGCGAGTTGTCTGGCAGCTACGCAACCCAGCCCGGGACCGCGTCACTATCAGCTACGACGGCGACGCCACGAGACCGGTCGAGGTTTACTCTGCTGCTGGTCGCCTGCTGCGGCGACTCCAACCGGTAGCTAGCCACGGGACATTGCTGGTCACTTGGGATGGTCGCGACCAACGCGGACGCCTGGTGCCTGCGGGCAACTACTTTGTCCGCCTCGGTAATGGCATCAATCGCCTGCTCAAGGTTCAAATTGCCCGTTAGGACAAAACCAAGGAGTCAATCGTGCCCCTTCTCTTGGTCTTCTTAGCAGCATTTCCCGGCGAACGTATTGCCAATCTGCCAACCGGTCAACTTCCCGAACCTGGTCTCTGGCAGATAAACATCTCCCATCGGTTTCTGCCGTCAGTCACTGCTCAAGGCTGGGGTGAGGATATCCTCCAATTCCTCAACGGCGCCGATGTCCGCGATGTCATTGACAGGTCTTTGACCGAGCGTTTGACAATCGGCGCATCGCTTACCGTCGCGACTCGCGAGCTCGGACTGCACGCAGCTTGGGCTCCGCTTGACTGGCTCACATTCTACCCCGAAGTCAGTGCCGATATCCGCCAGTTCGCCATCGAACGCACCTGGGCCAACATCGGCATTGCCGTTCATCGTCCATTCTCGGGCCGGCTAGCGCTGGTCGGCCAGCCCCGCCTGACAACCAACACCAAGCAGTTCTACGGGTCACTCGGCCTCGGGCTGAAGGCCGCGGTCCTGCCATCGTGGTGGCTTGGCATTGAGACCGAACCGGTCCTTGTCGGCCGCGACACCACAACAACCCTCGTTCCCTGGACATTGACGATCGACCGCCAGCAAGGTTGGCACAACTTTGTGTTGACCCTTGGTTCATCACTGCGTCAGTCTGCACCAGGCTGGTTTCGCACCTATCGCCATGCCGACGCCTACGACGATATCGTTGATGTTACCAAAGGCCACTTCCGCGTCGGTTTCAACATCCTCCGTAAGCTCTAAAAAGGAGAAATCATGCAACTCACTGCTGATATCCGTTGGGCCGGCCGAATGACCTTCATCGGCAAGGCCGGTTCGAACCATCTTGTTCCGATGGACACTACCGCCGACTTTGAAGGCGACTCGTCCGCGACCAAACCTCTCGAGCTGGTGTTGATTGCCTTGGGTGGTTGCACCGGCATGGACGTTGTGCCGCTGCTCAAGAAGATGCGCCAATATGTTACTGGCGTCACCTTGAACATCACTGCGGAAAGGAGCGAGGAACACCCACGCGTCTTCACGAGCATTGCCATTGAATACGTCGTGACCGGCCGCGGCATTGAGGAAGAAAAGGTCAAACGAGCGGTTGAACTATCCCAGGAGAAATACTGCTCAGTTTCGGCCATGCTGAAAAAGGCCTGCCCGATTAGCTATCGCTGGCGGATCGTCGAAGCCTAGTTCTGACAGACGACCGGCGGCGAGCAGATGCTCGCCGCCGGTATTGTTTTCGCTTCTCGCTACCGCTCCACGACCAGCTTGGCAACCGCGGTAGAGCGAACGTTCTCGATGGTCACAAGATAGACACCAACCGCAAGTTGAGGCAGGTCAACCGCAACCATACCAGTCCTAAAGTGCCCGAGCGACATCCCCAAGACGCGCCGACCAAGAGCATCATGGACAACAAGCTGAGTCGAGGGACCAAGCAACCCGGCAGTCAGGTAGAGGGTACCGGACTTAAACGGATTGGGGAAGATGCTGAACGCTGGCTCGTCATTCTCGAATCGGCCCGCCTGCACCCCTTCCTGGCTGACCGCCGGCTGATACCCGAAAGCCGCTCCTGGTACATACATCCAGAACTGATTGGTCTTGTTTCCCTTCTGAGCAAAGAAGGCAGCGCTGTCCGAATGATAGGCAACTCCGGCCCCAGCCTTCGGCTTCTTCTTGCGTGTGCCGCCGGCCATCGTCTGGGGCATTGATTCATGTTCGACCCAGGTACCGGCCCCTGAATCAGGCAGGTAACGCCACCACTCCTGGGTGTTGTTACCCTTCAAGGCCCAGATGCTTGTTCCGTCCCAAGCCGCCGACGAACCGTCGCCGACCTTCTTGTTGCGTCGGCCAGTGACCGCACTGTTGAATGGTAGCGGCGTCAGGCCGACACTGTCCCAAGCCTGCGCCTGAACGTCATACCGGAACAGCGCGTTGAACCGACTCTGCATGACATAGATGTACCGAAAGCCATCGTAACAGAGCCAGGAGCCGGCATCGTACTTCGACTTGGTACTGTAGGGCAGATTCGGAACCGAGTAGTAGGTGTCACGCGCCACGTCGTAGCAGAAGAAGTCGAGCGTACCCGAGCCCTTGAGAAGATAGACGAAACCAGAGTCACCACGGCTGACATAGACCATACTCCCACCACCCCGTGGTGCCTTGCCGCGCTGCTGCGACTGGTCCATCGCCAGCGGTATCGGCCGTAGCGCTTGCGACCAGGTCTGATTCGCAACATCGAACTTGTAAAGCTCGCGAGTGTTGTTGCCCTTCATCACAAAGACAAACCCACCACCCGCTGCCAGCGCCGCACCCTTGCCCACCGGCTTGGTGCCGACCGGTACGTCTGATAGCTTCCGCCAGACCGAATCAGCACCAACAAACTCGTAGAACTCGAGCGTCTTGTTTCCCCGCAGCTGGTAGATAGTCCGCGAGTCGGGCGAATACACCAGGCACCCCCCAGCACCAATCGGTGTTCCGGTTGCAGTATCAACCGCATGCCAGCCGCTCGGTTTCGGCGGACGGCTCGAATCCTCCTGAGTCACAAACTGCCACACTGCCGAAGCTGCTGTGCCACCCGGCCCGTTAGCCACCACCTGCCAGTAGTAAACCTGACCGTGGTCGAGACCAGTGTACGCCACTGTCGTATCGGCGAGGCCGCCGGCCCACAAGCGGAGCGGAGGCATGATCGTATCAAGATAGACAGCGAAGTTCGCTGTCCCAGTTGCGCTGTGCCAGACGAGTGTGCCGGCAACCGGCAGTCCAGTCGCACCATTAGTCGGCAGTGCTAGTTCCGGTATGGCCGGAGCAGCAGCGACTGTTGTGAACGCCCAGACTGCCGACATGGTCTGACCACCTGCGTTCCTTGCCACCACTCGCCAGAAATACGTCCGGCTGTGCTGTAGTCCGCTGTAGCCGTAGCTCGTGCCTGCTTGATTAGGGCTGACAACCGCCACCGGTGGATTGACTGTGTCCAGATAGACATCGTAACCGGCCGCCCGCGCCGCCGCATTCCAGACTAGCTGACCACTGACCGGCTGAGTGGTTGCCCCGTTACTCGGTGCCACCAGTACTGGCACCGCTGGCGCCTGAACAATCGTTACGAAGCTGTCTTGAGCGTAGGGCCCAACATTACCAAAGTCATCAGTTCCCCGTACCCGCCAGTAGTATCTTGTTCCGTAGTCTAGTGCAGCCGAATGCTGGTATTGCGAGACTATCGGTTCGGCATGGAACAGAAGATTGGCAAAGAGCCGGTCGGTCGCGACATCAATATCATAGCGTCCGATTGCGTCCTGACCTGACCTACCCAGCTTCGGTTTGGGTTCGCAGCCATCGCTCAGATCGGTCCAGTCGAAGACGACATCAACCGGTACTCCGGTACCATTTCCCGTCGGCGTCACCAGCACCGGTGCTGCCGGCGGGGTCCGGTCAAGGTCGAACTCCCAGACGCTTGACCAAGCACCGTAGGTGACGCCGCCATCAGCCGAAGCCCGCACCCGCCAGTAGTAGTGACCGTCAGCCAACGTCGCCGGCGCGTAGGTCAGCCCGGTCTGGCCGATGTCAATCGCACGGGGCGCTGCGAACCCGGCATCGGTGTCAACCTGAAGGTTGTAATAGTTTGCATCCGTGACCGCCTGCCAGGTAAATGTCGGCAACGTGTTCAAAAGAGCATTATGTGCCGGGGAGAGAAGCGTAGGAGTGCCGACCGAAAGCGTGGTGAATGCAAAGACTGTACTCCACGCGCCGGTATTGCCGGCATCATCAGTCGCCTGCACGCGCCAGTAGTAGGTTGTGCCGTATGCCAGCGTCGTCGGACAGACCAATGTCGTATTGGTCGTTGTCGTATTGACCACATAGGGCGAAGTCGGCGGATTATCAGTATCAACCTGCAAGCGATAGCTAATCGCATCCTTGCCCGAACCGCCGCCAAACGTGACTGCCGACCACTGAAACGTCGGTGTCCGCGATACGCCCGTCGCGCCGTTCGTCGGTAGCTGTAGGGTCGGCGCTGCTGGTGGCGTAGCATCGAGGCCGAACTGGGCTATCGCACTCCATGGGCCACTCAGATTGTTCACCCCCCGCACGCGCCAGTAGTAGTGGCCGTCCGGCAGGTCCTGACCTGGGACAACCTGTGACACAGTGAGCCCAGTTGCCGAATACTCAATCAAAGTGAATCCCGCATCATGGCTCACCTGAATCTCGTAACTGGTGGCTCCAGCCAGGTCGTTCCAGTCAAAGGTCGGCCGCCGCCCAGTCACCCAGCCGCCTATCGGCGATACCAGTGTTGGCTGGCCCATGACCAGCAACGCACCGGTCTGCTGATTGTTGGCTGGATTCGCGTCACCGGCCAACGTGCTGGTGGCAGTCATCGTATAGTAACCCGGCGCCAGCGATGTCGTAATCGGGGCAAAGGATAGGCTACCTGAGGCACCGGCATTGAGCGCGATGCTCTGACTGTTGCTGTACCCGGACGAGATTGCGAAGGTGACCGGAATGTTCTCGCTCACGGTCCCGGCGTTACGAATCGTCGCTGTTGGCGTGAAGGTTGCCGTGCCCGGCGCATAGACGGTGCCACTAATCGGCACGGTAATCGCATCAACTGCCGCGTCGTGAATAACTGGACTGCTCCCCAGATACTTAATCGCCCGAGCCGTATCGAGCGGCAGCGCACCGGGATGGTAGCTGCCGTTGTAGAGGCACTGAATCGAGTGGCCCTGGCCGTTGTCCTGCATCCCGACGGTAGTTGACGTCGCACTGCCGTAGGCACGCTTGTATTGAGCAATTAGCACACTGTTGTCCGACCCACCCGCCGCATTACTGATAATGAGCTGAAACTTGTCGCGCAGCGGACTGCTGTAGTGCGCAATGCTGTCGTACTCGATTATGAAACGGTTGTTGGCCTGGTCATGGTAGTACCAGATGCCGTTACTGGCAGCCGGATTGAGGTCATCCCAAGCTAAGGCGACCATTGCCGGCATCAATCCGTTGGGCAGCGCGGTATTGTTCCAAGCGACGCTCGTCGTCACACCCGGTGCCACCCAGCCATTCGAGCAGATTGAGAGTTGGGTGTAATCCTGACCATACCATCGCCAGACAAAACCCGTTGGCAGAGTGAGCGTGATGGTCTGGTCGTCACCGATGCTCAGCCGCGTGCCGATTGGATTTATCTCAACCCAATTGTAGGTCGGCCGCTGTGGATAGCCGGTGTCGCCATCGTCATAGGCCTGGTAGATTGGTGGACAGGCGTCTGGAATCGGGTCGTTCGGCGTCATCACCCCAACAGTGATGTAGATCACCCTTGTTACGTTGTAGCCGCTGGCCGAAAGCAGCAGGGTGCAGGGCACAACTGTGCCCAAGGGCAGCAGCGGGCTGGCAGCCGCCGCGAACCGGTCACTGGCATTGCTCGCACTGCTGTTGGCCGGAATCGTTCCGAACGCGCTGGTCGAATCAGTGATTACGAAATAGGGGTTGCCGGATCGAAGAACGCCGGTGACGGTGTTGGCGGTCTGGTTGCCAACATTGTAGAGAACAAGCTGCAACTGGCCGCTTTCCCCTGGGTCCAACCGGCCGTTGTTGTTACCGCCTGGGGTCGGATCAAGCACGGTGAGCGGACCAGTGGTAAGATACGGCCCGTTACCAACACTCTGCAGCGAGAAGCTATCGGCGAGGACCCTCGCCACTGGGTTGGTTCAGCCGTCCTCAGTGTAGGTGTACAGCGATACCGTTACCTTTGCGACCTGGGTCGGGTTCACGCCCGGCAGATTGGCACTGAGCTCATCGGCGATGTTCAGTGTATAGCGCTCCCAGTTGTAGCTCGTCACATCAACCAGATGCAGGGTAGGGCTTGAAGTCCATGTGCAGTAACTGTCGTGCTTGTAGAAACGTGTTTCGCCTAGCACCACCGAAGCCGAGTTGCGATACTCAACGCAGACTGCGGCCACTGCCCAGCAAGTCGGCGAACTGCCGACAATCTGCATGTTGGCGGTGAATGATAGATTCAGCGCTGCACAGGGAACGGTGACTGTCTGGCTCAACCGTCCCCAGCCAGGGCCGTCGAACAACGAATCACGGGCCTCGTAATCAGGGTCCGGGTGGAACCCGGTGCTGCGGTCAATCGTAACTGTACCGACGCCGCCCTGCTGTGTAACCCATCCGGTACTCAGGCTCTGCTCGAACCCTCCGTTGATGAGCAGCTCCTGACCGAAAAGTCCGGTCACGACCAGGGCGACAAAAAGAACCACCTGTTTCATTCTGTCGCCTTCCTACACCCCAGAGATAATTATACACGACAGGAGCGGCATCGGTCAACCAGGACAACCAACTGGTGCAGGGGTTTTGACCAAATAGCAACTGGCGGCAAAAGAAAACCCCGGCAGCGACCTACTCTCCCATGCCGTTACCAGCACAGTACCATCGGCCCTGGAGGGCTTAACGACTCTGTTCGGAATGGGAAGAGGTGTGGCCCCTCCGGTAAAACCGCCGGGAAAAACCTAATAAGGAGAAGAAGCAGACCGAAATCTCAAGCCGCACGGCTGATTAGTACCACTCGGCTGAACGCATTGCTGCGCTTACACCTATGGCCTATCACCTGGTAGTCTTCCAGGAGCCTTCAGCGTGTCCAACCTTGCGGCCGGACACAAGGGAGACCTAATCTTGGGACTGGCTTCCCGCTTAGATGCCTTCAGCGGTTATCCATTCCGTACTTGACTACCGAGCAATGCCCTTGGCAGGACAGCTCGTACATCAGAGGTACGTCCACCCAGGTCCTCTCGTACTATGGGCAGCTTCCCTCAAGTCTCCTACGCCCACGATGGATAGAGTCCGAACTGTCTCACGACGTTCTGAACCCAGCTCACGTACCGCTTTAATGGGCGAACAGACCAACCCTTGGGACCTTATTCAGCCCCAGGATGCGATGAGCCGACATCGAGGTGCCAAACTTCGCCGTCGATGTGAACTCTCGGGCGAAATCAGCCTGTTATCCCCAGAGTACCTTTTGTCCGATGAGCTATGGCCCTTCCACGCAGAGCCACAGGATCACTAGGTCCGACTTTCGTCTCTGATCGAGCCGTCGCTCTCACAGTCAGGCCGGCTTATGCCCTTGCGCTCGCCGCACAGTGACCGTCTGTGCTGAGTCGACCTTAGAACGCCTCCGTTACCGTTTGGGAGGCGACCGCCCCAGTCAAACTACCCGCCTGCCACTGTCCCCC
>CBFGKH010000004.1:0-150157 GCA_965649295.1 Caldifarciminota bacterium
GGGGTGGGGGGCATCTGCCCGCCACCGCGTTTTTCGACAATTCTCTACACCCTTCATTCTTTGACGAGAGCATAAGTCTGCCCTAGAATCCCAGCATGTGCGGCGTGCTCGGACTGTCCTGTCGTCAGCCTGTAAACACCGACCTGGTTGAGGGCTTGCTAGCCCTACAGCATCGCGGTCAGGACTCAGCCGGCATCCTGACTTCTGACTCAACATTTCACCTCAAGAAGGGTAACGGAACGGTTGCTTCGGTCTTCAATGCTAAGAACCTGGCCCGCCTGACTGGCAATATCGGCATCGGTCAAGTCCGATATCCGACAATCGGCCCTGGCACCGATGAAGACGCCCAGCCATTCTACCTGAACGCGCCTTTCGGCATTGCCATGGTCCACAACGGCAACGTCACAAACTACGAGTCACTGCGTCGCGAGCTTGTTCTACGTGACCACCGCCAGCTTACGAGCTGCTCGGACGTCGAGCCGATTCTCAATGTCTTTGCCGAAGAACTCGAAAGGACTGACCTCAATCACTTCACCCCCGATTCCGTGTTTCAGGCAGTTGGTGGCGTATTTCGCCGTGTCCGCGGCGCCTACTCGGTAGTTGCCCTCATTCAGGACAAGGGGCTGCTCGGATTCCGCGATCGGCACGGCATCAAGCCACTTCTTTTCGCTCGTCGTAACCGCGAGACTGCCTTTGCATCGGAGAGCTGCGCCTTTGACCGACTTGGATTCTCTCGCTTCGACGACATCCTGCCCGGCGAAGCTGTATTCGTTGACCGTGCTGGCCGAGTTCATCGCCGCCGCATCGCTCCAGCCGAACCCCGGCACTGCATCTTCGAATACGTGTACTTTGCCCGTCCTGACTCAATAATCGACGGCATCGAGGTTTACGAAGCACGACTACGCCTGGGTGAACGCCTAGCCAAAGAAGTGCAGGCTGCCGGTATCTGCCCAGACGTGATTGTGCCGATTCCCGATACCGCTCGCGCGGCAGCTAGCTCGCTGGCCGCCGCAACCGGAATCGAGCTGCGGGAAGGGCTTATCAAGAATCGCTACATCGCTCGCACATTCATCATGCACGGCCAAGACCGCCGTGCCCTTTCGGTTCGTCAGAAGCTCAATCCGGTGCGGTCCCAGATTCGCGGTCGCAAGGTGCTACTGGTTGATGACTCGATCGTCCGTGGCACGACATCACGCGAGATTGTCCAGCTTGTCCGCGATGCCGGCGCCAGTGCCGTGTATTTGGCGATAACCGCCCCGCCACTACGGTTTCCGTGTTTCTATGGAATCGACATGATGACTCGTGGTGAGTTCATCGCCAAAGGTCGCTCCATTGCCGCAATCAGCCGCGTCATCGGCGCCGATGCGCTTATCTACCAAACCTATGAGGGTCTGCTCGCTGCAGTTGCCGGCGGAAGAACCGGAACTGGCTTCTGCACTGCCTGTTTCACTGGCTGCTATCCAACCCGCATCACCCCGCAGGAGCTCGCCCGCATGGAGCGCGAACGTCGCCGCTGGATGCGATAGCCCCTTCGGACGGTTGACTTCGGACTAACCCCACGTTAGACTTAGATGTAGGTTACTCCGAGCACCGCGCAGCCAAACGCGGTGATGACTGGTGAATCTTCGGAACTGGGCTTGTTCCGAAAACGCTCAACAGACAAGTGTGGAGGTGCTCCCATGGAAGAGACAGCGATATTCAACAAGCTCGGCAAGTCGGTGTACCGACTTTGTGGCTCGGTCTTTTACGACTACCTCGGCAAGCCGCGGGGCTTTCTGGTTGGCAAGACCGTCTATGACCTTGCTGGCCAGCATCGTGGCTTCTATGTCCATAAGATCCTCTGGGACAGGATGGGACGGATTCTTGGCTTCACGATGAACGCCAGCTTCAACGGCGTGATTCTCCCTTCACCCGACATCCCGCCGGTCCCGTTCAAGAACCTGCCAGCTCCGGCCTTGCCGGACAACCTGCGCGACCTGCCGATACCATCACTGCTTCCTGCCTGGTCGATGATGCGGCTGGAAAACCTGCTCGTGCTGTTACCGCCGTCGGCCTCGCCTGCCCGGCCGGCACCGGCAACACTTGACCTGTCGCCTTCAACATCATAGCATAGGGAAACCAAAGGAGCATCTAGTGACCAAACGATCTCTCGTGCTAGCTGTTGTCGTAGCCTCGCTGCTACTGGCAGTCAACCCGGCTTGCACCAAGTGCGCCGGCGACATCGCCCAGAAGGCGACCGAAAAGGCGATCGAAACCGCCATCGAGAAGGGAACCGGTGGCAAGGTGAACATTGATGCCGGCTCCAACATTGACCTTACCGGCTTTCCGCCCGAACTCATCTACCCGGGTGCCAAACCAACTGGCAAGTGGACGATCACAAGTGAAGAAGGCACGGGTGCAACCTATGTCTTTGAGACACCGGCGACAATCAAGCAGGTGAGTGACCACTTCAAGACTGCCCTCGCCGGCTGGAAAGCCATCGGCACAATGGAGAGCAACGAGAGCGTCGTGCTCACATTCCAGACCGCTGATGAAAAACAGAGCGCGGTCATCACGCTCAGCCCCAAAGAAGGTGGGGGCACCACTGTTGGCGTCGTCTACAGCAAGAAGTGATTCTGACTGTTCCGCGATGCGAAGCGAGTCGTCCCGACTCGCTTCGCATTTCTTGGGCTAAACCAACAACAGGGTCGCGAGCTCTCTCGCCTCATTGATTGACTAGCTCATTCAGGCGGCTAGAATCCGTCACGTTCAAGCTCAGTCATGACCGCTAATCAATACCACTGCTGGAGCTAACGATGATACTGGCAATATGTGAACAGCGCGAAGGCAAGCTGAAGAAGGTGGCCTTCGAGTCCCTCTGTGTCGGCTATGCGATTGCCGAGCAGCGCGGTGACGAACTGACCGCAGTGATTGCCGGCAGTGGCGTCACCCCGCTGGCCGCCGAAGTTGTCAAGTTCGGCGTCAAGAAGGTTTTCACTATCGATGACCCGGTGCTGGAACGCTACACGTCCGATGGCTATGCCGGTGCCCTGGCCAGTTTCTGCCGCGAGCACGGACCAGCGGTCATTGTCACCAGCGCCACCACTCTCGGCAAAGACCTCTCCGCTTCACTTGCTGCCCGGCTTGAAGCTGCCATCGTCCCCGACTGCACCGCCTTTGAGTTCAACGCCGACGGCACGCTCGTTCTCACCCGGCCAATCTATGCCGGCAAGGCGATCACCCGGGTCAAGGCCCCGAGCGCGGCAACGCTCGTCATCTCGATGCGACCCCGTTCGGTCGCGCCGCTGCCCGAAACCGACAAGGGTGCTACGGTCTTGCCAAGCTCGGCCAAGCCAGACGAGCTTCGTACCCGTGTTACCGAGGTAGTCAAGGCCGTAACTAAGACGATCGAACTGACCGAGGCCGACATCATCATCTCCGGTGGCCGCGGCATGAAAGGCCCAGAGAATTACGCTCTGCTCGAAGAACTGGCCGCCGTCATCAATGCCGCTGTCGGTGCATCGCGGGCGGCTGTTGATGCCGGCTGGCGCGACCACCAGTTCCAAGTCGGCCAGACCGGTAAGACCGTTGCCCCGCAGCTCTACATTGCCTGCGGCATCTCTGGCGCTATCCAGCACCTCGTCGGCATGATCAATTCCAAGTGCATCGTTGCCGTCAACAAGGACCCCGAGGCGAACATCATGAAGGTGGCCGATTACGGCATTGTTGGCGACCTCTTCACTGTCGTGCCACTGCTCACGGCCGAGTTCAAGAAACTACGGCAGAGCTCCTAGTCAATGCTACCTGCCTGGCGCTAATCCCGATGCCCAACACGACTCAATCCGATATTGCCGACATCCGCGCGATGCTCGACCTGATCCTCGACATCTCCGAACCGCCGGTTGCCCGTTGTCGGCTGCTATCATCCGGGTTCGGCCCGTCCCACACCCTCAAGACCGAGGCCGAACTGACCGGATCACGCGCCTGCCTGGGCTGCGGCAACTGCGTTGACATCTGCTCACTGCTTGCCCGTGAGCCAGCGCGACTGCAGAAGACTGCCCAGCGTACTTCGCTGGCCCTGGAGACAATGGTCGGGACTGACTGTGACCGCTGCTACGCGTGTGTGATGTCCTGCCCGCAGGTGGACACGACTATCAAACACTACATCGTCAGGACCAAGACGGTCGAACAGCTGCAACACCTGCTTGCACGCCTCGCTCCGACTGACGACTACTATGTCGATGCTTTCCTCGAGGAGGCCATCAATGGCTGCTAACCTTGTTGATATCTACATTATGGGCGAACGGCACACGGTGCCGGATTCGCTGACCATGCTGCAGGCAATGGAGTATGCCGGCTACAAACTGGTGCGCGGGGTCGGCTGCCGGGGCGGATTTTGCGGTGCCTGCGCCACGGTCTATCGGCTGCCTGGCGACTATCACCTCCGCTTCGCTCTTGCCTGCCAGACCAAGGTCGAGCCGGGAATGCAGCTGGCGATGATCCCTCACTACCCGGCCAACCGCGCCCGTTATCAACTTGCTGACCTGCAAGGCAAGGGCCAGGAAGTAATTGCCTGTTATCCGGAAATGCTGCGCTGCTACGGTTGCAATACTTGCACCAAGTCCTGTCCGCAGGATATTGACGTCCTCGGCTACGTCTCGGCCATAGTTCGCGGCGACATCGCCGCCACTGCCGACATCTCGTTCGACTGTATTATGTGTGGTCTCTGCGTCTCCCGCTGTCCTGCCGAACTAGTCAAGCACAACGCCGCGCTGCTCTCGCGCCGACTCTATGGTCGCTACCTGGCACCGAAGTCGGCCCACCTTGCCCAACGTCGCGCTGAAATAGCCGCCGGCAAGTTTGCTGCCGACATCGCTGCCCTGAAACAGGCCCAGCTTGACGAACTAAAGAGACGCTACGCCGAGCGTGAGATTGAGCCAGGAGAGTAGCCGATGAGCTATCCCAGCATTCTGCAGGATTCTTTGAATCGGGTTGTCGCCAGCCGTGAACGCCGGCTAGGCGAGACCTTTCCCCGCGCCACCGCCGAGGAAAAAGAACAGGTTCTCCGCGAGTACCATCCCGACTATCGAGCCGAGACCTTTGCTGCTCTGCGCGTCGGACCGAACCAGGGCGACCGCACCCCAAAGGAACTCGCCCTGCTGCTCGAAGCCGACTCGACGCTCGACCCTAAGCAAGTCAAGCTCGATTCGCCTGACTACGAGACTGATGTATTGGTGATTGGCGGCGGTGGTGCCGGCTGCTCTGCCGCGCTCATGGCCGACAGCGCTGGTGCAAGTGTGCTGATTGCCACCAAGCTCCGCCTCGGCGACGCCAACACGATGATGGCCCAAGGCGGCATCCAGGCTGCTGACAAGGAAAATGACTCTCCGGCCATCCACTACCTCGACGTGCTCGGCGGCGGCCACTTTGCCAACGACCCTGACCTTGTCGAGGCGCTTGTCACCGACGCGCCCGAGGCAATCGCTTGGCTCGAAGAGCTGGGCGCAATGTTCGACAAGAACCCAGACGGCTCGATGAAGACCATCCACGGCGGTGGCACTTCCCGCCGCCGGATGCACACTGCCCGCGACTACACCGGCGCCGAGATAATGCGCACGCTGCGCGACGAGGTTCGGTCCCGCGACCACATCCGGCTGCTTGAGTTCTCTCCGGCAGTCGAGTTGCTCAAGGACAGCCAAGGCACGGTCACGGGCGCTGTCCTGCTCAACCTGAACCTCAACCGCTACGCTGTTGTCCGGGCCAAGACCGTCATCGTCGCGACCGGTGGCTCGGGCCGACTCCACTACCAGGGCTTTCCGACCTCAAACCACTACGGCGCTACCGGCGACGGCCTAGTGCTGGCCTATCGGGCCGGCGCTCGCCTTGCCTTCATTGACACGATGCAGTACCACCCGACCGGTGCTGCCTATCCCCAGCAGATACTGGGGCAGTTGGTGACCGAAAAGGTCCGCTCAATCGGAGCCCAGCTTGTCAATGCCGAAGGCGAGCAGTTCATCTACCCGCTCGAGACCCGCGACGTGGTAGCCTCGGCCATCATCCGTGAGTGCGCGCGCGGCAAGTGCGTCACCACCCCGACCGGCATCCAGGCGGTCTGGCTCGACACCCCGATGATTGAGATTCGCCGCGGCCCCGGCACTGTCAAACGGGAGCTGCCGGCAATGGTGCGTCAGTTCGGCCGCCACGGCATTGATATCGCCAAAGAGCCGATGCTCGTCTATCCCACCCTTCACTATCAGAACGGCGGCGTCGCCATCAAGCCCGACTGCACTACTGCTGTCCCTTACCTCTTTGTCGCCGGCGAGGCCTCGGGCGGCGTCCATGGTCGTAACCGCCTGATGGGCAACTCACTGCTCGACGTGATTGTTTTTGGTCGTCGGGCCGGCATCGCCGCGGCCGAACAAGCCAAAGCCCGCGCCAGCAAGCTCGAACTGAGCCTCGAACACGTTGTTGCCTGGCGCAACGGCCTCAAGGCTGCCGGCCTTAGTACCGATGCCAAATCGCCACTCCTCCTCCCTGACTACACCCGTAGGGTATCCTGATGCCATCGGCTCAGACTGGCTAGTATGGACTTCAACTTCAGCGAAGATGCAGAAATGGTCCGGCAGACCGCGCACGAGTTCTTGCGCCGCGACCTGCTGCCCCAAGAGATGAACTACCACAATGCCAAGACCGCAGAAGAACGGCGGGCAATCGCTCTGGCAGCAACCGATAGCCTCAAAGAAATGGGACTGTACAGCGCTGGCGTACCCGAAGAGTTCGGCGGCGGCGGGCTTGGCCCGATTGAGACCTGTCTCATTGCCGAGGAACTCGGCCACACGATCATCCCGGTCGAATGGGGCGAGCCGACACCGCTGCTATATGAATGCAACGCGGCCCAGCAGCCTGCCTTTCTCAGGCCAGTGGTCGAGGGTTCGAAACATTACGCGGTTGCCTTTGCCGAGCCGCAACCGTTCTCCGACCCGGCCAAAATGAAGACAACTGCGACCGCCCAGGCTGACAGCTATCTGCTCAACGGCACAAAGCTGCTATCGCGCCCTGAGTTCGACTTCTGCCTCGTCTTTGCCACCGCAACCGGCCCGGCTGGCCCGATTGGCCCCACCTGCTTCATCCTCGACAGAGACACCCCGGGCACCAGCCTTGCCGGCAATCAACTAAGACTCTGCGACTGTACCCTACCTGCTGACCGCGTGCTCGGCACTGCGGGCAAAGCACTGCAGCTTGGACGCAAATGGTTTGCGCTCAGCCGGATTGTTCGGGCCGCAGCCATCCTTGGCACCTGTGACCGGTTACTCGAAGTGAGCGCCCAATACGCCCACGACTGGCTGCAAATGGGCCAACACATCTCCGAGCGCAAGCCAATTCAGCAGGCACTGGCTGACATCGCCGGTGATACCGAAGCTCTGCGCTGGCTTGTCTATCATACTGCTTGGCTCGCCGCCGAAGGTAAAAAAGTCGAATACGACTCGATGCTACTCCGGCTCCAGGCCGACCGCGTACTTACCGACACCGTCAACCGCACGGTCCGCATCCACGGCGGCACGATACCGCCGATTGCCGAGTGGCTGACGCGTCGGGCTGCCGACGATGGCGTCGCCGACGGCCTCCGCCTTGCGGTCTCGCGCGAGACAATGGCGCGCATCCTGCCCTAGCCCCCTGCTCGCAACCCGCACCAGCAACTCGCAGCCAAGCCCCATCCTGACCCTGCTACCGAGCCCAACCTTCAAACAGCAGCTCAACCCAAGACTCACTCTACGCCTCTGGCCGCAACTTGGCCTACCCCAGAGGCCTATCCTCAACCCGAACCTCTATCCAAGTCTCGCCTCGCAACCGAAGCCCTTATCCACCAGCGACTTAGCTCAGCAACCTAGCTTCTGATTCAGTCCGATTCTCGTCATCGCCTTGACAACGCAGTTGAGAAGGGGGTGACTCCCCCAGTCACTCCCAGAATACCGCTACGACTCCCGACCACTGCCCCATTGCCGGGTCTGGCCGCAAAGAGCGTAAGTAAGACAAAGAGAGAAATCAATCCGGCAGTGACCGTAGCGCTGTTCGGAGCGCTCGCCCGGCCGGGAAAGGATAGGTGCTACGATGTCAGATGTAACTAGACGGCTTGAAGCCTGGCAGGCCAAGTTCTCGCCGGACAAGGTGATGGCGATCCTGACCAGCCGGCGCGAAGCGATGGCGCGGCGCTACGCAGCCGCGATTGCCGACCTCTGCCTGATGGAGAGCGAAGTGAAGCAGGTGTTAGACAGCATTGGCGCGCCCACGCTTCAGTACGTTTACTACCTCGACTACGCCCGGCAGTTGTTCCGGCTGACGCGTCGCCAATCACTCAGCGGCGCAAGTTTCGACCTCGAATCGCAGGTCCTGCTCGAAAAGTGGGTGGCCCGCGGTCTCGACCCGGCAATCCTCGGAAAGATTAGAAAGGACGTGTTCGGCGCCGACCCACCGGCACCGTGACCCGGGCTGACCCGCAAGGCCCCATCTGCCAGCCATCGTCTTTCCGCATCGCTCGGCTCGGGACGCGAACACCCAGATGTTCGGGCCAACCGATTGAAGAAGTGACGAGGATGGAAAGCAGCGTGATACAAATGATGCAGCAGCGATACCGGAGCACGATACTCAATATCCTCTCCCGGCATGCACGTCCTGGACCCAAAACGGTAGGTTTCAGCGCGGCGACGACTTGACTTACCAGCGCTTGACCGTAACATCGGCCATGCGAACTAGTCGAACCAAGCCAGCCACCAGCAACCCCAAAAGTAGTCCAGCCAGAAGACCGCGGCTGTTGCTGGTTGACTTTGAGAACATCCAGCCAACCGACCTAGCTGGTCTGCCTGAAGACCTGAACGTGGTCATTTTTGTCGGCGCCAACCAGAAGAACATCCCCCTGCCGCTCGTCGCCTCGGCCCAACAGCTTGGCAGCCGGGTCGAGTGGCAAAAAGTTGCCGGCGAAGGCCGCAATGCCCTTGACTTCTTCATTGCCTGTCACCTTGGCCGCGTGCTTGAGCGTGCTCCCAACACTCAGTGCTTCGTTCTCTCCCGCGACAAAGGTTTTGACCCCTTGTTGCGCCAGTTGAACGCAGCCGGGCTAGCCTGCCGCCGCATCACCAGCAGTTCCGAGCTTAGCATGAAGTCGCCGGCCAAGACCACGGCCAGGACTGAGCTCAGGACAATGACCCGTTTCCTAAGTCAGCAGGCTGACGCCAGATACCAGCGCGCCCTCGAGGTCCTGCGCAACCTCGAACCACGTTCCCGGCCGCGCAACCGCAAACGCTTGGCCCAAGTCATCGCCTCTGTTTTCCAAAAGAAGATAGCCGAGAAAGAGATCAACCGCATCATCGAATCCCTGCTCGCCGCCGGGCTATTGGCCGAGACCGACAGCAGGATCGAATACCGTCTCTAGGTCTTCGCCCATAACAGACAGAGACTGGTAGCCTTGCGGCAACCGGCTAGCGGGTGCTGCCAGTAGTCGGCCGCAGCCGAAAACAGACCACGACTTCCCAGCCGCGCAACACCCGGAACTGCATCTTCTGGGCTCCGTAGCCGTCCACGCGACAAACCAGCCAGTGCTCACCGGCCGGCACCTTGGCAATCTGATAAGAGCCAAGCGAATCTGTCACCGCCGCGACCAGACCCGTATCAATCAGAAGTTCAGCACCAGCGATACCGGCTCCGGTTGTTAGGTCAGTAACAGTCCCGCTCACCGTTCCAACGTTAGCGGTATCCCTGAGCCGCAAGAGGACTTCGGTCGTCTCGTTCCCGCGAGCGCACACCTGGCGCTCATCACCGACGAAGCCTGGCAGCACCGCCCCAATCAGCACCTGCCCTTTGGGGAAACTGTCAAACCGAAACGTGCCGTCGTCGGCCGCAGTAGTAACCAGGCCACCGGCCCTCACTTCTGCGGGCAGCGGCCGACCTGATACCGCCTCAACCACTCGTCCGCGAACAAACCGCGGCAAGTCACGAAACAGTCTAATCGTCACCTCGCCCCGCACCGCTGCCCGGGCAGCCACTGAATCCGGTTCATAGCCACCAGCGCTCGCTGCTATCATCCATCTTCGTCCCGTAACCGGCACGAAACAGACCCCGCGGTCATCAGTCACAGCCAGCACGTCGCTGCCCCTCACCCGACAGACAGCACCACTTATCGGCCCGCCGGTCTCGGCGTCCACTACCACCGCCGTCACCGCCAGAGCCGGGACGACCAGCGCTGCCAGTAATCCTGCTAGTCGGCGCATGTATCAAGTTCAGTCAGCTAGACCGGTCTGTCAAGCTCGGCCGCTGTTCCCTTGACTTACAGAGCCTGCCTCCTACAATAAGCCCCTATGCCGACCGCCACGCTTAACGTCAAAGGCTGCATCCAGTGTGGCCGCTGCTCGGGCGGCTGTCCGGTTTCGATCAAATCGAACCTGAACGTTCGCCGCCTCGTCTATTACTCGCTCAACGAACTGTTGCAGCCGTTCAATCCCGATGAACTCGGAATCTGGGAATGTACGACTTGCACCACCTGCAGCGAGCGCTGCCCCAAGAATGTCCAGCCGGCGGAGCTGATTACCGAACTCCGCTCCCGTGTTATCGAGAGCGGCCGGATGTCAGCTCAGGTGCAGGCGGCGCTGGAAAGCACCTACCTCCAGGGCAACCCCTGGGGCCGGGGCCGCGAGAAACGAATGGACTGGGCTACCGACCTCGATTTGCCAGTGATCCCGGCCGGCAGCAGTACCGATGTGCTGCTCTTCACCTGCTGCACAGCAGCCTATGACCAGCGCTGCCAGTCTGTTGCCCGCGCAGTTGTCAAGCTGCTGCGAACTGCCGGAGTCGAGTTCGGTGTCATCGGCGAAGAAGAGACCTGTTGTTCGAGCGAGCAACGCCGAATGGGCGAGCTCGGCATGTTCGAAGAGCTGGCCCAGAACAATCTGCAACTCATCACCGAGCGCCATCCCCAGCGCATCCTCGTGCTCTCACCCCACTGCTACAACGCATTCAGGAAGGACTACCCGGGGCTGGACATACCGGTGTTCCATCACAGTCAGCTATTGGCCACGCTAGTCGAAACCGGTCGGCTCAAGGTCAGAACGCCAATCGCGGATGTCGTCAGTTACCATGACCCCTGCTACCTTGGCAAACAGAACAAGGTTTACGAAGAACCACGCCAGGTTCTCCGCACTCTGGCCGGCGACCGCTTCGTCGAACTCGATCGTTCCCGTGAGACCAGCCTTTGCTGCGAAGGCGGTGGCGGCCGGATGTGGGTTGAGTCAGTCGGCAAGGGCCGCTTGGCCGAAACCCGGGTCCTCGACGTGATTGACATCGGTGCCAGAATTCTGGCCACAGCCTGTCCGTTCTGTATCCTGACGCTGGAAGACGCGGTCAAGACGACCGATTCCGAGTCCAAGCTCCGCATCAAGGACATTGCCGAACTGCTAGCCGAGGCTGTCTAGTTCCTTGAGCCGGTCAAAATGACACGGGTTTTCAGTCTCCTACTGGTGCTGCTTGCGTCTGCCCGTGCCGGCCTGTTCGACGGCCTACCCTCTGCCGACAGCATCGCCAACTACCGGCCGCCAGCCAGTACCCGCATCCTCGACTGCCGCGGCCGCGTCATCTTCGACCTGTATCAGGAGAAACGGCGACCAGTACCACTAGAAAGCATCCCGTTCTGCCTGCGCGCGGCCGTGGTCGCAGTCGAAGACCGAAGATTCTACTCGCACTGGGGGATTGATATCATGCGGCTGCCAGGACTGGCCTGGAGTACACTCCGTCGCGCCGGTTCGGTCAAAGGCACCTCAACCATTACCCAGCAGCTTGCCCGTTCGATGTTTCTCACGCCCGAACGCAGCCTCAGCCGCAAGCTCAAGGAGATGGCTCTCGCGATCGAGCTTGAACGTCGCTACTCCAAGAGCGAAATCCTCGAACTCTACTTCAATCAAGTCTGGTTTGGCGGTTCGGTTTACGGCGTCGAGGCTGCGGCCGAGAAGTATTTCGGCAAGACCGTCGCCCAACTCAGCCCGGTCGAATGCGCCACACTCGGGGCAATGCTGGCCAACCCTTCGGCCTACTCACCCTACAACTACCCTGAACGACTGCTGCAACGTCGCAACTTCTTTCTCAACAAGATGCTGCGCATCGGCTGCCTGACACAGCGCGACTACGACGCCGCCATCAAGAAGCCGCTCAAGGTCCTACCACCTGGCCAGGGCCGCAACGAGGCCCCATATTTCGTCGAGGAAGTCCGACGCTACCTGGCCGACAAGTACGGCTACGACTTCGTCTATAAGTCCGGCGCCGTCGTCTATACAACCCTTGACCTCGACATCCAGCGGGCTGCCAACGCTGCTCTCCTCGAACGGCTCAACCGGCTGGAGAAGGAGTATAAGCTCCGTCCCACCCTGGCGGGTTACGACTCACTGCGGCGCCGGGACTCGACTATTGGGCCTCCTCGCTACCTGCAGGGCGCGCTGGTAGTACTCGATGTCAGCACTGGCTATGTCCGAGCACTAATCGGTGGCCGTGACTACCGACACAGCGAATACGACCGCGCTGTCCAAGCCCGGCGCCAGGCCGGTTCGGCATTCAAGCCTTTCCTCTACGTCGCGGCCATTGACAATGGCTTCACTCCAGCCGACATCGAGAATGACGCGCCAATTACGATCCCCATCCCCGGCCAGCCGGACTACTCCCCGACCAACTACGACGGCCAGTATCTAGGCGAGATGACACTACGTCGAGCCCTGGCGCTCTCGCGCAACTGCGTTGCGGTCAGACTAATCCAGAAGATTGGTCCGGAACTGGTCGCGCGCTACGCCAACTTGATGGGCATCACCAGCAAGCTCCCACCCTATTTCTCCCTCGCGCTTGGGTCAGTTGAGGTCACACTGCTAGACCTGACCAATGCCTACAACACCCTTGCCAACGCTGGCGTCAAGGTCAAACCGATTATGGTTACGCGCATCGAAGACAGCCGCGGCAACATGATCGAGGAAAACCGACCCGAGCAACTGCCGGTGCTGCGGCGCCAGACTGCCTATGTTGTTACCAGCATGATGCAGAGCGTCGTCAACGAGGGAACAGCCACCGTCATTCGGTCTCTTGGCTACAATGGTCCGGCTGCAGGTAAAACCGGCACCACTGACGACTACACCGACAACTGTTACATCGGCTTCACACCCGAACTCACCTGTGGGGTCTGGGTCGGTTTCGACCAGAAACGGCCAATCTATCGTGGCGCCACCGGCGGCGCAGTTGCAGCCCCGGTCTGGGCTGAACTGATGAAGGCCATCCGTCCTGACACACTGGCTGCCGACTCATTCCCAGTACCGGACAGCATCACGACCGCCGCTATCTGTGAGACTTCTGGCAAACTTGCCAGCCCGGCCTGTCCTCGTGTCCGCTACGAAACATTCATCACCGGCACCGAACCAACGGTCGTCTGTCCAATCCACCGTCACTAGCATCTCGGCTATCCGTCGCTCACTGTCCGCCATCTACACCCGTCTCTACCGTGCTTTCGGGCCACAGCACTGGTGGCCGGGTGACTCACCGCTCGAAATAGCCATTGGCGCTATTCTCACCCAGAACACGGCCTGGACCAATGTCGAGAAGGCGATCCTTAACCTGCGTCGCCATCGGCTACTCAACCTCGCTACCATCGCATCGTTGCCGCCTTACCGGCTCGCTCCCCTAATCCGTTCTGCCGGATTCTATAACATCAAGGCGGACCGCCTCCACTCTTTTCTGGAGTGGCTAACCGCCCAAGGTGGATTCAGCGGACTGCGGCACATCCCCACCGCCGCCCTGCGTCAGGAACTACTCGGTCTGCCGGGCATTGGGCCCGAGACTGCCGACTCGATACTGCTTTATGCTTGCAACCGGCCGGTCTTTGTCATTGACGCCTACACTCGCCGCATCCTCTATCGCTACGGACTGATTCACGGTGACGAGTCATACGAGACCCTGCAGGCCATTTTCCACAAGCACCTGCCTCGATCAGTCCGGTTGTACAACGAGTATCATGCCCTGCTTGTCAGACTGGCCAAAACCCACTGCCGCACCCAGCCACTCTGCCCGCCCTGTCCACTGGCCTGAAAAGCAACGGCCAGCTCTGTCAATTGGAAGTCGGTGTCCTTGGTGCTCTTGGCAGTTGGTCAGGTCTGCCGGTCGGCGCTAGACCAGCCGCGTACCGTTGATAACCAACTCAAATCGGCACTTGAGAAAGTCCGCAGCCCGGCGCGAGATAATCATCCTTGACAGGAATATCTCGAAATACTCCATTACCGGCGCAATTGACGTATCAATCGCCAGATCAAATGTAATCCGGCGCTCCTCCTTGTGCATCGTCAGCCCTGACTTCTTCACCGCATAATTCACCCGGTCATGGATGTCAAACGTGATAAAATCCGGGTTACGCACTCGGCTACGGTGCACGTCGGCTTTGTCGGCAAGAATCAAAGCAGCCGAAATCTCGGATACCGGATTGCCACCTTCTTCGTGATGATTACCGATTGCCGCCATCACCCGGGCAGTCTCGATGTAATCCATTCCCAATCGGAGCAGAATCTGCCGCGCGATAATCGCACTTGTTCGTTCGTGCTGGTCTCGATTCACCACGTTACCAATATCGTGCAGATAACCGGCAATTGCAGCCAACTCACAGAGCCGTTCCCCGTAATCGAGCGCTGCCAGCACACCCTTAGCATTCTTCGCCACCAACCGGGCATGTCGCTGCCCATGCTCGGTGTAACCTAAGGTCTCAAGCTGACGATCGGCCTCGCCAATTAGAGCGATAACTTCCGGGTCTTTTGTTACTTCTTTCAATGTCACCATAGCAGTAGAGTATAGACTTGCCGCAAAGATAGGTCAAACCAACAGACTCACAGGCAAACCTTCAGTGTGCTATCTCTTACTGTTATTCTCTAGCTTTCGCCTGAACGCCAGTCGCAAAGACGAGTTCAGCATCACACTTGCAGGCAGTTCCACCGACTACATCAACTCAAGGTTCGCGATTGAAACCCCACAATCAAGTCTAGCAGCGAGAATACCTTGTCTGCATCCGCTGGCATTATCCCCGCCGCTCATCATACAACATCTATGCCAGCGGAACCCTCTCCCAACCCCTATCACTGACCAAACATATTCCTACCTGCTTGACGCTCATGACAAGACCACTACACTTCACGGCGCGATGCTGAACCGACCAACCCGACCACGGCCCATCCCGCTGTACGATGTCGCGGCCGAAAACAATCAGTACGCTGCCGAACTGCGGGCGGCGTTCGAAAGTACGCTCGCTAGCGGCCACTTCTCTGGTGGCGAAGAACTGAAGCTATTTGAAAAACGACTTGCTGCTTACTGTGGTACCAAATCGGCAATCGGAGTGAAAAGCGGCACTGATGCGCTCGTGCTGAGTCTGCTCGGACTTGGCATCGGACCTGGGGACGAAGTCATAACATCGGCGTTCACCTTCATCGCAACAGCCGAAGCCATCTTGCAGGTCGGCGCCTTGCCAGTCTTTGCCGACATTGACCCAACTTCACTCTGCATCACTGCCCAAACCTGCGCCAACGTGCTCAGCAAGAGCACCAAAGCCGTCCTTGCAGTGCACGTCTTTGGTCACTGCTCAGACATGGACCAGCTTGGCGTGTTCTGCCAGAGCCATGGCATCCGGCTGATCGAAGACGCTGCTCAGGCAATCGGCGCGACATGGCACGAGCAGAAACTGGGCAGCATCGGTGATGTCGGGACGTTCAGCTTCTATCCAACCAAAAACCTGAGTACGCTTGGCAACGGTGGCGCAATTGTCACGGCGAATGAAGGACTGGCCGACCGCATCCGCTCGCTGCAGGCCCATGGCCGTGAGCACGAGGCCTACACACGCATCGGCTATTCCTCGCATCTCGACGAACTACTAGCTGCTTTTCTCAACGTCAAGCTTCGGTATCTTGAAGCAGAACTCGCCCGCCGCCGCCAGATTGCGGCGCGCTACGACGCTGAGCTAGCGTTCCGCAAGAGCCAAACCTTTTCTTCTATCGCGCCATCTCTCAGCCCAGTTTTGCCTGCTGCCGGCTGTCGCTCGAACTACCACCAGTATGCTATCCGTTCAACCCGCCGCGACGAACTGCGCCGATTCCTCAGCGAACGCGGCATAGGTACTGGCAACTACTACTCACGGCCGCTCCACCAAGAACCGGTGATGGAAGGCCAGTGCCGGTTCGCTGACCTGACCGAGACCGAGAAAGCCTGCAGCGAAGTACTCACCCTGCCGGTTAGACCAAGTCTGACTGACGACGAAGTCACAACCGTCATCGCTACGGTCCGGGAGTTCGATTCCGGTTGATTAGTGGCTACGGTCTGGCTTACCAGTAGCGTCTGACTAACTGATCCGCATAGTCAGCAATCATCTCGGCCATATCATCAACCTGTTCGCGACCGACATCAAGTAACTGAGCAGTCACGAACCGATTGCCCGGATAGCAGACATACGATATCGAAACCGCTGAGTAGTAGCCAGGCTCCTCTGGCGTCTCGTCCATCGTAACAACGTAGAGTTCTAGCGAGGCATCATCAGCGCACCATACCAGCTTCAATCCTTCGCTCCGCAACTCGCGCCGGAGAGCATCCACAAAGCACGTACCAACCACATCGCTGCCTGTATGACGCACATAGACACCACGCCGGTAGCACGGCAATCGGACAACTGCCGGCGGACAGAGCGGAGCCGACAGTATGACTGGCCCACAATGCCAGAGGAAGTGCCATGACCCACAATAGCGCTCATACCGCCACTGCCAGCGTCGAGGATGAGGACCACAGTAATCTCGCCATCTCGGTCGTGGCGGCGGCTGGACATGACCCCGGCCGCGATGGCCACCTCTGCCCCTGCCTGGTGGCGGATTCGGCTGCGGCTCTACCCCGGGTTGGCGACCGGTACTGCCTGAGCCAGGGTCTGCCGGTTCCTCTGTCATCTGACTGGGCAAGGCCGGCGTCTTTGTCGGTTGACCGGCGCCAGTCTCAGCGTAATGCCTACTGGAACGCGACAGCTTAGCAGGTGATCCCACTGCCTCACTCTCTTCACTCGGTCCAGCCACAGCCGCCTCATCGCCCGACTTCGGCTGTTTTTGCTCGCTACCAGTGGCAGCCCAGTTCACTTCGACGAGAGGAATTGATTTGACCGTCTTCGTCACAGCCGGCAGCAGACCGACCTTGCGCTCAGTCCGGGTCCTAGCCAGTTCTAGTCTGGACTCTTCATTGCCACTAGCGACAGCCACCAGTAGCACCGTTAGAACCGAGAGTCCCACTCTAGGTCTCATGCTCACTCCTTTCCGGCAGTCGCGTTGGCTGCCGCGTTGGAAGCGTTGGTATGACTTGGTCCGGCATAACCATCGGAATAGCGAAACCACACACACTGTAGCTACCTGCCGATGATAGCATCTATTCCCCAAAAACTCCTGCCCACTGCCCGCGTTGACCAATGCACCAGCAACAGCTAGACTGAGCACCACTTCCCAAGGAGTAGTAGTGCAAAGAGCTGTTAGCATTCTGGCTGTCCTGCTAGAACTGTGTCTCGCGATTCCGCCCCGGCCTGGTCTTCTCAATACCGGCACACCGACGCCAATCTTCCCTCCTGGGATCGAAGTTCCAGGGCCAAACAAACTACGGGGATACGACCATTGCGAAACTGTTACGATTCTGATGCAGTTTCCAGATAACCGTGCCGACACTGTCCGTCACTCAGCAGCCAGGTTTGATTCGATGCTCTATTCGGTGGGGGTCTACAATAGCCAGCCCTATCGACAGGGCAGCCTCAACGACTACTTCCTTGAGAACTCCTACGGAGCATACCAAGTACGTGGGGCTATTGCTGGCAACCGTTGGTTCACTTCGAGCTACAACTACTCCCGCTACTACGACGGTAACTACCTGCTCTCGACCGGTAGCCAGCTTGCCAGCGAAAACCTCCAGCAGGTTGACGGACTGATTGACTTCCGTCAGTTTGACATCAATGGCGACGGCCACATTGATGCGATGTTTATGGTCCACGCTGGCGCGGACGGTGCAGATAACGGCGACGTCAACTGTCTCTGGTCCCACGCCATCCCTTGGTTCAATTACCAGACAGATGATGGTGTCATCATCGACGGCGTAACCAACGTTCCCGAGTTCGCAATGGTCACGGCTGCCCGTGAAACCACCCTCTGCTGCATCGCGGTAATGTGTCACGAACTAGGCCACCTTGTCGGCCTGCCTGATCTCTATGACTACTCGCGCAACACCTGGGGAATTGGCTATTGGGGACTGATGGGCTATGGCGCCTGGGGCGCCGGCGGCTGTACTCCCTGGAGCCCGTCGCATATGGAGGCTTGGAGCAAAGTCGAGGCCGGGTTTGTCCAGCCGAGTGTTATCACGACCAACACCTACAGTCTGCGCATCCCTGATGTCGAGACCAATCCGGTCATCTACAAGGTCTGGCGCCAGGGCCGCAACACCGACACCTGCTTCTACCTTGAGAATCGCCAGCGCAAAGGTTTTGACTCACCGCTACCCGGCCCTGGCTTGCTCATCTGGCATATTGACCCAGCCCTAGGTAGCAGCCACAACATTGTTGACCTCGAAGAAGACTCGACTTTTCATCTCGATCGAGGCACTGGTGTCCGACCTGATCCGCACATCTATCACCAAGCACTCGGCGACACATCTGATCCGTTGCCCGGTAACTGGAATCGAGTCGTCTTTGACTCCGCATCCGTCCCTTCAAGCCGGGACCGGCTCGGTCGCTCGACCGGCGTTTGCATCAGTAGGATTCGCCAGGAAGGTGACACGATTGTCTGTGATGTGATTGTCCGACCCGAATCGGTTGCCGTCACGGAGATGGCCTCAACGCCACATCCTGCTCACCGACTCTTCTCAATCCTGCCGAATCCTTGCTCAGGCACAGCCACGGTCAGGCTGCACACTAGACCAGGGGATGCCTCAACTCCATGGAAGCTGGTTGTCAGCGACGTTCTTGGCCGCCGCTGCTGGCAGACAACCGTCAGCACTAGTACCGTCAGCCTGCCCGAGTTGCCGTCCGGCGTCTATATCGTGCAAGTCAGCGATGGAATTAATTCGGCAGGCCAACCTCTGGTCGTCTCCCCCTAGTAATGAGTTTGCTGCTGATTGCTCTACTAGTTACCGCGCCACTGGAAATTACGCTAGTGCGCGACCGACCTGGTGACGGTGGCGGTGCGATAGAAATCGAGTGGAAGGCCGAGTCATGGTCAGCATTGCTCGGATTTGAATTGCAGCGTCGGGCCGAAGGTGATACCTGGCAGCAAGTGACATTTGCCGGGCCACGGGTCAGCAACTATACCGACGAAGAAACAGTGGACGGCACACGCTATTCCTATCGGGTTGGTGCAGTCCTTGACACCGGTGTCGTCTGGTCAGCACCATCATCCCCGGTCACCAGCTCGGCACAGTGGTACAACCCGCGAACCACTGCGGCTCTGGTCACCCTTCTCATCATCACCGGCTTCATTGTCTTCTTCATCAGTCGCGCCCGGGCCGGAGCCCGACTCTTCCTTCGTCGTATTACTGGACTTGACGCGGTCGAAGAGGCACTCGGCCGGGCCACGGAAATGGGTCGCCGGATTCTCTATGTGCCTGGTCTGTCCTCGGTCAGCGACGTGGCAACAATTGCCGCCATCAACATCCTTGGCGAGGTCGCCAAGAAAGCTGCCAAGTATGGAACTCCGCTGACAGTTCCCACTGCCGACCCGATTGTCTATACTGTGGCGCGAGAAACAGTCCAGCAAAGCTACATTGAAGCAGGCCGGCCTGATGCCTTTGACCCGGGTTCAGTCTATTTCCTTTCCGACGACCAGTTCGCCTATGCGGCCGCAGTTGATGGAATCATGCTCCGGGAAAAGCCAGCCACAAACTTCTTCATCGGCATGTTCTGGGCAGAATCGCTCATCCTTGCCGAAACTGGTGCTACGACCGGGGCGATTCAGATTGCCGGAACCGATGCCGTGAACCAACTGCCTTTCTTCTTTTGTGCCTGCGACTACACCCTTGTCGGCGAAGAACTCTACGCAGCTTCAGCTTATCTGTCGCGCGAGCCGCTACTGCTCGGATCGCTCGTCGGACAGGACCTAGGCAAGTTGGCAATTCTTGCTGTCATCTTGCTCGGTTCGCTGACCGCCCTGACCCTCAATCTGCCAGTTGACCGACTGTTCTAGGCTGCTTGGTTTGACTTCCGACCTGATCGGCAATAGACTGCTCGACCAGAATCGACCTGACTGGCAGTTATTAGACCAGGCAAACAAGGAGTAAACGCTGATGATACCTTTCCTGCTTGCCATGCTCGCTGCCGGCAGCATTGCTCCACCGACTGCTGTTACTGCTGCCGACAGGCCCAACGACAAGGGCCAGACGATCGTGCTACGCTGGCAGCGCTCTACCGATTCGCTTGTCGTCAACTACCGAATCCTGCGCCAGCTTGAAGGCAGCGACGAGTGGGATACCATCGGCATCGCTGGCCGACTGGCCACGCGCTACTTTGACGAAGCGGCAAAGAACGGCGTCCGTTATCGCTACAAGGTCATAGCTGAGGCCGACACGCTGGCCGGTCAATCGGAGCCAACCGGCTATGTCAGTGCTTCCCCACAGTGGTTCAACACCGACCGAATACCGGCTCTCATCGGTGGTGCGCTAATAGTCTTCATCTTCATCTTTACGTTTGAACGAGCCAAGCGCGGCGCGAAGATGTTTGTCCGTCGGATTGCCGGCCTCGATGCCGTTGAGGAGGCACTTGGTCGCGCCACCGAGATGGGCCGCCCCACCCTCTATGTACCCGGTCTGTCATCGGTTGATGACGTCGCCACGATCGCCTCACTCAATATCCTCGGCGAGGTCGCCAAGAAAACCGCCAAGTTCGGCACGCCGCTAATCGTCCCCAACCGTGACCCGATCGTTTACACCGTCGCCCGCGAGGTAGTCAAGGAAGCCTACACTTCGGTCGGCCGACCTGACGCCTTCAACCCCGACTCGGTCTTCTTTGTTACTGACCAGCAGTTTGCCTATGCTGCGGCGGTTGACGGCATCATGCTCCGCGAGAAACCGGCCACGAATTTCCTCATCGGCATGTTCTGGGCCGAGTCACTCATCCTTGCCGAAACCGGCGCCATTTCCGGCGCGGTCCAGATTGCCGGCACTGATGCCGTCTCGCAGCTCCCATTCTTCATCACTGCCTGTGACTACACTTTGATTGGCGAGGAACTCTACGCTGCCTCAGCCTACATCTCCCGAGAGCCACTTCGGCTTGGCGCCATCAAAGGGCAGGACTACAACAAGCTCATCATCCTAGCGCTCGTCCTCGGCGGAACCATTCTGGCCTTGATTGCCAACATTCGGATTACTGACATTCTCTAGGAAAGTAAGATGAAAAGAAAACTACCATTGCTGATCGTACTGGTGACGGGCATCTTTGGTGTCCTCACCTACATAATTCCCCATCCGGTTGTCCAGAATACCGACGCCCTTATCCGAAATGATATCCTACGCATCATCGGTGCGTTCAGCCTTGTGCTCGGCATCGGCTCAATCCTGCGCCACCACTTCATCAAGATCAAACGGAAGGCGGAACACTGGGGCTACAGCTGGATTACTGTAATCGCTCTGTTCGTCAGTGCCGTCATTGGGCTGTTCGGCGGCATCGACCCGACCCGACCTGGCATCCTGCCCACTCAGATTGGGAGTTTCTCATTCCACATCCAGACCCTGTTCACCGGCATAATCGTACCGCTTGGTTCAACGATGTTCGCCCTTCTCGCTTTCTTCATGGCTTCGGCCGCCTATCGGGCTTTCCGGGCGCGCAACTTCGAAGCAACCTTGCTACTGGTAGCAGCATTCATCCTTATGCTCGGCGCAGTCCCAGCCACCCGGATGCTCATCAGGCCGCTGCCCTCTTTTGCTGAATGGATCTTGGCCGTCCCCAACACGGCGGCCAAACGCGGTGTCGGGTTTGGCATCAGTCTTGGCATTCTCGCTACGTCACTGAAGATTGTCCTCGGTATCGAACGTGGCTGGCTCGGTGGAGGTGAATGATGAGTTTCTGGGAGAGACTGCAACGTATCGATCGCCGCTGGATTTATCTCATCATCTGGCTGGTAGTGATGATCCCGCTCATGCGTCCTTTCCCGGTTCGGCCGCTCGCCTCGCCACCGGTCCAGCAGCTATTTACTTACATTGACACGATGCCGGAAGACAAGGCCCTCGTCATATCCGTGGACTACTCACCTGACACCCAAGCCGAGCTCCACCCGATGACAATTGCCCTGCTCCGCCATGCCTTCGCCACTCATCGCCGTGTCGGCATTGTCGCGACCTCGGTCTATGGTCTCGGGCTGGGCGAAGACGCTCTACGCGAAGCCAAGCGCGAATTCGATTCGGCGGCGGTCAGTCGTGAGGACTCGATCATCAGCGGCGAGGACTTCATTTTCTGGGGCTGGACAACGCCGCTCCTAACGATGATGCTCGGAATGGGCGAACGAATCACCAATGTCTTTCCGGTGGACTACTATGGCGCCCGCACCGAGTCGTTGCCGATGGCTCAACACGTCAAGAACTACAACGATATCGGCATCGTCGTCTCGATTGCCGGCTCCTCGATGCCACTCTCCTGGGTCTCCTATGCCCAGACTCAGTTCGGCGTCCGTGTCGGCTGCGGCACAACCGCGGTCTCCGCGGCCGACTACTACACCTATCTGAACTCAGGCCAGTTCACCGGTATGCTCGCCGGTATGCGCGGCGCTGCCGAATACGAGGAATTGACCCGCGAGAAAATGACCGAACTAGGCATGACTTGGCGGATTCGCAACCGTGGCACCGAGGCAATGTCCTCGCAGACCGCAGCCCACCTGGCAATCATTGGTTTCATTATCATCGGCAACATTGCTTTCTTCATCAACCGTGGGAGGAAGAAGTGAACATCTCAACTGATATCTGGGTCTGGGTAGCAGCCATCCTAACGCTTGCCGTCTTCTCTTTTCTCTATCGTGAGAATCCTTTCTACCGGGCAGCCGAGCACCTCTTTGTCGGCGTCTCCAACGGTTACTTCATCACCTTTACCTGGCATCGAATCCTCGTTCCGAGTCTCATTGACCCGGTGAGTCACGGCCAGAAAATTTGGCTGATTGCGGTCGCCTTTGTTGGCGCCCTCTACTTCACTCGCTTCATCCCCAAACTCTCCTGGCTTGTGCGGATTCCTATTGCCATCTTCCTCGGCTACGGGTCGGGCATGTCACTGCTCCGGTCGGTCGAAGCCGGCATTATCGAACAAGTCAAGGCCACAATCGTCACCCGTGCCAGTTTTGCCAATTGGCAGGCTGGACTCTGGGCAATCATCATTCTCATTGGCGTCGTCTGCACCATTACTTACTTCTTCTTCTCAGCTGAACGCAAGGGTGTGCTAAAGCCGATAAGCTACGTCGGCATCATCTTCGTCATGGTCGGCTTCGGTGCGTCGTTTGGCTACACGGTGATGGCCCGTATCTCGCTATTCATTGGTCGACTGCAGTTCCTGCTCGGTGACTGGCTTGGCCTGATAACCCGCTAGTCAGCAACATTGGCGCTAATGCTGCGGGCCGGCAATGCCGGCCCGCAGCTGTTCTTAGATGTAGGCCTACTAGTACTCGGCGTTATCAATCTGCGCCCTCTGCAGTGCCCCGGAGTAATCAATATAGACTGTCTTCGGCTCAGAGAAGATCTCATAGGCGGTCCAGCCACCCTCGCGGTGACCATTGCCGGTATCTTTCACCCCACCGAACGGCAGGTGACACTCAGCCCCAATAGTCGGCGCATTCACATAGGTGATACCCGCCTCAATCAACTCGATAGCCTTCATTGCGAGGTTGACATCGCGCGTGTAGATTGATGAAGATAGACCGTAGGGAGTGTCGTTCAGTACCCTAATCGCCTCGTCGAAATCCTTGACCTTGATAATCGAGAGCACCGGCCCAAAGATTTCCTCACGGGCAATGCGCATGTCTGGGGTCACGTCGGCGAACACAGTCGGCTTATAGAAGAAACCCTTGCTCCAGGCGCCGCCCTTGAGCGGCTCGCCACCGCAGACGAGTTTGGCACCTTGTTGCTTGCCGATTTCAACATAGCTATGGACGGTGTTGCGCTGGGCTTCGCTCACACAAGGCCCCATCTCGTTCCTCTCATCCAGCCCATTGCCAACCCGCAGCTTCTTGGCCCGAGCAACAACCATTTCGACCATCTTCTTATAGACACCAGCCTGGACAATCAGCCGTGACGTAGCAGTACAACGTTGGCCGGTCGTACCAAAGGCGCCCCAAAGCACGCCCTCCAATGCCAGCTCCAGGTCGGCATCATCAAGCACAATCTGCGCGTTCTTGCCGCCTAGTTCGAGCGAACAACGTTTGAGATTCCTACCCGTGACTTCAGCGATTCTCCTGCCGACTTCTGACGAACCCGTGAAACTGATGCCAACAATGTCCGGATGATTGAGCAACGCTTCACCAACCGCACCACCAGTACCATAGACAACATTCACAACTCCATCAGGTATTCCTGCCTCTGCCAGTGCCGTAACAAGCTCGTGCACCGACGCCGGTGTCAACGTCGCCGGCTTGATGACTGCCGTGTTGCCACAGGTCAGAGCGGGAAACAACTTCCAGGACGGAATCGCCATCGGAAAGTTCCACGGACAAATCATGCCCCAGACACCCATCGGCTGACGAGTCACGTAGGCCATCTTGTTAGCTAGTTCTGACGGCACGACCTTACCCCAGAGCCGTCTCGCCTCGCCAGCAGCGTAGAGCCCGGTATCAATCGCCTCCTGCACATCACCACGTGTCTCTTTGAGCACCTTGCCCATCTCCCGCGTCATCAATCTGGCACAGGCCTCTTTCTTGGCGATGAGAATCTCGGTTGCCCGACGCATTATCTCGCCGCGGGCTGGCGCTGGCACTGCCCGCCATTTCGGATATGCCTTCTTGGCAGCCGCAACTGCTGCGGCAACGTCTTCCGGCCCAGAAGCCGGAAACGTCCCTATCAGATCGCTCGTGTCAGCCGGGTTGCGGTTCTCGTATGTCTTGCCGGTCTTGGCCGGCACGAACTTACCGTTGATAAAGTTCTGGTAACGCTTGGCCATTGAACCTCCGTTTTGGGTCAGCTTGTCAGTCTGAAGACAATGCTATTCAAGGTGGCCGCCGAATCAACTCCGACGCGGCACCGCTATCGGGCTATTGACTCGAAGTAGTCATGAGTTATACTGGGACAGGAAAGGTAATTGCCCGTGCCATGGTCTGGGCACAGGCAGAACCGCAGACCAAGGAGTTACCATGAGAAAGACCGTACTAATGACAGCGTTGTTCGCAGCAGCAGCCATTGCCGCATCCCTCGCCGAGACAGGCCCAATCGGGCCCCAGCCAGTCCCTTGGCAATACCTTTGGGACGGGCTGCAGCCGATGGATCAGGGGCAGTGCGACGCTCCCTGCTTCATCCAAAGCAGCTCGGAACCGAACTACGCACTGCTGACTGGCGACGGCGTAGCCAACCCAGACGAGCCCGACGACCGCGGCTGGCGCGAGCCGACTCGTGACTGGGGCAACGACATCCTCATCGGCGCACCGGAGTACAATATTGTCGGTCGCATCTCGGTTGATAACGACGTGACAACCGGCGACATCTACGTCTGTATGTACAATCGTGACGCGACTGTCAACGACACTGCTCATGTCTGGCGTTCGACCGACGGCGGTCGAACCTGGAATTCGCTGACTCCAGTTATCGGCACAGCGGGCATGGGCAATCTCGTTGACGCCCAGTTACTGGTCGGCACAGGGCCCGGTGACACAACCTGGTTCTATCTGTTCAGCGCATCTGATACTTCTGGCCTGCGCGTTCGCCGGATGACGCCGGACCAGACCCGTTTCAACTGGGTAACGATCAGTCCGGAAACGAGCATCGTCCGCGTATCCGTTGACCGCAACATCGAAAACCCACAACATCTCTTTGTCGCCTGGACCGAACGCGACGGCGACATCAGAATGATGAGCTCAACCAACGGCGGAATGACCTGGGCCAATGCCTATTATGTCGCTAGTGGCCGCCGTGCTGCTTCTATGGCTGCTGGCGGTGATGGTTACCTCTATCTGGCCTACCTTGATGACACCGACTCAACATACTATCGTGCTGCGCGCATAACGAACAACCTCATCCAGCCGAGTGCTACTTTTGCAACAGTTGATTCTAATACGGTTCACCGTTTCCGCGAGGTTGCCATTGCCGCTGACCGGACAGCGCCCGGTACCAGCCAAGCAGCAATCATTTTGAACACGGTCCGCTATACTACAAACAACAACGTCGCCCCGCGCTACGCTTGGACAACGACCGGCGGCACCGCGTGGTCAGCGGGAGTCTGGCCGGTAACAAATCAGCCGCGCTCGACCTGGTGGGCACTCTTTCCACGCATCCGCCGTTCCTACGATTCCGAGCTCTTCCGAGCGATCGTCTCAATGCGCGAGACAACAACTACCTGGGACACGATTGTGTATGCCTACGCCCGGGGCAGCAATCCGACCAACTGGCTCGACCGAGGCACGTACAACGACCATCGCAACACTGGCGAGGTCTCACATGATGTTGGCCAGTCAAACAGGTCTGGCGGTGGCTTCTTTGCCTACCGGCAGTACGGCAGGCCCGAAGTCTGGTTTGACGGCTATAGTCTCACCGGCGTAAGTAGTTCGCTGCCGACACATTCGAACCGGTCAACAACTGCTACCTTCAGTGACCACGTATCCCTGACTCTACCGATTCGGGCAAACGTCAGCGCGACACTGTACTATCAAGATGGTCGGCTAGCACAAGAACTCTACAACGGTCTGCTTGAAGCTGGTGCGCACAGACTGAAGCTACCAGCAGGCTTGGCCCCCGGAATCTACTTCCTAAGGGCCGAAGTAAATGGCCGAACAGAACTGACCAAAGTTGTGCACATTCGGTAAACTGCTTCAAGAGGCGCGGGCGGTGAGGGCACTGCTCTCCCCGCCCGCTCATTATCAGACGCTAGTCGTCGAGTGCAAGCTTCAGTGCCTGTTCAGGAGTAGTCGCCGGTATGACACCGTCAATCGGCCAACTCTCCAATCCAACGACTCGTTTGCCCATCTTTAGGGCAAAACCAATTTCAGACAACGTCCCATAGGAACCGCCGATGGCAATGAGAACATCGGCCGTACGAATGATGGCAAGGTTACGGGCCTCTCCTAGGCCGGTTGCAATCGCGATTGACAGATAGCGGTTGCCTTCACGCCGGTCGCTGCCCTGCAAGATACCGACAGTCAAACCACCAGCACTCTGCGCTCCACGGCAAGCAGCAGCCATCACTCCGCCCATTCCGCCACAGACCAGAATCGCTCCCATCCTGGCAATCCGGCGCCCAACCTCCTCGGCGAGCCCGGCGAGTCTGCGACCACACTCACCCTGCCCGATAACGCCGACATAGCAATCCGACCGACTCAAGTGAGTCACCTTCTCAGAGAAAGAGCGGGACGATTCTAAAGCTACTGACATCGACCAAGCCACGGTCGGTCAGCTTCAACTCTGGAATTACCGGCAGGGCAAGAAAAGATAGGGAGATAAACGGATTGGCTAGCCGCGAACCCCAGACATGAGCTTTCTCAAGTAACCGATGCAATCCAGCCGCTACCTCGTCAGCACTGTTCTGAGACATAAGCCCAGCAATCGGTAACGGCAGACTTGCCGCTACCCTGCCGTCAGCCACTGCCACGTAACCACCGCCCAATCGTTTGAGTTCTCTAGCTGCTTTTAGCATATCGGCGTCATTCGTGCCGACGACGATGATATTGTGTGAGTCGTGAGCAACGGTAGTGCCAAGCGCCCCCTTGCGCAAACCAAATCCCGACACTAGCCCGAGCCCAATTCGTCCTGTCGCCTTGTGCCGTTCGATAACTGCCAACTTGAGCACGTCGCGCTCCGGGTCAGCCACAACCAATCCTTTGACAACCTTCGGCTTCATCTGATGCTGCTCAGTGATAATCTGGTCTGGTACCAACCGAATCACCCGACACAGGTCGCCGGTGGCCTTGATTGCAAGGCTCTTGGCTGTCAGCGGCCGAATATGGACAGTATCAGTCACGCCCTTGTCTTTAGGCGCTGGCAGCTTGACCAACACGTGCCGGTCCTGGACTACCAGCCGACCGCGCTTGAACACCATTCGGACATTGAAACGGGGCAGTTCGCCGAGCACCACTAGGTCGGCGACATAGCCTGGAGCCACTGCTCCGCGATCGCGCAGTCCAAAGTACTCGGCCGGATTCAGCGTGACCATCTGAATCGCCGCAACCGGATTCATGCCTTGCGCCACCGCCTTGCGCAGGGTACCGTCCAAATAGCCGGCCCGCAGTAACTCCTCGGGATGCTTGTCATCGGTGACAAACATACAGCGCCGCACGTTGAACTCGTTAACAATCGGCAGCAACGCCGAAAGATTCTTGGCTGCCGAACCTTCCCGCACCATCACCCTCATTCCGGCCCGCAGCTTCTCGACCGCCTCCTGCGGCCCCACACACTCATGATCCGAACCCACCCCAGCCAGCACATAAGCCTGGAGGAGTTGACCGGTCACACCTGGTGCGTGACCGTCAACCGGCCTGCCCGCAACCTGCGCGACCGCAATCTTGGCCAACACTTCCTTGTCACCGAGCGCTGTCCCCGGATAGTTCATCACCTCTGCCAGTCCGATGACCCGGTCAAGCTTGAGCAGCTCGCGAATCTCTTTAGCACCAAGACAGGCACCGGCTGTCTCCATCGCCGTCGCTGGCACACATGACGGCGCCAGCAGCAGTACGTCCACCGGCATATCCTCACTCGCCCGCAACAGATACTTGACCCCTGCCACACCCAGCACATTGGCAATCTCATGCGGGTCAGCAACAACCGTAGTTGTCCCATGAATCAGTGCGAGCCGACAGAACTCGGGCAACGCCAGGAGCGAACTCTCAATATGAATGTGGCCGTCAATGAACCCCGGCGCCACATATTGACCACCAATCTCCACGACCTCGTTTGCCTTGTCGTAGTCCGGCCCAACCCCGGCGATGATACCGTCCTTGATGGCAACATTTGCACGCACCGTCTCGCCGGTGAAGACATTCACTACCTGCCCACCATGAAGCAGGACATCGGCTGGTGCCTCGCCGCGGGCAACCGCCAGCAATGACCCAACTTCCTGCACCGCAGCTCGGCTCCCCGTCATCGTTGTCCTCCTTCCGTCGGCTCCTCAATATAGGCTACGTACGGCAGTTGCCGGAAACGCTCAGCAAAGTCTGCCCCATAGCCAACTACAAACTTGTCGGGAACCGTGAATCCCACATAGTCTGGGGTGATGGCCACGCGCCGACGCTCAGGTTTGTCCATCAGCGCTACAATCTTCAAGCTACGTGGCCGCCGCAACCGCAGATTGTCAATAATGTACTTCAGGGTGAGACCCGTATCGAGAATATCCTCGACCACCAGAACATCCCGACCCTCCAGCGGACACTTTAGGTCAAGCACAATCTTGACGACGCCCGAGGTCTTGGTGCTCTGACCGTAGCTGGAGACCGTCATGAAATCAATTAGCACTGGGATCGAAAGCTGCCGCACGAGGTCAGCTAGAAATACCCAGGAACCTTTGAGAATGCCGACAACCAGCAGCTCGCGGCCGGCGTAGTCGGCCGAAATCTGAGCACCTAGCTCGCGCACGCGCTGCGCGATGGCCGACTGACTAATAAGTTCTGTAGGGATGATACTCTTTGGCTCAATCATGGCCGCTCGCAATAGCCAGACTGCTGGACTAAGGCCTGATCGGGGCGACTGGATTTGAACCAGCGACCTCTTGGTCCCGAACCAAGCGCGCTAAACCAGCTGCGCTACGCCCCGTAGCCGGGCAGTCTTCAGCCGCGAACCAGACCACCCGGAGTCGGATATCTTAGACCCAAACCCCGCCGAGTCAACTGCTGCCAGTGCTACCTGCCAACATTGCCCTCAATCACCACTGTGTTAGTGTGCAGCGTCAACGGCGACAGTATGATATTGAGAACAAAGTCGAGCGGCCCGAAATACTTGCGCACCCTGACACCGGTCAGATTCGCCCGACCGATCATCTCACCGGTACTGTTGTTCGTCAGCGGGATCAGTCCCCACAGGACGTACCAGTTCCGCATCGTCACTTTGACGATTGTTGGTTCATCCGCAAGCAGGGTCACAGTCTGGCCCCGCGGTGCGTTCACTAGTACTGCACCGCAGTTGAGCAACATCAGCCCGATGCAGCCAACGATGATTGCTCTCGACATTGGCGGCCTCCTTTGAAGCGAGTCTATGCGCTGGGGAGCTAGTGTCAAGCGCTGTGACCAGAAACCGAACGCCGGCCACTCGTTCGCACAAACGGAACGAAGGCAACACTCATCAACGGCCGATGTATCAGACGTTTGCCGCGCCGCACGCCGAGCATCAGCACCTGACTGCCGGCCGGCCCGACCGGCACGACAATCCTGCCACCCTCGGTCATCTGCTCAACCAGTCGCATCGGCATCGCCTCAGCTGCCGCCGTCACAATCACCCGGTCATAGGGCGCAAACTCCGGCCAGCCTGCGTGCCCGTCGCCAATTCGGAACCTGATGTTGCGAAAATCAAGCCGGGAGAGAACCGCCTGCGCTTGCCGGGACAGTGACTCGATCAGTTCAACCGTATAAACCATCTTCGCCAGCATCGCCAGGATAGCGGTCTGATAGCCAGAACCGGTACCAATCTCCAGCACCTTGCTCTGCGGCGTGACTTCTAGTGCCTCAGTCATCACCGCTACAATGTAGGGCTGAGAAATCGTCTGACCGCAGCCAATTGGCAGCGGATGGTCATCGTACGCGTGATGCCACTGGCTTTCGGGCAAGAAGAGATGTCGCGGTACGGCAGCCATCGCCGCCAGCACCCGTTCGTCGCGCACCCCGCGACTGGCAATCTGCTCCTCGACCATTCGTTGTCGGGCCAGCGTGAAGTCGTTCATCGGCCGAGCATAACCGGTTGTTCCCTGCCGGTCAAACAGCGAATCTCCTCCTGGAGGCATTATTGGTCTTCAACCCGACGATTGGGTAACGGACGCAGCCAGCAAACAATCTTTCACAGATTCGCCGGCTGCACCAGGGCAACAAGCGACACGTATTTCAAAGCCTGCCGGCACCACCAGAAACAAACGTAGCCAACCGAACATCGCTTGTGGCGATCACCAGACCAGAGCTCGATGCCTTCACTGCCAGGTCTCGGGATTTCCTGACAACAATCGCAACCGGCCGCCTATCGTCCGATCGGTCGGTCGAGGTCGCCTGATTGTTCAGCCGCAAGGAAGTAGGCGACGGTCTCCTTGCTAACTGCCCGAATGTGCTCAGGCTTAGCCGCACCTGAAGCGATCATCTTCACCTCAACCTCGGCCAGCAGTGCCTTGCGGCGTGAACGGCTTTGGGTTCGCGTCCGACTCAAGACGGCCCAGAGCTTGCGGGCATAGGCCTGCAACAGCGTCTCGGCAACGAGACCTGGCCCAAGCCGCTGCCTATTGAAGAACTGCACAATGTGTCGGTGCAACCGATCGCGCCAGATCGCAGCCGCAGCATACCGCTGTGCCCGCCTGATACGGCTGCTGACCACTTCGGGCTGACTGGCCTCTGGCCCGCTGCTTTGGGCAAGCTTGGTGTCGTACTTGCGAGTGGCGCGCCTAATCGGTTCAGGTAAGCTCTCAGTCAATGTCGCCACCCTTCTCTGTGCTCGCCTCTCGGCTTGGACCGGCTGGCGCGTGTACTCATCTAGCAACGGCGCAATCTCGGCAAAGGTAGCCCGACAGGCCCGCAAATAGTCAGCCACAAACGCCAATGTAACGTGCTGTCTCTTGCCGAGTTCGAGCTCACCGATGTGGTTACCACCACGCTTGCCTAACCTACCCATTGCCAGCGCCAGCTCATCCCGGCTCAAACCAGCCCGGAGCCGCAGTTCTCGAAGCTTGCGGCCCAATGCTGCCTCGAACCGAAACGAATCAGCAGTCCGTTTCACAAGGCGATGCTAACAGAGTGCTGCACCCATTTCAAGGTGCACAACCCAGTAACGCCAGTAGGACCTAAGCAATCTTCTGATCATCAGATAGCCAACTTTGCCTCAAACCACCTCCCCTGTCCCCCGGATTACTCCCAGCGCTCAATCCCAAACTCATCACTAACAGGAATGCCAATAGCTGTCTTCGTCCCTTTTGGGGAGAGACTGAACAAGTGCTACGGTTACCGTCAGTGCCGGAGCTATCAACGAGGCTCCCAACTGTGCCACCCAGCATGCCGTCGCGGCTGAGTTGACTTTGGCCTGGCGCTGAATCTCAATTGGTGCCTAAAGGAGAGTTCAGCGACAGCAGTAATAGCCAGCTTGCACTACTGCCACCAAAGCTTATCATTGAACGGATGAAAGAAATCTGTATCCGTTGCGGCCGCAAGGCCCAGCGTTTCTGTCCGGCGCAGAACAACCGCATCTGCTCCCAGTGCTGCGGCCGGTCGCGTGGCCGCACCATCATCTGCCCTGATACCTGTTCCCACTTTGTCACCGGCGCCAGGACAGCATTGCGTCGGCTGGCCGAACTGTCGTCGGAGCCAAGGGTCGAACTCGACTACTCAGACCTGCTCCATAACTTACGGCTGGTTCTTGTCCAGCTCCGCCGCACCCGCCTAGCGAACATGACCGACGGCGAAGCCCAATCCGCACTCAACAACGTAGCTGATACGATGCGTACCCGTCAGAGCGGCCTCATCTACGAGTTTCGCTCGCCTGATCCTCGCATCCAGTTACTGACCGACTCACTGCTCGACGTTGCCGGCCGGCACGAACGCGGTGAGGGCGGACTCCGTCGCTACGGTGTCGCCGATATTCGACGCTGCCTACTCCATCTGGTCCAGCAGATAAAACAGCTTGGCGAGCGCGGCAGCGGCTCGACAGACTGGCTTGAACTCATCTCTCAAACCGTCGGGCATAAGTTCACCGCCAATCCTGGGACATGGCTCGTTCAAAGATAACCGGCGACACGCCGATTGAGCTCATCCTCAGCCGCAATCCCGACGCAGCCCGGGTTTTTGTCCGACTCGGGTTGCCATGTTTTGTCTGCGGCGAACCGGCCTGGGGCACAGTCGCCGAGCTCTGCCAGCGCCACCGAAAGGACCTAGAAGAGGTCTTGACTGAGCTCAATCGAATCCCGACTGCCGCTGGCCAGGAAACGAATGCGGCCGAATCGGCGTCTGATAAGACTGATGCCAAATCAGCAAAACCGCGGCGCCGCTGATCGGTGCCGACACAATTCGGAGGAATCAGTATGAACCGCCGAGTCTCCCTACGTCTCGTCGGTGCGATCCTAGCACCGGCTGTGCTTGCTGCTTTCGTGATTGGCCTGATTGTCGCTGGTGTGCTCAACCTGATGCCAAGTCGGGCCGCCGAGACAACCAACGTCACTGTCGCCGGGCCAGGACTTGCCCCGACTGAACACAGCCCGTTCGTTCAGGTTGCTGAGCTGGTTCTGCCCGCGGTTGTCAATATCTCGGCTGAGAAGACAGTCCGGCCTACACGCCGTTCCGACGGAAGCTTCGAACCTCGTTCGCCACTCGAAGAGCTGTTTCGTGACTTCTTCCGTGAATGGCCAGAGGTCCCCGAGTCAAGACAACAGAACTCACTCGGGTCCGGCGTTATCATCTCACCGGATGGCTACATTGTTACCAACAATCACGTTATCGCTGGCTTCGACAAGATCGTCGTTCGCCTCGCTGACGACACCGAATTCAAAGGCAAGGATGTCCGTGTTGTCGGTCGTGACCCGAAAACCGACCTAGCCGTCATCAAAGTCGAAGGAAAGAAGTCGCTGCCCAGTCTCAAGCTCGCCAACCCCGAACAAATCAAGGTCGGTGACTGGGCCATTGCGGTTGGCAATCCGTTCGGTCTTTCTGGTACGGTGACGGTCGGCGTTGTCTCAGCCAAAGGTCGGTCCGGCCTGCCCCTACCTGAAGGTCCGACCTATCAGGACTTCATCCAGACCGACGCCTCAATCAATCCTGGCAACTCCGGTGGCGCCCTGGTGAACATCAAGGGCGAACTGATGGGCATCAACTCCGCAATTCGCTCACCGGTCGGCGCCAGCGTCGGCATCGGTTTTGCCGTGCCGGTGAACATTGTCAAATCGGTAACCGACCAGCTAATCCGTACCGGCAAAGTCGTGCGCGGCTACATGGGCATTCGTCCGCAGCCAGTGACTGACGCAATCCGTCGCGCTATGAATCTACCCGACACCAAGGGCGTGCTTGTCGCCGATGTCGTCGAAGGCGCACCGGCGGACAAAGCCGGTCTCAAGGCTGGTGACGTCATCGTTGCCGTCAACGGCCAGAAGACCGAAGGAGTCGAACAGTTCCGCCAGCAGATCGCCGATTTTGCACCCGGCACCAGAATCTCGGTTTCGCTGGTACGCGACGGCAAGAGACTCACCCGCGAGGTGCGGCTCATCGAGTTTCCTGAAGACGAAACCACCACCGAGCCGGCAACCGGCGAAGAAACTGATGCCTGGCTCGGATTGTCGGTCCGCTCCCTGACAGTCGATGAGCGGCGTCAGGCTCGGGTCAGCGGCGGCGTCCTAGTCACTGCTGTCGAACCGGGCAGCGATGCAGCCGAAGCCGGCATCCAACGTGGCGACATCATCCTCGAAGCCGGCTCGCAGCCGATTGAAACCATCGCTGACTTCAATCGGGTAGCCCGCACTTACTCACGCTCTCGCCAGCCAATTCTCTTCCGCGTCAAACGTGGCAGCAGCCGCCTATTCATCGCGGTTGAGCCAACCAAGTAGTACGATGACGGCAAGGAGCGCTGGCTCGTTGCAGCCAGCGCTCCTTCTCCGTTATGCAGCCAGCTATTGACCAAGCCTTGGTTTTGGGCAGAATAATCCATAATAAAGGAGCTAGCTAGCGCGCATTCTGTTCTGAGTGTCGCCCCAACTTGTTGACACAGCGGCAGCGAGTAGGCTGCTATTCATCTATCAAACTGGCCACGTACCCGGTTGCGGGTTACTTGATGTTCAAGACTCATCGCAGGTGACTAAGCAGTGATTCTTGACGGCAAAGCACTGGCTCGCCAAATCCGCTCTGAGCTAGCAGTCACTGTTCAGGCACTAACTGCCCGCGGTCATCAACCCGGCCTACGGATTCTGCTGGTCGGCGACGACCCACCATCCCAAGTCTATGTTCGCAACAAGCTAAAGGCTGCATCCGCAATTGGCATTGATGCCCAGGTCTGCCACCTACCTGTCGGTACCGACGAGACGACCGCCGCTCAGGTCATCGCCGACTGGAACAGAAATCCTCGCGTGAACGGCATCATCGTCCAACTCCCGCTGCCCGAACCGCTTGACGGCGAGCGGCTGATTAGCCAGATTGCACCGTCCAAAGACGTTGATGGCCTGACACCAACAAGCATCGCTGGTTTGGCTTCCGGCCGACCCAGCTTCCTACCCGCAACTCCGGCCGGCATAATCGAATTGCTCGTCCGTAACGGTATCACTATTCCAGGCAAGAGAGTTGTAATAGTTGGCCGTGGCGAACTGGTTGGTCGGCCACTGGCGCAGCTACTGCTGCTGCGCGGCGAGCGTGGGGACGCAACCGTCACCGTCTGTCACACTAAGACCCGGGACCTTGGTGCGATTTGTCGTGAAGCCGAGATTCTCGTGGCGGCAGTGGGCCGACCCCAGCTGATTACTGCTGCAATGGTGTCGCCGGGCGCAGTTGTTGTTGACGCCGGCACAAGCGAGGTTAACGGCCGGCTGGTTGGCGATGTTGACTTCGCCGCCATCGAACCTATCGCCCAAGCGATCACACCAGTACCGGGTGGAGTTGGGCCAATGACAGTAGCAATGCTGCTTGTTAACGTGGTCAAAGCCGCTCGCCTTCAAGAATGACGGAGATTCGGGTCAGAATGACGGCAGACCGCCGGCTCATCAATCAGGCTCTAAGCCAGACGCTCAATCTGGGCAGGAAGGTTCCGGCCCGACTGCGCCAAGCAATGCGCTACGCCGTGCTCGGTCCAGGCAAGCGTATCCGGCCACTGCTATTACTCTGGGCGTACCGGGCTGCTGGTGGGCGCACCCTGCACCCAGTACTGCCGTTCTGCTGTGGTATCGAGTTCATCCATGCCTTCTCCCTTGTTCATGATGACCTGCCGGCAATGGACAACGACGACTTCCGTCGCGGCCGACCCAGTCTCCATCGTCGCTTCGGCGAATCAACCGCCATTCTAGCTGCTGACGGCCTATTTGCGCTCGCCTTCGAACTTTTTGCTCGGTCCTCGGCTACTGCTGAGCGACGTCTTGCCGCAATCACGACCATTGCTGCAGCAGTCGGCCCAGCCGGCATGACCGCCGGCCAGTTCACCGACACGACAGCTGGAACGCAAATCTCCACCCAACGACTGCTGCGCACGCAGGAACAGAAGACAGCCGAGCTGCTCGCCGCTGCGCTGGTCGCCGGCGCGATACTCGGCGGCGCCGACCAGCACTGTCAGCGACAGTTGCGGCAGGCCGGGATACACCTTGGCCGACTCTTCCAGATAACCGATGACCTACTCGACGCTGAACAAGCAAGTGACAGTCGTGTTGCCACCATGGTCTCGCGATATGGCCGCGAAAAGACCCGCCATCTCGCTAGCCTCGAAGCAACCAAAGCAACTACCATCTTTAACGGACTTGGTGCCAGTTACAAGCTACTGGCCAGTATTCCTGCGCTGATTCTCAATCGCAAGACCTGAATGGGAGTACTCGAAAGAGTCAACTCACCGGCAGACATCCGCCGCCTGCCACTGGCCAAACTGGCCGAACTCTGCACTGCAATTAGGCAGCTAATTGTGGAGACGACTGCTGCAAACGGCGGTCATACCGCGCCTAGTCTTGGCGTGGTTGAGCTAACCATCGCTCTCCACTACGCCTTCAACACTCCGGAAGATCAGATTATCTGGGATGTCGGGCACCAGTGCTACGCCCACAAAATAGTCACCGGCCGTCGCGACCGGTTCTCGACCCTGCGCCAGTTGGGCGGCATCGCTGGATTCCCTAAGCGTGCCGAAAGTGAATACGACGTCTTTGACACTGGGCACGCCGGCAACTCGATTTCTGCGGCATTGGGCATTGCCATCGGTGACCGGCTACAAGGACGTAACCGCAAGGTCGTCGCGGTGATTGGCGATGGTTCGATCGTCACCGGGATGGCACTTGAGGCTCTGAACCACGGCGGCTGCTTGAAACAAGACCTCATTGTCGTCCTTAATGACAACGAGATGTCAATTGCCCGTAGCACTGGCGCCATGGCCACCTACCTTAATCGCATCATCACCGGCCGGATGTACAACCGGCTCAAGGCTGACATCTGGAATCTACTCGGTCATCTGCCAAAGGAAATGTCCGGTGTTTCCCGCCAGGCCGCTCGCAAACTCGAAGAAGGCATCAAGAACCTAGTCGTGCCCAGCCTTCTCTTTGAGGAACTCGGTTTCCGCTACATCGGTCCCGTCAACGGCCATTCGTTGCCCGAGCTTATCGAGACATTCCAGCGGGTACGGCGATTGCCCGGTCCAACACTTGTGCACACCGTCACCCGCAAAGGTCAGGGCTATCCGCCAGCGCTGGCCCATCCTGAACACTTCCACGGCACTGGCCCATTCGACATAGCCACTGGCCGGCCCCGTCCCGCCACCGACCCCAGCTTCACCGCCACGTTCGGCAAGACACTTGTCCGGCTTGGCGAACACGATAAACGAATTGCTGCTATCACTGCCGGTATGTGCCTCGGTACCGGTCTTGATGAATTCCGCAACCGCTACCCTCAGCGTTTCTACGATGTCGGCATCTGCGAGCAGCATGCCCTGACATTTGCTGCCGGCCTAGCCCAAGCTGGAATGAAACCGGTTGTTGCCATCTACTCGACCTTCCTCTGCCGCGCTATTGATCAACTGATTCAGGACATCTGTCTGCAGAATCTGCCGGTGGTTGTTGCTGTGGACCGCGCCGGTCTTGTCGGTGAAGACGGTCCAACCCACCACGGCATGTTTGACCTCAGCTACCTTTCAATGATTCCGCGTCTTGAGGTGATGGCACCAATGGACGAGCCCGAACTCGCAGCGATGCTGGAATACGCAATAGGCCAAGCCAATGGCCCGGTTGCCATCCGTTACCCGCGCGGTGGCTCAGGGCTGAAAGCTAGCTCCCACCAACCGCTGCGGCCGATGCGGGCCGAACTCATCTGCGAAGGCGACAACGGCTGCGTCATCGCTATCGGCTCAATGGTCGGTCCGACACTTGCCGCCTGCCAAGGACACGGCATTGCTGTAGTCAACGCCCGCTGGGCTAAGCCGCTGGATGACGAACTGATCGCCGAAACAAGCCATCGCTTTCGGCGCATCGTAACGGTCGAAGAGAATGTCCTTGCCGGAGGATTCGGGTCAGCCGTTGAACTCGCACTATCCCAGACTGGTTATCAAGGTAGGCTGATGCGCATTGGACTTCCTGACCGATTCATCGAACACGGTCCCCGCTCCACGCTGCTCCAATCGGTCGGCCTCGACCCATCCGGCCTTGCCCAGCGTTTTGGCACTTTTTTTACCAAGGATTAGCCAGTGAGTACTCCTGCCCACCGTCTTCTTCTCCTCCTCTTTCTTGTCACAATTGCCGCTGCCGACCCAACGCTCTACGAACCAATCCGGTTCGTCGCCCGTCCTGACTACGAACTAGGCTACGTCTTCATCGAGCGCTGGCGCGGTAACCAATACATCGGCGTCGAACGGGTCGTAACAATCAGTGACTATCTTGATTACGAGCTGCGTCGCTCAGTCAGTGAGACCTGGCGTCAGAAGGTTGAACGCACTCAGGAGCGCCGCGAAATCGAGGCCGACGCTTCCGGACTGATCCCGGACATTGTTCTTCCTAAACTGCCTTTGTTTGGCGAAGGCAGCCGCATCGATATCTCTGGCCGCGACCGGATAACTCTCGGCGGCCGGCAGACATTTGTTCGCGGCGCCTATCTCTCCTCGGGCAGCCTTTTCCCGGAGCTCAAGATGGAGCAACAGCTCTCGGTTCTGCTCAACGGTACGATCGGTGAGCGCACCAAGGTAACGATTGACTACGATGTTGAGCGACGCAGCAGTGACAACAAGGTACTGCTCGCCTACACCGGTACCGAGGACGAAATCGTCCAGACTGTCGAACTCGGCAACACCCGTCTTTCGATTCCCGCTACTGCCTATACCGGTGACCTGCCCGCCCGCAAGGGACTGTTCGGTGCATCGGCCCGGGGGCGGCTTGGCGGCATTGACATCTATGCCGTTGCCTCTCGTGAGGAGTCACAGGGTCAAACCCAGACCTTTACTGGCCGACGCATCGTGAACACTGACACGATCTACTGTGGCCAATATCTGCCCCGGCGCTTCTATGTCCTGCCCGTACCTGAGACCACGACGGTTCGCTCAGTTCGCGTCTATATAGATGACAAGAATCAATCAAACAACCAGACCTCAGAACCAGGGATTGCCACAGTTTGGCCAGACCAACCTGACCGTCTGCCTGACTCGACTAACTGGACCTACGACCGCGCACCTGGCGCCTTCGATCCCCGCATCGCCAACAAGGACTACATCATCCACCCCGGCAACATCATCGAGTTCACCACCACAATTGACAACAACAATGTCATCGGCCTCATCATTGAAACCGCCACCGACACTATTGGCGGCAGCTACTACCAGGACTCGCTCGTCCTCCTGTTGCTCAAACCGGAACGTACCGACACATCATCACTCACCTGGGACAACGAGATGCGCAACATCTACAGCCTGCGCCGCAACGACGTCAGTCTGCAGAGCTTCCGACTCTACCGGGATTCAACTGGCAGCGTTGATCTCGAGTATGAAGACCAAGGCCCCAATGCCGGTCGTCGTTTCAGCGAAATCCTCGGCATTGACCCAGACGGCGATGGTCGAATTGACTATCCTTGGTTCGAGGCTAAGACCGGCCTCATTCGCTTTCCTGGCCGGAAGCCATTCCAAGACCCCGGTCTGAGCGTTCGCGAATCAATCATCTACCGGAAGGAGCCGTCTCAGCTCCGCCCCGACGAGGGCCGCAAGTATTTCATCGTCGCCACCTACACTAGCACCACTGAGAAATACTACCTCGGGCAACCCGATATCACCGAAAACTCCGAACGGGTAATGGTCAACGGCGAGGTCTGGCGCAGGGGTGATGACTACACGATTGACTACCGAGCTGGCACCATTAACTTCGTCCGGCCGCTCCTGCCCGACGCCAACATCCAAGTTACCTACGAGTATCAGCCTATTTTCTCGATCAGTCAGAAGTCGCTCGTCGGCACACGCGCAGAATGGAATCCGGCGCCAGCGACCCGCGTCGGCACAAGTCTGTTCTTCCGCGGCGAGGGCACCGCCGACGAACGACCTCAGCTCGGCACCGAACCGTTCAACCGCGCCATCGCCGAGGCTGATGCTGCCTATGCCTGGACATCCGACGCAGTCACCGCTTTCATTGACCGACTGCCGGTGATTCGCGCCTCCAATCCCACTCGCTTCGATGCTGCCGGCGAGGTCGCTCTCTCCCTACCTGACCCCAATACCCGCGGTACAGCATGGCTCGATGATTTCAGCGGCACCACCCTGACCAGCGACGTCTCAATCACCAGCGGACTCTGGTCCTGGGCCTCGGTACCGGTAGAAAAGGACACTGCCGATTTTGCCACCCGACCAATATTCTGGCGCAACGCCCGCCGCGGCCAGCAGGTACCGATCGACTCCGTCTTCGGCCCCCAGACCGGCCGCAGCGGCGAAACACACGATTACCTACGTGTCATCTACCAGCCTGATTCCAACAATCCAAACAGTTGGGCTGGCATAATGACTGGTATCAGCGGCGGCAGCAATCTGTCCGACTTCGAGAATTTACAGATTGTGCTGCGCTCCCGCCGTCGTAGCGGCCGCATCCACATTACTGTCGGCTATTCGATTGATGAGGACGCACCGCGACGTAACCGCGCTGGCCGTATCGTCGGCTATGACGGTATCAATAACACTGAAGACCGCAACGGCAACGGAATCCTCGATGCCGACGAGGATACTGGACTCGACGGCATCTTTGGCGATGACAGTAAGTGGAACCCGGACTCCGCCGACGACGGCAACGACGACTTCGATGAAGAGATCAATCCGAACGGCACTGAAGGTAATCGTCGCACGACACCCGACGCCGAGGACCTCGACCGCTCCGGCTTCAGCCGCTACAACCACTACTTCGAATGTGCCATCAATCTCGACGACGCCCGCTGGCTGCAGCCGCTCCATCGGGACTGGCAACTGCTCCGCGTTCCGCTCAAGGACTCCACCATTTTCCGCGCCACTGGCCGGCCACGTTGGGAAGACGTCCGGCTCGTTCGCATCTGGTTCGACAACTTCATCGCCACCGACACAATTGACTTCTACTCTATCGAGTTCACCGGTTCACGCTGGGCTAGCCCACGACTGACCACGCTCACTGGCCAGCCGGTCCGACCACCAAAGCGTGACACACTCACTCCGATTTGGCATCATAACACTGCTAGCGACACTGTCGATCGTGTTTGGGTTCGGATGATATCACGTACCACCGACCCAGGCATCTATACTTCACCATATGAACTCAGGAAAGACGCGCAAGGACGCCTTGAAGAGGAAGCAGCATTACTACTGGGCTATCAACGCCTACGGGCTGACCGGCGGGCGGTCATTACCCGCGTCGCTGCCGACCGGGACGACTACCGCGACTACCGCGAACTCCGCATCTACGTTCACGATGACGGCAACTCGCTCAGCTTTCTTCTTCGCCTTGGGTCCGACTCACTCAACTACTACGAGTATCGGGCTCCAATAACTGCCGGACGACTCGTGCCTGGCCGCGATGACCGGTGGTATGAGTTCGCAATCCCCCTCGACTCGTTGCCGATACTCAAGGTCCTCAAGGCCCAGCGTGACTCACAGACTACGCCAACCGATACATTCAGCCGCGGCCAGTATCGCCTTCGCGGCAACCCGACACTGGCCGACATCCGCTACACCGCCCTTGGCATCGAGAACGAAACTAACGATTTGATATCCGGGGCAATCTGGTTCAATGACATGCGACTGTCCGGGCCTCGTCGCGAGACCGGCTACGGTGCCCAGGCTCGAGCCGCTCTGTCCCTTGCCGACTTTGTCACTGCCAGCGCCAACGTCAACTACTCAGATCCAAATTTCCGCCGATTCAGTGAGGGGCGTGAGGTCAAAATTGGTGGATTCGGTACCCAGCTGGCCGCGAGCATCCGTACCAACTTTGACCGGCTGCTACCCTATAGTTGGGGACTCTCGATACCACTTCTCTATCAGGTTTCAAGGCAGGAAAACCTGCCGAAGTACTCAACTGACTACTCTGATCTGCGCACAGCCGGCACAATTGACAGTTTGGAACGGTCATTTGGCCGAACTGAGGAATTTGCCATCGAGAACGTCCGCAAGCAGCGATCAGGCAGTCGGTTACTCAACTACACGGTTGAAGCTCTGACTTTTTCCGGCCGCCGCCGCAAGGCCACCAACCAAGGCCCACTCGGCACCGACACCTCGACGAGCACAACTACCCAACTTGCCTATGCAATCGCGCCCGCCTGGCGAATAGGGGTCTGGGGCGACGAAGAACTATCCCTCCTGCCCCAGAACATTCGTCTTGCCGCCGTCCAAACCCAGCGCCGAGATTTCCGACGCACTTTCCGTCCCCGGCTCGACTCAACCTTGGTGCGGGCCGCAGTTCTCAGCACCGATGCCAGCATTGACTACTCACCGTTTGATGAGCTGGACTTTGGTCTTGACTTCCAGTCCGAACGTGACCTGCTGCCTGATTCAGCTCGGCCGTGGTACCAACGAGTCGGAACCGAGGCAAGTCAAGACCAGAGTTTCGATGCTGGCTACGAGATTGAACTTGGCGACGTCCTAACGCCGAGTATTGACTTCAGTAGCTCCTACTCACACGACCGGCTCAAAGCTGGCAACCAATACCTGTCGGTACGCAACATGAACAACTCCGGCGATGTTGACCTGTCGCTTGGCCTGGATATTCCCGAGATTCTCGAACGACTTGGCGCTGAACCAACCCCTAGCCGCACCCGAGCGGCCGCTGAGACTTCCAGTGTTCCCAGCCGGGCCGCACCGAAGACAGGAACTGCGTTGCGTCAGCGTCTCGGTCGAATCGCCCGCTATATCGAGCCCGTTGACATCGCCTACTCCTATTCCCGCGGAAGCGACCTTGTTGCCGTGTCGGGCGATGCTCCGATTGCCTATCGGTTCGGCATCGTCAACTACTTCACTACCAGTGAATCTGCCCCGCCGACAAGCATCACCCGTGACCAGGACAATACCTTGCGCGCCTCTTCCGGCCTGCGCTTCGGCGAAGTGTCCAGCCGGGTAGCTTTTGACGCCACTGGCGGCCGGCAGTATCGCATCATTTCTCGCAACCAAAGTGCAGTACTAGATAGCACCGTCACTTGGCCGGACCTGACACTGAACATCGGTAAAGTACACAACCTGTTCAAGGAGCTTGCGACCAGCTCGACTCTGTCCTCGCGGTTTGCGCTACGTCGTGTTTTGTCTGGCGAACTAAGACGAGATACACTGGACCGAGAGTATCTCGCTGTCTATGGCCGTACGGAAACCAACCGGGTCGAATTCAGTCCTCTGCTCTCCTGGCAGACCAGCTGGAAACGACGGGTGACGACCACACTGTCGGCTAACTACACCATGGCGCGAGCAACGAGTTTTCGCAACGAGACAGGAACAAACAAAGGAGAATCGGATACGCGCACACGCGGGGCCGAACTTTCACTTGCCTATTCGTTTGCGGCGCCTCAAGGTATCAAACTGCCGTTTCTATCCAAGGTCCGCTTCTCATCCGACCTAAGCCTGACCTGGTCCCTGCGCTACTCCAACAGCCTGCGCCGCGATCGGCTAATCACCGACCAGAACCAAAACCCAAACTGGACCGGGCTGCAGAACGATAACTCGGTAGCAACCACCCTCTCTGCTTCCTATCGCTTCTCCCGCTCAATTGAAGCAGGATTGCAAACCGGCTACTCTCGGGCAAAAGGGCTGGCCCCGCAAACGACCGAGACGCTAGACCTCAATGTCTGGGTGATGTTCCGGTTCTAGTTGCGGAGCGCTGCCAGCAGCGTGTAGGCCGCGAGACGCGGATTGACTCCGTAGCGCGAGCAATCGTCCTTTCTTGCTAACAGATACTTCACTGCTCGTCGCAGATAATCCGGCTGCAGATTATCAATCCGACGGCGCGCAGCAGGATTTCGCTCGATGAAATCTGAACCGGCGCCTAGCCGGTAGCGCATAGCCTGGCGGTAGAGAAACAGGAAAGTACCAACGACTATCGGTGCCGGCGTATCTGCGAGTTCTTCGAGCAGTTGAAGTGGTTGGCCAGTCCCCTGACAGAAGTAGTCGACAATCGACTGACTCAGCACCGCCTCTGGCTCGGTTAGGAACCGGTCGGCCAGTCCAAGCGATCCCGCCCCAAACAATCCAGCCAGCGCGGCCTGTTCAGGATTGGCCTGCCGATGGGTCATTAGCCACTCCTGGATGACCCTTGCCGTTAGGTCGCCAAACCTAACTACCGCACAGCGTGAGCGGATCGTGTCGGGGACTGCCCACAGGTTATCGGTGGTGAGAACGAAAGTGGTCTGCTCCTGAGGCTCCTCCAGTATCTTAAGCAAGGCATTAGCGGCCACCTCGTTCATTCGGTGCGCCATGAGAATAATGACGAACCGCTGACGAGCGGCCAGCGGCGCCCGCGACATCTCGCTACGAAGCCAGCGAATCGTGCCAATGTGAATCTGATGACGCGGATCCGGTACCGGCTGCGACCTGCCGAGGCAGTACTCAGGATACCGACTCGTTGTTTCCGAGGCGTACTCCTCTGGCTTGGCGTCATCGCCACTCAGTGCCTTGATCGGAAAAACAAGCTTCACATCGGGATGTGTAAGGGATGCAATACTGCGACATGCTCGACAATCACCGCAGGGATTGAAGGTCGGTTCCTGGCCGCCCGCGGCATCTCTTGGGTCAAATGCCTTCTGTTCTTGACAATTCGCCGCCTGGGCCAGTCGCAGGGCAGCGGTTCGCTTACCGACTCCAGCCTGACCAATGAAAAGTAGTGACTGCCGGTGGTCGGCAGCTAACCAACGACCAAGCACCCGCACGACCCGATCTTGCCCGACGATCAAAGAACCGGGCTGTGAGCTCGAAAGCCCAAAGGTCAAGCTTACTGATTTGGAATTCGAGATTCGCGGGCCGGACCTAGCTCTAGCCATTTCTCACTTCCCGAGCCATATCATCGGGTCCACTGGTCTGCCGTCCTTACGCACCTCAAAGTGAAGGCTCTCACCAACAGTTCCGATTGGTGTGTCTTCACCTACCTCGGCACCGACCCTTGCCGCCATCTCATCAAGGCCACCGTAGAGAGTGTAATACCCATCACCATGATCGATGATTATCAGATTACCATAACCCATGAAGCGGTCGGCATAGGCCACTCTGCCAGCCGCCACCGCCTTCACCGGTTCTCCTGGCTTTGTCTTGATGTCTATGCCAAGACTGGTTGTTCGCGTACCATAGCGCGGATCGGTCTGGGTACCGAATCCAGTAACTACGGTCCCTCGCACTGGCCACGGTAGCTTGCCACGCAGGGCAGCCAGCCCCCCGGCGCCAGTCCAGTTTGCCCGCTTCGCTTCCAGTTCGAGCACAAGGGCCGTGAGTCGGTCAGCCGCTGCCTGCAGCTGAGCGCGAACTGCCTCTCGCTCTGCGCTCTGTGAACGCACCGAACGCAGCAGAATCCGCTCCTGCTCCTGCGCTTCGGCCAGACTTGCCTGCTGACGGGCTTGTTCCTCCTGCAACCGACTGATTTCAGCTTGAGCCGCCTCGAGCCGAGCGCGTTGTCGGCCCAGGTCAAGTTGCAAGACAGTCATCTCGTCAGCCAGCCTCTGATCAGCTCTGGCAATCCAACGCAGATAGACCATCCGACGATAGAAACTGGTCAGACTCCGTGTCGAGAGTAATGCATCAAGAGCAATGGTTCGTCCGTACTTGTAGATTGCCACGAGACGCCGACCAAGATCACGCTTGCGCTGACTGATGCGGTCAGTTATTCTTTCAATCTCACGGGCAACCGCGGCCACTTCGCGTCGCCGCGCCTCGGCCTGGGCCGAAAGCCCAGCCAAGTAGCGTCGAGTCAGTGCAATTCGCTCAGCATAGGCATCAATCTTCGCTAACGTCATCTGTTCCTGCTGGCCCAGTTCAACAAGTTGCTGTCTAACCTGATCAAGCCGGGCGCGTGTCGAACTTAATTCAGCCTGGTTCTTGGCAATCAGCGAGTCAAGAGCAGCTGCGCTGGTATCAGCCAGCCCAATCGAGTCGAGCGGCTGTGCTGTAAGCTGTGTCGACAGCAGTAGTAACCAGCAAGCCAACCACCTGTTCATTGCTGTCCGACCAGCAGTAGCTGCACCTGGCTAGCCCCTGGCTTGAGGCTTCGGTCTTGAAGACCGGATCTTCGGCTGGGGCAACTGCTGTATCCGGCCGAGCGCAAGTGCCGCTCCCAGCAACCCAAGCAATGTCCCAAGACCGAGGTTGACCCCAAGCACGAGCGACAACGGGAATAGCGGTACAGCAACAACCGCCGCTACCAATCGATAGAACACAAAAACAAGCAGTATCGATGTGATTCCACCGGCCAGTCCCTGTACCGCGCCTTCGATAATAAACGGCAACCGTACCGTCATCCGTTCGGCACCAACAAGCTCCATCACTGCAATCTCATGCCGACGGGCAACAATCGAGCTATCAACGGTCTGGAACACAATGAAGGCGACAGCTATCGAGACCACGACTAGCATCATGATATCCACCGCCACCGCCGTTCGAGTTATCTGAGTGAGTCGATCAATCATCTCCTTCCCGGACCAGACCTCAGCCACGCCCGGCAGCAAGGCAATCTTCTGCTCAATCTCGCCGATCCGATCAGCGCTGGCATAGTCGGGATGGATTGTTACCCTTACCGAAGCTGGCAACGGGTTGTCTCCCAGAGCTGAAAGCAAAGCCGTGTCCTCACCGAGCTCAGTCGCAAGTTCAGCCAACGCCTCTTCCTTCGAAACGAACCTAGTACCGGTGACCCCTTCAATTAGGCCAATCCGTTCGGTGAGACGACTGCCCGCTGCCGGTTCGAGAAGAAAAACGTCTATCTCCGCCTGCCGGCCCGCGACCCGCACCAGCGCTACCACGTTGACAGTCAACAACGCGAAAAGCGATAGTACCATAAGACAGACACCAAGCACCGCTGCCGACAACAAGAAACCATTCCGATTGCGGAGAATACCCAATCGTACCGAGTCGAGAAGGTAGCTAGCCCTCATCGCGCACCACCCTGCCAGCATCGAGTGTTACCCGTCGCCGCCGGGTCCTCTCGGCCAAATCAGCATCATGGGTTGCCATGATCACGGTTGCACCGGCGTAGTTGATATCCTTGAGGATATTGAGAATGTCGGCTGCCGCCTTAGGATCAATGTTGCCGGTTGGTTCATCCGCTAAGAGCAGCTCAGGTTCCTTGACCAACGCTCGGGCGATTGCTGCCTTCTGCTGTTCGCCGCCGGAGAGCTCGTGGGGAAAGTTGTCTTTCTTGTGAACCAGTCCAAGCCGCGTCAGCGTACCTTGAATCCGGCCCGGTATCTGCTCTGCCGGCGTGCCAATTACCCGCAATACAAACTCGAGGTTCTCATAAACCGTCCGTTCCGCCAGCAGCCGAAAGTCCTGAAAAACAATCCCGATCCGACGACGCAGTTTGGGCACGTCACCCGGTCCAAGCTGATTTACGTTCATCCCCAGCACCCACACCTCACCAGCATCAGCTATGTCCTGTCGATAGAGCAGACGTAGCAACGTTGTCTTGCCAGCACCGGTCGCACCCAACAGAAACACGAAGTCACCCTTGTCCACTACAAAACTTACATCGGTCAGAGCCGGCCAGGCGCCACCATAGAGGCGTGAGACCCCTATGAGCTCAACTGCCCGAATAGTCTCTTCACCGGCAACCTTTGTCATCAGTAGCTCACCCTCACCCTTTCATCGGAAATACCACTTGAGCAAATACCAGCAGGCCATAATTCCGTCTCGCGGACCAATCTTCTTGCCCTCAGTGCGGGCGTTATACCGGATTGGCCGCTCAACAATCCTGGCTCGTTTACGCAGCAACTTCACAGTTATCTCTGGCTCGATCTCGAAACGGCTAGCAGTCAGCTCAAGACTCTGAAAAAGCGGTCGGCGAATGACCTTATAGCAAGTCTCCATATCAGTAATCCGGCCGCCAAACAGAATGTCAGTCCAGAATGTCAAGAAGTAGTTGGCCAGCCGACTTAGCAACAGAAACCGACCTCGCCCACGAAAACGCGAGCCGTAAACCGCATCCACGTGCGGATCGGCAAACGGCGCAAGCAGCTTCGGATAATCGTCCGGATCGTATTCAAGATCAGCATCCTGAATCACCACCACGTCACCGGTCGCATGCTTCAGCGCGGTGCGGATTGCTGCACCTTTGCCTTGATTAGTCGAATGAGCAAACACCCTGATTCCCGGTATTCGCTTCAGCACCTCAAGGGTTCGGTCCTGCGAATGATCGTCAACAACGATTATCTCTTTGTCAACTGGCACGGCCTTGACGCGGGCAATTAGCTGCTCAACCGAAGCTTCCTCGTTATACACCGGGATGAGGACCGACAGTTTCACGCCCCACCTACTGTTGCTGCCACTGCCACTCCGGTGAACGATTCCTGATTTCGGACCGCCGTTCGATCAGCCTCTACCCAGCCACCACGGCCCGCTGCCGAGCGGGCCAGTGCGACAAGCCAACGACTGACTGCTAACCCCAATTCGCCGTCACTTACTGGCCTTGTGCGCCCAAGACAGCAACGACAGAAATCGAGCACCTGCCTGCCCAGCGGTTGTTCACTAATCAATTCCTCGTCAGTTCGGTCGCTGTGCCCGCCACCTCCATCAACGAACACGACCGTTCCTGCACTACCGACAACCCGCAGTCGCCTGACGACTGACGCCGTCTGCCACGCAGCCCAGCCTGTCGCAGTCGCGCCATCGTCAAACTGAAGCTGATATGACACCGCTCCGGGCCGCAGCTTGGCCCGCCCTGCTCGTGGCTCAGATTTTAGCCTGATTGCCATTGCGAGGTCATGCACGACGAGGTCAGCAATCACGTCAGTCTTGTCGCTGACTTGCCCGGTTGAACTCCTTGCCATTACTAGTCGCCTAATCCTGCCCAGCGCACCCGCAGCGCAGGCCGCCTGCAACCGGGCAAACTCAGGATGGTAGAGCATTGTAAACCCAACCGCCAGCACCAGCCCGCGCTCACGGGCTAACCAGACGAGTCGCTGCGCCTCAACCAAATCCAGAGCCAGCGGCTTCTCCACCAGTACATCCCTACCCGCTGCCAACGCCGCCGCTGCAATCTGATAGTGAGTCTCGCTCGGCGTCGCCACTATCACTGACTGTACTGCTGGTAGCTCAAGCAGCTCGTGCACCGTCCGAACCCTAATCGGTACGCTAACCGCCTGAGCCAAAGCGCCCGGGTCCTTGTCGGCAACCGCTACCAGCCGACACGCCGGCAGACCAGCGATTGTCCGATAGTAATTCCGCCCCCACCGTCCTAGACCGACCAGACCGATTCCAGTCCTCTCCGCCATCAGCTAGCCTGCTCTCGAAACCACTCAATCGTCATGGCCAAACCGTCAGCGAGTCGCACCTGCGGCCGCCAGCCGAGCAAACGCCGTGCCCGGCTGATATCTGGCCTTCTCCTTTTGGGGTCATTCTCCGGTAGCGGCTCGAACCGCAGCCCGCTCCTCGTCCCGGTCAGTTTCTGCACTAGTCGAGCAAACTCCAGAATTGTGAACTCATCCGGGTTACCAAGATTGACCGGCCCAGGTTCAGAGCAGCCAGCAAGTCGATAGAGTCCTTCAACGAGGTCGCTGACATAGCAGAAGCTTCTCGTCTGCCGTCCCGAGCCGTAGATTGAGAGCGGCTGACCGTGTAGTGCCTGATAAATCAAGTTCGGTACAACCCGACCGTCGTCCAGTTTCATCCGTGGCCCATAGGTATTGAAAATCCGTGCAATTCTGGTCGCGAGACCAAACTTACGGTGGTAGGCCATCGTCAGCGCCTCAGCATAGCGCTTCGCCTCGTCATAAACCGACCTGCCGCCAACCGGATTGACATTGCCCCAGTAACTTTCTTTCTGCGGATGCTCGAGCGGATCGCCATAGACCTCAGACGTTGAAGCCATCACAAAAACTGCCTTATGACGGCAAGCTAGGTCAAGTAGATTCCGGGTGCCCAGCGCGCCCACCATCAACGTCTCCAGCGGATAGGCATAGTAGTCTTTCGGCGAGGCCGGCGACGCCAGATTCCAGACTACGTCAACGCGACCACGGACCGAGACCGACTGGGTGATGTCGGCGCGAATGAACTCAAAGCCTCGCTGCCCCAGTAGCGACCGGATGTTCGCCTCACTACCGGTCAGCAGGTTGTCAACGCATACGACTCGAAACCCTCGCCGAAGCAGATACTCGCAAAGGTGCGAACCGATGAATCCTGCCCCGCCTGCTACTACCGCTCGCATTGGCGTTGGCGACTGCCGAACTCCCAAACTGCTCACCGACGATTGACACTTCTGCCCGGCTCGCGACGAGCCGCGCTTAGTCTGGTTCATCCGCGCCTCATCCTACTCTTGGCAACAGTTCTCAATTCGGCACTCGCGTCGCCGGTTCTTGGCCGGTCAGTTAGCGGCCGACTCCGATATAGGTAAATCCGGCCTGCTCAACCTCGCTCCGCTCAAAGAGGTTGCGACCGTCGCAGATAATCGGTAGCCGCATGCGCCGTTTCAGCTCGCCCAGGTCGAGCTTGCGAAACTCCGGCCACTCAGTAAGGATTGCCAGCAGATCGGCACCGTCTGCGACATCGAGCGCTGTCTTACAGAACTCAATTCCAGGAATCACCTTCTTCGCCCGTTCCATCGCCTGCGGGTCAAAAGCTCTGACCAGCGCGCCCTCGCGCACCAGCTCAGCAATAATATCAATTGACGGAGCGAACCGCATATCATCAGTATTAGGCTTGAATGCCAGGCCCAGTACACCAATCCGCTTGCCACGCAGATTCCAGAGCACCGACTGAATTTTACGACAGAACCGCCGTTTCATATCCTCATTCACAGCTGCGACCTCTTTCAGCAACCGAAAGTCGTAGCCAAGCTGCTGGGCAATGGCAATAAACGCAGCCAAGTCCTTCGGAAAGCAGAATCCGCCATAGCCGATGCCAGCCTCCAGAAACGCCGGTCCGATGCGCTTGTCCATCCCCATCCCTCGCGTCACCTGCCGCACATCGGCACCAGCCGCCTCACAGACAATCGAGAGGGCATTAGCAAAAGAGATCTTCATCGACAGAAAGGCATTGGACGCGTGCTTGATCAACTCGGCAGACGCAATGTCAGTGAAGATAATCGGAGCATCAATCGGTGCATAGATCTCCTGCATAATCTGCCGCGCCCGTTCGGTTTCGCAACCAACTACAATCCGGTCTGGCTTGAGGAAATCATCAACTGCTGAACCCTCACGCAGAAACTCGGGATTCGAAGCGACATCAAACGGCGTCTTTTCTCGGTTATATCGCTCAATCGTCGTCCTCACCCATTTACCGGTCTGCACCGGCACCGTTGACTTCTCAACAACCAAATGGTAGTCCTGCATTGACTCGGCGATATCACGAGCTACATGCTCAACATAGACCAGGTCCGGCTCACCGGTCTCACGTGGTGGAGTTCCAACCGCAATAAAACAGACCGTTGAGTCACGCACCGCCGCTTTGATATCGGTTGTAAAGCTCAGTCGGCCCGCCTTGCGAGATTCAGCGATGATTTCCGCAAGCCCTGACTCATAGATGGGCATCTCACCTCTTTCAAGCATCGCAATCTTTTCCGCGTCATTGTCCACGCAGTGAACATGATGCCCAATCTTAGCCAGACAGGCCCCTGAAGTTAGGCCGACATAACCCGTACCAATCATCGCAATTCTCATAGTCCGTAAGCTTATTTCTCTGCCCTGCCAAGTCAAGCTACCAAAAGACAATTCCTTGCAGCGGCTGTGCCGACCGAGCGTCACGACCAGTGCTTCTCCCGCCTTCCCGCAGACGAACACAACGATAGCAGCCTTGAGACCATCTCCTAGACCTCAGCTAGAAGTTCTATCGGTAATCTTGGTGGCTCAGCTACAATTGCTTTTGGAATCCGGTTCGGATGCAGGCAAACAAACAGGTCACCAAGGAGTCTAAGCAACAACCGCGGAATCCGGTTCGAAACAAGCCTGGATGACAGGGCCCGGAGCCTTGTGCCCAGCGCTTATCCTGACAGCCATGGTAACTATCCCGGGAGTGGTCCCCCAAAAAACGATTGTTACGCTCAACTTATTGTCCGTCCGCAACTTCAGCCCCAATCGAACCTCAGTAGTCTGTATACTACAAAGTACACAACCTCAGTTCGCCCAAACCTTATCAATTGGTCGTACGATCAGACTGTTTGCGCACTTCGATTTGTCAGCGCATATAACTATTCGGTGAAGCTATTTCGGATTACTGGGTATGCCACTCGAACCAACAGTCCGGCTACTGCTTGCTGCCTGCCTCTCAGCAACTCGGTCACTATCCGCCGAGCTTATCAAATTTACTGCCAGCCACTCATCACAACCGCCCGTCCCTTGCGCCGCCGTCTGACCAAGCTATGATTCCTGCGTGGATGAACTGCTTGAACGCGACCCCCGCTATCGACTCGAGGCCTATCTCTTTGTCCACGCTGCCCTACCGCGAGCCCAGCAGATTGCCAAGAAGGCCAAACACGTCACCGGCCCTGAACTACTTGAAGGCATCCGCCAACTGGCGCTCGAGCAGTTCGGTCTTCTGGCTAAGGCGGTGCTTAATTCTTGGGGTGTTTACACCACTGATGACTTCGGCAACATCGTGTTCAACTTGGTGAATGCTGGATTCCTGAGCAAGACTGAAGAAGACCGAATTGAGGACTTCCATGCGGTCTACGACTTTGATGAAGTCTTTGTCCAAGGCTACTCATTCGGTCCCGATGTTGGCTGATTTTTCGGCAAGCAGGATATTTGGACCAGATGGCAAGCTCGCTGCTACCCTGCCCGACTTCGAATACCGTCAGGAGCAAGAGACGATGGCTGCTGCAGTCTGGCAAACGCTCTGCAACGGGAACAAGCTAGCAATCGAAGCTGGCACCGGCGTGGGCAAGAGTCTTGCCTACCTTGTCCCAGCCGCTATCTGGGCAACTCGCCAGCGCCGAAGGGTTGTCGTATCAACCTACACCCGTCTGCTCCAGTATCAACTTCTCTCCCGCGATGTACCGCTGGCGCTATCGGTCGTTGACGACCCGCCACCGGTAAGCATTGCCTATGGCCAAGACAACTACCTGTGTCAGTTTCGACTCAAGACCCAACTGGGCCGTGGGCTGTTCGACTCCCGTGAGGAAGCGGTCAGGGTCGAGCAGCTAATCAAGTGGGCGACTGCGACGAGGAATGGAATCATCCTCAACTATCCAGACATCCTCCCGCCGTCAATCCAGCGCCGTGTGACCCGCGACTCAGGTGCCTGCCGTCGCGAGCGTTGTCCCTATCGGCAGAGCTGCTGGTACTGGCAGGCCCGCGCAGAGTGGGATAGGTCCGGCATCATAATCACCAACCACTCGCTCTACTTCGCCAGCGTCGTCGGGTCAACCGACATATTGCCGGAACACGCAGCAGTCATCTTCGACGAAGCTCACCGACTCGAAGAGGCCTGTGTCCGTCACTTTGGCACGGACCTGTCGCAGCGCGCAGTTGAACAGTTGCTCGACGATATCTCCGCTCCGGGTCAGGCCGGACTTTCAAGACTATTACCAACACAATCAGCCCTACGCCGCGACATCGATGCTACGGTCGTCGAAAGCCGTAAGGCGACCCAGCGTTTCTTTCTCGAAGCCGCCACCCACCTACCTCAAGGCCAAGAACGCACTCGCTTGAGCCAACCGCTTGCCAGTGATGAACCAGGCCAGGCTATCGGCCGACTGGCAGCACTATTGACCGAAGCTGCCTCCAAGCTTGATGATGAACTGCTGGCTGCCGAGTTCGCCGGTGTTGCCCGTCGGCTGAACGCAACTGCCGCCGCCTTTGCTGCCTTTGCGTCGTTCGATACTGAGAACTCGGTCTACTGGGCTGACGCGGGCGCGCCAGAAAACCTCGCCTTTGTTTCGGCACCACTCAACGTTGCGCCAATGCTCAAGTCTCACGTTTACGACCGAGAAATGCCGACAATCCTGACCTCAGCCACGCTGACTGTTGCTGGAAGCTTCGATTTCTTTCAATCCCGACTCGGAGTTACCGAATTCCAACAGATTCGTCTTGACTCCCCCTTCGACTACACCCGGAACAGCCTGCTCTTCATTCCTTCCCGCATACCGCCACCCACAAGTGGCACCGCCTTCATCTGCGCCGCTGCTAAGACGATCAAAAGAATCCTGGACTGCTCGGACGGTCGCGCCATGGTTCTATTTACAAGCTACGATATGCTCAACGCTGTTCGCACCCTGATGCCAAAAACTAAGTACGCGGTGCTTTGCCAGGGCGAACAGCCAACCAACCGACTGCTCGCCGAGTTCCAACAGGATATCCATTCAGTGCTCTTTGCGACCCAATCGTTCTGGCAGGGAGTAGATGTGCCGGGAGAATCGCTGTCGTGCCTGATTATCTGCCGGCTGCCGTTCGAAGTCCCTGACGACCCGCGTCTTACAGCGATTGCCGAGAAACTAAAACAGGAGGGTGTTGATCCATTCACTGTATACCAATTACCGACCGCGGCACTCCGTTTCCGTCAGGGATTCGGTCGCCTCATTCGCTCAACGACCGACCGCGGTGTTGTCTGTGTGCTTGACCGCAGGATTACCGATCGGCCTTACGGTCGGGTATTTCTAAACTCGCTACCACCAGGAATACCTGTCACGTTCAACCTCACTGATGTCCGAGACTTCTTTCGGTACCCCGACCGTTTGACCAAGACCGTCGACCATCTGACTGGCCAGGATTGACGTTGACAGTCAATGCCCGGCTGTCGATACTTTCATGTGTCCATTCTCGGCCACCTGCTACTAGGCGTTAGCCTCGTTGGTGCCTGGTCAATCTTATCAGACGCACCGTTTGACCAGCAGGCTCCAACAATCGCCACGACCGCCACCGGTTTTGTCGTCGCCTGGCAGGACAATCGCAACCTGTCCCAGAATCAGCCACAGCAAATCTATGCCTGCCGCCTCGACAATAGCGGGCGGCTCATTGACACTGCCGGGATTCGGCTCTCGTCAGACAGCGAAGCAGACGACGCCGGACCAAAGGTCTCAGCTAGCGACAGCCACTGCCTTGTCATCTGGCATCGCGGTTGCTGATTCAACCGCGATGTGCTCGGTGCCCGGGTGGCACCAGACGGAAACCCTGGCCCCACGATAATTATCAATAGCCAGCGTCAGGACCAATTCGTCACCAGCCTGGCATGGAACGGCGCCCAATACCTAGTCGCTTGGCAAGATCGCCGCTGGAGCCCAATGCGGATTGCTGTCACCCGCTTGACGCCTGACGGTACAGTCCTCGACACGGTCGGCTTGCCGCTGAACGGACAGGACACCCTGGCCCTCCAGACCGGCCCAGCAGTGACCAGCAACGGGACTGACTGGCTGGTCACCTGGCTCTCGGACGGGCTTGACGTCTGTGCATTGCGGATTGCCGCCAACGGCACCCAGCTCGATAGCACTGTTCTTTCTCTTGCTCCTGGCCAGCCGTTCGAATACGCTGTTGCCGCTGCAGCCGACAACAATAACTATCTCGTGGTCTGGGCTGGCGACTCGCCTTCTGGCCGCGGCTCGGACTTACTCGGTATTCGCCTCGCGCCTGATGGCACAGTTCTCGACCCTGAACCATTCGTGATTGCCAGCCATCAGGCCGAACTGAGCTCGCCGGCAGTTGCCTACGCTGACGGTCTCTATCTTGTAGTTTGGACTGACTGGCAGGTTGACGGCGACATCTGTGCCAGCCGTGTGCTGCCATCAGGAATCGTGCTTGACCCTGACGGCTTTACGGTCTGTGCTGACATAGGTGTCCAGCGCCATCCGGCCGTAGCTGCCGGACACGGCCGTTTTGTTGTTGTCTGGTCTGGAGTCGGCGCTGATTCTAGCTACGACATCTATGCTGCTGTTCTCGACAGCCTCAATCCGACCGCCCTGAACAGGGAACCTCAAGAGCCGCGGACATTACTTGCATCACTCGTCAGCCCATTACGTGTCGGCAGGCCGATCACACTCTCTGCCATATTGCCTTGCTCGATCCAACTCCACCTCTTGGATAGCAATGGTCGTGTTGTCCGCAGCGCAGCCAGCTCGAACAACCTTATCGATACCGAGGGCCTGCCCCCCGGCGTCTACTTTCTCATCCTGGCAGGAGGCAAAAAGACTGCCGCCACTCGGGTTCTTCTCATCAAGTAGCTTCTGGCAAGACTTGTCCCATCCGAGTCGAGTCGCTATAGTAACTAGTGCATCGTTCCCTTACAGTAGCCGCATTGCTCTTTGGTCTGACGCAGGCTAATATCATCGTCAACCCGGGTTTTGAAGACTGGGCGAACGATTCGACTCCGGCTGGTTGGCGCATCGAGTCCCGCTCGCGTACACGAGTGACCTGTGAGCGTGACAGCGTTAGAACCGGTGCCGCTGCCTGCCGTCTGACACGAATGGTGAGTGGCACCGGCAACAATAGCGGGCTGTTACAGCAAGTTGCGGTTGCTCCCAATACCCGTTACTATTTCGGATTCTGGTGTCAAGACAACTCGCCACTCATTGCCGCTGGCATGATGGTGACCTGGCGTCGACAGGACTCAAGCTATCTTCGCTCGACCAGCATCAAATACTCAGCCGATGCACCGGGTTGGCAACTAGTCCGCGACTCGGCTGTGGCCCCGGAGAGCGCGGCACTAGCTGATGTTATCATCCGCACCTACGGTACTAACGGAGCGCCTGCCGGTACGAGCTTAGTCTGCGACGATGCCTCATTTGCCAGTACACAGCCCCAGCTTGAAAGTATCCGAGTCTGGTTCGTCCAGGATAGCCTAGCGCAACGACTGATTGCCTTCTTCGACTCCGCCACCGCTTCCATCGACTACTGCTGCTACAACTCCTCGCGTCCAGACGTCACGCTAGCACTGATTCGTGCCCACAATCGCGGTGTGCGCGTTCGCGTCATCACCGACAACACTCGACTAACCAATCAGTGGGTGAGCTACCTGCGGGGATCTGGTATCACAGTCTGGTCCGACTCAGGCAGTACTGGCTCAGGCAACTACATGCACAACAAATTCGCGATTCGCGACCTCGCCGACAACGACACAACTAACGACCGAGTCTGGAACGCAAGCTACAATCCGAATGATGGTGAGACCAATGCCGACTATGGCATGGAACTGCCCTCATCTGCCCTGGCTCAGGCCTATCGCCTTGAGTTCAATCAGATGTGGGGTGACACCGGCATGACGCCGAACCCAAGCCGAGCCCGGTTTCACAGCGCCAAAACCGATCTCCTGCCAACTCATCAATTCACAGTCTGCGGCGCACCTACCTACCTCTACTTCTCTCCCCAGAACCGTGTGGTGGATACAATCGAGGCATTTGCCCTGCGGGCTGGCCGCGAGATTGGCTTTGCAGTCAATGCCTTCACCTACAACGACCTTGGCATTGCCCTCCTTTCGCGCCACAGCAGCGGTTGCCGTGTCTTCGGCACTTTCGACCGAGCCAACGTTGGCGACTCAGCGTCTGAATATCACCGGCTGCGTCAATATGGCGTACCAGTCCTAATCGACTCGGTTCCATTTGGTACTGGCACACTGCACGAGAAAATCATGGTGATTGACTCAGAATATGTAGTATGCGGCTCGGCTAACTGGTCCAACAACGCCAACTACTCCAACGACGAGAATACCCTTATTATCAGGTCGCCAAACCTCGCCCGTCTCTTCATGGCCGAGATTATCCGACGCTACCTGGAAGCCGGCGGCACTTACCCGCCAGGAATCCTCGAACAGGAAGTCTGGCCCTGCCCGACACCATGGTCGCAACGACGACAGACTATTCTACGGCTGGCAGACATTGTCACTCAACCTACCGACCTCTGCTTCTACGATGTGACTGGGCGCCAAATCGACCGGACTCTCGTCAGACCTGGTATCCACTTTGTCCGAAGACCCAAGACTCAACTGAAAGCACTGATAATCGCCAATTGAAAACCCCTCGTCGTTTGACTTCAGTAACCCCAAAGCTAGACTCAGGGTTAATGTGGATTCTGGCCATCAATCCAGGCGGCGGGTCCACTAAGGTTGCGGTCTTTCACGGTCCCAAATCGGTCCTTTCTGAAACCATCGAACATCCGCCTGCCCAGTTGGTGCGGTTCGGCCATATCCTCGATCAGTATAGTCTGCGCAAAGATGCGGTACTTGCCGTTCTTGCCCGTCACCACTTCGACATCAGCCGCATCGAGGCAATCGCTACCCGCGGTGGCCCGCTACTACCACTGCCGGGCGGCGTTTATCGGGTCACCGAACGACTCGTGGCTGACATTCACCGCGGTGCCTATCAGACTTTGCACCCTTCCTTGCTCGGCCCGCTCGTCGCTTGGGAGCTCTCCCAGGAACTAGGCGTGCCTGCCTGGTTCGTTGACCCAGAATCTACTGACGAGTTCTCGCCAGTTGCTAGAGTGTCGGGGCTCAAAGGGATCGAACGGATTGCTCTCTCCCATGCCCTAAGCTGTCGTACCGTCGCTCAAGCCGCTGCCCGACGTCTTGGACGGCCTTATTCACGCTGCAACCTCGTAGTCGCCCATCTCGGCACTGGCATCACCGTTGCCGCTCACGTTCGCGGCCGCCAAGTTGATGCCTCCAATGCTAACGATGAAGGCCCATTCTCACCGCAGCGAACCGGCTCACTACCGCTCAGCGCTCTGATACGGCTCTGTTTCTCCGGTCGCTATACCGAGAAACAGGTCCTCGATATCTGCCAGCGCCAGGGTGGACTCTACTCGTATTTCGGGACTGACGACATCCGACAGATCGAGTCGGCTGCCACCCACGGCAACAAGCAGGCCAATCTGCTACTACAGGCGCTTGTCTATCAAATTGCGAAAGAGATTGGTGCCTATGCCGCGGTCTGTGCCGGCAAGGTTGACGCGCTAGTCATAACCGGTGGCCTGGCCAAGTCCAAGCGAATTGTCCGCCTGTTACGCGCCCAGGCCGGTTGGGTTGCCAAACGGGTCTTCGTCTTCCCAGGCGAAGAAGAGATGGCCGCGTTAGCCAACCGGCTGCTGCTCGTATTAACCAAAAAGGAACAGGAACGCAATTATGACGCAGAAGTTGCTCTCCGGCGATGAAGCTGTCGCTCGTGGTGCCTGGGAAGCAGGCTGTCACGTTGCTGCCGCCTACCCTGGCACACCCTCAACCGAAATCCTCGAAGCGCTCGCCGGTTTCAAAGATGTTTACTGCGAATGGTCGGTGAACGAAAAAGTCGCTCTCGAAGTCGCACTTGGCGCCTCGATTGCTGGCGCCCGTGCTCTTTGCGCCATGAAACACGTGGGCCTGAATGTCGCGGCTGACCCACTTTTCTCAGCCGCTTACATTGGTGCTCGCGGCGGATTAGTCGTTGTCTCGGCCGATGACCCTGGCCTCCACTCGTCCCAGAATGAACAGGACAATCGCTACTACGGTCAGAGCGCCAAGCTACCAGTGCTCTGTCCGTCCGACAGCCGTGAGTGCCGTGAGTTCACCCGCCGGGCGTTTGCCATCTCCGAGGAATTCGACATTCCGGTGCTACTACGCCTAACCACCCGCGTGGCGCACTCAAGTGGCGTCGTCGAAGTCGGTGACCGTGAGTCACGACCGGTCAAAGGCTACGAAAGGGAGATAACAAAGAACATGATCCTACCGGCCTTTGCGCGGGTCCGTCACATTGACCTCGAGAACCGACTCGACCGCCTCAAGGCCTGGAACAATACTAGTGAGCTCAACCGCATCGAAACTGGATCGACTGAACTCGGCGTCATCAGTGACGGTGTGGCTTACCAGTATGCTCGCGAGGTTTTCCCCGAAGCAAGCTTCCTCAAAATTGGCATGGTCTGGCCATTTCCCGACGAACTGGTCCGTGATTTCTGCCACGGGCTGAAGAAAGTTCTGGTTGTTGAAGAAGTTGACCCCTTCATCGAAACTCAGGTCCGCGCTCTCGGCATTAGCTGCATAGGCAAAGACCGACTCCCTCGCACCAATGAACTCAGCCCCCGTGTCATCCGCGTCGCTATGTCACAGCCAGTGCCAACTATTAAGCCCGAGCCCGACCTACCGCAGCGACCACCAGCTCTCTGCCCCGGCTGTCCCCATACCGGTATCTTTTTTGCCCTGCAAAAGCAACCAGTTATCATCGGTGGCGACATCGGATGCTACACCCTCGGTGCCCTCCCGCCGCACAACGCCATGGACACCTGCGTTGACATGGGGGCCTCAATCACCATTGCTCACGGCATTGACAAAGCTCTCGGTGAACAAGACAAACGCATCCGCGTCGCCTTCATCGGTGATTCGACATTCTTCCACTCCGGCATCACTGGTCTCATCAACACTGCCTATAATCAGGCCAACGTCATTACGATAATCAGCGATAATCGCACAACCGGCATGACCGGCCACCAACCCCACCCCGGCACCGGCCAGACATTGATGGGCCAACCAGCACCAGCAATCGATCCAGCCGAGATTAGTCGTGCTTGCGGAATCAAGAATGTTGTCATTGTTGACCCCTACCGAGTTAGTGAAACCCGCAAACAGGTCCGGGCCTTGCTCAAACAAGGCGGTCCGGCTGTAATCATCTCTCGCCGCGCCTGTGCCCTGCATATCAAACTACGCAATCCGCCGAAACAAGTCGACAAAGAGAAATGCGTCGGCTGCAAGACCTGCATCGGTCTAGGCTGTCCGGCCCTATCGTTCCGAGATGGCAAGTCCCACATCACCGCTACGGTCTGCGTCGGCTGCGGTATGTGCGTCGATGTCTGCCCCAAGGAGGCAATCGCATGAACATACTGATTGCTGGAGTTGGCGGCCAGGGAGTGCTTCTCTTCTCTGATATACTCGCCAATCTCGCGCTCGCTTCTGGTCTCGATGTCAAGAAAAGCGAAGTCCACGGCATGGCCCAACGTGGCGGCAGCGTCGTCAGCCACGTCCGTTACGCACCGCGTGTCTATTCGCCGCTCATTGAAGAAGGTACCGCCGACCTCCTCGTTGCTTTCGAGGCACTGGAAGCTGTTCGCTACCTGCACTGGCTTGCTCCCAACGGCAGATTGGTCTATGATCCCCACCGCATCGATCCCTTGCCGGTGTCTATCGGCCTGATTGCAAGACCTGACGACAAGTCCCTAGCTGAACGCATTCAGGAACGAGTAAGACAAAGCGTGGCCGTGCCTGCGTTCGCCCGGGCAATCGAACTAGGCAATGCCCGAGTCCAGAACGTTGTGATGCTTGGCGCTGTCTCGCGTTTCCTCGAGTTTCATCCTGACACTTACCGTGCAGCAATCCGTAACACAGTCAAACCGACGGCAGTCGAACTGAACCTGACCGCGTTCAATGCCGGCCGCGAGCTAGTGGCGCAAATGTAGTCGGCGGGACAGAAATCCGTTGGGCGAGTCGGGGTTCAAACGACAGGTCGGCCACGCGTAACCAGCCTGACCAGTCGACCAGAGGCACTCTTGACTCACGCTTGAGTCTGGCTATTCTTCTCCTGTCCACAACTAACAGTCGAGTGACCAGCCCGAGTCTTGACCGGCTCGGCTCAGGACCACCGACCCAGGCAATACCATCTGCTACGCAGGACGCAAAGAAATCAGGAGGTTATCTTGGCAGCAAGACTGGCAATCAATGGTTTCGGCCGCATCGGCCGACTCGTCGCAAGACTGGTCGCCAAACATTCGGAGCTTCAGCTCGTGGCCATCAACGACATTACCGATGCAGCAACGCTCGGCCACCTGCTGGAGTTCGATTCGGTCCACCGTCGGTTCAATGACGTCAAGGTTGAACCCAATGCACTTGTTATTGCCGGCCGCAAGGCGATCGTCACCGCCAGCAAAGAACCGACGGGTCTACCCTGGAAAGAGCTTGGCGTCGACATCGTCATCGAGTCAACCGGTCTGTTCACAAGCTACGAAAAGGCTTCGGCTCATCTAACTGCTGGCGCCAAGAAGGTCATTATCTCAGCTCCACCCAAGAGTAGTGAGAAGCCAGTCAAGTCGCTAGTGATGGGTGTCAATCACGAGACCTACAACCCAGCCGAAGACCATGTCATCTCTAACGCCTCTTGCACAACAAACTGCATCGTACCAATTGCCAAGGTTCTCCATGACAACTTCCAAATTCGACAGGGCTACATGACCACAGTCCACGCCTACACCAACGATCAACGCATTCTTGACCTGCCGCACAAAGACCTCCGCCGCGCCCGAGCTGCCGCATTATCAATGATTCCTACCTCCACTGGTGCTGCCAAGCTCATTGGTGTCGTCTTCCCCGAGCTAAGCGGCAAGATAGACGGCGTCGCAATTCGCGTGCCCACTGCTGATGTCTCAATTGTGGATTTCGCTTGCGTAGTCGAAAAACCGACCAAGGTTGAAGAAGTCAACACCGCGTTCGCGGCAGCTGCCGCTGGCCCACTCAAAGGCATCATCGAATACGAATCCCGGCCGTTGGTTTCCATTGACATGACTGGCAATCCGCATTCGGCGATTGTCGATGCCGGCCTGACCGCGGTTGTTGACAACAGGCTGGTCAAGGTCTTTGCCTGGTACGATAACGAATTCGGATATGCCAACCGACTTGTTGACCTATCGGCGTACGTCGCTGCCCGACTGTAAGTGATGAACAAACTATCGGTTCGTGACATTACGGTAACCGGTAAACGTGTCCTGGTTCGTGTTGACTTCAATGTCCCACTGCAACCCGATGGTTCCATTCGTTCTGATGCCCGCATTCGTGCAGCCCTACCAACGATCCGGTTTCTCCTCGAACGCAAAGCAACAGTAATACTAATCTCTCATCTGGGCAAGGCTAAGGGGCAACCCGACCCTGCTTTCAGCCTGCGTCCCGTCGCTATCAGACTGCAAGAATTGCTCGGCGAGCCGGTACGATTCCTGTCCGAGCCAATCGGACCTGAAGTAAGAGCAGCGATTGCCAAGTCACCCCCAAGTTCGATTCTGCTGCTGGAAAACCTGCGGTTCTACCCAGGCGAAACTGCCAATGACCCTGACTTCTCTCGGCAACTCGCTGAACTCGGAGAAATCTACGTTAACGACGCATTCGGCGTTGCCCACCGCGCCCACGCCTCGACCACCGGCGTCGCTCGATTATTCGCTCAGCCCTGCGCTGGTCTACTGCTAGAGAAGGAAATCGACTTCCTGAGCCGAGTTACCGAATCACCGCGAAAGCCCTATGTGGCAGTCATCGGCGGTGCCAAGGTCTCAGATAAGGCTGGCGTTATCGCCAACCTTCTGCCCAAAGTAGACCGGATGCTGATCGGCGGCGGCGCGGCTTTTAGCTTCTTCCGAGCCTGGGGACTGGCCATTGGCAAGTCTATCTGGGAGCCGGAACTCGAAGCCACGGTGCGCCCGCTTGCCACCAACCCCAAGCTGTTGCTGCCGACCGATATCGTCGCCGCGCCAGCGATCGACGCCAGTGACAAGGCAACCGTGGTTCGTGCCGATTCTATCCCAACCGACCAAGCCGGGTTCGACATAGGGCCTGATTCCTGTCAGCAGTTTGCCGCTGCTCTGGCCGACGCCGAAACGGTGGTCTGGGCCGGTCCGCTCGGCGTGTTCGAGATCGACGCATTTGCCCATGGCACTGCGGCAGTAGCCCAAGCAATCGCGACCGCCACTGCTCGCGGAGCTACAACCGTGGTCGGTGGTGGCGATACTGGTGCAGCCGTTGCTCGTTTGGGTCTCGCCAACCAAGTTAGCCACATCTCAACGGGCGGTAGCGCCTGTCTCAAGTTTCTCGAAGGGACAGCCTTACCGGCAATCGCAGCCTTAGCCGACAAATGAATCCTGAACGTCTTCCGTTGATAGCCGGCAACTGGAAAATGAACAAAGGCCCTGCCGCAGCCGGTGAATTTGCTCAGGCTCTTGCTCATAAGTTGAGCACTATTGATGACCGTGAAGTTGCTGTCTTCCCGCCGTTCACTGCCATTCCGGCGGTCGCGGCCCAGCTACGCGGCTCAACCATTGCCTGGGGTGCTCAGAATATGCACTGGGGAGACTCGGGCGCCTTTACCGGCGAGATTGCTGCAAGTTTCCTAGTCGAACTCGGCTGTCGGTTTGTCATCGTCGGTCACTCTGAACGCCGAACCATCTTTGGCGAAAGCGATACCGACTGCAATCGCAAGATACTGGCAGCACTGCAGGCGGGCCTTGTACCCATCCTCTGCGTCGGCGAGTCACTAGCCGAGCGTGAAGCTGGAACAACTAGCGCCGTCATCGAACAGCAACTCGCCGCCGGCCTGGCTAGTGTCAATCCAAACGCCGAGCTGGTTGTGGCCTACGAACCGGTCTGGGCAATTGGTACCGGTCGCACTGCGACACCCGCCCAGGCAGCGGCAGTTCACGCCCAGATACGCAACTGGCTCAGCCGACAAATCGCTGGCGGTCTGGCCAGCCGAACGCGCATTCTCTACGGCGGCAGTGTGACTCCTGAATCGATTGACGCACTGATGGCCGCATCTGAGATTGACGGAGTGTTGGTTGGCGGTGCCAGCCTTCACATTGAACGGTTCTGTCGGATTGTCCGTTTCCAGTCATGAGCTTCCCAGTGCGACTTGACTTCGTTTCCAGCAATAGTAAGCTAGGCTGAATCAAGGAGAATCACCGATGTATGGAGTTCTGATCTTCTTCCACCTGCTGGTTGCGGTTCTGCTGGTACTGGTTGTCCTCATACAGCAACCGCAGAAAGGTGGCATGGCATCAATTCTTGGCGGCGGCGAGAGCGTTTTCGGCGGTGGCGGCGCTGCCCCGTTTATGGCCAAAGTGACTACCGGCCTGGCAGTTGCCTTCATGGTCACTTCCCTTGGGTTGGTGCTGATTTCTGCACGACGAGCTCGGCCCAACGTTGTTCCCCGTACTACCCAGAGCCAGCCAACACCCGCTCCCGCCGAACAACCGATTGGGAGGTAACCAATGTATGCGGTCGTCCGTGTCGCTGGAACCCAGCACCTAGTAAAGGAAGGTGACGTTCTACTAGTCCCCCACCAGCAGGCCGAGCCTGGAACCACATTGATACTTGACGACATCCTCGCGCTCCACAACGACAAGAGATTCACTATCGGTCAACCACGTATCCCTAGTGCCACAGTTGAGGCTGTGGTCGTCGATCAACCCCGACTCCCCAAAGTGACAACGATCAAGTTCATTCGTCGCGAGAACTACCGCCGGCGCAAAGGCCACCGTCAGCAAGTGACCAAGGTCCGCATAACCAGCATCAAAACCGGTTAGACTAGACAATGGCTTCTTTAGGAGTAACCAATGAAGAATAGTGTCTTGCTTAGTACCTTGGCTGTACTGTTCTGCTTTCTCCCTGTCAGCGCTCAGAATTTGTTGCTGAACGGTCAGTTTTCGTTCTGGAACGGACCACGCCAACCCTTGGGTTGGACGGTGGAAAGTCTGTCTCTCGCCGGCGTTGACCAGGACAGCTTAACAACCTACTCCGTGCCATATTCCGCACGAATTACCCGCAACGTCGCTGGCACCGGCAGCAACTTCGGGCTCCGGCAGTACGTTTCGGTCGTCCCCAACACCCGATATACCCTTTCCGCTTGGTGTTACGATGACGACCCCAACGCGCGCGGCGGCATCCTTATTACTTGGACACGAGCTGATTCGACATCGCTTGGCAGCACAGCCCCGATCTACAGCGACTCAGCAGTTCACGGTTGGCAGCTACTGTCCGGTAGTTTCACCTCACCGGACAGCGCATCCCTGCGCTTTGCGAAAGTATTGATGCGCATCTACGGTTTCACTGGCGGTCCAGCAGGCGGTGTCGTGTACTATGATGACGCCAATTTCGCAGTCTCAGCGATTGCTGAAGAAAGAGCTTCTATCCTGCTACGCCCCGAATTGAGTATCGGTTCGTCAATCAGCTCTGGCCAAATTCGTGTATCGGTCAACCTTCCCCAATCGGCTACCATCACCATCGCTGTCTACGACCTGACTGGAACCCGACGTGCTGAACTCTTCTCCGGCCGTCTGACCACTGGCCACCATGACATCGCGATCAGTGCGACGAGCATAGGGGCCCTAGCCAATGGCCTCTATTTCGTCGTAATGGAAGGGGCAGCGCCAACAGCGATCGTCCAGAAGCTTGCGCTGCAACGGTAGCCGGATATGAAGCATCTTTCGCTTCTTATCGCCATATTACTTGTGCTACCTGCACAGGCCCAGCCACAGGGCACACTACTCTGGTCGTTCGAAGGCAACGACGGCATCTACGCGACGATTGCCATACCCGATGTTGACGGCGATTCGCTACCTGACGCAGTCGGTGCAATCTACTACAGCGCCTACCCATCTGACCCACGTAAAGTCTACTGCCTTGCTGGACAAACCGGTGAAACACTCTGGGTCAATCGAACTGCTTACGGCACCTGGGGTAACAAGGGTCTTACTCCCGCGGCCGATTTCAATCACAATGGGCACCCCGACATTCTGCTCGGAACAACCGGTATGTCCGTGCCACCGGGGAGGTCGTGCATCGCCATTGACGGTCTTACCGGACAGAACATCTGGGTCTATTCTCGTGGTGACACTTGGGGCTGGGTCTACTCGGTAAGTAGGTTCGTTGACGTCGACAGCGACGGAACCGACGATGCCCTTGCTGGCGTTGGTGGTACCTACAATGACCGGTCTGGCCATGCTGTGCTAATCTCTGGCGCCACTGGCCTCCCGATTTGGACATTTCGCATACCTTTTGACGGGTGCCAAGACATTGCAACGCTATCCGACATCAACAGTGATTCGGTACCAGAGGTTCTTGCCGCGGCTGGCGGCAACAGTCTTGACAATCGCGTCTTTTGTCTCAGTGGTAGAACCGGCACACCACTCTGGCAGTTTCAGACCAGTGCATCTGTCTCCGATGTATCAGCTATCAGCGACCTGAACGGCTCCGGAACACCTGACTGCGTCAGTGGTGGCTGGGATTACTACGTTCGCTGTCTCGAAGGTTCTACTGGCGCGCTGATCTGGAGTTCATACCTCGGGTCGGGTCGTATCGTGATGGAACTCGTGCCGATACGCGACGTCAACTCCGACGGGCTGGACGATGTTGTCGTTGGTTCGTGGAGCAACCAAGTTACCGTACTTTCCGGTGCGAACGGGTCAGCTATCTGGTCAGGCATTGTCGGCGCTGATGTCTGGACAGTTGACACTCTTGCTGACGTAACTGGTGATTCGATCCCTGAAGTCGTGGCTGGCTGTCTCGGCAGCGGCAACGGCGTGGTCAAAGTATTTGACGGTACCAATGGAGTCGCGCTCTGGCAGTACAACTTCGCTGAACGTGTCTACGATGTTACTGGTGCACCTGACATGAACGGCGACGGTTGGCCTGATGTACTCGTTGGTCTCCAGGACCACGAGAACCTAGCTGACCATTTCTACTGTTTCAGTGGCCGGCCGCCGACCGCCACCAACGAAGCTGACATTTTCTCATTGCGTTTGACAAGCAGCCCAAATCCCACCCGTCAACCAATGCTGGTTCTCAACGTTTCCGCGCCGATCGAGTACAGAATGACCGTATTCGATCCGACTGGAAGACAACTCGCTGTCACCACGGGAACTGCCAACGTTGGTACCGATTCAGTGATTCGGCTCCCAGCCACTGGTCGCGGGACGCGTTTTGTTCAACTAACTCTAGCTGATGGCCACAGGGCCACAGTCAAATTGATTTCGCCATGAGAAGCAAAAAAGCTCACCGACCAACTCGAAAGGAACTCCAATGGAACAGACTGCTCTTGCCAAGATAGAAAAACTAGGGAAGGCGGTCCTGAACATGACTCAGGCCGACCTTGCTCGTGCCGTCGGCGTCTCGCGGGAGAGAATCCGTCAGTTGCTTCCGCGCATGAAGATCAAGCCTGGCAAACGTGTCCGCGCTTGGCATCGATCGGTGTCTCGCAAAGTCTGCGAGGCCATGGCCCGACTTCATGACCAAGGCATGTCACTTACCGCCATCGGCAAGCGCTACAATGTCAGTGACTATCACGTGCGTGAGGCCATTCGTCAGGTTCGCCCCACCATCGACCCTGCCGGTCGCATTCAGCGTCAGGTACGTCAGCGCCAGATTCGCGAGCTCCTTGACCGAGGCCTAACTTTTGAACAGGCGTGCGACAAGCTTGGTTTCAGCGGGTTACAGCGCCGACGCTATCGCCGCCAGATGGGCTTTAAGTGGCAGGGTACCAAGACGGTCGCCGCGACACGCCCAAAGTCCCGACGCAGCTAACACTCCGAATAGCTATCCATGGCGGCCCGCGATAGTTTGCGGGCCGCCAGATACCACAGTGGGCGATACTAGAGTCGAACTAGTGACCTCTGGTATGTGAGACCAGCGCTCTAACCAACTGAGCTAATCGCCCTCGTTTTGATGAGAATTGTAGTCGACCAGTGTAACCTGTCAATCTGTCGGCGGCTGCTCATCCAACACGTTGATCGCCCGCCCGGCCCCCGGTAGCTGCGCCAGGGCGGCGTTCACACGTTCGATGCCGCGCCGGTCATCAAGACGAACAAAGATTCGCAATGAACGCTGCAATCGGTCGCGAGCGCCTTCGACATCTCCCAGTTCGAAGAGAACCTGGGCCAGTTCAATCAGCAATCCGGCCCGCAAGCGGTCTTCACCCATCTCATCACAGAGCCGCAACGCTCGCTGGTAATTGTCCTTTGACAGACCGTGTTCACCTCGCACTCGATTCAAAGAGCCAATTTGTCCGAGAATGTGCGCCTGCATCAATCGGTCACCAGCACTGTACGCTAGCCGTAGCGCATCCTCTAGCCGTTCACGAGCCTCATCGAGCCGACCAGCATTCTCCAGCGCCATTCCAAGGCTAACCAAGTCACGGGCCTGGTGGAAACGATCATTGATTCGTCTATGACGTTCCAAAGCTACGGCGTAGGCGGAAACTGCGGCCTCCCAATCACGTTCGGCACTCTTGACCTCGCCAAGCTCAACATAAGCCGCGGCCAGCAACCGATCATCGCCGGCGCTCGCGGCAATCGATCGACTACGTTCAACACTAGTAATCGCAGCTGCAAGCTGACCTGAGGCACGCTGCGCCCGAGCCAGTTCGAGCAATTGTTCGGCCTCAACAATCTCATCGCCAATTCTGCAGGTGACTGCCAAAGCCTGCTTAAGGCTGGCTACGGCTGCCTGTGCGTCGCCTCTACCAACCTGGGCACGGCCAATGCCCGCCAGGTCCTGACCAACCTCCCGGACACGTCCGGCCCGCTGGTCGAGGTCGAGGGCCTCGTTGTAAAGCTCGATTGCCCGGTCGTACTCATTATGATCGCAGCAACTGCTAGCCAGCCGACGCAGGTCACAGCTGACCATTTCGTCGTCACCAGCAGCCCGTGCTACTGCCAGGGAACGTTCAAAGTACTCATCGGCTGCCTGCTGTTCATGGGCCTGGAGATGAAACAATCCGAGCTCGTGCAGCACACGCCCCAAACCGACCTTAAGCTGCAGTGCCTCATATATGCGATGCGCCGATTCTAGCAATTCCCGTGCCCGCCGGAGATCGTTCAGTTGACGCCAAATGCTGCCCAAGGCCAGTAGTCGATCAGCTTCTGCTTGTCGATCATTGCTCTGCCGCGCAAGCCGCAGTCCGGTTTCGTGTGCAGCTCGCGCCTGCACGACGTCACCTAACGATAACAGCAGATTCCCAATAACCCCTTGTTGTCTGGCGGCGCGTGAACGCTCACCACTGCGCTCTAAAACCGAGGCAATCCGACGATGATAGCTAAGTGCCTCATCGAAGTGCTTGTTTCTCTCGGCATCGGCCGCAAGCCGACCAAGTGCTTCAACCTCAAATTCGACCAAATCTAGCCGCCGCGCCAAAGCTGCCGCCTCACGGAGGCGCCGCCGAGTCTCGTTTTGCGAGGTCACCGCCAGAGTCGACGTCGAGCTGGCGAGTAGCGCTGCGCAGGTAGCTGAAAGATCGATGCCGGCTCGCGCTTCCCGCAGCGCTGTCTCAAGCTGAACAACAGCTTGACTATTGTGCCCGAGGTGAGCTTCACATGCCGCCACCAACAACCGTAACGCGATTCTCTCGGAGCCACGTGCTTGCTCACTGGCGGCAAGCCAACGGTCACGGGCCCGGTCCCATTGACCTCGTGACACCAACGCAACCCCATCCTCAAATGAACTCAATAGACCATGATCGCTAGTAGCCGGCAATCCGTCCAAGAAGAGCATGCCGAGTACACGACGGACGGCTGCCAGTCGTTCAACATACTTGCGGCTCACGCTAACTTCGAGACGAGCAAGTCGCACAAGTAGATCATGAGCCGCGCCTGCAGCATGCCTGCGGCCAAGCATGTAGAAACAGCAGCTGCTGGCCGCCCCCAGAATCAACCCAAGAATGACTACGAGAACCATCCTAGCTCCGGCTGTCGAGGAAAATGCCACATGATCGTAACTCCCTGCCCGCTACATCTGCCCCAGTGCCAACCTCCGTATCGTCGATGCGAAAAATCAGGCTTAGCTCTTGACGAGCCAAGGATAAATCGACAGAACATTGCTAGATGATCGCCGTGGTACAATGCCCAGACCGGTACTTGGCCATGCGACCAGCGGCCAACAATGTCCACTCCAGTTATCACTATCACCTCAGCCTAAACCTCACTGATATCTCCATTACGGCTAATCCATCTTGTTTGGCTTGACTGACCCGCTTTCCGCTCTACACTGACTCATGAGTCAGAAACACATTATGGTGATTGATGATGACCCAGGGGTCAGGATGCTGCTGCGCAAAATGCTTGAATCGGCGGGATATCGCGTAACCGAAGCAAAGAACGCTCTTGAGGTATTCTCTGCTGACCCGAAGAATCCCCCGGACCTGCTGATACTCGACATTCAGATGCCCGGTATCAGTGGCCATCAGGTACTCTCAAGTTTCAAGGGTGACCCGAACTTTCGCGCCCCGATTATTGTCCTAACGGGATTAGCTGATCCCGAACATGGACGGGCAGCTTTGCGCGAAGGCGCAGATGCCTTCATGACCAAACCCGCCAACCGCGAGCAACTCCTGGCCAAGATTCAGGAACTTCTCAGCCGCAGTTCGACATAGACCAAAAGAAACGACAGCGGTTTTCATCGGAGTCAGATCAGTAGAGTAGCTAGGGGTTTACCGTTGCAACGTACACCTGCCCCTCCTTGGTGTACTGAAGCACTACAGCGCTCTTGATCGGATTGCCCTGCGCATCGAAGGTGATGCGTCCCGACACGCACGGGTAGTCGGTTATCCTCTGAAGCGCTGCTCTAATGGCATCTGGTTTCGGTTCCGGTGCTGTACGAAGTGCCTCGATTAACAAACGAGCCGCGTCATAGCCAAGAGTAGCTAGCGCGTCTGGCCTGCGACCATATTTGGCTCGATACTTCTCAACCCAGTGTTGGACCTCGCTCCGTGGATCGTCTGGCGAATAGTGATTCGTGAAGTAACCACCCAGTATCGCTTCCCCAGCGATCTGAACCATCTCTTCGGAATCCCAACCATCCCCCCCCAGCAGCTTCGCACCAATTCCAATCTGGCGAGCCTGTTTAGCAATCAGCCCAACCTTGTTGTAATAGTCAGGCAAAAACAGAACATCAGGGTCAGCCAGCTTTACTTTGGTCAATATAGCCGAGAAATCAACATCATCCTTGGCATAAGACTCAAAGACTAACACTCGCCCTCCACCGGCAGTGAACGCCTCGCGGAAGTAATCAGCAAGCCCTTTCGAGTAATCATTGCCAACGTCATAGATAACCGCCGCTGTCTTCGCGTTGAGGTTATCAAGAGCGAAACGTGCGCCGACTGTCCCTTGGAAGGGATCAATGAAACACGCCCGGAACACAAACTCTTTGCGTTTGCCGTCTTCAGCCACCGTTATCTTTGGGTTCGTTGAGGTTGGCGTAATCATTGGTATCTTTGCCGACTGACACTTATCCGACAACGGCGCTGAACATTTGGAGGAAACCGAACCCAGGATCGCCACGACCTGGTCCATATCGATAAGTTTCGCCCCGGCATTCGACGCCTCTGTTGGATCGTTCTTGTCATCGGCTGCGATTACCTGAATGCGACGCCCGCCCACGCCGCCTCCCGCGTTCGCTTCGTCGAAAGCAAGCATCGCCCCGTTGCGGGTAGATTCACCAAACGTCTTAACATCGCCGGTGAGTGGCACGACAAGCCCAATCCTAATTGTCTCACTACCACCACAGGATACCACAGCAACCGTAGCGATCAGCACGATCAGTATTCTATACATCTCTACTCCTCATCTAGTGCTAGAGTATCGGTACCCGCCGTATCGGTTGAACGATACCGAGCAAGAAACCGATTGCTCCATTCTCTTACACAGCCATCAAGCAGAGCAGACCTCACTCCTTTCATCAAACCCTGGTAGAAACATATGTTGTGCAGAGTTAACAAGCGAGGCCCAAGCGCCTCACCAGCAATAAAGAGATGACGCAAATAGGCTCGCGAGAATGTGCGACAGACGTAACAATTGCAGTTCCCATCAAGCGGAGCTGAATCAGTGGCATAGCGAGCATTACGAATGACAACGCGCCCACCACTTGTGAATGCTGTACCGGTGCGACCGTTGCGAGTTGGCAAAACACAGTCAAACATGTCTATTCCCTCGGCAACTGCTGTCAAGATATCTTCAGGATAACCGGCGCCCATCAAATAGCGGGGGCGGTCAGTGGGTAGAAACCTCACTGTTTCACTGATAATCTCATAAGTAACGGTTGGTGGCTCACCCAGGCATAACCCACCTATCGCATAACCAGGCAAGTCAATATCAACCAACTCAAGAGCGCTCTGACGCCGCAGGTCCCGATAGGTCGCACCTTGTACAATACCAAACAGATTCGTCTCCGCAGCCACCACGGCCGCACTTGCCCGCGCCCAAAGTGTAGTCCGCGCCACCGACTCTTCAGCAACAGTTCGTGACGTTGGAAACGACGGGCACTGATCAAGGCACATTGCAATATCTGACCCCAGCGTCTCCTGAATTCGAATCACGCCCTCGGGGGTGAAGAAATGGCGACTACCGTCAATGTGAGACTGAAACAATACCCCCTCATCAGAAACCCGGCTGAGGCTAGCCAGTGAATAAACCTGAAAACCGCCCGAATCTGTCAGCACCGGTCGACGCCAGCCACTGAACCGTTGAATGCCTCCAAGCGCCCGGATACGCTCGGCACCAGGCCGCAGATGCAGATGGTACGTGTTACAAACAATTATCTCGGTGCCCGATTCCACTAGCTCGTTGGGTGTCAGAGTCTTGACAGTTCCCTGAGTAGCCACAGGCATGAAACAAGGCGTGTTAACTATTCCATTGGGCAGAAACAAGACACCCAGTCGTGCAAAGCAATCTGTCGCGGTACGCGTGATCGAGAAACCTAATGTCGGCATCGACGAACTGAGCTAACCAAGCTCTAGTTCCGAGAACCCGCCCAAGTTGAGTCGACGAGGATTCTCACGTACAATCGACGACTCGCCTAGAATAGAAGCCGATAGCAGCGAGTGCTCGACAATGACCCGGTCGTTGATGATGGAATCACTAATGACGGACCCACGAATCTCCGCTTCAGCACCAATCGAAACATGTGGGCCGACAACCGAGTTCTCCACAATTGCCGAATCGTGAATGAAAACAGGCGGGATGAACACGGTCCCAGGTCGCGGCCGGTATTGGCTGACACGCTGAAGCAAGTATCGGTTGGTGGCAATCAACGCTTCTCGAGTCCCGCAGTCCAACCAATGCTCCACTGTCTTGGCCCACAGGGTTGCACCAGCTTCGAGCATAAGCTGAAGAGCATCGGTTAACTGATACTCACCCTTGGTAAGGCGCCGCCCGGCGATCAGTCGTCCGATGGCCTCGAACAACTGGGAAGCATCATGTAGATAGTAGACACCAACGATGGCTAGGTTGCTAACCGAAACATCCGGCTTCTCGACTAACCGCGTCACACGTTTGCCATCAGTCTCAACGATACCGAATCGGCGTGGGTCCGATACTGGATGGACAGCCAGCATGCTCTCACCACCAATCATCTCGCGGATATCAGTATCGACGATTGTATCACCAAGCACGATCAGTACGCTGTCGCCCGGCCGAAAGAAAGGACTCGCCCGATTCACAGCATCACCAAGTCCACAGGGGTCGTCTTGACGGACGAAACGAAATCGACAACGGTAGCTGGATTCCAAGTAGGCACGGACCTGATCGCCCTGTGTACCAACGACGACAATGACCTCATCTGGCTCGGTTGGTAACAACCTATCCAAAATATGACCGATTATCGGCTTCCCTGCAACCTGCAGTAACACCTTTGGTGTTGCAACAGTATGTGGTTTCAGTCGCCGTCCTTCGCCAGCAGCCGGCAGTATCGCCTTGTAGCTCATAACAACGCCATCCGTTTCTTCAGTGCGTCGATCCGCGGTATTGCCATAGAATCAACGCCACGCAGTCTGGCCAGTTCAACACTAACATAGTCGCCCAACATTACGAGGGAGAGAAGGCGCGCCAATGGAGTCTGGCCTTCTGCTTCCAAGCAAACCATTCTGCACCCTGCCTGACGAGTCAAGGTACGCACAAGCTCAAGTCGTCGGACATTCCTAGGGTGAGCGTCAACATCGCTGAGCGCAACAATCACGACTTTATCAGTCAGGAAACGTGGCCCACCCAAGCCAACGATCTCGTTGTGGTTCTGTTCCGGTAGAACGTGGGTGTGACAGAGGACCTTGGCATTCTCATTTAACTGAGACTGCCATCGCAAGACAACAGGGTCTAGCAGTCTTGTAGTCGAGTAGACTACTGGCAACCGGTCGTGCAACGAATTGGCTATCGCCCGGGCCTGCCGCTGCCAAAAACACCTACGTGCCAGCATCAACGCGCTTGCCTCAGCAACTGCCTCATCTTGAGGTGGGCAAAGTCGCAACTGATCAAACAGACCAATTATTGCACCAAAGAGAAAACCCAGTGCAGCCCGCGGGGGCATGCCAGTCGGTACAAGTACCAACGGACAGCCGCGTTTCCGACCTAGACGCGCTAGCTCCCCACCACCAGCGATGACCACTGTCTTGCAGCCCCTTTCCAACGCCCGTCTGAATGCCGTCACCGTCTCTTCAGTATTGCCTGAGTGGCTGACAGCTACGCACAACGTGTGTTTTCCCGCACAGGCTGGCAGCGAATAGTCTTGACTGACGAGCAACGGTACGGCCATAGTCTCATAAAACAAGCCAGCCGCCAGCCGACCACCGATACCCGATCCGCCCATGCCAGTGACTAGGACCAACCGCACGTCACGACTACGACTGACTGCATTCATACGTCCGAGACGGAAACCTACGAGCAATTGCTCGGGCATGGCCGCTATCAGCTGTTCCATTCTGGTATTGTTATCGTCGCTCATTGACTGATGCAAAAAGCGAACTAGCTAGTTGCGGAAAACGCCTATCGAGCTCACGCCGCAACAAACGCTGTACCTCGAGTGCAGTTGATTGCTTCATTGCCAGTGCTGCAACCTCTGCAGCAACATCGGTATCGATCGAACGAATTATGTTCTTCGCTTCGGGTAAGGCACCAGGACTGGTTGATAACTCATCAATACCAAGCCCAATCAAGAGAATTATACCCAACGGATCGGACGCAAACTCACCGCACAAACCAACCCAAATACCACGCCGGTGGGCGGCGTCTATCGTCTGCTTTATAAGCCGCAACACTGCCGGATGGAAATGGTCAAAGAGTTTTGCCACCCGCTCATTACCACGGTCTACGGCAAGCGTGTACTGAGTAAGGTCGTTGGAACCGATCGATAGGAAGTTACACTCTTGGGCAAGACGGTCGGCCATTATTGCTGCTGACGGGATCTCGACCATTATTCCGTACTCAAAGTTCTCGTTAAAGGCCCGACCTTGGGCCCGTAGCTCACGCTTGGCCCGCTCAATCAACAGACGGGCGCGACGTACCTCTTCGATCGTTGCCACCATTGGCAACATCATCTTGACATTGCCGTGAGCCGAAGCCCGCAGAATCGCTCGGATTTGGGCTCCAAAGAGATCCGGGTTCTCGAACATGAGCCGAATGGCACGGAATCCCAAGAACGGATTGGACTCAGTGTACCCGGGTAGTACTTTGTCGCCGCCGAGATCGAAGGTCCGTATCAGAACAGGGTGAGGTCTAAAGAGCCTGGCAACCTCAGCGTAGGCTGCATACTGCTCATCCTCCGTCGGAGCACGCCGACGGGCAAGGTACATATACTCAGTCCGATAGAGCCCAATACCGCGAGCGCCATGCTGCTTAGCGACACGGGCCTCTGCCAAAAACTCGATGTTAGCAGACAAGTCTATCGTGCGGTTATCGAGCGTCACCGGTTCGAGCTCATCGAGTTTTGACAGGTCAGCGACATGAGCGGCCCGCCGGTCAATCTCTTCGTCATATGAGCGTAGCCGATTTGAAGAGGGATTGACAATGACCAGTCCTCGGAACCCGTCAACGAAGACTGGATCGCCAGCTGCTATTCTTTCGCTAATCGGGCCCACCCCGACAACTGCAGGAAGCTCCTTGGCTTTCGCCATGATTGCGGTGTGCGAAGTCTTACCGCCAGCCTCCAGGACTAAACCGACCACCCGCCGCGGATCAAGCAATGCAGCCTCCGATGGAGGCAGGTCACGCGCCACCAGAATTGTCCCCGGTTCGACATCAAGCAACGACGAAACTGCCTCGCCGAGCAAATGTCGCAACACCCGACCAGCAACATCGGCTATGTCCAGGGCTCGTTCACGCATAAGTACAGCCTTGGAATCGGCAACCGCAGCGGCAGCTCGGTTAAAGACCCGCGCAAATGCGAATTCGGCATTGCGGCGCTTTTCTCGTATGAACTGCTCGGTATCACGCATCGCGTCCGGGTCAGCGACAAGTGCCAGCTGGACTGCAATGAACTCGGCAAAGTCGGCACCCATTTCGCGCTTGACTCGGCCATGAAGCATGCGAAGTTCCCGCTCGGCCGCCCGCACCGCGCGGTAGAACTTTCTGACTTCGTTCTCGACAGCGCCCGCCTCGATCTCCCTCTCACTCACAGCCGGACACTGAGGTCGGTACAGAAACGCCTGGCCGAGCACAAATCCGGCCGAGACCGAAATGCCACGCAGAATCATCTCTTTCTTACGCATCACTACTCTCAAGTCTCGCCTTCAGCACTGCAAAAGCCTGCTCCTCATCACTGCCGCTGACTTCAAGCAGCACCTCACTGCCTGACTCCGCCGCCAGAGTCAGTAACGCCAGAATACTCTTGGCGTTCACTCGCATACCGTCCTTAGTCAACCGAACATCACTGGCGAACTTCTCGGCCTCACGCACAAACGCCGCAGCCGGTCGCGCGTGTAAACCAACGGTCCCGCCAATTACAACTTTTGCTCTAATCATAGCAGCAACCCGTCTCCAAGCAATATTGCTAGTCCACCCAGCAGTAAGAATGACGCATGCCCGGCTAAAGAGTAAACAAACAACTGACATACCGTGCCGGCGGCGCCACTGACAAAGACGCCGCAGCACCAACGACCCAAACGGCCAGCCCACCGCTCAACACTTCGCATACCACGGAGTCATAATACCCACTGACTTAAGAAAGTCCACCTCCACACCACGCCCTAGCAAACCGCAGCGATTCTATAATACCGCCACCGTAGCGAAAAACGTCATGAAGACTCCGCTTCGGGCGACACTGCGGCACGTGCCTGTCGGGCAGTTGCACGGCTGCTATCGCCCCGGCTCGCTCGTGTCGGACGCGGATTGAGCCGTCAACCCACTCCTGAACGGAAACCCGGGAACCGGCGATGGCAGTGCTGCGGGTGTTGGGTTTGAGCTGGTAGCTGCGTCCGTGGTAGCTGATGGTGTTGTTGTTTTGGATATCGCGGGTTGGACTTGGCGCAGAGGACGGTGCGCAGCTCAAGACCCGCGGGAATCGGTCGGAAGACTGGGCTGGGGTCTCGCGGCGGCACTCCGAAGCGTCAGGCGTAGTTGGGGATGAAGACCCGATAGCGGTAGTCGGTGTCTTGGGCTGAACCGGTGATGCGCTGGTCGAGTTCTGCGACCAGTCGGCCCCGGAATGTGCCGTTGATGCGTTCGTTGCGGCCTGCGCCGATAGCCACGAGAAGGTCCGATGGATGACGGTGAGCCGTCTCACTTCCGGCTTCGTGAAATGCGCGCGTTCCAACACGCAACCAGCATGCCGTCAGTCAGCGCGTTACTGTCAATATGACATTTTTCGCTGCCGTTTCACAAATCCCATACTTGCGGCTTGACTCGCCAAAGGTGGTCTCTAGAATGGCGGCTATGGACCTCTTTGCCAAGTGCACTGAGTACTACCAAATTGTCGCAGCTGCGAAGCAAGCGGGCTACTATCCCTATTTCATACCACTCGATTCGGAACCGGATCGCCGTGTCACAATCCACGGCAAAGAACTGCTGATGCTAGGCTCCAACAACTACCTCGGACTCACGACTCACCCCAAGGTGAAAGAGGCAGCCGTTGCCGCCATCCGCAAGTATGGTACTGGCTGCACTGGTTCGCGCTTCATGAACGGAACTTTGGACTTGCATGTTAAACTCGAGCATGAACTTGCTCGTTTTTATCGCAAAGAAGCCTGCCTCGTTTTCTCAACTGGATATCAAACCAGCCTCGGCGTCGTCTCTGCTCTCGTTCGTAAGGGGGATGTTGCCATTACTGACAAACTCGATCACGCCTCGATCATGGATGGCTGTCAGATGTCGCATGGCACGGTGAAACGTTTCCTCCACAATGACCCAGTATCGTGCGAACGCGCCTTCACCCATATTCCCAGAGAAGCTGGCAGGCTCATCGTGGTCGACGGCGTCTTCTCAGTTGAAGGTGACCTGGCTCCACTCGACAAGCTCGTCCCGATTGCCCGCCGCCACAATGCTCGGTTAATGGTTGATGATGCCCACTCTGTGGGCGTGGTCGGTCGTCACGGTCGCGGGACCGCGGAGCATTTTGGTGTCGAACGAGATGTCGATCTCATCATGGGAACATTCTCCAAGTCGTTCGCAACAATTGGCGGTTATGTTGTCGGCGAAGAAAAGGTAATCACCTACATCCGCCATAACGCCCGGCCGATGCTTTTCTCCGCCGCCATCCCGCCGACCGCGGCTGCGACCGTACTGGCGGCCCTGGAAGTGATTAGGACCGAGCCTGAGCGTCGCGAACGACTCTGGCAGATTGCCAATAAGATGCGCGATGGGCTGCGGTCGATGGGCTATGATATCGGCACAAGTGTCACTCCCATAATCCCGCTACACATTGGCGAGATGACGAAGACCCTACAGTTCTGGCGACGCCTCTACGACGCCGGGATATTCGCCAACGCATTCGTCCCACCCGGTGTACCACCCAATCGCTCCTGCATTCGCACAAGCTACATGGCTACCCACACTGATGAAGACACCGACCTTGCTCTAGACATCTTTCGCCGGGTCGGCAAGTCTGCCGGTGTGATTCCATGAGCAGCGTCACGATCCGGCGAGTAACATCAAACCGCGACCTCGACAGCTTTGTCCGTCTACCATTTCAGCTTTATGAGAATGACCCCAACTGGGTTCCGCCGCTGGTAGCTGACCTCCGCAACGCCCTTACTCCTGGCAAGGGCCCATTCTGGAATCATGCTGAGCGGGAACTCTTTTTGGCTGAGAAGAGTAACGGGGTTGTTGGTCGCATTGCCGGCATCGTTGACCACAACTACAATCAAGTGCGCGGGTCACGCACTGGCTTCTGGGGCTACTTTGAATCGGTCAACGACGTGTCGGTTGCCGCCGCGCTATTTGCTGCAGCGACCGACTTCGCACGCGACCACGGCTGCGATCGCATACTCGGACCGGCCAACCCTTCGCTCAACGACGAATCCGGCTTGTTGATCGCTCCGTTCGATTCACCACCGATGATCCGGATGAGCTACAATCCACCCTACTACCCTCGACTTGTCGAAGCTTGCGGTTTTGCCAAGGCGAAAGACCTCTACGCGTACGTCATCGATGTAGCTATACCAATACCCGAAAAGTTACAACGAGTAATGACCCGACTGAAGCAACGGCCAGGCGTCTCTGTCCGCCCGATTGACTTATCCCGCATCCGACGCGAGCTTGCTCTCATTAAGGAAGTCTATAATGACGCCTGGTCACAGAACTGGGATTTCGTTCCTATGACCGACGAGGAACTCGACGACCTCGCGCGACAACTGAAGCCCCTTGTCGAGCCTTCGCTCTGTCCTTTTGTCTTCTATAATGGCGAAATCGCCGGCATCTGCATCGCTCTTCCCGATTATAACATCGTCTTGCGTCACCTTGGTGGTCGGCTGGGACCAGTCGAGATGGTCAAGTTCCTGAGGCTACGGCGGAAGATCGACCAGGCCCGGCTTTGGGCGCTTGGCGTCAAGCGCAAGTTTCACAACCTTGGGCTCGATTCGCTGCTATACTACGAATCCTTGATTGCTGCCCGCCAGCTCGGTTACCGCCGCGGCGAAGTATCCTGGATCCTTGAGGATAACGTCCACATCATCCGGCCAATCCAGATGATGGGCGGCCGCATCTACAAAACCTACCGCATCTACGAACGCCGAGTCAGGTAGTTCGGCGCTGACGAACAGTGAGGGTGTGACGCACCATTTGGACACATTTCATCGGATTGTGCCAAATCTCGCCACCAGAAAACCGCAGCACGTGCCAGCCCCCCGCGTTCAGTGCGTTGTCGCGCCGCCGGTCCTGTGCTGCCTTTTCTCGACCAGAATGATAGGCCTCGCCATCGCACTCAATTGCCAGTTTGCGCCCCTTGGTCACAATTGCCATATCAAGCATGAACCCCTCTCCCTGTTCACGCACATAGTACTGACGCTCAGATTCAATACCGGCTCGGCGCAGCGCATCGTACAACCTATCCTCAATCGGACTCGACCGAAACAGGTCATTAATCTCATCCGCAACCAGCAACCGTTCCATAGTAGTCGGAATGAAGACTATGCGACGCAGTCTGCGGCTGGGAATCGGCGCCGGCAGCGGTACGAGCTCACCAACCTGAACCTGCCAGTACTCGTCCTCAGCCCGCGGATGGTCCGGCTCGTCAGGCAACAGTTCTTTTCGAGTTCGCCTTCTCATCCCTAACACCAGCGCATACCAATTCACTGACCACTTCTCGCTGCCGAAAGCTCTAGTCTGGTAGAAAGCCAAGTAACGTGCCGTCGCCAACTCTGGTGGTGCTGTCCTCACTGGAACCCGGTACCAGTGCTGCTCACGCAACAATCGCCAGTCTTTGGGACGAGTCACCACACAGACCAGTGCTGGTGCTTCTCTTCCCCAAGCACAATTCCGACGCGCTGCCATTTCGCAATTGTAGATACTACCCACGCATGGTCAACACCAGCCGATTGGCAAGCACTGCGCAAAAGAACGCAGCAAAATCTTCTAATCACTATCTGATCAGCACTCGGAAGCTCACTCAGACGCCGCCTGCAAGCATCCCAGTCCAGACACTTGGCAATCCAGTCATTCTTGTTGAAGCCAAAGTCGCCGGAACACTTGCGCGCCATCGCACCGTAGAACACCTACCGTGCTCTCTGTCCTTCGGTATCGTTGATAACCTGGCGAATGCCTCCAATATGAGGCCCTCAACCTATCGCGAAGCCCCATCCGCCTGCTAACCACGAGGCTTTCCCGTCCCCTGCATGCAACCAACAGCTCTCGCCCTTCTGGCCAGCAGAAAATCGGCCGTCACTTGACGGCACTGCAGCGACCTCCCGCCAGCTGGTCTGGTTGTGGCTACGGCTGCCGGTCAAGAAGCAAACGGTACTTTGTTTGAACGAATTCGTCACCTTCCTCTTCACGGGCAGCAACCAGGATTGCCCGCAACGAATCGTCAAGAAGCTTGCCCGCAGCTTCAACCGCGACCAACCGCACAAACGGAACCGGTGCCGTGACGTGAGTGGCAATCTTATCACGCACAACCGGTAGCAACGTGTCAGTCGAGTCAAACTTCGTAGCAATAGCGCCCAATGCTCGCACGGCATGACCAAGTGCCGGCGCCTTCATCTTTGACATTGCTGCCAGTAGCGGCGTAACACTCGAACTACCGATAGCAACCAAGGCCGCCTCCGCCGCGCTCCGTACCGTAAACAACGAATCAGCGAGGTTACGAATTAGCGCGGGGACAGCCGCTGGGTTCTTCAGTTTACCGCAGGCCTCAGCTGTCACAATCCTCGACGGCTGAAAAGTATCCTGCAGCAGATAGAGAATCTTGGGAACAATCAGCGAATCCCCGATGTCGCCAAAAGCTTGAGCGGCCCGCCGGGGTGAGATACGTCTCGTCTTGAGCGCCGAGTAGATTGAGTCAACTGCATCAATGGCATTGCGGCCAAGCTTGCCAAACAGGTAAGCTGCATTCTGACGGACGAGATAGCGTTCGTCACGGAGTGCCCGAAACAGAAAGGGTTTAGCCGAATCTGGCCAGGCCTTGACCAGTGCCTCGATCGCTTCGAGCTCAAGTCCACTCTTGGTGTCAGCCTTCTTCTCAAAAACGTAAGCAAGGGCAGCCGTGCCCAGCCTGTTGAGCTGTTTGCGTGCCCGTTTCACTCGCTTCTGTGCGTTACCAACCGCCCAGGTTGAGGCAATCTTGAAGACGGAATCGACCGGCAGGGCGATGGAATCGATGCCGGAATCAGTAGTATCAACATCTGGCTCCTCGTCAACGACGCTGGCCAGCCGTGGCAGGTCAAGGCCTGAACCATAGGTGCCCTTGGTCCAGCGTGTCTCATCATCTGCGGTATTGCCGATGCTGTACTTGTCCTTGCCCGCCAGATCACAGAACACGCCCATTCCGCCAAATCCGCGTGCCCAGTTGCTCGATCCATGACAAATGAGAGATTCAGTGCACGTATAGGCATCGTTGCCGTCTGCATCAACAAACAGGCCGACAGAATTGGTCAGGCCGATTCCCTGGCCACCTGAGCAGTAGTAACTGTCGTCGCCCTGACGGTCAACAAGCACACCCACTGAGAGGTCGTGCCCCTCGCCCTGACTTGGCCCCAGCCGAGAATGATAGGCATCATTGCCGGCCCCATCCACCAACGCGCCGACTGAAAGATGAATGCCGGCGCCCTGCGAGTACTGAGCTGCACTATACTTGTCAAATCCAGCCCGATCCCAGAGCATCCCTAGCGAATACCAGTAGCTTGTACCCTGGCAGAACACTTCAGCGTTGTAGAAATCGTTGCCGTCAGTATCACAGAGGAAGCCGATGCCGCCGCCTGCGTCAGGCCGTTGACCGATGGCAAATCCTTGGGCAAACGAACGGTATTCGTGCGGTAGTAGTGGCTCGTGCCGAACCCGACCGCCAGCATAGTAGAGGTCATTGCCACCGTGCTCGAGCAACAAGCCATAGCCCCAGGTGCCGGCGAAAGCCTGACAGTAACCGAGACTGCGATAGGTGTCGTTGGCCTCTTCGTCAACCAGCGCAGCTGCACCGTACATTCCCGCGCCCTGAGCAAAGAATCCACCATCGTAGAAATCTGCGCCACGCTGGTCCCAGAGTAAACCGGTGCCGTAGATGGCTGCTCCCTGACAGTAACTGACTGAACGATAGATGTCGTCACCTGCGCAGTCAATCAGCACACCGGCTCCAAATAGGGCAGCACCCTGACTGAACAACCGGTCAGAGTGGTATAGGTCATTGCCGTCCAGGTCAATACACGCCCCGAACCCTGAACCGATAATTCCGACCCCACCTGCAACGCGACCCAGATATCGATCATTGCCACCGATGTCAATAATCAGACAGTAGCTTCCGCGATAGCAGTTATCTGCTGACCCGCCAATGACTAACTTTCCCCATCTGGTATCGCCAACAAACAACACTTTACCATCAACACCTGGCACAGACTGACCGTCACCATCATGCGAGAGCTGGGCCGACGCATTCATTAACAATCGGCGTGCCTCGGTAACAGCCATCACTACTGCCAGTCCTGACTTCGCCAGTGCCTTGCGGTCCAGCCGACGTGCATAGGCCAGCAGAGTCTCTGGCTTCACATCCTGCGACGTATCGTAGGTTCTGCCAAACTCGGCGTGCAGCACGCCGGCCAGCGACTTCAAGGTCGAATCATCAGAGTCTCGCCAGTAGTCCGGCGCCAGCCCAAGCATCCGGTCCAGCTCCTCTGGTTTCAAATTCGCCACCGCTTGATCAAGATACCTCTGCCCAATCTCAAACCCAGCCAACGCAGTTACAATCACGTCAACCAGCGGGCGCGATAAATGTGCGGGACTCGAAAACGGTCTGCGAGCTGCAAGCACCTCTTGCCATAACCGAGCTGAGTCGTGACGGCTCCAGCCGAGATCAAGCCGTTCTAGTTGATACCCGAGCAGACCAACCGGCAGGGTGTCCAGGCATGACACTCGGGCCGCCGCACTCTCAACGTGGCCCACAACATCAAGCGGATGATCAAGCAGCCAGTCCACGGTCTTCAACCGAAAGAAGCTGTCGACTGCCCACTGTTTGTAGTAGCCAAGTTCATCGACACCGACGCCCTGGATCTGCAGACCCAGACCTATCGTCGCCATAGCTAATGAATCTAGTCCAACCGCGGGCGATGATGCCGCCATCCCAATGCCGAACAACATAAGCAACACACAGGCCATCCGCACGATTCGCCTCCTGTCTTTCTAGTTACTGACCAATTGTGCCGACAGCATTCGGCTACTCCCAGAGCAACATTGGCTCACTGCGGGGCCAGCCATTCCTGGGGATCAACCGACCTAGCACCAACCCGGAATTCAAAGTGAAGTGTATCACCGGCAATGCCGATTGTTTCGCCTGCCCGGATTGCCCGACCCGGGCTTGTGCTGACTTCAGCCAGCCGTGAATAGACCGTGTGAAACCGACCGCCATGGTCAATAATCACCATCAGCCCATAGCCCATGAAACGGTCAGCATAGCTGACTTTCCCACTGTCCACAGCCCGCACTAGCTCGCCGCGAGTGGTTGCGATGTCCCAACCGGCATTCTTTGTTGCCGTCCCATACTTGGGGTCAACAATGTTGCCGAACGGCCGCACCAGTGTGCCATTGACCGGCCACGGCAATCGGCCTTTTTTGCCTTCCATCGGATGCTGGACGGGCGGTTCTGGACTAACAAGTTCGCTGCCACGATGTCGCCGGCCGTAACGGGGGTTGTCAGTCCACAGCCAAGAACAACCTGTCAGCAACAGGCAAGCTGCCAGCAGCACGACTGGCCACGCGTGACTGGACACCGATACTTTCTAGCCGATTGCCAGTGATGAGTCAATTGCAGTCAAAGAAAACTGCTACCGGGGTATAACGGCAGCAGCATGGAGGCGGCGGGAATCGAACCCGCGTCCGGAGAGTTCGGCGCCAGGAATCTACATGGTTAGTCAGCCGATGGGTCTCGTCTGTCCGTTAGCCGGCTGACGGGCGCGGACAGACCAGTCTCAGTGATAATCCGGCCTACGCCCTGAGACGCAACGCTGGCCTTTATCGCCCTGTTAGACCCTGATCCGGCGCCGGGCGCACTCGCCGGTCAAGGGGCTACCGCTAATTAGGCAGCCAGTGCGTAGCTGTTGTTGGCAGCTGTAGTTCCTTTGTCGGGAGTACGAGGTGACAAAGGACCCTCGCCATGCACTCTGGCCCCTCAGGCACTCCGTCGAAACCAGTCGCCCCCGCACACGGAATCGGCCTGAGCTGGCCCACTCCTGATTGTCGCTCAAATTGTAGAACCTATTGGAGCTTAAGTCAATTGACGCTAGCCAGCACTGGAACTGCCACCGCCGCCGCCACCGCCACCGCCACCGGAAAAACCGCCACCCGACGAAGTCGCCGTCGAAAAAGAACCAATCATTCCTGACAAGTTGCTGGCAAAAGCAGCGAAGTTGGACAGCCCCTCACCAATCGAAGCCATCCCCGCTCCACCGGGGGCGGCAGCAGCCAGATACCACGCTGGTTGACTCAGAGCCGCGCCGCGTTCGGCAGCTAACCTGGCAACGTGCTTCAAGAACCGGTCAGCAACTCCTAACGCCACAGCAAAAACGTAGTACTCTTCCCAGATTCCCAGCAACGTAACCGGTGCCTGCTCGATTGCCGAGAAATCAACGAGAAACTTACGAAAGTTCTTCCACCGACGGTGCTCGATGTAGGCGGCCGGCGTCCAACGTACTATCGAACTACCAAGCCCGGCGAAAACGAAAGCAAGGACCGCGGCAACGCTCAGTGCCACTGGCAACATCGCCTTATCTGGTAAGCCGACGATGGCGGCCAAGCCGTTTGCCAGCGCCAGCGCCCCGAGCAATGAACTGAGCGCGGTTATGACCACGTACCAGCCACTTGCCGTAACGCTGGCCCGTTCTACGAACCCGCCACCTAACTCGGCCCGCCAGCGTAGCATAGCGGCGTCAAACACATCCCCGAGGAAGGAACGTACTACTGTCGGATTGTCTTTGACAAACTCCTTCACCATCTTCTCATCAAAAGAGCCAGTGCCCTTGCCAATGTTGTCAAAAAAGAAACTAACGCAGGCCTTGTCAAAGTCATCACCGTTCGCCACCACGTCAGAACGCACTAGCCGGAAAAGGTGACTTGTTCTATCTCTTTCCCGCACTTCCTGCACGGTTACCGCACCGCGGCGGGCCATTGCCAGCAGCGTGGCCATCATTCCGCCAAAGAGAGGCTGGTACATTGCCGACTTGGATGGACGCTGATGGAGTATCAACGGTACCATTACAGGCGGGACCTTACGGGGCGGTTCGTGCTCATAAATTGCTTCATAACTAAGCTGAGGTTCGCGACCGAAGCGCCGATGCATCGTCAAGAGCAACAACAATGGCACGACGACAAGCAGGACGATTGCGATGGGTATGAGGAAATGTCTGCGGAGATTCGCCTTCAGAAAATTCTCTCTCTCTTCCTTGAGGATACGTTCGTATGCCGAATCCCGAAGCTGCGCTGCCAGTGGATAGAGACCCGATTCGGTGAGTACTCTGATTTCAACAAATCTGTCCTTGGCAATGCTGCGCTGATGGACAACTGCCGTGTCGAAATCAGTGGTGAAGACAAGCCTGCCCGGTGTGGCCGCCGAGTGGACATACACCTTGAACAAGGAGGGACTAGCTGCCGGCGGGACAAGTCTGATGACAATGCTCTCAATTCGGGCATGGTTATCCTCGATTACCTTCCAGTAGAACTCGGCAACGTCCTGGTAGCGACGAATCGCTCCTTTGATAGTATAGTCGAGCAGAAACCTTTTCTCCTCGTCCTGCGCTGAATATGACCAGCGGACATAGAGCGAACGTTCGTCACTTCGTAGCTCGGTCGGTTCGATGTCGCGCCAGCCACTGCCAGTGTACTCGGCCAGCCGCTGCAGAATTACATCAGCCGCGCCCTGTTTGCGCAAGTCAATGTCTGCCCAGGAAAATGTGCCGGCGAAAGAGTAAGTCCGCTCCTGCAGGATTCGAACGTCGCCGTTCGGTTGCAGCAGCACGGTCGTCACTATTTCGGGATGATAGTAGGACTTTGCAGCTACTGTTGCTGGCAAGGATGCAACCAGTAGCCCAATCAGAACCCCTTCCAGCAACCGCTGGCCGCGGCTAAACAACGAGCGGCCTGCTTTAGTCAGTAGCAACTGTCCGCAATGGCCGCACCCGGCCAGTGAGGCGGGCCAAGAACCGGCCACGCTGTTCGTCTCGGCCTGGACAGCGCCGTGCCAGTGGCGGCGCACCGACGTAGAAGTAGGCATCTGGCGGCTCGTTGATTGCATTGAAGAAACCGTGGCCACAGCCGCGGATGTTCCCGATGTCGCCCGGCTCGATTGGCGGGCCGTTGCCGCACCAGACATCGACGATTGCGTCTCCCTCAACCAACGTTACCACATCCGGACCAAACACGCGCTCCGGCGCAATCGAATAGGCCGTATCATGCATCAGCGTGTCGAAGTAGACGTCGCGGCTGTCCCACTCGCTCAGTGAATCAAGATAGTCATACGTAATCCAGAGCGACAGCCAGTACCACTGGGCAGCCGGTGCCCGACGCCAGGTAATGACAAGCGTTGACTCAAGCCCCATGATGTAGTTGCCACGCGGCGTAGTGATACGAAAATCGCCGGGCATTGTCACTCGTGCGAATGCCTCACCCCAATAGTGCTTAACACTAAGGTCAAACAGACTTAGCGGCAGATTGGGCTGGTCGTCGCCGTACTGATAGCGGGTGGCACTGTAGTAGTAGATGTAAACCGGCCAGTCATTGAGCGTGAGAATCGGAACCATTCGTAGTCCACGGGCGTCAACAACTTCAAAGTCACGCTGATAGTCGCTCGAACCATCGGCGTAGTCAATCTTGTACACATAACCGTTGATGAATGGTTCGCTGTATTCGGGATGGAGTCCGGCAGGAGATTGGTCTTTACAGCCGGCAACCAGCAAACCGGCCAGCGCTACTAACACAAACCAGTCACGAGAAGGGAACAGCGTCACTAGTCGAGCCGAATCGGCATCAGCACATAGGTATCATCGCAGTCTGGCCGTTGCTCGGCCGGACGGAATAGGCCAGCAGCGAGCGGGTTGGAGAGCTCAATCACAACCTTTTCTGAACTGATACGACGCAGTATGTCAAGCAGGTACGTCACGTTGAATCCAATCCGGATCGGGTCACCGGTATACTCACAGTCAACCTCTTCCTCACTGCGACCGATATCAGGTGTCTCCGCCGTTATCCGCAACCGATTCTTCTTGAACTCAAGTGCTGCGAGTCGCCCCACCGGATGAGCAAAAATCAGTGCTCGCCGCAACACTGCTGCCAACGTGTCGATCCCAATTATGGCCCGGCTGGGATAACCCTTAGGGATGACCCGCTCGTAATCGGGAAACTGCCCCTCGATCAGCCGAGTAACAATCACCGTATTCTGGAATACAAACCCGACCCGGGTCGGGTCAAGATGGAGGGTAACCTTCTCTTCACCCCGTGGGAACAACGCGAACGGCTTGGTCGCGATGATGAACTTGGCCTTGGCTGGAAACTTGCCCTTTCTAATAACCAGCGCCAGCCGATGGCCGTCAGTCGCGACCATTCGCGCCTCAGTCTTACCAATTTCCCAATTCACCCCGCACATTACCGGCCGACCCTCATCTTTTGATACCGCAAACGCTACGCTATCGAACAGTTCCTGTATCGTCACCAGGGGTAGCTCAACCGTGACGCCCTCGGGTAGCTTGGGGTTGTCGGGAAACTCGGTCGGATCAACACCGGAAAGAATGGACCGAGCTCGACCAGTCTCAACGATTAGACTAAGGTCTTTGCCCTGAAGTACCACACGCTCACCACTAGCCTCGCGAACGACATCAGCTAGCTTGCGGCCGGACACTAGAAACGTGCCGTCCTCAGCCGCTGAATCAAGCTGAAACTCCTTCCGGACGAACGTGTCGAGATCGGTTGCCGCCAGCGCCAGTTTGCCGTCGGCAATGGTCACAAGGATGTTCTGCAACAACTGATGAGGCGTCCGCGCCGGAATGACGTTTACGACCCCAATCAGCATATCAGCCAGAATGTCACGGCTAATCTCACAGCGCATGGAATCTCCTTTGCATCAGGGGAGGCATGTTCCGGCTATACTTCTACCACAACCCGACCGACTGTCAAGCAAAGCCCCGACCGGTTGCCAAAACACGGTAGGCTCATCCTAATCACCGCTCATCCTGCCAATCGCTGCCTTGACAGTCGGGCCTCCAAGCCGAGAATCGAACCATGCGCTTGCTTACCAGCTATCTGGCCAGCATGGTCCTGACCGCTATCCTAATCCTGGGCTGTGGCTACTCCACCCACTCACTGCTGCCAGCCCACATCCGCAAGGTCGCCATCTTGCCATCCGAGAATACAACCACCCAGCCCGACCTGGCCGAAATACTGACCGACTCACTGATCGCTGCCTTTCGCACCGACCGCACCCTGCTCGTGACGAGTGAACCCGAAGCCCAGCTCACTGTCGCCACGACGGTAGCATCATACTCCCGGGACCCTGTCGCCTACACCGACGCACAGTCAATCAATCGCTACCGACTAGCAGTCAGCGCCACTGTCCAGGCTGTGGACCGTACCCGCGACGAGACTCTTTTCGACGGCTCGATATCAGCCGACCTGACCTACAACCCCGATTCGCTGCCTTCGACCGGACTAAGCGCTGAGGAAACCGCGGCCCGACGATTACTAGGCAAGCTGGCACGCGAGGTTGTTCGCCAAGTTCTGACCACGTGGTAGTCGAGCTCTATGTTGACCGTCTCGTGCAGGGTGGCGACGGCATTGCCGAACTAAACGGGCTAAAGGTATTCGTCCGTAACGCAGCCCCGGGTGAACTAGTCCGTGCCCACATCCGTGATCGGAAACGCGACTACTGGGTGGCTGACACCGTTGACATCCTCCAGCCATCGCCGGTCCGAATCACGCCCGCTTGCCCATTGTTCGGCAAATGCGGCGGCTGTCAGTTGCAGCACATCAGTTATGAAGGACAGCTCGCTATCAAGCAACAGTTTGTTATTGAGGCAATGCGCCGCGTTGGTCATCTGTCAGCACCCGTCGGTGAAGTTATCGCTGCCCCAGCCCCTTTTCGCTATCGTAACAAGACCCAGTATCCGGTTGGTCCCGGTCCCCGAATCGGTTTCTACCGCCGGGCCACCCACGAGCTGGTCGATGTTCGTGTCTGCCTGCTCCATCCGGCAGGGTTTGACGACCTACGACAGACCATCAGCGAGGCGGCTGTCAGCAGCGGTGAGAACGGCTATGACGAGCAAACCGATTCCGGTAACCTGCGCCACATTATCATCCGCGAAAGCGGCAGCGCCGACCACCTACTGCTAACAATCGTCACAAGACACAGCCGACTGAATAAGTCATTTGTTGACAGACTAACGCAGGCCAAGAGACTGGACGGCATCGTGCAGAATATCAATCCTCACCGTACCAACCGCATTCTCGGCACCACCGAAAAGTTACTGGCTGGCAGCGCAACAAGCTGGCAGACCGTTGCCGGCCGCACTTTTCGTGTTTCTTCCTCTTCTTTCTTCCAGATCAACCGCGAGCAGACCACAGCTCTGACGAGTGAGGTCCTGCGCCTGGCCGAACCCAGCGGCAGTGAGACCGTGCTTGACCTATTCTGTGGCGTCGGGCTACTCGCGCTGCTGGTTGCTCCCCATGTTGCCCACGTTACTGGTGTCGAGCTCGACTCCGGAGCAATCGCTGACGCCCGATTCAATGCCCAAGCATTTGGCCTCGACAATGTCGAGTTCATCGCCGCCGATGTTGCCGAGGTAGTGACCAGTCTGCCCCGAGCTGACCTCGTTCTTCTTGACCCACCCCGCAAGGGCTGCCAGCCCCAGACAATTAGTCGCATTGCCGAGCTGCGACCGCACCGCATCATCTACGTCTCCTGTAACCCAGTAACCCTCGCCCGTGACCTTGCGATGTTTGCTCAGTTGGGCTATGCAGCCAAGGTATTGATGCCTGTTGACATGTTCCCCCAGACTTACCATATTGAAACGGTCGCCTGTCTCGACCGCGCGGCCCCGACCAGATGAAACTAACCGGCCGACTCATAAGTCACCCCAGCGCTGCACCAGTGCCAGCCGCAATCACGATTACCAACAGTCGCATCGCGCAAATCGAACCCACCACGCTGCCGGCCGGTCCCTATATCCTTGCTGGCCTAATTGACTCTCACACCCATCCGCTCGAAGCCGGGCTTGCCGAACTGTATCCAAGTCTCACCGCCGTGACTTCCATCACTGAACTGCTCGATGCACTCAGCAGCAGTCTGAACGTCGGCAGAGATGCTGGTACCCTGCTGGCATTCAATCTCGAACCTGATAAACTGACCGAAGGCCGCTATCCGACCCGCACCGAAATTGACAAAGTGACTGGCCAACTGCCAGCAATGGTCTATCGTGTTGACGGTCACTCCGCGGTGCTCAATTCGGCTGCCCTTAGACTTCTGGTTGATATACCTGCCACCGGGCTCGAACTCGGTGCGGACGAAAGGCCAACCGGCGTCATCCGTGGCCCGGCCTACGAATACGCCTCCCGTTTCTTCAAGCGCCGGCTCTCCCCGACAACGATCCATGCCGCTCTCGAACTGGCTGCCCGGCAAGCAGCCAGCCAGGGAGTTACCACGATTGGCGCATTTGTTGGTGACGACGACCTGACCGAATCTGCTTGGCAGGTGTTGATTGACGGCCTTAGCCGTCTGAACATCACCGCCATACCGTATCTTCAGACCTGGAATCTCTCTTGGGCCAGCCGTTTCGGACTGAACCAGCTTGGCGGCTGTCTGCTGATTGACGGCTCATTCGGCTCCCGGACCGCTGCCCTGGAACAGGACTATGCTGACGCACCTAGCAATCAGGGGCTGCTCTATGTGACCGATGATCGATTGGTTAGTTTCTATCAGGAGGCCGAAACGCTTGGTATCGCAACCGCTGTCCACGCCATCGGTGACCGAGCCATCGCCCAGGTCTTACGCTGTTTGGCTCGAGCCAGCGCAACCCGCCAGCGCCATCGGATCGAACATGCCGAATTGCTGAACGATCAGCTAATCCTGCGCATCGCTGAACTGGCTGTTATCCTCGGCGTCCAACCGGTGTTCGAGCAAACCTGGGGCGGGCCAAATGGAATGTATGCCCGGCGCCTAGGCAGCCGCTGGCAGAATACCAATCCTTTCCGCGAACTGCTTGAACACGGCGTAACCCTCGCCGGTGGTTCTGACGCACCGATCACACCCATCAATCCTCTTGCCGGTATCAGAGCAGCGGTCGAGCATCCGAACCCGGTTCAGCGTATCCCACCCGAGCCAGCACTGGCGATGTTCACAACCGGCGCAGCCTTTGCCCTGCAGCTAGAGAAGCAGATTGGCACGGTCGAGCTGGCCAAGCAGGCTGACCTCACCCTGCTCACTGGCGATCCGCGTCACGATCACAATTGCGCTGTCATCGCCACAATCCACCAGGGCAGATTCATCTACCAGAATCGGGCGTTGATTGACCAATATGGAATCGCAGGCGAAAAGACTGACTCCTAACCAAGACATATGGCAACAGAAACCTCCAGACAGAAGAATCAGGAACTGGCCGCCATCTTTGAACGGATTGCCGATGCCCTGACCATCAAAGGCGAGACCGGCTTTCGCGTGCTGGCCTATCGCAAGGCGAGCCGCGTGCTGAATGAGCTAACCGAGAGTATTGAGGACCTCAACCGCCAGGGACGGCTCGAACAGGTGCCGGGTCTTGGTGCCGGTCTAATCAAGAAAGCTCGCGAGTTCCTAGCGACCGGCCGGGTCGCCAAATTAGAAGAAGCCACCCGCGGACTGCCACCCGGTCTGTTCGAAATGCTCAAGATTCAAGGCGTCGGCCCCAAAACTGTCAAGCTCGCATTTGAACAACTCGGCATCACCGATGTTGAAGGCCTGAAAAAGGCAATTGCCGATGGCCGATTGGCCGGTCTGCCAGGAATGGGAGAGAAACGCTCTGCCAATATCCTGCAGGGCATCCGTTCTGGCGAACATGCTGGCGAGCGGATGTACTTGGACGAGGCCATCGCCCTCAGCGACAGTCTCCTCGACTATCTGCGCCGTGCGCCCGGAGTCAGCGAACTGGTCTGTGCCGGCTCGCTGCGCCGGGGTGCCGAGACTGTCGGCGACATTGATATTCTGGCCTGTGGGCGTTCCGGCCCAGCCATCATCAAACACTTTGTTCAGCACCCGGCAATCGAGCAAGTTCTGAGTGCCGGCGACACCAAGGCATCAGTCCTTGTTCACAGCCGACAGACACTCCGCCAGGTTGACCTGCGGGTCCTGCGCCGTGCCGAATACGGTGCTGCCCTCCAATATTTCACCGGGTCCAAGGAACACAATGTCGCACTGAGGACGCTTGCCCAGAAACGCGGGCTCAAGCTTTCTGAATACGGCCTATTTCGCAGCGACCGACGCATTGCTGGCCGCACCGAAACCGGTATTTATCGAGCGCTTGGCCTGCAGTACATCGAACCTGAGCTGCGCGAGAACCGTGGCGAAATCGAGGCCGCCAGCCAGCACCGGCTACCTCGGCTTGTTACCCTCGCTGACATCCGTGGCGACTTGCATATGCACACGGCCATGTCGGACGGCCGTTCAAGCTTTGCCGAGATGGTGGCTGCGTGCCGGCGCCGTGGCTACCGCTACATGGCTGTCGCCGACCATTCGGTCTCAGCCAACTATGCCGGCGGCCTCTCCGCCGATGCCCTGGAACGACACTGCGACGCCGTTGACCGACTGAATGAAAAGCTGAGAGGCTTCCGTGTCCTCAAGGCCAACGAAGTTGATATCACGTTGAGTGGCGAGCTTGACTATCCCGACCGCATTCTGCAACGGCTCGACTACGTCACCGGCTCAATCCACCAGGGCTTTCGTAAGGACGTCACGCGTCGCATCTGCGCTGCTCTCGCCCATCCGCTGCTGCACGCTGTCTCCCACCCAACCGGCCGCATCATTGGCCAACGTCCAGGCTACGAGGTTGACATCGAACAGGTAATCGAAACCGCAGCAAGATACGGTAAGCTACTGGAAATCAATGCGTTCTATGCCAGGCTCGACCTTAGCGACATCTGGGCTCGCCGCGCTGCCCAGCAAGGCGTCCGGCTTGTCATCAACACCGACGCCCATTCTGTTGCCGACCTCGAATGGATGCGCTATGGCGTCTTGACTGCTCGCCGTGCGTGGCTCACCAGCGACGATATCGCCAATACCCGGCCACTTACCGGTCTGCTACGACTCTTACGGCAAATCCGCGAGGGAAAGAAATCCGACTAGCGGGACTTAGTCTTATCCCGCAGCCAGCGACAGGCAGTCAGTAGCTCCCGCGCCGAGCCCGGGGCGTGCTCGCCTGGAGTCAGAACCAGCTTCGTCACCAGCCCTTTGCTGTTGAATAGCTGCTGCATCTGCTCGTTCTGCACCCGATTCCAATCCTTCTGACGCGAGACCAGATAGACATAGCGGTTGCCCAACCTCTCCCAGTCTGCCAGCGGCACCGCTCCGGCATGGGCACAAGTCGCAACCACACCCCGAATCAGCTCTGGCCAGCAGAACAAGGCGGCCAGCGCTTGCACACCCTGGCCGGAAAAACCAAACACGAAAACCCGTGTCGTATCAATTGGCAGGCTGCGCAGCTTCCCGAGCGTCTTCCTGATACTCTGATTGTTCAGCTCGCCGGAACGGTGGTTCCTGGTGGCGTGACAGGTGGCCAATACCCAGCCCAGCGAGTCAGCAACAATCCGACAGGTGTCAACATCAGTCGCGGTCGCACCGGTACAGGAAAGAATCAGCAACGCCGGTGCTCGCCGCTTTGGGCCAAGCCCAGGCGGCACATACCAGCAATCAGAGTCGGCATCGCAGACGATCGCCTCGCCCAGGCTGACGCCGTGGACAGCACCGGCCAGCACAATCAGCAGTAAGAACCTACCGACTCTCACCATTGGCAATCAGAATCACGGCTATCGTCCCAAAGAGGATATTCGGCAGCCAAGCAGCCAAAGCTGGGCTCAGCACGTGCGAGGTCCCATAGGCCCGGCTGGTCTGAATCGCTCCCCAGTAGAGAAACGAAAGCAGCAGCCCGAGCCCCAGTCCAAACATGATCCCGCCGCGCTGTATCCGCACCGAAACCGGCAGTCCCAGCATCACCACAATCAGTCCAATCAGAGCATAGGAAAACCGATAGTGATACTCAACCTCTTGCTTGGCCACATTCTCACCGGCCCGTTTCATCCGACGGATGTACGCGGCCAGCTCTGCTGTCGGCGTCTCCTCCACCGGCCGCGCCACAGCCGCAAATGCCTCGGGTCGGTCGAGAATATCAGTAAGCCGGAGCGTGTCGTATTCGACAACGGTGTCCTGGCCGTCGGCTGCGAACCGACGCTCCACTACCTTCGTTCCCAGCCAGACCGTATCCTGCCAGACTGCCTCTGCCACATCAAACCGCCGCACCACCTTGCGATCCGGCCCCAGCAGACTGACGCTGAAATCGCGCATCACCCCATCCGGACGCAGCTCCCGGATGTAATAGACCCGGCCGCCTTCGCCGACAAAATAGACATTCGTCTTAGCCATTGCTGTCCGCTGTGGTCGGCGTTCGATGCGAGTACGCCGCAGGTCCGAAAGCCGAGCATTGGCCGGAATCGTGACCAGTTCATTCGCCGCTAGATAGAGCAGAGCCGAGGCTAGTCCCAGCACCACCGCTGGCGCAAACAGCCGGCCAACCGGCACGCCGGCACTCTGCAGCGCATGCAACTCCCGATAACGAGTCATTTGACCATAGACCACAAAAACCGCCAGCACCATGCTCACCGGATAGAGCAAGGCCACTGCTGACGGCGTGCTGTAGAGATAGTATAGCAGCAGTATCGGCAAGGTTACCTTGCGACTGGTGAAGTAGTTCAGTTCCTCGAACAGGTCAATCAGCAGATAGAGAACTACCACGCTTGCACAAGCCAGCAGCGTGAAGCGAATCAGCTCGCGAACCAGCAAACGGTCAAGAATCTTCAATGCCGCCTCAAGACCAGCAGCGGTCGCTCGAAAAACGCTCGGCTGGAAAGCTCAATCACCGGCAGAACCAGTATCAGGTTGGGAAGCCACATGCCCAGAAAAGGGCTGATTCGGCCGGCATCGGCAAAGTTCTGCCCGGCCAGCAGCAACACATAGTAGAGCGCGAAAAACGCCAATCCGACAATGAACCCGGTGCCGACACCACCGCGCCGCAACAGCAGCCCCACCGGCACCCCAAACAAGGCAAAAAAGAACGCCGAAAACGCAATCGAGGCCCGCTTCTGAACCTCAACCTCAAACCGGGCCTGCTCCAGTTGCCGATAGCGCAGCCGCGTTGCCATCTCCTCCAGCCGCATCTTCTCTGCCTCGTTCGGCTCAGCCGTCTTGCGCGCTTCCCGCAACTGCCGAGCCAGACTGTCAACCTGCACCCCGATGCGCCGCACCTCACCCAATAGCTGCGGCATTCGCATCTCCTCATCCGAGCGATACTCGCGGTCGCGTCGCACCAACTCATCGTCCATCGGGATATTAATAGTGTGCCGACGAAATCCCAGTCGCCGATAACTACCTGCCTCGGTTGCCTCGTGGATCTCCCCGTTCTCCAGCGAAAGCACCATATAGCGGCCGTCTGCCGTGTAGCTAATCTGACCGGTCGGCGCCGTGACAAAACCGGGCACACCCTTTGCCCGCCGGTTCTCGAAGATTGCCACGTTACGGATGCTCGAACGCCGCTCCTCGATTGTGCCGATGTAGATGCTGTATCCAGGAAAGTCGTCCATGAACACACCTTCGCGCACGCGCAGGGCTGGCCGCTTTCGGGCAACATCGGTCATCAGGTTCCGCACCCGGTGCTGCGCCTCAGGCACCACCCAGCCATTGAACCAAGCCATCCCCACCATCAGCACCAAAGTCAGCACCGCCACCGGCAAGAACAACCGCAGCACATGGATACCCGCTGCCCGCACAACCCGAATCTCATTGTCCTGGGCCATTCGGCCAAACGACACCACTCCGGCAATCAGGCTGCCCAGCGGTGTGCAGATACTCGCCACAAACGGCAAGGACAGCACCATCACTTCCGCCACGATCCGCACCGCCACACCCTTCCGCACCAAAAGGTCGGCAAGCAAAAACAGCCGGTCCATCAGCAACACAAACACTAGCACCACGATTGCCAGTAGAAACGGCGGGATGAACTGACGCAGGGCGTACCGTTGGAGAATCTTCAAGGACAAGATTCTAGTCCCGCCACCATTGCCCGTCAAACAGGCTGACAGAGACCCATGACCAAACCCCAGTCAGAGCAGCTACCCAAAGAGCTCTGCCGGTTCTCCTCCAAACCATCAGAGAAAACATCTGACCAGCCCAGACGCATTAACTCTCGCCCGTGCCCCCTTGAGCTAAAAGGTAACTAGCCCAAGACATGCTTCCGAAAGCAGTCACCCAAGCCTTCTCAACCGTAGCCTGGGATTAAGTTCCGACAAAGGCCCGAACCGTGGTCATCCAAGCGCTTCCCCCAACCACCCCGGGAACCATTCCCCCCACGGGGTCAGGGAAAACGGCCTCCGCCCCTAACTGCTATTAAGGCCTGAACTTGCATCAATATTCGCCCTCGGCGGCTTGTATACTTCAAAGTACACACACGGTCACGACGTTCAACCGTTACTGGCCGTCTTGCTCCGACTTGCCGTACCAAACTGGGCACCGAAACGCATAACCTGATGAGACACAGCACCAACCTCGGCCCCAGTTCTCCTCGCTCGCTCCTGTCGGCTGACTTGTCATACCGACCGAACACGTCCCCGTGCGAGTGAAGGGATCTCCGCACTTCTGCCTTTTAACTTTGGCTTCTGACTCTTGGCTTCGCCGGGCTGATCGTGAATGCAGGCCAGTACGTAGATGGATGGCTTACTAGGCACTGAACAATGTCAGAACCTGTTGCGAACACTACAGCCCGTTCGCTAGCACTATCCCAGCTACACTTTCTCGCTACGCCAGCCCCCTTCCTTGACTTCTCCCCCTGATAGCGTAACATTTGTCACAACCTGTAATGGATTCACGCTACAACGAGGTTCTACCCCTCGTAACCAAGCCGATCCGCTACACCGGCGGCGAGTACAACACCTACCTGCGCGAACCTGAATCCGGCCGCACGAGCTGGATTCTGGCCATGCCCGAAGTCTATGAAATCGGGATGTCCAACTACGGTTTGCGTATCCTCTATTCGATTCTCAACCGCAGCGACAATGCCCTCTGCGAGCGCTGCTATGTGCCGTGGCCGGACTACGGCTCAGCACTGCGCGAGCATCGGCTGCCGCTGTATGCACTTGAATCCGGCCGGCCACTGACTGAGTTCGACATTATCGGCGTCTCGCTCCAGAGTGAACTTGGCTGCACCAACCTGCTCTATCTGCTCGACCTGGCTGGCATCCCTCTGCACCGCACCGAACGGGCCGAGAAACACCCGTTGGTGGTTGCCGGCGGGCCGTGCGCGGTCAATCCGCTGCCTTTGTCCCTCTTTATTGATGCGTTTGTAATTGGCGACGGCGAGGAGCCGGTACGTGAAATCAGTGCCGTGCGCCAGGAATGGAACGGTCGGGACCGCTCCGAACTGCTCTCACGCCTTGCCCGCATCGAGGGAATCTACGTCCCTGGCTACACGCCGAAAGGGGCGATTGTCCGTCGCCGGTTGGTCTCCGAGCTGCGAGAGGAGGATGCGCCGTTCCCACCGATTGTGCCAATCTGCGAGATTACCCACGACCGCCTGACTATCGAGATTGCCCGCGGCTGCACCCGTGGTTGCCGATTCTGCCAGGCGGGAATGCTCAATCGGCCGGTGCGAATCCGCCCCATCGAGCAGGTTGTTCGGCTGGCAGAACGGGGCATCAGGGCCAGCGGCTGGGACGAGGTCTCGCTACTCTCGCTCTCAGCGCTGGACTATCCCGACCTGCTCGGGCTGGTGCGCCAGCTCAACTCCCGTCTCAGAGACCGGCGGGTGGCAATCTCACTGCCCTCAACTCGGGGCGAGGACTTCTCGCCGGAGTTGGCCCTGGACCTGCAAGAGGTAAAGAAGACCGGCCTGACCTTTGCTCCGGAGACCGCTTCTGAGCGGCTGCGCGGGTTCGTCAATAAGCACATCGCCGAGGTGCGTATCCTCGAATCGGTACGCAATGCCATTGACGCCGGCTGGAACGGAGTGAAGCTCTATTTCATGGTCGGTCTGCCCGGCGAGACCGACGCTGACATCAGCGAGATGGTCCGGTTTGTGGGCGATGTTGCCAAGCTCTGCCGCAGCCGAACGGTTCGGTTCAATCTCAGTCCGTTTGTTCCCAAGCCCCACACACCACTGCAGTGGGCTGCTTTTGCCGACCTTGGTGAGACTCAGGCCAAGATTGACCGGCTCAAGTCAAGCATCAACCGCCGCAATGTCAAGCCGACTTGGGAGAATCCGCAGTGCTCCTATGTGCAGGCGCTCTTGGCACGCGGCGATGAGCGGCTCGGCCCGGTTGTGGAACGTGTCTACGAGAAAGGCGGTGTTTTCCAGGAATGGACTGAGTACTTCCGGTTCAGCTATTGGCAGGAAGCCCTGGCTGAATTGGGCGTTGACCCGCAACCCTATCTGGCTGAGCGCCGGCCCGAGGAGTCGTTGCCGTGGGAGTTCATTGACGTCGGTGTCAGCCGCCAGTTCCTGCGTTCGGAGTACGAGAAGGCAAAGGCCGGTCAGGCTACACCTGACTGTGCGCTTGCCGGCTGCACCAACTGTGGTGCCTGCCCTGATGGCAGAAGGCCTGAGCGGAAAGCCGCCGGCACTTCTGAAGCGACGCCTGACCTGACCGCTGCCTATGGCCGTCGGCCGCGACCGGTCCAGAGCTATGCCGAAATCAGAACCCGGTTCCGCCTGCGCTACGCGGTAGATGAGCCTTACCGGTTTGCTGCTCATCTCGACCGAGTGCGGGCCTTCTACCGAGCATTGCGCCGGAGCGAGCTGCCGGTTGCCTATACCAAGGGGTTTGCGCCAAAGCCGATGCTCTCATTCGGCCCGCCCCTGCCGGTAGGACTGACCTCAACCGGCGAATACCTTGATATCTACACTGCCTACCACTACACCGGCAACATCGTCCGCGACCTCGGCCCGTTCCTGCCCCGAGGACTGCGGATTATTGCCGGCCAGGCAATCAGCCGCGAGGCACCGACGCTTGGCGCCACGGTCAACCTCGCTCGCTACGACATCAAACTGCCCCCTCCGACTGTCGAGTTCGCCAAACTCCGGGAGCGGGCGCGGCAGATTTGCGGCATTCGTGAGCTACTGCCCGGCACTGATGGATCGCTCGTTCTCGACCTCGTAATCGAGCCTGGCATCCGCCTGCTCACCGTGCTCGCTGAGCTGCTCAAGATTAGCGATACCCAAGCCCGGTGTCTGGTCATCCAGCGCCGGGAGTGTCTGACGGTCGAAAACGGCCGCATCCGGACACCGCTGGAGGATTGATTGATGAAACCCAAGACCAGGATTGTTCTGAGCTCCAATGAATGGGAGACTCGGGTCGCAATCATTGAGAATGACCGGCTGGTCGAGTTCTATATCGAACGGGAGGAGAATCAGATTCTTGTCGGCCGCATCTACAAAGGCCGGGTCGAGAACGTCGTCAATGGCCTACGCGGTGCGTTTGTCAACATCGGACTGCGCAAGAATGGCTTCCTCCCGCTGGTCGAGATACCCGAATTCGACGAACTCAATGAAGAAGAAACCCCAACCAACGGCAAACAAGCCAAACCTGAGCCGCGGACAATTACCCTGCGCGAGGGCGAGGATATTCTGGTACAGGTGGTCAAGGATCCGTTCGCCGAGAAGGGTGCCCGCCTCACCTCGTTTGTCTCGATTCCCGGCCGCAACCTAGTTTACTTCCCCAATGCCCAGCGTATTGGCATCTCCCGTCGCATCCGCGAGCGCAAGGACCGCGCCCGGCTGCGCGACGCTGCTCGCCGGTTCAAGAGTCCCCACGCCGGCCTGATAATCCGCACCGCGGCGGCCGAGGCCTCGTTCGAGGAACTGGCTACCGAATACCGCGCTCTCGAGCAGACTTGGGAACAGGTTCGCGCCAAGGCCGAGGCTGCCCGACCGCCAGCCGTGGTCTATGAGGAGCCGCCAATCGGGGTCAAGCTCGTTCGCGACCTGCTCAACGCCGATGTCGAGAAGATGATAATTGACTCGGAGCCGCGCTATCAGGAAATCATGGACTACCTGGGCCGACTCGCGCCACATCTACGCAAGAAGATTGAACTCTATCGTGGCGAGGTGCCGTTGCTCGAACAGACCGGGGTTGAGGCCGAACTCGAACGGGTCTTTCAGAAACGCATCTGGCTCAAGGGCGGCGGCTTCATCACCATTGACCAGACCGAGGGCATGGTTGCGATTGACGTCAATACCGGCCGTTCCGCCAAAGAAGAAGATCCGGAGAAGCTCATCCTTGCCACCAATCTCGAAGCTGCGGCTGAGATTGCCTGTCAGATTCGGCTTCGCGACCTTGCTGGCCTGATTGTTATTGACTTCATTGACATGGAGGACCCAAAGAACACCGAGAAGGTCGTGGCCGAACTACGGGCCCACCTTGCCAACGACCGGGCCAAGTCTGACTTCTCCAAGATTAGCCGGTTTGGTCTGCTGGAGATGACTCGCGAGCGCACTCGTCCTGGCATGATGTACGCAATGCACGAGACCTGTCCGACCTGCAAGGGCTCGGGCCGAGTCCGATCACGCTCCGAGGTAGCAATGAAAATAGAACGCGGCATCATGGCCAAACTGAACAAGATTCGCGGCCGACGCCTCCGTGTGCTCGCACCGCCGGCAATGGTTGACTTCCTGACTACTGAGTGGTACGACCGGCTGAGTGAGTTCGCCCGACGCTACGAACTTGCCATTGATATCAAGACCGACTACCAGCTGCCACCAACCGACTTCAAGCTCATGACCGAAGCAAGCTAGGCATACTGACTATCGGACAGTAACCGTCAAGAGTAACCGAGGGCCGAACTTTGTGTCTTGGTGTTTTGAGGACTAACCCGGGACCTCTAGCACCTTTGCCCGACTACGCTGTCCGCTGACAATCTCGACCTGCGACTTGGGCACGTCCAGGAATCGGGCAACCGCCTCGACAACAGCCTTGTTCGCTTCGCCGGCGTGGGCCCGTGCATGCACTCGAACGAGCAGTGAGCCGTCAGGTTGACGGCTCACTGCCTCAACAGACGCCCCGGGCTTGACCCTGACCCGGATGCGCACGTTCTAAAGCACTGTTGACCAGCCGGCGTGGGCCTTGTACCGGTCAAGCAGCTCGGCCCGTTTGCCAGCGTTCCAGCCGGACACCCGCGAGAAGTAGCCAGTGACGCGCGTGATGAAATCAACTTCCGACGAGCCACAGTAGTGGCAAACCTCAACAAGGCCGCGGCTGGTCCGACCGCACTTAGTGCACGTCGTAAACTCCGGCGAGAATGCAACCTGGACATTACGGGTGTGCCGGAAGGTCTTCACGACGAAGTTGGCGATTGCTTCCTTCGGTGGCCGCGAATCAGCAAGCCAAACATGAGTCAGGGCCCCGGCCTCAATCATGTCGTGGAACTTGCCCTCACGATAGACTCGTTCGATTGGGTCAATCGGATGACTGACGTTGAGATAGGTCGAGTTCGTGTAGTAGGCCGATTCGTCCTCGATACTACCTTTGACAACCTGCCGTGCCTGGTCACCATAGTAGTCCAGGTCGAGCTTGGCCAGCCGGTAGGCGGTTGACTCAGCCGGCGTCTGCTCGATTACGAGCCGCAGCCCGGTCTCCTGAGACAGCCGGCGGCATTCGAGATTGAGAAAAGCAAGGACCTTCAGCCCGAATCGGAACGCAGCCTCACTCTCGTGCAGTTCCTGACCAAGATGATACTGTACCAGCTCGTTCAGACCGAGCACACCGATGAGATAGGTGCAGCGCCCCAGCCGCAGATATGGCTCACCGTCACGCTCCATTGTTAGTAGAGCCAGTGGCCCTTCCTGCCCCAAGGCCAGCAATCGCTCAAGAAACGCCCGCTTCTGAACGTGCGCCCGGACCGCAAGCTCCAAGTCCCGACGCAACCTCGCAAACAGCTCAGCATCGTCGTGGTTTGCAACGTAGGCAGCCCGCGGCAGGTTGAGGGTGACGTTCTGCAGGGCTGAGTAGCGCATCTTCCAAGGCGTCCGTGCATCAGCCAGGTCTGAACGGTCGAGCTTGAAGCTCAACCGGCAGCACTCGCTAATCTTGGCGGTATCGCCCCGGTCAAAGACGAAGTAGGTATTACCCTTCTCTGCGGCAACGTCGCAGGCCTGATACAGAAAGTCCTGCCAGCCTTCGGTCTGGAAGAACCGCTCGGTCAGATGGAGCAGCGGCTTGGGGAAAAAGAACGGCCGTCCCGAAGCATCGCCCTCGCGGTACACATCGAATATCGCCCGCAAGAACCGCTGGGCCTCGGGCAGGTAGTCGCGATACTTCTTCCCGGTGTACTGGCCGCCCGGACCAATGGCATCAACGTCCTCGAAATGCTGGGGGATCTCCCAGTAGAGATTGATGTCAGAGAAAATCGCCTGCCCGCCGCGAGCCACGTTCTGCTGCGAATACTCAAACACCAGCATCTGCGCAAGCTGCCGCACATCACGGTCGGAAAGACCGACCAGGAATGGTGCGAAGAAGATGTTGACGGCGTCCCAGCCAATTGCCCCGGCAAAGTGCCCTTGGAGAGCCGCTGAGAACTTAACCATATGGGCAAGCAGTGTCTCCGGATGCTTGGCCGGTACTGCCATCGAGAGCGCGTTCGGCAACGACAAGCCAAACTTCTTGACATACTCCAACGACTGTCCCGAACAGTACGGCCGGTTCACAAACCCAAGGTCGTGCAGATGAATGTCGCCTGAAGTATGGGCATCGGCAATGTCCGGGTCAAAGACCGATGTCAGCGCAAACTGCTTCAGGGTCCACTCCGCAATCGTCATGTTTGTCGCTTCGGGATTGTGCGGCACGTTCGCGTTCTCTTTGTTCTTGAAGAGCATTATCCGTTCGACATCATAAGCCGGCACTCCCAACCGAGTATGACGCCGATAGTGCTCCTCCAGCCCGCGCTCAACCAGTTTGGCGTTGACCAGTTCGCGCACCAGACTCGAAGTGATGTGCTTGATACTGGAGTTGAAGATTGTATCCTCAACCTCGGCCGCAATCTTCTCCGCCTCGGACCGCTCGAGGTCGGTCTCCCGCACCAGAGCGCTGATTATCCGATTCCGGTCCCACTGAAGTATTGCGTCATCGGTAGTGCGGACAAATAGGGCAAAGTCAGTGGCCTCATGCTTGCCGGCAAGCACCTGTTTGATACCGTCCTTCGTGGCCTTGCGCCGCAGTCGGCTGCGCTGTTCACGATAGAGAATGAACGCCTTGGCGGTGCGAGCATGGCCTCGCTCGATTAGCACCTTCTCCACCGCATCCTGGATTTCTTCAACCTTGGGAATGTGGTCACCGCGCTTTGCACGCAGATACCGACAGACTTCCTGCGCCAACTGCGCAGCCAAGGCCCGGTCTTCACCGCCGACTGCCCTTGCCGCCTTGAATATTGCGGTCGTTATCTTGTTGATGTCAAAAGGCACGAACTCTCCATTCCGCTTCTCGACCTGCCGGAATGGCCCAGTCCCGAGGTCCACTTCCTCGGAACTCTTGCCCTGCACCTGACCAGTATTAGGTCCCGGCACCAAAGCCCCCTTTCGAAAGATTCTTCAGTTCCTCAACAAACTGCTCTGCGGTCTCGAACTTGCGATAGACCGACGCAAACCGAACGTAGGCAACCGGGTCCAGTACTCGAAGCTGAGCCAGCACCATCTCTCCCAGCTCGGCCGCTGATACCTCAACACGGTATTCCTCACCTAGCTTGGCTTCAACAGCATCAACCAGCCGCTCGATCGCCTCACGGCTGACCGGCCGCTTACGGCAGGCCAGAATCACCCCACGCATCAGCTTGTCACGGTCATATGGCTCCCGGCTACCATCCCGCTTGACGACCATCAGCGATGCCCGCTCAACCGACTCATAAGTCGTGTATCGGTTGCCACATTTCGAGCACTCCCTGCGTCGCCGAACAGCCGAACCATCTCGCGCCGGTCGCGAGTCGAGAACCCTATCATCTTCGTTACCGCAGAAAGGACACTTCATCTAGTAGCTGGGCATCATACACCGCTATGAGTAGTAGTCAATATCAGCCTATCGTATCCCATTGATTTTATAATTGTTTGACAATATGAATCTTATTCGCCATCAGAATCGTATCGGTAGTTATGATATCTGTCCGCATCGAAATCGCCCCAATGACCGGTTCCGAGATTTATCCACAACCTTATCCACAGGTATGTCAACCTAATGTCAAGCTGCGACTAACGTGATCATAACCGTGGGCAACGAGTGGCTTGACGCCTTCTTCGCTCAGGACAAACACACCCCGACCTCTCAGAATCTTGCCTATCGGTGTGACTTCTACGCCGGTTACCATTGCTGGCAGGCGGTGGCGCGAAGTAAACAGCAACTCGTAATCTTCACCCGCGGCCAGCGCAAAGCTGGTCAGGTCCTGTTGTCGTTCCTGACAGAACCGTCTTGTCGCTGGTGCTATCGGTAAGTGGGCCAGGTCGATATCAATTCGCACTCTGCTCAGTCTAGCCAGATGACGAACATCAGTGGCAAGGCCATCAGAAGTGTCAATCATCGCCCCAAGCTTCCCGCCTAACGCCCGCGCAACTCCCAGTCGTGGTAACGGACACAGATGCCTCCTTATCAACGGTGCGGCCCAATACGGCGGCTTGCCACCAAGAAGTAACATCCTGCCAGCTTCGGCCGCGCCGAGGCTGCCAGTAACATAGAGGGTCTCACCGGGCTTGGCGGCCGACCGCAACAACGGCCTCCTGGTTCTTCCAACAGCAGTCAGCGCCAGGGCCAGTCGGTCAGCAACGATGATATCACCACCAGCCACCTCGCATCCCATCGCAGTACAGACCCGTTCGATGCCAGTGTACAACGCCCGCACATGGGTGCGTCCGGCTTCTCTCGGTAACGTCAACGCCACCAGTAGAATCGTTGGCCTGGCCCCCATTGCTACAACGTCAGATATTGCTGCACAGGTGCAACGCTCACCGATCTGTTGCCAGCTCATATACTCTCGACTGAAGTGCACATCGTCCGCGTAGACGTCGGTCGTCATAACCAGCCCACCCGGCAGGACACATGCATCATCGCCAATCCCAACCAGTACGCTGCCACGCCGCCGTGTCGTTCGCTGAATCAGTTCGATAAGTTGTTGTTCGCCGTATTGCTGCTTGCGCATTGGCCATCATACCGCTCCGGCTTCTCGCTGGCAATACCTGTCGCTTGACGAAGAATGCAGCAATCCTACAATGGCGTGTGTCTAGGCGTGGGAATGCGGTCTGCTTGCTGTTAGTCGCAACAGCACTTGCTCTGGCCGACGCCAAGCAGCCAGCTCTTCAGAGCCCAGCAGCCCCGCTGTCACCCTACCCCGACACGGTCATCGCGACAATCGCCGTCGGCGGCGACCCAACCAGCGCTGTTAGCCTTCCCAGTGGTGATTTTCTCTACGTCGGCAACGAGACAGACAATCGGGTAACAGTTGTTCGACTTGCCGATCGAACAGTAATCGCTCGCATCAGTTGTGGAACTGCACCGTGGGAGGTGTGCTGCAAGCCAGACGGCTCAGCCGTCTATGTTTCGAACCTGAATAGCGCAAGCGTGTCAGTCATCAGAACCGCCGACAACCGAGTGATTGCAACCGTACCTGTCGGCTACGGCCCTTGTCTGGCAGATGTAACTCCGGATGGTAGTTTCCTCTATGTAACCAATAGCACTAGTAACACCGTGTCCGTGATCAGAACCGACAACAATCAGGTTATCGCCACAGTCCCGGTCGGCAGCAACCCAAGAAGCATAACCTGTCTGCCAGAGGGCGACTACGTGTATGTCGGCAACCGCCAGAGCAACGACGTCTCGGTCATTCGCACGTCGGACAACACCGTGGTGTTGACAATACCGGTCAACGGCGGGGCTCATCGATTGCGGGCGACTCAAGATGGCCGCTATGTCTACGTGTCGCTCTACGGCCAGAATCGTTTGGACGTCATCAGCACTGCCAGCAACTCTGTCATTGGCAGCATCACCTTACCCGGCACCGGAGTCAGCATTTGTATGTTAACTGGCATCCCCTACGCAATGGTCTGCTGCCCGAACGCAAACCAAGTCGCGGCCATCAACACAGCTGACCATACCATCGTTGGGATTATACAAACCGGCTTAGCTCCATGGGGAATCACGGCTGATACCGCGTGCCGGTATGTTTATACTGCCAGCCGCCATAGTCAAGACGTAACGGTTATCGCTCGCCGTGAGCTCCATGATGCAAGCACGTGCCAGGTCCTGGCACCTAGGGCCACGGTGATTGCCGGCTCAACAATCACCCCCAAGGCGGTCATCGTCAACCGCGGAGCAACCAGCGAGACCGTACCCGTGACCATGGGCATCGGTTCAACGTATCATCACACGGTCACCCGTACGCTGCTGCCCGGTGCAACTGACACGGTCTTGTTTCCTACCTGGACTGCCGCACCGGTAGGTACCCTGCCAGTGACCTGCTTCACGAGCCTTGCTGGTGACATGAGTCCAGCCAACGATACCATTCGCGATTCAGTGACAGTGGTAACGACATTGCCGCTTGACGTTGCGGTTGACACAATTCTCCTACCGCCAGCCAGAGTGGACTCCGGTAGCCAACTCGCACCTAAAGCAGTTGTAACCAACCTCGGCGAACTGGCTGCCGTCTTTCCAGTAACTATGCGAATCGGAGACGACTATGCCTGGTGGGTTAGTGAAACCCTTGCTGCCGGCGCCAGGGACACAGTTCTATTCCCGACCTGGACTGCCACCCGCGTTGGCACATTTCCGATAGTCTGCTATACCTCACTTGTCGGCGATCAGAACCGCACCAATGACACTCTGCAAAGCGCTGTTATCGTCGAAACCAGCCCAGTGATTGATGTCGGCATCACCACCATCCTTGCGCCTGACTCAGTGGTCCAAGAGAGCGCAATAGTAGTTCCCAAGGCTATAGTCAGGAACTATGGCACACAATCGGCGGCCTTTCCAATCAGCTTTACTATCGGCTCGGAGTACGCCGCGGCCATCAACGAAACACTTGCTGCCGGCGGTACCGATACTGTTACCTTTCCGGTCTGGAGACCGGCCACTATCGGCGCTCTGGCTCTCGCCTGCTATTCTGCACTCACAGGTGATCAGAATCCCACGAATGATACCGCCGCCGGTTCAGTCCGGGTCTTGGCCATGCCCCGGCACGATGTTGGGCCTGATTCATTGCTCTGGCCCAGCCTTGTCCGGCCTGGCGATACCGTCATTCCGCGTGTCCGTATCAGAAACTGGGGCAATCAACCCGAGCGCTACTTCGACGTCACCTGTCGTATCGGCCTCGACTACCAAAGCACGAGAATTGTTCAAACTGTGCTACCCGCTGCTGGCACGGTCACTCAGGATTTCGAGCCCTGGATTGCCCGGCCAGGAACCCAGGCAGTGACAGCTATCACACTGCTCACCAATGACAATAACCCCAGCAATGACACTCTGGTCTGCTCGGTGCCAGTTCAGAACCAACCTCAACTGCAGGTCGAACCGAACCAATCTGACAGGATTCCCCCTGGCACCAGCCGTACCTACTGGTTCTGGGCAATGCTGGCAGGCGACTACGGTGACACTGTTGAACTAGTCCGCCCCAGTGTACCAGCTGGCTGGTCTCTAGCGCTTTACGACTCAACCGGCACGCAACCCATCTCATCCCTCGGCTTTGTCCTACCCGGTCGCAAAACCTGGTTTGCTGCGACGGTCCAGCCTCCTAACGATCTTGGTGGCGAGACCAGCGGCCTTGGAACCATTCAGGTCACAATCATCGGCCGTCTTCGGCGCGCACCAACAGTCAAGGACAGTGTGATCCTTGCTCTCACCCTCACTCCTCAACTCAGCGTCCACAATTTCCCCAACCCTTTCTGCTCCCAGACCACCTTTGTCATCGGCCTGCCCCAACCGGGCAGGCTAAGTCTCACCATTCATAACCGAACGGGCGAGACTATTGCCCGGCTCCTGGACAATGAACCAACCCTGGCCGGCATCCGTCGTCTCGACTGGCAACCGATCAACTCCTTGGGCCAGCGGTTGGCACCCGGCACCTACGATTACGTTCTCGATTACCGACACGACGGCATTACCCAACGGGTACGCCGCAAACTGGTCGTGACTAGCGAGTAACGATGCTCATTCTAATCCTGTCAGTCCTTGCCCAGCTTGAGAACAACGCAGCGACTACTACGGTGCTACCATTCCTGCAGCTTGGCCAGGGAGCTAGGGCTGCTGCGCTCGGTGAGGCCCATGTCGCCTTGGTCGATGATGCAACTGCGTTGTATTGGAATCCAGCCGGCTTGGCCACTAGCGAGGAGTATCGCTTCGCCTTCTCCCACCAGCAATGGTTCACCGATACTCGTGACGAACTCGCTCATATGGTGGTACCAGCCGGACCAGGTGCAATCGGCATTTCTGCTGCCTACTCGGCTGAACCTGGTATCGAGCAATGGAACGAAGAGAACCGATTTGTCGGCACCTTTCAAACATGGAGTAGCCTCTTCGCGCTGGGCTATGGTATAACACTGGCACCAGCCTACCGAATTGGTGCTGGGATCAAATTCGGCCTGCAGAACTTACTAGCTGACTGGGTTATGGCCGGCGCCTGCGATCTCGGATTCCAGGCTCGGCCTCTATCTGGCCTTGGTCTCGGAGTTAGCTGCCGCAACCTAGGCGTCGGGTGGTCATCCAGGCACGAAAAGCTGCCTACTGAGTTGGCTCTTGGAGCAGCCTACACCTGGCAAAACCTCACCGGCACTGCTGACCTCTCTCTTCGGTTCAATTCCCGACTCGCCGGCCACGCCGGCGTCGAATATCGTCCGTTCCGACCACTTGCCCTCCGCGCCGGCTATCGTACCGGCCCAACCGATATCTCAACTCTCGGCTTCTGGAGCGGTCTGACCACCGGCTTTGGCATCAACACTGGCATCCTCGGCCTCGACTACGCAATCACGCCCTATGGCAAGCTCGGCATTGCTCATCGCCTAACCCTGGCTGCCCGTATCCGGCGCGTTGGTCGCGGCAGTCTCGTGCTCTCGATTGTTGATGCTCAGACACTTCAACCACTCACCGCCGACATTGTTCTCAGCGGTGCAATCCGGCTTGCCCGCACCGAGACGAACAAGGAACACCTCACTCAACTACCGCGTGGACGATTGATAATCAAGACCAGCCGCTCCGGCTACGCAACCCGCATTGACACGATGATGATTGCTGGTGACCGCGAACAGACCGCAACAATCAGCCTTCGTCGCCTGGAATACGGCGGTCTAGCTGGCGCCATCCTGGCTGCCGGTACCAGTAGCCCACTAGCCGGCGACATCACCTATCGCGGCCCGGTATTTGGTAGCATTGACGCTGATCCCGACCTCGGAACGTTCGTCGTAAGAAACATCCCCAGCGGTACCTACATCGTTACTGCTACTGGCCCAACTGCCGAGTACGTCCCTCAGACCTGCACGCTCCAGGTGCTACCTGACCAGCTTACCAGTCGCGACTTCTGGCTAGTCCGGCCGAGCCAGACAATCGTCCTTGAAGGTATCACATTCCCGACTGGCAAAGCCGACATACTGCCCCAGTTCGAGAACATCCTCAATACTGCCGGCAACGTGCTCCGGGCCAACCCAAGCATAACCGTTGAGATTGCCGGTCATACCGACCCCCGGGAAATCAGCACTCCCCAGTTCCCATCCAACTGGGAACTTTCTCGCGCTCGAGCCGAAGCAGTCCGCCGCTATCTCATCGAGAAGTTCGGCATCGCCGCTGAACGGTTGAGCGCTAACGGTTATGCCGACACCCAGCCAGTCGCCGAGAACACCACGGAAGCAGGCATGGCAAAGAACCGCCGTGTCGAGTTCCGCATCATAAGCTCACGATAACTCCGCAATAGGAACTCACGAGACTGGACGGCTTCGATATTCCGCTTTCTGCCCACACCAAGACTGCTAATGTGCTAAGGAATTGCACTGAGGCGCTCCCTTCTCGCGGTCTCCTGTTGCAACCCATCACCAGCGTTGACCCTCAGCAGCGACAACCTATAATCGGCAAGTGAGCATTGCCCAGAACATCGCCATAGTAGAGGAGAAAATCGAGGCTGCCTGCAATCGAGCCGGACGTTCGCAGTCGGAAGTTCTGCTGGTCGCCGTAACCAAGACCCGCTCTGCGGAAGAAATCAATGAAGCAATCCGCTGCGGTATCAAAGCAATCGGCGAGAACCGAATCCAAGAAGCTCAAGCCAAGAAGCCGTTTGTTACGGGACCGGTAGAATGGCATCTCGTCGGTAACCTTCAGACGAACAAAGTGAAGAAAGCACTCGAACTCTTCGATGTGATTCAGAGCGTTGATTCGCTACACCTAGCTCAGGCACTCGAACAACGGGCCGCTGCTGCCAACCGGACGCTGCCGGTACTCATCGAAGTCAACACCTCAGCCGAACCCTCCAAACACGGGCTGCGACCCGAGGCCCTGCCACAGTTCATTGAATCAGCTCTTGCCTTCAGCCACCTGCGCTTCGACGGCCTGATGACGATTGGCCCGGGCTGGGCAGTCGAGAATCCCGAAGCATCCCGACCCTGTTTTCGTCTGCTCCACTCGCTGGCCGCTGACTGCCGCCAACGGTTTGGGCTCGGTCTTCCCCACCTCTCAATGGGAATGTCAGCTGACTTTGAAGTCGGTATCGAAGAAGGCGCAACGATTATCCGCATCGGCACTGCCTTGTTTGGACCGCGCCTGTCCTAGGTGGAAGCAGAACGTTTTGCCCAACTAGTTGACGAGGCGATTGCTGCCATCCCCGAATACTTCCGTTCCCGTCTCGACAACATTCAGATTGACATCCAACCATTAGCAACTCGCGACGTAGCGCAGACAATCGGCAAACCAGCCTGGTCATTGCTTGGCATCTATCAGGGCATTCCTTATCCGCGGCGCAATCACTGGTACGGCAATGTCCTGCCTGACCGGATACTCATCTTCCAACGGCCAATCGAACGACTCGCCCGCAACGAGGCCGAGATACGCGAACTGGTCCGCCGCGTCGTCATTCACGAGGTCGGCCACTACTTCGGCCTGAACGACGAGACACTGCACCGGCTGGAACAGGAGTCGCTTGCCGCGGACCATGCCCGATCTGATTCTTCCGCGAACGAACCTAGCTAAAAGCAGCGGGCGCGGATACCCGCGCCCGCAAGAACAAACGCCGTCTGCTGACTAACGCAGCCAGGGTAGATACTGCGAGACCTTGATGACCAACCCAAGCACCACAATCGAGACCATCGATTGTAGCTTGAGCAGGATGTTCAATGATGGGCCAGAGGCGTCCTTCAGGGGATCGCCAACTGTGTCACCTACCACACCCGCGTGGTGTGCCGGCGAACCCTTGCCACCGTAGTTGCCCTTTTCGATGAACTTCTTTGCATTGTCCCACGCGCCGCCGGCATTGGCCGAGAAGATGGCAAGACAGAAGCCGGCAGCAAGACCACCGGCCAGGAAGCCGGCAACACCCTCCGTACCAAGCAAAAGGCCAACAACAATCGGCCCGATGATCGCCAGCAGTGATGGCGCAATCATCTCCTTTTGGGCGCTGCGAGTGCAGATGGTAACTGCGCTGGCATAATCCGGCTTGGCCGTACCCTGCATCAGGCCGGGGATTTCCTTAAACTGCCGACGAACCTCGTTGGCAATCTCCGATGCGGTGCGACCTACTGCCCGGAGAATCATCGAACTAACGCCCATCGGCAGCATCGCCCCCAAGAAAAGCCCAGCAATCAACCGCGGGTTCAGCAAGGTAAAGCTCAGCCGTTGCAGATAATCATAGGCGCCACCAGCTCCGAGAATCTCCGGCGCCTTGACCTCAATCTCACCACGATAAGCCGCAATCAAAGCCAAAGCCGTGAGAGCGGCTGAGCCAATAGCGAAACCCTTGCCCGTTGCCGCAGTCGTATTACCTAGGGCGTCAAGGGCATCGGTTCGCTGCCGAACAATCGGCTCCTGATGAGTCATCTCCGCATTGCCACCGGCATTGTCCGCAACCGGTCCGTAGGCGTCGGTCGCCAGGGTGATACCCAGGGTGGCCAGCATCCCGACCGCGGAAATGCCTATGCCATAAAGCCCCAATCCAGGATTCGAACCACCGCCAGCCATGTAGTAACTTGTAATAATCGCCACCGCAATCGTGATGACAATCGGAATTGTCGAGTTCATCCCGACTGCCAGACCCTCAATAACAACCGTCGCCGGCGATGTCCTCGCTTCAGCCGCGATGCCCTGAGTCGGCTTGTAGCTGTCCGACGTGAATCGTTCGGTGAAGTAACCGACAATCACCCCTGCCAGCAGACCAGAAAGAATCGACCAATACACCTGAACATGCCCGGGCAGGAGCCAGCGCACGACGAGAAAACCGAGTACCGCGGAAAGCACAGTCGCACTCCAGACACCCGAGCGCAGCGCCTTCAGCAGCACACTCTGCTCGGCCTTCTCGCCCGCCCGCACAAAAAAGCTACCGACGATTGAAGAGAATATCCCAACACCAGCCAGCACCAACGGCAAGAGGACACCATTCACCTCGAATCCTGAGCCAGCAAAGGCAACCACCGAGAGCGCCATCGAAGCAACAATCGAGTCAACATATGACTCATAAAGGTCAGCACCCATACCAGCGATATCACCAACACAATCGCCAACGTTGTCGGCAATCACTGCCGGGTTGCGCGGGTCGTCTTCAGGAATGCCGGCCTCGACCTTGCCCACTAGGTCAGCACCGACATCAGCCGCCTTGGTGAAAATACCGCCACCGACGCGAGCAAATAGCGCCTGTGAGGAGGCGCCGATGCCAAAGGCAATCATTGTTGAGGTAATGGCAGTCAGCTTCTCAACCACCGGCAGGTTAGCATATACCGCATTCAGAATCGCGTACCAGATTGATAGGTCAACGAGACCAAGACCGACAACGGTCAGCCCCATCACCAGCCCAGAAGAGAACGCCACCCGCAGACCTGAGTTCAAGCTCTGCTTGGCGGCCCATGTCGTGCGGGCGGTTGACCGCACACCGGTTGACATTCCGATAAAACCGGATAGACCAGAAAAGAACCCACCGGTTAGGAATGCAAACGGCACAAACCACGACTGCAGTCCAAAGAAAGCAAGCACACAGAGCAGCACAAAGACGATTCCGAAGAACAGCGTCACACCACGATATTGCTGCTTCAGATAGGCCGTCGCCCCGATGCGAACCGCCTTGGCGACCTCTTTCATCGGCTCGGTGCCCTCGCTCTTCTTCAGATTCTGCACGGCAACGATGTAGGCAGTGACCAGTGCCAGCACCGCGCCGCCTGGCGCGAACCAGAAATAGGGACTCATCAAGAGACTCCTTTCAGTTATTCGCGGTCGAATCCCAGGTGAAGAACCTCCCGGGAGAGGAGGCTTAGTCTAAGCAAGGCCGTCGCCAAGTCAACACTGAGTCAGACGGTGTATCCTGCCAACTCGAGACTGCAAGACCCATCGTCCAGCGATGGAAGACAACCGGTAGCCACGGTCTAACCGACGAGCCTGGCTTGACTTGGCTCATACAACGGCTATCCTAACTGTTGATGATTCAGGGTGTCCACCTCAAGCAACTGCGACCAATACCGGACGAACGCGGGATGGTGATGGAGATACTGCGCTCTGACGACGAATTCTTCACCCGATTCGGCCAGGTTTACCTTTCAACAATCTACCCTGGTGTCGTGAAGGGCTGGCATTTCCACAAGGTACAGACCGATAACATCGCCATCGTCAAGGGAATGGTCAAGTTTGTGCTCTACGATGACCGGCCGGAGTCAACAACCCGGGGCGAGATTGTTGAACTCTTCATCGGTGAGCAGAACCCGGTCCTGGTTGTAGTGCCGCCAGGAGTCATTCATGGAATGAAGGGCATCGGCTTGGAACCGGCACTGATGATCAACTGCCCTACCGAACCATATGACCCAGCCCAGCCCGACGAGTTTCGTCGGCCGCCTGATGATCCAGCGATTCCCTACGACTGGCGCCGGAAGGACGGTTAGTTGCCCAGAGTTCTTGTCGCCGGCGGTGCCGGGTTCATCGGTTCTAACCTTGTTCGTCACTTGCTTGAGCAACCCGGCTATCGAGTGCGAGTCCTGGACAAGCTGACGTATGCCGGTAACCTCGCCAATTTTCCCGAGGCGGTGCGCGCAAGCAAGCGCTTTGAGTTCGTGCGTGGAGACATCTGCAACCCAGCAACGGTTGCTGCTGCGTTGAAGAACTGTGACGCAGTTGTCAATCTCGTATCCGAAACGCACATTGACCGGTCAATCGAGAACTCACTGCCGTTTGTCCGTGCCGACTTTGTCGGTGCAGCGATTCTGCTCGAAGAGTTTCGGCGCAAGCCGGCCGACCGACTTATCCAGATATCCACCTGCGAAGTCTATGGCTCGGCCCGGCGGGTGCCGATGGGCGAAGACCATCCGCTTGAACCGCAGAGCCCATATGCGGCAACCAAGGCTGGCGCTGACCGGTTATGCCTTGCTTACTACCATACCTATCGGCTGCCAGTCACTGTGTTGCGGCCATTCAACCAATACGGTCCAAACCAGTATCCGGAGAAGGTGATTCCTTTCTTCTACACAAGTGCCCGCAACGACCAGCCGCTCTATGTCTATGGTTCAGGCAGGAACACTCGTGACTGGACCCACGTCAGCGAGCTCTGCACACTAATCCAACGTGTCCTCGAGACTGACCGCCAGCAAGTCGCCGGCGAAGTATTCAATGCCGGCTCTGGTGAAGAACAGAGCGTCCTCGACATTGCCACGGCCGTACTACGGTACCTTGGTAAGCCGGTAACCCTGATCCGACACATCAAGGACCGGCCTGGCCACGTTGAACGACTGGTCTGCGACACAAGTAAGACACATTCGGTCCTAAACTGGCAACCGCGCATCCGGTTCGCCGACGGCATTCGCCAGACCCTTGCTTGGTATGACGCTAACGAGACCTGGTGGCGCAGGATAATGCGCCGCCGCCAGTATCAGCAGTTCTACAGGCGCTGGTACTTGAACACGATGGCGCGAACCAAGACTACTGCTACTCGGAGCTAGCAGTGAAGGCCCCTGCCTGCCGAAGAAAGCGAGCTACGTTACCAGCCTCAGGGTTTGCCACTGTCGAACAGGCACTGGCAGACATACGGGCTGGCCGACTGGTAATCGTGGTTGACGACGAGGCCCGCGAGAATGAGGGTGATCTGATCGTTGCCGCCGAGAAGATAACCGCCGACAAGGTGAACTTCATGGCCAAGTACGGCCGCGGCCTTATCTGCGTAGCTCTGACTAGCACTCGTTGTACTGAACTGGGACTGTCAGCCCAGGCCGGCACAAACACGGCTCTGCACGGTACTGCCTTCACTGTCTCGGTTGACGCTGTCCACGGCACAACCACCGGTATCTCTGCTCACGACCGAGCAGTAACAATCAAGGCCCTCGTTGACAAAGAGACGCGGCCAAGCGACTTAGCGCGACCCGGCCACGTCTTTCCCCTGGTTGCGGCTGATGGCGGTGTCCTAGTCCGGGCCGGCCATACCGAAGCCGCCGTTGACCTTGCCCGCCTTGCCGGGCTGACGCCGGCTGGCGTGCTCTGCGAGATAATGGCCGAGGACGGAACGATGGCCAGACTGCCCGCGTTGCAACGGCTGGCACGCCGCTTCGGAATGCACATCGTCACCATCAAAGACTTGATCGACTATCGTCGCCAACGTGAGAAACTGATCCGGCGCGTTGTTGAGACCACCCTGCCCACCGATTTCGGCGAATTCCGTGTCATTGTGTATGAGGACGTGGTGGAACCGTATGCCCACCTGGCACTGGTGCGGGGTGATGTCCGCGGCCAAGAACGGGTGCTTGTCCGGGTACACTCGCAGTGCCTTACCGGCGACGTCCTTCATTCCCAGCGCTGCGACTGCGGTCAGCAACTGGCCAAGGCAATGCAGATGATTGCTGAAGAGGGCCGCGGCGTGCTCCTCTACATGCGCCAGGAGGGACGAGGCATCGGCATCGCCAACAAGCTACGTGCCTATGCCCTCCAGGACCAGGGCCTCGATACGGTTGAGGCCAATGTTGCGCTGGGTTTCGCACCTGACCTAAGGGACTATGGCATCGGCGCCCAGATACTCTGCGACCTCGGTCTTTCGAGTATCCGGCTGCTAACCAACAACCCGCGCAAGATTGTCGGCCTGCGTGGTTTTGGTCTCGACATTGTCGAGCGCGTACCGATTGTTGTTCCGCCCAGCCGCAAGAATCTCCGCTACCTTGTGACCAAACGCGACCGACTTGGCCATCTGCTTGGCGACATCGAACTAAACCCGACAAAGGCCTCGCCCGTGACCCGGGCCAAAGGAGTGAAGAACAATGGAAACAAGAGAATTCAAAGGTAAGCTCGATGCCACCGGCCGCCGGTTCGGCATCGTCGTCTCGCGATTCAATGAACTGGTCAGTAAACAGCTGCTCAGTGGTGCACTCGACTGCCTTGAACGGCACGGCGCCAAGGGTGCTGACATCGTCTGGGTCGCTGGTGCTTTCGAGCTACCGGCAGTAACCCTACATCTGGCCCAGTCCAAGAAGTATCAGGCGGTGATTGCGCTTGGGGCTGTAATCCGCGGTGATACGCCCCATGCCGAATACATCTCCGCCGAGGTTGCCAAAGGTCTGGCTCAGGTCTATCTGCAGACTGGCGTGCCCGCTGCGTTCGGTGTGATTACCGCTGACACTCTCGAACAGGCATTAGAAAGAGCCGGTGCCAAGGCCGGCAACAAAGGCTGGACTGCTGCTCTCTCGGCGATCGAGATGGCCGACATTGCCAGCCAGCAGCTCTAGCAAACGATGACCCAGCGCCGGCTGGCGCGCGAATGCGCGCTGGAGACTCTCTATCGGCTCGACCTGGTTGGCGACGAACCGTCCGACGTCATCGAGGAGATACTCGCTCGCAAAAATCCATCCGAAGAAGCCGAGCACTACCTCCGGCGGCTGGTTGACACGGTGGTCACCAACCAGCGCGACATTGATAGCGTGCTCCGCCGGCACCTGCGGCGCTGGCGACTCGAACGACTTACCGTACTCGATCGCGCAATTCTCCGCATGGCTGCCGCCGAAATCCTTCACTTTGGCGACGTCCCGCCCAAAGTCTCCATCAACGAAGCGGTAGAGATCGCCAAGAAGTACGGCGATGACGATGCCGGCAAGTTTGTCAATGGCGTGCTGGACAGCCTATACCGCGAAACCACTGGCAGCAGCGCCAGACCAAGCCGATGAAGTACGGCATCTTCTCTGACGTTCACGCCAACCTCGAGGCACTTGAGGCAGTGCTGGCCAAACTTGTCGAGCAAGGCGCAACTCGCTTCCTCTGCCTTGGTGACCTGGTCGGCTATGGCCCTGACCCCAATGCCTGCATCGAACGCATCCGTTCGCTGCGGGCCCGAGTCGTTGCCGGCAACCATGACTACGGCGCCATCCGCCGCACCTCAACTGCCGGCTTCAACCAGGCTGCTCGCGAGGCCTTGGCCTGGACGGGCAAACAGCTCACCCGCCACAACCGGCTTTATCTTGAGAATCTGCCCCTGGCCGACGTTCGCGATAGCATCCACATGGTTCACGCCTCGCCCTCGGCACCGGACCGTTGGGAATACGTTCTCACCCTCGGTGATGCCGAGGACGAAATCGAGTACTTTAGCGAAACGATTTGCCTGCTCGGCCATTCACATCACCCGTTCGTTGTCGAGTGCCCATCCCGCGGCCGCTGCCGCCTCATCCGCACTGAGAGTTTCCGACTCAGCCCTGGCGCCAAATATGTCATCAATGCCGGCTCAGTCGGTCAGCCGCGCGATGGCGACACCCGGGCCTGCTGCCTTCTTTATGACATCAACGCCGCGACACTGACATTCTTTCGCGTTCCTTACGACATCGCTACCACCCAGGAGAAGATCCGGCGGGCCGGGCTGCCGGAATCACTCGCCACCCGCCTGAGCCACGGCTACTAGCCGCCGGCGATAGCCGCCGTCAACTTCACCCCTTGACATCACCGGCTCATCGCTTAGTATCGCGATACTGACAGGAGGCTGACTATAAGCACGTTGCTGGCTGCCATAGTTCTTGCCGGTGCACTGACGCTGCCGTATGAACCACTCGTCGGCACGATTGACACAATCGGCGGCACGAGCTACGACTGGTGGTTCGGCGGCCCGGCCTATCGGCTGATTGCCAACGCACCTGGCCATGGCCTGCACGTGACCTGGATGCACTCCACCGCGCTTGCTGGCAGTTCCTACCCGGACCGGAATCTGCGCTACCGGTTTTTCGAGTTTGCCGGCGACACCTGGCTCTGGCCGGACACCACCTGGGTCAACGCCGGGATGAACGCCTTCGCTGAACGTTCCGGCTTCGGCAATATTGCCGTAGATCAGCGAACTGGCTCTGCCGTAATCGGTCGCCAGTGGGCCCGTTCCGGCACGGTCACACTCGGCTGCGCCCGTGACATTGCCGCAGGCGCAGGCCTGTTCGAATACGCGACCGACGCTAACACCGACAACTACGCTTGGAGTGTCACTGCTGTTGACACGAGTGGCATAGTTCATCAACTAGCGATGACTCAGGACTATTTACTCGGCTACTTCCGCATCTCAACCTGGCCAGACTATGGGCCGGCGGTTACCGGTTTCGTGCCCGGGCCGAGTTTCCCCAGCCACAATCTGGCCACGGCTGGTTTTGGCCAGCGCTTAGTATGCTGCTGGGTCGCTGAGAACTGGCCAGCCATCAATCAGGCCTTCTTCTGCGAGTCCACCGACCGCGGCACAACCTGGGGACGAATTGTCGAACTCGTTCCACCCCAAGCTTTTGGCGGCGATACTCTCACGTCTTTTCATATTACCTCGCTGCATCCGTTCTACGACCGCGATGCCCGGCTCCACTTCACGGTCAACCTAATGCCGGTAGTCAACGACACCGGCTATGCGATGCCCAGCGCAATCTGGCACTGGAGTGAAGGCGTGTGGACCGAAATCACGCGGGCCGGCTGCGACCCAGCCCATCTACTCGGCACAATCGGCTACAACGCTACCTATGCGTGCCGCCCCAATCTTGGAGCTGACGACTTCGGCAACCTCCACGTGGTCTGGGAGCAATTCGATTCGATGAATGTCGAGCCGGTCACTGGCCGACTACGGGCCGACGTCTTCTACAGTCGTTCCGGTGACAATGGCCTGACTTGGTCTCTGCCGACAAAGCTGACCGATGCCGGCACCAACTCATGCCGCTACCCGACTATCACCGAACTCATCAGTGCCAGCCGTGACACGCTCGATATCCTCTATCTACTCGACATAACCGCCGGATTTGCGGTACAGGGTGAACATCCCAATGAATACAACCCCGTCATCGTTCATCATGTTCCCTTGAGCTTTGGCGCAGAAGAGCGGCAGGCGAAAGGCCCGCTGCGAACCGAACTGCTCGCACTGCCAAGCGTGATACGGGATGCAGCACAGATTTCCTACACCCTAGTCAGTACCGACGACGTCAGGCTAGTACTGCATAATGTGTCAGGCCAGGTTGTACGGACCTTAGTGCTGGGACCGCGCCCTGCCGGGACGCATTCGAAGATGCTGCTCGCAGACAAGCTGCCAACCGGTGTCTTCTTCCTGACATTGGAATCACGCGACACGCGACTCAGCCGAAAGGTTGTTATCAGCCGCTAGAATAGTATCTCTCCAAGTTACTCTGGTGTGGAAGGATAGGCGATCGTCCCCGCACCGGCAAAGGGAAGACAAAGATTGAGGGGGGAGTGACCCCCGGAGTCACCCCCAGAGCCACAATCAGGCTGTCTCTGCAGGCGAGTCGAGAGTCGGCTCGAGGGGTTAAGCCGATAACCTGTCAGGACTTGGCTCGACAACCGAGCTCCGGTCCCACAGCAGAGTTCTGTGTCGCGGTCTCTGGCCTGAGAATTGTCAGTGCCGGTCTGAGGTTGAGCCCTGCCAGCAATCGCCGATTCACCTGCCCAGCCAAGACAGAGACCAACGTCTGATGGAGTGGTCAGCCGGTTAGACGGTTATCTGTCTTGCTGGCGGTAGTAAGGCAGCGGGGCGGGCACTGGCCCGCCCCGCCCAGTCTTATGAACCCTACCTAGCGCAGAACAGCTGTCTTCTGGGCCCAAACCCCGTTCGGAGTGGCAATCTGTATCAAGTAGGTACCGGCGACAAGCTTGTTGCCTTCAAGGATGAAGGTCACCCGGTTCGACTTTGTCACCTGTTGCGTCTCGCTATGAACAACTCGACCGTCGGTGGCGACAACCCGGAGCGTCACCGGGCCGGTAGTCGGCGCGGTAAAGCGCACATGTGCCCGGACTGCGAACGGGTTGGGCGTGATTTCAACAGCTGTCGGATTGACTGCCGCCGGCGCAGCCTGTTCGAGCTCAATTCCCGGCAGCGGCTCGCCAAACCACTCCAAGCAGCGTCGGATGATCGTCCACTTCTGCAAGTAGCGGGTGGGGGATTGATCAATCGCCTCAAACGCGCAAGCGAAGAAGACCAGTTTGTAGGCGCCACCAAAACGGACTACGGCGTGAACTGTCGTGTCACCGTAGTCGCGGTAGTAGGCGCAACCGAACGCACCGCCAATCGGCCGAACCCCATCGGCTGACCGCAATCCATTGCCCGCGCCGCCAGCCCCGCCCAAGACCATCGTGTCACCGCGCGTAATCGGGTCGCCAGGGATGCCGACAAGGTAGAACTTGCCAGTTGAGTCATCAACAAAGCTCGTGTGCAGGTAGTCGCTCAGGAACGAGTGGCCGTTCAGGTCCTGGGCGATGCTCTGACCGCAGAGCAGCAGATTCTTGCCCGCATCGAGATAAGCGGTCAGGGCAGTGATGTCGTTGTCGGTCAGCGTCGTGCTCGAATCGTTGCCGGTGAACCAAATGACAACTGGGTAGCGCAGCAGGTCGGCGGCTGATGGCGAGCCCTGAGTCTGAACCGTGTGGACGTCGTAGAGCGCCCGAATCGAATCACAGGCAGCCTTGTACCAGTTCTCGTAGTTCTGCCCGTCATCGTCGTCAACTAGCAGGATGCGTGGCGAGCCGCAGATTGTACCGAACCAGAGCATGGAATCTACTGCCGGTGGTGTCGAATGAACCATTACACGAAAGAGCAGCCGCTGCGGCGCTAGGTCCGGCGGTATCGTGACAACAAAGGAATCGGCAGAGTTGTTGGCTGAACTGCCGCCTGGAATATCACCAAAGTTCGAGCGACCACGGTCAATAACAACTGCTGGATTGGTGCAAGTCAGGTCAGCCGTGACACCAGTCGCATTGGCCCAGCCAGCACCATTGGCGAGGGTAACGATGAAGCTGACCGTCTCGCCGGGGTCGGGCCGACCATTGCCGGACGGCTCGTTGATACGCCAGTCAGCAAGAGTGATGTTGCAGTAGTAGATACGCAGCGTGACATTGCCGAGCGAGACGCGACCGGCACCCAGTTTGCCCTGAGCATAGAGCGGGTCCGGCATCGAATCACAGGCCTCGTGCAAGACATCAATGACCTGCTGGTTGTTCAGTGTCGGATTCCAGGACTTGATCCAGCAGGCAACGCCGGCTGCCAGTGGCGCCGCCATTGACGTGCCGTCCATCGAGGCATAAGAACCCATTGCCCGTGGTACGGTTGAGTAGATAGCAACCCCTGGGGCCGATACATCAACCCAGGTTCCCCAGTTTGAGAAGTCGGCCTTCATGTCAGCCTGATTCGAGGCAGCAACGCACTCAACGCCGTTGTAACAGGCCGGATAGCGCATCTGCTCAAGGTACTCATTGCCGGCCGAACCAAACAGCACACAGCCACCGGTCCAGGCATCCCAGCAGGCATCGCGAAGAGCGGCGTTCTGGCTCGTGCCGCCGAACGACATCGAGATTGCGAACACGCCCTTGACCATTCCGTAGTAGATGGCCGAGACTGCGCGGTCAAGATAAACGCCGCCGCCGGTGCCACAGCGGACCGCAATCGAACGACAGTTCCAGGCTGCGGCAGCGACGCCGACGCCGTTGTTCGTCACAGCGTTGGCCGTTCCGTAGCAGTGAGTACCGTGGTCGTCAGTACCCGTTGGCATTGGCGTTGGGTCACGCGAAACAAAATCCCAGCCGATGACATCATCGGCATAACCGTTCTGATCCTGGTCAATGCCGTCTCGGTCACCACCCTGGCTTGCCGGCGTCGAATCGAAAACACCATTGCCGTTCAGGTCTTCAAGCGTGTTGATCCAGACATTGGCACCAAGGTCCGGATGCATCCAATCGAACCCGTCATCAACCGCCATATGCCGAACTGACGGACTGCCGTGAGCAACACCCCAGGCATACGGCCCCTGCAACCGGGCCAGGTGCCACTGCGATGCGTAGTAGGGATCGTTGGGCACGTCGTCAAGTCTAAGAACAGCATTGGGCTCGGCATAAGCCACTTCTGGCAGCGCCTCCAGTTCAGCGGCAACAGCGAAGACATCCTGGTCGGCGTCGAACTGAATCGTGTACATCAGGTCGCCCTGGTAGCGGCCAGCCAGTATCTGGGCCTGCTCCGGCGTGACCAGCGGCATCGCATCACTAACACGCCAGCGGGCACAGACTGCATCAACTGACGCAATCCCAAAACTGACGGTCCCGTCCCTGACCACGAGCTTGGCGCGGCCGCGCTGCGATGGGTCGAGCTTGATCACCAGCTGGCCAGCAACGTAACGCTCACCAGCAGCGGTCGTGACTATCGGTCGGTCAACAACGGTCGGAACAGCGAGCAGAGTTGTTGCCAGTAGCAGGACAAGCGTGAGCACACGGATCTGCATAGTATGCCTCCTCAGAGGATTGTTGTTTGTCGGACAACGGCGTGTTACGGTCTTCTTTTCGCCTAGGGAATCATAGGCTAGCTGCAGGCGAGTGTCAACGCTGGGCAGCCGGTCTGTCCGCCGCAATGATTAGCTGTTCGGGAATACCCTTGAGATTGGGAACTTCCCAATGCTGGCGAACATCGCCGACCTCTTCGAGCGCCGCAATCTGCAGACCAGCCGCGATCAGATGATAGACGTGGTCGGCAATCGGCCAGTGGTATTCAAAGCGACCCAGTTCAGCCCCAGGCCGAGTCGGGTCCGGCGGGTCAAACTCATTACGCGGACGAATCCGGTGAAAGTAGGAATAGCGAATGCGCGGATGTCCCGGTTCCTGCTTCCAGATGCGCCGGAAAGGATGATACTCATTCACTATCAGCCGCCCACCGGCAACAAGTACTCGACGCACCGCTGCATAGAAACGACCAAGGTCACCAAGCTGCGACGCAAGCTGAGCCGCATAGCAAAAGTCCGCTGACTCAGTCTTGACATCAGCAAGGTCTGTCAGGTCAGACTGCATTAGCTCGATGTGAACGCCAAGAACCTGAGTGCGCACAAGCAGCACATCCAGCAGGCTGGCGCTAGCGTCAACTGCCGTTACTTGAGCACCCAGACCAGCCAGCGCTAAGGCTGCCATGCCGTCACCAACGCCAAGCACATAGAGCCGCCGGCCAGCAACTGGCATCACCAGTTCCAGCTCGACCTGATTGAGGGCCAGACTTGGCATGGTAACAACCTGACGCCAGATTTCGCCGGCATCCGGCGACCGCTCCCAGGTCGGAGCAACCGGCACCCATTCCTGCCGGCTCATCGCTTCACTCAAGGCCGGGGCCCAATGCGGTAGTCAACCAATACCGCACTGTCGGTCCCGACCAACCGCTTGACCAACCCAACACCTGGCGCCAGCCAGTGTAGTTCAGTCACCTGGGCCAGCGTGTCTATTAGCTCGGCGCGGAACAGCTCGATTCGATAACAGTCGTTGAAAGTACCGGCCGGCGTCGAGACATCTTCAATTGCCGCCACCCGACCAGCCAGACTGTCGAAGATTGCTAATGTCTCGTTGCCCAGCACCCGAACCGTGTCACGAAAGGTCTCGCTCCATGTGTTGCCAAGAACCAACGGAAACTCGTAAACCCGAGCAAACCGGGCCTCAACCTCAACCTCGTTGCCACCGCGATAGACAGCCCGACGCTGATAGCGCCAGGCCCCGGTCCGGTCGCGCACCCAGAACTCGGGAACAAACGACCGAAGAACGATTATCGCCGTGCGCTCAGCGATAGCCGTGTCGCCGGCCACCGAGTCAATCAAGGTAAACTGACCGGTAGTGTAGGTCCAGCGTGTATCCTGGACCAGCGGGAAATAGTCAGCGCCGGCCCGATACAATGTCATATCTGTGCAGCCGATCAGGGAAAGAAGGAGCCAGCTGAAAGACAACAGCCAATATCTAGAACCCATAGCTCACTCCGACGGTCAGAATCGCAACCCAACAGGTGACAAGACGAGTGACCGCGCCTGCTGGCCTGGCACTAAGGAAGAGAGCATTGTCAAATCCGAAACTCAGCCGACTACGCCCTTGGCGTTCCACAATCTCCATGCCCACGTGCGCCGAAGGCGACCGGCCCGACTCCGCTGCCGGGCCCAGACTACGCCGGGCAAACCCATATCCCGGACCGGCACCAACTGCAATCCCCCAGCTCGGCTGCCGCACGAACTCAAAAGCATAACGCAAGGCAAATTCGCCAAGGTCCAACCGATAGGGACTTGACTGCGGGCCGGGCAGACCAGTATAGGCGTAGCTCAACTCAAGGCGACTCCGGCCACTGGCCCAGCCGAGAGCCACCCCAAGACGGGCACTAGACGTATGAGCAGGTGCAAGCCCAGTGGCGGGCAGGGCCGCGCCAATCGAACCACCGATATCAAAACCGGAAATCACCAGCAACGGCAGGAGAGTAAAGACTAGCACCCTGAAACTGTAGGCCGGCAGCTAGCCAAGTCAAGTTGCGGCAGCTGCTCAACCTAGCGCCAGCATCCGCTCAATCGCGGCCCGGGCCCGATCAACGACCTGGCTGGGCAGCACTATCTCCGGCACACTACCGGCAAGGGCTGCCTCAACACTCGCCAGTGACGTCAGTTTCATATTGCGACAAAGCGCGGCCCGGCGCAGAGGGTAACAGCGGACTTGAGGATGATCGCGGGCAATTCTCGCGCACATTCCTGCCTCAGTACCGAGTACAACCTCGCCGTAGCTCGCTGCCAGCCGCACCATTCCTGATGTCGAAGCGACATCATCAGCCGCCGCAATCACCTCAGGCCGGCACTCGGGGTGAACAATAACCCTGGCATTCGGATGTTCCCGACGGGCTCTGGCCACATCTTCGACACGGAACCCGGCGTGTACGTAGCAGAATCCTGGCCAGGGAATAATGGCACGACCAGTGGTGCGGGCGACATAGCTGGCAAGATTCTCATCCGGCACGAAGAGAATCCGATCCCTCGCCGGCAACGAATTCACCACTCTGACCGCATTGGCCGAGGTACAGCAGATGTCCGCCTCCGCCTTGACCTCGGCGGTCGTGTTGACATAGGCAACTACCGTCACCGGTTCAAGCTCACGTCGGCGTTGGCGCAACGCCGCGGCTGATATCATGTCGGCCATCTGACAACCGGCTGTTGGCTCAGCCAGTACGACCCTGGCGGCCGGGTTCAGCAGCTTAGCGGTCTCAGCCATGAATTGGACACCACAGAAGACGATTGTTCGGGCACGACTCTTCTGGGCCTGCTGAGCTAGCTCCAGCGAATCACCAATGAAATCAGCCACCTGGTAGATTTCCGGCAACTGGTAGTTATGCGCCAGCACCACTGCTTCTTGCTCAATTTTGAGCTGCCGGATACGAGCGATAATCGCGCTGTCGTTCATCGCGGCCGATGTCTTGGCTGGCGCGGCGGCCGTCGCGGCAGCCGGGACGGTTGCGGGTCAGTCGGCTGCGGCAGCCAGACCCGATTCTCATCGAGAATATGCACAATCTCAAAACCATCCTTGGCCAATAAGTCACCAATCAGCTTACGGTGACAATTGGTTGGCGACTCCTCGGCACAGAGAATACAGCAGACACGCTTCGGAGCTTTACCACGAATGATTCCAAGCCCCCGGCTGAACTCATCAGTCTCGGTCCAACGACGGTAGTCATCGCGCTGCGGGCCGCCTAGCTCATTGCCAAGATAGATATAATCAACACCCTGACCAGCACAAAGAGCTTGTAATCCGTTACGCCGAAAGTGCTCTTCTTGGGCCTCAGGGACACGTCGGACATCAAAAATCACCTGCACGCCGTACTTGGTCAAGATCCGGCTAAAGTCAAAAGCCGGCCGATGGCCGGTTCCGAGAGTAAAAATCCTCATGGCCAACCACCATTCGGCTTCGGAGCAACAGGACAAACAGAAAAACAGCCGTAAGCCAGCATCAGTCTGCAGTTCCTTCGGCAGTCGCTACCACCGGACTCAGCGCCGGCGTGCGTGACTCCAGTCGGATTGAACCGAACTCAGTCTCCTGAATCACGCGCAGCTCGCCCAATCGAACAAGTTCGAGCACAGCGATGAACATCACAATCACCTCGGTCAGGCTGCTGCCCGTGACTGCTTCTTCGAATGCCAGCGCTCCCCGTTCGCGCAACAGCGCTCGCAAGGCGGCAATCTTGTCTTCGAGCCGGACACGCGGGGGCGCAATCGTTGCCACCCGTGCTGGCGTGACCCGCGCCAGCACCCGGCGCAGCGCGGCTGTCAGAGCAACTACATCTTCGGATTCGGCGAGTCGCGCCCGGGGCGTTTCTCCCAAGCGAGGAAAGAGCTGCCGACGTTGCCCCTCCTTCTCTGAGAGTAGCCTTGCGACCTGTTGATAACGACGGAACTCATCGAGAATCTGTTCGAGCGTCACCGTCGGTGTCTCCAGGTCTTCTTCTGGGCTACGCGGCAGCAACTCACGCACCTTCAGTCGCAGCAGCACGGCCGACATGATTACGAAGTCAGCCGCCACGTCCATGTTGAGCTGCGTAGCAGCAGCTACCGACTGAAGAAAATCGTTTGTCAGCCGAGCGACCGGCACATCAAGAATATCGAGCTCGTTCTTGCGGACAAGATAGAGCAGGAGCTCAACCGGGCCTTCGAACATTTCGAGCAGAACCGTGTGCTGCTCAGCCGCGACCGGCGCCGGCAAGTCACTCACAACTGAACAACCTCGTGGTCGCGCTGCCCCAGGCCGCGCTCCTCCGCGGCCTGTAACAACAGGTCAGGCTTAAGATGGGGGTAAATCTCCCGCAGTCGCGCCGCCGTGCTGTCCCAGGCAGCCTGTTCACACGCCACCGGGTCAAGCGAAGCGAACACACCAACATCGGGCATGAACGGCTCATCGGTCTGCGGATAACAGTCACAGTTCGGGCTCAGCCGCAAACAGAAGTTGAAGTGAATCGCCTCGCGACCGAGCAGCACCGCCCGTGCATACTCAACCACTTTGAGCTGCACCGTCTCCGACGCCAGGTCCCAATTGATACGAATCGCACCGTGCGGACAAACCGCCAGGCAGCCACCGCAGCCAGTGCAGCTTCGGCCAATCTTGGCCACATACTGGACAAAGTTGATGGCGTCGTGGGGACAGTAGTCAACGCAGGTGCCGCAACTGGTACATTTGTCCGGCTCAACTGCCGGTTTCGATGACGAATGCATTTCGAGCTTGCCAGCCTTGGCTGCCAGGCCCATCGCCAGGTTCTTGAACACACCGCCAAAACCAGTAACAAAGTGACCCTTGAAGTGGGCCAGATTGATGATGTAGCGCAACCGCCGCAGCCCCTGGGCCAGTCTTGCCTGCGGAACCAGTTTCGAATCGGGCAGCGGTACCGAATAGCTCTTCTCACCGTGCTGACCATCGAGTATCTCAATCGGGGCCAGCAGTGTCTCAGTGCTGAACCCGTGCTCGCGGGCCAGCCGCAAGTGCTCTCGCGCCTGCTGGCGCCGGCCCCGATAGAGAGCAGTCGTCTCGATCACCACCGGCTGTAGATTATAGTAGCTCGCGGCAACCGCGGCGGCACGGACAAATTCCGGCCGTATGTGATTGTGATTACCCTGCTCACCAAAGTGGACCTTAATGCCAATCCGCTTTTTCGGCCGCAGGCGCCTAAAGAACCCGGACGCTTCGAGTATCGCCCCGACTCCGTCACGGGCCCGCTCCGGCGGCACGAAATAGACGACTGGCTTATCCTTACTCACTGCCATACTCCATGAATCCAGGCCCGACAATCAGGGCAGCGATGGTCCCGGATTCGATTCCTGGTAACTCGATAGCCAGTGCGCTCAATCAGCACCGCGCCGCAGCTTGGGCAGCGCGTGTTCTCGCCCTTATGGCCCGGAACGTTGCCAACATAAACGTATTTGAGGCCGGTAGCGCGAGCAATCCGGACAGCGGTCTCAAGTGTCGGCACCGGCGTTGTCGGCGTGTTTTGCAACCGGTAGTTCGGAACAAAGCGAGTAAAATGGACCGGCACCGTATCGCCCACATTCTCAACCAACCAACGACACATTCTCTTGATTGTCGTCGTATCGTCGTTGAGTGATGGCACCACTAGATTGACGATTTCGAGGTGGGTGCCGGACTGCGCGACAATCCGACAGGCCTCGAGTACTGGTTCCAGCGTGCTACCGCAGACACTACGATAGAAGTCCGGTGTGAAGCCCTTCAGGTCAATCTTGATTGCATCAACAAGCCGACACAGCTCTTGGAGCGGCTCAGGATTGATGTAGCCACCGGTCACGACTGCGGTGCGGATGCGGGCCTGACGACAAAGCCGGGCGATGTCACACATGTATTCAAAAAAGACAACTGGCTCCGTGTAGGTAAAGCAGACAATCGGCACCTTCTCCGCCTTGGCCAGTTCGACAACGGCTGCTGGTGTCAATGTCTGCGCCGCCACATCTTCCGGACTTGCTTGCGAAAGCTCCCAGTTCTGACAGTACTGGCAGCGCTGATTGCAACCAACCGTGGCTAGAGTAATTCGCTGAGCACCGGGCAGGAAGTGAAAGAATGGAGCCTTCTCGATCGGCTCCTTGTTCAGGGCACAAGCCCGACCATAGACGAGCGAGTAAAGCGTGCCATCCTGGTTCTCGCGCACACGGCAGGCCCCACGCTGACCCGGGGCCAAAACGCAGCGCCGCGGACATAGCTCACAGGCAACCAGTCTGTCAGCCAGACGACGGTAATACCTTGCCTCATGCCGGGCGGGCGGACTCTCCGCCTCTGCCCCAATTAGCGCGGCAAGAAAGACTAGACCAAGCCTAATCATTCGGCTTGAAGAACAGTAGGTGAATCAAAAAGCCTATCGCCGCACTTACGAGAAAAGCGCCCCCCAGTCCACAGCAGGTCAGTGCCTTTGCCTCATTCGGTGCATTGGCGATGCGACCATAATCGAGGAAAACATCGGTCACCATTCCCGGCTCGACTGTAACTGACCGCGTACCGGCATTGATAGCTGCCAGGGTCCAGACTGCCGAGAGTTTTTCACCGATGCGACCGGTGCGCAATCGCCAGTACACGGTCTCCAAGCTATCATCAGAGACGATTGAAACAAGATACTTGCCGGCAGCCAATCGGTGGTCATTCACAGGTGCCCGACCAAGGTATTCACCTTCGAGATAGACCTGCAAGCCAGGCATGTTCGACCGAACGGTCAAAAGGCCAGAATCAGGCTGCGACTGACTGACGAGCAGAACAATCATTATGGTCAACATAGCGATGAGACAATAGCCCAGCGGTCAGGCTCAGTCAATCAGGTACAAGCCGACCCTCAAGGTCATGAGTGGTACTACCGGTAATTAGCACCCGCCGAAACTGTCCCGGACAGAGGCATGGGCCCTCAATCCGAACAACCCCGTCAATCTCCGGCGCATCCCACTCGGTCCGCCCCCTCCCGGGTTTGTCAATGAGGACGGTCAGCTCTTGCCCGCGGTACTCTCGCAACCGCGACCGCGAGATAGCTGCCTGTGTTCTCATCAATTCTCGCACCCGTCGGCGCTTCACCGCTGGGGCTACAGTCGGACCGAATCGCGCCGCCCTGGTCTCCGGCTCCGACGAATAAGCATACGTTGCAACCCGATTGAGCCTGGCACCACGTAGAAAATCGAGCAGCTCGCGAAACTCAGCCTCAGTTTCACCCGGAAACCCAACAATCAGCGTTGTGCGGACGGCAATCTCGGGAATCTTTCGCAAACGCGCTAGCAGTGCATCAATATCCTTGCGCCGGTAGCGCCGGTTCATCCGCGCTAGAACGCGCGTGGCAACGTGCTGAATGGGCATATCAATGTACCGACAGAGCTTCGGATTCTCGCCAAACTCAGCAATTACATCATCGGTGACATGAGTCGGATGCGTGTACATCAACCGCAACCAGCGAATCTCGTCAATCCCCGCCAGCCTGCGGAGCAATGGTGCCAGTTGCGGCCGATCGCTGCGATCAAGTCCATAAGCAGTCGTGTCCTGAGCCACGAGCACGAGTTCTTTCACGCCAGCTCGGGCCAGCGCTCGAGCCTCAGCCAGGATGTCATCAACCGGCCGCGACCGCAACGGTCCACGAATCAGCGGAATCGTACAGTAGCTGCAATAGTTGCTGCAGCCGTCAGCGATTCGCAGGTAGGCAAGATGCGGCGGCGTGGCCAAGATACGACAGGTCGGCCCTCTCTGCGGCCGACGTCCCAGTAACTCGGGGATACGAGCTACATCTGACAGCCCGACCCAATAGTCCACCTCTGGATAGCGGGTCGAGAACTCCTGGCCCAGTCGCTGGACAAGACAGCCAAAAACCACGACCTTCATCTCTGGCCGACTTCGTTTCAGCCGCAGGACACGCAAGATGACAGCTTCTGACTCACGAACTGCCGACTGCAGAAACGCGCAGGTAGTAATGATGATAGCGTCAGCCCGGGCCGGTTCAGTCGTTAGCTCGTAGCCAGCTCGCACCAGCGCGCCAAGCAGATATTCGGCGTCAACCTGATTCTTCGGACAGCCGAGCAGAATGACCGCGGCCAGCGGACGTTGGCCGAAACGGTTTGGTGTTCGGGTCGGCACGCGGGCCGCGCTCAGGCTTTCATCATTTTGCCGGTCGCCTCAGCAATCACGCGACCGGCAGCATCGGCAAGTGAGCTTTGGGCAATCAGCAACCGGCCCCGCTCCTCCACCACCCGGCCGGTGCCGTGAAACCGCTGGTCAACATGGAGGGGCTGACGCCAACGCACCTGCAGCTCGGCAGTGACAACATCAAACCCCGCCACCGTGCCAGCCCAGGCACAGAGCTCGTCAAGAATCGTCGCGACGATACCGCCGTGGACAATTCCCTGCCAGCCCTGAAACCGTGACGGGACTGCCCAATCGAGCTCGACATGATCGCCGGCCTGCTGGATTGGTAGTTGTAGCCCGTGCGGATTTGCCTTGCCACAGGCAAAACAGCCACCCGAGTCTTTGAGTGGGGCAGCCATCGTTACTCTTCGATCGTCACACCCTTGGGCGGCGTGAACTTGAATAGCTTGTCTGACAGCCGCGGATTCCAGTTTTGCTTTGGCAACTTGAAGTGGTAGTGCATACCCCAGGCATCGGTGAATGAGAATGCCCGAATGCGGGTGGCAGTGGCATCAAGTTCAAGCCGTAGCTCGCTCATTGCTGAGAACTCATCATCAAGATGGACATCGGCCACGTAGTTGCCAGTAGAGTCCTGATAGACAGTCGCCGTTGCCGTTGAGTCAAGCACCGGCCCAAGAAACGCCAGCACCGGCGCAAATCCGCCTGCAGGCTGTCTTATCGCTCGCTTCTCTTCTGGCAGATAAATCCAGAGACTGGCACTGTCGGAGACAAGCAACTGCCGGACCGGTTCGGTCACTTCTAGACGATAGCGACTGGGAACGCGGATGCTGAACTTACCAACAAAGTTTTGACAGGTACCGGCAGCATCAGAGCAGAGCCGTTCTTCGAACTCTCCCGACAACGTCCGCAACGAAGTGTAGCGGCGACGCAGATTCTGCCATAGCGAATCAGTTGGTGCCGCAGCAACCACACCCACTAGCAGCAACAACAACAGACTATGTACGCGCATGGCTGAAGATAACCGCCACCGGGCCTAAGTCAAACCAAGCCAACCAGCCAGTCTTATTCTGCATAACACCAACTACCCAAACCGAGATGTGTTCATTCCTTGACTAAACGACCCGACTCACGGATAATAAATTTGGGCGCAGCGCCGCGCAGGTGCGTGCGCCCATACCAGCAGATGACCACCGGTCGAATGGAGGGCGGGCTTAGCCCGCAAGGAGCCGACGCCTAGCATGGCATCGGACCATATCCGTTACGGCCTTGCCCTGAGGCAGGTCGAGTCTGAGCTAGTCCGGACACTCCGTCTCTACCCGCGTGAACTGCCACCGACCCACTATGCGCTACTGCACGGCTGGTCATCACCGCTACGCAAAGTTGATGGCGTGCTTGTGGCCTACACCCAACAGGAGTTTGCTGAGCTGTCGCCGCTGGCGCGTGAGCTTGAGGTCCAACGCTGCTGGGCTGAAGCCGACCTAGCCCGGGCCCGTGCTGGCGACTTCGAACTCGCCGCCGAGGACAAGGAACTGCTCCTGCAACGAGCGGTCGGTATCCTGCCGACCGCCGAGGCTGACCGACTAATCGAAATCGCCAGCTGTGCCGAACTGGCCCCGCACTACCTGACCAGCAGTCCGGAACGACTGGCTGACGGCATTGCCGAGGTCGAACAGGAATTCGGGCTCGGCACCGCCCTCTGCTATGGCGGCCTGCTGATGGCCGGTGTGCGCACCAACGATGACCTTATCAAGTATGGCAACCGCATCGAGCAGCTCTTCAATATAGTCACCAACAAGGAGCCGACTGCCTCGCTACTGCTGGAGCTGGATGGCGACATCTCCGGCCTTGGTACGGCCGGTCGTTCAAAGCTTGTTCGCGCTCTACGCGAGAACCTCTGGCAGGTGAACTCGCGCCGTGTGGGCCGGCCCTTCCTCCTTACTCAGGTGATCGACGGCTATCTTGGCCTCCGTCACGGCGGCGTCGGCGACGACTTTGGTCTGGCCCTGCTTGATGCCATCATCCTGAGCAAACTCTCCCTGCCAGTCGGCTTCTTGCTCATCAACGGCGGCATCTATCTCGAGATCAGCATCTCTTCACGCGGCTTCGAATACTGGGACCCGCTCGCTCGACGCGGCGAGGTACGCGTAGGCAACGCACGCCGCCTGAGCACAATTGAACTGCTCACCCAAGGCTACATTCGCATGGCTCGCGGCTATGCCAACACCCGCTCCTTCCACCATGGCAGTCGTGTTGCCCGCTGGGTGCTCGGCGTCCAGCCCCAGTGCGCTGAGGCCCACGAGATTCTCGGCCAGTGCCTCTTAGGCGAGGAGAAACCGCACGAGGCAATCAAGATGTGCGAACGCGCCCTCGAACTCGATCCCCGCCTGGCCGACGCCTGGCTCGTACAGGGCAATGCTTACAGCGCTCTCTCCCGCTGGGACAAGGCAATTGGCTGCTTCCAGCGGGCAGCTATAAATCGCGTCGGCTTTGCCGAGGCCTACAATAACCTTGGTCTTGCCTATGCCCGCAACGGCAACCATGAACTAGCCAGCAGCGCCTACCATGAGGCGGTTCGCATCCGACCCGACTATGCCGAAGCCTGGTATAATCTCGGCAATCTCCATCTCGAACGTGCCCTGAGCTTGCCCGAGGGCCCGGACCGAGTAGCTGAGTTCGATCGGGCCATTGCTGCCTATCGCTCGGCAATCGAACGGTCACCCGACTTTGCTGGCGCCCACTATAACCTCGGCCAAGCCTACTACGGTAAGCACGACCTGACCAATGCCCTTGCCGCCTACCAGGCAGCAGTCAAGGTCAACCCCAAGCATGCCGGGGCCTGGCATAACATGGGTATCGTTTACCGTGACCTGGGCCGACAGGACCTCGCTGTCGAGTCGCTCGAAAAGGCCGTCACCCTCAACCCGATTCTGCTGCGCTAGTCCGGTTTCCTTTCCCCTGTTTCGACTCAGCCAGCAAGACAACTGCTCTCCCAAGCTTGACCCCTAGCACCCGTCGCCCTAGGATTCACCGATGTCGGTGCTCCTCCTGCTGCTCATCGCTCACAGTCCACCAGCAGTAACCATCCTCGCAACCGGGCCGCAGGACTCAGAACTGGCACGTCTGCCCCAGACTGACGCTCTGACAGGCCTTGTCCGGCTGTTCAATCAGGCGACAAGCACGATTGACATTGCCCAGATGTACATGCTCTACTACCCACCGGAAAGTAAAGGCTGCGCCATCTATCCGCTGTACGACGCGCTCATCACTGCTGCCCAGCGCGGTATCCGGGTCAGGATTCTGCTCGACTCGACCACGCTCGAAGCCAACAGCACTCCGACCTACCATCGGATCCGCTCGACGCTAGCTGCGGTGCCGGGCATTGCGATAAGAACCTGTGACCTACGGCCTTTCAGCCACTATCCCGGCTGTCTGATGCACGCCAAATACACAATCATTGATGGTAGGACCGTCGTCGTTGGCTCCCACAACTGGAGCTTTGCCGGATTCTGCGACAATTTCGAACTGAGTCTAGCCATCGAGGACCGCCGGCTCGCCCGCGAACTTGGCGAAGTCTTCGAATCCGACTGGCTCGGCCAACCGGCCCGCCAACCAACGCACTCGAGCAAACCCGACAAAGAACAGCCATCACTGGTCATCACCTCCCCAACCCAGTGGCAGGACACAAATAGGCTTTCAACCCGACTGGCGCTGCAGCAGCTATTCGCCAAAGCCAGAACAGACCTTGCTATCATCATCAACAGCATCACCCGCCGGGTTGACTTCGGACCAGACTCAAGCTACGACTTCATCGACTCGCTACTAGCTGATGCCAACGAACGCCAGGTGCGCACCCGACTGCTTGTTGACAAGTGGGCGCTCGAAAGAGAATCAACCCTGCTTCGGCGTCTCGACCGCCTTCCCAATATTGAAGTCCGTGTCTGCGACATCAGCAAGCTCGGCCCCAACCCAAGAACCGGCTCAGTCCACGCTAAGCTGGTCATCGCCGACACAAGCACAGTCCTGCTCGGCTCCGCCACTTTCAGCCAGCGACAGATCGAAGAGTGCCGCAACATCGGCATCATGCTTACCGATAAGGCAGTAGCGGCCACATTGCTCAATACCTTCGAAAGCCTCTGGTACTCCGTCTTCTCTCACCGGCCCTGAGAGACCAACCGAGGGACACATCCTGACCCCACTTCCGACCCATCGTCGAGCCCATTCATTAGCCTGCTATCCAGGACTCTGCATAACCAGTACCAAAACCAGCAGTAAGACGTACTTCCCAGTCCAACCGAGAACACCGGGACAGACCTTTCTTCAGACCTAGACCCGAGCCCTGTCCCGAGCAGGACGAGCAGCCTATCCTCCAGCCGCTGGGGAATCGGCTCCCAAGACCACTCCGGGAACAGTCCCCGGGATGGGGGTCGCGAAAACCGCTTCTTTCTATAACCAGTTGTTTCCACGCAACTTGAAGCCGGAATCCGGCAGCATTGCCTGTATACTTTCAAGTACACAGGTCACGAGCGCGTAGCTCTGAGGTCAGTCAATCCGGCTTAGCTTCATTGCACAGGATTGCTCCTCAGCTCGTATAACTAAGCATGCCCCCCAGCTGAGCTCGTGCCCTGTCCTCTTACGACAGTGACCGGTTTGACTGCAACCCTGTCGGCTGTATTCTCATCTAACAGCTAAGGAGACATATGTTAGCACTAGTGATCGTGGCCGCTATTATCGGTCTGTTGCTCATAGTCGCTATCGGCATCTACAACTCGCTCGTCGTTAAGCGTAATCGCGTCCGCAATGGCTGGGCCCAAATTGACGTCCAGCTCAAACGGCGCTACGACCTGATTCCGAACCTCGTTGAAACAGTCAAAGGCTATGCCGCACATGAAAAGGCAATCTTCGAACGCATTGCTGAAGCTCGTTCGCTGGCTATCAATGCCCAGGGCCCGGCAGCAGCCGCGGCAGCCAACAACCAGCTTACCGAAACACTGAAGACACTCTTTGCAGTGGTTGAGAACTATCCCAACCTCAAAGCAAACGAGAACTTCGCCCGGCTCCAGGAAGAACTGGCCGGCACCGAGAATAAGATATCCTTCGCTCGTCAGTTCTACAACGACGTCGTGATGGACTACAACAACTCGACCCAGATGTTCCCAGCCAATATTTTTGCCGGGATATTCGGATTCAAGCCGGCTGAGCAGTACACCGTGCCCGAGGCAGAACGGACCGCACCCCAGGTCAAGTTTTAGGTCAAGAAAGTCCCGGAGTACGTGTTCCAAATGCAATCTGGCATGTGCTATCGTCTGCCCCCGTGGCCCGTGGTCTCAACACCTATTCAGTCCTTTCTAGCCGCTGACCATGCCTGACCGCAAGAATCTTTATCAACTCATCGGCCAGAACCGGTTCCGTACCGCGCTTTTCATTGTTGTCTTCTCGCTGTTGCTCGGGCTGGTCGGTTATGCGCTCGGCTCCTACCTGCACTGGGGAACCGAAATCTACATCCTCTTCGCTATCGGCATCATCTTCTACAACATTGTCCTCTACTACAATTCCGATAAGCTCGCCCTAGCCGTCAATCGGGCCCGCCCTGCCGACCCGCATCAGTTCTACCAGCTCCACAATGTGGTCGAAGAAGTTGCAATCGCTGCCGGCATCCCCAAACCTGCTGTCTATGTGATTGACGACGAGGCGCCCAATGCCTTTGCGACCGGTCGCAATCCCGACCATGCAGCAGTAGCTGTCACAACCGGGCTCTTGGCAATGATGAACCGTGAGGAACTGCAGGGCGTCATTGCTCATGAGCTGTCCCATATCCGTAACTATGACATCCTGTTGATGACCATTGTTGCCATCATCGGTGGGCTAATCGTCCTGTTTCGGGACATCTTCCTGCGCTGGGGACTTTTCGGCGGCGGCTCCCGCCGCAACCGCGAGTCACGCGGCGGCGGTCAGGTCGGGATGATTCTCGTCCTAATAGGCATCGCGCTGGCAGTTATCTCACCGCTCCTCGTCGCCCTGATTCGTACCGCCATCTCCCGCCAGCGTGAATACCTCGCTGACGCTTCTGGTGCTCTAATAGTGCGCAATCCCTACGGTCTGGCCTCTGCCCTGCGCAAGCTCGGAGCCTATCAGGGCAAGCTCCGGTCTGCTTCTGCGGCCACTGCCCACCTTTTCATCGCCAGCCCTTTTGGCAAGGACCGCGGCGGTCTAATTGACCTCTTCGCCACCCATCCACCACTTGCCGAACGCATCCGCCGGCTCGAAGGATTGACCATTACCGAAAACGATTAGGGCTAGGGTCGAGTGACCAACACCTCGCAGTCTGGGCAGAACCAGCCGGCAGAATAGCCGCCAAAAACACCAAACCAGCGAACGCCCGGACCGTTGCGTTAGTAGCTACATATCGTGAATCGGCGACCGCTTAGCGCGACCCGTTTCGCTGCGCCAGCGAACGACGGTGAGACGGCCGCTCACAGGATGGTAGCTCGCCGCGGAGCTTAATCGAATCTGGGCCGCAGAGCTGCCTCAGCTCAGCAATCAGTTCATTGCTAAACTCTACTCGCTGATTCGGGATTCGATACTCGACCGACGTGCCGTCTGCCTTGATTACGCGAAATCGTACGATGCCTGGCCCCGGATGAGCCTCCAGCGTCTCGCGAATCTTCAGCAACAGCACCTCGTCCAAATCTTTCTCCCGGACCTCAATCAGACCGACCTTGATGTAACGGTGGCATTCTGCAAACGACATAACCCGTTCTGCCCAAATCTGCGGAATGCCGGTCTGCCCCTCACCAGCACGAACTCTGACCGTCCCCTGCACTGCCACAAGATTGTCAACCTTCAGGGCCGACCGACAGGTTTCGAGCTGGTCAGCAAAGACCATCACCTCGATGCTGCTATCAAAGTCCTCAACAGTGATGATGACATATTCTCGCTCTCGCTTGTCCCGCTTTGAGCGGCGCTGACTGATGACACCACCGATCTTCACGCTGGTACCATCGCTCATTGACTCAACCTGTCCCAGCGGCAAGAGCCCCAGTGCCTCATATTCAGCCCGATACGGCTCAAGCGGATGCGACGAAAAATAGAAGCCAAACGCTTCCTTTTCATAGGCAAGCAACTGGTGCGTATCAAACCGCGCCTTGACAGTCGGCGCCGTGTCAGCCACAGTCCCGAAGAGATCTACCTGACGCTCCAGAAACTGCAGTTTCTCTGATGCGGCCTTGGCCATCTCGATTTCGAGCCTGGCAACTAGCTCCGCCCGATTCGGTTCGTACCAATCAAACGCGCCGGCCTTGATTAGCGACTCGGCCGCCTTGCGGTTGACCATGCCGCGGGTGCGAATCAGAAAATCAAGCAGGTCGCGGTACGGCCCCTTCGTCTTCCGTTCCTGAACTATGAACTCACTCGCGCCCTGGCCGAGATTCTTCACGCCAGCCAACCCAAAGCGAATCTGCTGCTCCTCAATCGCGAAAACCACATCACTGCGGTTGACATCCGGTCCGAGAACCGTAATGCCCATCCGTCTAGCCTCGTTGACGAACTTGGCCAGCTTCTTGAAATCACCAAGTTCGCTGGTCAGCGTTGCCGCCATGAACTCTACCGGATAGTTCGCCTTCAGGTAGGCGGTGATGTACGAAAGATAGGCATAACCAGCCGCATGCGACTTGTTAAACCCGTAGCCGGCAAACTTGGCCAACAGCTCAAATATCTTCTCAGCCTGTTCGGGCGGCATCCGGCTGTGCTTGACGCAGCCTTCGACAAAACCGTCGTGCAGGGCTGCCATCTCCTCTGGCTTCTTCTTACCCATTGCCCGCCGCAGCAGGTCGGCCCGGCCCAAGGAGTAGCCAGCCAGTGCCTGGGCCGCCTGCATCACTTGCTCCTGATAGATAAGAATGCCGTAGGTCTCCCGGGCAATCGGCTCAAGCAACGGGTGACCATACTCAATCGGTTCAGTGCCAGCCTTTCGAGCCAGATAGGACGGAATCAGGTCCATCGGACCAGGGCGATAGAGAGCAATCAACGCAATGATGTGTTCGAGTCGCTCGGGCATCATCTTGCGGCAAGTGTCCCGCATCCCGGCACTTTCAAGCTGGAACACGCCCACAGTATCGGCCCGCTGTAGCAGACCAAAAGTGCGGGCATCGTCAAGCGGCATCGTTGCAACATCAAAACGACGGCCAGCAGCATTGATTAGCTTAGTCGCCTCCTCAACGACGGTCAGTGTCCGCAGACCAAGAATGTCCATCTTCAATAGACCGACATCCTCCAGCGAATGCATGTCATACTGGGTGCAGATATCATTGTCGGCAGTCCGGTATAGCGGGACTAGTTCGATTAGCTTACGCGGCGCAATCACTACCGCTGAAGCGTGAATCGAGGCATGCCGACTCAGCCCCTCGAGCTTGCGGGCGATGTCAAAGAGCTCACGGAACTCCGGTTTTGCCGCCACTGCATCCCTCAATTCCCCGACCGTTCGCAGTGCCGGCTCCAGCTCCAGGTTTTGCGGTATCAGCTTGGCCAATCGGTCAACATCGCTGATTGGAACGTCAAGAACGCGTCCCACATCCCGGACTGCTGCTCTTGCCTTCATCGTTCCAAAAGTGATTATCTGCGCCACTGACTCATCGCCGTAACGCTGGCGAATGTAATCAATCACCTCCTGCCGCCGCGTATCCGAAAAGTCAATATCAACATCGGGCAAAGTGACCCGCTCAGTAGTGAGAAAACGCTCAAAGAGCAGACCGTAACGCAACGGGTCAATGTCGGTAATTCCCAGGCAGTAGAGCACGAGACAACCTGCTGCCGAACCTCGACCCGGCCCAACAGGAATTCCTCGGGAACGAGCGAAATCAACGATGTCCTTGACAATTAGGAAGTACCCCGGGAAACCCATCCGTTCAATAACCCCGAGCTCATGGGCAAGTCGTTCCTCAATCGCCGGGGTCAGTCGGCTGTAGCGTCGCTTCAGTCCTTCCCGCGCCAAGTGCTGGAGGTAAGCATTGGCACTATCGAACTCACGCGGTGGCAAATAGCTGGGCAAGTGAAAGTGAATGTGCCGGAAGTCAAGCAGTAGGTTGCAACGGTCCGCAACCTCCCGTGTGTGCCGAACCGCCCCCGGGATGTCGGCAAAGATTCGCTCCATCTCCTCTGGCGAACGGAAATAGAGCTGACTTGTTCCCATTCGCATCCGTCCCGGCTCATCCAACCGCTTGCCAGTCTGTATGCAGACGAGCACATCCTGGGCCTTGGCATCCTCCGGCCGCAGATAGTGACAGTCATTTGTTGCCACCATTGGAATGTCGAGTGCCGATGACAACTCCATTATGCCAGGAATGATCTTTTCCTGCTCCGGAACCCCCGACCGCATTACTTCGAGATAGAAATTCTCGGGGCCAAGCAACTGCTGGTACTCGGCTGCCACGCGCATCGCCCGCTCGCTGTCGCCGCGCCGCAAATAGAAGTTGACCTCGCCTTTGAGACAACCGGACAGGGCCAGCAGGCCGTCAGCGTGCTCGGCCAGTAGTCCTTTGTCAATCCGAGGCTTGTAATAGAAGCCCTCCAGATGAGCGAGCGTCACCAGTTTCATCAGGTTGTGGTACCCCTTTTCGTTACGGCAAAGCAAGGTCAGGTGGAAGCTCGCCTCCTGCGTCTCGGCGTCAAGCTTGCGCTCGCGTCGGTCCCCCGGCGCAACATAGACCTCGGCCCCGATAATCGGTTTGATTCCCGCCCGCTGCGCCTCTTTGTAGAACTTCACCGCGCCGAAAAGAACGCCATGGTCAGTGATTGCCAGAGCCGGCATCCGCAACTGAGCGGCAAGCTTCACCATCTCCTCAATCCGCGTCGCGCCGTCCAGCAGCGAGTATTCGGTATGGGTGTGGAGATGAACAAAATCGGCCGGCGACTTCTTGCTCACGCCTTATCTTGCGAATCGGAATCGCCGAGTCAAGCGATAATCCCGGTCGTTCGCCGACGACTAGCGACTAGACCCGGCTAGGGCGTGTGCTCGAACTCGAGATGAAGCTTCAGACGCGGCCCGGTGAACTCAGGCGGAAGCGGCGGAAGTCGGTCCAAAACCAACAGTGCCCTCGTGCAGGATTCGTCGTAAAAACGGTCACCGGACGACTTCTCTAACTTTACTTCTCTGATACTGCCGTCGCGCTCAATGACGAACCCCACAGTCGCGGTCAGGGTTACGGCTCGCCCCGCGTAGGGATTGAGCCAGTTTTCAGATATGCGCGTGAGGATAACGTTCAGGTAGTAGGAGTAGCCGAGCGCCTGCGCACCCTCAATCTTCGCGCCGAGCCCTTGTCGCTTGATAGTCGTGCCAGTTTCAGTCTTCGGTTTCGGCACCTCAGTCTTGGGACTCGGCGTCTGCGACCTGGGTTTGGGCTCGACCAGTGCCGGACCCTTGACCGGCTCCTTCGGCAGCGGCGTTCCCGGGCTAATCACCGAGACTGAGAGGACCAGCGGCCGACGGCTGTCGCGAGGAACACGGTCTGCTCCCAACAGGGCCAGCACCGCAATCAATAAAGCGTGTCCGACGAACGAGACCGCTAGCTCTCGCTTCATATTGAAGTGAGGGTGCGGACCAGGTTACTTGGGCAAGGCCACAAGGCCGATGTCCGCGATGCCCTGCTCACGCACATCGCCTAGCACGGCCATGATTGTGCCGTAGTCAACACTCTTGTCTGCCCGGAGATAGACACGGTCGTAGTTACCGCGTGCCAGCTGCTCGCCGAGCGCCTTGGCAAAGCCAGCAAGACTGACAAGCTTTCGGCCAACGTATATCTCGTTTGGTCCTTTGACGCTGATTTCTAATCCTTGCTGGTCAGCAAGGCGGGTAGTTGAGGTCCGGGGCAGGTTCAAATCGATGCCCTGATTGCGGCTGAATGCGGTCGAGACCCCGGCAATTAGAAAGATGACCATCAGCGTGAAACTGACATCGGCTAGCGCCGATACATTCATCTCCGCCAGGAACTTCACCCGTCGTTCCTTCATAAGTTATCGGTGCGGTTCCCAAGTTGTGAGGCGGCAATCTCCCGTCGAATGATACCGGTCAGCTCAGTAGCAAATCGCTCCATCTCCGACTGCAGGTTACGAACCCTACCGACAAAGTAGTTGTAGAAGAGGGCCGCCGGAATCGCCACCAGCAGACCCATCACCGTCGTCACTAGGGCATCGGATATCCCCGGCGCGATTGTCTGTAGGGTCGGCACCTGCGTGCCCCGCAGTGAGAGAAATGTTACCAGCACACCCTGAACCGTGCCGAGCAGCCCAAGAAAAGGAGCGACCATCGTAGTAATCGAAAGAAAGGCAAGCGACGACTCAAGCCGGTCCATCTCCAGCGAAGCCGCGCGCTCAGTCGCTTCGCTGATATTAGGAATCAGCGACTGCATCAGCTCCGCCCCGCCCTCAGCTTTACCGATATCCTCGCGCAACGCCTTCCACTCCTTGACCCCGGCCAGTAACATGCTCGAAAGCGGCGAATGCCGAAGCTCGGTCGCCACCCGTTCGTAGTCACCAAGCCGGGTGCGGTATCCAAAAACACTGCGAAACCGATTCGTCTCGCGTGCAGCTCGACGCAACTGACCCAGCTTTCGGAACACCACTGCCCAACTCACGATTGACATCAGCAGTAACAGAATAATGACCGCTTGAGCAAACGGCCCGGCATGAACAAACGGCCCAAAGAAACCACCGCCTGCCGTGACCGGCGTGTCCGGCATTAGTTACTGCCCCGCTGTCCGCAGCCGATCTCGGGCAAGCTTGGCCTCGGCCGAGTTCGGATAGTCGCGAACAACGCGATTGAACTGCTCCCGCGCCCTCGCTTCGTCACCTTGTTGCTGATAGACGAGCGCAATCTTATACGCCGCGGCTGAGGCCTTGTTTCCATTCGGGTAGCGGCTAATCACTGTCTGCAGTTCGATCAGCGCCGTGTCATACTTGCCCTGCGAGTAGTAGCACTCCCCAATCCAGTATTGGGCGTTATCGGCGTTCTCGCTACCCGGAAACTCCTCAATAAAACGTCGGAAACCACTGATAGCAACATCATACTTGCCGCGGGTGAAATCAAGGTAGGCAGTGTTGTATAACTGGTCGGCATCGATGACCGGTGCCCCGGCTCGGCGCGAAGCAGAATCTCTGCCGCGCACTGAATCCGGCGGCGTGATATCACCGTAACCGATTCCGAGTTTGCGACTGAGCCGGTCGATTCGGTCATTCAGGTCCAAGTTCTGCGCCGATAGTCGTTCCAGCTGACCGGTAATCGCTTCCAGATCGGTCAGAAGGTCGGCCCGAAATCGGCGCAGTTCCTCCTCCTGCCGGGCCAGTGCCTGTTCTGACCGCATGACGCGCACTGCCAGGCTATCCAGCACCTGCCCGCGCCGAACGTACTCGCGTTGAACCGCGCAACCAGGCAACAGTAAGACCGGCAGGCCCCAGCCGGCAACCAAAATCAGTTTGGCTGCTTGCTGGAGCCTACCGGCTGTCATCTGACATCTAGACAGAAAAGAAGCTTACTTCGCGACCTTGAATTCGGCGCGACGGTTCAGCTCATACCTGGACTCGTCGGTGGTCACCAACCGCTCTTCGCCATAGCTGATCGTGGAAAGCAAGCTAGCATCAACACCAAGCTTAACGAGATAGGCTTTGGCAGCCTCGGCACGACGCATGCCCAGAGCCATGTTGTACTCGGAGGTGCCGATTGGGTCGCAGTGTCCCTCAATCGTTATTGCCGGCCGCTGGCCGCTCCGCACTGCCGAGTTGATCTGATCGTAGTTACGCTGAAGAATCTGAGCATCACCAGGCCGGATGTCCGACTTGTCGAAGTCGAAGTAGATCGTCGCCAGGTTCAGTTCAATGGCAACCGGCTTCTCAACCTTGGTCTCGGGTGGCGGTGGCGGCGGAACCGGCTCAATGGTCGTCACCTTCTTCTTCGGACACCCGACAACGGTCAGCACGAGCATGGCGCCTAGCAGGACGCTAATTACTCTCGCCGCGTTCTTCATCGGCTTCCTCCTTGAGTGGTTATTGGGTCTATCATCACTTTTTGAGCCTGTCGTTGCTGCGCCCGTCGGCTAATGCAACCGGCTGCTGTAATGTAACTATGGTAGGGCCGAATGTCAAGACCCACAGTCACTTTGACGCATCAGAGGCAGAATCGGCTGCACGAATTTGACACTCTGCAAGCGGGGCCTACCATCTATCGGCAAATGGATATCCTGAACCCTGCAGAATAGCCGATGGCACGCCACTCTCATCCGGCAATGGCCGGTCTTGCTCAGTTCGGCGAGCGACTGAAGTCGCTGCGCGTCGCTGCCGGGTTGTCGCAGATGACCCTAGCCGCGCGCATGGGCTTCGAGCCAGCACATGGCTACAAGTACATTCTGCGGCTCGAAAAGGGACTCGTACCCAACCCCACTCTGCGGACAATCGCTGCGTTCCTTGAAGCCTGCGGTGCAGACTGGGCTAGCGTTGTTGACGTGCTGCCGGCAACGACTGCAAAGAGTCTTCCGACCAAGACAAACCAAAGCTCGCCCCCAGAACCATCCGAACCGGTGGTGACCCCATCCAGACCGGTTTCCGCACCACCAGAACCGCCACCGGTCGCCCGCCGAGATTCACGCCCAGTTCGCGAACAACTCCGTCAACGTCGCATCGCCGAATACGAAACTCGTACTCAACGTTACTGGCAGCATGTGGCCAAAGCCGAGGCAGAAGCACTCGCCGAGCTGCGCAATCGCCATGTCCAGCCTGGTCAGTTCCGTCGCTTCGTTCTCTATCTCCGCAACTGCTGTTCGATTATTGACGCCCACCACGGTCGACCTGACCAGGCTGGTCACGAGATCGCCCGGCTCCAGCAGGCAGCAACCGAAGCCGGTCTTGATTCTGAACTGCTCGACCTAATCAACCGCATCTGCTACAGGACTCTCGGTACGGACAGCTGATGTCCGGCCGCTACCTTAGCTTCTTTCTGCTGTATGTAGCCGTAGCCTCTGCTTCTCCGGCCGTCCATTATCGAATTCAGGCGCGACTGGATTCTCACCGACTGACAGGAACAGCCACAATCACGATTCGCAACCCTCTGCCCGAAACACTACGCGATGCTACTATCCTGCTCTGGCCGAACGCAGTAAAACAGAAGAACAGCGCCTACGCAATCGAAAGAGCCAACTCCGGCAAGTTTGACCTTGCGCTTGCTCCGGCTTGTGCTCATGGCGGGTATCAGGCAATCTGGAACCCTGCGAACTCAAGTCAGTATCCAGCCGATTCCACGACCATCCGGGTTCGGCTGTCGCTCGCTCCCGGTGACTCAGTAGCGCTACAATTTGCCTACTCACTGACGCTGGGTGAACCATTCGCAGAATGGGGACAGAAAGGGCAAAAGACATTGCTCGTGCACTGGTATCCACAGGTGGCTCTCCTTGCCGACACGTCGGCACCCAATTACCATCTGTTCGGCCATGCGCCAGCTGAGCTGGCTGACTTTGAAGTCGAACTCACTCTTCCTGACAGCCTCACTATCGCTAGCAACGCCACCGCAACCACCCTGGCCGGTCCGGGCCGCACCTGGCATCTAACTGCCCAGGCTATCAGCGACCTTGTCGTCGTTGCCAGCCCAGACCTACGAATCAGCTCTGACTCCACAAGCATTCGGCTGGTTACTGTCGCGAGTCGGCGCCGGGCGCCAGCCGAATGGAAAGACCTCGGCCCCCGCATTGCGGCAATGATTCGCCTCTTTACGCACTGGTATGGCCCGCCACCATTCTCGCGGCTCACGATTGTTCAAGCCGATGGCCTTGTGCCTAACGATGCATCCTATCCTGGACTTATCCTCGTGACAACGCGGCCCATACCTGGCACCCGCTACTTTGAGTCCACCGTTGCCCGGCTTGTCGCCGCTCAGTGGTTCAGTTATCCGCGTTCAGTTGACGAACTAGCGCAGCCGGCAACTGCACTTGGGCCGGCAACCTACGCCGAGATACGCTATATGCAGCTCCACTATGGCAACACCAACCTCATTACCCAGCCTTTCTTCAAGTGGCTGCTCCGCGGGCTCTCGGCCGAGTACTACCACCGTTTCTACCGTCACGTCGCCGCCTCCAACCGTCTGCTCAGACCTGCCGATACACCGGTGACAGCCTTCCGCGACCGATTCGAGTTCGATGCTGCCAACGTCTCGGCTGCTGGTTTGCGGGTTCTCGACTCCGCCCGTGCTGCTAGCTGCTCCCTTGTTACCACCCCTAGGCGCCGGCCGCCGTGGATAGTTCCGCTTTTCGCCCTGCCCGAATTCGACCACTATCAGTTCTTCTTCGGCCCCTACTTTTGGTACGACTCCTACCACGGATTCCAGCTTACCGGTTGGGTCCAAGGCCGTCGTTTCATTGATGCTGGACCGTTGCGCGGCTCCCACAACTGGACACTCACCGAGGCCTATTTTACCGAACTCGACGACTGGCACTCCAGTTTCTGGTACCAAACTCCGCTCTCGTTTCTGAATCCTCGCCTCCGTGTCATCGTGCGCGCTGACTACTCCGAGATAACCGCCGAGGCTCGGGCAGGACTGCAGCAGGAACTTGGTCGCGTATTTGGTAAGCCCAATTCTCTGGCTGAGATTCATTACCGGCTCAGTGCTATCCGTGACGTGCGCCTGCGCGACAGCCGCGCTTGGGAGAGTGCCCGCACTGCTGACATCCGCGCCCAGTTCACTCACAACCACGAATCAGCCCACTGGCTTGGTCGCGAACGCCTCTTCGTTGCCTGGGGCTCAACGCGACTCGGTGGTCAGTTTGACTACTTGAAGGTCTGGTTCGAACAGGGCCACACCTTCCGAATGACCCGTACCAGCGCGATCCGCCTTCACGTCTTTGCCGGCACAATACTTGGCTCGGTCCCGCGTCACGACCGCTACTACCTCTCCGGCGGCTTGGGCTCCAACCCCGATGAACCGATAAGCTGGGGATATCAGGGCTGGACATCGGGCCAGGAAAACTGGCACTACGAAGCTGACTGCAACGTCCGGGGCTATGCCGGTCAATACCGGCACGCTAACCACGGCTGGGGTATCAATCTCTATCTGCAGCCCATCAAGCAGTTCCAACCATTTTTTGATATTGGAGCAGTTGCCGACTCTTTCTCCGGCCTTGCCTCCCCGAGGATGGACGCTGGCGTCAGGCTCAGACTCGGTCCGCTCTACGCCGACTTCCCATTCTGGATTAGCCATCCCGAACCGAACCGACAGGCATTCGCCTTTCGCTGGATGCTTGGCCTCCGTCTGACAGACTAGACATTAATCTCGAACCTGCTAGAATTTATCGCTGAAGACCGAGTATCAATGCCTGAAGGAGGGCACTTGAAACGAATAATGCTGGTGACGATGGTCGCCCTGGTAACGCTCGCTCTCACCTGCGGCACCGAAGGCACTACCATTACGCTCGTCAACAACGCGATGGATCCATTTCACCCCAACGGTGGTTCCAGGCTCGAACCAGGCAGCTCACGTGTCATTACAACACTGAAGCACGGATCTATGACAACCATCACCTTGGAACGAATGGGTGCGGTTCGTGCCACCCTGACAATCACCTCACACTACGATGCCCAAGAACCCGACCCTCACGACGCGACTATTACTGTTACGGAAGGTCCCTATTGGCAGTTTCACGCCTCAAGTAACAACTCCCGGATTGAAGTGAGAGTCGACTAGCGATTCTCTACTCGTTGCAAGAAGCGGG
>CBFGKH010000004.1:150167-196019 GCA_965649295.1 Caldifarciminota bacterium
ATTAGCTTCGCCCGCTTCTTGACTAGTCTTGCCCCTGCCTTAGAATCGCGTGATGGAAGTCACTGTTGACAGAATCGGCTCGCATGTCGGCCAGGAAGTCACCCTGACCGGCTGGGTCTATAACACTCGCTCTTCGGGCAAGATTCGCTTTGTCCTACTGCGCGACGGCACCGGCATAATCCAGTGTGTCTTCATCAAGTCTCAGGTGCCTGACGCCGCGTTCGACCTCGCTGACAATGTCACTCAAGAATCGTCAGTCGAAATCGTCGGCTCGGTACGCGAAGACAAACGTGCGCCCGGTGGCTATGAGCTGACTGTCAAAGATATGCGACTCATCCATCTGGCCGAGCCGTACCCGATCACGCCGAAAGAACACGGTATCGAGTTTCTGATGGAACATCGCCATCTCTGGCTGCGCTCGACCCGGCAGCATGCCATTCTGCGAATCCGCTCGGAAATGGTCAAGGCGCTGCGCGACTTCCTCGATGCCCAAGGCTTCGTCCTTGCCGACACGCCGATTCTGACCCCGGCCGCCGGTGAAGGTACCACCACCTTGTTTCCAGTTGACTACTACGGTGAACAGGTGTATCTGGCCCAGACTGGCCAGCTCTACAACGAGGCAATCGCTGCTGCAGTACGCAAGACCTACTGTTTTGGTCCGACCTTTCGCGCTGAGAAATCGAAGACTCGCCGCCACCTGATGGAGTTCTGGATGCTCGAACCGGAAGTAGCGTTCCTCGACCTTGCTGGCGCCATGAGCTTGGCCGAAGAGCTGGTCAGCTACATGGTCGGTCGGGTGCTCGACAAACGGCGGGCCGAGCTTGCCGTGCTCGAACGTGACATCACCAAACTCGAAGCGGTCCGAGCGCCGTTCCCGCGCATCAGCTACGCCGAAGCGGTCAAGTTGCTCCAGGAAAAAGGCAAGCCAATTCGTCTCGGCGACGACTTCGGCGGCGACGAAGAAACCCTGATTGGTGAAAGCTTCGACCGCCCGGTGATGGTGCACCACTATCCGGCGGCAATCAAGGCGTTCTACATGAAACGAGACCCGGCCGATCCGACCCTTGCTCTTGCCTTTGATATGATTTGTTCTGAGGGCTACGGAGAGATCGTCGGCGGTTCGGAACGCGAGGATGACTTGGCAACGCTCAAACAGCGTATTACCGAAAACAAACTGCCAGAATCAGCCTTCCGCTGGTATCTCGATGTCCGACGTTACGGATCTTTCCCGCACGCCGGTTTCGGGCTCGGTCTGGAACGAACGGTCGCCTGGATTTGTGGACTGCGCCACATCCGCGAGACCATTCCGTTCCCACGCATGCTTGAAAAGGTCTATCCATAGGAAGTAACTATGCCAATACATTATCGAAAACTGATGACAGGCGGCGCACCGAGAGAATTGAAGAGACTTTTCTTTGCCGCTGGTCTTCCTAGGATAATTGACCATTTTAAGAACGGGACAATGGCTCTAATCAGTGCATTCAAATCAGGCCGGCCTTTGGAAGAGAACTTGGAGAATCAGTGGAAGCTTGCTCAGAGAGTTCGTGAGATGGGTTTAGGTTACACTCCTGTGATAGGTAGGTGGGGAGGTGAAAATGAGCGAACCCTACTCATACCGAACATTACCAAAGAACAGGCGAAACAACTAGCGAAGGAGTTTAATCAGGATGCATATCTGTGGGCAGAGAAGGGAAGGTGGTGTGTTTGGTTAACAAACAATGATGAATTGTATGCCACTGGAACCACGCTGCATCTGATTAGAGCAGATGAAGAATTCATGAACTACACTGAGACAAAGAAGAAGCGGAAGCTAGTGATGCAATCGAAGAAGCCATAAAATAGGTGAAGATATTTTGTCGGAATATCGTATCATTATATATGAAGGCAAACGACAGGCTCTTGAAAATCAGGAGCGAAAGGATGACTCACATGCCTACAAACAAAGCAGGTAAGATGAATGCGACGTTCGTATCCTACAGTGGTGATGGTGAGTTGCTAGTAAAGTCACAGAAGCTGGAGCCGAAGTTGTGAAGAAATGGTTCCAAGACTCTGGTAGGAACATCGAGAACCACCGCACGGAGCACTACGACTTGAGAGTTGAGATTGTTACGAATCCGCAGGAGGCAAGATGCCTGAAACGAAAGTCGGAGTCGTCACCCACTACTTTGCCAAGGTCGGTGTCGCTGTTATCAAGGCAACCGATGGCGACATCAAGGTAGGTGACACAATTCACATCAAAGGTCACACCAGTGATCACACCCAGGTAATCGAATCGATGCAGATTGAGCACGCACCGATACAGATACTGCTGCAAGGACAGGAAGCTGGCGTCAAGGTCGGCGCCCATGTCCATGAGCACGACATCGTCTATAAGGTGACCGCGTGAACTAAGAACAAGGAGTAGTATGCCCCGTAGCAAAAGCAAGATTCGTCGTATGCGCCATCGTTGGGCCCTCAAGGCCAAGCGCCGCAAAGAGGCACGGAAACAGGCAGCCAGGGCCCAGCAACCAATCTCCTGACCACCTAAGCTGGCACTGCTGACCAGCTTCGACTGCACTGATGACCTTGCCCGGTAAGCTGTTTCTTACCCAGTTCGGCTGTCAGGACCCGACAGCACAACTCTTCGACGCGATTCTTGAATCCGACACAGCTCCGGCTGACATTCTCTACCTCTGCCCCAGCCCGCGCAAGCTGCGTGACGTCCAGTTACGTTTCTTCAACCAACTAGCACGGCCAGCAGTCGTTCCGCCAAACTTCACCACACCCTCTCAGCTTGCCCGCGAACTGCACGAACGTTACGGTAGCGGTCGTCGGTTTCCGACCGAGCTCAAGCCTCTGCTCCTCCGTCGGCTGCTGTCGCCCATTCGACGACGACCACTGGCTGACAGTTTCCTCTCCCCCGACGCGGTCGGCGAGCCACTGACTCCAACGCTTGGCCACGCCTCAGCCGTGGCCACGTTCATTCGCGATGTCAAGTCCTACGTCCCGCCAAGCGAACTGCCCAGTCTCAAGTCAAAGCTCACCGAACTGCTGGCCGGATTTGCTACTCCCTGTCGTCGGGCGCTCGAAGCACTGGAAGTCATGCAGCGCTACAACGAACTGCTACAGGCTAAAGGCTGGGTTGACAGTGAGGATATTCTTGCGGCTGCTCCGGAGTTGGTTCGCACTCACCTGCGTCCGCGTCTCCTCGTACTCGACTCTTTTGTCGCACCGAACCGACTCGAACAGGAACTGCTGCTCGCCCTCATTGAGAAAGCCGACACCACCCTGGCAATGGGCTATCATGGTCCTGGTGACGAGTACCGGATTGCTGCTGGTTTCTGCGATCAACTTCGCCAGCAAGCCGGCCTTGCTGCTTTCGAACTACCACCTGGCCCGCCAGCAAGCGACCAGCGTCTCGTTGCGTTTCCGACCCTCGATGAGGAAATCGCCGGCATTTGCCGCAGCATTCGCGATCGCGGCCAGGCCATCAATCTTGCCGAAACGGTCGTCACATTTCCAAGCCTTACTGATTGTGCGCCGGTCGTGCATCGGGTCTTTGAGCAATACGGCATCCCGGTCACACTTTATCCTGAGACAAGCCTCGCCTCATCGCCGCCGGTCATTGCTATCATTGAACTGCTCACCGCACTCGACACTGGGTACGAACGCATCGCCACGACTGCCGCGTTCAGTTCCCCTTACCTACCGGGTTTGCTGCGGCTACCCGGCGAAAAGGATTCCACTAAACGCGACCGAGCCGCGGCCATGCTCAACCACTATTCGCGCCGCGGCGGCATCATCAAAGACCGCCTGAACTGGTGGCATATTGCCGAACGGGTGGCTGCTGCTGAAGACCGGCAGCTTGCCGATGTCGAAACTGCGTTGCTACATGACCTGCAAGCACGCGTTCGCCAAGCGATTGGCCTCACTGAGAAGCTGCTTGAGCCAGCCGACACCGCCGGCAATCAGGCCAAACGGCTCAAACAATTTCTCGAAGCCACTGACTTCTGCGGCAACCTTATCTCTGAGACCGACAATGAACTGCTCGAGGATCGTAAGACGGTCTATGACCTGCTCGACAGTATTACTGCCCTCGACGCCGAGTTTGGGGAACGGCCCGAGCCGCGAAAAGAGTTCATTAGGGCCTTGCGTTCGCTACTCAACAGCTGCACACGCCAGCCCGACCCTGCTGCCCGCGGCGTCATTGTAACAACCATTGCCGAGACGCTCGGTCTTTATCCCAGCCATCTCTACGTCGCCGGTCTCACCGAAAACAATCTACCCAGTGCCCCGGCTGCCGACTCGATTCTACCTGACAGCACTCGCCGCGCCCTGGGCATGCCCGACTACGAATGGCACCGTGACTATCAACGCTTTCACCTCTGCCGCACCCTAGCCTCAGCCCAGGAACCCCCTTTTCTTTCGTTTCACGACTCAACCGATGGCAAACCGGTCCTGCCGACGCCATTCCTTGCTGTCGAAGTAACAAAGCCTGCGTTCTCCGGGGTCGCCTATTCGCCAGCTGAGATTCAGTTTGCCCGCGGCGAACTGACCGGGAAGCACTTTGCCGACCGAACCCAGCCGGTTGACTTTAGTAATGACAGCACCGTTAAGGCCAAACTCGCCCAAAGATTTGGCCCTGACCGTCCACTTTCAGTAACCGGTCTGGAAAACTACCGCCGCTGTCCGTATCAATTCTACCACGAATACGTGCTCGGGCTCGATACCCTGCCCGAGCCGACCTATGATGTTGACGCTCAGCAATGGGGCCGCGTTGTCCACCGCGTGCTCGAGAAGCTGTACGAGCACGGCTCGGTTCCGCTCAATGCTATTGAACAACGCGCTACTGCCATACTTGAAGACGTTCTCCGCGAAACGAACCTACCCCAGTTCTGGCAACAAGTGACACGCCGTGTCTTTGCCAACATCCTGCCTGGCTTTGTGAAATGCGAAGCAACTTTGCGCGATGACGGCTTTGTGCCGGTGCAGAGTGAGTCGTCGGTTTCAGGTCACATCACCCCTGATATCATGGTGCGGGGCCGCCTCGACCGCCTCGACGCATCACAAAAGGCGGTGCGGATTCTTGACTACAAGACCGGCTCGACAAACAAGTTTAGTCCCAAAGCCGTTATCCAGAAACGCACCCAAGTCCAGCTCCCGCTCTACGCCAAACTAGTCCACGACAAAGAAAGACATCGAGTAGTTGATAACATGGGAATCTACAGCCTGCGCGATTTGCGCGTAGTCTGGTTCGCTGGCAGGGACTACACAGTTGACCAACTGATACAGGCCGCAGTCGCCAACACGGTAGAAATCGTTGCCGGCATCCGCTCCGGCCGATTTCCAGCCGTGCCGTCTGAGGATGATCCCTGCCGTCACTGCACGCTTGACCACACCTGCGGCCGGCAGGAACCAAAGAAAACGGACTAGATGCCACCGACGAGCCCTCAGAACCGAATGGCGACAGCTCCTCTGAAGCACCAAGTTGTCTTTGCGCCAGCCGGCTCAGGCAAGACCGAGCGGCTGACTCGCCGCTACATCGACCTGCTCAAACTCGGGGTCAAACCGGAGCGAATTCTTACCCTGACGTTCACCGAGAAAGCCGCTGCCGAGATGAAGGAACGCATCTTCGCGCGGCTAGCTGAAGAGGACCGGGCGCTGTTTGATGACCTACGCAACAACGCACTCAAGCTCCGCATCTCCACCATCCACGCTTTCTGTCTTGCTCTGGTCAAACGCTTCGGCCCGCTTGCCGGAATGGACCCGCGCCTCGAAGTGCTGGCCGACCCCGAGTCAACCTGGCAGGCAGCCAAATACGACGCCCTGATGCAGGTCGCCGAACACGAACGCGGCACTCCAACCTACGATTCGCTAATGGAACTGGTCACGCAAGATCAGGTTCAGGGCTGGTCCCGCCTCTCCTCGCTCTTCGACTCGCTATTTGCCCGACGCATTGCCATCGCCCGGGCCCGCGCTGTGCCACTCGACGAAGAACGCCTAACCGCACTCGCCCGCAGTCTTGCCGCCAACGACTGCAGCCGCAAACTGCCCGACTACCGGCACCTGTTCCCAAAGAAATGGGACGCGACGACCCGCCGTGAAGTAGCCGAACTGCTGGAGCAGCACCGGGACATCTACCTGACCAGGTCCGGCGGCACTCCCAGGATCAGAGGCTGCAACGAAGCCGAGCAGGAATGGAACAGGCAGATGGCCGAATACCGGACGCTCGTGCGCATCGGGGTCTGGGCCGACGAGTTCAACCGTTCATTCAACCTGTTCTGCAACCCGTTCCTCGTCACCTACACTCGGCTCAAAAACGAATCTGGCCAGGTTGACTATGACGACATGGAATCGCTCGCGCTCCAGCTCATTGCCGAGACACCGGAGTGGCAGAATATCCTCTACGCCTTCGACGAACATACCGACCATCTGCTTGTTGACGAGTTCCAAGACACGAGCTTCATCCAATGGCGTATCATCGACCGACTCACCGAAGAATGGCGCTCCGGCGAGGGCGCCAAAGCCGACCGCGCCATCGAGCCGACAATCTTCATTGTCGGCGACGACAAGCAGTCAATCTACATGTTCCGCGACGCCAAGGTCGAAGTCTTCACAACTGCTGCAGACAGACTCGAAGAATGGGTCGGCAAGGACAAACTCGAACGGATTACCCTGCACGAAAACTATCGCAGCCTGCAGGCCATTATTGACTTCACCAACAAGCTTTTCTCCGGCCTGATGGCCCCGCCAACTGATAAATCTACCAGGGCTAAGCCTTGGCGCACCCGTTACTCGCCATTTGAACGCCGACGGCAGAACGATCACCCCGGCCTGGTCGAGATACTGCTCGACCGTTACGAAGGAAGCATGGCTGAGTGCCGACAGCGCGAGGCTCGGAACATCTGCCAGCGGATTCGCCATTTCGTCACCACGCCACTGACCCTCTTCGACCACTCGGAACAGCCTCGTCCCTGCGAATACCGCGACATCGCCATCCTCATTCGCAGCCGCACCCACCTCGACGCCATCGAACAGGCCCTACTCGAAGCCGGTCTGCCCTACCTCGTACTCGGCGGCACCGGCTTCTACTCCGAACCGGAAGTCAGACACCTGGTATCGCTTCTGACATTCCTGATTGACCCGACCGACGACACTTCCCTCTACATCACGCTACGCGGCCCTTTCTTCAACGTGGAAGAACGCGACCTCTTTCTCGCCAACTCCGCCCACTCCTCATTCGCCAATCACAACTCGCCATTCGCAGTCTCCTTGTGGGCCCGCATCTGCGCTAACCCTTCTCCGGCCCTCGCACCGGCAATTGCTGCACTAGGCCGCTGGCTTGCTCAGGTCCAGCGCATCCCACTCGCTCGCATCATCGAACAGGCAATGGCCGAACAGAAAGTCTGGGAAGTATTCTGGGAACCCCAACGTCAGGCCAACTGCCGCAAGCTTATTAGTATTATCGAGCAGCTTGAAACCGCTGGCAACCACCCGCTCCGTATCCTGCGCGAGCTCCAACAGGCAGAAGGTAAGGAGAAGGAACCCAAGGCTGACGTCCGCGCCGAGGGCCGCAACGCCATTCAGGTTCTCACGATCCACACAGCCAAAGGACTCCAGTTCCCGGTCGTGTTCGTACCCGGACTCGATGAAAAGCTGAAGGCATCAGGCGGCGCCGGCGACCCACTCATTATCGAAGAAATCAGTCCGGATGAAGTCCGATTCTCCTACATACCTGATGTCCAAGCCCGGCGCACCAGCGAATGCCACATGACCCACGTTGCCAAGGAACTCGAAGAAGAGAAACGGATCTTCTACGTCGCCTGTACCCGGGCCCGTGATGCGCTCATCCTCTCCGGCATCTGGAATCAAAGGGCACAGAAGGGCAGCCGGCTCGAATGGCTTATCGAACACCTCGGCCTGCATGAGACTGAGACTGGCTTTGCCCTATCCGGACCGATACGAGGCGTTACTTGTACTGACACCGCCACCATAGCTGAACCGCCTACCACTGAATCTCCAGTTACCACCCGGCGGACAGTAACTGTCCTGCGCGAGTCGCCGATCGAGAACCTCATCGCTACCCCTCCTCGCCTCATCGCTGTTACCCGCAATCTCCCTCGCGACTCCGCTCACTACCCTACCGAGACCATCGGCCTTGGCGACATAATCCATCAACTCTTAGCCATGATAGCCAATGCCGAGCTGCCACCTGATGGCCCGCCGCTCACCACCGAAACCATTCGCCTGCTCCGTCTGCATGGCCTGCCTGCTTCGCTACTCGATAACCTGCTGTCAACCATTTCGAAACTAAGGTCAACGCCAGCAGTCTGGTCGGTTATCGCTCCCCAGCCCAACTCTTTTGCCGAACTGCCAGTGATGTACTCGGACGGCACGACCACCTACATCGGCCGCATCGACCGCCTGATACTCACCGACACCGAAGCCCGCATCTACGACTACAAGACCTTCCCGGTCAAGAAAGCTGACATCCCGGAGCTTGTGAAGGAATACCACGAAGGCCAACTCCAGCACTACGCCGACGCAGTCCGTCGCCTCTACCCGGACAAAAAGGTCAGCACCTTCCTAATCTTCACGAGCCTGCCGCGCATCGTCCCAACAACCTAGCCGCCTCTGCGCGCCCCAGACCCTGTCCGCGACTCACTCTCTAACACGTCATCGCCGTAGCTACACCCCTTACCGCATACCTGCCCTTACCAGCCCAGCCACAAATCATACCAGTTATGATGCAACATCTTACATGGGATGCTAACTCTTGATTTATCAATGAGCTAGAATGAATGATCGTCTGACCAGCCCGCTAGCGACAGGTCCTAGCAACAACACCAAGGGTCACCCAGGGAGTGACTCCCCTCGCCAGTTTCGGTACCAAGACGAGAGTTGAACCTTTGGTGGTTACTGTCGCTTCAGTCGGTCAGAACTACGCCCCTGTCAGTGACGTCAGCCGATCGAATGCGTTTGCCCTTGGGAACAGAACTCGATCCTCCGCCGTCACCAAACCGCTACAATCTAGCCTTGATGCGAGGGCCTATCTCCTCCGGCTCGTAGATAACCTCAATACCTGCAGCCTCAAAAGCCTTGATCTTTTCTGGTGCAGTGCCTGAACCACCGGCAATGATGGCACCGGCATGGCCCATCCTCTTGCCTGGCGGAGCAGTCTGACCAGCGATAAAACCAAAAACCGGCTTGCGGCAGTTCTGCTTCACCCATTCAGCCGCTCGTTCCTCATCGTTGCCGCCGATCTCGCCGACTATCACGATTGCCTTGGTCTCGGGATCGGCGTTGAACAGCTCAAGGCAATCAATGAAGTTGGTGCCAATGACCGGGTCACCGCCGATGCCGACAACTGTGGACTGGCCGAACTCAGCAGTCTGACTGGCTATCTCATAGGTCAGTGTGCCCGACCGGGAAACTACACCAACGCAGCCCGGCTGGAAACTCGCCTGGGGCATGATCCCGACCTTCGCTTTGCCTGGCGAAATCACCCCCGGGCAATTGGGACCAAGCAGCCGCGTACCGGTGCCGCGGGCGTAGTCAAGAACCCGCACCATGTCCAGAGTAGGAACACCCTCAGTGACGCAAACGACAAGCTGCAGTCCTGCTGCCACACCCTCCATCATCGCATCAGCAGCAAATGCTGCCGGCACAAAAATGATAGTCGTGTTCGCTCCGGTCTTGGCTACCGCTTGCTCCACCGAATCGAATACGGGAATGCCTTCGACAAGCTGGCCGCCCTTGCCCGGCGTCACGCCGCCGACAACGTTCGTGCCGTAGTCCCGCATCGCCCGCGCATGAAACGCACCGTCGCGACCGGTGATACCCTGAACAATCACCCGCGTGTTCTTGTCAACAAGTATGCTCACTTTGCACCTCCGGTCAGCGCAACCGCCTTCCTGACTGCTTCAGCCATAGTTGCCGCACCGGTAACAGCACTACCCCGCAGCAGCTCCTGCGCCTTGTCCGCATTCGTACCGGTCAATCGGGCAACAATCGGGACCGTGATATTCGCCTGCTGCTGGGCCTGAACTAGTCCGGCCGCGATATCATCACAGCGAGTGATGCCACCGAAGATGTTGACAAGTATCACCTTCACGTTTGGATCCGCAAGGATAATACGCATAGCGGTCATCATCTTTTCCGGACTCGACGAGCCGCCAACGTCAAGAAAGTTCGCTGGTTCGCCACCGTAGCGCTTGATCAAGTCCATCGTCGCCATTGCCAGACCAGCGCCGTTGACAATACAACCGACATTACCCGAAAGCTTAACGTAAGAGAGACCGGCTGCTTTGGCTTCAACCTCTTTCGGCTCCTCAGCTGACAAGTCGCGCAGCTCTGCCCATTCCTTGTGCCGAAAGTCAGCATTATCATCAAAGTTAATTTTGGCATCGAGCGCCAGCAAACTGCCGTCGCCCAGCCGCACCAGCGGATTGATTTCAATCAGCGAGCAGTCTTGCTCAACAAAGATGCGGTAGAGCTTCTGGGCGATGGCTGCGAAATCACGAGCAAGCTTGGCATCACCAAACAGTGCCATACCGACATTACGCCCCTGGAACCCAAGCAGACCAACTGCCGGGCTGATTGGCACCTTTAGAATTTTCTCAGGACTGACCCGCGCGACCTCTTCAATCTCCACACCTCCGGCAGCTGAGGCCATCAAGACCGGTACCCGTCGGGAACGGTCAACAATAATCCCGACATAGTACTCGGCCCTGGCATCGGCACATTCGGCTACCAGCACCTTGTTGACCGGCAAACCCTTGATTTCCATACCCAGAATTGCTGCTGCTGTCGGCTCGACATCAGCGGCGGTGGTAACCCGCTTCACCCCGCCAGCCTTTCCCCGACCGCCGACCAGCACCTGCGCCTTGATGACGACCGGTAAGCCGAGCTCGGTCGCCGCCTGCACTGCCTCGGCCGGGGTCGCAGCGACCCGCTCGCGCGGCACCGGAATCCCGTAAGCCGCGAATATTGACTTTGCCTGATACTCGTGAATCTTCATGGTGGCAGTAATGTAGTCGGAAAGACCCGACTGTCAAGCCGACTGAACCTACCCAAGTCGAGCTTGACAACCAATGGAACTGCAACTAGAAGTAGTCAAACGGAGTCGAAAAATCATGCCCCAAATAGAGTTCATGTGCCTGAGCTGTGGCCACACCTTCAAGATCTCGGTTTCGAATGAGGAGCTTGAGGACCTCGACGAAGTCGAGTGCCCATCCTGTGGCAGTACCGATACCAACCGGACCTACGACGAAGATACCGACTTAGGCGAGGATGAGCTAATTGATGACGTTGACACCGATGACGATGAGGAGCTGGGCGACTTCCAGCTCGACGATGAATAGTCCTCGGTCGGCTGACCGACACTAGCCACGGCTGCTCTGACCACCCGAGGCTCGCCGACCCTTCTTAGCCTGCTGCCAGCCAGCCTCCATTTCGGCTAACGTCACATCGGTCAACCTGCGCCCTTCTGCCGCAAACTGTTCTTCAACCTTTCTGAATCGCTGCCGGAACTTGTCGTTCGCGTCCTTCAATGTCCCTTCAGCATCCACCCCCAGATGGCGGGCCAGATTCACGAGGGCAAAAAACAGATCGCCAAGCTCTTCTCGAACCCGCTGTCGATTGCGCCGGGGACGACTCAATTCCGTCCGCAGTTCGCCAATCTCCTCGGCCACCTTGTCCAACACCTGTTGCGGATCATCCCAGTCAAACCCGACCCGGCGACACCTTTCCTGGATGAGCTGGGCCTGCTGCAAGGCCGGCAACGCGGTCGGCACTGACGCCAGTACCGATCGGGACTTCTCCTGACGCTTGATCTCATCCCAGTTTCGCAAGACATCAGCCGCGCCCCGCACCGTTACCTCGCCGTAGATGTGCGGATGGCGACGCTTCAACTTCTCGATAACCAGCCGTAACGACTGCGCCAGGCAGACACCACGCTCCTGGCGCAGAACGTCGGCAAGAAAAAAAGCCATGAAAAGATAGTCGCCCAGTTCCTCGACAATCTGCTCGTTGTCGCTTCGGCGCAGCGCCTCGTCTAGCTCATAAGTCTCGTTCAGCATTAGCGGTCGAGTTGACTCAACCGTCTGCTTCCTATCCCACGGGCATCGCCGTCGCAGTTTGCGGACGACATCCATTAGCTCACTAAGTAGCCGTTCATCGCGAGTCAGCTTCGTTTGCATACCCGAGTCTATTTCAATGAGCTAGACCGTCAATTCAGTACCACAGATTCCTTGACATTTCCGCCTTGGCGACTAGCTTACTAACGACGAAAAGGAGCTCGCACTGAATGAAACCTGATATTCTAAAGACAGTTGACCCCGAAGTCTTCGACGCCGTCACCAAAGAAACTAGCCGCCAGCACAATAACCTTGAGCTGATTGCCTCGGAGAACTTCTGTTCCGAAGCCGTGCTTGCCGCCCTCGGCTCACCGCTGACGAATAAGTATGCCGAAGGCTATCCGGGCAAACGCTACTACGGCGGTTGCAAATGGGTTGACGTTGTCGAAAACCTAGCCATGGAACGCGCTCGCCAACTCTTTGGTTGCGACCATGCCAATGTCCAACCCCATTCCGGTACCTCGGCGAACATCGCCGCTTATCTTGTCCTTGCCAAACCCGGTGACACAATTCTCGGCCTAGCGCTGAGCCACGGTGGCCACCTCTCGCACGGGCATCCGATCAATTTCTCTGGCCGCTACTTCAAGGTTGTTCAATACACGGTCGATCCCAACACCGAAATGCTCGACTACGCTGCCATCCGTCGGCTTGCGCTTGAACACCGACCGCGGGTGATTGTCAGCGGCGCCTCAGCCTATTCGCGCACCATTGACTTTGCCCGATTCCAAGAGATTGCCGACGAAGTCGGCGCGGCTCAGCTCGCCGACATCGCCCACATCGCCGGTCTCGTTGCCGCCGGCCTCCATCCCTCACCGGTGCCCTGCGCCGACATTGTCACCACCACCACCCATAAGACCCTGCGCGGCCCGCGCGGCGCCATTATCATGGGCAAGGCCAAGTACGCTGAGGACATCGACAAGACCGTCTTCCCTGGGACCCAGGGAGGTCCACTCGAGCACTGCATCGCTGCCAAGGCTGTGGCCTTCAAGGAGGCTCTCACTCCTGAGTTCCGGGCCTACCAGCAACAGGTGTTAGCTAATGCTCAGTCTCTAGCCACTGCCCTGACTGAAGCCGGCTTCCGCATCGTCTCTGGTGGCACCGACAACCACCTGATGACCGTTGACCTACGGCCGAAGAAAATTACCGGCCGCGATGCTGAACGGGTACTTGGCAAAGTACGCATCACCGTCAACCGCAATACGATTCCTTTCGACCCGGAGAAGCCCTTCGTCGCCTCCGGGATTCGCATCGGCACACCAGCCCTTACCACGCGGGGAATGAAAGAACCCGAGATGAAGAAAATCGCCCAGCTCATTGACAAGACAATCAGCCATGCCGACGACGAGACCGCTCTCGATCGCATCAAGGCCGAAGTTGCTGAACTGGTTGCTGCCTTTCCGCTTTACGCCGAACGCCGGGCCGAATACTCAGCCGCCCAAGGAGCCTAAATGCCAGCCCCAACAATAACCGACCTCGTCGCCCGCGAGATTCTGGACTCGCGCGGCAATCCGACCCTCGAAGTTGACTGCATTCTCAGCGACGGCACAATGGGCCGCGCTTCGGTTCCTTCGGGCGCCTCAACCGGCAGTTTTGAAGCCTTAGAACTGCGCGACGGCGACCCGAAGCGCTTCCTTGGCAAAGGTGTGCTCAAAGCAGTGGCCAATGTCAACACGGTCATCCGCGATCGGCTCCGCGGCATGGTTGCGACCAACCAATTTCGCATTGACCAGATTCTGGTCCAGCTTGACGGCACCGAGAACAAGTCTCGGCTCGGTGCCAACGCCCTGCTCGGTACGTCGCTTGCCGTCTGTCGCGCCGCCTCGATAAGTGCCGGCATTTGTATCTACCGCCTCCTCGGTGGTGCCGGCACCAAACTGCTGCCGACACCGCTCCTCAACGTCATCAACGGCGGTGCCCACGCATCGAACAACCTTGATGTTCAGGAGTACATGCTTGTCCCGGCCGGCTTTGACACGTTCACGGCAGCCTTACGGGCAGCAGCCGAAACCTACCAACACCTGCGCCTGCTGCTTGCCGCTGCTGGTAAGTCAACATCGGTCGGCGACGAAGGTGGCTTCGCCCCTGACTTCGCCGACAACGAGGAGCCGCTCCGACTAATTGTTCAGGCAATCGAGAAAGCCGGCTACCGGCCGGGCGAACAGATCTATCTGGCAATTGATGTAGCACCGACCGAGCTATTCCGCGACGGCAAATACGAACTGACGATACCGAAGCCGGCCCGACTGACTGCCGAGGAACTCACCGACATGTACGCAGACTGGCTTGACCGCTATCCGATTATCTCGATCGAAGACGGTCTGGCTGAGGAAGACTGGGATGGCTGGAAGCTGCTCACCGCCCGGCTTGGCCGACGGGTCCAGATTATCGGTGACGACATCTTTGTGACCAATGTCCAGCGTCTGCGCCGCGGCATCAATGAGGAGGTTGCCAATGCCATCCTTATCAAGCCCAACCAGATTGGTACCGTCAGCGAAACTCTGGATTGTATCCGAACTGCTACTGACCACGGCTATCGCACGATAATCTCTCATCGCTCTGGCGAGACGACCGACCACTTCATCGCCGATCTTGCCGTCGCCGCCAACTCCGGCCAGATCAAGACCGGCGCGCCCTGCCGGAGTGAACGCGTCGCCAAATACAACCGGCTCATCCGTATCGAAGAAGACGACGTGCTGCGCTACGCCGGGCTCGAAACCCTACGACGATGAACAGCGCTACAATCCAGCATCGGCCGCGACGCCGCCAGCGGCTTGTCTGGCTCGCAGTCGTGCTGGTCGTGCTGTTTGCGTTTCTGCACGGTCCCAACGGCCTCGTCTCAATTCTCCGCCGTGAGCTCGAGGCTCGACGTCTTCTGCGCGAGATAGCAAGACTTCAGCGTGAGATTGGCGAGTATCGCGCCCAACGTGACTGGTTGATGAATCCCGACTCTGCCGCGGCCTACGCTCGCCGGCTACTGGATGCGGACTCGTTTTCGAAAGACTGACCTACTCGTCGTAATCCCTGCCATTGGCTGCGCGTTCAGGCAGGCAGGAATAGCTGCGGTCGGCCGGCTTGGGGATGAATCGTAACTAACGGCGCGATTCCGTACACCTGCCGAATGAGGTCGCTAGTCAACACCTCATCCGGGGTACCGCAGGCAGCAGGTCGTCCCTGACGAAGTAGAAGCAACCGATCACAGAACAATCCAGCTAGATTGAGGTCATGGGAGAGCAGAACAACTGTCTTGCCCTGCTCAACCAGACGACGCAACAACCGCACCAGCAAGTGCTGATGCAAAAGGTCAAGATGGGATAACGCCTCGTCGAGCAAAAGAATCCTCGGCTGTTGGCAGAGTGCCCGCGCCAGCAGCACCCGCTGTTTCTCCCCTTGCGATATTCGGTTGATCGACTGCGTTGCGAGACCGAGGGCGTCAACAGACTCCAGGGCCTGACGAGCAAGCTCTCGGTCACGGTGTTGTGGCTGCTCAAGCGCACCAAGATGAGGATGGCGACCCATCAGCACCACCTCTTCGACCGAATAGTCGAATGCGAAGAACGTCTCTTGCAACACCACGCCACAGATACGGGCTACCTCGCGGCGGTCCGTTCGCGCAACGTCTCGACCTTCCAGTAGCACAATACCAGCCTGCGGCCGGAGTAGTCCGGCGGCAAGGCGCAGGAGCGTTGACTTACCCGCCCCATTGGGGCCAATCACACCGAATAGCTGGCCGGGCTCGATCGCCAATTCGAAACCGCGAAACAACTTGTTGCGGCCATAATCGAAACAAACCTGCCGAAACTCAATACTTGCAATCAATGTAGCCGCCAGCGCAAAAGATAGACAAAGAAGGGTACACCAATCAGGGCCGTGACGACCGACAGTGGTAACCCGCCCGGCACAATGTTACGGGCAACAACATCAGCCAAGAGCAACAACCCGGCGCCGCCGAGGAAAGAAGCCGGCAGTAAGGTTCGATGCCCGGGCCCGACCCCGATCCGAATTAGATGAGGCACAACCAGTCCGACAAAACTCACCGCGCCAGTGAATGAAACCACCAACCCCACGAGCAGCGAACAGACGACGAACATCGCCCGAACCGTCTGCTGCGTATCCACACCAAGCGTCGCCGCACTCTCTTCGCCGGTGGCCAGCACATCAAGCACCCGCGCTTGTGTCAACAACCAGACACAACCGGCCATTGCCAGCAGACCGGCCCCGCCGAGCAGGCCAATTGACTGCCTGGTGAGCACGATGCTGAGGGACCCCATCATCACATAGACCGCCTCACCAAGGGTTCGCCGGCCGACGACCAACACAAGCATTATCAGACTCGAGAAAAAGAAACTGACAACAACTCCGGCCAATACCAGACTAGTGACGCTGATCCGTCCCCTTATTCTCGCAACGAGATAGACGAGCGAAGTTGCGAGTAATGCACCGGCTAGCCCCCCTAGCGGCAGACCAAGACTCGATGCCCATCCCAAGGCCATAACCACAGCCGACCCGAGCGCCGCACCGCTCGCCACGCCCAGAGTAAATGGATCAACCAATGGGTTGCGCAACAGCCCTTGCTGACAGGCGCCAACCACCGCCAAGACGCCACCGGCCAGCACACCAAGCAGGAGCCTTGTCCCTCTCAGTTCAAGGACAAGCCGCAGTCCGTCACTACCACGATGACGCGGCCCCACCCCAAGTGACAAAGCCACCGCGACGAACACAAAGACTGCCAGGCCAGTCCACAACCACCGGCTCTTTCTCGTCAGTCCCACCTCCTACAGGCGAACCAGTCGCTAGCCCCTACTTCGCTCAACTCCGCCTGGTCGTTCGTGAAGAAGTTGTTGCAGTAACTCAATGCCGTCAACCAAACGCGGCCCCGGTCGAAAGAATAGATCGGGATTCAGCCCAACATACACTCTCCCGCTCCGCACTGCTTCCACCCTCTGCCAACCGACCCGCGCTCCAACATCGGCTACGGTCACGCCAGGATGGAGAATCAGCACAACGTCTGGATTGCGACTCACCACAGCTTCTGGGTCGATCACCGGGTACTCTTGAACTACGTCCGCGAAGATGTTCTGCCCACCGGCCCGTCTAATCAAGTCAGTGATGAAGCTGGTGCCGCCAGCTGTCATCAGTGGTGCGGACGAAAGCTCAACGAACACCCTTGGTCTCTTCTCCGGCACTGGCACGGCAACGAGTCGGGCCCGCATTCGTGCAACCAGTTCCCGCGCCTGTCCTTGGCGACCAACCAAAGCCCCGATGGATTCTATTTCCACCAATACGGCTTCAATATCGGCTGGCCGCGAAACAAAAGTTCGGATTCCGAGCTCTGCGAGTCGCTCCGCAACCTGACGATGAATCGGCAACGTCACCAGCACCAACGTCGGTCGCAGCGCGATGATTCGCTCGATGTCTGGCCTAACAAAATCGCCAACCTTGTAAATCCCCCGTGCTGCCTCTGGGTAGTCACATTGATTCGTGTTGCCCACCAGCCTCGCATCTGCCCCCAGCACATAGATAACCTCTGTCGCACTCGGCACAAGTGAAACGACCCGCTCTTCCGACTTCACTCTCGGCGCCACCCCACAAGCGAGTAGAAAACACAACGCCGTCGCTAGCAGCGAAACAGACCTCATCGTCCGTAAGAAAAGCGGCCGGTGCCGGTCTCAGCTCGTGCCATTGTCCTAGTCACCACTTTTGACAGTCGGCCGACTAATCGTCACGCCTAACGAGGCTATCAATTGCCTCATCAGCGGCATCGCAAATCCGCTCATCCCCGCCGCCGGGCTTCTCCACAAGTGCCAAGCCGGTTCGATTCACCTTGTGCCCGAGCAAGACATAGACGGTATGTGCTACCATTCGATCTGTCGGTCGCGTACCCGAACTACGCATCAGCATCTCGCGTTCAAGAACTTCCCGAACATGAATGCGAACAAAGCCTTGAAGCTCCATTGCCGAGACGGTCTTGCGTAATTGCTCGACCGTCGGAACAATAGCGGCCAGGACGTGGCCACCGGCCAGCGCCCTGTGAGCCGCGGCCACAAGGGTCCAAGGCTCAGGCACATCAAGAAAAACAGCATCGACTTCCGATTGGGAAAAACCTTCCAATTCCGGGTCAGCTACCAGGAACTCACAGAACTCGGCCAGCCTGTAGCGAAGGACATTCTGCCGAGCGTTGGCACTGAAGTCTGGCCGTCGCTCATATGAATAGACCCGGCCGTTCGGACGCACAAAATTAGCGAGAATACACGTCATTCCACCCGAACCAGACCCGCACTCAATGACTCGCGCGCCCGGGAAAAGGATTGTTCGAAGCAGAACGATGCCCGTGTCCTTGGGATAGACAATCGTTGTCGAACGTTTGACCTTCAGAGACAGGTCGGCAATGCTGGGCCGCAGAAGAAAGAACAAGAACCCAAGGTGAGTCCTAACATCGGCTCCGTATTCCTGCCCGATAATCGACGCCCAATCAATGTGTCCTCGATGGGTAGAAAACCGTCCTCGTTCCTGCACCTCGACGAGATAGTTGATCCGCTCCGAGTGATAGAGCACAACAAAGTCGCCAACCTGAATCATCGCCCCATTCTAGATGTCACCCTCAGCCAGTCAAGGAACTGCCCCCCCAACAGAGTTAGCAACCGGTAAAGTCTGGTGCCGTCAACCCATAAGCATCTGTGATAGCTGAATGACAAGCGAAAGACAGCTATGTGTTGCTCGATCCGCAAGAATTGGTCAGCCCAATTGTCCTGGAGTTCGCGGCGTCCTAGCCCAGTATTTCTCTTTGTTTGTAAAGAACTGCCAGTAACCGACTAACAAAGCAACGTTCTGAAGAACATAGTACTGAGGCACTAACACCTTACGCAGGATTCCTGTATTGCGATAAGCTAGTGGCGTAGTAGCATAAACCGCAAGTTGGACAGCCAGCAGTGCGGCGTAGAGGCGGTCACAGACAAACAAGATGCAACCAACCAGGATGAGAAGCATAAACAGAGGAGTCGCCCACCGGAGCAACTTGTGCGATATCAATACCCACGCCTTGATTCCATAGCGTGGCAAGAACAGGTCAATGTTGCGCAGCAGCGCCTGCAGACTGCCACGGGCGATGCGCGCTTTACGCCAAAACTCGATGTGTTCTGCTTCGGCCTTTGTCCAGCAGCGTGCACCAACATCGTAGACAACGTCGAAACCGCCTCGGAATGGTCGCACGGCGAGCAAGAAATCGTCCAGGATGGTGTCCTCCGGGATGGGTGAGCAAGAGTCTCTTCTTACTGCCAACGCCCAACCGTATGCCCCAACTACTGCTCCCACTGCTCCTTCAAGCTTCTTCAACCAGGACTCGTAACGATCAAAAGCGCCCTCACCCGGACTCCCGTCTGGATTGATACGCTCGTAGTGAGGCTGAACTACAGCTACCTTTGGGTCACGAAAGTACTGCAGCATGGATTGAAGACTGCCAGGTTTGATGAGAACATCAGCATCGGTGAAGAGCAAAACCTCTCCTCGTGCCTCGGCCATCAACCGATTCAACACCGCCGGCTTGCCACTACGATGACTGAGCCGTATCAGCCGGACTCGCGGGTCGGAATAACTGGATACTATCTCATCGGTGGCATCGTCGGACCCATCCGAGCCAACAAGAATCTCAACTTCATTAGTCTCGTCAACAAGCGCCAGCGTGTTGTCCAATTTCTGGCGAATCACGGCCTCTTCGTTATGTGCCGCGATTACCACTGTAACTGACGTCGGTACCGGCCGCAGCTCTCTCTGCTTCCTAAAACGCACTATCCGGGCAAGAAATAACAACAGAATCGGGAAGCCGATCCAATGGTAAACGATCAGCCCGATAGGAAACCAGACTAGTATGAATTGACCAAAGAATCCCATGCTGCTAGTTGCACGCTGCGAGCCAGAAATCTATACTGCTCTGGTGCGTCTTCTCCTTGATGCCTCCGTACACGTAGGAAAGAAGGGCGGTATCCCCATCTACGTCGAGAACGTCGTGGCTGAACTCGCAAGTCTCTGCGATCTCACACTGCTCACATCTGTGCCAGAAGCCTTCTCCAACACTAAGTGTACAATCATAGAGATTCCCAGCTGGACTCGCCGACCGCGGGGCCGTGTCTTTTGGGAAATGACATACCTTCCCCAATTCTGCTCCAGACGCTACGACGCACTTTTCTGCCCAACACCCATTGCGCCCCTGACCCAAACGATTCCAGTGGTTAGTGTCGTGCATGATCTGACGCCGCTGGTCATGCCCAATATGTTCGATAGCAGAACGAAAGCGCTTTTCTGGTTCTCGATCCAGACGCTTCGACGCGCGAGTGTCGTACTGACTGACTCCAACTGGACTCGCAATATGTTCCTTAAGACAAAAATACAACCACCACAGCGAGTCGTGGTCGCTTACCCGGGTATTCAGAGACTCCCGTTGCAAGCGGATGGAAGTTTCGCTGCCAGATTCAAACCCTATTTGCTCTATCTCGGCAGCCACAACCCTCAGAAGAATCTTCCGCGACTGATTGCAGCATTCGCCCGGCTGCGGCCAGTCAGCTCGCTGCGCCTTCTGATCGCCGGCAGCGACACTGCTCAGCATGTGGCCATCACACGGGAGGCCATAGTACGTTTGGGGATGGACGGTCGTATCATCTTGCTCACCGAACACTTGAAACCCACTGAAATCAGCGACCTCTATCAAAACTGCCTTGCCTTTGTACATCCTTCGCTCAACGAAGGATTCGGATTGCCTCTCCTCGAAGCGCTGACGTACGGCATTCCAGTAGCCTGCAGCAACCGCACCAGTCTGCCAGAAGTTGCCGGCCGTGCCGCCATATTCTTCGATCCGACATCAGTCGCGGACATTGCCAGTAAACTCTTCCGTTTGATAACTGACGAAACCCTTCGCGCCCGCCTGTCCCGGGCTGGTCCGGAACAGGCCCAGCGATTCCGATGGCACGACACCGCCAAGACCATTTTGTCTGCCGCTCGTTTGGCCTGTAGTAGGTCGCTTTGTTGACCCGGCTAATCCCGGAACTGATTCGACTGTCTCAAAGGGGCGCTGCAAACGTACAACACTGATCCCTAACCCAATGATTAAGCCGAAGATCATTGAAGCAGGACGGGACCAAGTGAAGCAATCCCACAGACCATGTGCAAGGTACGTCAGCATCCCAGCGCTTAGCGACATGCCTAGGGCCCGGCTTTCCCCGCCCTGGCGTACCGCCCGATCAAGACTAACCATGGTTACGACGATCAAAGTAACTAACACCGTTGAACCAACTATGCCAAGTCCGGCTAAGCCTTCCAGGAACAGGTTGTGCGTACCGTAACGAGAAGAAGTAGCCGCCGAGAACGGGTAGCCATAGAAGTGTTTTACTATGCCGAAGTTGTCAATGCCAACACCAAACAGCCAGTTATCCGCGAATACGCGGAGGGCGTATCGCCACAACGATAATCGGCCAAGAAAGGATGGATCGGCAACGCTGGTTTCTGCGGCTCGCACTGCAACGATGTTCCGAAACAAGTCGGAGAGAAGTAGCAAAAGGCCAAAAACTGCTGTTCCAAGAATTGTTGTCAACGAACGCGTACGCACAACAAAATACAAAACGGCCAATCCGAATCCAAGCCACGCCCCACGCGACTTCGTCATTAACAGCACCGCAAACAACCCGAGGCCAATCGCTATCAGCAAGAACCTCCGCCCCAAGCTTCGATTGGGCGCGATTACATCTCCAACTACGATAGCCAGCGTAACTGCTACGATTGTCGCATACGCATTCAAGTTCTGTATCCCAAACGGAGTCTCTAGTCTCTTGCCCCCAAGCGCACCACCTTCACCAGTCGGAGTGGGCAGAAATGGAATTGCCAACGCCGCCACCGCCATTGAGAGGACTAACACGGTGACCAGGACCCTCACCTGCGCCAGTGATCTTGGTATCTTGGCCAAGAAGTAAGTAACGGCCACGGATTGAATGAAAAAAGCTGTCTGTGCATAGAGGTGACGAGACCCGAAGCCAACCAATTTGGCATGAACTGTAGAGACAACACATGAACACACAACAAGAAATAGCAACGTACCGAGGTGTTTTGGCAGTGGGGGGCGACGGGTACTGTTCGCTACCGCCAAACGACATGCTATGGCCGAAAATGTAAGCAGACCAACCGTCATCGGGTAGTACACATACATTTCGTACTGGTACGGCACAAGAACTAGGGTCGTCAGCGGATAGACAGCTACGAAAAACACGAGCATCCTGAAATCGTCCTCGACCGATAGAGCGACGATGAGCACTTGCCATGGCAGTAGCAGTAACGCGGCGGCAAGCGGCGCCCTGCCAACCGCCATCAATCCCAAGAACCCAAGCACAAGTGCCAACTCAACAACCAAGAACAGCCACAGCGGTTTACGCAGAGGCAAACCGGCGTCAGACGGTTTACGCAGCAACACGTTTGATGAGTAAGCTACGGAACAACCGCAGGTCATCAGCTGTCACAGAACGGGTCGCCCAGAGAACTGCAACGGTGACCACAGCACCTGTGATAGAGGCCAAGACAATCGACTTGGTCATGAGAACGCGGATAGCACCAGCACCGAGCAACGCCGCAATAGTGGTGCCTGATAGACTGCGAAGCACCGGGAACAGCGATATCCGACAGACGGTATGTCGCTGGCGTTCAAGTAGATAGACCATACCAGCCAGCTCAGCCAAGGCGAAAGCAATCGCCACGCCCATCTCCGCATATCGTGGGATCAAAAGGAAGTTTGCTATGAGATTAACGCCAAAGGAAATCATGGCCTGAACGGTGAGGCCTTTCTCCTGGTCAACCGCTACCAAGTAATTGCCAAGAATCGCACTGACGCCAACGCAGGCGAACCATCCGAAAAGCACACGTAACACGGGAACTGAAGCAATGTAGTCTTTGCCATACAGTAGCTTCACAATTGGCTGCGCGAGCTGGACGCCGAAAACGGCCACAGGGACAACCATCAAGACAACAATCCGTAGCGAAAAAGCTAAGACTTTGCTCAGTTGTCGCTGGTCGTCAACAAAAAGCCGCGACATCAAAGGATAGAGCGCGCCGCCGAATGCCACAAGGGCCGCGGCAAGTGCAAGCACCAGTCGAAGCGGAGCGCTATACAGGCCGACGTGCCGATCGCCGTGCAATCTAGCTAACACAGCTGTACCATTCCAATAGTAAAGAGTCACTAGTATCGATGCCAAACCGAGCGGTGCTGACGTTCGCAAAAGTCGAATCCACTCTGCCAGACGAAATCGCAGATGAATCCGGACCCGACACTTAGCAACCAGTGCCGCTGCCGTGGCAACTGATACAAGACCGGCGACAGCATAGAGCCACGCATACAGCTGGGCGGTAGCAGTGGTTCTCACTGTTAACAGGACGCCAGCAACAAGTACGAACCCCTGGACCAGTCGAGCAATTCCAGTCAAGTGCATACGTTCGTAACCTTGGAACACAGCCCCAAAGTAGCTGGTGAACGCGGATTCAAATACGAAGATGCAACAGATCATCACAACCGCTAGCCGCTGAGGCTCATACCCGATAACTTTGGCTGCCGCAAAGACCAAAACAATCACAGCCAGCGACGCCACGAGCTTTATGGCCACCGAGTTGCTGACGTAGTATTCAGCGACCGATGAGTCACGAGCGATCTCTCGTGCGGTAACTGCGCCAAGTCCTAAGTCAGTCAGCAAAGCGAACATAGTCACGAACGCCAACGCAAAGGAAAGTGTACCAAACTCGCTAACCCCCAGATGACGCGCCGCAACCATGTAGAAGAGAACCATAAGCAGCCGGTTGACCACATCGGCGGCGAAAAGGAACATTGTGTTGCCGGCCACGCGCCGTGCCGCCGAGGGATAGCCAAGATAGCGCCGATGGTCGTCGCGTGATTCGTTACGAAGCACGGCGACGACGGAGCGATTGACTGATAGAGGCCAGTTGGCTGCGGACCGCATTCCAATCTTCGTACGCAGCCGGTTGTGTTGTTTTCAAGCTTGCGAAGTACTCGCCGATGAACGCAACCGCAATGCCAATAAACAGACTAAACACTAGCACAGAAACAACGATAATCGTCCTCTTTGGAAAACTCCTGCGTTCTGGAGGAACGGCATAGTCGAGGACCGTAAGTATCGGTGTGTCCCGCGCTTCGAGGATTCGGGCGTACTCGTACTGCTGATAGAGAGTGGCATATGACTCTTCTTGAACACGCAGACTAAGGAAGAGTTTGGCAAACTCTGCCGCCACAGCGGGTAGCTTGTCAAACGAAACTCCAAACCCGATTCCGAATCCCCCTGAGGACCCACCACGCTCAATCTTGTTCAACTCATCACGCAAACCCGCTACCTCCTGAACAAGAGTCAGTGTGTAGGGATTGGCATCACTTGTAACGGAGCGAGCGGCCTCCAGTTCGGCCTCTCGAGCAATAAGCTGCGATTTTAGCCTCGCGTAGGCATCGATCGCAACACGGGTTTCATCATCAACAGCAGCAACGCCATGCGCCTGCTGGAACCGTTTCAATGTTTCTCGCGCGGCCCAAAGGCTACTCTCTGCCTGAGCAAGCCGGTGCTCAACAAAAATCCTTAGGTTTCTTCCACGACTGATGTTAGAGTACCTTAGGAAACTGTCGAGCTCTGCCACGTAGGTATTAGCTATGTCAGCGGCAAGCGTCCTGCTCTTTGCCTCAACGGAGATCCGCACCACACCATCATCACCAACCGAGATGCGGGTCATCTCACGCAACTGCAGTACTGCTTTTTCCGGCGACGGGCGTCGTATCCGGTAGTAGAAGGAGATACTGCAACGCTCGGCGACCCTCTCCATAACTGACCGGCTACTGAGAATAGCGCGCATGATATCCGAAGGAGTTGCGACTCCAGCGAGTCCCGACCGCAACTTGCTCAGCCCTGAACTTAGCCCACCGCCAAGCACAGCCGACAGACCAAAGACATCGTTTTCGTCAGACGGAGGAAGAAGCTGCGCCGTGGCGGTATACCTCGGTGGCAAAATCAAGCTAGCAATAACAGCTAGCGCCGTCATCACAACTGCGTTCCAGACGATAAGGCGACGCCACCGTAGTAGTACACCCAAGTACTTCGCGAGTTTGCTCACGCCCGAAGTCTAGGCGAAGGCGCACCGAAGTCAATGCCTTTAGGCCCCACCTGCTAGGCCAGAATTGACTCTAACGGCACCGCCGCTATCCTCAGCCTGCATGTTGATCCGAGCACGGGCGCCACTGCGTATTAGCTTCGCCGGCGGCGGCACTGACGTCTGGCCTTATTACAAGCATAAGTCAGGAGCCGTGCTCTCAGCAACAATCAATCGTTATGCCTTTGCCAACATCACCCCCCGTCAGGATAACGTCGTCGCTGTACGGAGCCTCGACTACGACCTCACCGTCCGCTTTGAGCTCGACCAGCCGATGGCCTACGATGGCCAACTCGACCTGGCAAAGGGCGTGATAAACCATTTCCGCAACACCGGTTCGATGACCGCTGGCGCCGACGTTGACCTTCATAACGATGCCCCGCCCGGCTCTGGCCTCGGTTCGAGCTCCGCTCTCACCGTTGCCCTCATTCAGGCAATCGCCGAGCATCTGCGCGTGCCGATGGACCGCTACACGCTGGCCGAAACCGCCTACACGGTTGAACGTGTCGAGGTTGGCATCAAGGGTGGCCGACAGGACCAGTTTGCCTGCGCCTTCGGCGGCATCAACTTCATCGAGTTCACCAAAGACGCAACGCTGGTCAATCCTCTCCGCATCAAACCCGAGTTGATTGCTGAGCTAGAATATTCGCTCCTTTTTGCCTACATCGGCGGTGCGCACCTGTCATCGCAGATTATTGACCGCCAGATGCAGAACTACCAGTCCGGCGCCGTCGAACGCGTCGCCGCATTCGATGCTCTCCGCGACCTGGCCTATGAAACCAAGAACGCCCTGCTTCTTGGCAAACTTGGCCGTTTTGGCGAACTACTCGATGCCGCTTGGCAACAGAAACGCCGGCTCACCGACGAAATCAGCAATCCGCGCATTGACGAAATCTACGAACAGGCTCGCAAGGCCGGCGCCCTCGGCGGCAAACTCTCCGGCGCCGGCGGCGGTGGTTTCATGTTCTTCTTCTGCGAACCGCGTCGCCGCTTCCACGTCCAGCAGCGGCTTACCACGATGGGTGCGGAGATTACCAACTTCTCGTTCACCAATGAAGGTGTCATATCGTGGACCATCGACTAGCTCGTCGCATCACCAGTCAGTCATTCGCTGATCTCGCCGAATTGCTACCAAGAACACTTGCGGCTACTGAACAACCGATACTAGCTACTACCAGTATCATCTGTCGAGCCCTGCGGCTCGGCCGCAAAGTGATGTTCTGTGGCAACGGTGGCTCGGCTGCTGATGCCCAGCATCTGGCGGCCGAGCTCGTCGGCAAACTCTATCGGCAACGACGGGCACTACCTGCTCTAGCCCTAACTACTGACACCTCGGTTCTAACATCGGTCGGTAACGACATCTCTTTCGACGAAATCTTCTCCCGCCAGGTTGAGGCTTTGGGCCGGCCAGGCGACGTCCTGGTCTGCCTCTCGACCAGCGGCAGGTCAGCCAACATCCTGACGGCTGCTCGCACTGCACAGCGCCAGGGCATCAAAGTCGTGGCCTTGGTCGGAGAATACCCTCGCCGGTTCCGTGGCCTAGCCGACGCAATCATCTCGGTTCCGTCTGTCGACACCCCAAGAATTCAGGAACTCCACGCCCTAATTGGCCACATCATCTGTCAGCTCGTCGAAATCGACCTAGCCTAATGCAGGCGGTCATCCTTGTCGGCGGCCGCGGTACCCGCCTTGGGCAGTTGGGCAAAGACACGCCCAAGCCGCTCCTGCCAGTAGCGAACAGACCTTTTCTCGCTTGGCTGATTAGTAATCTCGAACGTTTTGGCGTTGACGAAATACTACTGCTGGCCGGTCATCAGGGCCAACAGGTTGCTGACTTCGCCTCAAGCTGGAGCGGCCGTGCCCGCATTCTCTGCTTAGTTGAAACCGAGCCGCTCGGTACTGCTGGCGCCCTTCGCAATGCCGCCAACGCACTTGATGCTGAGTTCTTTTTCCTCAACGGTGATTCCCTGTTTGATATCAACATCCTTGACCTGGCAATCAATGTTCCACCAACTGCTCTCGCTGGGCTGGCCCTACGCGCAGTCCCAGACGCCGGACGCTATGGCACTGTCACCGTCGAGAACGGTATCGTCATCGGCTTTGCCGAAAAAGAAAAGACCGGTCCTGGGCTAATCTACGGCGGCGTCAGCCTGCTTCGCCGCGGTATTCTGTCACTGCTGCCCGAGCGTGGCTCAATCGAGCGCGAGGTCTTCCCGCAAATGCTCGATGGCCGCTTGGTTGCTTGCGAGTATCGCTCATTCTTTATCGATATTGGCCTCCCCGCTGACTATGCCCGCGCCCAAGAGGCGCTGCCTGCACACTTCCGTCGCCCGGCCGTCTTTCTCGACCGTGACGGGGTCATCAACGAGGATACTGGCTACGTCCACCGTCCCGAGCAATTCCGCTGGCTGCCAGAAGCTATCCCGACAATCAAACAACTGAACGACCTCGGTTTCCTAGTCATCGTTATCACCAACCAAGCAGGCATTGCTCGGGGCTTGTATGGCGCGGCTGACGTCAACCGACTGCACAACTGGCTGAATGACCAACTGCGACAGCGGGGCGCACACATTGACGCCTTCTACTTCTGCCCGCATCACCCGGAGTTCACCGGGCCCTGCACCTGTCGTAAACCTGAACCCGGACTCATCCTCCAAGCTGCCCGTGACTGGAACGTTGACTTGGAACGAAGCATTGGCTGCGGTGACAAACCGACTGACAGCCAGGCCTGGCTCAAGGCAGGTGTGAAAACTTCCGTCTCATCTCTTGACGAGCTGTTGCAGTACGTTCGGAGGCAAGTTGCTAATCCGCAGCAACTGGATATCTGAGACATCATAGAACCATGCGGCTTGCTGTAGAACTCGGAGTAGCCGGAACAATTCGCGCCGGTATCGCCCGTTACATCGAATCAATGCTTCAGCGTCTAGTTCGAATCAGACCGAATTGGCAGATTGTGTTGTACTCACCGCACCGAACACTACCCGTTTCGATTGAGAAGGCGCGAGTGCGTATTGATTCATCTTTCACGAGCAAGTTCGGCCAAGCTTGGCTGCACTTCAGATTGCCCCTAATGCTACGCCAAGACGGAGCAGACGTCGTTTGGTGTCAGAATCACTTTGTACCGCGACGTGCCGACAACACAGGTGTGCGCGTTGTCACGATACACGACCTAACTGCACTCGTACTTCCTCGATCCATGCCCGTCAGAACCCGAGTGTGGGCTGGTAAAGCCCTACGGCGGGCTGCCGCTCTAGCAGACGCAGTCGTGGCCGACTCGGAAGCGACGGCAAGGCTTATCAAACGGTTGCTTGTGCCGCGAAGTTCGTCGGTGACTGTCGTGTATCCTACTCTACCCGAGCCCTTTCGCCCGACCTCAGCGACAACGGACACATTGGATCAAAGCCGAAAGCTGACCAAGCGCTCTCCTTTTCTACTGTTTGTCGGTACCGTCGAGCCGCGGAAAGGCGTTGACCTACTACTAACTGCGCTGGAGATGAGGCCCGACCTTCCGCCACTTATACTCGTTGGCAACGATGGCTGGCGTTCACAAGCAATATGTGTCCGAGCAGAGCGACTGGCGGCAATCGGCCGCGTCCAAAGAATCAAGAATGCAGATGACAACACTCTCCGCGAACTCTACCGGAACGCCCTGCTTCTCATCTGTCCTTCAATCTACGAAGGTTTTGGTCTGCCTGTGCTGGAGGCAATGTCAGCTGGCTGCCCAGTGTTGTGCAGCTGGTCGTCAAGTCTGCCTGAGGTCGGTGGTTCAGCCGCTCGCTACTTCAAGGTCGGCTCGATCGATGACCTTCTTCGCCAACTGGACAGTATCCTGAACGACAGTAAGGAACTAGAACGAATGGCGGTATCCGGCATGGCGCGCGCCAGACTGTTCGACTGCGACAGTGCGGCTGAGAAACTCGCCAGAGTATTTGAAGCCGCAGCAACACACGCCAAGCCAACTAAATGGTCATGAGAATACTTGAAATCACCCAAAATATCCCCTATCCGCCCACTGACGGCGGTCGCATCGGTGTCTATAGAATCGCTCACGAACTACGCAAGCTAGGTCACGAGATCGCGTTTGTCTTCCCGCGCCAGATTGGAGAAGACATCCCTCCTGCGTTTGCGGCCGAATTCCGGACATGGTCAGTGACCGGACAGTTGATGACGACGTTACCATCCCTCGTCAAGAATCTGTTCACGCCAGTTCCCTACGTTTATGCCAAGAATAGACCCCGCGGACTGGCAGCCATAACCATTGCCGCTGCCAGAGAGTTCTGTCCAGATATCATCCACACCGACTTTCTGCACACCGCTCCCTTTGGCCTAGCTGCTGCTCGGGAGCTAGATGTCCCTGTGCTGCTACGGTGCCACAATGTTGACTCAACATTGATGGCAAGATTACGCAAGACGCTCCGTAACCCACTCAAACGACTTTGGGCGGACATCCAGGTCCATCGTCTTATCAACTATGAAACCCAGTTTGTTCCTCGTTTCGACCGAGTGGTGGCCGTGACCAAAGTTGACGCTGCCCGACTAAGTGAACTGGCCGGTGGTCTTGCGGTGGACTCAATTCCGGCAGGCGTAGATACGGATTCCTTTCGTCCGACGGACCCTGCCGAAGAAGACCCAGACATGATTGTCTCGGTGGCGTTGATGAAATGGCTACCGAACGTCGTCAGCACCGAGTGGTTACTGGACCATGTGATGCCCAAAGTGCGCCACGAGCATCCAGCCGCTAAGCTATACATTGTAGGGAAAGACCCACCTGAATCGATCAAGAGTCGCCATGACGGCGAGAGTATTGTGGTTACGGGATTCGTCGAGGACGTACGTCCGCTCATCGAGCGGGCAGCGGTTTTCGCAGTTCCCACGCAGGTCGGCAGTGGCATCCGGATCAAGATACTGGAAGCACTGGCCATGGGCAAAGCGGTTGTCTCGACTGCTGTCGGCTGCGAAGGAATCGATGGACTGAGGCAAAACGAAAACATCGTCATTGCTGACACTCCGGACGACTTCGCACGAGCGCTAGTGCGTTTGATGCGGTCACCGACCGAGCGTCATTCCTTGGGAAGAGCTGGCCGTGAGCTCGTAACCGCCAACTACGACTGGACAGCCATTGCACGACGGTTTGAGGCGCTGTACGAAGAGCTAATCCGCAACCACCCTAGAAAACGTAACACACCAATACGTAATGGTTAGTCGCTCGCGCTTAGCGGAGCCGTTAGTCGAATTTGATTACCTCCTCTCAGCTTATTACTATTCGCGACCAATACTGACTGTCTCAGCTGCGGGTTCCTTGTAGCCCGAAGCAGTTGAGTGTTCTGGGGGCGGCTCGGAACTGGTCTGTACTGGGCCCAGTCTGGCATTCCTTGACTTCGCTGCCCTATGCGCTAGGCTCCCTACGGCCCTTTGGGGGATCGTCTAACTGGCAGGACGGCTGGCTCTGGACCAGCTAATCGGGGTTCGAATCCCTGTCCCCCAGCTGTTTTGACCCAGAACACCCTGCCTGCCAGGGTGTTTCGCTTTCGGAGTCCGGTGGGACTACCGCTTCAGCGCACGCAGCGAATCCAGAAGTTCGGCAGCCGACGGAATATCATGAAGGACTAACTCTGCCGGATGGGTTGGGTGCTTAGTGACCAACAGTCTCTCCAGTTCGACTATCGCTTCAGCCGTGCGGCCTTGCCGTGCTAGAACCCGTGCTAGTCCGAGCCTGATAATCGTGTAGTTCGAATCGGCCGCAACACCCCGGCGCAGGCAATCCTCGGCCTTCTTGAGGCTGCCACCTGCCAAACCCGGCAAGCGTTCGTAAAGGCAGGCAAGCGCATACCAGCCAATCGCCGGGCGCGGATCGAGCTCGACAGCCCTTTCGAACTCACGCCGCAGCTCACCGGCACCCAAGGCAGCAGCCAGAGACCCCTGGAGATTCAGTACGCTGGCCTGGGCAGTGGCCCACCACAGATGTCCTTCCGGCCTGTCGCTGTCAGTGGTACGCAGTGAATCAGCTACGGCCCGGGCCTGGTTGAACCAGTGCAGCTTTGCATCGCGTGTGGCTGCATCCTCGCCACGTTGAATGCAGTACCGCGCACTCAAAGCCCGGCAACGCGCATCACTCGGTCTGGTCTTTCGTGCCATAGCCAGCAGTGCCGCGCACGAGTCCATATACCCGTCGCCAAGATGCCGGTTGAGGAGGAACCACTCGGCTCGACTGCAGAGCGTGTCCGGCATGACCGGCCAGAGATTCGCAGCCAGCACGATTACGGACAACAGGCCGCTCAAGACAGACTCCCTGACGGCCGCAGCCGACCGGTCTGCCTCAGCCACTCAACGGTCTCACATAAAGACTGAATCAGCGGCCGAGGCCGATAACCAAGCTCCTGCTCAGCCTTGCTTCGGTTGAACAAGCAGTTCGACCAAAGCACCCGCAGCGAATACGATGTGAACCTGGGCCGACGCCGGGCCAAACGGTAGTAAGCCGGCGAAAAGACTGCTGCAGCTCTTGCCAGCCAGTTGGGCAGTCGCACTGACCTGGTCCTAACCCCGGCTGCAACAGCGACCACCCGCAGCAGGTCACGAACAGCTATCCGCTCACCGGATAGAATGTAGCCATCGCCGCAGCGCCCCCTCTCCGCCGCCAGGAGCAACCCTTGCACCACGTCGCGCACATCAACGAAATCATAGGCGCCATCAACATACGCCCGCAGTTTGCCGCGAGCAATGTCCAGAATCAGCTCGCCCATCTCCGACCCGCGGAAGTCAAACGGCCCGATGATACCCGATGGAAAGACCAACACCGCATCAAGCCCCTGCCTGACACCTTCCAAGACCTCGATACTCGCCCTGGCCTTGGACTCCGCATAGTCACCAGCCACCCGCGTCGGCTCGAACTCTCTCACCTCACTAATCGGAATACCGGGCGGTAGCTCTGGCAGCGCGTGGACCGAGCTCGTGTACACGAGCCGCCGCACTCCTGCCTGCCGACAGGCTTGAACCACATTCCTGGTTCCGAGCACATTCACCTGGTCGAGGAGACCGCGAAGGCCGGATGAGATGGTAATGATTCCGGCCAGGTGAAACACGATATCCGCACCGCCGAAACCTCGAACCAGCGAACCCACGTCGCGCACGTCGCCAGCCACAACTTCAATGTCGAGTCCGGCGATTGGCGACCGGCCCTCGCCATCAGGTACGACCGCCCGTACCTGCTCGCCGCGCCGCACCAGCTCGCGTACCAGCACGTTGCCGACGTGGCCGGTCGCGCCTGTGACCACAACCATCTCCGTCTCCTAGAACTGGTATCGAGCGCCGACAAAAACCTCGTCGTTAGCATCAAGCGGTGCGAACGCGGAACCCGCCTTGCCGCCAAAGACCAGGCCACCGAAATCCACCTGCACGCCATCTGCCGGCATCCAGCGCAGCAATGGCAAGGCGGCCAGTGACCCGTGCTTCGCATCCACTGCCCCGCCCAAACGCACCAGCACCCGGTCGCCGAACAGCTTCCGTTCTACTGCAGCCAGCACGAAGTCACGCACGGGCTCAGCCGTGGTCTGTACGAACGCCAACGGGAACTGACCGTGCAGGTACTGCGCATTCAGGTAGAACCCGGCCAGCGTGTAGTCCAGCCCGCCGATGACCGATACGTCATCGTCAATCAGCGAATCGTCGTACAGCGAATAGCCGGCTTCGGCCCAGAGCCCGACGCCGGCAATGCTTGCGGCTGCGTCCAGCCCGACGACCGTCCGGCGCGCATAGCTTTCGCGCAGCGTGAAATCCATCGTCAGGGCCTGCGTATCCATCACGGTTTGCGGCACCGCGGTCGGCAGGAAGTCATAGCCGCGTAACAGGCTGGCCGAGACATCGAACACCGAGAAGTGCGTGCGCACCCTGCCGCCGTAGGTCATCGCTTTCAGTGAATTGCCGGGCAGCTCGAACTCCTCGCTGACGTTGATCGTGTACAGGCCGGCGACCATCCGCGCGGTCGCCGAGTCCAGCCCGCGCCCCATCAGCTGCTGCACCAGTCCTTCCCGCAACTGCGCATCGGTCGGCAGATAGTCAGTCGAGTACCACCGTCGCGGTACCGCGAGCGCCGGTTCGAACACCGGCTTGGCCGCCAGCTCCAGCCCGAACTGAGAAAACGGGGAGTAATCGAGGTGCAGCATCCAGACCGGCCGCCGCGCATCCCACGTCAGCGGATCCGAGTAATCCGGCGTCACGAGATTGTCGGTCGGATTGATGGCATCAGCCGTTCCCCAGTGGACGAGCTGACGGCCCATCGTCAGCGCCAATCCGGGCAGGGCATCGTGCACCCGCACGTACGCTTCGCCCAGCAGCACCGAAACCGGCTCCAACACAGCAGCATCGCCAAGCTGCCTAACCGACAGCAGGTCAGGAAACGCGTCGAGTCTGAACTCAACCCCTAGCTTCACCGTTACTCGCTCGCCAAGGTCCGGTGCGAAGTCCAGCTTCGCCCTGGTTTGAGACCAGCTCACCGCTTCGCTGTCCAGCGCCGTCGTTCTCAGGTGCAGCCGGGTCTGAACGTCACCGCCAATGCCCAGGTCCCTGGCGGACACAACGCCCATCCCGAGCAGAACTGCGCCGAACACAACCAGCGCCCTTCGTGCCCCACCGCCTTGCCTTCCCCTCTCTGCGCTCTCTATTCCGCACTCAGGTCTCTGCACTCGTCTGCTGTCCTCCACGCTACGCCCCCTTCTTCATATTCGCCTCGGTGAAGAAACTCTCCTTCACGCCACTGTTCAACTGAAGCTGTTCCAACTTCAGTTCGGTCCTGCTACCCCGATTGCTGTCCATCATCCGAATCAGACCCGGAATCCAGCTCTCGTCCTTGTTGACGAAGTCCGAGAACTCGATGCGCTTGGTCGGCTTGCCGTCCGCGCCGAGCTTCTCCACAACCAGCGGCAGGAACCGCGCCTGCTCGACCCAGAGCCGGCTGAGCCTCCCATCGCCGTCTCTGATGGTCAGCAGCCACACGGCCACGCTGTCGAGCCTGGTCTCCTCCAGTTTCTCCACCCTACTCTCATCGGCAAACGACAGGTTCGCCATCTCTCGATAAGAGAAATCAGACCCGCCAAAGCCCTGGTCAGCCATGCTGCCCGAGATGCGCCGCACTCGACCCTGGGCCGGCAGGTATATCCACATGTTCTCAGGCGACGTGCTCATGAATGTCACCCCGCGCAGGTCAGCCGGCGACTGGAAAGTAATCATCAGCCGCGAATCGCCTTTCATCACCATCTTCATCTCCCGCTTCTGCACGCGCGCGCTTCGGTCGGTTATTGTCATCGTCGCAACGGCTCGCCGGTCCCGGGCCGTTGTTACCTCGCGCACCCGATCCAGCACCTCCTGGCCGGTGACCGCTGACGCAAGATTCACAGCCACTGCCAGAGCAATTGTCCAGTATCTCATCATTACCTCCGTTGTTCGGCCCGGCGCAGACTCAGCACTGCCGCGAGCAGACCGAGCGCGCCAAGACCTGAAAAAAGCATTGTGCCCGCAACCAGCACTCCGAACTTCTGAATAATCTGAAGCGACGAAAAGCCGAGCACTGCAAACCCGAGTCCGACCGCCAGAGCATTGGCCGCGACTGCCGGCCCGACTGCAGTCAGGGTGCGCCGCATCAGCTCCGCGCCCGCCGCACCTGCTGCCCGCTCCTCACGATACCGAGCAATCAGGTGGCACGAGTAGTCAATACCGATACCGACGGCAATCGACCCGAGCAGCGCTGTCACTACGTCCACCTGAATCCCGGCCGCCCCCATCACGCCGAACGACAGGGCCAGCGTGAACAAGATCGGCAACAGCGCAGCAAGGCCAAGCCGGACTGACCCAAAGAGCACGGCCACGAGCAGTAATACCGCAACCAACGCTGTCACGACGCTCCAGGTCTGGTTACGCTGAATGTTCTCGTGCAGGGCCAGCACCGCCATCGGCATCCCGCCTACCCGCACGACTGCTGGCCCGCCCTTCGGGAAGTGCTCGGCCATAGCTGCCCGCACCTGCTGCATCGCCAGGGCAATCTCACCGCTCTCCTGCCGGTCGAACCGCGCCGTGATACGCGCGACCTGATAGTCCGAGGTGATGAGCCGGGAGAGAAAGTCGGAACCCGAGAACGAAAGCAGCAGCAAGTACTGCGCCACCGCGTCGCGCGAGTCCGGCAGCCGGTCGAACTCAGGCCTGCCATTGTTGAAAGCCCTGTTCGTGGACCGCAGCACGTCGGTTATCGAATACACCTTTGTTACGTGCGGCACCTGCTTGAGCGCGGTTTCGAACCGCTCCATTGCACCGAGAACCGCCGTGTCGCAGATGTCGCCGCTCACCAGGAACTCGAACTGCATCATCCCGCCGAACCGCTCATTCACGATGCGCGCCGTGCGGGTCGGCCCGGACCCGGGCTTGAAGTAGCTGACGAAATCGGTCTCAGGATGAACCCGCTGCGCCGCAACCAGCGACAACGCGGTCAGTATTGCCGCAGCCAGAATTACCAGCCACGGATGGCGATGCACCCACTCGCCCCACGTCCCGAACCACCTTCCCCGCCGCCTTTCCCCTTCCGCATTCTGCGCTCTAGCTTCTAACTTTTGGCTTCTGCCTTCGCCTCCGCCGCTCCGCTCCTCGCCTTGCCCGTTGGCTTCTGCCTCTTGGTTTTTGGCTTCGTCCTCTTCGCCCCTCAACCCCTCGACCCCACCCCTCCTCACCAGTGCCAGCGCCGCCGGCACGAACACCAGTGCCAGCACGAAGGAGAACAGAATTCCCAGCGCTGAGAATATGGCAAACGCCCGAATCGAGACAATCTTCATCACAAAGTTCGAGCCGAAACCGGCCACAGTCGTGGCCATAGCGAGAAGGACCGGCAGCCCGGTATTGCCCACCGCGGTCCGCACCGCTGTTCGCGCATCGCTGCCCTTCCTTCGCTCGCTCTCCCAGCGCTCGACGATATGAATCCCATAAGCGCTGCCCACCGACACCAGCACCGGCGGCAACACCGCCATCACGATCGTAATCGGCTGCCGGAACAGACCAACCAAACCGAGAGTCCAGACCAAGGCGATGAGCACCGCTGCCAGGGGCAGCAGCACGCCATACCAGTTGCGGAACGCGACCAGCAGGACAAGCACCAGCACCAGCACGACCAGCGGCAGCAGCCTTGCCATGTCCGACGCCATCCAGTCCTGCATGTACTTCATCATCGCCGGTGACCCGGACAGAGAGACCTGCCTCGAAAGCGACGACTGCGCCACCACCCGCTCGATGTCCGTAACCACCTTCTCCCGCGCCGAACCCGGGCTCAGTCGCACCAACAGCAGGGCCGAAGTACCATCAATCGAAACCAGAGTCCCGGCATAGCGGTCATCGGCCAGCACCTGCCGGCGCAATGCGGCCAGCCGCGCCGGGTCCTGCGGTATCGAGTCAATCACCCGCGCAATAACAATCTCCCCCCCTTCCTCCTCGCTCGATTCCTCACTTTGGCTCTTGGCTTTTGACTCTTGACTCGTGCCTCCGTCAACTCCGCTCCGCTCCTCACCTTGCCCCTTGCCTTTTTGCTCTTGGCTCTTGGCTTCGTCCTCCTTGCCCCTTGCTCCCTCTTCTCCTCTCACATCCTGTAGCGTCGTCAGCCCCTGCACTTCGCTCACGCCCGGAATCCGCCCGAGCGCCTCGGTCAGCGAATCGAGCGCCCCAAGCGTCTGCCGAGTGAATAGGTCTTGGCTCTCAACCACCACCGCAACCTCGTCCGACCCACCAAACTCGCTGTCCACCAGAGCCATCACCGCAAGGCCCGGGTCACCCTCGGGCAGCATCTTCGTCACATCTGCCTCAGCCCGCAACCGAAGCAGGAACGGCGCCAGCGCCAGGGTCACCACCAGCACACAGAGCAGGCACCCGACCGGTCGCGCCGCCACCAGCCGCCCCAGCGCGACCAGCAGACCCTTCGTTGCTATCGGGCTTGCTTTACCATTCACTGCATTGATAGTTTAGATAGTGGACATTCTATGTCAAGAAAAATCCGCGGGGGCAATAATCGAGCCCGCGGCTATGGGCGTGGCGGCAGCAGGTCGGGCTGGGTCTCGGCTAGACCGCGGGCCAACCGCTCAAGTGTCTCAATAAATGGGCCGAGGTCCTTTTCGGGAATCCGGCGCATCAGTCGAACCAATCCCTGGCGCTGAACACTGACCAGTCGCGTTGCTACCCGACGCCCCTCGCGCGTCAATCGGACATAGACGACCCGGCGGTCCTCCTCGCCGTGCTGCCGTTCAATCAGCCCCTGCCTGACCAGCCGGTCAACCAGGCCTGAGGCATTTGCCTTGGTCAGACCGAGAAACCGGGCCAGTTCGTTCATCTTCATCTGCTGGTGGCCGAGCAGCGCCTGCATAATCAGTGTCTGCGAAAAGGAAAACTCCTTGCCCAGCGCCTCGACCGACGTCAGCAGCCGGAGCCCTCGGACCAGAATCGGCCCGAGCCACTCCAGCTTGGACAGATAGAAACTCTCTTGCTGCTTTCTGATAGCCGATTATGAACCTGATAACCCTGAAGTCAAGCCGCTCTTAGATTCAGGGGCCGACACCCTGAGGAACATCTCCAAGAAGTACCATCATAGCGCTGCTCGTAGCTCAAGAGCCAGGAGACCTGCCAACCCGCCTGGTAGCACCGAAGACGGCACAACTCCAAGCCCAATCACCAGCAGTGTCTGAAGGTAAACCATGAGCTGGTCTCCAAGCTCAGCCTAAAGGTGGTTACCTAAGGCCATCGGCGACATCCTAACAAGCTCTTTTAGCAACCGTGCCTGAAGGAGCTGGGGTAACCATCCCCCAGACAGCCCACTGGGACACGGCCTCAGTAGAAATGCCATGCGCCTAAGTTGTCACCATGCCGCCGCTTCCGTCGGTACGCGCCCTCAGCGGCTTGTAGGCAATATCGTTCATATCCGCCTGGCTCGAACCGGCCGCAAGCTGACGGCTATCCGCCCGCAGCCTCCATCCAAACTGCACCAAACGACCAGTCCGCGCGCATAACCTGGTGGGACCTGCGCCGCACGCGCCACAGCCCCACCACTTCACTCGGATCGGCAGCTACTCCGCTATGACTACGCTAGTTCGTCGGCTCCCACACCACTTCCCCGGCAGCGTTCACGTATCCGAACCTCTTGGAACCATCGCTCGCGTTCAGGGTCACGCAACCCAGGCCACGCAGGATGCTAGAAGCGTGGTCATCCACGAGCGGCACGACCGTCTTTCCCGCCTTGTCAATGTAGCCCCACTTGCCGCCGTGCGCACTGAGAGTTGAAGACTGCGGTCACTCTGCACACGACGACTCATATGGCCCTCCGTCTTGACGAACGCAGCGCCTCCTGCTCAGAGGCGGTCTAGTTGTTGTACGGTTGTTCCGAAAGAGTCGTTTTGCGACGATAGCCTCGCCAAATCCGGTGTCAATGCGAATCAAGTGCTGCTGTTTCACACCGCCCTCAAACGCCCTTGACTCACAATCGCCGTGCGGTACCATTCACCAATGCCGAAGGGCACAGGATTGATGATGTTCAAAAAAACAACGGTGGCGCTCTTAAGAAGACTGATCTGCCGCGAGCGTAGGAGGTCTTGCTGTGATGACTTTTTTGGGCAGTAGTAGGCTGGCTTGTTTTCAGTCTTGGGGGATGCTTTTACCGGCTGCAAGAGCCCACTTCTTCGTTGGCGTTTCTTAAGTCCTTCATTAACGAGGGTCTGGTGGGCGCCTTATTAGGAGCATTAGTGGGTTACTTTCAAGACGCGGATATTGCAAGGGAAAAACAAGCAAGAAAGAAGCAAGAAGGGCTCGCTTTGATCGCGGATTGGTTCCGTCGAATAGAGGCCATTCCACAGAAACTCAACCAAGAGGTCGAGGGAGCCAAGCGGGCGCTGGACAGAGCGCAGGGAGAGTTCAACGAACGTGTATATGACGAGTTCTGGACCGCAATCCAAGAAGCTGTGACGTGTCTCGCACGTTATGAAGAAGGAGTGGAGAATGTCGCGGACTTGATAAGAATGTCGGAGGAAAAGGTCCGCGAGCTGGATTTGTCTCCCTCAGAGCGGCCAGCGGTTCCGCTTGTGATAATACCCGACGTCGTTGATGTCACCAAAAGACTGCGGGCTCTCGTCCTTGAAGCCAAAAAGGACATAAACTTCGCGCTCATCTACCAGCAGTGGCAGACCAACAAAATACTTGTATACGGCTTTGCGACTGTGGGTCAGGCACTGTCCGAGATAAACAGCCGCTTGGCATCGTCCATCGAACGCCTAACTAGTCTCGGAGAATCAGTCAGAGCGAGCGCCGACAAGCTTCAGTCGTCAGTAGACAGACTCAGAAAGCTCTCTGAGCATGAGGCATCACAAGCCAGACTCCACCGCGAAAAACTGGAGAACATGCTTGACAACATTCAACGGGGAAGGAAACCGTAAAGAAGCAAGGGATAAAACAAGGCACGTTGCGATTGTTGAGAAACCTGGCGTAGGTTCGCCGGTCAGGCCGGGCTGAGCGCTGAGTCGTGCGGTTCGGATCGGATCAGACCGATCCCGGCGAGGAACCCGGCCAGCATCAGCCGCACCGCAGCTTCCGGATTGATGCTCGGCCGGTCGTTGTCCGCGCACGATAGGAGTCTACCACCTCGTCCCGCAGCATCCCTGGGTCGAGCACCCGGGCCACCCGCCGCAGGAAGTAGTTCTCCTGCACCAACTCGCGTAACTGGCAAGCGATGAAGATGCCCTCGCGCCAACGGTCCGGGTTGGCTACCGCTATCGGGAGGAGTCATTTTCGATTGGTGCATCACTACACCTTCGACTCACCAACTCTCAGGGAAGTGTCAAGGCTTTCAACAGCTTCACGTCCCCAGGAATCCCGACGTCCTAGCCGTCCTCCGCTGGGGTGATTGCAGGATGACTCCTTGGACGCCGCCTCTCACTCTCTCATCAGGTTGACTTGTGCCAAGCGCAGCATATCCTCACTTCAACAATGGCGCTGAAGTTGCCGCAAGACCTAGATGCCCGCATTCGGGCCGCTGTCCGCCACTTCTGGGCAGCGCGATCCAACCAGGCCACGAGACAGAAACAAGCCGGCAGAGTTGACCAAGGGGCACGCAGCGCGGTAACCGGTGGCGCTCAGATGGACGGTTTCATTGACCTATTTGCACGGCTTATCCACGAAGCTGGCATGCCTGAGGACTGCATCTACCGGGCCTCCAGACTCGAGCTTCCCGGCTTCTACCGACCGACCAAGGAATGGGACCTGCTCGTTGTCAAGGATGGTCAACTTATCTGCGTGCTGGAAGCTAAGTCGCAAGTCGGCCCGTCGTTCGGAAACAACTTCAACAACCGCACTGAGGAGGCCATCGGCAGCGCGGTTGACCTTTGGACCGCTTACCGCGAGAAAGCCTTCAACTCCAACATCAAGCCTTGGCTCGGTTACCTGTTCCTGCTCGAAGACTGCCCGCGTTCCCAATCTCCCGTTACTGTGCAGGAGCCGCACTTCGAGGTCTTCCCCGAATTCAAGACTGCCTCGTATGCCAAGCGCTACGAACTGCTCTGCCGCAAGCTCGTACGCGAGAACCTCTACAGCATGGCCGCATTCTTGCTTTCGCATGCCAAGACCGGTGCCCGCGGCGCATACTCCGAACCCGCGCCCGACTTGGCATTCTCCGCTCTAGCCCGCTCGCTGGTGGCCCACGTTGCCGTCCACTCGCCCTGACATGCCGACAGAACACCATACATTTCACCGCCTCATTCTCGGGGATGCGCGCCGAATGCCCTACCTTCCTGACAGGTCAGTTCACCTTGTCATCACATCTCCCCCCTACTGGAACCTCAAACGCTACAACGACACCGAAGGCCAGCTCGGCCACGTCGCGAACTACGAGGAGTTCCTCTCAGCGCTCGAACAGGTCTGGCGCGAATGTTTCCGTGTGCTCGTGCCCGGTGGTAGACTGGTGTGCGTGGTCGGCGACGTCTGTCTCTCCCGCCGCCGCTACGGCCGCCACCTCGTGATGCCGCTTCATGCCGACATCGTGGTCATGTGCCGCCGCATTGGTTTCGACAATCTGAACCCTATCATCTGGAACAAGATCACCAACGCCAACTACGAAATCGAGAACGGCTCTAGGTTCCTCGGCAAGCCCTACGAACCGAACGCCATCATCAAGAACGACATCGAGTTCATCCTGATGCAGCGCAAACCCGGCGGCTACCGAAAGCCCACCGAAGAACAGCGCCGCCTCTCTAGGCTCTCCAAGAAGGAGTACACGGACTGGTTCCGTCAGTTCTGGACCATGCCCGGCGCATCCACCCATCAGCACCCTGCACCGTTCCCTCTTGAGCTTCCCACTCGTCTCGTCCGTATGTTCTCATTCGCAGGCGACACGATCCTCGACCCCTTCTGCGGTACCGGCACCACCATGGTCGCCGCGCTAAAGAACGGCCGCAACTCCATCGGTATCGACATTGACCCAGAATACTGCCGTATGGCCCTATCCCGCCTCGACAGTGAGTCCGGTCCTCTTTTCGCTCAGGCTAGCATTGAATACCACACCGCTGCTGACCTCCTCACGCCCGCAAACGTACCCGCCGTCGCCGACGCGCCCACCCGCAAACCGAGACGCAAACAAAGACCTCGCCGCTGACGGGTACAGAACAGGCCGTCATCTCACCCCGGAGTTCTTCGCGGGGACGTCAACCTATGCTGAAACCGGGAGATGCGAGGCCCTAGCTATCCCGACTGTACAAGCAACAAACCGCAGGCTCGCACATTCGGCGGAAGTAGCAGACCCCGGAGTTTGATACATGTACAGCGGCTGGACAACGGCTATGCGCTGTCAGGTTCAGCCACTGGACTGTTTGACCAATAGCCGGCCTCCTCCGTCCTCTTGACCCTCCCGTAGGCCGGTCTATCATCATCCGAAATGCCCCGCGTTTGCGCCTTGCTCAGCCTGCTGGTCTGCACGGCCTCGGCCTTGCCGATTGCCGACACTATCGGCTGGACCGACCGGGACCGGCAGATGCATGGCCCGGCTTTGCGCTATCTCGTCAACGATACCCTGAGCGGAGTCCATGCGGTCTGGAAGACCGGCTACGGCGAAATCCGCTACAACTTCCGGCCGCACCGCGGTAACTGGCGTTGGCCACAAGGCACGGTTGTCTGTCCGGAGCCACGCAATCTCGGCTGCGTTGACGTCAACATTCGCACCGGCTGTGCTGTAATCTCCTGCGACCGACTAACCCGTGGCCAAGCAGTAATGACCCAGTTCATTGACTCTGCTCCCGGCGCAGCCCGGTTCTACGAGGAACTGATTGCTCCGGGCTCGCGCAATCCACTGGTCGGTACCGCGAACTACGGTTTCACCAAGCACCTCGCCGTCCGCAACGACACTGTCTTCTTCCGGATAATGCTCTCTGCTTTTCGCCTCGGCTATGTCGGCCCGTTCCCGAGCTACAACCTAGGCGTCTCCAAACAGACCGGCCGCTACGGCTGCATCTGGTCACCGTCCGACGGCCCACAGAAGAACCGCCTCTTCTTTCGCCAGACACCGAACAATGGCCAGAACTGGTATCCGATTGTCGCTCTTTCCGACTCGCTTCTTCATCCGCTCAACAGCACGCCGCAGGCCGCAACCGCCGTTTACGACAGTATCCGCGGCCATCTCGTCTTTGCCGGTTTTGACGGCAGCGAACCGGCTCAGGCCGCCATTTGGCACTACTGCTCATACTTGCAGCCGCAATTCTCGCTTGTCCACTGCTATTCGGTTCCAATAGGTACCAGACTCGGCACCACCAATCTTGTCTGCGGTCGGCCCAGCATCGGTGCCAATCGACGAATCCAGGAATACTACGTGGTCTGGGAGCAGTTTGACCCATTCAACGTTGACGAACAAACGGGACTCTGTCGCGCCGATATCTGGGCATCCCGGTCTGCTGACTCGGGCAGAACCTGGGGTCCGCCTACACGCCTTACCCGACCCGACTCAACCAGCAAGCGCTATCCATTCCTAGCCGAGGTTGTCAATGACACCCTACACATCATCTACTTCGCCGACCGCGCTGCTGGTCTGTGGGAACACGACGAAGGCCCCACTACTACCAATCCGGTAGTCTATCTGCGCGTACCAGTCACCGACTTGCCACTAGCGATCACCGAAGCAAGTGGGTCACGCCAGCCTGACCGGCAGCGACCGCGAGCTACGATAGTCGGCCCCTATATCGGCACAGACCGACGTTACGACTGCCTGGGTCGGATACGGAGCAACGGTACCCACTACCCAACTGGTATCTACTTTCTGGGCCCTGCCCAGCGCATCATCTGCGTTCGCTAGCGGTTCAGTCCAGTCCAGGAATCCTTGACCCGGTCATGCCGTTCGCTAGCATGATTCCGAGCTACCGATGTCGTGCCGGATTCTTACCCTGGTGCTTCTCCTGCTGGCCTGCGAGCCAGAACTTCTGACCACCACAACGGTTTATGTGCCTGATGTTGATGATTGGACCTGCTCTATTGAGCTGGTACGGGATTTCGCCAGTGGCGACCGCGATTACACTCGCGATGAACCGGACATCGTCTGGAGCTACGAAGCCGACGAGGAAGGTGACACTCGCGTCCGCGGATTCTGTCAGTTTCCGCTTGAATCACTAACAGTCACTGCCGAGCGGATTCGCAGCTGCACACTCAACTACTACATCACCGACCTAGACGCACCGGCTGCGGTCGTGATTCGCCATGTGGCCGTAGATATCATGGCTACGGCCGAACCTGAGCTCTATCTTGCTGGCGGCGCTGGAACAGTTGTCGCCATGGATTCAGCGCCGGTCCTTGGCTGGCGCCGACTGGCCCTAAACGCCGATGGCCTCGCCTTGCTCAAAGAGCAGGTACGAAACCGGACCGGCCGCATTAGCTTCTGCTGGGACCTTGCTACCAGTGCCGAACGCAACGGGGCCGCCGCTGGTCACGACGACACGCTGCGTCCGTATTTGACCATCGTTCACACTGCCGGTCGCTAGCCAGACCGGCTACGTCTCCTCGAACGGCTCCTCATTCAGCAGCCCGTCTTTGTCCTTCACCAGTTGACTGACGCGCAGCTCGGCTTCAGCCAGTCGCTGTTTGCAATCCTTTGCCAGCTTGATTCCGCGTTCAAACAGCTCCAACGACTTGGCCAAAGGTAGATTGCCTTCCTCCAGTTGCTTGACAATCGCCTCCAGCTCCGCCAGCGCGGTCTCAAAATCGCCGACTCCTGGCCCGGCATTGTTAGTCTTCATATCCGCACCTCCTTGACCGCGACTCACAACCAATCTTCTGGTCCCTCGCCGCTGGCTATTTCCTGCACTGCCGCAGTCAGTGAACCATCAGCTAGCATCACGAGCACCTGCTCACCGATGCTGACCTGGCCGACGCTGCTGACAACCGTGCCGTCCGGTCGCCGACAAATCGCGTAACCTCGGGCTAGGCTGGCCAGTGGACTCAACATCGCAAGTTTGGCCGATAGCAAGTCGAGCTGAGCTGCCCTTGGACGAAAGCCAGTCTGCCAACCCGGCTCAAGTCTAGCCAGCATTTCCTGCCAGCGGTCGCGTCGGGCCCGGACTAACATCGCCGCAGCCTGCGCCAACCGCGCCACCAACTGCTGCAGCCTCGCTTTGCCCTGAACGGTACGCACCACCGGATTCTGACGTTCTAGGCGCTGAACTGTCCCAGCAAGTGCTGCTGCGGCCGACCGCAGCCGGCTAAGCGTCACTCCCACTGCTCGGGCTCTCGCCTGTTCAACTCGCAGTCCCAGCCTGGCAACTGCTGCTGCCAACAGTTCAAAACAGCTACTGCCCAGCGCGGTCGCAAGCTGCTCCTCACGACTTAGCTCATACTGCTGCCAACTCTGCAGCAACGACCGCACTAGCTCATCAATTCTTGCTGGTAGCTCCTGCCAGGTCTGGGCCACCAGTTGCGCGGCAGCGGTAGGCGTTGCTGCCCGGACATCAGCTACGAAATCGGCAATCGTGAAGTCAATCTCGTGACCGACCCCGGAAACGATCGGAACCCGCGAAGCAGCAATAGCTCGGGCAACCACCTCCTCATTGAAAGGCCAAAGGTCTTCAATCGAACCCCCGCCCCGGCCAACGATTATCACCTCGGCCTCGCCATGAGCATTGAGTGCCTCGATGCCCGCAGCAATCTGGGCAGCCGCGCCCTCGCCTTGAACCTGTGCTGGATAGAGCAGCACACGCACCTTTGCCTGCCGCAGCCGGAGCGTTCTCAGGATATCGTGAATTGCTGCCCCTGACGGCGAGGTCACGACGCCAACTGTCCTGGGCAGTCGCGGCAGTGGCCGCTTCCGTTCGGCCGCAAACAAGCCCTCGCGTTCTAGCCGCCGCTTCAACTGCTCAAAGGCCTGCTGCCGAGCACCGGCACCCAAAGGCTCGATGGCATCAACGACAAACTGATAACGACCTGATGGCTCATAGACCTCAACTCGGCCGTGCGCCAGCACCGCCAAGCCATCAGCAAGCTCGAACTTCAACCGCTGGGCAGCAAATCGGAAGCAAACCGCGGCTAGTTGCGAACGTTCATC